>NZ_FUKU01000026.1 GCF_900163865.1 Sphingobacterium sp. JB170
CAAATAATAGAACCTAAATCCAACTATTCAGACTACCTTAATCCTGCTGTTCAAATCCGTCCCTCCCTCGCGGAGTGGTGCAAAGGTAACAAAACGTAAACCCTTTTTCCAAATCAAAAGCCAAACATTCTTTAGCAACAAACGCAAGAACCTGAAAACCTGAACAATATTTTTCTAAAAAACACGGGCTAAACAGGCGATATAGTGTCGATCTTTACCGGTCCTGCTTAATATTAGGCAAAAACCCTGTGACCGCCCCTATCAAAGGAAGGAAAGCACACACCTGAAAAACATACGTTATACTCGTCTGATCTGCCAGCCAACCTAATATTGCAGACCCAATTCCGCCCATTCCAAAGGCAACGCCAAAAAATAAACCAGCGATTGTACCGACGCGACCTGGAACCAGGTAGGTCGCATAGACCAAAATAGCAGAAAAAGCGGAGGATATAATAAAAACGAGAACATCAATATAAATTAGGTTCCCGTTTTTAATATGAGCAATTCGGCGATAAGATGCAAAAATGTTCAAATATTTTATGTCTGCATCTTAACCGAATATTATCAGGCAATTAACATGTCGTAGAATATCGCTACGAATTTAAGTACGGCAACGCAACTCCGCTAGTTTATCAATTTTTTATATTTAATACGCTTAGGCGCGATATCTCCAAGACGTTTCTTTCGAGATTCCTCATATTCCGTATAATTACCCTCGAAAAAAGTAACCTGGGACTCTCCTTCAAAAGCCAAAATATGCGTACAAATACGATCTAAGAACCAACGATCGTGGGAAATGACAACCGCACAACCTCCGAAATTCTCCAGCCCTTCTTCAAGTGCTCGTAAAGTATTTACATCAATATCATTGGTTGGCTCATCTAATAAAAGAACATTCGAAGCTTTTTTCAACGTGATGGCTAGATGTACCCTATTACGTTCCCCTCCAGAAAGGACAGCAACCTTTTTCTGTTGGTCAGCGCCATTGAAATTAAACTTAGAAACATATGCACGCGAATTAATATTTTTGTTTCCCAACAAAATATTATCATTTCCTTCGGTAATGTTTTCCCACACCGATTTATTAGGATCAAGATCATCATGATTTTGATCAACATACCCTAATACCACTGTCTCTCCGACCTTAAAGGTCCCTGTATCCGGTTGCTCTTGTCCCGTGATTAGACGGAATAATGTCGTCTTACCTGCCCCATTTGGACCAATTATGCCAACGATACCTGCCGGAGGGAGTGCGAAACTTAGGTTTTCAAACAAAACTTTATCTCCATATCCCTTCGAAATATTATCCGCCTCAATCACCACATTACCTAACCGTGGCCCGGGGGGGATAAATAACTCGAGCGAATCTTCACGTTCATTCGTTTCCTCAGAAGCCAATTTTTCGTAGTTATTTAACCTTGATTTTGATTTAGCATGTCGTGCTTTGGGGGCCATACGAACCCATTCGAGTTCGCGTTCCAAAGTTTTTTGTCGCTTAGTTTCTTGTTTCTCCTCCTGTGCCAATCTTTTGGCTTTTTGATCTAACCAAGAAGAATAGTTCCCTTTCCAAGGAATACCTTCCCCCCTATCCAGCTCAAGAATCCATCCAGCAACATTGTCAAGAAAATAACGATCATGCGTTACCGCGATAACGGTCCCCTTATATAGTTTCAAATGTTGCTCTAACCAGTCAATAGATTCTGCATCTAAATGGTTTGTGGGTTCATCTAACAATAAAACATCCGGTTCCTGCAGTAGTAAACGACAAAGTGCCACTCGTCGACGTTCACCTCCTGACAAATTGGCAATAACTGAATCTGGATCAGGACAACGTAATGCATCCATGGCGCGTTCCAATTTCGCATCCAATTCCCATGCATTTGTCGCATCAATTTTATCTTGTAATTCGCCCTGCCGCACAAGTAGTCTATCCATCTCATCTGGATTTTCATATACCTCAGGAAGTCCAAACTTTTCGTTAATCTCTTCGTACTCTTCTAATATTGCTGTTATTTCGGAAACACCCTCTGCAACTATTTCTTTAACTGTTTTTACCGGATCTAAAAGTGGATCTTGTGCCAGAAAACCAACAGAATAGCCCGCAGAAAACACAACTTCGCCTTGATATGATTTATCTAATCCGCCAATTATCTTCAATAAGGAGGATTTCCCTGATCCATTCAACCCGATAACACCGATCTTCGCACCATAAAAGAAAGAGAGGTAAATATTCTTTAAAACTTGTTTCTGTGGCGGGTAAGTTTTACTTACTCCTGCCATTGAAAAAATTATCTTCTCATCAGACATAATTAGCGTTTTATTTTTTTTTGTACAAATATAGTCATTTTTCAATCGCGGGGACTGCCATTTTGGTACTTCCCCCGCTGTGGCGTAATTGTTGATAAATTCTATCGCAGAATAACTATTGGTTTTATATTTTATTTTTTACATTTATAAAACAGTAGCTATACCTTCCCGCGAAGACTTATAATAATTACTTTGTCGTGGGAGGTAGTTTACAGGATCCATCATATATAAAGGAAAGGTATTAATACATGGAAGCAAAATTTTCACCACGCGTAAAGGATGTTATCTCCTACAGCCGAGAAGAAGCACTCAGACTTCGTCACGATTACATCGGCACAGAGCATCTTTTGCTCGGGTTGATTCGTGAGGGAGATGGAGTCGCAATTAAAATATTGAAAAATATTGGGGTTGACACAGCGGCCATTAGGCTCTCTGTAGAGGATGCTGTCAAAGGATCTTCGATGTCACGAGCTCCTATTGGCAACATGCCGTTAACGAAACAGGCAGAAAAAGTACTCAAAATAACATATTTAGAAGCTAAGATATTTAAGAGCGATATCATTGGTACTGAACATTTACTACTCGCTATACTACGTGATGAAGAAAACATCGCGTCGCAAATATTACAAAATTTCAGTATTTCATATGATTTATTTAAGAGTGAAGTAGAACAAAACAAAACAACTATCAAAGACGAAGCCCCTAACTCACCAGCGGGTGACGATGACTTTGCAGATGATGACCAACAGTTCTCCACTCCTAAGAAAGTTTCTGATATCAAATCAAAAACACCCGTTTTAGATAATTTCGGACGGGACTTAACCAAAGCAGCGGAGGATGGCAAACTAGATCCGATAGTTGGGCGGGAACGAGAAATTGAACGTGTCTCACAAATTCTTTCGCGACGTAAGAAAAATAACCCAATACTAATTGGTGAGCCGGGAGTCGGGAAATCTGCGATTGCAGAAGGATTAGCACTACGAATTGTTCAAAGAAAAGTTTCCCGTGTTTTATTTAACAAACGTGTGGTAACACTTGATTTAGCCTCCCTTGTTGCAGGTACGAAGTACCGCGGCCAGTTCGAAGAGCGGATGAAAGCTGTAATGAATGAGCTTGAAAAATCACCCGACGTAATATTATTCATTGATGAAATCCACACCATCGTAGGCGCAGGTGGAGCATCGGGCTCACTTGATGCGTCAAATATGTTTAAGCCTGCACTGGCGCGAGGTGAAATACAATGTATTGGTGCAACCACTTTGGACGAATACCGCCAGTATATTGAAAAAGATGGCGCTTTGGATAGACGTTTTCAGAAAGTTGTTATCGAGCCGGCATCGCATACAGAAACAATTGAAATATTAAATAGAATAAAAGACAAATACGAAGAGCATCATAACGTCACCTATACAGACGAGGCAATCGAGGCATGTGTAGCATTGACAACGCGTTATATCACGGATCGTTTTTTACCTGATAAAGCTATCGACGCGTTAGATGAAGCTGGTTCACGTGTCCACCTTAACAACATTCACGTTCCACAATCCATAATTGAAATCGAAGAAAAAATCGAGGAAGTTAAGGTCGAGAAAAATAAGGTTGTTAGGAGTCAAAAATACGAAGAGGCTGCAAAATTACGTGACACGGAAAAAAAACTTCTCGAACAATTAGAGCAAGAAAAATCTGCTTGGGAAGCCGAAACAAAATCTAAACGTTACGCGGTAACTGAAGATAGTGTCGCTGAAGTCGTTTCAATGATGACAGGAATTCCTGTTCAGCGTGTAAATCAGACAGACAGTCAGAAGTTGCTTAATATGGGTGAATTAGTAAAAGGACGAATCATTGGTCAAGATGATGCCGTACAAAAATTAGTTAAAGCCATTCAGCGTACACGGGCAGGCTTAAAAGACCCAAAGAAACCTATTGGCTCATTTGTATTCCTTGGGCCTACTGGAGTTGGAAAAACTGAACTTGCAAAAGAATTAGCACGTTTTATGTTCGACTCTGAAGACGCATTGATTCAGATCGACATGAGCGAATATATGGAGAAATTTGCCATATCACGTTTAGTGGGCGCGCCTCCGGGATATGTCGGTTACGAAGAAGGTGGGCAATTGACGGAAAAAGTCCGTAGAAAACCCTACGCCGTCGTTTTACTAGACGAAATCGAAAAAGCACACCCAGATGTTTTCAACTTGCTATTACAGGTATTAGATGAGGGCCAGTTGACAGATAGTTTGGGCCGAAAAGTAGATTTTCGTAATACAATAATCATAATGACGTCCAATATCGGAGCGCGTCAATTGAAAGAATTTGGACAAGGTGTTGGTTTCTCCACTACAGCAAAGGTAAACCAAGCCGACACGCATTCTCGGGGTGTTATTGAGACTGCGCTTAAGCGTGCATTTGCACCTGAATTCTTAAACCGTATCGATGATGTAATCGTATTCAATTCGTTGACCAAAGAGCACATTTTAAAAATCATTGATATCGAGCTGCAATATCTTTTCAACCGAATCCACGGATTAGGTTATCAAATATCATTGACGGAAAAGGCTAAAGCTTATATCGCCGAAAAAGGATACGACACAAATTTTGGAGCACGTCCATTGAAACGTGCAATTCAAAAATACCTCGAAGATCCAATTGCAGAGGAAATCTTAAAAGGTGAAGTAAAAAATGGTTCGAAGCTGAATATCGATTTTAATGACGATAAAAAGGAAATCGAAGTTAGTGTTGAAAATCCTGAGATTCCGTTAGCACCAGATGTCGAAGAACCTGATACGAAAAAGAAAAAATAAATAAATAATCTTAATTTAAACACCAGTTAAATACTGGTGTTTTTTTATGGCTTGTTTTTTGCTGTTACACTTTAAACCATTAACATAATTTAACGTCTTAATTGGGGTATCTACACATTGAAAATATAATAACAACATTATGAAAAAAGTTCTCATTGCACTATTTATTGGAACCGCCACGTTGGCAACGACGTTAAGTTGTACGAAGGAGTATGTCACGAACTATCTCCCCAGTCAAACTATAATATTCGAACGTCAAGCGTCGGATTGGGAAGGACAAGACAACCAAGCACATTTGGTATTGCCAGTGCCCGAATTAACAGATTACTACATGCAGCAGGGCGTTGTTACTGTCGCTTACAGTTATGATAACGAAGGGACTTACCACGCTATTGGAACAAAAGAAGGGGTTGCTTACAGCTACGAATATAGCGTTGGTTCAGTAACCATCACTGCACAAGACCCAATTCTTGGAGATGATATATTTGTGGATGTACCATCACAGCTTTTCGTCAAAGTAACGCTTACCGATGCTGATTGGATAGAGTAGTAAACACCGTTCGAGAAATTAACTAGCGACAGTATCAATAAACTTTCGCTAATTAATTTCTTATTAGATCCCTCGCATGTTTCAAAGCTGATTCTCCTGGATTTGCTCCGCTTAACATTTGAGCAATTTCTAGAACGCGTTCGCTTTTACCCAGAAGTGAAATATTTGACTTTGTTTTTTCTCCCTCATCTTGTTTATACACTTTAAAATGGGCGTTGCCTTTGGAAGCTATTTGTGGTAGATGCGTTATAGCCATTACCTGCATACTATCGGCCAGTCGTTCCATTATTTCTCCAACCTTGAGCGCCACTTCTCCGGAAATACCTGTGTCAATTTCGTCAAATATGATAGATGGTAGTGCGGAAGACTTTGCAACCAACGACTTTAAGGCTAGCATCACGCGCGAAAGCTCTCCTCCAGATGCCACCCGATGTATCGGTTGCATGGATTGCCCTTTGTTCGCTGAAAAAAGAAAATGTACCTCATCGCCTCCGTTGACTTTATATTTATCCACCGGCAACGCAGCTAAGTCGATCTGCAATTGTGCATTTGACATTCCAACCTGCGCCAACACACCATGAACATGGCTACATATAGCGTCTAGGACCGCAGCACGAGCATCATGTAACACCTGTCCATCTGCAATTAGTTGATTATAACACTCGCTCAACTCGCGTTCGAGCTTTTCAATACGTTCCTCTTGGCTGGTTACCAACTGAAGCTTTTGGTCAAGACGATCATGAATTTCCAATAATTCGAAAACTGTGTCGACACGATGCTTTTTTTGTAATCCGTAAATTACGCTCAATCTATCATTCACATATTGTAGCCGATTTTCGTCTGTGGTTACTGTCTGCTCCAGTTCTGCTATCTCTGCTGAAATATCTTTTACCTCAATCAAAGCACTGTTTAATCGCTCGGAAAGTGGCACGACAGAGGTTAAATACCTATCAATAGATTGCAATCGATTAACTGCATTCTTGAGTAAAACATGTACAGAGCGTTCATCGTCCTCGAGTAAGAGGCTTGCATCAAACAGACCTCTCTTTATCTCCTCTGCATTTTCAAGCTGACTTATCTCAGCCTCTAATAACTCCTGTTCGTCCACACTTAATGCCGCCTCGAAGAGTTCGTTGAACTGAAATTGATTAAAATCCATTTCCGCATTCTCGAGTGAAATTTGCGACTTTAATTGCTCGAGTGTCGTCTTTGATTTTTTAAACGTTGCGTGGCTCTTTCGGAAATTCGATAAAAGCGTATCGTTTTTCGCAACACTATCAATAACCATCAATTGGAATTTCTCGGTATTTAACTGTAAAGTTGCATGCTGAGAATGAATATCAAATAGTTGCTCGCCGAGTAATCTTAAAATACTTAACGTAACGGGTGAATCATTAACAAATGCGCGCGATTTTCCATCTACAGTAATTTCCCTCCGGATAATTGTTGCATTTTCATACTCCAGGTCGTTCTCATTAAAAAAATCTATTAGACAATAAGCGGCAATATTAAATTGTCCTTCAATTACACACTTTTTTGTACTATCAAAAAATTGCATGCCATCAACTCGATTACCCAAAATCAAGCCTAGTGCCCCCATAATAATAGACTTTCCGGCGCCTGTTTCACCTGTAATAATATTTAGTCCTTGGTCGAAGGGAATATCAAGGTGCTCGATTAATGCATAATTCTTTATAAACAGTCTTGTAAGCATATAGTACTAATTATTGCAATTTTTCTAAAATTTATTCTATTTTCGGATATATTTTTGCGACACGCTCTAAATACATTCCAAGCAAAATTTGAATAGATGGTTTTATTACTCATATACTCATCCAAAGATAATTATTTCAACGAGGTTGCGGAAATTCGGTCGATGAGAATATCAAAATAAAACAATATTTTTGTACTCTATGCCGAACTTATCAAATACATTAAGTAGCTATATACCCCAAGGAGCAGCGCCTATTATTGCAAAATGGATACAAGACTCGGGATGTCAATTCCACATCTCAAAACCTCGTGTCACAAAGCTTGGTGACTACCGTGCTCCATTCAAAGGGGGGCCACATAGAATATCAGTGAACCATGACCTCAACCCCTATGCCTTCTTGGTGACAACGATACATGAGTTTGCACACCTAAGAACCTGGCTTCAACATAAAAGTTGCGTTAAGCCACATGGCGAGGAGTGGAAAAATAATTTTAAAGATTTAATTATGCCTTTTCTATCTCTAAATATATTCCCGCAAGATGTCTTAAAAGCTATTATCCAGTATATGAATAACCCAGCCGCTTCAAGTTGTACAGATATTAATCTCTATCAAGCTTTAAGAAGCTACGACAAAAAAAGCACAAACACTTTAACCATCGAAGCGCTCGATGAAAATTCACATTTCTACCTTAAAGGCGGTCGTATATTTCAAAAAGGAAAAAAACTACGAAAACGATTCTTATGCACAGAAATTTCAACGGGTAAGGAGTATCTTTTCTCCCCGATCGCCGAAGTTTACCCTATACAGATCGAACCTATCCAAAGCAATGAGACGGAGCGTGCGAGTTAACGGCCTACGTCAAGAAAATGCGTTAAAATAGACCAGTTACAAAATTACTTGTATTTTTGTTGCTTTAAGCAAAGTATCTACATGAAAAAAACATTACTACTGACGACGGGAATTGTAACCTTATTAGCTTCGTGCCAGTTTAAAGGAAACGACAAATATGACGCTGATTCGATAGATTCAAACGCATTTGAAGCTATCGAAGAAGCAAGTTTAGTGAAAAATATAACGGCACTATCTTCCGACGAATTTCTTGGAAGAAAACCGTTCACTAAAGGAGATACCCTCACGGTAAATTATATTGAAAATGAATTTAAATCGCTGGCATTATCGCCAGGAAACGGCGATTCTTATTTTCAAGAGGTTCCAATGGTCTCCATTAAATCTACCCCCAATGAGAGCAAATTAACTTTTTCCGGCAAATCTAGCACATTTTCAATTAATTACCTTGATGATTATGTCATTGGGAGCAAACGCCTACAAGAAGATATTGCAGTCGAGGATTCCGAACTAGTTTTTGTAGGTTTTGGAATCGTTGCTCCCGAATTTGAATGGAACGACTATAAAGACCTAGATGTTAAAGGGAAGACAGTTGTTGCCATGGTGAGTGATCCAGGAAAATACAATAATAATTTATTTAAAGCCGATACGATGACCTACTACGGGCGTTGGACCTACAAATTCGAAGAAGCCGCCCGTCAAGGTGCTGCAGGTGTGATTCTGATCCATGATACCGATGCGGCTAGTTACGCATGGAACGTCGTACGATCAGGTTGGACAGGGCCGCAGCTAAATTTAGAAAGCCAAACGGACCAAACCAAAACAACAGAATTCGAGGGATGGATTACCGCACAAACAACGGACAAGCTTTTCGCGCTCGCGGGTAAATCGACATCGCTTATTGACAAAGCAAAAAAGCCCGGTTTCAAAGCCATACCTTTGGATGTTAAGGTATCAGTTAACTTAACAAATGAAATTATAAAATCAAGTTCGAATAATGTTATTGCGACGCTAAAAGGCTCTAAGCGACCTGAAGAAGTTATTATCTACACCGCACACTGGGATCACCTTGGCGTTGGCGAGGCTGTTGATGGTGATTCAATATATAATGGTGCGATTGATAATGCTGCGGGGATTTCAGCGTTGTTCGAAATTGCAAAAGCTTTTAAAGCGGCTAAAGTTCAGCCTGAACGTTCGATTGCATTTTTAGCTGTTACGTCCGAAGAAGAAGGATTACTCGGTTCTAGTTACTATACGGAACATCCTATCTATCCGCTTGCAAAAACCGTCGCGAACTTAAATATGGATGCATTCAGTCCTTTAGGGGAAACCAGCGATGTGTCCATTGTTGGAATCGGACAAACCGAAATCGAAGATTATGTTGAAAGATCTGCCACAAAACTGGGCCGTGCGGTAAAAGGTGAAAGCAACCCCTCTTCGGGAGGGTTCTTCCGTTCGGATCATTTTAACTTTGTGAAAGTTGGAGTTCCAGGACTTTTCATGGGAAGTGGAACGGAACTTTTGTCAACCGACACAGTAACAAATAAAATACGCAAAGAAGCTTTAGTAGGCCGCTATCACAGCGTTCACGATGAAGTAGACGAAAACTGGAACTTTGCAGGTATTATAGCTGACATCCGTCTGTTTTTCGATATTGGTTATACGATGAGCATGGAAAAAACGTTTCCGAATTTCAAGCCTAAATCGGAATTTAAAGAAATTAGTGATAACAGACTATCAAAATAGTACCTTTGCTCTGTTACTGCCTATGCGAGCTACAGAAACAACATAGGGAAGTTATAATAAAATTAGGAGAGTCTCTAAAAAATTAAAATTATGTTAACCGGAATGAAACATTTACACTCAACGATTGCGATCGTTCTTCTTTTAGCATTAATTATCGTTTTGATAATTACGCTGGTCAATTATTTAGGAAACAAGCCATACAATAGGAAGGTTGCATTACTTGGGTTTATTTCAGCCCATATTCAGTTGCTACTGGGGCTTATACTTTATTTCACATCACCGCTAGGCTTACCAGCATTCTCTGGTGAGAATATGAAAAATAGCCTTTCTCGCCTGTATTTCCTCGAGCACCCGTTAATGATGTTAATTGGTATAATCTTGATTACGATCGGATATTCAAAGGCAAAGAAGGCTACTGACCCTAAGAAAGCGAACCAGACTATACTTATTTTCTTCGGACTAGGATTGTTATTAATAATATCTAGAATCCCTTGGAGCACTTGGTCGCTTTTCGCTTAATACACTAAGCAATAACGCAATATAATCTTGCGTTAATTACCAAAAAAAAGCAGTAATACGTGAAACACAATGTGTCTCTCGAGAATTTCGATGATTTCGAGATGCAATAAGAGTCACTATTACTGCTTTTCCTTTTTGGCGCTTAGGTTATATCGCAGTACGATTTTCAGAATGCTCAAACTCGTTCACAATCTTGTTCATCAAATAACTGAGTTGGTATTCAGATAAGACTGATGCTGCTAATAAAAAAAGCTTCGAGATTTCTCCCGAAGCCATAATATTTTACAGACCCTAACGATTAATTTCTATTCTTCGCAAATCCTAAAATTGCAAAAACAGTTTTAAAAACGATCAATGCAGCAATAATCATTGCAACATTAGCGATCAAAGAGAACAAAAATGTCATCTGCCCCAATGCTGGAACGACATCTGGTACAAATCTAATAAATACACCTACTATCCCAATGACAACTGCTATTGTCAAAGTCACATAGTATTCGGTCCGGTTGGCATTATTATCTGTCTTTTTTGCGGGTCTTGGCGACACTGTATTTTCCATATCAGTCTATCTTTTAAAACGTATCGCAAATGTACGGAAGAAATGCCTAAAAGAAAAAATTATAAACCCAAAAAAATGTAGTTTCATGATTTTTAATTAATATTGTATCAATTAGATTTAGTAAAAAATTCAGTGAAGAAAATAATCCATTCCCTTTTCTTTACGATCGTATCGATCGTATTTTGCCAAGCTCAGCCACAGCGTATCGACGAATTTATCGTAAAAGAGAACCTTACACAAAACGGAAAACTCGCCATTATTGCGCTCGATAGCATGGCCAGGCCCCAAGAGTATATTAATGGAACATTTGCGTTCAGTTTAAATGGCTTTCAACAACAGTTAAACTTCCATGATGGTATTGCCGTCATACAACAGCCTTTGGAAAGTTCAACCTTTGTTTTCTTTAAACATGAAAATCAAGAAAAATCTATCGGCCAACTTTACTTCGTCCATAAGTCCGATAGCGAACTTAAGCCTTTTAAAATACATGGGCTTCTACTTCTAATAATCCCTACGCTGATTTTGTTAATTGCCTATTTTTTCAAACGATTCATTGCAACCTTGTTGATACTTGGGCTGATTTATGCCTATGTTCATTACGCGAAAGGACTCGATTTCTCGCAAATCATCGAAAGCATCTTCCATTCCCTTCACTCTTTTATCTAGAACGGCAGACCAACGCTGAAATTGTACTGAATAAAATTATACCGATCCGGACGATGGGTATCATAGAACTCGGATTTAAACTTTTTCGAGTTGAAAAAGTCCTTTATCACCCATTGTTCCCCTTTTGGGAACTGGGGGTCTTTTAACTTTAGCCCCGCATCGAGACGTATAATAAAATAATCCATGTCGAACCGCAAGCCAAATCCGGTCCCCAAAGCTATCTGAGAAAGAAATTTATCGGCCCTAAAAGTTCCATCATTACTTATTTCATTATCTTTTAAAAGCCAGATATTTCCTGCGTCTAAGAAAGTCGCCCCGTTTAATTTTGCCCCTAAAAACTTATTTAATAGCCGAAATCGATATTCTAAATTAGCTTCGAGCTTAAGCTCGCCGAGTTGATCGAGATTTCTCAAATTAAGCCGTAACGCTTCGGGTAGATCTGCTCGGTTATAGTTGCCCGGTCCTAGAGTACGGGCTTGCCAGGCCCTGATACGATTCATGCCGCCGGCATAAAAACTCTTTTCAAATATTAACAATTCAGAATTATTACCATATGGCACTGCGACTCCCGCATTTACTCGGAACACAACCTGCCGATTACCACCTATGTGCCTATATAAGCGGTAATCCATCTCCGTTTTCGCAAACTGTAAATAAGGCACTCCAAACAGTAGCCGTTCACCATTTACTGATCGGTCAAATTTAAAAAGATTCGCTGTCAGGCCGATCAGATTACCGCTACTTTCTAAAGCGAACCTAAAGTAGCTGAAGTCATCTAAACGAAGAAGCTTTTCCGCATTATACGTAAACGCATACTGCGCGCCCAGTCCAAAATATTCTCTATTATTGCTGCGCACATAAAGCAAGTATCCTTCATCCTCTAACCGTTGTGCAAATTCCCGATTCAACCGGCCGGACCGATATTCTAAAGATACCGGAGTTAGGCTATGCTGGGAGTTTGCTTTGCTATACCAAATATAATTCAATGAATTCGTAAAATATCTATTGGAATAGGTTGCATCTTGCTGAAACAACTGAAGGTTACTTGAAAAGGTTGTTCGTGGGAGCCCATAGGTTCCCGTACTTGAGTTTTCAAAAGGCGTCATCAAGCGTGGAACGGTCAGGTTTACCCCAATTTGAAAATCGTTATTAAATATTTTATTACTTAATCCACCTTCGAGCCTTGGGTCGAACAAAATACCATACCGAAGTTTAATATCTAATTGTTCCGCACCGCCAAAAACATTACGGTGCGAGAATGTATTACCGACATTAAACCCACTCATACCCGAACTAAATGTAAACTCACCCTCTACTTGGTTCGCCATTACAGGGCGTGGCGTTAATTCGTAAACGACATTTAGACGGTTAGAATCTACTTTTTGATAATTGATTTTCACATTCCGAAAGCCGTTCATCTCGTATAAGCGATCGTACGATTGATTTTCCTTTTTTATGTTGTAAGGCATGCCAGGACGGACGTACATATATTTTGAAATGGGTTTTAATCGAAATCGCCCGGTTTGATCGTCGAAAGATATATTTATGATACTATCGTAGTACAATTTAGGCTCACGATTCCTCGTCTGACCATACGGAAGCAAGATTTTTGCATAAACGCTATCGATTTGATAAACGGTATGGTGCGTGCTGTCGGATGGTTCGTCCACTGTAGTATGTAAATTCGTTTGTTTAGCGGTACTAACCGTATCCAGCCCAACACGCATATATTGTCGTAAATAATCGTAGTAGCCTTGTTCTTTAAGCTTATTGTAAAGATATTCGCGATCCGCGAGCAGGAGCGCACTATTGAACTGTTCCCCTTGTTTTACTTTTGAATGTGGGACAACGCTATTTTCATAAATGGTACGCACTTTTGAATCCTCGATTTTGTGTGTAATGGATCCAAAATTAAAAGGATCGCCTGGAGAAACATCGAACGTTACGTGTGCCTTTTTCTTTCTAATCACGGATTTAGGTGTTATCTGAGCATTAAAATAACCCTTGGTCTGTAAGAACCGGCTAATTTGCTTTGCGGATAGTTCAACGAGCGAGGAATCTAAAATATGTGGTGGTTCACCGACGTTACGAATGTTCTCCCGTTTATAACGGCCATCCTTCGTATTAAACAGGTTATAAATCGTCAAATTTAGCCTTGAATTTGGCTTAATTTCATTCGATATATAGGCTGTCGCATTTTCTCGTAAATTAGCAGGAATGCCCGAAACCTCGACATCCGCTACGAGCGCTTGATCTTCATTCAAATATCTTGCTGATCGACATGATGCGAAAGTTAGCAACAAAAGCGTTATACTTGCAAATGCAATAAAACTGTATTTCTTAATCATTAAGCAATGTTATCAAAAGCGCAAATCAGTTTAATTACGTCTTTGCACCATAAAAAATTTCGCAAGCAACACGGACTCTTTGTCGTCGAGGGTATAAAATCTGTTTCGGAGTTTATCTCCTCGAGTTATCAAATACACTGTGTATATGCAACGCCTGACGCTCGGACAAAAATGAGCAATTTACCGCAAAATCTAAAATGCATAGACATCACTGATAAGGAATTCCATAAAATTACAAGTTTATCCTCGCCCCAAGGGGTACTTGCTTTAGTAAAAACACCTCCAATTGAGGATTTCGACTGGAATAATCTCGAAAACACGCACAGTATAGTTCTCGATGACATTCAAGACCCTGGTAACCTTGGAACGATTATTCGGACAGCTGAATGGTTTGGAATAAAAACAATAGTATGCTCTAACGGTACTGTCGATGCTTTCAACCCAAAAGTGGTCCAGGCAACGATGGGATCGTTAGCACGTGTAAATATTCATTATACGGATTTGAATTCGTTTATTGACAAGAGCAACATAACGACATTCGGTGCCGTTTTAAGTGGACGTTCTATCTACCAAACGGATTTCGGGTCTTCTGGGCTCATTATCCTCGGCAACGAGGGTAACGGCATCAATGAGACGATAAAAAGTAATATCGATCACGCAGTAACGATTCCGCGAATTGGAGACGCCGAGTCATTAAATGTCGCAGTAGCGACAACGATATTTTGCTCGGAGCTAGCGCGCCAAAAGCTAAATCAGAAAAAACGGTAGTGAATAACACGACTTCGATTTACACACTCCCTTTCGCGCTGTTATGCTTAAGCTCGTTGCTTTTTTCTACGAGTTTTAATATGATTATTCCTGAGCTTCCCAATCATTTAAGTCAGCTAGGGGGCGCCGAGCACAAAGGATTAATTATAGCATTGTTTACATTAACGGCGGGAATTTCTCGGCCATTCAGTGGCAAACTAACGGATAAATGGGGCCGTGTCCCCGTCATGGCCGTTGGCTCGATGGTATGTTTTGTGTGCGGATTTCTATACCCATTAATAAGTTCCGTTGCAGGTTTTTTCATGCTTCGGCTCATCCACGGATTTTCCACGGGTTTCAAACCAACCGCAACGTCCGCTTACGTAGCCGACATTATACCGTCGAACCGTTGGGGCGAAGCTCTCGGCTTACATGGGTTATGCTTTAGTATTGGTGGAGCTATCGGACCGGCAATCGGGAGCTATATAGCTGCGGCTTATGGAATGGATCCATTATTCTATAGTTCATCAGCATTCGCATTGTTATCGATTCTGATAGTAATGAATATGAAAGAGACACTTAAAGTCAAAAGTCGATTTTCTGCCAAGATGCTACGCATCGAGCGATCAGAAATCATCGAGTTGCGCGTTATTCCTGCAGCGGTCGTTACGCTACTGTCGTATACCGGATATGGCGTAATTTTAACTTTAATTCCCGATTGGAGTGAACATCTTGGGATCGCCAACAAGGGTTTGTTTTTTACCGCATATACCATTTCGTCCATTGGTATTCGTTTTATTTCGGGGAAAGTTGCCGATCATTACGGACGTATTCGGGTGATGTTTGTTGGGACTTTTGTAGTCGCGCTAGCAATTTTATTTATTGGACTTGGAGACTCTATTAACGGACTAATTTTAGGTGCTGTGATTTATGGAATTGGGACCGGTATCTTATCACCGGCGGTGAATGCATGGACCATTGATTTGAGTTTACCGCAGCATCGCGGTCGTGCAATGGCGACGATGTATATTGCTCTTGAGGCGGGAATTGGTCTGGGTGCACTTGCAGCGGGATATATTTATGCTGATGATATCACGCGAATTCCTGGAATTTTTATTATCAACAGCATGGTTATCATACTTTCCTTTTTTTACGTTCTATATTGGAATCAACGAAAAAAAGTGTAATTTGATCAAAGATTATTGACAACTCGATTGTAGACGCAAAAATTATGGATAATTCCCAACAAAAATACCCCTATTCTTTTAGTCTAGCTTCGACATTGGTTGCTACAGCAATGATATTGCTGTTTGTGTATGCGACCCAGGGAGTACTTATTCCGTTACTTTTTTCGATACTTATTTCGATATCTCTCTATCCAATCACTCATTTTTTTGAAAAGCTTCGTGTCGGGCGCGCAACGGCTGCAATACTGTCTGTCATTGTGGCAATTGCAATTATATGGTCACTTGGATGGTTCATCGTACACCAGAGCATTATTATCGGGAAAGACGCAACAGCTATAACGGCGAAGGTTATCTCCGTCTTTGAACGGGCACAGAGCTGGATTGAACAGTCCTTCGGTATCGAGCGGACTGCAATGATGGACCAGATTGAAGAACAGGGAAGTAAATTGTTTTCAAATGTAGGAAGTATGGCGACGGCTACTTTCGGGTCGATTGGTAATATGCTTGCAAGTGCCATCCTAGTTCCTCTTTTCAGTTTCTTCCTGCTATACTACCGGGTGTTTTTCCGGGAATTCTTTTTTAAGGCATTCCGTAGCGTTCCTCAAGCGAAAGTGAACGACACATTAAATAAGATTTACACCGTCGTACAGAGCTACCTTTTAGGGCTTATTACCGTGATGGGTATCGTAGCTGTTCTTAATACGATCGGCTTGATGGTCTTGGGAATCGATTATGCTTGGTTTTTTGGCACACTAGCTGCATTGTTAATGCTCCTACCCTATATCGGAATTGCAATTGGATCCATTCTACCCGCATTATTCGCGTTAGCAGTTAAAGATTCCGCTTGGTACGCGATCGGTGTAATTGCGTGGTTTCAGGTTGTGCAATTTCTAGAAGGAAATATTATTACTCCGAATATCGTTGGTGGCAAGGTGTCGATCAACCCCCTGATGGCAATGATTACCATGATACTAGGAGGTATGCTTTTTGGTTTATCTGGATTAATATTAGCGCTCCCGCTTACGGCAACAATCAAGGTTATATTCGATGCCGTCCCTTCAATGAATGCGTTTGGCTTTTTAATTGGGGAGCCTGAAAAAGAACACCTAAAGATAAATGCCACACAAGAGCTACTTATGAAATGGGGTATTGTTCGAAAGCCACGAATGAAAAAGAAGGTCAAAGTCGACGGGGATGCTACCCCGCATGAACTCACAACTGAGAACAAATACAAAGAGGCCAACGAATCTAAACCACCGCGAAATGCAGGAGACGATCTCAAGAATGAAAAATAACAATTTTTGGATATCCCTAGTTTAATATTTTATATACAAGCTCGCGTAGAATTTCACCATGACCGGTGAATGGTCCAACATCAAGTCCCTTAGTTTTGAGATCATAGATCGATAATTGGTGAATGATATCAAATGACTTTCTTCTATTAAAGTTTCGCGCCGCCGTCTCATATTCTCGCACAAAAAAAGAATGTACCCCAAGCTCCTTTGCCACAGCATTTGGCGTTTTATCCTTCATATAATGATATTTAAGCACCTTGATGAAATAACTCCCTAAGCTGCTCATAACAACAGGTAGTGGGTTAGATTTAGGGTTTGCTGCAAAATAATCCACGATTTGGACGGCCTTCTGCATATTTCGTGCACCGAGTGCTGACTGAAGTTCAAAAACGTTAAAATCCTTACTGATGCCAATATTTTGCTCAACATGTAGAGGTAGCACCTCTTGATCAGACGGCACATTTAATATCAATTTCTCGATCTCATTAGATATTTTCGATAAGTCGGTACCCAGATAATCTGCCATCATCGCAGACGCTTGCGGATGAACCTTACGCTCAACGTTTCTAAACTGATCAGTAATCCACTCGGCAACTTTATAATCCTTTAATTTATCGGAATCGACAACAACACCTGCTTTATTGAATGCGTTAAAGATCTTTTTACGCTTATCTATTTTTCCATATTTATATGCTACAACCAATATAGTAGTGGGCGTGCAATTCTCAAGGTACTTCAAAAGAAGATTCTCCTCGGCTTTCCATTTCAGATCTTGCGCCTCTTTAATGATGATGAGCTGGTATTCGCTCATCATTGGATACCGTTTAGCCGAATTAACGATGGTATCAATATTGGAATCTTTACCATATAAAATGGACTGATCAAATCCTTTTTGGGCGCTATCGAGTACAGTATGCTCGAGCAAGTCGGTTATTAAATCAATATAATAAGACTCTTCACCATGCAAGAGGTACACTTGGCTGAATTTACGCTTTTTAATATCGGAAAGTACGGCATTGACATTCATACGCGCTAATTTACGACTTTTCGATCGATTCCGCGTTGTTGAAATATTTTGATTGAGCGTCAAAAAAATGTATTTTTGTATATGTTCCAGCCCATTCAATTAAACTTACCGAGCTGCTCTTCCAAAATCACAAGAAAATCAAACAAGCTTTATATTTTCGATGAGCTTCGTAAGCGCGATCTTGTATTGACGCCGGAAGAATGGGTACGACAGCATTGGGTTCATTACCTCTATACCCACAAAGGCTATCCAAAGTCATTGATGCAAATTGAAGGAGGGTTGAAATTAAACACTTTACAAAAACGAAGCGACTTACTGATCTACAACAACAATGGCGAAAAGATACTTTTGGCAGAATTTAAAGCGCCCACTGTCAAAATTACCGAAAATACATTCCATCAGGTTGCAAACTACAATAGTGTACATAGAATCCCTTTATTAGTAGTTAGCAACGGATTAGAGCACTATTATTGCCGCATAAATTTCAAAGAAAAAAAGTTTGAGTTTATCCTCGATCTGCCAAATTATAATTCGGCTCTTAATTTGTAGTTCAGATTAAAATCATATTTTTACGTCATATATCAAATAATCAAAAACAGAAACACTTACAACAATGAATATAGATAAAAACGAATTCAGAAAATACGCCATTAAGCATCATCGCATTGGCAGTCAACACGTCGACGGTTTTATCTCGCGCGTTCAGCAAAACTCGCCGGTGAATCTAACTCCGTATATCGTTGAAGAGCGACAATTAAATGTAGCCCAGATGGATGTATTCTCGCGATTAATGATGGACCGCATTATCTTCTTAGGAGACGCAATCAATGACCAAGTGGCGAATATTGTGCAGGCACAGTTATTATTTTTACAATCAACTGATGCACAACGTGATATTCAAATATACATCAACTCTCCAGGAGGAAGCGTTTACGCAGGCTTGGGAATCTACGACACCATGCAATATATTGCTCCCGATGTTGCCACCATATGTACGGGAATAGCCGCTTCCATGGGCGCGGTTCTATTGGTTGCCGGCGCAAAAGGAAAACGTGCTGCCTTGAAACATGCTCGTGTTATGATTCACCAACCATCTGGTGGAGCGCAAGGCGTTGCATCTGATATGGAAATCAACCTACGCGAGATGCTTAAGATAAAAGAAGAATTATACAACGTTATCTCCAGCCACTCCGGTCAATCCTACAAATGGGTTGAAACGTCATCTGATCGTGATTTTTGGATGAAAGCCGAAGAGGCCAAGGAAGTTGGTATGATTGATGAGGTATTATCGCCGAAGAAAGAAGTTAAAAAATAATTATTCAATGAGTAAGATTAATAACAAAGAGATTCGTTGTTCATTTTGTGGCATAAGTAAAAATGATGCGCAAATGCTGATTGCTGGAGACGGAGCTCATATATGCGACCGTTGTGTAACACAGGCCGGCGAAATCTTAACAGAAGAATTAAAACAGAGAAAAAGCAAGTCGTTACAAACGACCTTGAAATTGATACGTCCTGTTGAAATAAAAGAACATTTGGATCAATATGTGATCGGACAGGACGACGCAAAAAAAGTAATTTCGGTTTCGGTTTACAATCACTATAAAAGGCTTAATCAAAAGGTTGACAAGGATGAGATAGAAATCGAAAAATCGAATCTAATCATCGTTGGAGAAACCGGTACAGGTAAAACATTACTTGCAAAGACCGTTGCGAAGATTCTCAACGTACCCTTCTGCATTGTTGATGCAACAGTATTAACAGAAGCGGGCTATGTTGGTGAAGACGTAGAAAGCATCCTAACCCGCCTTTTACAAGCAGCAGACTATGACGTGGCTTCAGCAGAGCGTGGTATTATATACATCGATGAGATTGATAAAATTGCTCGCAAAAGTGACAATCCGTCAATCACCCGAGATGTTTCTGGTGAAGGTGTTCAACAGGCACTTCTAAAAATTCTAGAAGGCACTAACGTGAACGTTCCGCCTCAAGGCGGCCGTAAGCATCCAGATCAAAAAATGATATCTGTGAATACGAGCAATATTCTCTTTATTTGTGGTGGTGCATTTGATGGCATCCAGAAGAAAATTGCCAATCGTTTGAAAACACAGACAGTGGGCTATAAAATGAGTGATGAGGAAATGGAGATCGATCTTCAAAACTTGTTCAAATACATTACGCCACTCGATCTCAAAAATTTCGGTTTGATTCCAGAATTGATCGGACGGTTGCCCGTGTTAACCTATTTAAACCCACTTGATCGCGAAACGCTAACAAGTATCCTAACGGAACCAAAAAATGCTCTGATAAAGCAATACGTTAAGCTGTTCGAATATGAAGGCGTCGAGGTTATATTTGATAAAGAAGTGTACAACTTCATCGTGGAAAAAGCATGGGAATTCAAACTTGGCGCTAGGGGTCTACGCAGTATTTGCGAGGCGATCATGCTAGATGCAATGTTTGAAACACCAACATCAAAAGAGCAAGGTGAGAAAAGTACGTTGCATATAACGCTCGATTATGCAAAACAAAAATTTGCGAAATCGGACATTAAGAAACTTCAAGTAGCTTAATTAAAAATCCCTCTCACGAGGGATTTTTTTTCCGAATCAAAAAGGTTTCTCGCCAGAAAAACCATTCATAAACTAAATTTCCATCTTATGTCGACAAAAAAAACGATCGAATCGCCAATCACTCCGGGATTAAAAACAAAAAAAGATATAGTCAATAATTGGTTACCACGATATACTGGCTGCCCGCTTGATGAATTTGAGGAATATATATTGCTAACTAACTTCTCGAAGTACCTTGATATGTTCTCCGAGATGAACGACAAAGCCCCAATATATGGAAACGACAAAGCAATGCAGGCTTGTTCTGCTGGCGGAATAACCATCATAAATTTCGGAATGGGAAGTCCGATGGCAGCAACTATAATGGATCTGTTATCGGCAGTTTCCCCTAAAGCGGTGTTGTTTTTAGGAAAAACGGGGGGGCTTAAGAAAAAGATTCCCGTTGGGGAACTTATTCTGCCAATTGCAGCAATTCGTGGCGAGGGCACTTCAAATGACTACTTTCCTGCCGAAGTGCCATCCCTCCCTTCTTTCGCTTTACAGAAAGCTATATCAACAACAATCAGAGACTATGCACGAGACTATTGGACGGGAACGGTCTATACAACAAATCGACGAGTTTGGGAGCACGACAAAGCGTTTAAAAAATATTTAAAAGCAATTCGTGCGATGGCGGTAGACATGGAGACTGCCACTATCTTTAGTGTGGGGTTTGCCAATAAGATTCCAACAGGAGCATTACTACTGGTGTCCGATCAGCCTATGGTTCCTGAGGGTGTAAAAACATCAGATAGTGACCTCACGGTAACTGCAAAATATGTAGAGACACATTTAAAAATTGGTATCGACGCATTAAAACAACTTATAAATGATGGGCTTACAGTCAAGCATCTGAAGTTTTAACTAATTAAAATATCAAATTCCTATTTTGAAGTTGAACCTCGTGGCATTGACTTTCGAAATAAGCATTTGGTATGCCCTCCGATTCGTCGATGATCCCCCTATTACGCTAGGTTTACGTAGGGCAATTTATGATTAGCGCGTGCACTAGCGCTCATAATATTCAGTTCGTTTGCAAGCCCCTTATAAAAATTACATTAGGTAATTTATACGTGTTCCAAATCTTTTATTGCCCTCAACACACAATTATCCTTATTTATACGTTATAGTTAGAGTAAGGCCAAATTCGAAAAGAAACAGTGCAACATATTGAACTATACCCCTCAAGGAATAATCTAGGTATATAAACAGGCATATTCCAATTTGTCCATACTTATTAGCTTTACTGAAATAGGTTATAAATGGAGAGAAACAACAAACTTAAGCGACTTGAATATTGGATTAAAGCACGCATAGGGTTAATCGCCTATGTAAAAGTACAAAAACACGTCTACAAAAAATGGTACGGAAATAAATATGGCGGTTTCTATCTCAATCCAAATCTAATTTCACAAGATGCTATAATCTATTCCTTCGGTGTTGGGGAAGATATTTCTTTCGACCGCGCGGTACTAAAGCAGCATAATGCCCAAATATTTGCTTTTGACCCGACGCCAAAATCAATAAAATGGGTAGCAAAACAGCATCTGCCCGAAACGTTTAATTTTTTCCCTTATGGGATAGGGAATAAAACCGAACAGGCGAAATTCCATTTACCAAAAAACAAAGAACATGTCTCCGGAAGCATTTATGAACATAACCTCGTTGAGAACAAGCAATTTATAAGCGTGCCATTAAAATCCTTTGACGACATCTTAAAGGAATCTGGACATACGGAAATTGACGTCCTTAAGATGGATATCGAAGGGTCTGAATATTGTGTAATGGAAGGGATTTTAAAGTCGAATAGTTCGATCAAACAAATACTTTTGGAGACTCATGAACGCTTCTTCAAAGATGGCAGAACAAAAGGCCGTGCACTATTTAATTTAATGGAAGAACACGGTTACAAAATATTTGCTATTTCCGATACCTATCAAGAAATATCATTTATGAAAATGGATTAAACGGAATGATGATTTAATCCTTAGATGGACTTACATATTTAATTACATAGACATCTTCATTGTCTTTCTTCATCTTGTAGCGCTCTCGGGCGATACGCTGAATTTCGGTCTGGTTTTCCTGAACGTCAATTATTGCTTTCTCAATCCGGACAGTTTCTGATTCATAGAATTCCTTCTCTGTCCGAAGCTTCTCTTCTTCTTTAAGATAGGAATATTGGGTACTTACATCATACCGATCGAAAAAGCACATCCATACTACAAAAGCTACTCCTGCAATCAAGTATTTATTGCGAATCAATAAAAGAAAACGTTCCATCAACAAAAATTAAATCTTCCTTAAAGATAGAAATTATTATCAATAAAAAGGGAGCTTTTTAGAGCTCCCCTTTTAAAATAACATTGTTTTATGTTATTATTTCTTAATAGCATATTTAAAGTTATTACCGATAAAGCGTGCATTTTCACCTAACTCCTCCTCGATACGTAATAACTGGTTGTATTTGGCCATACGGTCTGAACGTGAAGCAGATCCTGTTTTGATCTGTCCACAGTTCAATGCTACTGCCAAATCAGCGATAGTAGAATCTTCGGTTTCACCCGAACGGTGCGACATTACTGACGTATAACCTGAAGTCTGTGCCAATGTAACCGCATTAATCGTCTCAGTCAATGAACCAATTTGGTTCACTTTAACTAAAATAGAATTAGCTGTATCTTCATCAATACCTTTTTGTAAACGCTTTGTATTAGTAACAAATAAGTCATCTCCAACTAATTGTACACGGTCACCAATTTTCTCCGTCAACGTCTTCCACCCTGACCAGTCGTCTTCATCCATACCATCTTCAATAGAAATGATTGGGTATTTCTGTGTTAATTCTGCTAAGTACGCTGCTTGCTCCTCACTAGAGCGAACGGCACCTTTATCTCCTTCAAACTTGGTGTAATCGTACTTACCATCTTCAAAGAATTCTGATGAAGCGCAATCTAAGGCTAAGCAAATTTCGGCACCTGGTTTATAACCAGCTGTTTCGATCGCCTTAAGAACGGTTTCAACCGCATCTTCTGTGCTATCAAATTTCGGAGCAAACCCACCTTCATCACCCACTGCAGTAGATAGGTTACGATCATGCAGAATTTTCTTTAGATTATGGAATACTTCAGTTCCCCAACGTAGAGCCTCGGAGAAAGATGGAGCACCAACCGGCATGATCATAAATTCCTGAAAAGCAATAGGTGCATCTGAATGCGAACCACCGTTAATGATGTTCATCATCGGAATTGGAAGTGTATTTGCATTTACGCCTCCAATATAACGGTATAATGGTTGGCGGGATTCTTGTGCAGCAGCTTTAGCAACAGCTAAAGAAACACCGAGAATAGCATTCGCGCCCAAATTTCCTTTATTTTCGGAGCCATCAAGATCGATCATGATTTGATCGATTGAATTTTGTTCGAATACATCAATACCATTCAATGCTTCCGCAAGTTTCGTATTTACATTCTCAACCGCTTTAAGCACGCCTTTGCCCAAGTACTTTGACTTGTCTCCATCACGTAACTCTACTGCTTCGTGGATCCCTGTCGACGCACCAGAAGGCACAGCCGCACGACCAACAAAACCATTTTGTGTAGTAACATCTACTTCAATTGTAGGATTACCGCGCGAATCAAGTATCTGGCGCGCATGAACATCGATTATTAAACTCATCTCTTTTATTATTGTCTTTTTAAAATTCAACCTTAGTGTATAATGAACACTAAGATAACAGTTATAATTTGTAATATCAAATATATATATTCCAAAATTAAGAAGTCAAAAAAGGCTAAACAAAAGTTTAGCCTTTTTTTATTAACCCTTAATCATAGCAATGAAATCATCAAATAAGTAGCGCGAATCGTGTGGACCCGGGGAAGATTCGGGGTGATACTGTACAGTGAATGCTTTTTTACCTTTTAAACGGATCCCCTCAATTGATTCGTCATTTAAGTTGATATGCGTGACTTCCACTTTATCCGATTTTAAAACATCTTCTTTTACCACGGCAAATCCATGGTTTTGCGATGTAATTTCACAACGATTAGCGATTATGTTTTTCACCGGGTGATTAATTCCACGGTGTCCATTATGCATTTTTTGGGTACGAATACCATTTGCCAATGCTAACATTTGGTGCCCAAGACAGATGCCGAACATCGGCTTATCAGCCTGCGTAATCTTCACGATGGTCTCAATTGCGTAATCCATTGCTGCAGGATCACCAGGACCGTTGGAAATAAAATAACCATCTGGCTGCCATTCTTCCATCTCTTCAAAGGTTGTTCTAGCAGGGAAAACTTTCGCATATACTTGACGAGAATCGAAGTTCCGAAGAATATTTTTCTTAATACCGAGGTCTAATACCGCGATTCTGGTCGGAGCTTCCTCTTCACCAAAGAAGTAAGGCTCTTTGGTCGACACCAAAGAGGATAATTCCAAACCTTCCATAGACGGCACGTCAACTAACAAGGCTTTTAGTGACTCGGGGTCCAGATTCTCCGATGAGATGATTGCATTCATCGCACCTTTATCGCGGATGTGACGAACTAACGAACGGGTATCGATATCAGATATTCCCACAAGATTTTCTTCTTCGAAATAGGTCTGTATCGACTTATCTGCCATATGGCGGCTATAATTGATATTATAGTTTTTACAGACTAAACCGGCAATCTGAATATTCTCAGATTCTGAATCTTCCTGATCGATTCCATAGTTACCAATATGCGCATTGGTTGTTACCATAATTTGCCCATAGTAAGACGGATCAGTAAAAATCTCTTGATAACCCGTAGTCCCCGTATTAAAACAGATCTCTCCCGAGGTCGTCCCAATTTTCCCGGCTGCTTTCCCGTGATAAACTGTTCCGTCCTGGAGCACCAAAATTGCTGGTAATTTGCTGTAGTTGGTCATTCTATATTCCTATATGTATTTATGAGTTCGGTATTAGATATAAAAAAAGCCCAAACGGGCTAAAATAAAATATTTTTGTTTACCAATGTAAACACTGATGTCTTGCGACGCTGCGACGAGATATGTTACCCCATTTTTCACGAAAGTCAAAGGTACAGATAAATTCATGAAATATAAAAACTTTAAAAATTAATTTCGCCCTACAAGTTTTGTAACAGCGTGAATTCCGTAAAGTTAATCTTCATCAATAATCTCTTGTACGCGGCCTATTTGGCCATCTGCTAGCCGTACCTTTATTCCTCGAGGATGATAGGCCGACGAAGTCAATAAATCCTTCACGACTCCCTCAGTAAGGGTTCCACTCCGTTGATCTTTTTTAAGCACAATGTTCACCAGTGATCCAGGTTTAACATCCGCACGTGTCTTTCCGTCCATTCTTATAAAAAAAAGTCAGCCGAAGCTGACCATAGTTACCATTTTATTATATCGTTCCCTAAAGTAAAAATCATAAGCGCTATCAAAATAAAAAAGCCTACCATCTGCGCTTTTTCCAGAAAATTATCGCTCAACGGCTTTCCTTGTACCATCTCCACCAAAAGAAAAACAACATGTCCGCCGTCCAATGCCGGTATAGGTAAAAGATTCATAAAAGCTAGTGCCATCGATAACATACCCACTAAACTCCAAAACTTTGTCCAATTAACCTCTGTACCAAACATTTTGGCAATTCCGACCGGCCCCGATAGCGCTTTATCTGCACGAACGTCGCCTTTAAAAATCTTACCGAAGCCTTTGATGTTATCGGTGACTACAGAAAAAGCTTTATGGGCACCGATGGGCATCGCTTCTACAAAGCCATAATTTTGGGTTACCACTGGTAACGGGTCTTTTGCAATCCCAACGCCTACCATCGCACTGGAGTCAACGGTTCCCTTTGTGTGAATCAAACCTCCATCACGTAGAACAGCAACTTGAATCGGCTTACCAACACTATTTTTCAACTCGGAGGATAACTGATCAAAAAACACCATTTGCTTGCCGTTTATCGACACAATACTATCTCCGACTTGGAGGTTCATTCGTTCGGCTTCTGAACCTTTGACGACCTTGTTAACGCGGGACATTTTCTCACGAGGCTGAACGAATTCAATTGCTTTATGCTCCGCAATATCGTTTAAAATATCATCAGGGATCGTGATCTTCTGCTGATTGCCTGCTCTTTCAATCGTTAATACGGCATCCCCCATCAAAACGTCCGAACTCATTACATCACCGTAAAACTTGATCGCCGGATTCCCATTAACAGCAACAATTTGATCGCCAGGTTCAATGCCAATCTCTTTGCCGACAATACCAGGTACAACGCCATAATGCAATTTAGAGTTATCAATGTCTGACTCTCCATATGTGAAGGTCAACATCCAAAATACAACGACACCAACGATCACATTAACGATGATACCGCCAAGCATTACGATTAGTCGTTGCCAGGCAGGTTTTGATCGAAATTCCCACGGTTGGGGCTCCCCTTGAAGTTGTGCAGTGTCCATTGATTCGTCAACCATTCCTGCAATTTTGACGTACCCCCCTAACGGCAGCCAGCCAATACCATATTCACAACCTTTGTAGGTGAACTTGAAAAGTTTTACTCCCCAAGCATCGAAAAATAAATAAAATTTCTCCACTTTAATGCCAAAAGCTCGTGCTGCCAAAAAATGACCCAGCTCGTGTAATATTATTAAAATCGACAAGCCCAAAACAACTTGCCCAATCATCACTAATGTTCCCATTAAATCGTATAATTAAAAAATCAACGTATCTCAATTTTGCACGCTTGTGCAGAACCTATATACCTTTTATTAAATCTCGTGCCACTTTTCGCGTTTCCAGGTCTATGGCCAATAAATCTTCTAAACTAGGGGCTTCAACCTTATTTAACTGACACAATGTCGTTTCAATAAGATCGCTCATACCAAAAAAACTGATTTTATCATGTAAAAATGCATCGACCGCCACTTCATTTGCAGCATTCAACACGCATGAACGATCACCGCCGTCCAACAAACATTGGTAGGCGAATCCTAAATTGCGAAAAGTATCCATATCTGCCTTTTCAAAACTTAAAGTTGGAAAATTCGAAAAATCAAATCGCTCAAAACGATTCTTTTGCCGATAAGGATAAGTCAGTGCATTTTGAATCGGAAGTTTCATATCATGTAACCCTAATTGTGCTTTTATCGAACCGTCGGTAAACTGAACGAGTGAATGCACGATTGACTGCGGATGCACTACGACCTCAATCTGATCCATGTCGATATCAAATAGCCATTTTGCCTCTATAACTTCTAAACCTTTATTCATCAACGTAGCCGAGTCAATCGTTATTTTGGCGCCCATTACCCAATTCGGATGCTTTAGCGCCTGCTCCTTGGTTATTCCATTTAGAAATTGACGATCTTTTCCTCGAAAAGGACCACCTGAGGCTGTCAATATTATTTTCTCTATCGCATTATCTGCTTCACCATATAGACATTGAAAGATTGCAGAATGTTCCGAGTCCACGGGAAGTATCTTCACCTGATGTTTCTCGACCAAATCCATCATCAATTTACCAGCAACAACCAATGTCTCTTTGTTCGCCAGGGCAATATCTTTACCGTGTTTAATCGCATTAACAGTAGGACGCAAACCCGCAGCACCTACAATGGCATTAAGCACAACGTCAAGCTCCTCATACTCGACAACCTCTTCTAGCGCTTGGGTACCGGCCAAAACAGCCACACCTGAATTAAAGAGTGCTTCCTGAACACGCCGATAATGTTTGTTATTAACAATAACAACAGCTTTAGGTTTAAATTCTAGGGCTTGAGCGATAAGTAAGTCTGCATTATCCGCGGCCGATAGGACAGCGATCTCTAGTAAGTCAGGAAGAGCTCTAACAACCTCTAAAGCTTGCGTGCCAATACAACCTGTTGAACCCAGTACGGCAATATTCTTTTTCTTCAAAACAAATATATTAAATAATATTATTTAGTAGTTTCGGATCGTCACCACCATTATAATCCTTCAACATCTCGTGGTAAGCAACTGCCATGACTAAACTAACCGAAGGTATAACAAAAAAGGTATTTATAAAACTAAATATTTTTGCTGCCAAAAAATATTCAAAATACTCACAGGAGAGTTGGAAAAGATATGTCAGACCAATTGCTAAAAACAAGACCAGTAGACTAACGACATTTCCCCTCGTGAGGGCAATACTCAGTCTACAGGCGTGAAATAAATTTATTTGCTTATCTGCAATAAAATATGGAAAAAAGGTAATGCGCATAAGCACGAATACCATGATTACACCCGTAAGAAATGGACATACCTCCATGCTCAATGTTGTCATGTCTACCCCGAGATACAACAATGGGAAACTCACGATCGAAATCAACAAATACACGATGCCAATAAGGAAAGAGTACAAAACAAATCCTAAGAGGAAATTGACGAACTGCTTGGTGGTTGGTATGTAATCTTTAAAATCGGCATGTTCAATCCCGTACGCTAAAAGCAACGCGCGTTTAATCAAAATCAACTGCGTACCGAAGAAAACAGTCATAAATACAAAGCATAACAACCATTTTAAGGATACGCTGCTGTAATCTTGCATGTTCCAAGCTAAATAGCTCGACGTGTTGGAGGTAATAAACAATAAAAAACACAATCCTGCTATCGAAAAATAATGGTTTTTTAACAGCCCTATTGCCTTTAAGAAAACTTCATTTGCTTTAAATGTACTTTGTTTTAAATACTGTAGCATATTGTCGAATAATTATGCAAATATGAGATTATTTTAATTCACGTCAATGATCCGTATAACATATTTAGCATAAGATTACGATAAAATTAATCTATTTCTTATCGCAAAATAAAAAATTACAGGTTCGATAAAACCCGAAATACGCCCCAACACAAAGCGCAAAGTCCTGTTAAAACAACATTTTAACAGGCCTTTGCGCTATATAATGAGCATTATTAATTATTTAAAATCCTCCGGTAGCGGTTTTTCTAATAAGTATTGATAATAAAAACGAACACGTTCCTTAAAATCGTACGCTGATTTCGAACGATCAAAACCATGTCTGCTTCCCGGATATATCATGAGCTCAAAAGGAACATCGCGGTCGGTCAAAGCATCCACAAGTTGAATTGTATTTTGCATATGGACGTTATCATCCATATCACCATGCATAATGCGCAGCACACCTTTGTACTGATCAACATAGGATAAAATTGAACCATTTTTATATCCCTCTGGATTATCTTTGGGTGTATCCATCCACCGTTCGGTATAATGTGAGTCATATAGATCCCAACTTGTAACCGGCGCCCCAGCTATTCCGAAATCGAAATAATCGGCACCTTTGGTTAATGCTAAACAGGTCATGTATCCACCATAGCTATGACCGGTGATTAGCAATTTGTCATTAGCGACCCACGGTTTAGCTTTCAACCACTTAGCGACGGTGATATAATCGACCATCTCCCAATTACCCAAGTTTCTGTGCATTAAAGCAACACCTTGCTTCCCAAAATGACCAGACGATCGGTGATCACAAGTGATTTGTATCACACCTTCTTTGGCCCAGTACTGATTCTTCGTGCCTTTCCAAGTATTACGAACGCTACCAGCATCTGGTCCACCGTATATACTCATAATTACCGGGTACTGCTTATCTACATCAAAATTTACTGGATACGTAACAATCACGGGCAAATCGAATTGACCATCATCAGACTTTATTGTAAAATAGCTGGTCTTCCCAATGTTATATTGATCAAAATTCGGCGACTTGCTATCGGCAAGTTCTTTCACGATCCTGCCTTTGTTATCAACCAACGCTACTTTATTCGGTGTGGTTACGTTCGAATAACTAGTAATAAAATATTTCCCATCGGGCGACATCTTTACCTCGTGTGTATATTCCCCAAAAGTCAGACGGCTCAAATTTTTACCGTTATAATCTATCCGATAAAGATCTATTGTGGCTGAGTTCTCTTTACGCGCTGTAAAGTATATTACCTTTTTTCTTTCATCGATATATTCTAACGACGAGACCTGCCAATCGCCGGTCGTGATTGGATTTAACAGTTTACCGTCGAGCGTATACAAGTAATAGTGCGCCCAACCAGTTCGATCAGACTTCAAGATATAGTGTTTATTATCCGCTAGGTATGTGATGCGTTCGGCATGATCAAGATTTATCCAGCTATCTTGCTTTTCATCATAAAATTCAACCTTGGCACCATCTAATGGGTTAACAGAATAGAACTTCAAGTTCGTTTGATCCCTATTCATCCATTGAACCATTATTGACTTACTATCGAAACTCCAATAAGGAGCTCCAAAATATTGATCAACTTTCGGGTTAAAGTCTGCCCAAACCACTGCGGAACCTTCAACTTGAACAATTCCCAATTTAACTTCGGGATTGGGGTCCCCTGCTTTCGGATAACGCGTTTTCTCGACATAGCCGTGCTGGCCTGTTGAGCCGTAGATAGGAAACATCGGAACGTTAGTATCATCAAAGCGCATAAAAGCAATCTTTTTACTATCGGGCGACCACCAAAACGCTTTATATTCCGTTACTCGTCCAAGAATTTCTTCATAATACACCCAAGATGCCCATCCGTTGTATATAACATCCGTTCCATCGCTGGTATAGCGCGTTTCACTACCGTCCGCAATTTTAAGACTATATAGATCGCTCGACCGTGTAAATGCAATATAGCTCCCGTCCGGCGAGAGTGTTGGATTTTCTTCCGCAATGTGCGGTGAATCGGTCAACTTTTTCGCTTCGCTGCTGCCATAACGAATATATATATCGTTTTCCTTTACAAATACAACAACATCGGATTTTGGCGCCGGTTTATATAAGACACGCTCACCAGTCTTCACATCGACGCTATAAATCTTGTCATTCGTAATATCTTTCTCTAAGTAATGACGCGCGTCTACCCAGCCGGTATATTGGTTAATATTATTGGTCACAGATAACTCGCGTCCCCACGATTGTGAAAAATTAAGATCTTTTTTTTGCCCTTGAACCTGTGTAATAAATAAAACACTTAGAAGCGTGGCAGCAATAATTTTATTCATATATATCATTGATAAAGCGACGAAAATAAGAATTATTAGTTAATGAGTCCTGCTATAATTGTAATATGTTTATGCAAATAAGCCACAAACAATCGCAAGGGGCGAAAATGATTCAAAAAAAAAGCCACTCAAGTTGAGCGGCTTCATATATTTAACCTCGAAAATTAAAACGAGAAATCGTCCTTTTGAACTACCCCATTATTTTCATATGTCGTTTCCTCTTGATTTGGTTCGTAGCGTTTTTCCACGACCTCCTGATTGGATTTGATATACGCAACAACATCGGTCAACCCTTCAGCAAATTTTTCAAAATCTTCTTTATACAAGAAAATCTTATGTTTAATAAATTGACCATCTTCAAAACGTTTTTTGCTTTCGGTAATAGTCACGTAGTAATCGTTTGAACGAGTAGCTTTCACGTCAAAAAAATAAGTACGTTTACCCGCTCTCACCTTTTTTGAAAATACTTCTTCGCGCTCTTTGTTGTCAAAATCTCCCATTAGTAATGTAAGTATTTAAGTTTAAATCCCTTTTCAGTTATAAATATATAATAATTAAATTCAAACCGCCAAATTTTACAAAAAATAATGATATTTTTTATTTTCAATCAGGGCCAGTTTTACGCATTATGCGTCCAAAAATAATGTTGCAGAAAGTTTCACCGAAAAATTAACGGCGTTTACCGAAAAAGTCCATTGTATTACCTATTTTGGCTTAGTGGATCATAGGTAATGCGCTACTTTTGATTCAGACAATAAAACAAGATAACACAATGGAAAGAGACAGACATCATAACGCAACCCCACCGCCAATCCCGCCTAAAAACAACAAAAGCGCAAATATAGTTGGGGCAATCATTGTTTTTCTAGGTTTGGCCCTTCTCCTAAAAAATTTGAATATGGGAATCTGGTTTCCGAGTTGGATTTTTGGTTGGGAGATGATACTGATAATCATCGGACTGGTGATTGGTGTAAACTCAAGGTTTGAGAAAAAGTCTTCCGTCATATTAATCGCAATTGGCGTGCTTTTTCTACTGAAAGATTTAACCAATCTTTCATTCATGGGCGTAATTTTTCCGTTAGGGGCAATCATAATTGGAATATACCTTATTCTAAAAAACCGCTCCCAAAGCAATCACATCCCGCCGAATCCCCCAAACATCCCTCCATGCACGGATGAATTTGATTGGGATAAGCGCGTGGACACTGATCAAACGAGCGACACCTCGCACTTCGCCCATCCACCTTTTACTGCTGAAGAACCTAATGCTGCCCACACGGCAAATAATGGACAGAATAACGGAAATCGATATACTTATGAGGGAGACAGCTATGTTAAAATAGACTCTATATTTGGACATGTACGAAAAATTATTTTCTCCAAATCGTTTCTTGGAGGGACATTGACGAATGTATTTGGAAGTTCGGAAGTAAATCTGTTACAGGCCGACTTGGAGCAGCCTATAAGCCTTGATATTTTTCAACTATTTGGGAGTACGAAGATAATCGTCCCTCCCCATTGGATAGTGGTGACGACCGTAGCATCTATCCTCAGTGAAAATGACGATCGCCGTGTTATATTAACAAAAGTCGTCGATCAAAATAAAAGCCTCTATATCACGGGTACATCAATATTTGGAAACATTACGATCAAAAACAGCTAAGGAAGATGATTTTTAAATTGTCCACGAAGAATCGTTTAATTCATGTAAGCTCATGGACAATATGTATTATATACTTCGTCCTTTCTTATTTCTTATTGTGGTGGGATTTAGGATCCAAAAACATTTCACCTTATGAGCCGATCGTTGGGGCGCTATCGATCACCGCATGTTGTTATCTTATCTTTAGCACACTACAGTATTATCTACCTCGGAAAAACCAGTATTTAAAGATTACTTTAATTTGTCTTGTACTCACCCTAATGAGTATCGGCCTCTCAATATTCTTTTTAAACCAGTTTTTTGACGACCTTTCCCTGTCCCACTTTTACCAAGTTTTACCCCATCGGTTCATTATTAATTTCCTTCTACTTTTGTGTGTGATAATCATCAATATCTTTTGGAACATACAAGAAGAGTATGAAGAAAATAAAAAACGAAAGGACGAATCCGAAAGAATACTACGCGACGCTGAGCTCTATAACTTACGCCAACAGCTGCAGCCGCATTTTCTGTTTAATAGTTTAAATTCGATCATTGCACTCATTGGTGTAAAACCCGATGAAGCGAAAAACATGACGTTCCAGCTATCCGATTTTTTACGTGGAACAATGCGTAAGGATGATAAGCAGCTCATTTCCTTGAAAGATGAACTCGCACATTTACGTCTTTATTTAGACATCGAGAAGGTACGCTTCGGTCATCGGTTGTCCACGACCTTCCACATACAGGAAGAAACTGATCACAACAAAGTTCCTGCGATGATCATCCAGCCGGTCTTAGAGAATGCGATTAAGTATGGGCTCTACAACGTGATCGGTGATGTGGAGATTAGGATCCAAATCTACGTGGAAAACTATTTACTATTCATCATCATTACAAATCCGTATGATTCTGATCAATTCGAGACAAAGAGAGGAACCGGATTTGGTCTTTCAAGTATACGACGAAGACTGTTTCTATTATACGGTCGTACTGACCTTTTAGAAACCGCAATGAAAAACAATATATTTACCACTACCCTAAAAATACCGCAATATGATTAAGACGATTGTTATCGACGACGAACCTCTGGCACGCATGATCATTATCGATTATTTAAAGCAGTATGACGAGTTTCAATTAGTCGCCGAATGCGGCGACGGATTCCAAGGAGCGAAAGCAATTCATCAGCATACACCTGACTTGGTGTTTCTAGACATTCAGATGCCCAAACTTACAGGTTTCGAAATGTTGGAAATAATTGACGAAATGCCTAACGTTATTTTCACCACTGCTTTCGACGAATACGCAATTAAAGCTTTCGAAAAAAACGCTATTGACTACTTATTGAAACCTATCAGCAAAGAGCGCTTCGCGCAGGCTCTCAACAAACTAAAACATACACTTCCAAACACGGATGCCCCACAGCAAACGCGTGAACAAGTAAAAACGATACGGGAGGAAGAATCACTGGAACGGATTGTCGTAAAAAATGGAACACAGATCAAAATCATCCCCGTGCACCAAGTCACCTACTTGGAAGCTTACGACGACTACGTCAAAATACACACCAAAGACGCTATGTTTTTAAAAAACAAAACAATGGCTTCTTTCGAAAAACAGTTGGATCCAAAACAGTTTATACGTGTCCATCGCTCATTTATCGCCAAGGTCGATCAGCTGGCTAAAATCGAGCCCATGGAGAAAGAGAGCTACATAGCAACGTTGCTAACGGGAGAAAAAATTAACGTTAGTAAATCTGGGTACGCTCGATTGAAACAAATAATTGGCTTATAAATAATAGATTCTGTAATTTTACGCGTATGAGCCGTAAAATATTATTCATTCTGTTTTCCATACTCTCCCTTACGAGCTACGGGCAAAGTAAAACGGAAGCAATCAACCGCGCTGTATTCAACAAAGTTGAGTTCTTCATCAACACACAGTTGACAGACTCGATTTACAGCCTCGCATCAAATAACTATAAAGATAAAATAAGTGCCGACCAGCTTGCTTATACGCTAAGCAAGGTATATCAGTTGGGCCGTATCCGCAATGTTCAAGTCGTTGACTTTAATAAAAACACGGCAACCTATAGCCTCGAGTTTGATCAATATACTATTGACGCAAAATTCGCGGTCGACAGCACGTATCATTTTGAGCTATTATCCTTCTTATCAGCACAAAAGACAACCACTACGCAGGACAGCGTAGAAGCTCCTTTGGACGAACAGGCTTTAAGTGATGGTCAACCAGTCTCGGCTACGGATTTTTATATTGACTCCATCGCCAACACTTATATTGCCAACGGGAGCGCTTTAACTATTGCAATATTCCACCAAAATAAATATAAGTCGTTTGACTATGGGGAAACGAAAAAAGGTAACGGTACGCTTCCCACAGACACTACCTTATACGAAATAGGCTCGTTAACCAAAGTATTTACCGCCATATTACTCGCCGATCTTGTGACGAAAGAAATCGTAAGCTTGGACGATCCTATTGCAAAATTTCTACCCGATTCGGTGAGCGTAAATACGTATATCCAGGGGATTACTTTCAAGCAACTCGCGAACCATACCTCAGGACTGCCTCGAATGGCGAGCAATACTAATGAAGTAGCTGGATTTGATGAAAGCAATCCCTATGCATTATACAAAAGATCTGATCTTTTTAAATTTCTAAAAAATCATGAGTTAAATCCTGAGCAGGTCGACAGCTACGAATATAGCAATGTGGGTTACGGATTATTAGGTGAACTAGTTTCCATTATCAATAACAAGCCGTATATGCAGTGTGTACAAGAGGTCATACTCGCGCCCTTAAAAATGACGAATACGACTGATAGAAACGTCATCGATTCAAAACAACTTATCACTTTATACGACAAGGAAGGTGCCCCAACAAACGCCTGGAATTTTGACGCCATGATTGGTGCGGGGGGATTGAAATCCACCGCGCGCGACTTAATGGCCCTTGCTGTCGAGCAATTTAAAATGCCTGAAAATAAATTTCAGTATGCTTTAGCCCTTACCCGCCAATTTACGACCTTCACACCCGAGAATACGGATATCGGTCTGGCTTGGCAGATGAGTATGCTCGATGGGCTGATCTACTTCCATCATTCCGGGGGTACAGGGGGAGGCAGTTCGTTTATCGGGATTTCTCCCGACACAAAATCAGCAATCATCGTGTTATCTAACACAGCACACAACGTAAATGCCATTAGTAAAGCTATCTTAGAAAAGCTTATTGGCGACCCTAATAATTAAAAATTCTCTCTGCTAAACGGGTCTTGCTTCGGTTTACCAAAGAAAGATTAAAACATGGCGCTAATAGTAGATTCTCCTTGAAGAGAACGGATGAGCGTACGACTAGCTGCATCATAAAAATATGTTGCTGGGTAATTATCGGGTAGAAATTTCTCAAAAAATTCTGTACCCGGATCCCGCCAAAACGACACGTTAGGCTGACCCGAAAGAGATTTACCAAACATATTGATAAAGCCTTTAATATGTGCTTTATCTTGCATACATATAAAATAAATCGAAGTATCGGTGAATTTATTCAGGTTGGTAGAAATTTCCTGCGCTAATTCTTGACAATGACTACAACCGGGATCGTAAAAAACAAGCATGATTTCACCTTTTCTGGGTAGAGATTCCGAGAAAACCATTGTGGTATTCTCAATATTATAGATTGATTTCAGGAGTGGTAAGTGTTGAATATCCGCCTGTCCGAAGCAATACTGTCCGATTAACAGACACATAATTATTAATCTGTTTTTTGTCATTATTTTAAATTTAGCCCTTATTCACTATTCAAGAGCAACAAATGGCCCTTATTTTCGGAAAATTACCATATATTTGATAAAAGTCAATAACAAAAGATTAACAGTTCAATATTGTGAAAAAACGTATCGCTATATTTGCTTCGGGTTCTGGCTCTAATGCCCAAAAAATCATGGAGCATTTCAAATATTCGAGTCTAGCCGAGGTTGCTCTAGTACTTAGTAACAACCCAGATGCTTATGTTGTACAGCGTGCAGACAATTTTGAAATCCCCTCACACATTTTCGACAAGCGAACATTTTACGAATCAGAGGAAATAATTGATTTGCTCAAACGTCTCGAGATCGACATTGTAGTATTAGCGGGTTTTTTGTGGCTGGTACCGCAAAATCTGCTAAAGAGTTTTCCCAATAAGATTATAAATATACACCCTTCATTACTTCCCAAATACGGTGGTAAGGGAATGTATGGAGATAAGGTGCATAAAGCAGCGCTCCAAGCCGGTGACCAAGAGCATGGTATAACTATACATTTTGTGAATGAAAATTTTGATGAGGGCGAAGTAATCCATCAAGCCAAGTTTAAAATTGAATCAAACGACACCCTTGAAACGATAAAATTCAAAGGACAACAACTCGAACATCAATACTTCCCCCGCGTAATCGAGAATCTATTAAAAAAATATAATTAAGCGTCTTTTACGCAGCAAGAAGTTTCAACTATCCATAAGTATTGCCCAATTCTCGTATTCCTCTCCGTTACAGCCGTATTTATCAAGGTGCAATACACCGCAAAGTTCTGCTATTTTCTCCACTCTACGGGCGACCCGACATGCAAATAATGAAAAAGTCGAAAGATATTGGATCAATATTCGTATCTTTGCGGCTCCAAAACTATTACGATGAATCATCCTGTTAAGATCAAAAATGCTTTGGTTTCAGTCTATTATAAAGACAACCTAGCACCTTTAATTCAACTATTAAATAATTACGGAGTAACTTTCTACTCTACCGGTGGTACGGAAGCCTTCATCCGAGACCAAGGAATAGATGTAGTTCCGGTGGAAGAATTAACGAGCTACCCTTCAATCTTGGGGGGGCGCGTAAAAACACTACACCCGAAAGTGTTTGGCGGTATTCTCGCACGTCGTCCGTTAGAAAGTGACCAACAACAATTGGCACGGTATGAAATCCCAGAAATCGACCTGGTAATAGTGGATTTATATCCATTTGAAGAAACAGTTGCATCCGGGGCATCCGAAGAAGATATTATCGAAAAAATTGACATCGGGGGAATCTCTCTCATCCGCGCTGCCGCTAAAAATTTTAATGACGTAGTCATCATTTCCTCAAAAAACGACTATACGGAACTAGAAGAGATACTTGCTAACCAAGAGGGACAAACGACCTTAGCGCAACGTCGTGAATTCTCGAAACGAGCATTTAACACTTCTTCGCACTACGACACTGCGATTTTCAATTACTTTAATCAAGACGCACCAATACCTGCATTTAAACAGTCTATACAGCAATCTCAATCGCTCCGCTACGGCGAGAATCCGCATCAAAAAGGCGTATTCTTTGGTGACTTAGATGCTATTTTTGACAAGTTAAATGGTAAAGAGCTCTCATACAACAATTTAGTGGATGTAGATGCTGCTGTCGCTATTATTGATGAATTTACAAATCCTACTTTCGCGATTCTTAAACACACGAACGCCTGTGGGGTGGCTTCACGGTCAACAGTAAAAGAAGCGTGGGACGATGCACTAGCATGCGATCCCGTGTCGGCCTTCGGTGGTGTATTGATTACCAATGGCGAAATCGATGAGATTACAGCTGCAGAGATCAACAAACTATTCTTCGAGGTATTGATCGCACCTTCCTATTCCCCGGAAGCATTAAATACTTTGAGGGGTAAAAAGAATCGTATTATCCTGCGACGTAAGGAATTAAAATTACCAACAGAGCAATTTAAAACGTTATTAAACGGCGTGATCCTACAAGATAAAGACCATACTGTTGAAGCCCCTTCAGAAATGCAAACAGTAACCACTGTCCAACCATCGGCAGAACAGCTAGAAGATCTTTATTTTGCCAATAAAATTGTTAAACATACAAAGTCAAATACGATTGTATTCGCGAAGAACGGAACTTTGATAGCATCCGGTGTCGGTCAAACCTCGCGGGTGGACGCATTAAAACAAGCGATCGAAAAAGCTGAGAACTTCGGCTTCGATATCAAGGGAAGTGTGATGGCTTCCGATGCATTTTTCCCTTTTCCTGATTGCGTGGAAATTGCAGGTAATGCCGGCGTGAAAGCTGTCCTTCAACCAGGAGGATCGATTAAAGATCAGCTATCGGTCGAGATGGCAAATGAAAAAGGTGTTGCAATGGTTATTACCGGGGTGCGACATTTTAAACATTAAGAACATATTTACCGAAAATAACGATCAAAATTTATCAAACTCGAGCGATACAAACCTTATATCGCTCGAGTTTTCCGACAACATGTTGCCACCTAGGAAAGATATCCTAACAAGTAATATATAATTATAAAAATAACGATAGTTCCGAAGCACCCGCCACCAAGTTTCTTGGCACCCCATCCGGCGATTAAAGCTCTAAAAAATTTGTTCATAATTGTTCGTGTTTGTGAATGATAGCAATCACAACAACAATGCCGAAGCTACTCCTTCAGGCGAATTATATCACGGACGGTCAACGAATCGGCAAAGAACAACTGCAATGCCCTACCATCTCCATGTATCGTCCAAACTTGTTTGGGATGTACCAATTCAATATAGTGTAATAGATCGTCCCAATCAACATGATCCGAAATGTACAGCTCAATATCATTATGCTTCTGTAACCGTTCCCACCCCGATGCAAATGCTTTTATAACGTTCTTCGCTTTAAAATAGCTATTAAAGGTTAACGGAGGAACAAGATATATCTTATTTGGCTCTCCCTCGCGCATTAATTTACGATTGTATACGTTGTACTTTAAGGGTACGAACCCCAGTTCTTGATAGATCTTATGCACACCGTGCATCTTAAAATGCACCAAAACCTCCCGTTCGGGTAGATACTTATTAATCAACGCTGTTAGCCGCTGCGCTTTTCCGAGTACATAGCAACCAAGCATTATATTGCTCGGACGATCCTTCATTTTAAGAATTTCAGCTTTGATATCGGGATGTTTGGTTAAAGGATTTGCAAATGTGGTTTCCGTAATTAGTACATCCGTTTTAACGATCTCAATTTGCTCACAAGTAGGATCTTCTTGCATCTTATAATCACCTGTATACAGATAACGAACACCCTTGTAGATCATTAACAGCTGAGCGGAACCAAGAATATGTCCCGCCGGAATTAACGTAATATCAACTTCTCCGAATTTAAAATGTTCCCCAAAAGCGACTTCTCTCAGGGTGTCTTCTGGAAGTCTTGAGAATTTATTACGCATAAAGGCAAGGGTGGCACGGGTCGCTATGATCAGTTTATGCCCCGTTGTTGCATGGTCCCCATGTGCATGCGAAACAATATTTCGCGGCACAGGACGCATCGCGTCGATATAAAAATCACCGTAACGACAGTAATAACCGGCTTCACATCTAACGACAAAGTCGTCAATTATTTGGAGCATGATCTTGATCGTTGTAGTAATTGTTCGTGCAACTGTAGCACTTGGGGTAAAAGGGGAACGCAATTATCGTTTACAATCACAAAATCGGCTAAGGTGAGCTTTTCTTCATCTGTCATCTGTGCAGCTATGCGGTTAATAACCTGATCGCGCGGCAGCTTATCACGCAACATGACCCGCCGGATTTTCACCTCATTTGGGGCTGTAACCAAAATCGTACAATTTAGAGTTTTATATGATTCACTCTCAAACATAAGGGCAGCCTCTTTCATGGAATAATCAAACGTTTGGGCCTCAGACCAATCTACTGCATCAGCAATTACAATGGGGTGTACAATGGAATTGAGTGTTTGCAATCTTTCCGGATTATTAAATACAATTGAAGAAAGGAACGCCCGATCCAATAAACCGGTCTCTGTATAGACGTCCGGTCCGAATGCCTCGATTAGCGACCGCCTAATTTCAATATTCGTATTCATTAATTCTTTAGCCTGTTTATCTGCATCGTAAAAGGGCACACCTAAGGCTTTGAATATTTTTCCAACATAACTTTTCCCTGCACCGATCCCGCCGGTTATCCCAACTTTTAAACTCATAACTACTTTCTCACGAAAAAATCGACATTTTGCGGCTCTATATTAATAACTTGCGAAAAATCAGGAACCTTCGTGATGATCACAGGTAAATTCTTCACTTTATTTTTCTCCCAGTTTTCCATATCTACAATTGCTTCAAAATCCCGCGAGGACCACTTGTTATAATCTTTTAACGAGACAAGGAACGTTACGTTTATTTTACTTGGCAATGTACGAACCGACGTGTAATGATCGGCATTTTCAATTTTCAGCGGAAGCTCCACGATCTTCTCAGTTACCTCCCCAACCGGAATAGTGACCTCGGAAAACGTCGGATAGATAGTAATATTAGTTTTGTGATGCTTATTCAAATAAGCGACCGTCCGAATATCAGCACTAACATTTGCGCCACGTATCGTATCGGTTTCAAGAAACTCAATATTTGCTACATCCTCCATTGGCCCCGTTACGGTAACGTATTCCGGATTGGACCGGGTTTCTCCAACAATACCATACTGCTTCTTGAAATCTATGTCGTAGATGGGGCGTACAGGTACCTTACGTTGGGTTTGTTTGGAAAAATCGAAAAATAGTGTGTCGGGTGAAACCGCAACAACCTTGTTTTCTATCGGGAACTGCCTATTAATATAACCCAGCTGGCTCGTGAACACAATAAAATTGCGCGTCTTTAATCCACTTAAGTCGACTTGAATTTGCGGGGTGTCGGGGTGAAGTCTACTTAAAAATATCTCCCATCCACTCATATTCAGTCGAACGCTGACCGTATCGGACTGCAGCGGGTGAAAAGCACGCTGTTCAGGAATGTTAACATAGGAAATTGCCGCTTTTATATAGTGGGTATGAGTGCTCGAAATTGCAAATAAAAGCCAAGCAATAAAGGAAATACCTATACAACGTATAAATATTGCAATCTTGCGCCGTTTAAGTTTGCTAATTCTAGGCTGCGACATAATCCCAAATATAGTAAATCATCTTCGTTTAAAATAGCACCTTAACCTACGCAAATGATGATCCGCAGATTCAAAAAAATAGAGGGACAGTTCGATTTGAGCGGCCCCTCTATTTTTATTAATAAAAAATGAAATTATTTCTTGACCATATCCCCATTAGCGGCCTTGGACCCGTCTAATGCTACTGCCGACTTATCGAAACGCATCTTTACGTTCGAGCCAACATCTACTAAAAAAGTAGTGTCCCCTACTTCAACAATTCGTCCGTGAATCCCTGCTGTAGTGACGATTTTGGAATTTACATCCAATTCTTGAATATATTTCTTATGATCTTTTTGTTTTTTCATTTGTGGTCTAATCATAAAAAAGTAAAATACTACAATGATTAGAATCATCGGAAGGAAACTCATCAGCCCACCACCACTCGGTGCCGCTTGTAATAATGTTGTCATCATACTTAAAAGTTAAAATTCAATTTTTGTATCCCAAAAATAAGGAAAGTAAATTAATCTAAGGACTAAAAAGGTGAAATCACCCTTATTTAGCCTTTACCTCTCCTTTAAGTTGGACAGTTGTAATGTTGTTTTCCGCATTAGAGACAATAGTTACGATCTTTTGCTGTTTACCGACCTGTCCGTCACTATTAAAGCTTACTTTAATCTCACCAGTTTTACCAGGGAGTATAGGCGTTTGTGTGTACGATGGTGTTGTACAACCACAAGATGCGGATACGCGCCCTACAATAACCGGCGTTGTACCGGTATTGGTAAATTCATACGCATGCTCCACAATCTCTCCCTCTTTTACCTCGCCGAAATGAAATTCACTTTCTGTGAATTCAATTTTACCCCCCATAATTGATTGGTCCTCGGCACCCACCACTTCGTCTGTCGATTCTTTGGATTCCTTACTGTTACTCCCGCAAGAAATCATTAAAACAGCTACTAAACTAGCTAGACTTAATTTCAAAATACCCATAATATTATCCTTTTAATCCTCTACCTTCTTTATTGATTCGGCCCTGTTGGGTGAGTTCAGCTAATATTTTATCAAGAATCCCATTGATAAACGTGTTACTTTTCACGGTACTAAAAGACTTTGAAAGCTCTATATATTCGTTGATCGTCACTTTCACCGGAATTGTAGGGAAATTAATCAATTCACAGATAGCCATTTGCATCAATATATTATCGACCAATGCAATACGATCGGCCTCCCAATTTTTCGTTTTCTCGGAAATCATTTCTTGGAAATCCTTTGCGTCGCGAATCGTAAACTTCAACAAATCAACAATGTACTCACTATCCTCATCCCAGTTTGGCGTCAAACTTGCAAGCTCGTTTTGTAAAGGGTTTTCACTGCTGAAGTTTTTAAACGTTTTAGCGATCATGGCCTGAAGCACTTCTTTGTCGACCGGCCAGTTGATAAATTTCGTTTCAAATACCTGATCCACATCTGCGGACTTCAAAACAATCTTTTTAAAGATGTACTTGATGATATCTTTCTCCGCAGCGATTGACCGATCTTCTTGTTGAAGGTATGCTAAATATTCTCCCGAAACCTTTAGTTCGGCAAAAATAGAACGTACAATTTCCGGATCGAAAGTCCACGAAACATCGTATTTTTTAATATTCTCCAGGTAGGCCCTATTTTGTCTTAAAGACTCTATAAAACTATTCGAATGGAGTTTGGTGGTATAAACTTTATCCTTCTCAGTCGGCAAAAACTTATTCGCTCTGCCTTCTGCATCAATTAAGACATATTCAGCAACTTCATCTAAAAGATTCAGCGCCCATATGTACATCTGATTAACTTCGTCAACACTTTTAAAAAGTGCTTTTTGAAAATCTTTGATTTGTTTATCTTCCGATAAACGATACGCATATAGCGTTTGCATTACTTTCACCCGCAGGTGCCTTCTATTAAGCATAATTAAATTTAAAGAACGATTGTATATTAATAAGAACGATATTATACTTTAGTCAAATGCACCCTATCTTTTCAACAATTTAATGTCAAAGATACGTTTTTCTGCAATTTGTTTAGCGGCCTGGTATGTCGTAATATTGTCTTCTTTCGACTTCTGAATTACGTGACGCGTCGCATTATAAATATTTTTAATTAATGATTCTGTACGATCACTTCCATAACCTTCAAGTTCTGAAAAGCAACTAATCAAGGCGCCAGAATTTATTAGAAAATCCGGAGTATATAGAATATCGTGCTGTTTCAAAAGCGCGTTGCTTTCCTTTTCGTCGCGCAGTTGGTTATTTGCTGAACCTGCGATAATTTTACATCGCATGCGTGGGATCGTTTCGGGATTTACGGTTCCGCCTAATGCACACGGCGCGTATACATCCACATCCAGTTCGAAGCTTGAGGAATAGTTGATCGGTTCCGCTTTATATTTAGCAGCTACTTTCATCTTCCGTTCTTCGGTCATGTCTGAAACATACACCCGAGCATTTTCAGCACGAAGCATAGCAACGAGTTGTTCTCCAACGCTGCCAACACCTTGCACAGCAATTTTCCGTCCGGCTAAGCTATCATCGCCATATAATTCTTTAATGGCAGCTTTTATTCCGTAAAAAACACCTCGAGCAGCAAATAGAGTCGTGTCTCCACCCCCATTGAGCGAAGAAGGAAGTCCGGCTACATACCCCGTTTCGGAGAGCATGTACTCCAGGTCTTTTGGCGTGGTCCCAATATCCGTTGAGGCGATAAAGTTACCGTTAAGACCTTGAATGAATTGACCAAATCGGCGCATAAGCACTTCGGTCTTGTCCGTTCTGTTGTTCCCAACAATAATGGCACTTCCACCACCTAAATTCAACCCAGCCAAGGCCGCCTTATGAGTGATTGCTTCCGATAAACGCAATGCGTCTTCTATCGCTTCAGAAATCGATTCATATGGTAACATTCGAACGCCACCGATGGCCGGTCCCAGTGTCGTATCATGGATGGCCACGATACTCTGCAGACCAATCACCTTATCATGACAAAAAAATAAGTTTTGATGGCTTGATTTTCCCATCTTTTCGAAAACCGACGAATTGTTTACATCCATAACGTTCAATAAATCCGAGTGATTGTTAAATTACCTCTGCAAAAGTATGAAATATTTTTTTCACCCAATTTTTATTCCACGCAATATTTTTAACAACTTTCCTTTAAGCCTATTTTTAAGTACTCCGATTTGTAAATTATTAGATCATAAAACGAACGAGGAGCACCAAGCGGCTAGTATTCGTGATTATCGAGAATCTGGATTGACCCTTAAAAAAATTATACTTTGTCGACAAACTCAACCAAGTATTTTCAATATTTTAGCCTTACATTTGTCAAAACATGAAAGAGCTAGCGTATCTCAATAAGTACTTCTACAAATACCGTTGGACAATCATACCGGGTATTCTCTTTGTTATTGCATCAAACTACTTCGGTATATTACCCGCAAGGGTAATTCGTGAAGCCTTCGACCTGGTAAAAGAGAATATAGATTTATACCGCTTATATGACGGTTTCGAACGACAAGACTTGGTTTATCAGGTTTTTGGCAGTAGTTTACTCTTCTTTGGATTCGTTGTATTAGCGTTGTCTTTAGCACGTGGTATCTTTCTGTTTTTTATGCGTCAAACAATCATTCTAACCTCACGACACATCGAATACGATCTAAAAAACGAAATTTACCAACATTACCAAGCACTTGACTTTTCATTCTTCCGCAAAAACAATACGGGGGACATGATGAATCGCGCGACCGAAGATGTGAACCAAGTGCGGAATTATTTGGGACCTGCAATCATGTACGCCATCAATACAGCTGTGTTATCGATCATGGTGATTTATGCGATGTATGACGTCAATTCGACACTGGCAACCTATGCGTTGCTTCCTATTCCAATACTATCGGTTATCATCCTATTTGTAAATAAAATTATCAATTTGCGCAGCGAGCGCATTCAAAGGCAACTATCTATATTGTCCTCATTCGTTCAGGAGACATTTTCTGGAATCCGAGTTGTGAAGAGTTACAACCAAGAGAAACAGAAAATGGATTTATTTGCAAACGAGAGTAACACCTACAATAAAGTATCCTTGGATTTGGTTCGCGTTCAAGCGATTTTTTTCCCTATAATTATTTTCTTAGTAGGGTTGAGCACCATTATCACTGTTTACGTCGGCGGTATTGAGGTCAATAATGGTACAATAACAGCGGGAAATATTGCCGAATTCATTATATATGTGAATCAGCTCACTTTCCCGGCCATGTCGCTTGCATGGGTAACTTCACTCATTCAACGTGCATCTGCATCACAGAAGCGAATCAATGAATTTTTAAAAACGACTTCGGAAATCCCAGAAGGGCATCTAGACCTCGAAATACAAGGTGACATCCGGGTGGAAAATTTATCCTTCACCTATCCCGAGACGGGCATCTTGGCGGTAAACAACCTATCTTTCACTATACCTCATGGAAAAACGCTAGCAGTTATTGGCCGAACCGGTTCGGGTAAATCGACATTAGCCAACCTACTGTTACGGATGTATGAGGCCGATAAGGGAAGTATATATTATGATAACACACCTATTGAGCATATAAACACAGCGAATTTGCGTCACCAGATAGGTTTTGTACCGCAGCAAATGTTCCTTTTCTCAGACACGATTGCTAATAATATAGCCTTTGGTTTAGACGTATTAGAAACAGAGCGGGTGGAACAAGCGGCAAAGGACGCTGCAGTATATAACAACATCATAGATTTTGAGGAAGGTTTTCAAACCTCGATTGGGGAACGGGGTATCACCCTCTCCGGAGGACAAAAGCAACGTATTTCGATCGCACGTGCACTCGTCAAGGATCCCAGCATTTTGATTTTTGATGATTGTTTATCTGCTGTGGACACTAAAACCGAAGAGGAAATTCTTCACAATTTGGGCCGCATCATGAAAGGCAAAACGACAATCTTCATTGCTCACCGTATCTCGACAATTAAAAACGCGGACCACATCCTTGTAATGGATCAAGGGCAAGTGATTGAACAAGGTACGCACGAACAACTGATAAATCAAAAAGGTGAATATTTTGAGCTTCACGAACAACAACTTTTAGAGTCGCAATAAAGAAAATCAATTGCACATCTATGTTTAAAACCAATAAATTAGGATAAGTAAATTTCAGGTACTCTGAAAATAAACTATATTAGCAAACAACTCATAAGGTCAGTTGTTTTTTTTTGTGTTTGTTAGAAAACTATATGTACAAATTCTCCTTAGCGTCTTTCATGCTTTTACTTTGCTTTTGCACCAGCGCACAGCAGGTTCTAACAGACTCTCTTCGGGCTACTACACTGGATTCAATTCCACAAACACAAAATCTATACGATATCAGCGACGGTATTAAAGACATCGGCCGCTTAATTCGCAATGATACTTCCAAAAAAACGATAAAAAAAAGATCCGGCATATCCATACTGCCGAATTTGAATTACAACCCAAGTATTGGGTTCCAAATTGGAGCAAAAGTCGTCGGCGGTGTTTATATTGGTGATCCAAATACCACGACGATGTCGACGTTCGCTACAGCGCTGAGTTACACCACTAGAGGAATTATATATGGCTACCTTGCCCATGACACCTATACGGAGGGTGACAAATGGAACATCAAGGGCGGGCTAATTATCGCCAAGGGTGTCGCTTTAGATTACGGATTGGGGATAGGCAATGAGATTGAAACGGACGACCCCGAAATTCAAACAATCAACAATCCCGACCGTACGCGCTATATAAATGAATTTGCCGTCTACAGTTTGAACGAACGGTTATATAAAAACTTATTCCCAGGTATGTTTGTTGGCGCAGGGGTTTTCTTTGAGCTCAAAAGGAAAATCAAAACATTGGGCGAACAAGAGTTGAACCCGCTAGAAATTTATAGTAAAAACAAAGGTTATAGTGCCGAGAGTTATAACAACAATGGATTGATGCTTAATATTCAATACATGACTCGAGATAACCCAAACAGTGCTTACAAAGGTATATATTCGGATGTCGTGCTCCGGATGAGTCAAAAATGGCTAGGAAGTGCTAAAAATGTCGTACAGCTGCAAACAGATTTTAGAAAATATTGGCAGCTTTCCGAATCGCGACCTAACCATGTATTGGCGTTTTGGTATTGGGGGTCGTACGGTTTGAATGGAGATTTGGCCTACCTCGATCTCCCGGGAACAGGAAAAGACACCTATGCGCGCAGCGGCCGGGGGTACACCAATGGCTATTTTCGGGGGCGTTCATTCGCCTATTCGGAAATCGAATATCGTTTTCCGATCCTTCGCAATCAATTTTTAAGTGGCGTTGTATTCGCAAATATGCAAACAGCAAGTGACCCGATTGGCACGAAGCTATTCCAACACTGGCAGCCCGCTGCTGGGGGGGGATTACGCATTCTGTTCAATAAAGCTACACGCACGAATCTATGTATTGATTATGCGGTCGGCAAGTTTGGCCAGCGAGGCCTTTTTCTAGGGTTAAATGAAGCGTTCTAGTGCGTTAATCCTATCACTAATAACATTCGATCAATCAGACTATTTTGTATCTTAGTCGCCAAATCAAGCTGAACGACTTTTTAATATGCGCCGAGTATTACTTCTATCTACTTATACTTTGACATGGTTGGTCTCATCCGCCCAATTGCCAAGTGACACCACCAGAATAAACCCAATTACTATCGATGCTTATTTCGGCAGCCAGCCACTGGTAGGTCTTACTTCTTCGGCCAACGTTGTAAGTGAGCGAGATGTATCCTCCCAACAAACTGGCTCGCTCCTGCCCGCTTTAAATAGCATTCCGGGTCTCCGGCTCGAAGAACGTTCACCAGGGAGTTATAGATTAGCGCTCCGAGGAAGCATGATACGCTCACCATTTGGCATTAGAAATACGAAAATATACGTCGATGAGTTCCCTCTTACCGACGCGGGAGGGAATAGCTACCTGAACATAATTGACCCCCAATCGATAGCGTCCATCGATATACTAAAAGGGCCCGATGGTTCCTTATTCGGAGCAAACTCGGCCGGCGTGTTACGCATCCACCCTAAAGGTTTTGGTCGCCTGGAGAACCAAGCGACCTTGACGCTCAACGGCGGTTCTTATGGCCTGTTCAATGAGCAGCTCTCCATTCAAAGAAAAGTCAACGATAGCTATCAATTTTCAGTTGACCAATCTTTCATGCGATCGGATGGCTATCGGCAGAACACGGCGCTTGATAAAAAAACAATTCAGACGGCTCATCAATGGAAGTATTCAACAAAGAATATGCTCCGCCTGTATCTACTGTACGCGGATATGGGATACGAAACACCTGGTGGGTTGACCTTAGAGCAGATGACCCAGGACCCGCGCATGGCTAGGCCAGCAACAAGTACGCAACCCGGGGCAAAGGAGCAAAAAGCGGCTATTTATAACAAAACTTGGTTCACCGGATTAGCACATCAGTCCGAACTCGCCGAGAATATACTTCATCACATAAGTGTTTTTGGTGCAATCACCGATATCGAGAATCCATTTATTACGAACTACGAGCTTCGGGAGGAAAAGAACCTTGGGGTTCGCACCTACTTTTCCTATCGTAGTAAAAACATTCAAGACTACAACTGGCAGATGCAATTAGGTACGGAAATTCAGAAAGGATGGAGTAAAATTGACAACTACGATAACCAAAATGGGGTCGCGCGTGCTCCTCAAGCTAAAGATGATCTGGATAATTTACAAGCTAGCATTTTCTACCGTGCGAATTTACAACTCGGTCATAGGTGGAATATCGACGGTTCAATTGCGTTAAATTATGCGCGCATTGACTACGACACGAGATTCCCTGTTTCCACAGAGGGTTCTGGAAAAATTGATTTTGGAACAATATGGATGCCCCGACTCGCTGGTTCTTACAAACTGACAGATAAAATGGCGATTCGTGCGTCCATCTCTAAAGGTTATTCAACGCCGACACTGGCGGAGGTTCGTTCTTCCAACAATGTCATTAACCTCGATCTACGCGCCGAAACGGGAACAAATTACGAAGTAGGATACCGTATTGAAACCAACGATCGCCGTTTACTTGGTGATATCTCCGTATATTCTTATCAAATGAAAAATGGTATCGTGCGAAACGTTGACCAAAATGGAGCGGAATTTTATCTAAACGCTGGGGAGATGGATCAAAAGGGCATCGAAGCGAATTTACACATCCAATTGCTTCGTCCCAGAAATACGGGAGTGGTACGTAACATCACGTATCAAGGATCCTTATCACGTAATTTTTACAAATTTGGAACCTATCAGAATGGTGACGATGATTTTTCCGGAAACGATCTCACGGCGGTTCCAAATTGGGTAAATGCAAACAATTTATTTCTCGAGTTTGGGAAAAAAATATTTTTAAATTTACATCATCGATACATTTCTGATGCTCCCTTAAATGATGCAAATACGGTGTATGCAGATTCCTACCATTTAATTCAAGCGAAAGTGGGTATCGATATACCGCTGAACAAAAATAAAACAACCCTGCAATTTTTCACAGGTATCGATAACATCTTGAATGAGAACTACAGTCTGGGTAATGACATCAATGCATTTGGAAATCGCTACTTTAACCCAGCAGCAAAACGTAATTATTATTTCGGTGTAAAACTCGCCATTTAACGTAACTTAATATCCCCCAAAAACGGGAACTCACCATGGAAATTATCGAACATAAAATCAATCTGATTAAAGTAGCCGAACTTCGGAGCATGGAAGAAATCATTTCAAATTTGGAAGATGCCATGCAAATTATGGGTGATATTTATTATCAAGGTTATGATGCAATCGTATTGCATGAAAGCTCTATCACGCCGATTTTTTTTGAGTTAAAAAGTAAAATGGCGGGGGAAATATTGCAGAAATTTTCAAACTATCGTATGCGGCTGGTTATATTGGGCGATTGGACGGCTATATCGTCAAAAAGCCTCTCAGATTTTATTCGAGAGAGCAATAAGGGGAAGTTAATATACTTTAGTGATAGTATCAACAGCATCAAGTCCCATTGGAGCGAAAAATAAACTCCTTACACTTCCAATCCCACCAAACGCTCGAGGTGGTGATATCCAATACCGAAAAACTCTTTTGTCGCTTTAATTTTTATTAAAATTTCGTCCTTTCGTTTTTGTGTAACCGACTTCTTGACGCCGATAACCAATACATTCTTTGGGGTATGTGCATCAGAAACGAACTCAAAAACTTTTGTCTGATACCCATAATACTCCAAAATTAACGCACGTAAACCGTCAGTGACCATTTCTGCTTGCCGTTCCAAAAATATCCCATGCTTAAGGAGAAAATCCAGTCGATTATCCACTTTGGATTTCTCCATTTCGCGCCGAATTTGTTTGTGGCAACAAGGTGCAACAACGATTAAATGTGCGTTGTTCTCGATCCCCTTAGCAATGGCATCATCAGTCGCCGTATCACACGCGTGAAGCGCAATAAGTACGTCTAGACGGATTTTAGGCCGATACTCATCGATGGAACCTTCTTCGAACCGCAAGTTAGCAAACGAAGACATTTTCGCGATTCGGTTACATAGTTCCACCATATCTTTGCGGTATTCAACACCAACAATCGACGAAGGTTTACCAAGTACATTCACCAAATAATCATACAGCGCGAACGTCAGATACCCTTTCCCAGAACCCATATCGACTACTTGCAAAACATCACCTGCCGGAAGCTCTTTCAACATGGTGCTCAAAAGTTCAATATAATGGTTTATCTGTTTCCACTTATCTTGTGCATTCTTATACACATTCCCCATTTCGTCGGTAAGCTTTAGCCGGTGGAGATAATCTTTGGAACCTTGCGCAAGCTTTCTTTCTTTTTGATGATCGTGAGTAAGAGTCGTCGGCATTTTCGCAGTCGGTTCACTCGAAGTCGTTGCCCAACTTTTATTTTTGGACTGTTGGCATGTTATATTCGCTTGGGTGATAAATAAAGTAGAGGCAGCAAAATTATGTGCGTTAAACAAATCACCAATCAAACGCAACGCTTCTTGCACCGTATAATTTTTCGTAATATCTCGTGTTTTATAACGATAGGTAAAGCTTAAGTTTAATTGTTTTTTAATTTGCACAGGTTTCACATAGATATTTTTGAGATCCGGATCGGTTCCTTTGTAATTCCCTAAAGATAGTTTGATAAATTCATTCTGCTTTATATGCTGTTCGATTGAATGAATAAATAGGATGCGAATATCTGATTCCATTGTAAATAACCTGTTTGACAGCAAAGATAAGCATACGAACATATTTTAAACATTTTATTAGCGCGAATACGATCATTCTTACAGTGTATATACAATTTATTAACACGAAAGTACCCTTGCGACCAGTTCAAATTGCTAAATTTACAATATGCAAAACCCTATTGTTAAAGCTATATTTTTCGATATCGACGGTACACTGTTAAGTTTCACGACACACGAGGTACCTAAATCAACTCAAAAGGCGATCACACTTTTAAAAGAAAAAGGAATAAAAGTTATTGTTTCTACCGGACGATCAATCAATAGTATCGATCATATTAAATATCTGAATTTCGATGGCTACATCACGTTTAATGGTGGCTATTGTATCACCACTGAAAATGAAATTCTGTTCAAACAAACGATCGATCCCAAAGATGTAAATGCCATCTTAGCCCATGCAAAAACACAATCACTCAGCTTTTCACTTATGTCCGAACAAGAGATCACTATTCACGACGTAACGCCTGAAATCGCGGGTATGTATGCACACTTAAATCTACCTGTCCCCCCTACTGTTGAGATGGATCAAGTCGATGCGAGTAGCATTTTACAAGCAAACATCTTTATCGGGCCTGAGCAGGAAAATGAATTTATGAAAAGTGTTATGCCGAACTCGGTAGCCTCACGATGGACACCACTATTCGCGGACGTGAACCCAAAAGGATTAAGCAAAAAAGTTGGTATCGATATTTTTTGTAAATATTTTGGAGTACCCCTTGAGCAAACAATGGCATTCGGAGATGGTGGAAATGATATAACGATGTTAAAACACGTTGGTATCGGAATTGCTATGGGGAATGCAAACCCGGAGGTCAAAGAAATCGCAGATTACATAACAAGTGAGGTGGATGAAAACGGAATCTGGAATGCATTAAAAAATTATCGAGTTATTTAAAAAGGGAACCAATTCAGTCCCCTTTTTCCATCTAAATTTAATCCGCTCTGCTCGCCAAGTACCGTTCGGCTTCAAGTGCTGCCATACATCCTGTGCCCGCCGCAGTAATGGCTTGGCGATACACATGATCTTGCACATCCCCACAAGCGAATACACCGGCTATATTGGTGGCTGTGCTGTCAGCTTTTGTAAGTAAATAACCTGTCTCATCCATGTCCAAGACATTCTGAAAAAGCTCGGTATTAGGTTTATGTCCGATTGCAACGAAGAACCCCGTCACGTCCAATACCGATTCGGCTTGGGTGATATTATTTTTGATACGAACGGCATTTACGCCTTGCTCATTTCCTAAAATCTCTTCCGTCTGTGTGTTATACAAAACTTCAATATTTGCGGTGTTTTGTACGCGGTGAATCATCGCTTTGGAAGCACGGAATTCATCGCGCCGAACAAGCATATACACTTTGCGGCATAGTTTTGCTAAATAAGTTGCTTCCTCCGCAGCGGTATCGCCGGCGCCAACGATCGCGACATCTTGGCCTTTGAAGAAAAATCCGTCGCAAACCGCACATGCAGATACGCCAAAACCGTTGTATTTCTCTTCCGAGGGAAGACCGAGCCATTTTGCGGTGGCACCCGTTGCAATAATCACGGTATCGGCAGTAACCCACTTAGACCCATCGATCTGAACTTTGTGCACGCTATTATCTGTAGAAAACTGTACTTCTGTAGCATAGCCAAATCGCACCTGTGTTCCAAAACGCTCGGCTTGTGCTTTCAAATCTTCCATCATTATTGGACCGGTAATCCCTTGCGGGTAACCAGGGAAATTATCAACGTCCGTTGTTTGTGTTAACTGACCTCCCGGCACAATTCCAGTATAAATTACCGGGCTCAAATCTGCGCGAGCAGCATATATTGCGGCGGTATACCCAGCGGGACCGGATCCAATAATCAAACACTTTATATGTTCTATTTCGGTAGTATTAATCATTCTAAAATCTAATTATTTTTATTTACCAAATTTACCTTGAAGTTGTTTAAGCATATCATCCGTCACCGGGCGTGATTTCTCAACAGGTTTCTGTCTTTGCACGTTGGCCTGTGGGCGTGGCGCGGACTGCGGACGACTCTCTTCTTTCTTCTCTTCTCGTTGCGCCTTCTTTGTCTCACGGAAATCGACCCATAACTTCTCCAGCACTTTTTTGGTGTATAACGGGAAGTCCCCATTTTGCATCCATGAATAGTAGCTTGGTTCGGTTTCAAAAACGTCGACAACCTTTTTCCCTTTGTGCTTACCAAAGTTGATACTCGGATCACCCTCAGCATCAAATACAAGACGACCCGCAAAATCCACCGGCTTAGATAAGTTTGTGAATTTATGTAATGCTTCTACGTCGTTCACTACCGGTGTGCTCACCACTCCGTGCTTATCTTCGAAAGTCGCGCCATCATATTTCGAAAGTTGAGCCTTTAAAACCTCATAGGTTGCTCGCACGTCCGCCTCGGCTGTATGCGCATTCTCTAGCGCGGCCTCACAATAGAATTTATAAGCAGCTTTAAGTGTCCGCTGCTCCATTTGATGAAATATATTTTGTACATCAACAAACGCACGACCCTCTAGCGAGAAATCAACCCCAGCACGAAGGAATTCTTCCATAAGTACCGGCACGTCAAACTTATTCGAGTTATAGCCAGCCAAATCCGCGTCGGCAATAAAATCACGCACGAGTCCAGCAATGTCCTTAAATATAGGTGCATCCTTTATATCCGCATCATAGATACCGTGAAACATCGATGATTCCGCTGGTATTGGCATCTCTGGATTGATACGTCTCGTTAAGACATCTTCGGTGCCATCAGGCGAGATCTTCAATATGCAAAGTTCTACAATGCGGTCAGCAGAAATATTTACACCTGTTGTTTCTAAATCGAAAAATGCCAACGGGCGTTTTAAATGTAATTCCATCTAGTAAAGATTGTTTGTAAACGTATAGGACAAAAATACAAAACTCTTTGGTTGTTCTACTGCCCAAGCTAAATTAATGACACTAATCCAATTTTCACCCCAATCGTACGATGCCAAAACCAAAAGACGACGAGTCTACAAGAAATAAAAAACCTCAATCCGATTAAAGATTGAGGCGCTATATTGTATATCGAGCCGCTATACTAAAATTTCCTTTAATTTGCTTACTTGGTGATCCACTAATTTCTGAAGTGGGCCGGCTGCCATCATCTTCATCATCATATTAAGTTCTGCCTCGATCACAAATGATGCAACGGTCGCTTCGGTACCGACTTGCTCAAGTTTCCAGCGCAATGTTAATGCAAATGGAGTATCACCTTCGGGCATACAAACAAGCTCCTTATTTTCTATACGTTGCGTCATTTTCAAGGAAAGCTTCGCCATGTTCTTGATCGTAAAACTAGCATGATCATAGCTCGAGGACCAATTAGTAATGTTGCCAGGCATCAATTGTTCATGATTATTCAAATCGGACAAGAAAGAATAAACCTCATCTACAATTTTTGGAATTTCAATATCGTTTTGAATGATTGTCATAACGTTTGATTAAATTATTCTGCAGTCCAACTTGCCGGATCTCTACGCCATTTTTCAAGTAAAGAAATATCAGACTCTAATACGTAACCATTTCTTACGGCCACCTTAATTAGCGCATCGTAATTACATAAACTAAAGAATGGGCATTTTGCTTCAGCAAAATTTGCCGTTGCAATATCCAATCCATAAGTAAAAATAGAAACCAGGCCTACCACATTGCACCCTACAGCACGTAATGCTTCCACGGCTTGCAAACTGCTCTTTCCGGTAGAAATCAAATCTTCAATTACCACGACGCGTTGTCCGCTCATTGCTTCACCTTCGATCAAGTTTTGACGGCCATGATCTTTAGCGCTGCCGCGTACATAGGTAAATGGTAGCCCTAAATCTTGCGCTACCAACGCCCCTTGAGGTATACCAGCTGTCGCCACTCCCGATATCATATCAATAGAACCAAATTCCTCTTGAATTAACTCTGACAGGTTCTGACGGATATACGTACGGATCGCCGGATGTGATAATGTAATACGATTATCACAATAAATTGGAGAGTTCCAACCCGATGCCCATGTAAAAGGGTTTTTAGGTTGCAATTTTATTGCTTTAATTTGCAATAAGGATTCTGCAATTTTTTGTTCAACCTCATTTAAATTATTCATGGCACAAATTTATAAAATTTATATGAACGAATCTCAGCTAATTTTGGCTGATTTTCTTCCAAAGAAACTATCTATCGTTCAAACGATTGGTTTACAAGAGATTGACCTTGAAAAACTTTTCCAAGGCTCTAAAGGCAAACATGCAAAAGGAATTAATTACTTGTACATTCATCCGGATGCGGAAAAGGTTTTTAAATCACTTGTGCAGAATATGACGATAATCAAAGCTGCGGGCGGTCTTGTTCGGAACGGTGAGGGAGAATTTCTCTTTATATATCGGCTCGGCAAATGGGATCTCCCAAAAGGAAAAGTGGAAAGCGATGAGAAAATGCGTAAAGCAGCGGTCCGCGAAGTGGAAGAAGAATGTGGAATCAAAGTCGACTACCTGGGTGATAAATTAACAACCAGCTACCACATGTACGTTTTACGTGGAAAAACGGTCCTCAAGCAAACTAATTGGTACAACATGGGTGTTAACAAATCGCCAGATTTAATACCACAGCTCGAAGAAGATATAACGGACGCTAAGTGGATAAAAAAGAAAAAACTTGGTGAATTAGAGGAAAACACCTATCCGCTGATCGCTCACATTATCGAAAAAATTAAATAAACAAGGGGAGTGCTCTATATGAACACTCCCCTTTCTAACATGAAACCGAACGGAGAACTCGTCTCCACTTATATTATTTCGTCACCGCCGTATCTGAAGAAACGTTCTCTAGGGCTGCGTTATCAGCGGGCTGTACACGTGAGCGTTTGCCGCGATGGTGCATCATTTTACGTTTTTTGTGTGTTTTGAATTTGTCTTTTAATGCTTGATTCTGCTCCGAGGTCAATACCTCGCTCATTTTATCGCGAGACAACCTCATCTCTTGACGATGAGTATCACGAATAGCGTTCATCTGGTCACGATATGCAACGGTCTTTTGGACATCTTCCATTTGAATCGCGTAAACCTTGGCACGCTGCTCGTCGGTGAATTTTAATTCTTTGTCTAGTCGATCAGTTTTGATCTTCGCAATTTCTTCAGGATTTTTCTTTTCCATGACTCGTTCTTTGCGATGGTGCTTCTTGCCACGTTCTGCAGTATCAGTAACAACATTATTATTCTCCTGAGCAAAAGTAGCTAAACTCATACCTGTGAAAAGCATAGCCATTGTTATAATTTTTTTCATATATCTATCTATTTTTGTCTAAAACGTCAACCTAAATAGTTGAATTGTTTATAGGATAGATTCCTTTTTAACCGAATCGTTTAATGTCTATAGGTTAAAAAATGTTAACCAAAAAAATAATTTGGTTCACTTAAGAACCTCGGAGAACAAGATTTAAAATAAAACGACTAAGAATCAGTCATTTTCTAAAAACATGAATATTTTTTTTGGTAAAAGTAAAACATCTCCTATATTTGCAACGTCAAAACAATGATACAGCTTGCCCAGCTGGCGGAATTGGTAGACGCGTTGGTCTCAAACACCAATATCTTCGGATGTGCCGGTTCGATTCCGGCGCTGGGTACTTTTAAATAAGCGAGCCGCCTGCGACTCGCTTATTTTGCGTTTAAACCCTATTTGAACAACATAGAAGCGCGCTTGATTTGGGTGTTTTAGTAATTCTAAGCGATAGCTTTGTACAGATTTTGCAGACATAGTTTTGCGGCATCGGTATCACCTAGTGCATCCGTACCTAAATTCAAAATCTCGATGTCGCTTTATATATGGAAATCCCGGATGACACCGAATTTTTGGAGGATGTAATTTTTTAAGCATACAATTTTCATAAAACGATACGGGAAGAAAGTAGTATCTCTGACTCTCTGGAATACACTTCTAAAGCTTTCAGTTTGGCATTGAAATATTCTGCAAACGCATAGTGCTTCGATTATCAATAATATTGAGGATTTCTGGATGGTGTGCGGCGATAGATGTAACACTTTCAAAAGATAATATCCCTGAATTTTCAACTGGATTATGCCATAATCCGAGTTTTGTAAATGCCAGGTCCTAGAATGCGTTAGCATATAGCAAAGTATTTCATACAAAATTGGAATTACAAACACAGATCAGGAATGGAGCGTGGAGCTTTTGAAAACGAAGATCTTAAACACCCAATTATGTTGTTGCAATCCTGATTGATCAAGTTCAGTGGTTTGGTTTGTCGTGGCAAAAATGACTTTTATATAGTTAATTGCGAAGGAATTCAAAGTGCCATTCGATCGATTCATTTGAATCCGCAAAACCATTTCGCATATCGATACCACGATAATAGCTTACTATGGACGTTCCGTACGAAGAAATCACTATGGTGATAAATGTGCTTTTTTAAATGGAAGCTACTGATTTTAAGAATTATTTCACTACCTTAGAATACCCAATAAACCACATTATCAACATGATATCAGCTACAATTGGTACAAGTATACTCGAGAATATTATATTAGAATTGGGGCATCGTTGAAAAACCTTCAATACGCCGAATAGGATATTTGTTTTTTTTGTTTAGTAATGTAGTTCCCCTTTATTGGGACAATAAGGGGGAACATTTTTTCCGTCGAAGTGTTTAATACTGATCGTTAATTTGTTCAATAAGTCTCGTGTTAGATTTTCGAAATCCACTGTTCAGGAGCTATTGCCATTCTTAAGCATCGGATTAATCAACGGACTGAAAGAAATGAGATCAATTTATGGCGATCAAATACGAAGAATAGGGTTTAAAAATTCATGCGCTGGATGCGGATCGCGTTAAGGATCGCTAACAAGGCAACACCTACATCGGCAAACACGGCTTCCCACATTGTCGCTAGACCGCCTGCTCCTAAAATTAACACGACACCTTTTACCACAAATGCAAGGGTAATGTTTTGCAAAACAATCCTTTTGGTTTGTTTCCCAATTTTGATAGCCATAGGGATTTTACTGGGTTTGTCGTCCTGGATAACGACATCTGCCGTTTCAATGGTCGCATCACTACCTAAACCACCCATTGCAATACCGATATCACTGAGGGCTACTACAGGAGCATCATTTACTCCGTCTCCGACGAAAGCAACCAATCCCTTATTGTGTTTTATTTCCTTAATCTTGTCTACTTTTCCTTCAGGCAACAAGTCACCAAAGGCATTCTTAATTCCCAACTTATCGGCGACAAATTTAACCACTGCACTTTTGTCTCCACTCAGCATGGTAACTTTTATATTCAGTGCGTTCAACTTCTCGATCGTAATTTGAGCATCATCTTTTATGCGATCTGAAATCGTAAGGTATCCATGATAAATATTATCATAAGCGATTGCGATAACCGTGTCGACGATATTTTCGGGATTAGTATCGTACGATATCGAGTAGGCATCCATTAATTTGAAATTCCCTACTAACAGCAACTTGCCTTCGGCTTCAGCGCGTAACCCTTGACCAGGGATCTCTTCGACGTTTTGCAAAAGTATCTCCTGATTTACCACGCCCACAAACTCGTGTATCGCCGTGGCTATCGGATGACTACTATAACTTTCTAAACGATTAACAAGTTGCAACAGCTCATCTCGGTTCGATTCCTCGCGAAAAACATTCTCCTTGACCTTAAAGACACCCTCGGTCATCGTCCCAGTCTTGTCCATTACAATATGCTGCACTTTCGCCAAGGCATCTAAAAAATTACTTCCCTTAACCAGTATCCCGTGTCTACTAGCTGCACCCACACCGCCAAAATAACCCAAAGGAATGCTAATCACGAGCGCACAAGGACAGGAGATAACTAAAAATACCAATGCACGATATAACCATTCTTGAAACACATAATCAGAAACAAAAAAAATGGGTAACAAACATATCGCAATGGCTAAAAAGACAACGATAGGTGTATAAATCTTTGCAAATTTGCGGATAAAAAGCTCCGTTGGCGCTTTTTGTGATGTAGCATTTTGCACCAGTTCTAATATTTTACTCAACTTGCTATCCTTAAACACCGTTGTAACTTTCACCTGCGCCACGGTATTTAAATTTATCATTCCCGCCAACACTGGTTCTCCTTTGATCTTCGTATCCGGTTTACTCTCCCCGGTAAGTGCAGAAGTGTTAAACGAAGCCCTGTCGGACAAAAGTTCGCCATCCAGGGCAAGCTTTTCTCCTGGCTTCAATTCTACGACTTCGTTAATAACCACCCTTTCCGCTTTTACTATTTCGGCGCTGCGGTCGCGTATTACCGTCACTTCTTCGGGCCTTTGATCAAGCAAAGACTTGATATTCTTCTTTGCTCTACTGACGGCTAGCTGTTGAAAAACCTCCCCTACAGAATAAAATAACATAACGGCCACACCTTCAGGATACTCACCAATAGCGAACGCACCAGCCGTGGCAATCCCCATTAATAAGAATTCAGAAAATACGTCTCCTTTACGTATACTTTCAAACGCTTCTCTCAAAACAGGGAAACCAACAATAGCATAGGCTAGCAAATACCAACAAATCCGTACCCATCCCGTAAAAAATACTACGTTAAAAAAATGGTCGAAACTGATCCCAACGAACAAGAATAAGAATGAAATAATACTCGGACCAAACAATTGCAACATATTAATTGCATCTGCGCCGCGCTCATGCTCCGCCGGCCCCACATTATTCCGGTCACCCTGGGCATTATTCTTGTCGTCACTCGCGCAACATGTCGTCGTCTGTCCGTAGGTGACGGAATGCTGCTGATTTTTATCTGTGTGGATCATTGTTTCTTTTTTAGTCGGCGAATCATTTTTTATCCGGCCGTGATGGGATACCGCCATTCCACGCGCGTCCGTTCCAATGACGCATAAGTTGCATTTATATTCTCGCGTCTTATTGTACTGTTTACTCCTTCATTACAACAACAAATATAGTCAAGCCAACATTATTATACTATTGTGATGGCCAAACCAACCAGTATTTACTCCCCGCAGCGTCCTGTTAATAGAAATTCTAGCACCCTTTCCCGTTCTCTACTTTCTCCCCTAATTTAAGTACTATATGCAAGAAACGCAACAATGCCTGATACTGTAAATAGCCAACAACCGAACCAGGTTGATTATAGTTTCCATTAACTATTTCCTTCTACGAATGTTGAATATAAGATCTATTTGAATCCTTTCCAAGAAACATACAACGCATCAATGTGAATGCCCTTGACCGGTGTTACTCAATTTAGCGTTCACAAAAAATGCACCGGATACGACAATTTGAGAACCTTCTTTAATTCCTTCAACGGGCGCGATAGCCGTGTAACCTAATAAAGTCGTTCCAATAGCAACTTCGACTCTTTCAAACGGCACACCATCCTGATGTTTATGTTCGTTCGCGCCGCCTTGGTGGTTTTGCGCCGCAGCGGACTCCTCTTTTAACAAAAAGATGTAATATTTTCCATCCGCGTGCACGATAGCATCAGATGGAACCGCCGGGCTTAATTCGCCGCTAATATTTACTGTTCCGGTTATATTCATCCCATCGATCAGCCCTGTCTTATCTCCTATCACGTTGCTATGTACCGCGATGGTCTTACTATCGCTATCAAAAGAAGAACCTATCTTATAAACTTCCGCAGTGTAACTTTTGTTCGGGCTATTGGTTACAATAAAATCAATTTTCTGTCCTACTTTAATTAGCTGGAGGTCTTTCTCAAAAACATGTAAATCTAAATGCAGCGCACTGTTTTCGACCAGCTCAATGATTGGTGAAGATACACCAACGTAGCTTCCAATCTTGGCAAAAACATTGCTCACCGTCCCGTTAATGGGACTTTTAATGGATATGGAAGTCTGTAGGTTCGTATTCGAGAGTGTGGATGGCTGGATTCCCATCATTTGAATTTGTTGAGCTAAGGAAGCTTTGCGTGTGCTTAATGTACTCCAATCTGTTTGTGCACTTTGCAAATTTTTCTTGGCACCCACATTTCCCTCGTAGAGTTCTGTTTGCCTTTTTAGTTCCAATTCCGCAAATTCTATTCGGCTATTGACACTGATGTATTCCTCCTGAAGCACGAGAAACTGTGGGTTTGATATTTTGGCAATGATTTGCCCTTTTTTCACATAATCTCCGATCTGCGCATTAAGCGTTTTAATCGTCCCTCCAAAGAGCGTTGTCGCAGTCGCTTTATTATTATTTGGAACAATCAAAAATCCATTCGCTTTCAAAGGCGTAGAAAGCTCCTTTTGTTCAATAGTCCCGAGCTCGATGCCAACATTTTTAACCTGGGCAGCGGTAAGTAAAACGGTATTCGCTGCTCCTTTCTCGCCGCTCGAATGTCCGGCATGTGTGTCGTGACTATGCGCCTGTTCTTCCTTTTGGTTACTTGTACAAGCCCATAACGAAATCGCGATGGATAATACTAAACTGTAAAATAACACTATATATTTATGATGTTTCATGGATTTTCTATTTACTAATGAGCGAGTTAATTAGCGTGACTGTTTCATTTATTTGCTGAATGCTCTTTAAATAATTAAGCTTGATATCGGTCGTTGTTTGCAATGCGTATAGGTAGTCTACATATGAAATTTCGCCAGTCTTATAGCCTAATTTGGCTGCTTCAATTATTTCAGTAGCATTCGGAAGTGCCTCCTTTTTATAATAATTATACTCGGCTATATACTGCGCATATAAGTTCATCGCATTGACTAGCTGAGATTTTAGCTGCGCTGCCTGCGATTCGGCCTGCAACTCGAGTGATTTCTTCTGATAATCGAGCGAATGTAATTTTGCATTAGTGGCTCCAAATATTAAGGGTATGGAAATGCCAACATCAAAATAACTAAATCGCTGACCTCGTCCATAAAATTTCTCGACTCCGTTTTTTCTATGCATTCCTATTAAGGAAACATTGTTGTATCCTAATGAAAAATCCGGTAATGCTTTGGCGCGTTCAACTTTTTTAACTTGTTCAGCTATTTTCGCCTCTTGATACAACATTTGAATACGTGGATGCTTTTCCACAGCCGCGCTATCAACAAATGAACTCAAAAGGAGGGGATGATATTCTGGCTGAAACTGAATATCAAAGTTCTCAGGCGCCTGCATTATCATTTTCAGACTTTGGTAGGTGTTTCGTTTCAATGTTTCATTCGTTTGTAAAAGCAGGTCTATTTCTCCTTTTTTCGTAGTGGCCGTGGTGACATCCAATTTACCGATATCCCCTGTCTGATAGCGCAGCTCAGCAACGCGAATAAAGTCCGCATAAATACCCGATAAATCACGAAGTACCAATGCATTGTTTTGCAAATATTCGAGCTGATGAAAATAATTTCTGACTTGCATCTTTAGCTCGTTTTCCGTAAATCTTTTTTGCCATCGCTGCCCTTTGACCTTTTCAGCGACGAATGACTTTCGCGCGCCAAAAATCCTGGGGAATGGGATGTTCTGAGAAATTTGAATACCGTCATTAAATTCGAACCCATCGCTATTACCGTATTGAAAGTTCACTTCCGTTTTCGGTAGTTCATAAGCCGTATTACGTTGGCTTTCAAGTGCTATTATATCTAAGTTTTGTGACCGGATATCAATATTATTGCGCAAAGCGATCTCAACAGCCTGATCCACGTTAATCGTTTGCGCGCGCGCTGTTTGAGTAGCACCAAAACAAGTAAGAAATAATGCAATCGAAACGACGGACCTAAATTTATGACCAGATTGCTTATTGCTTCTGAAAACTACAAAATACAGAAGTGGAAGGACAAACAAGGTTAATGCGGTTGCCGAAAGTAGCCCGCCAATAACAACGGTTGCTAACGGCTTTTGTACTTCTGCACCAGCACTCGTACTCAAAGCCATTGGTAGGAAACCCAAACTTGCCACCGACGCGGTCATCAGGACAGGTCGTAGCCTCACTTTCGTACCTTCAATAATTCGCGGTAAGAGTTCAGTCCATCCTTCTTTCTCCAATCGATTAAAGGTCCCAATTAGAACAATCCCATTTAATACCGCAACACCAAATAACGCAATAAACCCAACTCCCGCAGAAATACTAAACGGCATATCACGGATTAGGAGTGCAAATACGCCCCCTATAGCACTCATGGGTATAGCAGTAAACACTAAAACTGCCTCTTTCATCGAATGAAATGTAAAATAAAGTAGGGTGAAGATCAAGAGCAAAGCGATTGGTACGGCAATCAACAGTCGATCCGTTGCCTTTTGGAGATTTTCAAATTGTCCTCCGTAGGTAAGATAGTAACCTGTGGGCAGACGAACTTGTTCATCCATCTTTACCTGGATTTCACTTACCACACTCGCCACATCCCTGCCCAAAACGTTAAAGCCAATATATATTCTACGCCTACCCCCTTCCCTACTAATCTGCGCAGGTCCCAGCTTGTAATCCACATTAGCTATCTGTTCGAGAGGAATCTGATCGCCGTTCGAAATAGGGATAAATAGATTAGCCACATCCTCAATTGAGGTTCGGTGCATTTGGTCAAGCCGAACGACCAAATCAAATTTCCGTTCATTTTCATACACGACACCCGCGACTTTTCCAGCAAATGCCGTACTTACAATATCGTTGACCATCTTTATGCTTAATCCGTAGTTAGCAATTCTAGTACGGTCGTATTCAATATTTATTTGTGGCAAACCGGCAACCCGTTCGACTTGTGGTTCGGATATACCATCCACCGATTGCAAGACATCACTGACCTTGTTCGCATACACCAATAAAGAGTCCATGTCTTCGCCAAATATTTTCACTGCAACATCTTGCCTGACTCCAGTCATAAGTTCATTAAAGCGCATTTGTATCGGCTGATTGGCTTCGAAGAAAACCCCGGGGATACTTTCTAAGCTATCCATCATTTCTTGCGATAATTCATCATAGCTTTTATGCGTATTCCACTCCTCTTGCGGCTTAAGAATGATCATCATGTCTGTCGCTTCGGGAGGCATCGGGTCTGTTGGCACTTCAGCTGCTCCAGTTTTACCAACTACCATTTTAACTTCTTCAAATTCTTTAACAATACGTGATGCCTGCATCGAAGTCTCCAGACTTTGACTCAACGAGGTCCCTTGGGGAAGGATACAATGGAATGCGAAATCACCTTCTCCTAATCGCGGTAGAAATTCACCCCCCATCCTTGAAAAAAGGAAAATAGTTAGCCCAAAAATCCCAAGTGAAAAAGCTAATATGACAAATTTAAAGCGCATAGCCGTCTGCAGCAAATTCTGATAGCCCCCTTGCAGACGTCCCATTATTTTATCGGAGAAATTCTTCTTGGTGATCGGTCGTTTTGATAAACATAGGGCGCTCATCATCGGGATATAGGTAAAAGAAAGAATTAATGCGCCCAAGATGGCAAAACTAACTGTCTGTGCCATCGGCGTAAACATTTTCCCCTCAATACCCACTAAGGTTAATATTGGAATGTAAACGATAAGAATAATAATTTCGCCAAAAGCAGCGCTTGTACGAATCGCACTAGCGGACAGATAAACTTCTTGGTCCATTTCCTTTTGCGTGAGCTTTAATGTCGACTGTCGTAGGCCCAGGTGATGTAAGGTCGCCTCCACGACGATCAGTGATCCGTCAACGATCAGTCCAAAATCTATAGCGCCTAAGCTCATTAAATTGGCACTCACACCAAAAAACTTCATCATTCCGAGTGCAAAAAGCATAGCTAACGGAATTGCCGAAGCTACAATCAATCCGGCTCTAATATTTCCCAGAAACAGGATGAGCACAAAAATCACGATTAATGCACCTTCGATAAGATTTTTCTCAACCGTACTGATCGCCCGCTCTACTAAATCGGTCCGGTCCAAAAATGGTTCTATTACGATGTCACGTGGCAGGGACTGTTGGATAATCGGAATTTTCTCTTTAATATTCCCAACAACGGCTGCACTATTTTCGCCTTTAAGCATCATCACAATCCCGCCAACAGCATCAACCTTACCGTTATATGTCATCGCTCCATACCGTGTAGCATGGCCAAACTGAACGCGCGCGACATCCTTAACTAAAATGGGTATACCGCCGGTATTTCTCACGACAATATTCGCGACATCTTCTAGTGAGGTAACCAATCCTACACCACGAATAAAATAGGCGTTAGGTTTTTTATCGATATAAGCTCCACCAGTATTTTGATTATTAGATTCGAGCGCGGTAAAAATATCTGTAATAGTCACGCTCAGCGCCTTTAACTTATTTGGATCGACCGATACCTCGTACTGTTTGAGCAGTCCGCCAAAACTATTAACTTCCGCAATACCCGGAGTGCCGTATAATTGACGTGCGACTATCCAGTCCTGCATGGTCCGCAGATCCATGGCCGAATACTTGTTTTCGCTTCCCTTTTTTGGATGGAGAATATATTGATACACTTCCCCCAGCCCGGTACTGACAGGCGCTAATTCTGGTGTTCCGATTCCTTCGGGAATTTCATCTTGAGCCTCTTTTAGTTTTTCGTTCACTAATTGACGCGCGAAATAGATATCCACATCATCATCAAATACAATGGTGACAACAGAGAGACCAAACCGAGAAATACTTCTTATTTCCTCGACATTTGGTAAGTTTACCAGACATTGTTCGACAGGAAAAGTGACCAATTGCTCGACTTCTTGCCCAGCGAGTGTAGGAGTGAGTGTAATAATTTGTACTTGATTATTTGTTATATCAGGCTGGGCATCTATTGGTATTTTCGTACCACTCCATACCCCCCAGACAACCAGTAAGAGCGTCATTAGCCCTACTACGAATTTATTCTTTATAGAGAATTTTATAATATTATTTAACACCTTAAATAGAATTAATGAATATTAATAATGATAAATCACCATGATTTTAAAGTCAAAAAGAACATATTGTCCCTTAACTTCGGGACAATGTCGAAAACACGTCCCCTATACATTAAAAATTAAACATTAATCTTAGGCGGTTGCCAAATTTCCCCCACGTAGCGAGGAACGAATGGAGATACGTAATGTGGTACGCGGCTGGTTAGTTCTATTGTTTGGAGTTCTGAAAAGCTAATCCCTTCCCAATGAACCCCCCCCCCTAATACCGTCCCGCAGCAATTACACTGGCAAAAGGGACTGCACATATCGGCTGTTTGGGAGTGATCATGTTCACCTGCATGTGTTGATTCATTTGCATGATCAGCTAGCGAAGAAGTTTCGGTCCCATAGCTATCCGCGCAGGGCACGAGAAACACCGCTTGCAGATAAATTGCCAATATGGAACATAAAACTCTCACCATCATCGGTAAAGTTAGCAAAAAAACACAATACAAAAACATTGCATCAGTGCAACAAGATAAACTTGCCGGTAATAATGACGAAATTTTCATCTATCGCGTACGCGACAAACACGCTCGTACTCAACTCGAAAACCCCACCACTTGGCACAAAAACAAAAAAGCAAGCTCATTGAGCTCGCTCTGAATCTAGTTTAAGCTCGCGCTAGTTTATTTCAAATTTATAACCTACGCCTTTTACGGTTGCCACGTAATTGTCACCGATCTTTTCACGGAGTTTACGAATGTGCACGTCAATAGTTCGGTTAGTTACCACGACTGAGTCTTCCCAAATCGCTTTCAATATCTGTTCCCTTGTAAATACCTTATTGGGTTTTGATGCTAGCAAATATAACAACTCAAACTCCTTCTTAGCGAGTGTTATCCGTGATTGATCACGATAGACCAAGAAAGAATCACGGTCGATTACAAGATCTAGGACCTCAAGCTTATCTCCCGTAGGTACCTCAGATTCCGCACTATTACGACGCAAAATAGCGTTAATCCGGCTCATCAACGCGCGCGGTTTAATAGGTTTAGCGATGTAATCGTCCGCTCCGACATTAAACCCTGCAATTTCGGAATACTCTTCACTCCGTGCAGTTAAAAACACCATGAAAGTTTGTTTAAACTCCGGCATCGACCGCATCAACCGACAGGCTTCTATACCATCCATTTCAGGCATCATAACATCCAAAATAATTAGATCGGGATTAACTTGTTTGGCAATTTCTATACCTTCTCTGCCATTATGTGCTTGATAAACTTGATAACCTTCTTTCGTCAAATTGTAGGAAATCAATTCAACTATATCGTGTTCGTCGTCTACCACTAGTATTTTCTGATTTAAGCTCATTGTCGTTTTTTTGCTAAATTATGTACTAAATGGTAAGATAAAGTTAAAACAATGTTATCATATTGTTAACACCTTAACAATATTTTAATTAAAAGTTTTTGCAAGAAATGCTTCAAGCTCCTTTCCACGAAGATTTTTAGCGAGGATTTTTCCGTCAGGATCTAGCAAGTAAGAGGTCGGAATTGCTTTAATCTTATAATCAATGATCAGCTCAGAGCTCCATGCCTGTAGATCGGATACCTGAGTCCACTCGAGCTTGTCGTCGGTAATTGCCCGCATCCAACTTCCTGGATTATTATCAAGGGAGACGCCGAGCACAGTAAAACCTTGGTCTTTAAAAGCATGATATTGCTTTACAATGTTGGGATTCTCCTGCCGGCAGGGAACGCACCAGGAAGCCCAGAAATCCACCAAGGTGTATTTTCCATGGAAATCAGATAGCTTCACCTGTTTATTATCGGGGGTAAAAGAAGTGATTTGCGGGGCAGGCTGCCCCACCGCGAGACGTTCTAATTTCTGTGCCTCTTGTTTAAATTGTGTAACATACCGGTTATCTAAGAATTTATCGTCAATTTGGTGCGCATAGGTGATAATCTCCTGTTCTGCAATTTCCGGATCCAGCGTGCTGATCGCATAAAATCCAGCTAGATTATCTTGCTTGCCGGCGAATTCGACTACCTGTTGCGTGTACATAGAAAGCTTTTCTTTAAACTCGGATAGATAATCAAAGCGTAATGATTCAATTTCTTCCGCGGTTTTGTCTACCGTAGCCTTTGCAAATGCCCCTTGCAGCGAATCTTGAACAAAATCTTTGCGCCTCTTGTAGGGCGCGAACTCTTTCAGTGCGAGGGTTAGCGGAGAACCTTCGACGCTGTAGTCCTCAGGTTGCTGCAGATCAGCGACGAACCGCAGTGGTTCTCCAGGAGTCAAAATAACGGGGTACTTGTTATTACCGATAACGATGGATAGAAGTCTGGGCTGGGTAGCCTCACGTTCAAACATGAATTTGTTTGCGTCCGCTAAATATACGGAATCCAATTTTCGGTCTCCTTCATAAAAAGATAACACTTTTATGTTCCCGGGGTTATCGATGTGTCCGGAAACTTCGATAACGTCCTTATTACTACACGCGCTAAAAAATAACACGCCTGCCAATACAAATAAACCAATGTTTTTAAACATTCCTTTTTCTCTTTATGTCAAAAATTCTTTCGCACGTGCTATTGCTTGCGGAAGGCCTTTGCTGTTTTTTCCACCAGCAGTCGCGAAAAATGGTTGTCCTCCGCCCCCGCCCTGGATATCTTTAGCTAGATTTTTAACGATCGCTCCGGCATTCCATCCACGCTCTTTAGCGAGACTATCGGTAATTGCAACGATAAGACTAGGCTTACCATCAAAATCGGCCCCCAGGACCAAAAATAAGTTATCAATCTCCCCTTTTATCGCATAGGCCAGCATTTTCACCGAATCTGCGTTCGGTAGGTCTACTGTTGCTGCCAAGAAATTCACACCGTTAACAATCTCTATTTTTGCTTCTAAATCCGCGCGCATGGATAATGTACGCTCTTTAATATTATTTTCAACTTCCTTCTTAAGCTCCGCATTTTCGCTGATAAATTTCGAAATTGCCGCTATAAAATCTTTCGGGTTATTCAGCAACTCGCGCATCGATGCAACCAAATCAAATTGTTCTTTTATCACCGCAAACGCGTGGGTGCCTGTAATTGCTTCAATGCGGCGAACACCTGCCGCAACGGCTGACTCAGATATGATTTTAAAATACCCAATTTGCCCCGTGGATGAAACATGTGTACCGCCGCATAGTTCCTTCGAGAATGTCTCACCAAGGGTAATAATACGCACAAACTCACCATATTTTTCACCGAATAGCGCGGTAACACCAGAATCTATTGCCTGGCGGTAAGGAATGCTGCGCTGCTCGTTCAGCACGATATTTTCACGAATTTTGTGATTTACAATATCCTCGATTCTAGCAATTTCATCGGCTGTTATTTTTGCAAAATGTGACACGTCAAAGCGTAAAACCGAGGCGTTAACCAGCGATCCCTTTTGATTGACGTGTTCGCCTAAAACCTCTTTTAGAGCCGCGTGAAGTAAATGTGTCGCCGAGTGGTTGCTCTCGATATCGATTCGTTTCGCCTTATCTACAACGGCCTTAAAATCACCTTGCAAAACGGCTGGAAGCTCGTTTACGAAATGGACAATAAGGCCATTTTCTTTCTTTGTGTCGGTAACATAAATTTCCTCTCCGGTGAATGAAACTAAGCTACCCGAATCACCGATCTGTCCACCTCCTTCTGCATAAAATGGCGTGACCGCGAGCACAAGCTGATACTGATCGTTTCCCTTACTAGAAATCTTACGATACCGCAAGATCTGCGTCATTGCTTCCAGTTTATCGTAGCCAACAAAATCCGTTTGGTCCCCTTGGGAAACAATCACCCAGTCACTCGTATCAATTGCCGTCGCGGCCCGTGAACGTTCCTTTTGTTGTTGTAAGGCACGTCGGAAACCATCCATATCGACCTGCAGTCCCTTTTCACGCGACAGCAGCTCGGTTAAATCAATTGGAAAGCCATACGTGTCGAACAATTCAAAAGCAAAATCACCGTCCACCTTGTCGTGGCTTGCCGCAAAAGTTTCAAACCGTTGAATCCCGATCGTTAGGGTACGAAGAAAAGAAACCTCTTCCTCGAGCACCACCTTTTGGACAAAACTTTGCTGTTGATGCAGTTCATCAAACACGCCAGTAAACTGTTCGGCGAGTAAAGGCACTAATTCATTTATAAATGGCGTTTTAAAACCTAAAAATGTATATCCGTAACGCACTGCACGTCGCAAAATTCGACGTATCACATAGCCAGCTTTATTATTAGAAGGTAGCTGCCCATCCGCTATAGCAAAACTGACCGCACGAATATGATCAGATAAAACGCGCATGGCGATATCGGTTTTTTCATCCGCTCCATATTCAATTTGTGACTTGGAAGCTATAAATTGAATGATTGGTTGAAACACATCGGTATCGTAATTGGAGGTTTTACCTTGAATGGCACGTACCAATCGCTCAAATCCCAACCCCGTATCCACGTGCTTAGCAGGCAAGGATTCAAGGGTTCCGTTTTTCAACCTATTATACTGCATGAAAACCAGGTTCCACACTTCGATCACTTGCGGATGATCCCCATTCACCAATTCTTGTCCAGGAATGGCCTGCCGCTCTTGATCAGGACGCATATCGTAGTGTATCTCCGTGCACGGGCCGCAGGGGCCCGTCTCTCCCATTTCCCAGAAATTATCTTTCTTATTTCCCAGTAAAATCCGCTCTTCGGCGATGAGTGATTTCCACAAGTCATACGCTTCGACGTCTTTTGTAAGCTCTTCGCTCTGATCGCCTTCGAAAATTGTAACGTACAAACGATCCGTATCGAGTTTGTATACTTGGGTAAACAATTCCCAAGCCCAGCTAATAGCCTCTTTCTTGAAATAGTCACCAAACGACCAGTTACCAAGCATTTCGAACAAAGTGTGGTGATACGTATCAATCCCCACTTCTTCCAGATCATTGTGCTTTCCCGAAACACGGAGACAGCGCTGAGTATCGGTTACCCGTGAATATTGAGCCTGTACTTCCCCTAGAAACAATTCTTTAAACTGATTCATTCCGGCATTGGTAAACATGAGCGTAGGGTCATTTTTTACGACCACCGGTGCCGAAGGAACTATCTGATGAGATTTACTCTCAAAAAAACTTAAAAAAGCTTGGCGTATTTCTTTACTAGTCATTGAATTCTATGCTGTATTTTAGATTGCAAACTTACTCAAAATTGCGTTGTCTTACAAAGACCTAGCAGGATAAGCTACACAACTTTATTGCTGCGTCAAAACGCGCACACCATCGCAAATCGAAAGTAAGTATTTTAATTCCTTTGCCGCATTAGTGCGCTGATCGCGAGTGGCGATCAGCGCGGCAGAAGGACGCATTTAGTAAATGTGAGCACCGGCAGGCGCACGCGGTGACAAAGCAACATTTCGATACCACCCTGACAATTAACAAGATCCGCTGATTCCACATGTAAAATACTTAATGGCGCACCCATTAATAGTTTTATTCTTAGGTTTTAAATAGGATAGGTAACGCGCCCAAAAATGCATTATTAAATTTAACTTATATTAAATATTGGATTAAAAAAGCCTATCTTTATGAGGCGACGCGGGCGAAAACGACGATTAATATTTTACAAATGTCCCGCTTATAAAAAAGAGGATTGTTTCTAAAAATTACAAGTCCACAACGAACAAACGAACAATAGCGATCGAATAATAAAAAAATAAAACAGGAAATTGCGATACGCAGGCGCATTCCACGCACGCTCGAAATATATTTGGTCTGATCGTGCGATTCCTGCTCGAATTTGTATGAAGAAACTTTTGGTACCGACTGACTTTTCAGAAAACGCCTTTTTAGCCGCTAAATATGCTGCGACAATTTGTAAAACACAGGGTTATAGCCTACACCTGGTCCACTATTACACAGCGACATCATCAGGATTTGACGAATCAGAGATGGCGGTTTTAAATGAAGACTCCAACCTGCTAAAAGCAGATATTACAATCAAGGACTGGACGCAGCGACTTCAAGCGGAATTCCCGACTGTTAATATTACTTACCACAATGAACGCGGCTTACTTGTGGAGGCGCTCGCACAGGAAGCTAAAAAAGATAATTATGCCGCCATCGTTATGGGAACCACGGGGGCAACTGGAGCGAAAAACATATTTTGGGGAAGCAATACGGCGATTATTACGGCAAAATCGCCAATACCAGTCATTGCTGTTCCAAACAAACCCGTGCATACTGCTATTAATAGAGTAGGACTGCTTACAAATTTGAAACAAGAAGAACTCATCACCCTTCAAGAGTTCCTACACTGTATAAAAGGCGACATCGATCTTACGCTTATCCACGCACATAAAGAACAGGAGAGCGTAAACTCGCTTGAAGAGAAATTAGCATTGTGGTTGACAAACATTGAACCTTTTAATGCCGTGCGCAATGTAAATATCTTGACCGCTCCGATTGTTAGAGAAGACAAAAATCTCGACGATATCCCAGAGGTCATTAGTAAAATAATCGCGGACAATGCGATCGATTTGATTTTAATAACTAAAAGTAGAAAAACATTTTTTGAAAGGCTTTTCACCACATCAGTATCGAAGGCAATGACGCTCGATCTGCAAAAGCCAGCGTTCTTTGGAAAAACTATATAAAATACAGCGATATGAAGAAAATATTACTACCGGTTGACTTTTCGGAATACTCCTACGGAGCAGTAGAGTATGCATGTCAAATAATCACGAGCAATAGTTCTGGACAAGAGTTAGATTTGATTCATGTTTACACGAACCACTCAAATCTATACGTAAACCGAAATTTGGACGACGACATCATTGACCCACAAATTGAAATCTCAGAACGAGAGATGGCTAAAATGATCAATCTCATACAACACAAACACCCTACAGTTAAGATAAACACACTATATCGCAACGGTAATCTTTTTGAGGAGATAAGTAAAGAAACAGCAACATTCGCTTACGACGCCGTTGTGATGGGGACAAAAGGATCTTCTGGTATAGAAGCCGTTTTCCTCGGTAGTAATACGTATGATGTCATTTTAAACACTAAAACACCCGTTTTAGGAATCCCTAAGGAGGCTGTTGAATTCAAAAAGAGACGGGTCGGGTTGCTTACAAACTTTAAGGAGTCCGAAATTGAAGTACTCCTGCAGGCTCAGGAGCTGATTGGTGGGAATTTCGAACTTATGTTGGTCCATGTTAACACAGAGGACCTGGATATTAAGGTGATCGGTGATAAGTTTAAGCACTGGATTGATTACATTGTTGAACAAGCAGGTATCACTGATATTTCCTTCCACGTAAAATCACAGGCACTGTACAATAAGGCCGTCGAAAACGTCTCTCATGCAATTAATCAGGTCATTATCGACGAACAGATTGACATCATCCTCGTCACAAAAAGTAGAAAAAGTATCTTCCGAAAACTTATCGACGAAAATATAGTCCGAAAAATGGCGTATAACATCACCGTGCCGACGTTCTTCGCTCGTGTACACGCTGCGAAATAACCCAAGATAGTACCGGCAAACAGCAGCGCATCTTCATTCCTGCTGCCACCGAGATACAACTATTCGAACCTAAACGCTGTAAATGTATTGCCAAAAAAGACTGGCAATACATTTACAGCGTTTAACAATAAATAATCGATCAGAACAATTTCCATTTTATGAGAAAAACTAACTTAAAAAAGACATCCATTATTGGATTTTCAACCTTGATTTGCACGGCTGCCCTGGGGCAAAACACGGGGACCGTAGAGAACACAACACCTTTGGGGCTAGTAACAGAGTACCGAACATGGTCGGTAGGCGTTAACGCTGGCGTGCTAAATCAATCTAACATCTTTGGGTTCAATCAAGATGGTTTTGCCAAATTAGAACACAACGCAGGATATAGCCTCTACGTAAAAAGACAAATATCACCTTCCTTTGGGGTAAAAGTTCAATATTTAGGTGGTAAAGTTGGAGGAACTAACGAGAATGCTGAAGCAGGAGAAATCAATACCTTCGAATCGAAGCTTCCCTGGTCCGCCGCTTTGTCCGGCGAATGGACGATGGCCAATATAAACTGGAGATTCTTCAATAGCATTGTCAAACCCTATGCAGCGGTCGGGTTAGGTGCGATGAATTTTGAAACAACGACAACGGTTGGCGACACAAAAGCGACCGCTGAGAGTCAAACAAAATTATATGTTCCCGTCGATTTCGGTTTTAAATTTGCAGTCGCCAAAGGTATAAGTCTTGATTTAGGCTATCAATTAAATTGGACGAATCAAAATTTAGACGGCCGTCCAGCAGGGACTTACAGAAACGACCTTTTCTCCTACGCACATGCAGGAATCGAGTTTTCCTTAGGTAACAGGTCAAAACCGGCGTTAAGCAACTCTAACCCGGTAGCGACACTCGTGAACGATTATACTGGGAAGTACGAACACCTCTTAGCAGAACGTGACAAGCTCGTTGCAGCAAACCAGGCGCTTGTATCACAGATGGAAGAGTTGAACGGCCAACTGAAAGACGATGATAACGATGGTGTCGCTAATAAGTTTGATAAATGCCCTAACACACCGGCCGGAATTAAGGTTGATGGCGCAGGTTGTCCGCTTCCAGAGGCGAAAAATGAAACTAAAGTAATTGAAAAAATTATCGTTACGGAGGATGATAAAAAAGTGGTTGCCGAGGCCATCAACAATCTTGAATTCGACTTAGGAAAATCGACCATACGTACACCTTCTTTCCCATCGTTAAACCGGGTAGCTACTTTACTAATTGAGAAAAACTTCAGTCTTAAATTGGCCGGACACACCGACAATACCGGATCCATGCAGACTAATATGCGATTATCCAAAGAGCGGGCAGAAGCTATCAAATCCTATCTCGTATCTAAAGGCGCCAATGCATCGCGTATCGAAGCGACAGGATATGGGCCAACACAACCGATCGCACCTAACACAACTGCCGCAGGACGTCAACAAAACCGCCGCGTAGAGTTTACATTATTTTAAAAATGCTATAGACAAAAGCGTATAAAGCTGCCAGTCGTCCTGGCAGCTTTTTTATGATTTAATACTGCTCTCCGCGGAAAAACTGTCAAATATCTGCTACACAAAACAAACAATTCGATTAATCCACTGAATTACAAAGCTATAATAATTTGCGTAAGAAATAAATTATCCATATATTTGCACCGCCTTAGGTAATAATGCCTATTGTATAATTTATTTCATGAACCCATTTTTAGAACTGGGAATCCGTCATGAAGTTGTTAATGCCATCACTGAGATGGGTTTCGAAACCCCTTCTCCTATTCAGGAAAAAGCCATTCCTGTTTTATTGACTGGTAACGACGATTTTGTCGGATTAGCCCAAACCGGCACAGGAAAGACCGCGGCATTTGGTCTTCCATTATTAGAGTTAATTGACTTTACTCAAAAACACCCACAAGCGTTAATTTTATGCCCCACTCGCGAATTATGTCTACAGATCTCAAAAGATGTAGAAAAATTCACTAAATACCTCGACAACGTTAACGTTGTAGCAGTGTATGGGGGAGCAAACATTTCCGATCAATTACGTCAAATCCGTAGAGGAGTACAAATTGTAGTCGCTACCCCAGGACGTATGTTAGACATTATTAACAGAAAAGCTATCGATTTCACAAAAGTACAATACGTTGTATTGGACGAAGCTGATGAAATGTTGAACATGGGTTTCCAAGAGGATATCAATAATATTCTTTCCGAAACACCGGACACAAAGAAAACCTGGTTGTTTTCCGCCACAATGCCGAGAGAAGTTCGTCGTATTGCACAAAAATACATGACGAACCCTGTTGAACTTACCGTAGGAACAAAAAATGCAGGTAATGCGAACATTGAACACCAATACTATTTAATTAGGGCTAAAGATAAATACGCGGCGTTCAAACGAATTGTAGACTTCTATCCAGAAATTTTTGGTATCGTTTTCTGCCGTACAAAAATCGAAACGCAAGAAATTGCGGAAGCATTAGTTAAAGATGGTTATAACGCAGACTCGCTCCACGGAGATTTATCGCAACAACAACGTGATAAAGTGATGAAACGTTACCGAGAGCGCAACTTACAACTGTTAATCGCGACAGATGTTGCTGCACGCGGTATTGACGTGAACGATGTGACACACGTTATTAACTTTTCGCTACCCGATGAAGTTGAGAACTACACCCACCGTTCAGGACGTACAGCACGTGCTGGCAAAACAGGTATTTCTTTATCCTTAGTAAACGTAAAGGAACAAAGTAAGATTCGCCATATCGAAAAGATTATTGGTAAATCATTCGAACGAAAACAAGTCCCTCAAGGTCCAGAAGTTTGTGAGAAACAACTTTTAGCCATGATCGATAAAGTAAACAAAGTCGAGGTTAACCAAGAACAGATTTCTCCATTTCTTCCAGCGATCATGGAAAATATGGAACATCTTTCCAAAGAGGAAATCATTACTCGTTTTGCATCGTTAGAATTCAACCGTTTCTTAGAATACTATCGGAACGCACCTGACTTAAATATGGAAGCGCGCGAAGGCAGAAATGAGGAGCGCGGTGAACGCAGAGATAGATCATCTTCAAAAGGATATACTCGTTTATTTATGAATTTAGGTTCTGTTGATGAGTTCTCCAGAGGTGAAATGCTCGGATTCATATGTAATACTGCTAAAATTTCAGGCAAATCCATTGGTAAAATTGATTTGAAAGGTGTCTTCACATTCTTCGAAGTCGAAGATGCAGAAGTAGAAAACATCTTCAACAACTTCAAAGATGTAGACTTCAATGGCCGTCAAGTGCGGATTGAAGTTTCAGGCGATGGCCGCTCAGAAGGGCGTGGAGGTCGTAGCCGTGGAGGCGACAGAAACAACAGAGGTGGTGATAGACGAGAACGCCGTAGTGGCTCAGGATCTCGAGACAGAAAAGATTCCGGTGGTTTCCGCGATTTTTCGGGAAAAAGGCAATATTCTAAATCTAGATATTAACATCATTTTTTGTAAATAATGAAGCCAGGTTTTTGTTGAAAACCTGGCTTTTGCTATAACATGAATTTCATGAGCATCGGTATTTAATTTCTTCATATAATACTTCAGCAAATCCAATTCTAATCAAATTGATACCGGCCACGAATATGACAGTGGCAATACCCATGGGAGCCAATAGCACAAAATCTTGACAACATAACACAAACTCGATTTATAAATAAACCAACTAGAATCTTCGAATCTTGCATACAGACAAAATACGCTCTATTCCAAATTGGCGATGTTCGTTTATTCTCATTTTATGGGCAAAATCTTATTCCTCGTAACACATTCTGGCACAATTTCAAGGATTAACAACACAATATCCAACGATAAAACTGATTGCCCATAGTGAAATTGGTGATGAAAAAGTCAGTAAAGACTCGGCGGATATTGGTTTTTCAAGCTATTTATTGCTTGGTAGCGATGCCGATGGTTTTAAAAAATTAATTGTTTTTTAGGAAATTGCTTTTTCTAACTCTTCTCTATGTTCTTCGCCCCATTTTGCCGTGGATTTTATAATAGGAATTAAAGACTCGCCTAATTTAGTCAAACCATATTCGACTTTAGGAGGTTTTACGTCATAAACCTTCTTTGTAAGAATTCCGTGGTTTACGAGTTGATTTAACTGGGTCTCTAATACTCTTCTTGATGCATTTGGTATTTTTCTTTGGAGTTCGCTCGGTCGAAAAATTCCACTATAAATACTCCAAACCAAGCTAATTTTCCACTTTCCGTTCATAACCTCCATAAATAAGTGGAGCCCGCATTCTACAGTTACAGGTGTTTTTCTTTCATACATAACAAATCATTTTCCTAACAAATATAACAATAATGATACGGAGAAATTTATCCGTACTTGACTTAAATGCGCATTACCTTTACTTTTGAAAAAATAAAAAGTTCGTATGAAATATAAATTATTTGGCTCAAAAACAGGTTTGTACTCCAGTGAAATTATTTTGGGAGCTGCAAATTTTGGAACGCGTAAAGGATATGGAGCAAGTCCTGAGGAATCAAAACAAATACTCTCTGCATATAAACAAGCGGGAGGGAATTTTATCGATATTTCTGATCTGTATCAATTTGGCGAAGCAGAAGAAATAGTAGGCGATTTTTTAAAAGGTCAGCGAAACAATTTTATCGTTTGTACAAAATATACCAAAAGTAGTGAAATAAAGCCTGCAATAAGTAATTATGGGAATCATCGTAAATCTATGAAGCAAGCTGTAGAGGCAAGTCTGAAGCGATTGAAAACGGATTACATCGATATTTACATGCCTCATTTTGATGATGGAGTAACACCATTAGATGAAATTATAATAGGTTTAGAAGATTTAGTAAAAGAAGGGAAAATTTTCTACACAGGCTTAACCAATTTCCCTGCTTGGAAAGCCGCAGCTATTGGAAGCTCGACAAAATTAACGGCACTTCAGATCGAATATAACCTTTTGCAACGAACAGCCGACCGTGAGTTAATCCCTATGGCGCAGGAATTTGGATTGGGAATTATGATGTATTCGCCAATGTCAGGAGGTTTGCTAACTGGTAAATATAGAAATGGAGAATCGGGACGTATTACCATAGGAGAGAATTCTGATTATAAAGAAGATGGAAAAACAAAGAAAATACTTGATGAACTGATTTTAATTTCAAAAGAAGTAGATGCAACACCTGGTCAAGTTGCTTTTGCTTGGGTTTTATCAAAAAATACATTCCCTTTGGTTGGTGCACGTAAACTTTCGCATTTTGAAGAGAGCTTAAAGGCAACTACGATACGGTTAACCGAGAAACACCTTGCAACATTAGATAAATTAAGTGCCATATCATTGGGATATCCGCACGATTTGCTGGCGACAGTAAGAAGTTCAATGTAGAACATAACCAAGTTAACCCCTTAAATAAAGTATAATGATACCTACTAAATTAAAAAATAGCATAACAATTCATCACTTTGTTTTTACGATTTTGGATTTAAGTAAAACTGAAAAATTCTACACTAAAATATTTGGCCAATCCCTTTACTCAAATGCAAATACTGCAATGTATCAAGTGGGGCAAACTATGTTGATTTTTACACAGAAAGAAGAACAAAATCACATAGGCACGAAATTTAACCCTTCAAACATCGGACTTGAACATATTGCATTCGGACTTAAAAATTTAGAGGAGTTGATAGAGGTCGAAAAAGTTTTGGTTGTAAATAACATCCAAAACAGTGGCATTCATATTGACAAATCAAGTAAAAAGGAAAAGATTTGGCTCAATGACCCAAGTAACATAAGAATTGAATTTTACTTGTAAATTCGGCGACAATTGTCCCAATTTTGCAAAACAATATGATTGGGTTGCTTTTGTAAAATATCGCATAACCCTCAAATAACCACATTTGGAGGGTAATTTACACTAGCGGAACAGTAGATCGTATGGACTTACTTTAATGGATATTAACAGTATTATACTGATTATTCATCCATAAAGAACCTGAGGGTATTTTGGATAAAAGGATTAACCTTGAGTAAAACTAATCACTTAGTTTCAAAAAGGTGATATACTTTGGAATAAACTTTGTCGCCCAGTTGCGAATCTATACGATCGCTTTTGCGATATGCAAAAATCCTTTGATGGGCTTTGTGGACTGGTGATTACAATCATAGGGCAACCAACCTACCAGCGGTGAGGTATTTGTACTCCTGAACGGAAACCGCACGCACATCAATCTCTTGCGTTGAGAACACGGTGGGTTTGTATTGTGCTATATACGTTTAGAGCGCGGCACCTTTACCCATTGCAAAGAGAAAAAAGGAGAACTCTATTGGAGCGATCTAGTGCTGATAGAGGAAGGTATACCGGTGATGAAAAGTGCACAAAAAAACGATTTTATCTGCCCTGAAAAACAATTTTTAAATGCTAAAATGCAGGCAAATTCGTATCTTTAAAATATGGAAACTGCGCAGGAAAACCTCTCAAAAGAAGACTTTCTCAAGGTCATTTCCAGCCGTTACGAAAAGATAAAATCACTTTCTCAAGAGCGTGATTACCAGAAAGTACAGGTGGAGATACTCAAACGCATGCAATTCAGCCAGTAGCGCGAGCGCTTCGAAGGCGGCCCCAACACCAGATCATGCTACCGTTTTCATCATCCTACTACGACGTGAACGCCTCAACCGGGACAATTTAGATGGATAATGCCTTTTATTGGTAATGTTATTGAATATTAGCGCTACGAGAAACAAGATCGTTGTTCCGGTCAGTACCGGACTTAGTACATACCAATAACCGAGCTCAAAGATCTTGGTACCTCCGGCCACAGCAATCAACGCGGTCGCACCACCCGGAGGATGTAGGGTACGGGTTACCTGCATCGCGACGATACACAATGCAACTGCAGCTGGTGCTTTCAACCAAATTAGATCTGGAAAGAACTGCCCAATAGTTACTCCTACAAAAGCGGAAACGACATGTCCACCTATTAAGTTTCTAGGCTGCGCCAGTGGACTATCAATTGCCCCGTATACCAATACCGAAGACGCCCCAAAAGAACCTATCAAAAAAACATTCTCAATAGCAGGTAGGTTAATTGACTGCAGAAGTGCAATACATAATATTCCAAAAAAGGCACCTATAAAGGACCAAAAATGCTCGCGCGGATCTACGAGTGTTTCCTTATAAAATACATATCGACACAGCCGAACCTGTCGATGGATTTGCTTTTTCAAGAAATTTGAAGATTATTTGTTTCGCTGACGTACAGCTTCATAGATCATAATACCTGCAGAGACCGATACGTTTAACGAACCGATTTCTCCGAACATCGGTATTTTTGCAAGCTTATCAGAAATACGAATAAGATCATCCGACACCCCGACATCTTCGGCACCCATTATAACACATGTTGGAACCGTATAATCTACATCATAGATAGAGTCTTGTGTCTTCTCTGTCCCTACAACTAGCTGTACACCCGATTCAATCAAAAACCGACCGACCTTCCCAAGTGAATCCTCACGGCATACAGGTATCTTATATAGCGCTCCCGCCGAAGTTTTTATAGCATCCGGGTTAATTTCCGCTGACCCTTTCCTCGGAACGATAATAGCATGCACGCCGGCACACTCTGCAGTACGAGCTATCGCGCCCATATTACGAACATCGGTAACACCGTCCAAGATCAACAGCAGGGGAGTTTCACCCTTTTCATAAATGAGAGGTAATAAATCTTCAATGCGCTCGTAAACGATAGGCGAAATAACCGCGATAACACCCTGATGGTTCTTACGCGTGATTCTGTTCAATTTTTCAACTGGAACTTGCTGAAAACCAATACCGTGCTCTTTCATGAGTGATTTAAGCTCAAGAAGTAAACTACCACTTAGTCCACGCTGAACAAATAAAGATTCAATTTCTTTACCACTATCGATCGCTTCAATAACGGCACGGATACCAAAAACCATCTGGTTCGATTCACGTTTTTCTCCTCTTTCTTTACGTTGGGAATTTTGCATTTTATAAACTAAAAAGTAAAAACTTTAAAGCTGTAACACAGTGTGATACGAGACTTCAAAATTATAGTGTGCAAAGATACGAAAAGAATATTCGTTAACTCAATCCTAAATTAAATGCTTTTCGTAACGTTTCTAATTCAGGGTTTTTAGCAAGCATTGCTTGGTATTTTTCCTGTGAAGTATAAGGCTTACGAACTCTTGTTACTTCTACCTGAATGCCATGCACATTCAACGAAAAATTACGCAACTGCACGCGCAAAAAGTTAAGAATATCAATTTTCCCGAGCTTTAGCTCATCCATTTGCACGCCGTTCTCTACGTCAACCTCGATTAACGTTCCGTTTAGCCGCGGGACATTGGAAGTCATAATCGTATATAAAGTAATACGATGTGTATTCTTTAAAGATTCTGCATATTCATTCCATTTAACCAATAATGTTTCTAAGGTAACCTCTTGAAATTCCGTACCCTCCAGAAGATCAGGCTCTTCACTCTCTTCAACAGGTTTTTCATCAAATATATGGTTCAAATTTGGTACTTGAACTGAAGAAGTAACCTTACCCCAGCCTTTTTTTGCTTGCGGCGGAACTTCCGCTACCGAAACAGCGTTCTTCTCTTCAATAACTCGACTACCAACAGGCTTTACCTCCGGTATCGGTACAGAAATGTTGCTATTTTTAGGCTCGGTGTCAGATATTACTGGAGCGGCCGACGTCCGTGATTTAACTACAGGTTGGTCAGAGAGTTTTTTTTTTACTTCAGTCGAAGCTGAAGTAGTTGGATTTCCTTGATTACTAAGTAGAATGGCGGATGCAATATGACACATCTTTAACAGCGCTAGCTCAACTTGTAATCGTTGATTTTTACTCGTTTTGTAATTGATCTCACACTGGTTGGCAATGTTCAACGCGGATAAAAGCAAGCTTGCGCTGATGGCTTTCGACTGCTCTAAATATTTACGCTTTATATTATCACTAACCTCTAATAATTTAAGGGTCGAGGGGTCTTTGGAGACCAAAAGATTACGAATATGGGATGCTAGACCGCTAATAAAATGGCCGCAATCAAACCCATTGTTAATTACATTATCGACAACGAGTAAAGCCTGAGCAGCATTTTCTGTCGACACATGATCTAACAATTGAAAATAATAATCGTAATCAAGTATGTTCAAGTTATCAATGACAGACTGATAAGTGATATTCTTATTCGAAAAACTTACGATCTGATCGAACATGGATAACGCATCCCGAAGCCCTCCATCTGCCTTTTGAGCGATAATATGCAAACCATCTGGTTCAAAAGATATGTTCTCTTTAGCTGCAATTCCGGCTAGGTGGTTTGCCATATCATCCACCTTGATGCGGTTAAAGTCAAAAATTTGACACCTCGAAAGTATTGTCGGCAAAATCTTATGCTTCTCGGTGGTGGCAAGTATAAATATCGCATAGGAAGGCGGTTCTTCCAACGTCTTTAAAAATGCATTAAATGCAGCCTGTGAGAGCATGTGAACCTCATCGATGATGTAGATTTTATATTTCCCTACTTGGGGCGGAATACGAACCTGCTCGATTAAACTACGAATATCATCGACCGAGTTGTTTGAAGCCGCGTCAAGTTCATGAATGCTAAAAGAATTTCCATGTTGAAAAGATTTACAGCTATCACATTCTCCACAAGCTTCGACGTTCTCACTAACGCGTTCGCAATTTATTGTTTTGGCCAAAATCCGGGCACAAGTTGTTTTACCCACACCTCGCGGACCACAAAATAAAAAAGCTTGCGCCAGTTGATTATTGTGGATCGCGTTCTTGAGTGTACTTGTGATATGCTGTTGACCAACGACAGAATCGAAGGTTACTGGGCGATATTTTCGAGCCGAAACAATAAAATTATCCATTGCACGAAGATAACACTTTAAAAAATAAAAAAATAAAAATAGTATGATAATTAGAAAATCAAAGTTGCTTTTCAACCCACCAACATTCTATCCTCTAGGCATCACACGATAGGTGGGATCTTCGACGATATTGACAACGATAGCGCCTTTCGCATTATGAAGCAACAAACGACAGTCTTCACTTAGATGCATCAGTTCGACTTTTTTGCCTAAAGTGGCGTATTTCTCTGTCAACTTATGCAATGCATCTATGGTCGACAATACGACTATCTTTAAAATCTATTACAACTTCCGTCGGATCTTCGCTAATGTCAAATTTTCCATCAAAACTGCTCCTGAACCAAAGAATAGTGGGCCGTATATTTCGTAATACTTCACACCATCATCATCGGTATACTTACGCGCACGAATCCGCTTCGCGTTATCCCAAGCAAAGACAGGTGCTGATATAACGCCCCCCACCAAGACAGCTAAGGCCAAATTGTGTAAAACAACGGTGATAACGACCACAAGCATCCCAACAAATATATCTGATTTAGGAAACTTGTTTATCACTCGAATACTAACCCATTGAAACGTACCTATTGCGACCATCATCATTACGCCCACCAATGCAGCCATCGGAACCTGTTCAATGAAAGACGCGCCAATTAAAATTACCGCGAGTATAGCAACCGCCGCAATGAACGCGGAGAAACGCGAGCGTGCTCCTGCATTTAAGTTTACTAATGATTGTGCCACCATGGCGCATCCACCCATCCCTCCAAAAAATCCATTTACCATATTTGCTGTTCCCTGAGCCAAAGCCTCTCGATTCGAACTCCACTTGGAATTTGTAATCTCATCGACCATATTTAATGTCAATAAAGACTCGATCAACCCTACCCCAGCCATCACTAATGCATACGGAAAAATAATCTGCAAAGTCTGCAGGGTAAAGGGGATGTTGGAAACATGAAACGAAGGAAATGAGTCACTAATGACAGCAATATCAACAACTTTTTTGATTTGAACACCAAGGATCGCAACAATTCCAAATACAACTAGAATAGCCACCAGCGATGCTGGAATTGCCTTAGTTATTTTGTAAGATCAGAACAATTAATACGGTTAGCAGCGTAAGACCCACCATCGTATATAAAGCAGTACCTTGTAACCATCCGTCGGCACTATCCGGTATTTTAAACTGCTCAACTTGCGCCATGAAAATTATAATCGATAGCCCGTTCAAAAAACCATACATCACCGGCTGAGGAATCAACCGAACGAATTTACCCAGCTTAAAAAAGCCAACAAACAATTGAAGGATACCTGCAAGTACAACAGCCGCAAAAAGATATTGAACGCCGTGCCCCGCGGCTAGCGCAATAAGTACCACGACAGTCGCACCGGCCCCGGTCTACCTCCGAGTATCGATGTGACTATGCCATTAAAAAAGCAGCATAAAGACCTGTCAGTGGTGACAATCCCGCTAAAATGGCAAATGACAATGATTCCGGAATCATTGTCATTGCTACGGTTAGGCTCGCTAAAATCTCTGATTTGATAATTATCCCGTCAAACATTGATATACTTACAGCTGTTCCCATTGTCAAGATGTTTGTTATTGGTACCTCTAAATCCTTAGATGAAGCACTATCCTCACTTTTAAGAGAGACGAACAATCCACAAATTACGCTAAACTAACAAGGTATCTCTCTCGAGATAAAAATAGTTTTTTATTTCAATGGTGATGTCAGCATAAATAATAATGTAAAATTCATTTTCATTCTGCTTCCAGCATCCTCCCCTCGACTCATATTTGCGCAATAATATCATGTCCTTTCAACCCTAGCTAGACTTAACATCAATTTGATAGAAAAATCGGGTGCAAAAATTAATAGTATAAAACAATAATTTTATGTTATATTTATATTAAATACAGATTATTAAAATGTTAACAAATGAGATCGCTATGCGCATTTCTTTCTTACTTCATCATCGCTTCATCAAGCGTCATGTTGACCCCTGGGCATACATACGGGCAACAGACGAATATTGATTTCTACAACGGCGCATTCCAATTTGATCAAGATAGTAGCATAGACATTCCGTTTTCAGACAGCCTTTCTTCAACTTCGATTCGCCGATTCTACACGCAAATGGACAATGGAAACTATCGATCGGTTATCCAATCTTTACTAGATTATCGAGCTACGCACCAAATGAATGATTGGCTTTATTACCAACTAGTTAGACAGACTGCCCAGCAAATGAGTGCTAAGTTTGATAATTACGCCCGGTACACATTATATAAATGGTTTTTAATGACCAAATCAGGTTTTGACGCCCGGTTAGCTTATAAAGACGATCAACTTATATTTTACGTCAAAAGCGACGATGACATATCTGATCTCCCCTACTTCGAGCTTAATAAAGGCACCTATATTTGTTTAAACTACCACGACTACGGCGAACTTTTCGATAGAAAAAAACAATATACACTTGTAGACATTGAGGTTCCCGGCGCAACTAATGGTTTTAGTTACAAAGTTACACGACTACCGGATTTCGCCCCACAAAAATATATTGAAAAAGAAATTGAGTTTAAGTATAACGGTAAAGGGTATCACTTTAATGTCAAGGTAAACGAAGAAGTGAATGATATTTTCAAAAATTACCCGATAGTCGATTTCGAAACTTACTTTAATATCCCCTTGAGTAAGCAAACGTATGAATCGTTGATTCCTGTATTGGCTAAATACACGAAAAAGCTTTCCACTGAGAAAGGTATAGACTACATTATGCGTTTTACACGTTATGCCTTCCTCTACGAAGATGACCGTGCATTATATGGCCAAGAAAAACGGATGCCCCCAGAACAAACACTACTAAACCAAGCTAGTGATTGTGACGATAGGGCTGCTTTATTCTTTTACTTAGTTAAAGAAATATACAATCTTCCAATGATTGCTTTACGCTATCCAACCCATGTAACTATTGCGGTCCAATTCAAAAAGCCAGTAGGCAAAAGCATACTTTATCAAGGCAATTATTACTCGATATGTGAAGCAACTCCTCAAAATGAAAACCTTGGTATCGGCCAACTCGCAAAGAAACATCAAGCCGAAGATTTTGAGATCGTATATCATTATACGCCGCATTAGCCGAAATATTTAAGGTATAAAAAAATCCCCAAACTTGGGGATTTTATATTTTTAGTTACTCTTAAATATTAGAAATTATAACTGTAGCCAATGCTAAATGTACGGCGCGGGTTACGTTGTTGATAAATCTGATCTGCTGCACCAAACGCTTCATAAACACTCAATCGTTTACTATCTAGCAAATTATCCACTTTCAAACTGATAGTTCCACCTCGTAGGTTCGCACCAATTTTTTTCGAAAGGTTTAAATTTAAACTATTAAATGGCTTCGCATATACGTCAGAATTCTTAGAGAACCCGATAATTTCTAAAGTCTTGCCTTGAACGTTATAGAACGCACCTGCTTCTAATCCATTTTCCGGATTATTGTAGTTAAATCCAGCGTTTATAAGATATGGAGATTGTCCTTGAAGCTCCCTTTTTCGTGAGACCTCCTCCCCTTCGCGGGCAAAGGATAACCTAGAATTATATTCATTTTCACCCATTTCAATTTCAGACTTCACTACCGTAACATTCGCATTAAGGCTTAGGTTTCGCAATCCTTCAGCGATAAACCCAAAGTTTTTACGCGCTTCAAGTTCGAGACCATAAACGTTCGCAGAAGGAGCATTTCTCGGAGTGATATTATCGGGAGCTTCATCAGAGTATGCTTGTAATTCAATTGGATCTTGGAAATTTTTATAAAATCCACTGACGGCTATCATTTGCGCCTGCTCAGCAAAAATTTCGTAACGAAGATCCGCATTGTTGATATAAGTAGGTTTAAGATTTATATTACCTAGGAATCTAGTGTCCGTCAAAGGATCATAGATCTGAACCACTGACAATTCCTTAAAAGAAGGTCTAGCAGTGGTACGTGAATATGATCCACGTATATTATGATTTTCTTTTGGCGTATAGATCAAGTTTAACGACGGAAATAAATCAAATTTATTAATCGTTTTTTGATTATCATAAGTCAACCTGTCTATATTCTGTCCAGTAAAAAATGAAGTATACTGCTCCCCTCGAACACCAATGACCGTTCTAAAATTGTCGAACGGTTTAAATTCTGCTGAGGCATATGCTGCACCTAGATGCTGAGCGGCATCAAAAGTATTGGCTGCTTCAAATTGGCCTTGCATGTAGAATCCTGAGTTGGATCCGGCATCATATATATTTTCCTCGTTCAAGATCGCATTCGGATCACCGTTTGGCTTTGAAAGATCGTTAGCTCGATAATTGACTGTATAGTTGTTGATTGCATAATCACGTTGTTTATAACTATACAACCCGCCAAATTTGAACGATGCGTCTCTCTCAAACCATTGCATTTTTTTGGTAAAATCGACTTTCGAAACTACGTTTACTTCATCAAGATCTCTCCATATACGCATAGGCAGACCAGCATCAGTACTGATAACATAGTTGTCAGAGCCATCACGCAAAAATGTTGTCTGACGTACATCTTTATCTCTGACGCGTGCCAACGACGGCGAAATTTTCCACTCAGTAATAAAATCAGCACTCTCATTACTATGCTTTCCGCTTAACAATATATTTGAAATCGAACGTTGGCTGTAATCCATCATATGACGGTAAGTTTCGTTAGAATTAGAAATTACAGTCGTTTGATCAAAAATTGCCGCTCTTGACTCTCCATTTTGTATATGTAACAGGTTTAGAGTATACTTAGAGCGGTCTGTTTTGTAGTTTAATCCGAGCATTCCGGAAAGCAACACATTTTCGATACCTAGATCACCAGTAGAGGTACGGTCGGGGCGTAACTCCGAACTTGGGTCGCTTTGATTTGGCTTTTGGTAGATACCATTTTTATAGCCTTCATAGAAAGTGGTTGTTTTCTTGTAGTTCACTAAACCGATTACCCCCAATTTATTTCCCCAAACGTTGTACTGATTGCTAAAATCAAACCCTAGCGAAAGATCAGGTAAACTCGATTTACGAGATGCGCCCATCAGTGGATTAAATGAGCGCGTTATGGATTCTAACGTCTCTCTATTAGCACTATTGGTTGGTGTTGGGATATCGTAACTTGAAGTAATTGGAAGTTTACGATTTCCGTTATCAAATCCAAGAAAATCGGTTCCACTTCCATCGTAACCTACATAGTTATCTTTAAAATGCATATCAGGATTGTACCCTAATGAAAGAGACAGTCCGATTTGCTTTTGTGACGGAATATCTTTGGTAACAATATCAACCACACCTCCAGTAAAATCTGCAGGTAAATCAGCCGACGCTGTTTTAATTACGACGATATTTTCCAGTACTCCGGTAGGGAATATATCCATTTGAACCGTATTCTTATCTGGGTCTAGCCCTGGAATATCCACACCGTTTAAAATTGATTTGGTATACCGATCACCTAAGCCTCGAACGTACAAATATTTCCCTTCCTGTACCGACACCCCAGGAACGACACTTACTGCCGAAGCGATGGTACTAGCACCGGAACGTTTAATGGCTTGCGATGATAGTCCATCCATTACCACTCCGGAACTTTTCTGCATATTCAAAATAGATTGTTCCGTATTTTTTCTTGCGGACACAGAGACAACAACCTCCTCAATTTCATCAGCTGCTGGTGTTAATACAACTTCAACCGTTACCGCTTTTCCACTTTCAACTTTAACATCAGTTATTTGTTTGGCCAGATAACCAACAGAGCTGAAAAGTAAAGTATAACTACCGGGAGCCACCTCAAGAGAATAGTCACCTTCAAAATCTGAACTCGTTGCCGCACTTCCGCCAACAACTGCAATGCTTACCCCAGCCAAAGGAGCATTAGTCCCTTCATCTTTAATCAACCCTGTAATTCGACTATTCTGTGCGAATAGAAACATGGGAGCCACTACGAATATAAGTAGTAGTATAGAATATTGCTTGTTCATTAATATGTTATGTGTTATGGTATTTTTTTGTTCTTAGACAGAATCCATCTTCCGTTAAGAGAGTTTCTATAGCGGAAGATGGATTGTAATTTAAATGCTTAGAGTATTAGCATTTATGTTTCTTATAATAAATCTTTGCTTTTTGCAAGAGTCCAGTCGAATACAGAAACATCTGCACCAACGGTTTCACTTCCTGCTTCTACAGCTGAAACGTTATCTGTAAATTTCGCAATCACTGGTGCTACCTCTCCTTTGTGGGTAAACAAATCAGCAACCGACTTACCCTCTGGCAATATTACCTCGATATTAGAGAATTTAATGTTATCCGCATTAAACGTACCTACCGATTTAACGTCGTTTAAGTTTACACTTGATCCCGTCGCGTTTACGTTGTAGATATATACATTTTCAAGGTTACCAGTTGCTCCATCACGGAAATCACCAATAAATTTACCTTGATTGTTCATATTGATCGTAATGTTTTTCATAGTGAAAGCGCCTGCCAAATTACCTTCAGGTCCGTCGATTTCCAATGCGCTTCCTACGTTACTTTCGATCTGGATGACAATCGCATTATCAATTGTACCTTTGTACGCTTGATCAACATCAAGACCATCATCTTCTTGACCGTAGATCAAAACATTTTTAACATTTACAGTACCACCAAAGAACTCAATACCGTCGTCTTTGTTTGAGAATATCTCAATATCTTCAACAGTTGTACCGCTTCCTACACCACCTAACGTCAAGCCTTGAATCTCAGCATCTTGCTCAAGAACCACACCGCTAAAACGAATTGAAAGGTATTTAAATGAACCAGAATTATCAGTTTCATTTGTACCACCATATTCACCATATGATAAGCCTGCAGGAAGACCCTCAATATAACCAACACCGCCCGCTGCGGCAACAGAAATAGGCGCATTTCCTAGAACGATTACACCTCCCCATTGACCAGCGTCAGCAACCTCTAAACCTACGCTTTCTGTTTCCCCTACTTGAATTTCGTCATTAACAGAAGTAAAGATAATAGGCTTCTCGGCAGTACCGTTGGCCATTAATTTAGCACCACGATCAACAATCAAAGCTGACGCATTGGAAGCTTGTCCATCTTCTGCTTTGATAATAGTTCCTGGCTCAATAGTTAGAGTAACACCTTCGTCTACAACAACACGGCCGTCAAGGATGTAAATGTTGTTTGCAGTCCATGTCTCGTTTTCTTCAATGATACCAGTTTTAACAATATCCTCCCCCTGAGGTACATCTGGTCCTACTATTGGATCGTCATCATCAGAACAACTTGTTACAAAGCCTAACGCGGCGATAGTAAATACGGAAAATAGAATCTTTTTCATGTGTATTAAATCTTAGTTTTTACAGCTACAAAGATTCGTGTATGATATTACTTGAATGTTAAAATTACATTATCATAAAAACACATTATTGTTATCTAAATGTTAAGCGCTCGATTAACTCATTGATAATAAACAACAAACAACACATATATGGATTACCTTTCTAAAATAAAACTAAACATCAAATTGTATTTTTTTCGTTAATCGACCAATCGTTCGCATTGAATATTCGGTCTTTTGTATTATTGTTGGTACTTTGCAAGAGAAAAAAACACACCATGACAGATAACATACTCTCGTCTTCAGAACTAAGTTACCACTACCCACGGGGCCTTCTACTCAAGTTTCCAGATATCAGGATGATCCAAGGGCAACATGCTCTACTTCTTGGAGAATCTGGCAGCGGAAAAACGACATTATTACATTTACTTAGTGGACTGTTAATTCCTACTTCCGGAACGGTTAAGTTGATGGAGCAAAATTTAAGTGCATTGCGTGGTGGCAAGCTCGATGCCTACCGCGCTAATAACATGGGTTTCATTTTTCAAGAAGCACATTTACTACGTAACTTAACAGTTCAAGAGAATATTAAACTGGCGCAAAGTTTATCTAATAATTCGGTTGATGAAATATCCATTTATAACCTGTTAGCAGAGTTGCAGATAAGTGACAAAGCGGGATCTTTACCTAATCAACTCAGCCGCGGCCAAAAACAACGTGTTGCAATCGCACGCGCCATTATTAATCGTCCCAGTCTATTGCTCGCTGATGAGCCGACAGCAGCACTCGACGATAAAAACACAGAACTAGTCATGCAATTGCTCTTCGATTTAGCAAATAATTACGGTTCTACACTGCTCATCGCAACTCACGATAAACGTATCAAGGATCATTTCGAAAACACCTATCAACTGTAATTAACTATGAACACGATACAACTCGTTTGGAAAAATATCAGTCAACAAATAGGCTCTACGTTCTTAAGCATACTTCTTACTGCTTTAGGAGTAGCGATCCTTTGTGTAATTTATATCACTGGAGATAGCTTTGAAAAACAACTTTCAAATAACAGTAAGAATATTGATTTGGTTGTCGGTGCTAAAGGAAGTCCGCTACAACTAATTCTAAGCTCACTCTACCATATCGACAACCCTACGGGAAACATTGCTTTAAGCGATGCGCGTATGCTCGGCGAAAACCCCTTTGTTGAACTTGCCGTTCCAATCTCCTTAGGCGACAACTATAAAGGTCACCGACTGATTGGTACGGAGCCTAGCTATTTAGACCTCTACGAGCTCACCTTTGAGAAGGGAGGGGTATGGGCCAAACCGTTTGAAGCCGTGATTGGTAGTGCTGTTGCGCGCAAACAAGGATTGAAGATCGGTGATACATTTCATACGGCGCACGGATTATCCGCAGAAGGTCATGTCCATGACGAACATCCTTTCCACATCGTCGGTATACTAGAAGCATCGGAATCAATTGTTGACAATCTTATCCTTTGTGATTTAGAAAGTGTTTGGGATGTGCACGGAATCGCGCATAAAAATAAGGAGGATCTTGATCACAACCACGCACATGATCACGAAACTGAACACGCACATGAAAATGAACACGCACATGAAAATGAGCATGACCATGCTCATGAAGAGCAGAAAGACGAAAATGAAATAGCGCCCCGTACGCAAGAACAAGAAGTATTTGTAAGCGAAAAGCCTTCGCTAATGGTAAAAAGCATTGGCGCCGACATGATAGAAGATCGCGGGGAAGAAGTAACGGCTTTGCTGATAAAATATGCCTCGCCCGCTGCAATAGGAATCATACCCCGATTGGTTAATCAATCAACAGAAATGCAAGCCGCCTCTCCGGCGATCGAAAGTAGCAGGCTTTTCTCGCTTTTAGGTGTAGGTCTTGATTCCCTAGCAATATTAGCCTACGTGATTATGGTCATTGCTGGACTAAGCGTATTTATTAGCTTATACAACGCGCTTAAAGAACGTAAATATGATTTAGCGGTCATGCGATCAATCGGCGCTTCCAAAACTAAACTATTCTCCCTTGTATTAGTCGAAGGGTTAGTTATTACTTTAATTGGTAGTATTTTAGGGTTGGTTTTAGGGCATATCGCATTGTTTTTCATTAACCAGCAAACAAGTGAGAGTATCGATATCGTTGACGTTCTCATGATTAATAATGCGGAATTATTGTTAATTTTGGTAGCTTGTCTAATCGGAATGCTAGCAGCCTTAATCCCGGCGATTAAAGCCTACAAAACGTCTATTTCGACAATACTGGGCGATAAATAACACTTTATTAAAAAAAATGCACAATTACAAGATGAAAAAATATATAGCTCTTTTATTTATAAGCTTCATTTCATTGGGTTACCTCCAAGCTCAGGTAACGCAGTTCCCAGAAATGAATGTTCCTGATCACACCCCAATGATGAACAGCACATGGGATGCTATCGATAAGATGATGTATAAAGTAACAAACGAGGGGAATAAAAAAGTATATACGCCAAGCTATCCCGCTGTTCTAAAAGCTTTAGAAAACAAAGTAGTAGAGTTGCCGGGGTATTTAGTTCCGTTGAACAGTGGACGCACACACACGACGTTTATGTTATCGGTACTACCTGTTATGCAGTGTATGTTCTGTGGATCCAACGGTATCCCTCCGATGGTGGAGATCTTTATGAAAAATGATGCTATAAAGTTTACCGAGGAGCCAATCAAAGTCAAAGGTAAAATGGTATTCAACCCCGAACCATTGAAGGGCAACGCCGAAATCCAGATAGTTGACGCCGTGTTGCTAAAATAGTCGAATAAAAGCGGATTTTAACGATTTATCAACGAAATCTCCAGACAGCTGGTTATGGCCGCTGTCTCGGTACGAAGACGGCTATTCCCCAAAGTTATTGGCGTGTACCCCGCCTCAACACATTGCTGTATTTCGCGTTTGGAAAAGTCTCCTTCAGGACCAATCATGATCAAATATTTACCCCCTGGTTTTGCGCTATCGTTCAAATAGAACTTTTCTTCCTCTATACAATGTGCGATGTAAGGGGTAATATCCAACGGCCGTTCAATTTTTAAAAACTGACTAAAAGAAACTGGCGGATTGATCTGCGGTATGTAAGCTTTTAAAGACTGTTTCATAGCAGCCACAGCTACTTTGATCATCCGATCAACTTTGACCTCTTTACGCTCGGAGTGCTCACAAATTATCGGTGTAATTTCCTGAATCCCAATTTCACAGGCTTTTTCTATAAACCACTCCAGACGATCTATACTCTTGGTGGGGGCCACTGCGATATGTAAAAAATACGGAGACTTCTGATAATTTTGCTGCACACTTGAAATATGCAAGGTCGTCCTCTTGGGATGGGGGTCTAAAATTTCTGCTGTATACCAGCCCCCCCTACCATCCACAAGACAGAGGGTGTCTCCGGTCGTTAAGCGCAATACACGAATAGCATGCTTACTCTCTTCTTCATTAAGTATAAACTGACTGTGATGGGCTTCAACTGTAGGTGTAAAAAATAGGTGCATAAGCTAGTCTTCGTCTTGTTCATCAAATGCGGTCTCTACCAGTTCCAATTTCACAAACTCAATATTTTGCTGAGTCTTTTTGATAATGGTAAAAACATATCCTCCCATCTTGCGAACTTCACCAACATCAGGAATCTTTTCGTAATAATGGCTAACCAGTCCCGCTACGGTGTCGTAATCTGAGCTTTCAGGAAGCTCTAACGGCAAATAACCGTTAACATCATGAACACTGGCACCTGCATCCACCATATACTCCACTTCCGATATACGTTCAACCACGGGCGTTTCTTCATCATACTCATCTTGAATCTCTCCGACAAGCTCTTCCACAATATCTTCCAAAGTCACCATCCCTGCCGTACCCCCAAACTCATCCAACACAATTGCAATTTGAATGCGCTTTTGTTGGAATTCAGTCATCAAATCATTTATTTTCTTTGACTCCGGTATAAAATATGGTTTCCGCATTATTTCCTTTAACACGACCTCTCTACCCTTAACCATAATGGGAAGAATATCTTTGGTATGTACGATTCCGACAATTTGATCGATATTGTCGTCATAAATGGGAATACGTGAATACCCTTCCTCGGTAACTGTATTAATAAATTTAGCCGCCGAGTCAGTCATATCAATCGATACGATTCGTGTACGCGGAACCATGATGTTTTTAACAATACGTTCGTTAAAATCGAAGACATTTTTGATCAACTCATGCTCCGCATTATTAAGCGCACCACTCTCTTTCCCTTTTTCCAGCAAATACTGTAACTCCTCGGAAGAATGATTTGATTCACCGCCAGCTACATCAAAACCGAGTAGCTTCAATAGTAAATTAGCGAAGCCGTTTAACAGCCAGATAATCGGTTTAAAGATGTAGTAAAAAAATTGAAGTGCTGTTGCAAGACGCATCGTGGTTGCAACCGGCCGTTGAATTGCGATAGATTTTGGCGCGAGTTCGCCAAAAACGATATGCAAGAAGGTGATGATGCTGAACGCTAGTACGTGGCCAAGATTTGTTGCTATAGTACCAGTTAATTCTAGGTTGAATAAACCAAAAAATTGATGAACAATTTGGGTCATTACCGCTTCTCCTACCCAACCTAAGGCAAGAGAAGCTAGTGTAATTCCTAGCTGTGTTGCAGCCAAATACCCATCAAGATGCTCTGTTATATTCTTTGCTATTTTTGCGACTTTGTCTCCCGATTTTGCATAAAGCTCAATTTGCGAAGCACGAACTTTTACTATCGCAAATTCGGCAGCGACAAAAAAACCATTAGCCAAAACCAAAAAAATAGTCCAAAAAACATCTAGAGCCATCGTATAGCTTAATTATTTCTGATTTCCTTATCGTACAAGTCGATACTTTCCAAAAGTATCTCTTTGGCACGAGCAGGCCCGTGAATACCGTCTACTATGACGTGTTTTTTCTCGAGCGCTTTATAACTTTCGAAAAATTGAACAATTTCCTTCATCACATGAGGAGCTAGCTGCTCAATATCGTTAATATAATTATAAATTGGGTCATTCAGGGCTACAGCAATAATTTTATCATCCTGTTCACCGCCATCAATCATATTCATGACTCCAATTACTTTGGTTTCAACTAATGTCAACGGAAGAATATCCACCGAACAAATAACTAAAATATCGAGAGGGTCTTTGTCATCACAATAAGTTTGTGGTATAAAACCATAATTTGCCGGATAAACGACAGACGAGCTCAAGACGCGGTCTAGTAACAAAAGCCCTGTTTCTTTATCTAGTTCATATTTTCCTTTAGAACCATTCGTGATTTCGATAATCGCATTAACCGAATTTGGCACATCGCTACCAGGAGCTATCTGATGCCAAGGATGTTGTTTACTCATTAATTAATATTACTGTTTGTTTGTTTTGCTTTCTTTCTATTTTTCAACCATCGCTTTAAAAGCGCAATGGCGATTGGTAAAAATGCTACTGCGATGAGTATAACAATGATATACTCTACATAGTTTATAATCATTGGAAACTCCATACCTAGAAAATAACCAGAAAGGGTCAGTAAACTAACCCAAAGGATTGCTCCCAGGATATTATAGATGACGAACTTTTTGAAATTTAATTTCACAACGCCCGCAAATATTGGTGCAAATGTACGAATAATAGGAACAAACCGACCAATAACAAGTGCTGTTCCGCCATATTTTTGATAAAACTCTTCGGCCATTATCACATATTTCCGCTTAAATAGAAGCGAATCCTTTCGCTTAAATAGTACTGGCCCCGTTCGATACCCAAACCAGTAACCGGCAAAATTTCCTAGTATCCCGGCGCTAAGGATGCCAAAATACATGGTAACGATGTCTACATCTATTTTACCCAGCGCACAGAATAAACCCGCTAGAAACAAAAGATAGTCACCAGGTAGGAAAAATCCAAAAAACAGTCCGGTTTCCGCGAAGACTATTAATACAACGATATAAAAACCTCCACTACTTAACAGATACTCGGGATCCATTAATTGCTGAATCGACAGCCAAAAATCTTGCATACTTTTTTGTTAATCAATTACGCTCTACGAGTTTCACTACCCAAAAATAACCAACTTATCGTATAATTTACAAAAACCACGTCGAAGTTCTCTCTTTTATAGCTACAGCGTAACTTCTCCCCGATTTTAGGCATCTATTACGAGTGGTATTGCAGTTCGAATACGAATACTAGTCGTCCGTTGTATTCGTAACCTCCGAAATCGCGAGCCGAATCTTCTCTGCGATTGAATCCAGTTCATCAGCAGCCAACAGGAGTTTCTCTCTCGCAAAATTCATATCGTCTACTTTATTGATAGGAATCAAATGAATATGTGCGTGTGCTACCTCCAAACCAACTACTGCCACACCGACTTTAGGGCAAGGAAATACCTTTTTTATACCTTGGGCGACAATCTTCGCAAACACCCACATGCCCATATATTCGTCATCATTAATGTCAAAAATATAATCCGTTTCCTTTTTAGGGATCACCAAAACGTGACCTTTTGCCAATGGATTAACATCTAAAAATGCTAAATAATCGATACTCTCCGCAACTTTATGTGCTGGAATTTCATTAGACACTATTTTTGAAAAAATTGTTGACATATCTCTATTTAATATTTAGAACCACATATAATAACCGTCGGAAGTGTTGACTATCATGCAAAGTTGTAATATTTATACGCGCAAAATAAAGCAGCGCATATCGCCTGATTGCCGACGCCGTTTAGCAGCAAGTAATCTCAACTTCTGACAATGCAATAATACAAAAATTATCCCTTAGATCGCATATAGTACATAGGGATAACCTAGTTTTGATGTAAAAAAGAAAGCGGCTGCAAAATAATTATTGCAACCGCTTAAAGTATTCGAGTAGCTTTGTGCGGTTATGGCAACACCGCACATAACCTGACTACGCTTTAACGTGTAATCTCAACGATCTCAAATTCTATCATGCCTGCCGGCGCTTCAATTTGAGCAACATCGCCTACCGATTTACCTAATAACCCTTGAGCGATAGGTGATTTAACCGATATTTTTCCCGATTTCAAATCGGCCTCCGTTTCAGAGACGAGCTGATAGGTCATCACGGCATTATTTTTCTTGTTCTTTATCTTAACATAGGATAGAGCGAGAACTTTAGAGGAATCTAACAACGATTCATCAATTAACCGCGCGCTTGCGAGCACGCCCTCTAACTTAGAAATCTTTGCCTCATGTAGACCTTGTGCTTCTTTCGCCGCGTCATATTCTGCATTTTCCGACAAATCACCTTTGTCTCTTGCCTCAGCGATCGCCTTAGCGATATTCGCCCTACCTTCTGTCTTCAACATCTGCAGCTCTTGCTTCAGTTTTTCTAGACCTTCTTGTGTGTAATAGGTTACTTCTGCCATATTATTTACTTATTTTATTCTTACAAAAAATTCAAAAAAAAGACAAGACCACACTGCCCCTCTTTTGGACAACATGGTCTTGCACGTTGATTGCTAAGATAGCTATCAACTTCCACAAATGCAAATTTCTAGTTCGTTTCCTTTATATCGGAGTCGATAAATTTATACCCTAGGCCACGAACGGTCTGTAAATAGTGCGGTTTGTCTGGATTTGTTTCAATTTTCTTACGCAACCGCACAACATGCATATCAAGCGTACGTGTATTGACATTCGAACTATAGCCCCAAACGACCTCCATAAGTTCTTCACGGGTAATCTCCTTTCCTACATTTTGTAAGAAATATAATAAGATTCTATTTTCCAGAATTGTGAGTTCAATCTTACGGCCGTCGCGAATTAGCGAGTGTATATTCGGGTGATGTTCTGTTTGACCAAACGTATATACATCGTTACTCTTTGGTAAAAAGTAGCGGACTTTGTTCTCAATCATAGCAACCAACACATCCATATTGAATGGTTTTGTGATATAATCGGTAACACCATAACTATAAGCGTCAATCTTATCCACGTCCTGTGATTTTGCAGTCATCATAATAATGATGTTTTCGAAACCCGCTTTACGAACCGTTTCGCATACCTCGATCCCCTCTTTGCCTGGTAACATCCAATCCAAAAGAACGACTGCAGGCTTTTGTTCCAAAATCATCGATTCGGCTTCTGTGCCGTTCGCAGCTTGGATAACCTTATATCCTTCGGTTAGTAAACGATGTGTTACAAGAAAACGTAAATTTTCATCGTCCTCAACGACCGCAATAGTGATATCTTTATTCATAATAAAATCTAATTCTTTTTTGGACCAATAGGGAGCAACAATGTAAATGTTGTTCCTTCATTTAGGACACTCTCTACTTTTATATCTCCTCCCATAAAATCAACAATCTCTTTGCAGAAGGCTAAACCCAGCCCTATACTCCCCTGTTGATTAAATTGATTCTTAACCCTATAAAACTTTTTAAAAATACTATTAAATTCTTTCTTATTAATGCCAATGCCTTGATCTTTAAATTTAATAACAAAATTCTTCTTGTTTTGTTGTACGTCTATATTTAGATATTTGTGCTGTGGCTCCGAGTATTTGTACGCGTTATCGATCATATTTTGAAATACACTTAACAGCAATGTGGGATCGACCACCATATTGTTTTGGACTCCGATTTGGTACGAAAAGTTTAAATCAGGGTATTTCAATTTTACCGCCTCAAATATAGGTGCGCAAAACTCTTCCACATCAATCTCCTCTTTTAACGGTTTTATAGACTTATTTTCGATTTGTGCAAACGACAGCAGTTTGTTCATCAAACTGTTCAACTTGTCTGCTTCTTGGTCAAGAATCTTGCCATACATTTGTTGTTCCCCACGAGAAAGGTTATCCGAGTGCTGAATATTGTTTCCGGCAATTTTAATTACGCTCACCGGTGTTTTAAACTCGTGCGTTAAATTATTAATAAAATCGTATTGCAATTGAAAAAGCCTTCCGTTGATAGTAACATTCCGGTATATCAAATAGGCGATGAGAATTAAGATCAAATAAATCAACGAAATTCCTAAGCTTACGGGGAAAAACCGTCTGTTGATCTCGGTATTAATAAATTTCTCAGAGCTCGTATATTGCAACTTATAGTCCGATAATGATCCCGGTAATGCAAGTTCAGTGTGGAAAAAATAATTTTGGTCCGTTATATTTCCAGATACCACGGGTAATATTTCAATTTTTTCGTAGAGATTGGGCACCACATTTTGAATCTGCAGTTTACTGGGATCCAAGAAAAACATGAACATGTCTTGATCATATTCGGCAATTGGAACATCCGATGAGGACATCATCTTCTTATATGTCATAAGATCGGCTAGCCGTGGGATATTCATATAGGTGACCTTCCCGGCATTCAGGGTATAAAAGACCTTGTAGATATCGTCGTCAGACATCCTAGTGGAGTCGGTGACACGTTCTAAAAATCCAACGAATTTCAACACCATGCTGTTAAAATCGTCCACGAATACACGCGCTTCTTCGCTTTGATTACGCTGAACAATAAATTTATTGTCTTTATTTAGATGAAAAGAAATTACGTTCTTGGGGAAAATAAGGAGCTGGTTATACCGAATCCCCGCTTCGATTGAATCCGAGTTGGTGATGTTTATATCGTAAAAATAGACCTCCTTCACAAATGGATACTTTCGCACCACTCCCTCAACATATTCGGCAGCCTTTACCGAATCAAGATAGCCTTGATAATAGGAAATCTCCGGTATCTTACCGTTAAAAAACTCATTAAATGGTTGAACAGACTTATCAAAAACCTCAATCTTTTTAATGTTGAATTCTGTCTCGATGAGGTTTATGATCATCGAACGTGCAGCAAGCATCGCTACGATAAACAGGATCGTCACCAGTACCACAAAAGCGATAAGCAATCCAAAGTTTTTGCGATATTTCAGTTGATTATCTGCCATGAATGTTTAAAGATACTTCTTTAAGAACAATTCGACCTCTTGGTAATAGTTGATCACATTCTCGTCACTCCTAAATTGACGCCCCTCTTCTTCTTTATAAATATATTTAATCGGGACATTGTTCTTCATGACTTTCTGCACGAATTGATTGGCATCCGTCAACGAACTAAACTGATCCTCCCCTCCTTGGGCAAATAAAATAGGAATTTTAACTTTATCGGCGTGGAAAACAGGTGACATTGCCTTAAACATCTCATACTCTTTATCCGGATCACCAATTATATTATAAAATAACGACACATATTTCTTAAGATGTGGCGGGATTCCTTTAAAATAAGTAAACAAATTTGTATATCCTGACATCGAGATGGCACATTTATAAAATGATGAGTTATAAGTAGCAGCATGTAAAGCCGAATACCCTCCGAAACCACTGCCCATAATTGCAACCCGGTCTTTATCGACCACTCCCTGGTGAATTAACCAAGTCACTCCGTCAATGATATCCGCCTGAATCTTGCCACCCCATTCCTTAAACCCGGCTGTCCAAAACTGCTTCCCGTACCCCGAGGAACCGCGGTAGTTAAGCTGAAAGACTAAGTAACCACGGTTAGCTAAAAATTGCACTTCAGCATCAAAGTCACTTCGTTCTCGCCGGTAGGGTCCGTCATGTACCAAAACAACCACCGGTAAGTTCTTTTTCACCTTTCCAGCGGGATAAGTCAAATAGCCATTTAATGTCAATCCGTCCCGGCTTTGAAAAGCGATCGATTCTTTCGAAGATAGTCTTGAACTGGCTAACATAGGGTTTGCTTCAACAAGAAGCTTCGCACTGTCCCTTTCGACATCATAATAATAGATCCCCCCGGCATGGACATCCGTATACACATTGACCAGCCAATGATTTAAACTTGTATCGGAATCGATGATATCAATTGTCTGCCCCTGGAAGCTTTTAGAAAGCGCTAGAAAATCGCGTTCAACATCTTTATTAAAAAAGTGTTTATGTGTCTTATCCTTGGTATATTGCGCAAATAGAGGTTGTTGCGTTCGATCTGAATATCCGTCTGGGTCAAGATCAACTTCACTATTTACATAAAGCAGCGAATCCTCATTCCCCGTCGCTATATTAAACTCCACTAAAGCGAATTTATCGCGATTTTGATTGGAGAGTGCCACAACGTTCGTTAAGGAATTCTTTACGAAACCTAACGGACGGATCAAAGTTAAATAATCCGTAGTAGCTACCGTTTTGAATGGTTGATTCTCCTGCCCTCGGTACAAAAGGTTTTCTTGCACACTATCGCTCGTAATTGCAAGACGAACCTTCCCATCGGCGGAAGAATACCAATTGGCAATATTCCCGGGATTTCTACTAATCAACTCTCTGCCAGAGCCGTCCAATGCTATTTTGTATAGATCGAACACGCTGGAATCACGGTCGTTCATTGCTGCCAACAAATAATCGTCAAACGAACGTTGGGGCTTTACCCACCGCAGTCGGCCTTTCATCGTCGGCAGGAGCGGAATTGATTTCTCACTTTTAACCGATATAGCATGAATACGAAGACTGTCATTGGGCGAGTGTCTGTTGGAGAAAACAATGGTGGAATCGGATACCCAATAAAAGTATTGCACATTCATATCCGACTGGTAGGTCAACTGCTTTGACTGTTGATCATCTTTAAGGTCGAGCACAAAAATATTTCTACAATGGGCGTCAATGCCTAGATAAGCAATCTTCGACCCATCTGGTGAAATACGGAAATTACTTCTTTCGGGTTTGCTAAAAAAATCTTCAATAGGGATAAGATCGTTAACTTCCTGTTTAGATTGACAAGAAGCTAATATACAGCATATTAAAATTATGAACGCCCAATGAAAATGTTTAATCATACCTTGAATCTGATTGTAGTTCAAATATTGTCATTTTTTAAGAATAAACCATAGTTGCAACCTTATTTTTACAGGAAAAACCAAATATAAGTTGTGGTTCTAATCATTCTAAAATTTCGTAATTTTGGGCATGATTTTATATAACATCTCAATAATTGTAGACGACGATAGCCACGATGAAATGCTTGTCTGGGTAAGACAACTCCTCTATGCAACACCGCACGACGCTCATTTTTTAAAAATGCTTGACAACCCCCACGAAGGAACGACGTATTGTATACAGGTAATGGGCGAGGACGAACTCAAAATCACCAAGGTCCAACAAGACATCACCCAAGCGGTTCAAGACTATATTGGTAGGCACCATCACGGAAAAGCCTTTATTTTCGAGAGTAAAATGGAGTACCTGCCTTTCCAATAAAGTAACCGCCAGTAACATTACGTTTACTTTGATTTTGCCAAGTTTGGGTTAAAAGTTATTTTAGGAGTCATATAATGAAGCAACACGAGCCTTGAGTACCGCAAATTAAAAGGAGCAAACGCCAAAATAACTGTAAAGAGCACTGCAATATAAAGCCAAGGAGATTCACTTCCCGTTAGAAAGGCCGTGATCAAACCCACGGTCACCACTTGAGCGACTGAGAAGGCGTAACTGATGTACATAGCCGCATAAAAATAGCCTGGCTCGATTTCGAAACGCAATGAACAATGCGGACAATGCACATTCATCTTTTGTTTCTTAAAGCCATATACCGGTCCCTCAAACATATTACCTTCACGGCACCTTGGGCATTTGGAATGCAACATCGCAGAAAATTTAGATACAGTCATCTCTCAAATTACTTTTCAAACGGTGAAATCTTATTCGAATTGCTTTTACGGTATTTTGTATACCAAAGTATACCGATTCCCACAGCAATCAAATATGGAATCGCTAAAAGAAACAAAATACCATCATTAAGCCCGTTTCCTTGCGTATTTCCATTCATGGTACTATTCTCTGCGTTCAGTGAACACATTGCACACTGTGCGGATGCGTTTGTCGAAACCAACAAAATGATAGACATAGATAGCAGAATGGCCACTATTTTAATCTGTTTGGAACTCATAGTTCAAAAGTACAATTTTTTTTTATGAAACTGTTTGAATCACGCGCGGATTACTCACGCCTGGACATTAAAAAGTGAAGATTTTAATTAGAGCAGCGCATTAAACTTTTCCCAAAAGCCATCTTGCGGAAGGTCTGCAATAAGCATCGTCTGTTCTTCTTTAATCGGGTGGATAAAGGAAAGAGAACGAGAATGCAGACAAATCGATCGCCGCAGACTACCCCGCGGATACCCATATTTGTTATCACCGACGATGGGACATCCCATGTATGCAAGCTGGCAGCGAATTTGGTGCGTCCGTCCGGTAAGCGGATTCACTCGGAGCAGATAAAACCCGTCGAGTTCGCCTATTACTTGGTAATCAAGCTGCGCGAAACTACCACCTTTTATTTCCCTGTCATATGCTTTTGTAACCATCTTTTTGCGGTCACGTAGCAGCCAGTTTTTCAGCGTTCCGGACATTTCCTCCGGCCTATTTCGCACGAGAGCTAAATAGGTCTTTGAAACTTTACGATCGTGAAATAACCGATTCATGCGATCAAGGCCCTTACTCGTCTTTGCAAAAATTATCATGCCGCTCACGGGCCGATCTAAACGGTGTATAACGCCCAAAAAAGCGCCATTAGGTTTAGCGTATTTCGCCGCAAGAAACTCTTTCACGAGTTCCTCCAAGGATTTATCTCCAGTAATATCTACTTGCACGATATCCCCCGCACGTTTATTAATAGCGATGTAGTGATTATCTTCGTAGATAACATCCTTTTCTGTAATACGCATACTTATAAATGTATTTATCTAGCTCAATTAATGATGTACTACCTTATTGCGCGGTGGAATCGCTTGCTGCTTCTGCTTGCTCTTTTGCCTGTTTTCTGAAATAGCCTCTAAATAAAAAATTACTTTGTAGGGCTTTCATGTTATCATCAAGCTTAACGGTGCTACTGTTCAAATTTTTCAAAATCTGTCTTATCTCGTCAGCTGCCTCCGGATCATTCGTTAACACACCAATAGCATTATTTTTATCGTTTAAGCGCGAAGATGTGGCCTCTAAATTGGTCATTAATGCCGACGCCGTTTGTGTGACTCCCTGAAGCTGTGCTGCAGATTCACGTAAGCTTGCAAAAACGGTAGTATCGGTGGAAAGATCATGAATAAGTCCTTGATTACTGTTTAACTTTTCCATCAAAACCGCTAAGTTGGATGATGCCTTATTTGCATCTGACATCACTTTATTTAGCGAGTTTACTGAACTTTTCAGTGATATCGTTAATGTAGAATCTGTCATCAACGAACCTACAACCCCTTTCCCTTCCACCATATTTTGGGAAAGCAAGGCAAAATTCTTTGTAATTTCTACAAGGTTTTCATTGTTAGTTTGCAAAGTGGCAAACATGGCGTCTGTATCGGTTCCGCTAACCGATTTAATCACATCGCCATCCTTTATCGGCGCGGCGTGGTCTGTACCCCCAACGAGGCTGACAATGGCGTTACCAATAAGGCCATCCGAGCCCAATTTACTGACGACATCCTCCCGTATAAATTCACTGTTCTTCTGCTCGATCTGCATGACGATTTTAACATCGTCGATACTTTGGAAAGTAATTTCTTTAACGATACCAACCTTTACCCCGGAAAACCAAACATTATTCCCGACCTTTAATCCTTTCACGTCTTGAAAGTATGTTGTAACCGTTAAAGTTTTACTGAATCTATTCTGTTGGGTACCCAAAACAAGAATACCGGCTACTAGGATAATCAAACCGACTAACACAAATAAACCAACCGTAAGCGTGCGCTTCCTTTCGTTTGAACTCATATATTCTTAAACAATAAAATTATAATCATAAAATGGTTTGACCCGCTCATCGTCGGTGTCAAAAATCTCTTTAAATGTCCCCTGCCGTTCAAACTTACCATCGAGCAACATGACCATTCGATCACCAACCATCTTCGCACAGGATAGATCGTGGGTGATTATTATAGACGACGTGTGATACCGTTCTTGAACCTCATTAATCAACGTATTAACATCTAAACACGTGATCGGATCTAGACCCGCAGTAGGCTCATCGTATAACATAATATCAGGACGCAAAATTAAAGTTCGCGCTATACCGATACGTTTACGCTGTCCGCCAGACAACTCGGAAGGCATTTGGTTTAGTGTTTGAAGCAGGCCCACACCATCTAACACTTCCTCCACTTCACTATTGATTTCCTTTCTCGTTAAATTTCGCTTATTTCTAACCAGTGGAAACTCCAAGTTTTCGCGCACCGTCATACTGTCGTAAAGCGCACTATTTTGAAAAGAAAACCCAATCCGTTGCCGCAACTGACGCAATCCACGTTCATCTAGCATATTGACGATCTCCCCAAGCACATTAATATTCCCATCATCTGGTGTAAGGAGTCCTGATATCAACTTAATCAGCACCGATTTACCAGTTCCCGAACGACCCAAAACAACCAAGTTTTCGCCATTATAAAGCTTTAAATCAACGTCGCGAAGCACGTGCAGATCACCGAATGATTTGCTGACCGCATCAACATTGATAACAACATCGGTACGATCTATATTTACGTTACTTTTCTCCATACTAATTTATTAACGATAAAAGTTGAACAATAAGGAGTTCTTCGATAAAGACCAAAAACATCGAGGAAACTACTGCACTGTTGGCAGCCTTTCCAACACCTTCTGTTCCCTTTGAGGAATAATAACCCACATAAGTACTGGCGAAACCAATCGTGAATCCAAAGACGACAGCACGAATCACCATAGCATAAATATCCTTTATATTTATTGACTCGAATACCTGTGTAAAAAAAGCAAGAAAACTTAGATCATCTTTCGAGGTGATACTCAAATACCCCCCCAACAGTCCAATTCCTGCTACATAAAAACACAGGATTGGGATCGAAATTGTAGTAGCAATTATACGCGTAGAGATGAGAAACTTCGTCGGGTTAGTCCCCGAGACTTCCATTGCGTCAATCTGCTCGGTAACATTCATCGAACTGAGCTCCGCACCTATTTGTGATCCCACCTTACCGGAGGCAATGAGCGCCGTAACTAGGGGCGCTAACGCCCGAACAATAGCAATAGAGATCAACGCTGGCAACCACGAAGTTGCCCCGAATTCCTCGAGCGAGGGACGGGATTGTTTTGTAAACACGAATCCGACGATAAAACCAGTCAAGCTAATAAGGGGAAATGACTTCCATCCGATCTCATAACATTGACGAATAATTTCTTTAAATTCATACGGTGGCGACACCGCTTCTCGCAAAAAACTCATCATAAATCGATGAATCCGAGCAAATTCGATAAGTAGATTTTCTATTTTACGACCCATTCAAGTATGAAATTAATACTTTGTGTAGCGTTTCTGTACAAAAGATAATATCACGCAAATGTACAAACTTTTATTTTCCCTTAGGTAGATCATTTTCCGAATAATGACAAACGATATCAAAAAACTCTGCCCTTGAGTTATGCCTCAAATTAAACCTTCGATTAAATTCAGGTGTCATACCTAACAAACAGTATAAATTTTCACTAAAAACTACTGCTATGAAACGAAAGAACACTCCCATACTCATGCTCGCCTTTGTCGCGACTATTTTAAGTATATTCACACATAAAGAAGTAACCGCACAAGGAAACGTTTCAGTTTCATTAGATCTTTTCTATAATGAACTTTCTCCTTATGGATACTGGGAAACGGACGCAAATTATGGCGACATGTGGTATCCGAATGTCGACGATAATTTTCAACCCTATGGATCAAATGGATATTGGGCGATGACCGAATACGGCAACACTTGGGTATCCAATTACGATTGGGGATGGGCACCATTTCACTATGGACGCTGGGTTCGCACTCCACATCACGGTTGGGGATGGATCCCGGGCTATGAATGGGGCCCGGCTTGGGTTGATTGGCGCTCTGGCGGCGGATATTACGGATGGGCACCCTCGCAGCCAAATGTGACAGTTTCCGTTGGCCTGCCTTTAAACCTTTGGATATTCCTACCATCACGTCGAATTTATGATCGTTACCATAACCGTTACTGGGACCGCGGACATAGAAACGTATACAATAGAACGACGATTATAAACAACACGTATGTTGTAAATAACAACCGGTACTACGGAGGCCCGTCCAGACGTGACGTATCACGCCATCTTGGTAGAGATGTCACTGTCCGAAGTCTACGCAGTTCAGATCGACCGGGTCGTTCCAGAGCTGACAACCGCTCGGTATCGATCTATAAACCGCGCGGAAATAGCAACGCAAAAGGATCTAGAGTTAGGAGTACGACAAACGGTAGATCTTCCAGCGCAGCTGCCAGAAATAGCCGTAACAGCTCGCGCGTTAGTCGTGATGCCACGGCAAACAGCGGATCAGCAGCAAACAAATCGAGTAGTAGATCAAGATCCGCAACAGCGCGACAAAATGCAAGACCTACAACGGTAAACAAAAAGAATACGCCGCGCGCGAAAGCGACAACAACAAGAGGATCAACAAGCAGCGTGTCACGGAAAAGTCGCCAACCTGCAACCTCCAATAGGACGCAGCGTAGTACACCTTCGGTTCAACAACGCTCAAACTCTAACCGGGGAAGTGTACAAAAAGCTGCACCTAGGGCAAATAAAACACAAAGACGCGCGCCTGCGGCAAAACAACGTTCGGGAGCTAGTCGCGGAAGCGTGCAAAAAGCGGCGCCCAAAGTGAATAAGACCCAAAGAAGCGCGCCAAGCCGGTCTCGTAGCTCTGCCCCTCGGGTTCAGAAGGCAAGCCAGCGTAGTAACTCCCCCTCCGGTGTAAGCCGCAGTTCGTCTAGTTCAAGAGCAAAAGCTAGCACCACGCGATCATCGAGCGGATCGCGAGCACGCCGATAAACGGTATACAAAAACATTTACATTTAAATAGCAACCCTCGAAGGTTGCTATTTTTTGTTCACTGCTTCCAGCCAGTCAACAATAATACGCCAGCAACTTCGTAAAATACCTTCACAATTTACTATCTTCAATCTTTATAAGACAATCAAAGCAGATCAGATGACTCAATTAGTTTCGATTTTAGACAACGATTTCTATAAATTTACGATGCAATATGCAGTAAGTAAACTATTTCCTAAAGCGCTGGCGAAATATCAATTTATCAATCGTGGCGAACATCAATTTCCTGAGGGATTCGACAATAAGCTAAAAGAAGCGATTTCCGACATGGCGCAGCTCAAGTTGACCCAAGGAGAAAAAAAATATTTTAAAGATACGTGTCCGTACATCGATCCTATTTATTTTGACTTCTTACAAGGCTATCGATACGACCCCGCGGAAGTAAATATCCAACAGGTAGGGCACAATTTAACCGTTGAGGTGCAGGGATATTGGTATCGAACGATTCTATGGGAGGTCCCCATCATGTCGTTAATTTGCGAAACATATTACGAAATGACCGGAGCGCAGCGGGTTGCCAACGACGAAGTTTGTGTGATCGCCGAGTCAAAAATGGATAAATACGACAAACTCAACATCACGATTGCAGATTTTGGCACGCGCAGACGTCATTCCTATCAAGTGCATGATCTGGTCATCAAAACATTAAAACAACATCCCACTAAAACATTTATCGGTACTTCAAATGTCCATTTGGCAATGAAATATGATACCACTCCGATCGGTACCCACGCGCACGAGTGGTTTATGTTCCATGCGGCGAAATACGGCTATAAGATGGCCAACTTGTTAAGCCTGGAACACTGGTCCGAGGTGTACCGTGGTGACTTAGGTATTGCGCTCTCGGACACGTACACCACCGAAGTGTTTTTCAAACAGTTCGATAAAAAGCTTACTAAGCTATTTGACGGTGTTCGCCACGATAGTGGCGACCCCATTGAATTTGCGCAGTTAACGATCGATCATTATAAAAGCCAAGGTATCGATCCACGGTCCAAATCGATTATTTTCTCCGACGGGCTTGATTACGACAAAGTAGAAACAATTGTACGTTTCTGCGAAGGGAAAATCGGACACTCATTTGGAATTGGAACGGACTTCACCAATGACGTGGGGCTAGAACGGATGAATATAGTGGTAAAGATGGTGGAGGCGCAACCCGAGGGTGGACCATGGACAGATGTCATTAAACTATCCGATGAGCCGAACAAGCACACCGGTAATAAGGACGAAATCAACCTCGCGAAGTCAGTTTTAAATATCAACGATTAATGGCAAAGGATGTATATGGGGACGCGCTATACGATTATCACGGATCACAACGACTCCACGAGCCGTTATTGCTTCATAGTAGCTATGGCGATATTGAAGAGATGCCTATCGAGGTTTTTTTTCGCGAACCGGAGGAATTCCCAGAAATGGAGCATATAGCACTCGCATTGTGCGATGGACACGTGCTCGATGTGGGTGCGGGTGTTGGCTGTCACGCACTGTTTCTACAAAATAGGGGATTCGAAGTAGACGCCATTGAGCATAGCCAAAAAGCATGTAGTATCATGAAAGCACGCGGTGTGAAAAACGTTACTTGTGCGGACTTTTTCAAGCTCACGAATAAAAAGTATGATACACTCCTTTTTTTAATGAATGGCATCGGATTAGCCGGTTCTATTGCAGGGTTCCGGATATTACTTGCTCACGCAAAAACACTACTCACACCAGTAGGACAACTTTTGTTCGACAGCTCGGACATATCGTATTTATATGAGGAATATAGAATTACCAAACCGGATCATTATCTGGGCGAAATTAACTTCCAATACGAATATAAAGGCGAATTTGGGGATTCCTTTAATTGGTTATACATCGACCAGCTAGAACTTATAAAAATTGCCCGAGAGGAGAATTGGGTAGTACAAATATTAGACGAAGACGATGCAGATCAGTATTTGGTTCGGATGGAACCGCGTCGAGACGAGCGTTAATTAAAAAAGGTGAAAATTGATTTTTCACCTTTTTTAATTAACTATCATATCCTCATACTAATCGATCCATTCAAATCCCGTATAGGGAACCAATACGTTAGGAATGCGTACACCTTTATCGGTTTGATTATTTTCTAATATCGAAGCTACGATTCTCGGTAATGCTAGCGCAGAACCGTTCAACGTGTGAGCTAACTGCATCTTTCCATTCGAATTTTTGAATCTTACTTTTAATCGATTCGACTGATAGGTCTCAAAATTCGACACGGATGACACCTCTAACCAACGCTCCTGTGCTGCGCTATACACCTCCATATCAAAGGTTAAGGCGGAAGTGAAGCCCATATCCCCACCACATAAGCGTAAAACTCGATAAGGTAGTTCTAACTTCTGTAATAAGCCCTGAATATAGAGGCTCATTTCCTCCAGCACTTCATACGATTTATCGGGATGAACAAGCTGCACGGTTTCAACTTTATCGAATTGATGAAGTCTATTCAAACCACGCACATGTGCTCCATATGATCCCGCTTCGCGGCGAAAACAAGGTGTGTAGGCAGCATGCTTTATAGGGAACTGTTCTTCTTTGACAATTACATCACGATATAAGTTAGTGACTGGAACTTCAGCAGTAGGAATCAAATACAATTCATCCTGCGCCACATAATACATTTGGCCATCCTTATCCGGCAATTGCCCCGTCGCAAATGCGGACGCTTCATTTACCATGATTGGAACCTGTACTTCATTATACCCTTCATCGGCCGCTTGATCTAGAAAGAAATTTATCAAAGCTCGTTGCAACCGTGCACCCTTGCCTTTATACACCGGAAATCCAGCTCCCGTAACTTTCACTCCAAGTTCTAGATCGACAATATCATATTTCATGAGTAAATCCCAATGTGATAAAGCATTTTCTTGAAGTTTCGGCACTGTTCCATTCTCTAGAACAACTTCATTATCCTCTGGAACGAGTCCTTTTGGTACCGAGGTGTGCGGTAGATTAGGTAAAAGGACAATTTTACTATTCAACTCCTGTTCTACTTCAGCAAGTTTCTCGGTAAGCTGTTTCACTTGATCTTTATATCCAGCCGATTCAGATTTCACCCGGTCAGCTTCCGCTTTATTCCCCTGGCGCATGAAATCTCCAATTTGCTTAGACGCTGCGTTCGCCTCTGCAGCAAGCGCATCTGATTCGTTTTGAATTTTACGACGTGAATCATCAAGTTGAATCAAATGATCAACCAACGTTGCATCTTTAAAATTCTTAACAGCCAATCGTTCGATTACTGCATCCCTATTCTCCCGGATATAATTAATCTGTAACATATATGAACAACAATTTTAGATGCACAAAGATAAGAAGTGAAATTGAAAATGGCATAATTAACGAACAATACAATATTATCGGCAAACCATTAGCAAACTCATATCATTATATTTGTTTTATTATAAAAATTTAATATTTTTGATAAATCGAGTGTGAATTAACAATTTATTTATGGAATCATAATTTCCAATTCACATTAGTAAGGTACATTTGTTATATAAAATTTAAAATAATAGTATTATGTTAAAAGATCTAGAAATTTTTGAACCGGAATCCGAGCTTGAATTACAAGAATTAGCCTACGATGGTGATGATTATGTAAGCATTGAAGATTAGCTTCGACCGCTTACATAATTAATTAAAATTCCGTTCCCTCCTTCCCTCTTCTACCAATCTTTACACTTTTAATTTCTTACCTTTGGTCATGCTTTATATTGTACCAACGCCGATTGGAAATCTGGAAGATATGACCTTTCGAGCTATTCGCATTTTAAAAGAAGCTGATTTGATTTTGGCGGAAGACACCCGCACAAGTGCCCCCCTTCTAAAACACTTCGGAATAGAAAACAAAGTTTTCGCCCATCACCAACACAACGAGCACAAAGCGGTTTCGGAAATAATAAAATTTTTGAAATTGGGACAAAATATTGCGCTGATATCCGACGCAGGAACGCCGGCCATTTCCGATCCAGGATTTTTACTGGTCCGCGAATCTATTAAGGAGGGCTTGGAAGTACAGTGTCTCCCTGGCGCGACAGCTTTCGTCCCTGCACTGGTAAACTCCGGGCTTCCAAATGACCGATTTTGTTTTGAGGGGTTTCTCCCGTTAAAGAAGGGACGGCAAACTAGAATGAGAACCCTGAGTGCGGAAACGCGTACGATGATTTTTTACGAATCTCCGCACCGAATCTTAAAAACGATAGATGAATTCATCCTCTATTTTGGAGGGGACAGGAGCGCTTCAATATCGCGTGAGTTGAGTAAACTCTACGAGGAAAATGTTCGCGGAACATTAACGGACCTTAAAAATCATTTTGAAAACAATCCAATTAAAGGAGAATTTGTATTTTGTGTTGCCGGTTGTCCTGACTAGCGGCTAAACACAGGTATTAATTTATTGACATTTTACATAAAATGAGTATAGCAAACTTTCTACAAGATGGACAGGATACCAAAGTGGTCGAAAAGATCCATGTTAAAATATTAGATATGTTGGGCCCAAGCGAACAGATACAATATATCGCCGTTCAAAAGAAGCCTGCCGTTACCCTACTTCCTGATAGCATCACAATTAGTGACAAGAGGATTTTTTTATGTGAATTCACCAAACTAGGGTTAGCGACCAATTTCGAAATCTTCACCTGGGAAAACATTAAAGATATAGCATTCAAGGAAGAAATTTTCGGTTCTAAAGTCACGGTCATACCGTTCACCGGCGAAAACCTAACAGTTGATTACATTCCTAAGGTACAAGCACGAAAACTCTATCAACTAATTAAGCTTAATCTAGATGAACTCAACAAGCCCAAACCGCAAATGCCACGGGTCGAAAATACAATACCACAAGTTTTAGCACCCAAAATTGAGAAAGATCAGTCCGTGCAGGTGCCCGCCACATCTTCCGCTGGGCTAACACAAAAACTGGACGAGAACCCCATTCGCCGCCATAATGAGACCCCTCCCGTCGGCGAACCTGCAGAAATCAAATCAAGTTCGACACCAACGATCGCTGTGCCGGGATTAAACGCAACAGAGGATGACGAGCTTACACGGAAACTCAAAAAACTCAAATCACTCTACGACCGCCAATTGATTACACAAATGGAATACGAGAACAAGAAACTAGAATTACTATCCCAACTTTAGCACGTGAGAAACAACTATTTTTTAGCGCTCCTAAGTGCTGTATTGCTTTGGCTAGCATGGCCACCAGTTCCTTATACCGCCCCACTTTTATGGGTAGCATTTGTACCGCTGTTAATCGCTATCGAGCGCGTGATAAAAGGGAATGACGTTAAAAAGGGACGTAAAGTATTCAATCTAGCTTTTCTGGCTGGTTTCCTCTGGAACACCGCCTCAATCTATTGGGTCTATAATGCGATGAGTGCCTATTTACCTAACTATATTGCACTGCTAATCTCCTTAATTCCGTTTGGACTCGCGCCACTACTTATGGCACTCGTTTTTCGTCTCTACTATCAATTACGTAAGAAAACTACGCAGGTATTTGCTTTAATGGGTTTAATATGCTTCTGGGTCGGATACGAATATTTACACCAGTGGTGGGATCTCGCATTCCCATGGATGACACTAGGAAATGGTTTCGCTAGTTTTCATCAACTCATCCAGTGGTACTCCATAACAGGGGTGTTTGGCGGAACAATATGGATATGGAGCATCAATACTATCTCGTTTTTACTTGTACACCAAAAAATTACAAAAACAGCAACCTACAGTAACAAGAAAATTACTATAGCTTTACTTGCCGCGATTATTATTCCTATCAGCGTATCTCTGATCCAGTATACAAGTTACCAAGAACACATAAACCCCTCACAGGTGGTAGTCGTACAGCCTAACATTGATCCATATGGAAAGTTTGGGGCTATTTCACCACAGCAGCAGCTGACATCCTTGATCGAGCTTTCTAGTCAAGTTGCTAAACCAAATACAGAATTCTTTATTTGGCCTGAAACGGCCATTTCGGCCCAAGGCTATCATCTTGTCGAAGATGAATTTCGAACCACCAACGCGTTCGAACAAATCCAATTATTTTTAGACAGTTTTAGAAATGCAAACGTCGTATCGGGAATTGAAAGTGTTGCAATTTACGATTCCGCTAATACGTCCACCGCGCGTGATTTGGGCAACGGAACATTCCTAGATCCATTTAATGCTGCAGTTTTAGTTGATCAGTCTAGTAAATTGCAGTTTTATCATAAATCAAAACTCGTCCCGGGTGTCGAGCAACTACCTTTTGGTGAAGCGCTGAGTTTCATGAAACCTTTGTTCGCACAATTTGGGGGCTCAACAGGCGGTTACGGAAGTCAAGCGGAGCCATCTGTATTCTATTCACAAAGTGGTATCGGCGTTGCGCCGGTTATTTGCTACGAGTCAATATGGGGAAACTATGTCGCCGAATACGTAAAAAAAGGCGCCCAGTTTATCGCCATTGTTACTAATGACGGCTGGTGGGGAAATACCTCCGGCAAAGATCAGCATCTTCTTTACGCGAAACTACGCGCGATAGAAAACCGTCGTTGGGTGGCGCGTTCAGCAAATACCGGATTATCGGGTTTCATCAATCAACGTGGTGATATCTTTCAGCAAACCGAGTGGTGGCAGCCCGCCGCCCGAGCGCAGGAGATAAATCTTAATGAAGACTTAACCTTTTACACAAAAAATGGTGATTTAATACTTTACCTTATTCTAGCAGGCGGTCTTTATGCATTCTATCTAATTGTCAAAAAAGATCGACCAGGAGCATAAGAATTTAAAATTACCGTTGGTTTACCTATTTTTGCACCCATGCAAGTATATTTCGATAATGCCGCAACCACGCCTCTAGATCCGCAAGTTATCAAAGCGATGACTGAAACGATGGAGAAGGATTTTGGCAACCCTTCATCAATCCATGCACATGGGCGTCAAGGGAAAACAATAATAGAAAAGGCTAGAAAAGTTGTCGCGTCTTTATTAAAAGCGTCTCCATCGGAAATTTTTTTCACCTCCGGAGGCACCGAGGCGGACAATATGGCGATTGTACGCTCCATCGCTGATCTGCAACTGTCACATGCTATTACTTCTCCATTGGAACATCATGCTGTACTACACACTTTAGAAGAACAACAAAAGAGAGGTTTAATAAAACTTAGTTTCGTTAAAATTGATAGTGACGGAAATATTAATTTAAATCACCTACGAGAATTACTGCATAACAGTCCCCGCAGTCTGGTTTCTTTAATGCACGCAAACAATGAAATTGGTACGATCACCGATATTAAAACTGTATCGGAGATTTGTCAAGAATTCAACGCGGTCTATCATTCTGATACGGTCCAAACTATGGGACATTACAAGCACGACCTTACAGAGCTCAACATTGACTTTATTACCGGCGCGGCACACAAATTTCACGGACCAAAGGGTGTTGGATTTCTATACATCAATGGCCGCAATAAAATAAATCCTTTTATCTACGGCGGAGCACAAGAAAGAAATATGCGTGGCGGTACGGAGAATATTTATGGCATTGTTGGGCTGGCTAAAGCATTGGAACTTGCTTACCATGAAATGGATACCCATCAAGCATATATTCAGGGGCTTAAAGATTATATGCAGGAACGGCTTACCCAAACGATCCCTGAGGTACAATTTAATGGCACCCTTTCGGCAGCGAACTCCCTTTATACCGTTTTAAGCGTATCGCTTCCGTGTATAGATATTGCCGATATGCTGCTGTTTAGCTTAGATATTGCTGGTATATCTGCTTCCGGTGGGAGTGCGTGCAGCTCAGGTTCGGAAATTGGCAGTCACGTCTTACAAGCTATCAATCCAGACACTGATCGCCCTTCCGTACGATTTTCGTTTAGTAAGTTTAACACGAAGGAAGAAATTGACTTTGTTGTTGAAAAAATCGCTAAAATCTGCAACAACGATTAGTTACAAGGGTATTAATCACGTAACTTTTTTAGTAACTGAAATAGGTCAATTCGCCGGATGGAAGCGTTAAAAAACTTTCATGCGGTTATTCATTTGTGAAACGTAAAACGTACCGGTCTGCAAGCTCTCCAGTAATTTCGTTCCCAGATAAGTCTAATTGCCGAAGTTGATTTGGTTCAACTCTATACTTATAATCAAGCCCATCAAGATTGAGTTCTCCCTCATCCAAGTCCCAGGTGCCCGTACGAGAAAAGGGCTCTGGATTTTTACCAACATAAATATAGTCTAATTTATAGGCTTTATCACTATTTAATGTCAACACGGTTGATATCGCATCGCAGTCAATACAAGGCAAATCTCCTTGATAGGTTCCAACGACACGCCCTTCTGTGGCTTTAACGAACGTATTGCTGTCGACTCCCGCATTCTTACGAGTGTTTATGCAACTAATCATAAGGAATAGAGCAATCAAAAGTCCACTTAAATATACAACAAAACGCATCATATTAGATTTACATTATCTTTCACAAAAAAGATACCACAAATCTAACTCCATAGCATTTCAATCAAATAAGCTCCCTTATTCGTCTTCGTCTTCGTCGATGCCTTGCGCCAAATTGTAAGCCCCCATAAGCTCGTTGTATGCATGGCGATTTCCAAGTCGTTTGGAAACTTCTAACCCAAGCTTATAAATCTCAAGTGATCCGGTTTGCTCGCCCTGCTCTTCTAAAAATTTCGCATAATGATAATAAGTTCCAACGTAATCGCTATGGTTTGTAACTAAGTCTATATATCCTTCTCGCGCTTTCTGTTTATTTCCCATTTTCCTATACTCCGCCGTGATCGCATATTTCAAGAACGGGTCATTGGGTGTTTCGTTTAGGAAATTCTGTAATTCGTCTAATCTTGTGGTCATTAATGCTAATTTAATGGAACAAAAGTACAAAATTAATAAAACATACCATTTATCAACTCCGAGAGTTAACCGATTAATGATAATAATCTTGAAACAATTTGTTTAAGTCTTATCCTGAAAAGCCGACGTACAAACGAAGTATACACACGGCTAATAGTAGCTTACATCCGATCGGCATAAATGACGCATTAGTTTTACACGGCTTCTTAGTAAATGCGCTTACTTAACAATTCTTTTTTCGGTAAACAATTTCGCCAGAGACGCTTCTTTGGATTTTTCGACATCTGAAGGGAGTTTGTGATGTTTTGTGTTCATTTTCTGAGCAACAGTGAGTTTATGCGCTTAAAATACTACGACAGAAATATTCGAGACAAATGGGCCGATTATTTGACGCACACATTACACCACTCCAAAGAAGAACTTACTATGCTAGCATATAAAATGACATTCTATTGACGATTGCGATATTTCAAATGATTGCATCAAAACACTACGCCGCCCTCATAAATAAGAACTATATACAGAAATATCAACAGCGTAATCATGCCTCCGACCTAATAATTGAAAATCCAGAACCCTCAAATACTAAAATGCACTCGACCGGATATAGCTTGTTTTTACTTGCAAAAAATGATAGGTTTGTGAATAGGGTCTTACCCCCTATTATCAATAGGAACAATTGATTGCGTGGAAGAATTCCGTAAGACGAATATAAAACAATTAGTACAAGACTTAAATATTGACTATGATGAAAATTCTTGTTTGTATAAGTAACGTGCCAGACACGACTTCAAAAATAACATTTACGAATAACAATGCGTCATTTAATGAAAATGGCATCCAATTTATCATCAACCCGTACGACGAAATAGCACTTGCTAAAGCAATCGGATTAGCCGCGAACGGAAATGGTAAGGTGACTGTCCTTAATGTTGGTGAAGTGTCTACAGAGCCGACAATCCGAAAAGCGTTAGCATGCGGAGCAGATGAAGCTGTACGAATTGATGCTGCGCCGCGCGATGCGTGGTTTGTTGCAAATCAAATCGCAGACTATGTCCGCACCAATCCCTACGATCTTATTTTAACTGGTCGCGAATCAATAGACTATAACGGCGCCCAGGTTCAAAGCTACGTCGCTGAACTTTTGTCGTTGCCGTCTGTTGCAATCGCTAAAAAATTAGATATTACAGACAATGAAGCGACCATCGAACGTGAAATCGAGGGTGGAAAAGAGGTCTTAACAGTAAATCTACCCGTTGTAGTTGGAACGGCCGAGGGCGTTGCAGAGCCAAAAATACCAAACGTTCGTGGAATCATGGATGCTCGTAAAAAACCTTTAAATGTCATCCCACCTATTGAAGTTACCCAACTATCAAAAATCACAAGCTTCGAATCACCCGTACCACGTGGAACAGTCAATCTAATTGACAAAGAACAGGTAAATCAGTTGGTGGAGCTGTTACATAGTGAGGCAAAAGTTATATAACCTAAATTAAAAGTAGATATGTCAGTATTAGTATATATAGAAAACATCGAGGGCACATTTAAAAAATCTGGTTTTGAAGCAGTTTCTTATGCCAAAACAATTGCTGGCCTCCTCGGTGAAGAGGTAAACGCACTCAGCATCGGAGCTGTTCCACCCGCTGAATTAGAGAAGCTTGCGCAATATGGTGCCGACAAAGTCATTAAAATAGAAAACGATCAGTTGAAACAATTTATCAATCAAGCATATGCGCAATTGATTGCTAACGTTGCAAAAAGTACTGGCGCAAAAACTATTATTCTCTCGAATACCTTTAATGGCAAAGGGTTAGCTCCCCGAATTGCTGTAAAATTGGATGCCGTACTGTGCGATGGCGCAATTAACATTCCTGCAATCGCAGGCGATGTTTGGACGATAAAAAAAAGTGTCTTTTCAAGCAAAGCTATTGCCACGGAAGAGCTTAAGGCCGCTGTAAAAGTAATCGCCTTAACGCCAAATAGTGTAGAAACTAAAGAAGCACCCGTTCCCGCCCAGATCGAAACTTTCCAATCGGAACTATTATCCAATGACCTTGCTACGACCATTCAGGAGATTGTACGCGCCACCGATAAAGTGTCCCTTCCTGATGCAACAATTGTGGTCTCTGCTGGCCGGGGAATGAAGGGCCCAGAAAACTGGAGAATAATTGAAGAACTTGCCGACGTCCTTGGCGCGGCAACAGCATGCTCTAAGCCGGTCTCGGACGCTGGGTGGCGTCCGCATGCGGAACACGTTGGACAAACCGGACTTGCCGTTAGCCCGAATTTATATATTGCAATTGGAATTTCAGGCGCAATACAACATCTGGCGGGCGTTAGCTCATCGAAGACAATTGTTGTCATTAACAAGGATCCCGATGCGCCATTTTTCAAAGTTGCAGACTACGGAATAGTTGGTGACGCTTTTGAAATCGTACCTAAATTAACAGAAGCAATCAAGGCTTTTAAAAATTAATCGCAGCAATATTTCATCGAGCAATAGTTGCTACTCGCCAGGTTCTGACAGCCGAGCCTGGCGCTAAAAAACGATGATCCCGCGGACTCGCAAATTATAGAGAAGTAAAATTAAACAGGCTCCTTTTTAACAATAAATACCCAGCGTTTTTATTTTGTCGCGAATATTATCATCTTTGTAGTCTGTCAGTAAAGAATGAAGAAAATCAAATTAGATATCGTTGGACTATCCTATAGTCAAACTCAATCAGGCGCTTATGCCCTGGTTCTAGGGGAAATTGGGGGAAACCGGCGACTTCCAATTATAATTGGAGGTTTTGAGGCTCAAGCAATCGCTGTGGAAATTGAGAAAATGCACCCAAGCCGACCACTCACCCACGACCTATTCAAAACTTTTGCTGAAAATTTTAAAATTGAAATTCAAGAGGTTTTAATATACAACTTGATCGACGGTATATTTTTCGCCAAGCTTATTTGTTCGGATGGCAAAAAGAAGATTGAGGTCGACTCAAGAACCTCAGATGCCGTTGCATTAGCAGTACGATTTGGCTCCCCAATCTCTACGTATGATTTCATTATGGATGCCGCAGGAATCATAATCGAAAGTAACGATTTCGCTTTTTTAGAAAATTTAGACAATCTACCAAACAAAGAGAATACGTTACATCAAGATCCGAGAAAAGAGCACGATACAAAAACAGAAAAGCACGTAAAATCGCCGTATGCGAGTCTAACAGATGCCCAATTAGAAGAAGCCCTAGATAAAGCTATCGCGTCAGAGCAGTACGAAACTGCAGCAAAAATTCGTGATGAAATAGAGCGAAGAAAATCCTAATTACATAACACTTACGCATCCATGTCTATTAAATTACGGTTAACCGTCATGAGCTTCTTTCAGTTTTTTGTCTGGGGAGCATGGTTAATTACAATCGCAAACTATTGGTTTGGAACCAAACAATGGGACGGTACACAGTTCGGGGCCATTTTTGCAACGATGGGAATAGCTTCGCTTTTCATGCCGACACTTATGGGGATAATCGCCGATCGTTGGATCAATGCGGAAAAACTATACAGTTTAATGCATTTTTTATACGCCGCCGCACTGTTTTATCTTCCTTTTGTAAACAGTCCACAGCTATTCTTCTACATAATGTTATTGGCAATGTGCTTTTACATGCCGACGCTCGCTTTGTCAAACTCCATTTCCTACACGGCGTTAACCAATGGTAACTATGAACTAGTAAAAGCATTCCCTCCCATACGCGTTTGGGGAACAATAGGATTCATCGCAGCGATGTGGCTCATCAACTTGACAGGAAACAAATCAAGTGCAGTGCAATTCCAAATCGCAGGAACCGCAGCATTAGGTTTAAGCCTATTTGCATTAACCCTACCCAAATGCCCACCACGAAGCGTGCGTCAGGAGAACCAGACGCTAGGACAAACGCTAGGACTTGAAGCCTTTAAATTATTTGGCAATTACAAAATGGCCTTATTTTTTATATTTTCCATGTTTTTAGGTGGTGCCCTTCAGCTGACTAATGCCTACGGCGATGTTTTTCTCGACGAATTCAAGTATTACCCCAAATATGCGGAATCAATTGTTGTAAAATATTCAACAATTATTATGTCAATATCTCAAATATCAGAAACGTTATTCATATTAGCGATCCCCTTCTTCCTGAAACGCTTTGGCATAAAAAAAGTGATGCTCATATCGATGTTTGCCTGGGTATTACGATTTGGATTATTTGCTTATGGGGACCCTACGACCGGACTATGGATGATTGTACTTTCATGCATCGTCTACGGTATGGCGTTTGACTTTTTCAATATTTCAGGGTCCTTATTTGTTGAATCGTCTACTAATTCACAAATCCGCAGCTCAGCGCAGGGTTTATTCATGATGATGACCAATGGTTTCGGTGCCGTATTCGGTAGTCTAATTTCGGGGTGGGTGATTGATCACAATTTCACAAAACACTTTGTCGACGTGTACTCCCTATCTTCATTTTTACAAACAGAGACTAATAATCCCTCGCTACTAAAGTTTATTGAAAACCGTGGGGTATCGATTTTAGCGAACGGACAGCTAAGTACCGAATTGATGTTAAAAGACTGGCATAACATATGGATTGCCTTTGCACTTTACACATTGTGCATCGCCCTATCGTTTGCTTTTTTGTTTAAGCATAAGCATGAAATTGATCAAAAGCACCATTAAAACTAATTGAGAAAAACGGAAATAATAAAGCATTTTAACTACTTTATAGATGATTTTCGCAGTTTTACGCACTAATTTTTCGTATTTTTGCTTCAATTATGAGCATTACAAAAATCATCAACTCTGCCTCTTCCGAAACAAGTACTACGTATAACTGGATTTTTGAAAAAATATCAAGCAGTGGTCTTAGCGATAACATTGTTAATATACTTTCAACTACAATTTTGCTCGTTGCTGCAGCGATTCTATTGTTCGTTGTTGACTATGTGACGCGAAAGATTTTACGAACTGTTTTTACCAAAATAATTGAAAAAAGTGCCGCAACCTGGGACGATTACTTTTTAAAAAACAAGGTCATTAAACACTTAAGTCATTTAATTCCTCTGTTAATAGCAAAGGTAATCTTGCCAGACATCTTTATTGGATTCCCATCGTTTACAATTGTCCTCTCTAAATTTCTATCGATCTTATTGATTATTACTGTCTTGGCTATGATAGTAGGTGTTTTAAAAACCGGTCGGGATATATTAAGTGGCTCAAAAGCATTTGTAGATAAGCCCGTTGATAGTTACTTACAGGTGATCCAAATATTTCTGTATTTCATTTGTGGAACACTTATTTTCAGTGTATTAACAGGTAATTCTCCATGGTCCTTTCTCGTATCACTTGGTGCAGCTTCGGCTATACTCATGCTCGTTTTTAAAGACACTATACTCGGTTTTGTCGCTAGTATTCAGGTTTCTGCAAATGATTCGGTCAGAGTTGGGGATTGGATTGAAATGGCGAAATATGGGGCAGATGGGGACGTGTTACAGATCAACCTGAATAATGTCAGGATTCAAAATTTTGATAAAACAATCGTTACCATCCCAACCTATACCTTGCTGAGTGATTCGTTTAGGAATTATAGAGGCATGCAGCAGGCGGGTGGACGCCAGATTAAAAGAGCAATAAACATTAAGATATCTACAATTCGCTATCTCAACGACGCAGAGATAGCCGAATTAAGTAAAATACAACTGCTCGCACCCTTTATCGCCGAGCGTCAACAAGAGATCATAGAATTCAACAAGAAAAACAATACCGATGCATCCGTTTTAGTTAACGGTCGAAGAATGACAAATATTGGGTTATTTAGAGCGTACATTGAACGGTTCGCAGAAAGCAATCCAAAAATACATAATAAAATGACGATGATGGTGCGGCAGCTGGCCCCCACAGAACACGGACTCCCTTTAGAACTGTATATGTTTACCAGTAGCACCGAATGGGTATTCTTTGAAAATGCGATGGCAGATGTTTTTGATCATCTATTTGCAGCAATAAAATATTTCAATTTAGAAATATTTGAATCGCCAGCTTCGGACGATATCCGCAAATTCTTACCAGAACTTTATAGCGCGCCAAAAAGCGTTAGCACGCCAGCGGAAAACACCTCGGAATAAAAAGCGTGAGTTTCTACAAGAAACAGATACAGGCCGGTATTTTCGTTCGATCGGCCTGTATTTGTCTCAAACACTCGTCTAGCAGAATGCATGTCCGATATTAACTGGAAAGCCTCTCTTTTTTTCGCTTGTTTATATTTGCTTAGTCCCACTTTTTGAAGATAACACTAGCAAAATGGTTAACGGGTGCCGAAGATATAAGAATGAAACAGTGCCTTCCTCCAGTGAAAAAGCAGATTACAATATAAACAATAACGAAGAGAAATAATCAATTAACAACGATCCTAGTACTGCTCGAGATCAAGAAAAGTTTTAAGGGAGCTAGCAACCGAGTACAGTAAAATACGTTCGAACCGAGAGCTCACTATAGAACAATGGTCTCATTTCAGTCAGTCTAATTACTTCAGACGCAATAATAAAAGAAATACGAAACACGCTTCCAAAGTGTCGTTCATTCCCAAAATAGCCGAGAGATTAAAATAGTAAAGGCCATATCATTTTTAGTTTGATACGGCCTTTTTCGCATGTTTAACATACGGTCTTAGCATATTTCACAACAGGCCTTAACATTTACTATAACACAATGAACAAAAATTACTCTAGTTCAAAAGTGCATTTTAAATATTACATCAATGTTACCCGATCATGAAGATTTCATCATCATATTATTCTACTACTTCGAGTTGCTTCACTGAAGAGTATACTTTCCCGTACATATCGGTAGCCTCGATTTTAATCTGGTGTTTCCCACCTTTCAGCTTTGGTAGTTTTGTACGCCACAAATGTCGAGAGGATACGGGATCCGACGGACGTCGTCCATCAAGTAAACTGGTAGCACCATCAAATTCAAGTACAGACTTCAAGTAGGCTGGATCGTACGCCTCAACATGCTCCATTTTCTTCCATTCTCCACCATCGATTTGGTAGCGAACCTCATCATCGGCAGCACCCATGAAGAAATTAACATACAACGGATAACGTCTGACATATTTTTTATACACGGTAGATGGACCAAATACTGCTAAACCATAATCCGCGTCTTCACCGACAACCTTATAAGTAAATGAATATTGGTTGCCGTTAATTTTCAAGATAGCATATCCTTTTGGTGTCCCATCTCGCATTGTCGACACAGGGATACCCTTTTCAGTAAGTTGTCCAGAGTACCAGTCTCCTGAAGTAGTACCCACGTTGTACTCATGTAATGGTTTTCCCCCTTTCCAGCCATGAACTTGATCATAAAAATTTTGCTGTTGATAATGCGTATGCGCCGATAGGGTAACGATATTTGGGAATTCAGCTAGAATATCGAACAGTCGCTGTCTGTCTTGATCTCTAAACGACGCACTATTTGTCGGGTTCAAAGGAATGTGCAACGATAAAACCACGAGCTTGTCTTTGCTGACCGTACGTAAATCGTTTTCAATAAAATCCAACTGTGACTTCCTGAATCCCCCTTGGTACCCTTTACCGGTAGTTGGGTGCGGGTAGATGATATCATCAAGAATTAAAAAATGCGCCCGTCCAACGTTAAACGAGTAGTTCGCCGGCCCAAAGTTTTTCTCAAACGTTTCATCGGATAAAGAATCCACTTGAACATCGAAGTTTAAATCATGATTTCCAATCACATGATACCAAGGTAACGACATTTCAGTCATGGCACGTTTATACGCCGGGTGAAGACTAAGGTCATTTCCAACTAAGTCCCCTAAGCTAATTCCGAATAGCGGGCCGCTTACCGTTTTAGCATCATCAACGACTCCTTTTTTAAAGAATTCTAATTCGTCCTCGTTGTACGCTTGCGGGTCGCCGAAAACAAATGCCGTGAATTCGCTCTCTTCTTCCGTCTCCACGACAGCGAAATCTATAGATTTAGGAAGTTTGCCCGTTGGCTGAACGGCCTCGAACTTTAATTTTGGACTACCTTGAGGTTTGTAGGTATAATAAAACTTTGGTTGGTTAAATTCGTCGAGTGGAAAGCTGTAATCCGCCGGTTTAATCGCAAAAATAATATTATCGTTCTGAACGGGGATTTCGTACTTTCCATTTTTATCCGTCTGCACCACATCCACTCCGTTACTAATCCCCACACCCGCTAGACCAACTTCTTTCCGGTCCTTCTGGCCATTTCCATTTGCATCAACATACACTGTTCCTTTGGCAACACCCTGAGCATAAGCGCTTCCAGTGAGTGAGAGTCCGACAAGGACCCAAGCAATATTTTTCATAAATTTCTGTTTGATATATTCGGTCAAACATAAACTTATAACATAAAAATGAAGTAAACAAGTTATTAAGTTATTGTTACTTATTACAGCCCTCTGCCGACCGCCGCGAACTAGCGCGCATTGGCGACATTTATCATATCAAGTACTTTCTCGATAGTAGTTTTCGCGGCATCCTTCATTTTCTGATTGCCGGGGTAATCGGCATCAAGTGTAACCGTCTTCCCTTTTTCTTTATACCTAAATTCTAAAATATAGCGCGGTACATCCGCACCTTTGGCCGAATCGGTTCGTACCGTGGTCATATCGTCATCGACATTCCAAAATCCCATTTCCATTGCTTTGCGATGCAAAAACAGAAGATCGTCTTTCGATAATTTAAGTTTCGATTTCACTACCTCATTCGATCGATTGATAAATTGATACTCTTGCGTTTCCGAATTATAACTATTGTACATGGAGTCGGGAGTCCCATATCGTATGGAAACATATTTAAAATCAGAGAAGCGATAAGGTGCATTTTTCACCATGTTAGAATAATAAAATACACAATAGATAAAAAAGGAACCTATTATACACAAACCAAGAAAAATGGCTTTCGTTCTTTGTTTCATGAGGATAAATTATGTCGCAAAAATACACATTACGGACGAGGATAGTGCCCATAATAAATAGTAATCTTTATTGAAATTGTAATATAAATGTTAGATCTTCGGCGTTCCTGAGCGTACTAAGTATTTGTGGTACCAATTATCTTTGATATCCGATATTATAACACCTTTTCGTGTAGAAACGTGAACAAACTTGTTGTTATGCAGGTAGACACCAACATGATCTATGTTACGTCCTCCAAAAGAAAAGAAAACGAGATCTCCTTCTTTCAAATTTCTTAAATATTTCCTTTTAACTTTTTTGCCCATTTCACGTGAAGTACGTGGCAAATCCTTTCGATATACGCTACGGTACAATAAGTTTACAAAACCCGAACAATCAACACCCGATTTGCTGTTCCCGCCCATCCGATGTGGAGAACCTGCCCAACTGTCGATGAAATTGTAGAGATCTTTATTTTTTAACGCACGTGTGGAAACCCCCAGAAGCGAAGCATAGTTCTCCATTTTGCTACCTGACAACTTCTTATTGCGCATATCACTGGCATCCGTTGCAATTGATTTGCCACGTGAGGTTCGAGCAATTTCTTTCCGCGCGCCACAAGAAGAAAGTAAACTAACGACAAGTATCCATGACAACAGGAAAACACCAGGCCTACTGAACGATTTAAACATACAACAAATGTAACCAAAATGCAGATAGAGCCAAGCGAAATACAGGTAATTTTGTAACTTGCGCCAAAATTTCAAATGGACAAAATTAAGGGTGCAATAGCTGTAACAATCGGTGCGGCCAGCTTTGGAGTACTATCTACATTCGTGAAAAAAGCGTATGAAAAAGGCTTCACGCTGGGGGAGATAACGGGTGTTCAAGCTTTGTATGGTATGATTGTCCTCTTTGTGTTGCTTGCGATTTTTAAAATTTTTAATGCCCGTTATTTCCAAAAATATCCATCAAAAAGCCCTAAATGGGTAATCCTAATCAGCGGCATATCCACGGGTATTGTTAGTATATTATATTATAAAAGCATCGGGTTAATTCCAGCTTCATTAGCAATTGTATTACTGATGCAATACATATGGATTGGGCAGTTGTTAGAATTTTTGATATTTCGTTCGAAACCAAGTGGGAAACAACTGTTCGGCACCCTAGTAATTCTCGGCGCAACACTTTTGGCCACCGGCGTGTTCGAATATGACCTTCGTAGCATTAGTATCGCTGGCGTTGCCTACGGACTTTCAGCGGCAACTGCTTATGCAAGTTTTATCCTTGTTAACGGCCGCGTCGGAAACGATCACCCGCCCGTTCAAAAAAGTGCGATTATGGTCGCTGGAGCATGTATTTTTATATTCATCCTATTTCGACCATTTTCAATTTTCGAAAAAAATATTTTTACCGAAATTTGGTCTTACGGCATATTGCTAGCTACGCTAGGAACGGTGTTGCCTCCTGTACTTTTTGCCTACGGAATACCAAAGACAGGGGTTCCAATTGCAAGCATACTTAGTACTGTTGAGCTTCCGGTTGCGATATGCTTATCGTTTATGATACTGCACGAACATGTCTCTATGCTACAATTTGTTGGGGTAGCATGTATACTACTCACAATCGTGGTCATAAATTTTCCAAGGAAAAAAAACTGAATGGTTAATTTTTAGTTAACATTAATATACAATAAACTTAACATTAAGTTTATACTAGAAACAATAAAATGAGCGACATTTGCATTAATTTAATTTTTATATGGAAAGCTACCTTCTCATAATTCTCGCGGTACTTGTAGTGCTCGCCGTTATTGATCTAATGGTCGGCGTTAGTAACGACGCTGTTAATTTTCTAAATTCAGCAATCGGTTCAAAGGCCATCCCATATAAAACGATTATGATTGTGGCAAGCTTGGGTATCCTTTGTGGGGCGGTATTTTCCAGCGGAATGATGGAAATAGCCCGTAGTGGTATTTTTGTCCCTGAAAAGTTTTCCTTTCAGGAAGTCATGATCATCTTTGTCGCAGTCATGGTTACCGACGTTATTTTGTTGGATATTTTTAACTTTTTTGGCCTCCCGACCTCAACCACCGTTTCCATTGTCTTTGAACTTTTAGGCGCGGCGGTCTCGTTGACGCTATATAAAATATACGATGGTGGGCTTAGTTGGGGGTTAATATCAACCTATATCAATACCGAGAAAGCGTCCGAAATAGTAGTGAGCATACTGTTATCGGTCGCCGTGTCGTTTAGCTTGGGGATGATAATACAATATATCTGCCGTCTCGCATTCACCTTTAAATTCCAGAGAAAAACAAAAAAATTTGGCCCAATATTCGGCGGTATAGCACTTGCCGCGATCTCTTATTTTATATTAATTAAAGGCTTAAAAACAGTCACCTTTATCTCGACTGATGTAAAAGCGTGGATTCATGAGTATGAACTCGTATTGGTAGCTTGTACGTTCGTCTTAATGACAATTATTAGCTTTATTATTACCCGGACAAACACGAGCATATTTAAGGTGATAATTATAGTCGGGACATTTGCTTTAGCACTCTCTTTTGCAGGAAACGATTTAGTAAACTTCATCGGTGTTCCCGTCGCCGCGTATCAATCGATCGGAATATTCCATGCCGCGGGTGAGGGCGTAGGAGCAACAACATTTATGATGGGCGATCTTGCGAACGATAATATAGCGGCTCCTGTCTGGATTCTCATCGTCGCAGGAGTAATAATGGTTTTCACCCTTTGGACTTCAAGTAAAGCGAAGAACGTCATAGAAACGGAGATGAGTCTATCCAGCCAATCTTCGAATGAAGAGAAGTTTTCGGCAAACTTTCTTTCTAAAAATATTGTTCGTTTCTTCATTACGATTGGGCACGGGCTAAACTTCATACTTCCTCGAACGCTGCAAACTCGGTTAGATAAGCAGTTTGAGAACCCTCAATTACCTTTATCGACTAAGAAAACGCCGGACGAGCCAATGTTTGACATGGTGCGCGCATCGGTGAATTTGATGGTAGCTAGTATATTAATTGCCTTAGGTACCTCAATGAAGCTGCCCTTATCTACCACATATGTGACCTTCATGGTTGCTATGGGATCAGCTTTTGCCGACCGGGCGTGGGATAGAGAAACCGCGGTTTATCGCGTATCGGGGGTATTCCATGTCATCGGTGGATGGTTTATTACGGCAGCGTGTGCCTTTAGCGGTGCTTTTATAATTGCCTATCTACTAACCATTGGTGAGGAAATCGCTCTTTTTTCTATCCTAATATTTATGGGTATTCTTCTTTATCGCAACGCTAAAAGCCATTCGAAAAAGAAAAAGGAAAAAGAACTGCTAAAACTAAAAATAGAGAGCACCGATATCCAAACACTACAGGAAGTAACCGAGGCGAGCGCAGAACAAATTAGCGAAATCGTCACCAAAACCAATGTACTGTACAAAGAAGTGATTGAGAGCTTAATTAACCAAGACTTAAACTCTTCTAATACAGCAAGAAAATTGGTCAAAAAGCTTCAAAATGAACTTAATTCAACTAATAGTTCGCTATATGACTTCATCAGAAACCTCGATGAAAATTCGGTTAAGGGGATTCGTTATTATATACAGTCACTTGGCTACTTGCAAGACATCGTGGAAAACCTTGGGGTAATAACAGCAAACATCCACACCCATTTAGACAACAATCACAAATCGTTGAAAGTAAATCAAGCCAAAGATCTCAAATACAACGCGGCCAAGTTAAGTGATTGGTACTCGAAAATTAATGACGTTTATAAGCGACTTGATTTCTCCAAAATCGACATTATAATAAACGAACGCATCGCTTTCCAAGATACGATCAACGAAATGCTCGACGCACAAATTGACCGTATCCGTACTTCTGAAAGCAGCCCAAAAAATACAAAACTGTATTTCTCGATATTGCTCGAAACCAACGAACTTATTAGTTCAACGTTCAAGCTTTTGCGTTTACATAAGGAGTTTGAAAACTTCAGAAATGGGAGGACGCCTAAATAACGTAATGTCGGGATGGCTTTTAATTGACGAGTACCCCGTTCATCGTCCAAAAAGCCATCCCCAATTCAAGTGGATAAATCCTTTAAACGATAAATCGAAAGCTATAAGTAGTTCAATATTACAGGTAATTCTTTTACATCGACTTCACACAGTTCATTGACCGCGAGCAACTCAACAGGAATAACTTCATTAACCAAAAGTGGATCATACTGCGAACGAACCTTTACATAGTTTTTAGAGAAACCATGCATATATCCATCTTTAATATCGCCTTCAAATAGTACTTCAGCAACAGTACCGATCTGGCTGTCATAAAATGCTCTGCGTTTTTTTTCCGAAAGGATATGCAACATTTTACTGCGATCACTGCGCTGCGATCCAGGGACGGAACCTTCCATCTGAGCGGCAATTGTATTTTCTCGTTCCGAATACGTAAACACATGCAAATAAGATATCGGTAGTTCATTAAGGAAGTTATATGTATCAATAAAATCCTCTCGTGTTTCTCCTGGAAAACCAACGATAACGTCTACCCCAATGCAGCACTCAGGCATTAACGATTTAATTTTGGCAACACGTTCCACATAAAGTTCGCGTTTATAGCGGCGGCGCATCATGCCTAATACTTTATTACTCCCGGATTGCAACGGCATATGAAAATGCGGCACAAAGCGACTTGATTGCGCTACAAATTCTATAATTTCATTCGACAGCAAATTCGGTTCAATCGAAGAGATGCGTATGCGATCTATCCCTTCTACTCGGTCCAAGGCGCGTATTAAGTCTAAAAAGCGATCCTGCCGCTTACCATCGCGAATACCATAATCTCCAATATTAACCCCCGTCAAAACAATCTCCTTTACGCCGGAGGCAGCGATCTGCTGCGCTTGTTCGACGATATCTTCAATTTTGCCCGAACGACTGGCGCCACGCGCGAGTGGTATAGTGCAAAAAGTACATGAGTAGTCGCAGCCATCTTGTACTTTCAAAAATGTCCTGGTACGATCACCGATTGAAAAGGCAGGTATAAACTGATTCGCTTCATCAACTGGGGTATTATGAATAACTGCTTTCTCTTGTTTTGTTAAATCATTGATATGTTCAATGATATTAAATTTTTCTGCCGCACCTAGAACCATGTCCACTCCTGGAATTTCAGAGATTTCTTTCGGTTTAAGCTGCGCATAGCACCCTACAATAGTAATATACGCATTCGGAGAGTGCTTAAGCGCTTCTTTAACTACTTTTCTACATTTTTTATCTGCATTGTCCGTTACCGAACACGTGTTAATAACGTAAACATCAGCGGCGCTATTAAACTCCGTCGTTTCATACCCTGCATCCCTAAAGATACGGCCAATAGACGATGTTTCTGAATAATTCAGTTTACATCCCAACGTATAAAAAGCTACTTTTTTATTCATAATAATTTTGCAAAAATACACAAAAAGTTACAAAATAATCGATTTACACAAAATCTGTCACTGTAATGATTTTCAAGACAAGACCATTTTACGATATGGCCTGGTTGATGTTCATTTTTTACGTAAGTTTGTATGCGAAATCATTTATTTTGTCTCAATATTTTGTCATGAAGCAGTACCTCGATTTACTTAAACACGTTTATGAACACGGTGTAGAAAAAACCGACAGAACAGGAACCGGAACGCGAAGCGTTTTTGGTTATCAGATGCGTTTTAATTTACAGGAGGGCTTTCCATTAGTGACCACGAAAAAGCTACATCTTCGGTCCATCATTCACGAGCTAATTTGGTTTCTTCGGGGGGATACAAATATCAAATACCTGAAAGAAAATAAAGTAAGTATATGGGATGAATGGGCGGATGAAAACGGTAATTTGGGACCGGTTTACGGTTCGCAGTGGCGCTCATGGCCTACACCCGAGGGGAAGGATATCGATCAAATTAGCCAGATAATCGACCAAATAAAAAATGTGCCAGATTCACGTAGAATTATCGTATCAGCGTGGAATGTTGCTGAAATCGAGAATATGGCGCTTCCTCCTTGCCATACGCTTTTCCAATTTTATGTGGCACCAGCATCACCCGAAAAAGGACAGCTAAAGCCTCGCCTGTCATGTCAATTATATCAACGGAGTGCCGATATTTTCTTGGGCGTACCCTTTAATATAGCATCCTACGCACTTTTAACAATGATGATAGCGCAGGTCTGTGATATGGAAGCTGGTGATTTCGTTCATACACTTGGTGACGCGCATATCTATAGCAATCATTTTGAACAAACAGAATTGCAATTAAGTAGAGCACCAAAAGCGCTTCCAACTTTAAAAATAAATCCAGCGATCAACAATATATTTGCGTTTGAGTTTGAGGATTTCGAGCTTCAAAATTACGAACCGCATCCCCACATCAAAGCACCGGTGGCCGTATAGCCAGGCACAACTGATTGCTAAATTAAAATACCGAATTAATAAATGAGTAATTTGAAAATCACATTGATTGTAGCAGCTAGTAAAAACAATGCTATCGGAAAAGACAACAAAATGCTCTGGCATTTGCCGGAGGACTTTAAATACTTTAAGCGAACCACGATTGGCCATTCCATTATAATGGGACGAAAAACCTTTCTTTCGATTGGTAAACCACTTCCTGAGCGAAGAAACATTGTACTCTCGAGAGATTTAAATTTTAGCAACTACGACGTGGATGTGGCTAACTCGGTTTCCGAAGTTCTAAACTACTGCAGAGATGAGCGAGAGATTTTTATTATTGGTGGTGCGCAGCTATACGAACAAACCCTGCCAATTGCCCAGAAGATACTTTTAACTCGCGTGCACACAGAAATTCAAGGAGACGCATACTTTCCTGTGTTGAGTCCCCAAGAATGGAAGCTTACAAGCAGCGAAAAACATCCAAAAGACGAAAAACACGCGTACGATTTTACATTTGAAGTGTGGGATCGTATTTGTTAAATAAGATAAGAAGGGGGTTACAACATCCTACCAAAAACCCGCTTATAGCTCTTCACTCATCGGGGGGTAATTATGGCCGCCTTTGGAGCGCAGACTCGATTAATTCACTATAAAAATCTGTCTCTTTCATGCCGTAAGCTCGTATCTGCTGCGGAATAAAACTTTGTGGCGTTTGCCCTGGAATAGTGTTGATTTCAATAAAATAGAACCTATCGGTATCCTTTTCTAGAAAGAAATCTACGCGTACCATTCCTGCGCAATTTAGGCGTACATAAATATCACGGATAATCGCCGATGCGCGCGCAATTTGTTCCTCATTTAAGTCCGCTGGTGTAATCTCTTCACTCAAACCTGGTGTATATTTCGCTTCGAAATCGAAAAATTCACGTGTCGTTCGTACCTCCGTGGCCGGAAGTACCACAAGCTCTCCTACAGCATTACGATATATCCCTTGCGAAAACTCACGCCCTTGAACGAACTCCTCTACGATAACTTGAGCGCCCGTATCTTCTGCATCGAAAGCCATATCAAGTGCATGCTGTAGCGCCCCTACCTCATTAACCTTTGACATCCCGATACTACTTCCTCCAGCATTTGGCTTAACGAAATACGGTAGTTTTAAGGTTGAGCGTATCTTTTCAACACCTCTACCGCGATCACTGGCAAATAATAACACAGAGTTGGCAACGAAAAGATTCTCAATTCCAGCTACAATCGCCTTGGTATACCCTTTATTCATCGTTAGCGCTGAAGTTAATGCCCCGGAAGAGGTGTATGGTAGTCCGATCATATCAAAATAACCTTGTATCCTGCCGTCTTCTCCCGGAGTTCCATGTAAAGTAATGAATGCAATCTGGAAGATAACCTTCTGCCCGTCGATCGTAAGCGAAAAATCTTCCTTGTCAATTAAAATACGGGTCCCAGTTTCAGTATCATAATACCACCCATTTCGGCTTATAACAATAGGATAAATTTCATAAGTGTCTTGGTTAAGCTGAGAATGCACAAAAGCACTACTTTTTAAAGAAACCTCAGCCTCTCCCGTGTAACCTCCCGTAATTAATGCTACTTTTGTTTTCATATTTTAAATTGAAGTAAGCAAATATAATTTGCGTTCTACGGAAAAACGAATAATTTTGCTGTTATATTACGTTATATAATTAGACTTCAAATTTGGAATGGCGTTAATATTGCTAATGGTTCCCATAGAAATAAAAAAAGAACATGTCAAAACTATTATTGTATCTTAAGACAGACACATTTAGAAAGAACCTAATCATCGCATTGGTGTTAGTCATATTCGTATTTTTAGGTATATATTTCGGTTTGAAATCATACACCAAACATGGTGTTTCTATAGAAGTACCAACACTGGAAGGACTCCATATCGGACAAGCAATCAAAGTATTAAACAACGCAGATCTAGAATATCACGTGGATTCGCTTTATCAGATAGATAAACAACCAGGATTAGTCATTGAACAAGATCCAGAATCCAAAAGCCATGTTAAAAATGGGCGAACAATATACCTCACAATCATCACGCAAGTTCCGCCAGAAGTTGCCTTTCCCGATATCGTTGATAAAACCTTTATCGAAGCCTCCGCGATATTAACAAATCAATCGCTAAAAATTGCAGACACGGTCTATATCCCTGATATTGCACGTGACGTAGTGCTAGATGTAAAATTTGCTGGCCAGCCGCTTAAAGCAGGCAGAATGGTGCCCAAAGGGTCAAAAATAACAGTCGTATTAGGGAATGGACAAGGGGCCAATGAAGTTGAAATACCAAATCTAATTGGGTTGACGGTCGATGAGGCAAAGTTTGCGTTAATCGGTTTAGGCTTGAATTTGGGGGCCGTTTCCTACTCGACAACTGTCAGTGATTCGTTGGCTGGTAAAATTATCGCGCAACAACCAGACACTACGGCTGGCTTGATAAGCATAGGAACTGCAGTAAATTTAACACTCTCAAATTAACCCGTCGTACTATGAGTGAAAAGAATAAAGGTTTTAAGGCTTTTAAAATTATAGCATTAATTCTTCTTCTTGCGGTTACCATTGTGGGATGGTTGGGTTATAAAGCATTTATAGCACCGAGTGTCACGCAAGATCAAGAATATCTATTCATTAATTCAAAGGATAGTTACTCAGATGTGTTGGCAAAAATCGAAAAACAACATATTGTTCAGAACGTCCGGTTATTCGAGTATGCGGCCCAGGCAATGGATTATCATACCATGGTAAAACCAGGTCGCTATAAACTGACTGCTGACATGTCGAATCGTGACCTGATTGGCAAGCTTCGTGGAGGCTATCAAGATGCGATAAAATTCAGATTTGAAAACTTGCGTCACCGGGAGAATTTCGCTGCCCTGCTCGGCAAATCGTTTGAGGCTGACTCGAGCACGTTCGCTAAGATTTTAAACAACCAAGAGGTGGCCATCTCATATGGCTTCACTCAAGAGAATTTCTTCAGTATGTTTATTCCTAACACGTACGAAGTTTACTGGAATACCGCACCTGACAAAATCATCGAAAGATTTAAAGACGAGTACGATAATTTTTGGACTCAGGAGCGTAAACAAAAAGCCCAAGAGCTTTCACTCACCCAACAAGAAGTAAGCACATTGGCTTCAATCGTTAAGGGGGAAGCTCTGCATAAAGATGAGATGCCTAAAATTGCGGGTTTATATATTAATAGGCTACATAAAGGTATACTATTGCAAGCAGACCCTACCGTGATATTTGCTAATAACGACTTTACCATCCGCAGGGTACTCTATAAACACCTGGAAATCGACAATCCCTATAATACCTATAAATATGCGGGCTTGCCTCCGGGACCTATTATGCTACCTAGTATTGCATCAATTGACGCCGTATTAAACTACGCAAGCCACGACTATATCTATATGTGTGCTAAAGATGACTTTTCCGGCTATCATAACTTTGCAAAAACCCAATCGGAACATTTGGTAAATGCCCGTAAATTTCAAAGAGCATTAGATTTACGTAATATAAAAAAGTAAAGACCAGGCATAATTAATGCCGATTGAATGGAGACTGTTGCAAATTAACTTTCGATTTTGTTTTAACGCAATAAGTTTTTAATTTTCAACTATGTTTGTACATGAAAGCACAATACGTATACGCTATGCCGAGACTGATCAGATGGGGTATGTATATTATGGCAATTACGCTTCCTTTTACGAGGTAGCTCGGACTGAAATGCTCCGAACCACGGGCATCACCTATCGGCAGCTTGAAGAAATGGGCGTGATGATGCCTGTCATGGATTTAACATGTAAGTATTATCATCCGGCTCGTTATGATGATTTGATCACGATTAAAACTACCATCAAGGAACGTCCGAATGTACGTCTAAAATTTGAGTACGAAATTTTCAACGAACAAGGTTTATTGTTAAATACAGGTAGCACGCAATTGGTCTTTGTTGACATGGTGCGCAACAAACCGTGCCGCGCGCCGCAAATATTCCAGGAAAAAATGGAACCGTATTTTGGAAAATGAAGCATAACAAGATACATAGCACTTTACGACAAATAAAACCATACGATCGTTTTATAGAATGGACTAAAGTGGCTACTATCCCGGGCTTCGGTTCGCTCCCACTATATACGGTCTTCACTTTTTTTTTTCAAGAAATCGCTAGAGAGTCCATTTTAAATAAAGCCTCCTCCTTAGCATATAACTTTATGCTGGCGATATTCCCTGGTATCCTATTTCTATTCACGCTAATCCCCTACATACCGGTAAGCAATTTCCAACAAAAATTATTAGACTTAATTACCGTCGCATTGCCTTTGAATGCTTATGAAGTGCTGCAAGCGACGCTAGTTGACATTATTAAAAACCAGAACTCGGGCCTTCTCTCGGTCGGTTTCCTGCTTGCAACAATGTTTGCCACAAACGGTATGGCGACCCTTATGATGGCATTCAACAAGGCAGCACTATATAAGGAGAAACGAAGCTGGATCCGTAGGCGTATCGTAGCCATCTTTCTTGCCTTTGCTATCGTTTTCGCTCTAACTATTGGAATCGGTATATTCACGGGTGCTGGTTTTGTTATAACATACCTCAAAAGCCATATCAATTACGACCTTTCCTGGTTTTGGACGTTAACTTTAAAATTATCCAGGTGGGTCGTACTATTTGGCATCTATTTCATCACTGTTAGTTTGCTTTTCAAATTTGGCCCAAGTGACGCTAAAAAATGGAAATTCTTGAATGCGGGTGCAACCTTAGCAACTATACTCGCTGTCATTACCTTCTCGATATTTACATTTTACATAAACAACTTTGGCGCATACAATAAGCTATATGGGTCTATCGGGACGTTAATTGTGGTAATGATATGGATGTATTTAAATTCATTGATCCTTCTGATAGGATTTGAACTTAATGCTGCGATCGCATTATCAAAACAAAGCATAAAAATTGTAAAACCCAGATTTTACAACTCTTTCAAACCCCCGAAAGCCTTAGACTAACATAAAAACCTAACCAACAATATGTTACAAACGAGGAAACCTTAAAAAATAATACAGCTGTCCTGCGGTCATCCTAATATTATCTCCCTAAACCCACTGACATTACCACTATCGGTACACCGAAAAAAGACCGCGAATCAATAGTTACATACTTTTTTAAACATAATCTCTTGTATATAAAAGTTTTTCGTATTTTTGCAGTCCCTACAATGTAGGGAAAAGGAGATAAATTAATTAATGACAAAAAAACAAGAAGCAGAAAAAGAGTTAGCGGCGAAAAACGCAGAGCTACAGGGTGTCGACACTAAAGTAGTGAAAGACACTGAAAAAATCGAGTCTGAGGCAGATTCAAAACTAATCGACGAGATCAAAACAACCACATGGAGCACACCAGAAGGTGACTTCGACTGGGATTTTGATGAGAAAGCTTTCGGTAATTACAGTGACGCAGAGCGCACTAAACTGGAAGAGCAGTACGCAGGAACATTCAACCAAATCAACCAAGGTGAGATTATTGAAGGGATCGTTGTATCAATCAATAATAAAGATGTTGTTTTGAACGTTGGTTTTAAATCTGATGGGCTAGTAGCACTTTCTGAGTTCCGCGACTTACCTGACTTGAAAGTTGGCGACGCGGTTGATGTATTTGTTGAATCGCAAGAGGATGCAAATGGTCAATTAGTATTGTCACGCAAACGTGCTAAAACACAAAGATCTTGGGAAGCGATCAACGCTGCGTTAGAAAACGATGCAATTATCGATGGTTTTGTTAAATCACGTACTAAAGGTGGTTTAATCGTAGACATCAAAGGTGTAGAAGCTTTCTTACCTGGTTCTCAAATTGACATCAAACCGATTCGTGACTACGATATCTATGTTGGAAAAACAATGGAATTCAAAGTGGTAAAAATCAACCATGAGTTCAAAAACGTTGTTGTTTCACACAAAGTATTAATCGAAGACGACTTAGAAAACCAAAAAACAGAAATCGTTGCGAAACTGGAAAAAGGTCAAGTATTGGAAGGTACTGTTAAAAATATCACTGACTTCGGTGTATTCATCGACTTAGGTGGTGTTGACGGATTACTTCACATTACAGACATTTCATGGGGACGTATTGAACATCCAAAAGAGGTATTAGCACTTGACCAAACGGTTAACGTGGTAGTATTGGACTTTGATGACGAGAAAAAACGTATCGCTTTAGGTTTAAAACAATTATCAGAACACCCTTGGGAATCTTTAAGCACAGATCTAGCTATCGGTTCTAAAGTTAAAGGTAAAATTGTTACTGTAGCTGATTACGGTGCATTCCTTGAAATCATCCCTGGCGTTGAAGGTTTAATCCACGTTTCAGAAATGTCTTGGTCTCAAAACTTACGTTCTCCGCAAGAGTTCTTAAAGGTAGGTGATGAAATCGAAGCTGAAATCTTAACGTTGGATCGTGACGACCGTAAAATGAGTTTAGGTATCAAGCAATTGACTCCTGACCCATGGAAAGACATCACAGAACGTTACCCAGTAGGATCAAAACAATCTGCAGTAGTTAAAAACATGACCAATTTCGGTGTCTTTGTAGAACTCGAAGATGGTATCGATGGTTTAATTCATATTTCGGATTTATCATGGTCTAAAAAAATCAACCATCCTAACGAATTCACTAAAGTAGGTGAAAGATTAGAAGTTGTTGTTTTAGAGTTAGACGAAGAAAACCGCAAATTATCACTAGGACATAAACAACTGGAAGAAAACCCTTGGGATACTTTCGAAACGATCTTCACAGAAGGATCAATTCACGAAGGTACAGTAATCAAAGTGGGTGAAAAAGGTGATATCGTAGCTTTACAATATGGTGTTGAAGGATTCTGTCCGAACAAACACTCTGTTAAAGAAGACGGTAGTGCTTTGAAAGTTGACGAAGTGAATGAATTCAAAATCATCGAATTCAATAAAGAAAACAAACGTTTAGTAATTTCACATTCACGTATCTGGGAAGATCAGAAAGCTGAAGCGCGTATTGATGAATTCAATGCACGTAAAAAAGAGGCTAAAGCGGCTAATTCCGCAGTGAAAAAAGTAAAAGACTCTGTTGAGAAGTCTACTTTAGGTGACTTAGACGTCCTAGCTCAATTAAAAGAGCAAATGGAAGGTAATGAAAAGAAATCTAAATAATTAGATCTCTTTAAATACTTCAAATCCCCGGTTTTTAAGCCGGGGATTTTTTTTGTTTCAAGAAACTGACTTTTCAATTACAATGGTTAATTATTAAATTTATAACCTTGTAAAAAATTACTCTATTTCATGACGAGCTATCGATATACATTACTGCCCATAATGGCGTTAGCGCTGCTATTCCTTTCCTCTTGCAAACGAAACTTTCAATATTCAGTGCTCGAGGTGAAACCATTGACACGAAATATGAATCTGAAAGCAATCGAACGCATTCAAGAACTCGTGCCGAAGGATACCTTTTCATTCCTCTTTATATCCGATACACAAATTGCCTACGCAGAGTTACAAGATTTCGTTGAATTCGCGAATAACAATCTTTCCTTAGATAGTATTTCATTCGTATTGCACGGTGGAGATTATTCGGATTATGGCGCCAATTTTGAATTCAACCTCTATTACGACGATATACGTAAGCTAAAATTCCCTGTCGTTGGTGTTATCGGCAACCATGATATGTTGGGAAATGGAAGCGAAGTATATAGACGTTATTTCGGACCAGACGATTTTACTTTCAATTTTGGATCTACAAAGTTCATTGCCTTTAACAGCAATTCACGTGAGGCTTCATTTGACGGAACACTTCCCAATTTGAATTGGATAAAATCGCAGCAACACTCGGACGAGGATATAAAAAATATAATTTATTTAGCGCATGTCCCTCCCTATTCATCGGATTTTGATCCTAATATCCAAATGCCCTATGCGGAGCTCCTGGCAAACGAATCTAGGTCTCTACTCTCCCTACATGGCCATACCCATACCTATTTATTTGATCAACCCTACGATGATGGCATGAACTACTTGGTAGCACCATCTTTAATTTCTAGATCTTTTATATTGGTAACTGTCGAAGGAAATACCGCACATCAGCGACTTATCACATTTTAATGAAAAATTATAAAACACGCACAATATTCTTGCTCTGCTTTTTGTGTTCCATCCAATTACCGGCGCAAATCAAGGATTCCACTTCATTCTTCTATAAGATTATGCCTAGCAACGTAAAAATTCAGTACGCGGGAAATATCGGTATGTTTTCAGCGGGCATAGGCTATCAGACTAAAAATAAAAAGTGGAAGGCAGACCTATTCTATGGGGTTGTACCATCAAAATATGCAGATTCCCCAATTCACTCAGTAACACTTAAAGGGAAGTACGCCACCTTGTACCGTAAGTACGAAAAACAAAACATAGCGGTGAACTGGTTAAATGTAGGGATGTTCTACAACTACTCCTTCGGAGACAAGTATTTTCTGAGTCTACCACATCACTATGACAATGGTTACTACTACTTCCCGACCGCTCTCAATGTTTCGATATTTATCGGTAGCGAAGCTCGCATCAACAACTGGGGAATATACTACGAGTTAGGGGCTACCGATAAACGCGTGATTAACTATGTAAAGAATGCCAGCGCAGTTGACTTTAGTGAAATGTGGAACTTAGGAATTGGAATTGTCTATCATCTAAAATAACTACTTTAATTTAGATTCGGGAAGCGGTACGTAGCCGTCATCGTTTATTACCTTTGGAAATTGGTGATCTCGCCATCGATCCCTCGCGTTCGCTATAATTTGTTTATCCGTAGCAACAAAATTCCAGAAAATAAAACGTTCCTCGGCAAATGGTTCACCGCCAAATATGTATACGGTCGTATTGGCGCGCATTGAAAAAGAGCATAAACGTGCGTCTTTAGTAATCAATATCTGCTTCGGGCCATAAACATTTCCAGAATTCTCAATCTCTCCGTCGAGGATATACAACCCGCTCTCCCCAAAAAGCTCGGGGCCGATATCCAGCGTAACGTTTTTTGTAGTGCTGATTTCAATCATATACAAGGGAGAATATACGGGCACCTTCGATTTTTTACCAAAGGCTTCTCCAGCGATCAATTTATAAGATACGCCTTGGTCATCCCACACCGGTATAGCAGATGCATCAATATGAAAAAACTCAGGCTCCATAAATTCAATTTCCTTAGGAAGTGCTACCCAAATTTGAAGACCATGGAGGCACTTATCACTCGTCCGTAGATACTCAGGTGTACGTTCTGAATGTGCTACGCCTTTTCCTGCCGTCATCCAATTAACCGCCCCAGGCTGAATCTCAATTTCATTCCCCATACTATCGCGATGCATTATCGCTCCTTCAAAAAGATAGGTGAGTGTTGATAGTCCAATGTGCGGATGCGGAGCCACGTCTAGATTTTGATATTCAGATAGACAAACCGGACCCATGTGATCAATAAAAACAAATGGCCCAATAGATCGTTTCTGCCGAAACGGTAATAACCTTCCGACAAGAAAATTACCAATATCAGCAGCCTTCTCTTCAAGAATAAAATCGATATTTGACATAATCTATTATAAAGATACCCCAATATATAAAAAAAGCCTAGCTGTTACGCTAGACTTTACATTTTTATCTAATGTGCAAATTATACATCGATTTTTGCATAACGTGCATTGCGTTCTATAAACTCGCGACGAGGCGCAACTTCATCGCCCATCAACATAGAGAAGATACGATCACATTCAGCCGCGTTATCGATTGTTACTTGGCGAAGGGTACGATGTTCCGGATTCATGGTTGTTAGCCATAACTGTTCGGCATTCATTTCACCAAGACCTTTGTATCGCTGTATGCCTACCGAATCTTCTTTACCGTTCCCTTTCAAACGCTGAACGGCTGCCGCACGTTGATCTTCTGACCACGCGTATTCAGATTCCCGTCCCTTTTTCACCTGATAAAGCGGCGGCGTGGCTATATACACATATCCTCTTTCGATCAACTCTTTCATATAACGGAAATAGAAGGTTAAAATCAAGGTTGCAATATGCGATCCATCGACATCCGCATCGGTCATGATAATGATTTTATGATAACGTAACTTATCTATATTTAAAGCCTTTGAATCCTCCGGCGTACCGACGCTAACCCCAAGCGCAGTAAACATATTTTTAATCTCTTCATTTTCATAGATCTTATGCTCCATCGCTTTCTCGACGTTAAGAATCTTACCACGAAGGGGCATAATGGCTTGAAAGCGGCGATTACGGCCTTGCTTCGCGGTTCCACCCGCGGAGTCTCCCTCGACAAAGAATATCTCACATTTAGCAGGGTCGTTATCCGAACAGTCAGCCAATTTACCCGGTAAACCAGAACCACCCATTACCGTCTTACGTTGTACCAGTTCTCGCGCTTTACGAGCTGCAGCACGTGCTTGAGCAGCAATAATTACTTTTTGGACAATGACTTTCGCCTCACGGGGATTTTCTTCGAGGTAAGCACTCAATATCTCGCCAACCGCGATGTCAACCGCGCCCATCACTTCATTATTTCCTAATTTTGTTTTCGTCTGTCCTTCAAATTGAGGCTCTGCAACTTTAACGGATATCACGGCCGTTAAACCTTCACGGAAATCATCTCCAGTAACATCTACCTTAAGATTCTTAAGCAGCCCAGATTTGTCCGCATACGTTTTTAGCGTGCGCGTCAGACCTCTACGGAAACCCGCGACGTGCGTTCCGCCCTCAATCGTATTAATATTATTCACGTAAGAATGTACGTTCTCAGAATAAGTATCATTATACTGTAAAGCTAGTTCTACGGGGATTCCTTGCTTTATTCCCTCTACGTATATCGGTTCAGCAATCAGCGACTGACGCGTACCGTCTAAGAATTTAACAAATTCCTGCAATCCGCCCTCCGAGAAGAATACGTCTTCCTTGAATGTTCCATCCTCGTTTTGCTCGCGCTCATCTATTAAAACTAAGCGTATACCTTTATTTAAAAAAGCAAGCTCACGAAGCCTGTTTGCCAAGGTATCGTAATTATATACCGTGGTCATGGTGAAAATCTCCATGTCAGGGCTAAACGTTACTGTTGTGCCGGTTACGTCGCTCTCGCCAATTTCCTTAACTTCATATTGCGGTTTCCCCTTTTCATATTCCTGTTGAAAAATTTTCCCATCGCGATATACGACCGCCGACAAATGAGAAGAAAGCGCATTCACACAGGAAACACCTACCCCGTGCAAACCACCAGAGACTTTATAGGTATCTTTGTCAAATTTACCGCCGGCATGTAAAATCGTCATAACAAGTTCAAGCGCCGATTTATTTTCCTTCTTGTTAATACCTGTAGGAATACCCCGCCCGTCATCCGAGACCGATATCGAATTATCCGCATGGATGATCGTCTTGATATTACTACAATACCCAGCAACCGCCTCATCAATAGAGTTATCGACAACCTCATATACCAAATGATGCAAACCTTTAACACCGGTATCTCCAATGTACATGGAAGGCCTCTTACGTACCGCCTCTAACCCTTCCAAAACCTGGATATTATCAGCGGAGTACGTTGACATATTATTCTTTTCTTCGCTCATGAAATTTAATTAAAATGAGTACTGTTTAACATTCAAAAATACGAATTTTTCCGCTAAAAATCAAATATAAAGTCGATCTTAGGCTTTTAATAAAAACCTAAAATAAATCAATTTATTTACAAGAAAATTTCCAGAAACACTAAAATATAATTTTTTTATATTAGGTTTGCTTTTCGAATCAGAAATAGAAAAATTTAAAAGGAATGAATAAACTATTTATAACATTAACGAAAGTTACCCTTGGATTGACGGTTGTTATCGCTGCCGCTTCTTGTAACCAGAACCAAAACACCGCCGCAAGTGTATCGACAGATTCCGCTTCAACAGCATCGGGAGCTGCAACAGATGGTAAAATCGCTTATATCAACTCCGACACCCTATCAGAAAAATACGAATACTTTAAAGATATCAGAACTAAACTTGAGTCTAAAGTAAAAAAGGCACAAAGTAACTTACAATCAAAAGGTCAAGCATTTCAACGTGAGGTTGCAGAATACCAACAAAAGGCCGCCTCAATGAGTGCCTCAGATCGCCAAGCGACTGAAGAAAAATTAGCGCGTAAACAAGAGGAGCTTGGTAAATTGGATCAAAATGCTTCGGCCTCTCTCGCACAAGACGAGTCAACTGAATTTAACAATGTGTACACGACCATCTCTGAATACTTGAAAAAACACGCACAGGAAAACGGATACAAACTTGTATTAACTTACTCAAAATCCAACCCAACCGTATTATACGCGGATTCAAAACTTGAGATTACAAACGAGGTGATCGAGGCTCTAAACAAAGAGTATAAAGCGAAAAACGACAAAGAAAAAAAATAAGGACTTCTTATTAGTTCTATAGAACGGCTTTCTAATAAAATAGAATGCCGTTTTTTTATTTTAGTTTCGGTCAGTTTCGATTTGGATTTTAATGGATTGATTAATATCTTGTTTAACCATTAAACGGCTTAACCATGGTTAGAAAAATATTAGAACACCCTTCCTCAGGATTTGAGTGGATTGACATTTCGGAACCAACTTTAGCCGATTTCGCGGACCTAAAAGAGAAATATAAACTCCACGACGCGTCAATCGACGACTGCCTACAGGCAGGAGAGCTTCCAAAAATAGAAGAATTCGAAGCCTATCACTTTCTAATCATTCGATCTATCCCTACCGAGTTAGGTAATTTCTCGGATACCCTTACGGAAATTTCGCAACGCGTGTCTTTATTTTTTGGCGATAAGTTTGTGATTACTGTCCACCGCGGTTCGATTACCTACCTAGACAGGTTAATCGAAAACTACCCCGCTAAAAAGATAACAACAAGCAAACACTTAATTATCCAGATTGCCTACGAAGCGCTTAAAACTTTTGAAAACCTACTCATCAATAAACTAACGCCACGCCTCGATAATTATGAAGAAATGGTTTTCTTGCATAAACGAAAAAAAGGGTTTTTACGCCAGTTGTACTATATTAAGCGACAGGTAGACTTGATTCGCATTATACTTACCCTATACAGAGATATAGTTGAATTCTTTCATGTTTCAGCGTTTAATACCATATATACACAGGATCTGAAAGATGCATACAATAGGTGCTCGACGCTTTATCGTAATACAGCAGAAAACACAACGCAATTACTCTCTATCTACTTCAACATCGAGTCTAATCACACCAACGATATAATGCGTACGCTGACGATCATATCCGTATTTTTCATGCCACTGACCTTTATCGTTGGCATCTATGGGATGAATTTTAGAAATATGCCTGAATTAGACTGGTACTACGGATATCCCTCAGTCCTGCTGTTGATGGCGATTTTAGCACTTTTGATCTACTACTGGTTTCGAAAACGTAAATGGCTATAACTACCGCGACTTAGGTGTACTTGCGATAAAATCCTTTAAGTAGAAAGGTTCAAAATAAATAATATCTTCGAATTGTTCGGTTTGAAATCTTTTAAAAGCTAAATCACTTAAGTGGGCGGCTGAATTATAAAATTGCGTTGTAACAGCTACATTAGGTGTTGCAGAAAACAGATCAATAAACTTATCAGCTCCAGTGCCAAACAGCACAAAATTGCTCTGATCAGGTGCAAATGAATCGCCGTCAATTATGCGCGCTTTGGTTTCGTCCAATCTCCGCAGCTTGCTTGTATACTGCGCCGTATAAACTTCCATCCGACGAGCATCTATCATCGGAACCAAGATCTGATCGGCTTTAACTTCCACGGCTTTGGAAAAGCCGCAGGCCATCGCATCTAATGTATCCACTGCCACTAGAGGCAAACCCAGACCATAACACACTCCTTTGGCGGTAGACACCCCAATTCGAAGTCCTGTATAAGACCCAGGCCCCATACTTACGGCAACCGCATCAAGCTGCGACATTGAAATCCCGGCTTTTACTAATGCCTGGTTTATAAAAAGTGTTAAGTAGCTCGCATGAATATTCGGTTCGGCAGATTCTATAACAGCGACTGTTTCTCCCGATTTACTAATTGCTACAGAGCAAACAGAAGTAGCCGTTTCTATTTGCAGAATAAAGATATCTTTCATATTTCTTCACTATGGAACGGGGTCATGTCCGTGACCACCCCAAGGATGACAACGAAGAATACGCCGAATTGCCAAATACCCCCCTTTAAATGGACCATACTTCAATATAGCTTCTTTGCCATATTGTGAGCAGGTAGGAGAATAGCGGCAATTCGCACCAAGCAGTGGAGATAGAAACATCTGATAAAGACGGATAATGAATACAAAAACCCCTTGCAAAGGCGTTTTAATCAACTTTTCCCAGATATAATTTACTACTTTCATCCTTCAATCTTTCTATCACGGTCAGCATCCGCAGATGTAAATCTGTTGATGCAGGCATATCACTCCCCTTTCCTATATATTGTAATGCAAGAAGCAAATGTAACGAATGTTCTTCAAGGAACTCTACGAGTACGTACTTTTGCAATCGAAACGCCTCGCGCATTCGTCGCTTAATAAAGTTTCGGTCAACAGCTCTTTTAAACCTTCGTTTAGATACAGAGAGGATGGATTGTAAGGGAACCTCTTTGGCAAGAGGATCAAATGACTTAAATACAACCCGATAGGGATATACAACAAAAGAAGAACCATCATGAAAAAGTCTATCAATCAACCTTTTACTACACAATCGTTCTTCTTTTTTAAATGTATGTTTCATAATGACTTTATGTCGGCGTACAAGCCTTCAGCAGTCACCGCATACACATATTAACCTTTGTGACGGTATTCGTCAGAAACGCTTAAGCGCTTTCTACCTTTAGCTCTACGAGAAGCCAATACTCTTCTACCGTTAGCAGAACTCATACGCTCTCTGAATCCGTGCTTATTTCTTCTTTTTCTTTGCGAAGGCTGAAATGTTCTTTTCATGACGCTATATTGCTTATTTTAAATATTTTTAATCAACTTGTTCCCTCCAAGGGGAATGCAAAAGTAAGGTAATTTTAGAAAATAAGCAAACATTATTCTCTTTTTTTATTACCACTAACAATCACAAAACCACCTGAAAAATATAGCCACCGATCGAGCGGTGGCTATGCCTGTGCGTTAGACTTTTAGTGTCGCTATTTAGATCCGAGTAAATCTCTGATCTCTGTTAGCAACACTTCTTCCTTGGTAGGGGCTGCCGGCGCTTCCGGTGCTGCAATCTCTTTCTTTTTCATTGAATTCATCGCTTTAATCACCGCAAAGATACACATGGCGACAATCAAAAACTGAATTACCACATTGATAAAGTTACCGTAGTTTATCGATACCTCGGCAACTCCAGCTGCCTCATTCGCTTCTTTCATTACGTATTTTAAACTTGCAAAATCAACCCCGCCAGTTATATACCCAACTGGAGGCATAATAATATCAGCCACTAATGAAGTAACAATTTTCCCGAACGCAGCGCCGATAACAACACCGATAGCGAGATCAACTACGCTTCCGCGCATTGCAAACTCTTTAAATTCTTTTACAAATCCCATAATTTAACTATTAACTATTTTTAACAAACATGAATGTATACATAAATATACACAAATCCATGACAATATTAAGACAATTGGTCGGGATCAGTTAATTTTTATTTTAGGAAAGACTCCTCTAAAAGTTTAGCATAATTTTCTTAAATTTAGATATTGAGATACAAGAAATGATCAGCTGCCTATTAAATGAAAACTGCAAGCTGTTCGTTAACTATTTTGAAATTGCACAGCGGGAGAAACGACGATAACAAACATTACTTACGAAACATAAGAAATTGAACGCGACCTTGTAAAAGACGACTAATTATTAACGAAGCTTAATAAAAAGGACATTACTTTGTTGCCACTTGAATGTTATGTCGAGCACGTTTACGAACTATCATTAAAATAGATGCTAAACAAGCCGTCGATACTAAAAAAATCACGACAGCAAAACGACGGAAATAAGGGGATATTAACAATAATTATTAACAGGAAGCAGCGATACGCAGGCGCATTCCTCACGCACACCCTCTACGGATAACGCGTGACTCCTGCCTTAAACCTATGAAAAACATTTTAATTGCGGACGACCACAGCATCGTTAGGCTAGGAGCCTCTGTTATTATCAAGGAGACATTGCCGACAGCAACAATTTTGCAGGCACAGACCTACGATGAAGTATACGCGACGCTGAATAATTCCCCGATCGATCTAATCCTTCTTGACATAAACATGCCTGGGGGGAACAATATCAACGTGATAAAGAAAATACTATCGATTCTGCCATCAATCAAAATTCTCGTATTTTCTTCCTACGAGGAGAACTTATATGCCCTACGGTATATTGGCGCCGGCGCCGCTGGCTACCTTAATAAAAACACGGCCATGTCAGAATTAAAAAATGCAATACAAAGTATCGAATCGCGCGGGAAATACATGTCCGACACAGTAAATGAGCTTTATGTACAAAAAATCACCAGTAGCAAAGCTTCATTTAATGAGAATAACCCATTATTTCAACTGTCGAATCGCGAGATGGACGTTGCAAAACACCTCATAAAAGGGCTTGGAATTTTGGAAGTTGCAAATCTAATGGGGTTAAGTTCCTCAACCGTTAGCACCTATAAAAGTAGAATTTTTGAAAAGCTAAATATAAACAATATCCCGGAGTTAATAGAGATTTACAAGCTTCATACTGGAGACTTCCAATAGCAATATAATTCTATTTTTATTCTTTTTAAAAAGTGGGGTGGCTTCCTAGAGACTATTTAAATCTCCAGGAAGCCACCCCACTGTTGAGACCGTTATGCCCCATATTTTCAAGACTGTAGCTCCGTTACAATCGATCAATAGTAATTTCAGGAATATCAGAAACGCTTGGCACTTGAAGATTACCTTGCGATTTAGGGTAAACGTAACCCTGATTACAATCTATATCCCAAAGCAATGGTGCTAGAAAACCAATGCAGTGTGCAAAACCTTGGTTGGTCGCATGCACATTGCCGGTATCTTTAGAATTTTTCGCTTCATTCTCGATTTCAAACGGGCCGTTAAACCCACGCTCCTGCAATATCGATACAAAATCATTCCAATCCATATGATCTGTACCTCCAAAACCAGGTAACATTGCCTCATAGTGATGACGATCCCAATCGTGCTCAGGTATATCAACACCAGCCCGACTAGCAAGTGCTTCACTTACATGCTGCATAGGATACATCCCTCCCCATTCCACACGAGCCTTTGTCTTCAAGTTACGCGTCGTCTTTACGTGGATGCGTTTAAGACGATTCATATCCATTTGCGAAATTACATCAACAGGATTATTATTTTGCCATATATCGTGCGACGGGTCATAAATTTCGCCGTGTGCCGGACTAGGAATCATAGCATACATTAATTTACGTGCCGCAAGTACACCAGGCAAGTTATTATAGGTTGATGTATACCGAGCAGAACGCCACCCTTCCATCGGGCAGTTTTCATAGACGATCGTCACACCCAAATCCTCCGCATATTTTACAATCGGCGTAAAAACACGTTGATACTCTTCTAAATTCTTTTCGAATCCATCGATCTGATTACCCAGATCATGATTATAGCCGACAAAAGTACCGACTTTAACGTCATTACGATCACCACCTAATAGGTGAGCTATTCGGATCAAGCGGAGCAAATGGTTTTGGTTTGCAACACGCTCTTTTTCCTCGCCACCGATCATGTTCTCGAATGCACCAAGAGAGAGACCTAATTGAGCCGTATTAAATTTATCTAGCAAAATTTTAGCATCCTCGGTAGAAAAATTCTCGTAGTCCAAATGTGTGGCCGTATGGTCCGTACGTGTTCCATCTTTGCGAAAAACACATAAATCAATTCCCTGCGCACCTACATTTTTTGAGACTTCAATCAATTGATCCAGGGGCAGCTTATCATAAGCAGAACTCATTACCCAAATCGGGTTGTTTAGTTTATTTGACATTCCAAGTTTTAAATTAAATTATTCGTTAAACAAAAAAAGGACAGCATCGCCGTCCTCCTTTTATAATAGGGTAATTATTAATCTACATTGTCATGTAAAAACGAGTTATTAGGACGAATTTCTGTTTCACCATCATCAAAGGACAACGTAAAACGAGATACCTGAGACTGTGATGAATGAGGAACCTCATCTAGCGGCTTTTGTCTTCTTTTATAAGCAGGTTCCGTTTCTAGCTCCTGCAAACCATTGCTCGATTTCAATTTCATACTCAACTCTTTTAAGCGTAAAATACGCTCCTTAGTTTTCATTAGTTGATCTTCGAAATCTATTTCTTTATTATCTTGTTCAATCGATGCCGAAGCGGCCGATTCTGACTGCATTTTTTCAAGTGGCGCACTTTCCTCTTTCGTCCCTTCGTCTTTCGCATTATAATTATCAAACACAGACGGCAGTTTAAACTCAAATACCGATGGCGAAGTCTTTAATTCGTACCCTTGCGTATCGTCTTCCTTTTCCGAAACATCCTCTGGGTCATCGAAACTTAATGTATGACGTATTATTTGAGGCTCCTCTTGCGGCTTTGTAACCGCCGAGTTAATAGGCTTTGGCGAGGTAAACAAATCTGCCGATGGCGCAGGCTTAGGAGTCGGAGTCGAAACAACTGTATCTTGCACGGGCTTAATGAAAGGCTGAGTAGGATCAGTAGGCTCGGTAGAAAACTGATTTTGAACAACAGGCTTTACAAATTGATTAGCCGTAGGCTCTGGTGTTAGCGGCAATGCAATTTTTTCTTTTTCCTTTTCTTTCACACGCTGCTCCGCAGTCTGAAAACCGGTGGCAATAATTGTTACGGATAATTCATCTTCGAAATTCTCATCGATACAATTACCCCAAATCAAGTCAGCTGACAAGCCAGCTTTCTCCTGAATGTAATCCGTAACGATTGCAACCTCGTCCATCGTTACTTCTTTGGTACCCGATGTTATGTTCAATAATATATAGCGAGCACCTTCGATCTCATTATCTTTCAATAAAGGCGAAGCAAGTGCACCTGTCACCGCTTCAATGGCTCGGTTTTCACCTTTAGACACCGCATTACCCATTATTGCTACACCACTATCATTCATCACGGTTCGAACGTCTTTAAAGTCAACGTTTACATAACCAGGAATCGTGATAATTTCGGCAATACCTTTTGCTGCTGTCGTTAATATATCATCTGCTTTAGCAAATGCAGCAGTCATTGTTAAGTTGCCAAAGATCTCTCGTAAACGATCGTTAGAGATTACTAAATACGAATCCACATATTTCCGTAATTCTTCTAATCCTTCTTCGGCCTGGGAACGACGACGTTTACCTTCGAATGTAAAAGGGGTAGTTATGATTGCAACGGTTAAAATGCCAAGTTCTTTTGCTGCTTTAGCTAATACGGGACTCGCACCAGTTCCAGTACCGCCACCCATTCCTGCAGTGATAAAAAGCATTTTTGTATTGGTACCTAACATACGTTTGATATCCTCAATACTTTCAATCGCGGAATTTTCACCGACATCCGGATCGGCACCTGCGCCCATTCCTTCAGTCAAACTTGTTCCCAATTGCACCTTATTAGGAATTGGACTAAGCTCTAACGCCTGCGCATCGGTATTGCAAACGATAAAATCAACCCCACTTATTCCTTGCAAGTACATGTGATTAACGGCATTTCCGCCGCCTCCACCAACCCCAATAACCTTAATTATTGATGATTGTTCCTTTAACATTTCAAATTGCATCGACATAAATTTACCCTATTTAACTCTTGTTAAACCATTTAGAAAACCAAAAACAGATTCAACAATACAATGTAATAATACCAAAATCTTCACAACAGTTTTCCACAATTGTTAATTTGTGGAAAAATTATCCGTTGTGGAAAACTACTTCTTTCCAATAAAGGTGTCGTCGTCAATTCCCGCGTCATCTTTAATAAAATCCGAGAGAATCTTTGTAAACCAGCTTTCCTTTTTCCGCTTCTCCTCCGCAATCTCTGTAACCTTCTCTTTTGGCGCTGATTTAGAGACCACTTCCTGATGGGTTGCATCATCTTCTTCAATATTCTGCACCCCTTTTATCAATAAACCAATCGAGGTGGCGTACATCGGGCTCTTTAATTCTTCTAAGGCTTGTTTGTTCAGCATTTCGGTTTTAGCCAAAAACTCATTTGGATAACCGATTCTACACCCAATGCCCGTAATGTACTCCACCAACTGGACCAAATGTCTCAACTGAGCACCTCCACCAGTGATAACGATACCAGCAATAAGTTTATCTTCGTAGCCTGAAGACTTAATTTCGTAATATACGTGCTCGATAATCTCTTCCATCCGAGCTTGGATAATATAGGCCAAGTTTTTTACGGATATTTCTTTCGCCTCGCGTCCTCGAATACCCGGCACACAGATAACTTCGTTATCTTTATTCTCATCGGCTAAAGCAGAACCATAACGAACCTTTAATTGTTCAGCCTGATTACGCAAAACGGAACAACCTTGTTTAATATCTTCCGTTACTATATTCCCGCCCAATGGAATCACCGCCGTGTGACGAATAATTCCTTCATGGAAGATAGCGAGGTCCGTAGTCCCCCCCCCAATATCAACTAAAACAACACCAGCAGTTTTTTCCTCTTCATCTAACACAGCTTCAGATGATGCAAGAGGTTCAAGCACTAACGATGACACTTCTAAATCCGAATTATCAACGCAACGCTTGATATTACGAATGTCGGTCACCCGACCAGAAATAATATGAAAATTAGCCTCTACACGCCTACCAGCCATACCAATCGGTTCTTTAATTCCAGGCTCGTTATCAATTGTAAATTCCTGCGGAAGAACGTGAATAATCTCCTCACCCGGAGGAAGCACCAACTTGTACATGTCCGAAATCAATTGTTCGACATCCATGCGTCCGACTTCGTCATAATCTCGTTTAGTTAAGATACCTCGGTGTTGAATACTTTTTATATGTTGACCAGCAATCCCCACGCTAACAACTTTAATGTCGACATTAGATTGAGATTCAGCTATCGACACTGCTTCTCTAATACTGCCCACTGTTTTTTGGATGTTGGCCACTACGCCACGGTTCACCCCCGAAGATTCTGCTTTCCCCACACCCAACAATTCGATCTTATTCGTACCACTACGACGACCAACGGTTACACAAATTTTTGTTGTACCGATATCCAATCCTACGATAATTGGATTTTCTCTCTCGTTTTCTGCTAATCTTGGTTTCATATGCTGTGTATTTTGTTGCTGTTATTATTTCTGTTTTCTAGTTCATTTTTAATTTCATTTGCAAACTATCCAGTACCCAACTGCCTTTACGTTCACAAATTATCTGATCATCGAATTTTACATTTACCGTTTTGTAGGCATCTGAACCAACTTTTGGTAAAATCTTCGTATAAAAGATGGACAGACGATCAAGCTTTCCATCTAAATTATCCGCATCTCCTAAAAGAAGCTGTTGGGTGCCAACCCGCGGTATTATTTCTATATCTTTTTGCTCGTTCACAAAAAGTTGAACGATTTGATTGCTCCAAAGGGGATCATTCTTAACATGCTTTACAATCGACAATAGATCTTTTACAAGCTGTGTTTGAATAGTATCCAACGCGGTCTTATAACCCTCCGTTATATTTCCATTTGCCACCAAAACGTGTGGAACATATTTTAATGTTACAGGAACCTTTGCGCCGTCAGTATCGACATAATATTCCTGTCCGACATTGTTTACTATACGCAATATCACTTCTCGTTGTGTGACTGCAATCTGTAGAACGCCGTCCATGTCTGCATGTACCTCCGCAGTAGCAACATAAGGCAGTTTCAACAATGCCTTTTCAATTTGCTCGGATGGCAGTGTTGCGAGTTCCGTTCCAACAATTCTACCAAACTCTTTGTTGACCAAATCAGAAATATCATGCTGATCAATAAATGTTTCTTTACCTTCAACCATCACTTTCATCGAAGTGCAGATTTGAACAGTATCTTTCGTCTTAACCAAACTCATTAGCATACCAATACCGAACAGACCAATAGCTGCTAAAAAGAAATAGCCTACAATGCGCCACGGTATGTTATGAACAAATTTAAGCATGTTCAATAATCTCCTTTAATGGTTTAACCAATTTATCAATATCTCCGGCCCCCATTGTGACGATCAATGCTGGTTTTTCCTGTTTCGCATATTCCAAAACTTGTTCGGGCGTTACAAGACGTTTATTTTCCAGTTCTACTTTATCGAATAACCATCTAGCATTTACGCCTTCTATCGGGATTTCTCGTGCGGGATAAATATCCATTAACAACAGAACGTCTGCGCTACTTAAAGCTTGGGCGAATCCATCCACAAAATCTCGGGTTCTGCTGAACAGATGTGGCTGAAACACAACAGTTAGTTCCCGATTTGGGTATAATTTTCTAACCGAAGCTAAAAAAGCTTTTAATTCTTCGGGATGATGTGCGTAATCATCAATATAAATCGAGCGCTCATTGCGTGCAACATATTCAAAACGTCTTTTCGCACCTCGGAACGAGGACAGAGCTTGTTTTATTTTCTCGACCGATATTCCTAATTCCAAGGCAACGACAATTGCGGCTACGGCATTTTCCACATTGTGAATACCAGCTATCCCCAAATGGATATTTAATATAGTATCGTCTTTTCCATAAAAATCAAAATGAAAAGCATCGTTTTCAATTCGAATATTTGCGGCATATGCATCGGCCTTGTCCTCTAAGGCATAACGGACAGAACCTTCAAATGGGAGTCCCTTTTTGACGATCTTCGTACCATTCTCGACAACACGCGCTAAAAACAGCTCGAAAGATTCCAATAAATGTTTCTCATCACCATAGATATCCAAATGATCGGCATCGCTCGAGGTAACTATTGCTATGTTCGGATGTAATGTCAGGAATGAACGATCATATTCATCGGCTTCCACTACTACAACATTATTTTCTCCATACAACACATTCGTGTTATAATTCGAACTTATGCCACCCAAAAAAGCCGAACAGTCGTAACCTGAATCTTTCAGTACATGAGCAATCATCGTTGAGGTTGTTGTCTTCCCATGCGTTCCAGCTACGGCAATAGTAAACCTACTTGCACTGATAATCCCTAGCACTTCGGACCGCTTATAAAGACGAACGCCACTGTCTAGTAAAGCCCTCTTTATGGATAGATCTTGTGGCACAGCAGGCGTGAAAATCACTAAATTTTCCTTCGACGGCTCATTAAACGAATCGGGCACTAACGAAGTATCGTCCTGATAAATAACACGGATACCCTCTGCTACCAGCGCTTTGGTTAATTCGGTCTCGGTTCTATCGTACCCTTCAACCTCACACCCTAGGTGATGGAAGTAACGAGCAAGCCCACTCATTCCTATCCCTCCAATTCCTAGAAGGTAAACACGTTTAATATGGTCGATATTCATCATTTATCTTATTAATTTCAACACTTCATTTGCTATATTGACGTCAGCATCGAGCTTCGCCATCTTATTTATTTCCCGGCCCAAAGACGCACATTGTTCAGGGTGATCGAGTAGATTAAGAACAGTCGTCATCAATATATCGGTCGCTTCACGGTCTTTAATCATCACGGCGGCGCCTTTACGTACTAAAGCATCAGCATTCTTGGTTTGATGGTCCTCGGCAACATTTGGAGATGGTACGAGCACTACTGGCTTACCAACAACACATAATTCAGAAATAGTCCCTGCTCCCGCCCGTGATATTACAATATCTGCAGCCGCATAAGCATAATCCATCCGTTGTAAAAACGGCATCAATTTCACATTTTCAGAAAGCTCACCTTCGAGATCTGCTTGCAATGAATCCACATAATAACTACCACATTGCCAAATCACCTGGATATCTGCCTCTTGAAGCTTTCCCAGCGCCTGGCGAACGCATGTATTTAAGGTATTTGCCCCTAAACTTCCCCCGGTAACCAAAATCGTTTTCTTTGTCGTCTTTATCCCAAAATGCAGGTGTGCCTCCTCACGTTTACCATGAATTTCGACGGATGCACGACGAACAGGATTGCCGGTGAGCAGCAGTTTATCTGTAGGAAAAAATCTTTCCATCTGCTCATACGCAACACAGATTTTCTTTGCTTTTCCGCCGAGCCTCTTGTTGGTGACGCCCGCATAAGAATTCTGTTCTTGTATTAGCGTCGGTATACCCATCATGTTAGCGGCCATCAATAGCGGCCCCGATGCAAAACCACCCACACCAACGGCAACTTCTGCCTTAAACTCTTTAATTATTCGCCGCGAGGTCCACAAACTTGAAATTAACTTAAAGGGTAACAAAAGATTTTTAAACAGCGACTGTCGATTGATCCCTTGAATATCCAATCCCTTAATTTGATAACCAGCTGCGGGTACCTTTTCCATCTCCATACGACCATGTGCACCCACGAAGAGAATCTCAACAGTTGGGTCGATAGCACGCAAAGCATTCGCTATTGCGATCGCTGGGAAGATATGTCCTCCGGTTCCCCCACCACTTATAATTATCTTATGAGCCATCATCATTATATTGTCCCCACTACAACCTTCCTAGATTGTGGTGATTCATTTAATTCTTCTTTATTCTTTAATTCCTCTACATTCCTACTCACACTGAGGATAATTCCTAATGCAATACTGGTAAATAATATCGAGGTCCCCCCCATACTTACTAACGGAAGTGGAACACCGGTAACCGGCCCCAATCCAACTGCCACACCCATATTTGACAGCGCCTGTATCGTCAAACTAAAGCCAAGCCCTGCTGCTAAAAAAGCACCGAATGCGCGTGGCGATAAAGTCACAATACGAATACATCGATACATCAGTGCAAGGTAAAGAAACAATAAAATTGCGCCACCCAGTGTCCCGTACTCTTCAATTATAATCGCGAAAATAAAATCGGAATAGGGATGCGGTAACAAATTACGTCCTACGCTATTCCCTGCCCCTTTTCCGAAAAACTCTCCCGACGCAATCGTCATTTTTGCAAGCTTGGCTTGGTAGTTTTTATCTTCTTGAAAAGGTACCGGATTTCCCGTAGCCTGTTCCGTACGAAAAAAACCTTCGATTCGACTTAAATAGGTTGCCCTTCTTGGTCCGATAAGTATCACCAGCACGAGTAGAAATCCCCCCCCCACACAAACAATGCCTATCTGCTTAGCGCTAATACGACCAATAAGAAGTAACAGAACGCAGGTACCAAATAACATCAGGGCTGTTGACAAATTCGCCCACGCAATCAAAATAAACACCGCACAAACGGCCCCCATAATAGGAACAAATGAGCGCTTCACATCTTTGATATCCTCCTGTTTACGCGAGAGCATCCGCGCAAGAAAGGTGATTAAGGCCAGCTTTGCTAAATCTGACGTTTGAAACGTTTGATTAATCACCGGAATTGTAACCCAGCGACTTGCATCGTTTACGCTATTGCCACCGATCAATGTAAAAAGCAACAAGGGTATCGTTATCAGCATTAGCAATTTAGATATACCTGCATAATAACGATAATCCAACTTGTGCGACAGATACATCAACACCAACCCGATGGCGATGATCGAGAAATGCTTAACTAAGTACATCTCCGTGCCTTTACCCTCTTTATAGGCCAAAGTTCCAACTGAACTGTATACGGCAAGCAAAGACCAGCCAGATAGGATAATAACAATTATCCATATCCACTTATCTCCTCGTAGCTTACTAAATATCTGTTCCATTATTTAATCTTTTAAAGGCTCATTACAGCTTCTTTAAACTTATCACCTCGTTCTTCAAAATTCTTAAACCAATCGAAACTGGCACACGCTGGCGAAAGAAGAACGGTATCACCCTTTTTTGCTAAGTATGACGAAATTTCTACGGCGTCCTTCATCGAGGAGGCATTCACGATAACATCGGTATCATCCTCAAAAGACTCATGAATTCGTGTTGAGTCTTTACCAATACACACAATGGCTTTCACTTTGGTTTTAACCAAATCACGCAACATTTCGTAATCATTCCCTTTATCAACTCCACCCATAATGAGGACAATATCCGGCGAAAAACTCTCGAGAGCGTACCAAACAGAGTTAACGTTTGTTCCTTTCGAGTCGTTGATATAGTTCACCCCACCTATACAAGCGACATGCTCCAAACGATGTGGAATGTTCACATAGGACTCCATACTTTCTTTCATCGTCTGGTTGCGCAGCTCCTGTACTTTCGCTATTAACCCAGAGGCCATATTATTGTAGACGTTATGTTTTCCCTGAAGGGATAGTTCTTCGATATTCATCGTAAAAGTGTCTTTGTTAGGTACGTTAATTATAATATTATTTGAGCCGTCAAGGTGCGCCCCTACTTGAACATCCCCTAATTGGGTAAATGGCAAGTATGTCGCATCGGTTTTATATTCCGCTAATCCTTGAACGGTAAGTTCATCGTCTGCACAGTAAATAAAGTAGTCGCTCTCACGTTGATTTCGAATTATGCGAAATTTCGAAGCGATGTAATTTTCAATTTTATGGTCGTAGCGATCTAAATGATCCGGCGTTACATTTAGCAGCACAGCAACGTCAGCACGAAAATGATACATATCATCCAACATAAAACTCGAGATTTCCAAAACATACACGTCAAAATTTTCACGTGCAACTTGCAATGCAAAACTTTTCCCAATGTTTCCCGCCAGGCCGATATTTACGCCTCCTTTTTGTAACATGTGGTAGGTTAACATTGTTGTAGTCGATTTACCGTTAGACCCCGTGATACAGTACAATGTAGCGTCGGTATATTGCGCTGCAAATTCAATCTCCGATATCACAAGCACACCTGAAGCCTTTAGCTGCGTAATGAGCGGAGCGTGTTCGGGAATTCCAGGGCTTTTTACGATCAGGTCGGCCCGCAAGATCTTGTCGACACTGTGCTGCCCCTGTTCAAAGGCAATCGATTCATATACTAATGTTTCTTCAAAGGATGTGGCGATAACACCCTTATCCGAAACAAATACATCGAAACCTTTCTCTTTGCCTAATATTGCAGCACCAATACCGCTTTCCCCTGCGCCAAGAACGACAAGAAAACCCGACTGTGGATAATATGTATTTTCAATATTTGGCATTCTATCTAACTTTTAAGGTTACTATCGTTAAAATTGCTAGAATAATGGACACGATGAAGAACCGCATAACGATCTTTGATTCGTGATACCCCTTTTTTTGATAATGGTGGTGAACCGGCGACATTAAAAAGATACGCCTACCTTCTCCATACTTCTTTTTTGTATATTTGAAATACGATACCTGTAGTATAACTGATACATTCTCAATGAGAAATACGCCACATAAAATAGGTATCAACAACTCTTTGCGAATAAGTATTGCAAAGGCCGCAATGATTCCTCCAATAGCCAAACTTCCCGTATCACCCATAAACACCTGCGCTGGGAATGCATTGTACCATAAAAAACCGGTACACGCCCCCACAAAAGCACCTGCAAAAATCACGAGCTCGCCGGAGTTTGGGATATACATGATGTTCAAGTAATCCGAAAAGATAACGTTACCCGAAACATAAGCTAAGATGGCCAGAGTAATCCCAATAATAGCAGATGTACCCGTTGCGAGCCCATCGATACCATCGGTAATGTTGGCCCCGTTAGAAACCGCAGTCACAATAAAAACAACAACGATCAAAAACACAATAAAAGTAGCCAAGCTACTATTCAACCCGAACATACTAAGCACCTTAGCGTAGTCAAATTCATTGTTTTTATAAAATGGAATATTCGTTTTAGTTGACTTTACATTTTCCGCATAATAGCGCTCACCCGTTTGGGTGTCGGTCATTATTTGAACAGCCTTGGTTGAGGTGGGGTTTTGAACCTGTTGACGCGCAACAATATCAGGATGAAAATACATCGTAATAGCGATCAAAGTCCCCAAACCAATTTGCCCAATAACTTTAAAGCGACCAGCCAAACCTTCTTTATTTTTTTTAAATACTTTTATATAATCGTCCAAGAAGCCGATCGCACCCATCCATACGGTAGTAATGATCAAAATGATGACGTAGATATTATCCAATTTCGCAAACAGTAGCGTAGGAATTAATATCCCCGCAATAATTATTAGCCCACCCATGGTTGGTGTTCCGGCTTTTTGCTTCTCCCCGTCCAGACCTAGGTCCCTAATTGTTTCACCAACTTGCTTGTTATGGAGCGCTCTTATCAACCGCCCACCGAATACTGTGGTAATAATCAACGAAACAATAACAGCCATAGCCGTCCGAAACGAGATGTATTGAAACAACCCCGCTCCAGGTATATGCATATTTTCTTGTAACCACGTAAATAAGTAATATAACATCTCTATTGTTCGTTAAATGTTTCTTCTAATATTTCCCTATCATCGAAATGATGTCTAACGCCTGAAATCTCTTGATACTTTTCGTGCCCCTTCCCTGCTACTAAAACAACGTCACCGGGTTGGGCCAAATGGCAAGCGGCACGTATAGCCTCTCGTCTTTCTGCGATAGTAAAAACGTTCTTACGATCTTTACTATCCACGCCTAGCTCCATGTCACGAATGATCGCCAGTGGATCTTCTGTCCTCGGATTATCAGAAGTAATGATAACTTTATCGCTCAAACGAACCGCAGTCTTTGCCATCTCGGGCCGTTTGGTTTTATCACGATCCCCACCGCAACCCAAAACAGTGATTATCTGTTGTTTTCCTTGACGCAATTCCCGTATGGTGGAGAGCACATTTTCAACAGCATCGGGGGTGTGAGCGTAGTCGACTACGCCAACCACGCCATTTTTAGCATGCACCACCTCAAAGCGTCCTTCAGCACCTACAATTTCACTCATCATCGTCAATACCTTCATTGTTTCTTGTTCCAGTAGGATTGCCGTGCCATAGACCGCCAACAGGTTGTAAGCATTAAATCCACCAACGAGTTTCACCCACACTTGATGACTATCGATTTCTAGCAGCATCCCGTCAAAATGACTTTCGATAATCTTCGCCTTAAAGTCGGCCATATTTTTCAAACCGTAGGTTTTTTTATGGCCAAACGTATTTTGAAGCATAACCATACCGTTGCGATCATCATGATTGGTTAAAGCAAATGCAAAACGATCCAAATCGTCGAAAAACTTTTTCTTCGCGTTGATATAATTAGCAAACGTCGAATGGAAATCTAAATGATCGTGTGTAATATTCGTAAAAACCCCACCTGCAAAGCGTAATCCAGCAGTACGTTGCTGCACAATCGCATGGGAACTAACCTCCATGAAACAGTAATCACAACCTTGGTCGACCATTCTACGCAACAACGAGTTCAAGACTATAGGATCTGGCGTGGTGTGCGTTGCTGCAATTATTTCACTACCAATTCTGTTCTCAACAGTGGATATCAAACCAACGTGATAACCCAAATTTTCAAATAAATTAAATAATAGGGTCGCGATGGTCGTCTTACCATTGGTGCCGGTAACACCGACAAGTTTTAGTTCTTTTGAAGGATCACCGTAAAAATTTGTCGCTAACAAACCCAGCACATACGAGGTGTCGGCAACTAAAACATAGGTTACATCATCGTTAAACACGACAGGATATTCGTCAAGTACGATTACTTTAGCACCTTGAGCGATCGCTTTATCAACATACAGGTGACCATCGGTATGTTCACCTCGAACTGCAACAAACAAACTGTCATCCACTGCGATTCGAGAATCGAAACACAACGACAAGACATCAACCTCAAGTTCTCCTTGAAATTGCTGAACGGGAATCGCATGTAATAGTTCTTTCAGCTTCATATCCTTAATTCAATGCCAATATGATTGGCGTACCAACTTTCGATTTTGTTCCCGCGGCAAGCGACTGGTTGATGACTTTACCTTTTCCGGTAACATGTGTCTTAAACCCCGCATTTTCCATTACATATATCGCATCGGTCAACCCCATCCCCTGTACATTAGGAACGACACCTTCTTTGATACTCGTCTCCACAAATGGGATTCCTTTACCGGCCGTATCTACATTTTGCACGAGTGCACTCCAATTAGTCGGTCGAAATCCTAATGCTTGATAAACTGCATTCGAAGCCTCTTTGGATCCGACGAGCGTCAATGGAATTGTTGACCCCACGGTATTCACTTTTCTACTTGCAAATGTCTTATGTAACCCCATATCGTTAGCAAAAACCATATCGGCCAACTCTTTAAACACAGGCCCCGCTGTTGTCGCCCCGTAATACCCTTTTCTTGGATTTCTAATAACCACAATCATGGAATACTTCGGATCTTCCGCTGGAAAATAGCCAGCAAATGAGGACTGATAACGCCGAGCACCATACCCTCGAGCACCATCGTTCATTTGCGCAGTCCCAGTTTTACCACCAGAGCTGTAAAGCGGAGAACTTAACGTTTTTCCGGTTCCTTTTACCATCACTCGCTCGAGCATATCCTGTGCCTGACGAATAGCATCAGGCGAAGCAATACGCTCTCTAAGAACACGCGCATCGAACTTTTCAATGGTGTTTCCTAAATGCCGTATCTCCTTGACAAAAAGGGGGGCTAGGAGCTTACCATCATTTGCAACGGCATTGTAAAAAGCCAACGTTTGCAACGGAGTTAGTCGAAGCTCATACCCATACGCCATCTGCACTAAGGAAAGCTTACTCCATGTGCGACTATCGGGAGATTTAACCCACGGTTTTGTTTCCCCGGGAATCTGCAAGCCTAATGGATCTCCAAGGCCAAAATCATGCAGCTTTTCCGTATATTTTTCTGGATGCTCGGAATAGAACGTATTCACTAATTTTGCAATTCCCACATTTGAGGATTGCTCGAATGCCTCACTAACGGTCATAACCGATTTCTTTGGCGCATGTGAATCACGAATGGTGTGCGAGGGAACTTTATACGTTCCGTTTCCAACGTCCACGGTCGAGGTGGTATCCACATAATCATCGTCCAAAAGGGCTAAATAGCTTGCCAACTTAAACGTTGAACCAGGATCTGCCCCCTGCGCAATAGCATAATTATATTTCTCACGAAACACACCTTCACTATCCCTCGTGAAATTTGCAATCGCCCGCACTTCTCCAGTTTTAACCTCCATTAAAACAACACAACCATTGTCAGCATCGACAGCAATCAACTGCTTTTCTAAAGCACGTTGTGCCATATCTTGCATATTAACATCGAGCGTAGAAATAATATCAGACCCATCAACCGGCGCGACCTCAACTTCTCGATTTACCGGAACCCACACGCCTCCGGCGATCCGCTGCATTATCTGAGAACCACTTTTACCATCGATATAAGAACCATAGGCTCCCTCCAATCCAACTAAAACGGTATCTCCTTTAGTATTTTTATAACCAATCGTACGTGCCGCTAGGTTCGTAAAAGGCAATATTCGCTTATTTTGACGCACCGTAACAAGGCTTGTAGGATAACGTTTTTTACCATCCCGAAAAGTATGAAGCAAAGGGAAATTTTTAATTATTTTTAAGTCCTGATGCGACACGTCTCGCTGTAGCAGTACGTAGCGATGTCCCTTAGCGCGTGCGTTCTTCAGTAGCGTTAAATATTGACGTGAAGAACGATCACCAAACTTCTTTTCTAAACGACTTGCCAGCGAGTCGACTTTTGAATTAAATATATCATTCGCTTCCTCCGGAATCGACATTGCATCAAACCGCACCTCATACTCGGGAACCGACGTCGCTAACAAGCTACCGTCATTCGAGTAAATATTCCCACGAACCGCCTCAATAGTTCGCTCGCGAATCGTCAAGCTATCAACCATCGCGCGCCACTCCGCACCATCTACATATTGCAAATGAATCAATTTCCCAAATACCAGCAAAGCACCAAACACCATAAGCCCGAATGCCAGGTATACCCTCATAAGTATAGATTTCCTTATATTCATTTGCCTCTAGTTTTCTTTTTTACTTTTACTCCGCTTCTTCGTTTACTTCCAGTTTAATTGCAGGCTGTCGACGTTCTTTTAATCCCAATGTATCTGCGCGCTTAGCGATTTCTGATTGCGTTGTTAATTTCATTAATTCCGCAGAAAGTGACTTATAATCCCAACTCAATTCCTTCACATCTCCGGCTAAACCATCTATGGAACGAACTGTTCTTTCAGCCAAATGCCTATTTGATATATAAACCAATCCAATTAAAGCAACAAAGGCAGCGAACGGAAGATTCTTGGTCACCAAATAGCTTGAAAGCGGCTTAGCTACAAAGATCGAACGCAGAAAATGATGCGTTTCCTCAACTTTCTCTTCGACAGATTCCTGAATCTCTTCCTGAACCTCGTCGCTTAATTCTTTACTTTTTATTGTATTCCTAGCCATAATCTAAGCTTAAGTCTGTCGTTCTGCCACTCGCAACTTCGCACTACGTGCTCTATTATTTAACTCCAACTCATCAGCCCCAGCACTTATAGCCTTTCTGCTTATAACTTTAAAAGGTTTGATCTCATTACCATAAAAATCCTTCTCTACATCTCCCCTAAACTTTCCCTTTTGCATAAAATTCTTCACCAATCTATCCTCTAAGGAATGATAGGACATGACAACCAACCGCCCCGCGGGCTTCAGCACAGCAACAGTTTGCTCCAAAAACTCCTGCAAAGCATCGAGTTCTTGATTAACCTCAATACGCAATGCCTGAAACACCTGTGCGTGATATTTATGTTCTTTACCTTTAGGTACTAATCGCACAATCGCTTCTTTCAATTCAGCAACTGTTTCAATGCCCTTGGTTAAACGAGCTACAACAATCGCTTTCGCGAGTGTACGCGCATTTTGAATTTCACCGTACATCCCAAAAATGCGATGTAATTCCGCCTCGCTGTATGTATTTAGCACTTTCTTAGCGTCCAAGTCAGCTACCTGATCCATGCGCATGTCTAGGTCAGCATCGTAACGAATTGAAAAACCTCTTTCCGGCGAATCAAACTGATGCGAGGAAACCCCTAGGTCACCTAAAACCCCATCCACACTGCGTATACCGAGTAATCTTAAATTGTTTTTCAAGAATTTAAAATTATGCTGCACAAGGGTAAACCGAGGATCGTCAATAGCATTCTCCACTGCATCAGGATCCTGATCAAAAGCAATCAGGCGACCATTCTCACCCAAGCGGCTTAAAATCTCTCTAGAGTGTCCACCCCCACCAAAAGTAACATCAACATAAACACCATCAGGTTTAATTGCCAGTGCATCCATGCATTCGTTCAACATCACCGGGATATGATATGCGCGAGGATTAGCCATTTAAACCTCCTTCCAGATCAAATCCACCCATCACCTGCTCCGCTAAATCTGAAAAATCCTCTGTCGCCAACTCTACCATTTGCCTATCATACTCTGACTTGGACCACACTTCGATTTTCCGAAGGTTACACGCTAAGACGAGCTCACTACCCACTTCCGCATACTCTAACAGACTCTTTGGTAACAAAACCCGCCCAGCCGAATCCAACATCAATTCGGTAGCACCGCTCGTAAATTTGCGCACAAACTCTCTCCCCTTTTTCTGAAACTGACTGAGGCGCGAAAGTTGATCCAAAATCTTATTCCATTCACCGCGCGTATAAACAACTAAATTCTTCTCGAAACCACGATTCACCACAAGCCCTTCACGCTCGACATCAGGCAATTGCCTTTTGAGCCCGGCAGGAACAACCATTCTTCCTTTGGCGTCCAACTTGCATTCGTATTCTCCGATTAAATAATCCATTTATTTATATCACTTCTTTCTAATTATAATGTAAAAGTATACACTTTCTCCCACTTTCCCCCACAATATAACACAAAAAAGTTTTCCACATCGAAAATAACGCCACTACAAACGAAACTCGAGTTGGCTAACACCCGCGTACAGCCTTACAAACAAAGGGTTACAAGGTGATCCTCGCGAAAATTAATTTCGTTAGTCATCGAAACACCTGGTAATTAGATAAGCAATTTTGGCACATTTACATCTCAAACAAAAGCCTTCAAATACCGAAATTTTCAAGCAACTGCCCCCTTGGTGGGGAAAAGTGGTGTAACCTGTCCCTGTTCTTAAACGGCGGTGGGAGAATGTGTCACAAAAGAGAGTAGATTAGAACTACAAACTTTCTTTATTGTCCACGAAATGCGATATTTTTGTACGAAATCGAGTTCGTTTGGTATATCCCGCCGTGAAACAATGCGACGTGCGTGCTTATGCTCATTTTGTATAAATTTTTAAAATTTCTAGTTTATAATGTATAGAAGTCATAATTGTGGCGAATTACGTATTGCCGACGTAACAAAGGATGTTACCCTATCTGGATGGGTACAGAAGTCCCGTGATAAGGGTTTTATGATTTGGGTCGATTTGCGGGATCGTTACGGTATTACACAGCTCATATTTGACGAATCTCGGACGCAAAAATCCATCATGCAACTGGCAAAGTCTCTGGGTCGAGAGTTCGTTATACAGGTAAAAGGTACGGTCATCGAACGCGAGGCAAAAAACACAACCATGTTAACCGGTGAAGTCGAAATACTTGTTAATGAGTTACAAATATTAAACCAGGCGCAAGTTCCTCCTTTTACGATCGAGGATGATACAGACGGAGGTGAAGATATCCGCATGAAATACCGATATCTTGACATCCGCCGAAATCCCGTTAAAAACAGCTTATTGTTTCGTCATAAAGTAACCCAGCAGGTGCGAAACTATTTATCGAACCTAGATTTTTGCGAAATAGAAACCCCTTATTTAATTAAATCCACACCCGAAGGTGCAAGAGATTTCGTTGTTCCCTCGCGAATGAATCCGGGTCAATTTTACGCCCTACCACAATCGCCGCAAACGTTTAAACAACTATTAATGGTCGCCGGTATGGACCGTTATTTTCAAATTGTGAAGTGTTTTCGTGATGAAGATCTTCGCTCCGATCGTCAACCTGAGTTCACACAGATAGACTGTGAGATGTCATTTATCGATCAGGAAGATATACTAGAAGTTTTCGAAGGGCTAACACGTCATTTATTGCGTGAAATACATCATATTGAACTCGACAAGTTCCCTCGCATGACGTATCGTGAGGCGATGAATAAATATGGTAATGACAAACCGGATATCCGGTTTGGAATGGAATTCGGTGAATTAAACACTGTTGCTCAAAACAAAGATTTCACCGTATTCAATAATGCAGAGCTTGTTGTCGGTATCGCTGTTCCGGGCGCTGCATCCTATACACGCAAACAAATTGACGAGCTGGTCAACTGGGTTAAACGTCCGCAAGTAGGGGCCTTGGGTATGGTGTACTGCAAATGCGAAATTGACGGCACGTTTAAATCGTCTGTCGATAAATTCTACGATCAACAAGATTTAGCCAACTGGTCAAAAGCAACCCAAGCACGCGCAGGTGATTTAATATTGATACTTTCAGGACCCGCCGACAAAACACGCGGGCAGTTAAGCGCGCTTCGCATGGAGCTAGGAAATCGTCTAGGTCTTCGTAAGCCTGATGAATTCGCGCCTTTATGGGTTATTGACTTCCCGCTTTTAGAGTGGGATCAAGATACAAACCGCTACCACGCGATGCACCACCCTTTCACCTCACCAAAAGTGGAAGACATACATTTGCTTGACACGAATCCGGTTGAAGTGCGTGCCAACGCCTATGACCTGGTATTAAACGGAAATGAAATTGGTGGGGGGTCAATACGTATACACGATAAACAGACGCAAGCCTTAATGTTTAAACACCTCGGGTTCACCCAAGAGCAGGCCGAAAAACAATTCGGCTTCCTGATGAACGCCTTTGAATACGGCGCGCCACCGCACGGAGGTCTGGCATTTGGACTTGACCGGCTAACCGCCATCTTAGGAGGGCAAGAAACTATCCGCGATTTCATCGCGTTTCCGAAGAACAACGCTGGTCGCGACATAATGATCGATGCGCCGTCCGCGATCGACCAAACGCAATTACAAGAATTGCACCTCCAGCTAGACGTGCAAGACTAATTCCCCGTTAGAATTCTAGTGATTTAAGGGGCTATAGTACAATTAAAATTTGTACTATAGCCCCTTAAATCCATAAAGCACGCTATCCGAGCTATACGTAACTTTTACATTTAGCTGCCGCCCATTTCGTTAACCGCAAACCAATAGTCCAGTTACCTTGCTAATCCATTGAAAAAAGATTATTTTTACCCACATGGCGCAAAATATCGCAGAAAAATTTCTTACCGACAGTGCTGTCAAGTCATTTGATCAAGCGCACCGGGACATTATTAATGTCAATATCGACAAATACAATGTGGCGTTTGAGGGCGGTAAAAGTAAATTTTTAGATCTCGATAATTCCAAAAAAAAGGCTAACCTGATTAAATGGAAAGTCATGGAAAATCTCGACCGATATTTACTAGACTTTGAGAGCAACTTCACGCGGCGCGGCGGGAATGTAATATGGGCCAACGATGCCGAAGAGGCGCAGCGTGAAATAGCACGCATTATAGATCTTCATCAAGCGAAATCTGTCATCAAATCCAAGTCGATGGTTACTGAGGAGATTGAACTTAACAGTTTCTTGGAAGAAAATGGTATCCAGACCGTTGAGAGTGACCTTGGAGAGTTCATTATCCAGCTTTTAGGACAGAAGCCCTACCATTTTGTAACTCCAGCAATGCACTTGAGTTTGGAAGAAATTGCCAAAGTGTTCCACGAGAAATTTGACACCCCTCTGGATGCAACCGCCGAACAGCTCACGATGACCGCTCGAGAACTACTTCGCGAAAAGTACAAAACGGCAGACATCGGTATTTCCGGAGCCAACTTCTTAGTTTCCGAAACGGGAAGTATCGCAATTACAGAAAACGAAGGTAACGCACGCTTAACTACAACATTTCCAAAAATTCACATCGCGGTGGCGGGAATAGAAAAAATAATTCCAAACATGCAGGATTTGGATTTATTTTGGCCCCTGCTCGCCACACACGGCACAGGACAAAACCTAACCGTTTATAACACGATACTTAGCGGTCCACGACAAACTAACGAATCGGACGGTCCAGAAGAAATGTATGTCATTCTTTTGGATAATGGGCGCACGAACCTGCTTGCGCAAAAGGAGCAGCGCCAGGGATTATACTGCATTCGATGTGGATCGTGTTTAAATGTCTGTCCCGTATACCAGAACATTGGCGGACACACGTATGGAACGACCTACCAAGGCCCTATCGGGTCGTTAATATCGCCCCACCTACAGGGCATGAAAGAATTTAATCACCTCAGTCACGCCTCTTCGCTGTGTGGAAAATGTACGGAGGTTTGTCCAGTAGGCATCGACATACAAACCATGCTTCTGCTTAATCGAAAAGATGCTGTTGATCAAAACCTAGTTTCGACAGCAGAGAAGCAAACGTGGAAAGGCTTCACCTACGCTATCCAGCGCCGAAAACTGATTGATATGTTCGGTGGAAAATTCAAAAATTTCTTCATAAGACTGTTCTTTAAAAAGAACTGGGGCACCAAAAGAGAACTACCACCAATCGCTAAAAAATCGTTCTCTAAACAGTGGAAAGAGCAGGAGAAACTCAAATAGAATCGATCCGGAACGATCCCCAGATTAATATGGATCAACATCGATGGACAGCCTTATCCCTTTATTTGTTTTATCAATTTCAAACTGTTGAATAGAAACACGTATCAAGTCTTTCACTTTTACGATGCTCACGTTATTACGCTCGATTTTTAAAGTAATTGTTTGAATAAAATAATTCCGTACACGAGATACTAATGGAGGCTCTGGTCCGAGTACACGTTCACCCAACTGTCCTCGCAAAGCACTAGCAAGCTTGGTCGCCCCATGATAGGCTAACTGCATATCCGTATGCCGAATCTCGATACGAATTAATCGATAGAATGGTGGGTAAAAATAATTTTTACGTTCTTTGATTTCAGTCATGAACATCCCTTCATAATCGTGCGCGATGACCTGTTCTATAACGCGGTGATTAGGTGTATAGGTCTGTATGACAACGTGACCTTGTTTTCGTCGGCGTCCGGCGCGCCCAGCGACCTGCGAGAAAAGCGAAAAGGCTCGTTCGTAAGCCCGGAAATCAGGGAAATTGATCATCGAATCGGCATTTATAATACCGATTAAATTAACGCGCCCAAAATCAAGCCCTTTTGCCACCATCTGTGTACCGATAAGAATATCAAATTCATGCTCATCAAATGCGGTGATTACTTTATCAAAACCATATTTCCCCTTTGTGGAATCTAGATCGAGTCGACCTGTACGCACATTTGGCAAAAGCAGTTCTAGCTCCTCCTCAACACGCTCGGTACCGAAGCCTTTACTCTCAATATGAGACATGCCACATGCCGGGCAGACCTGAATCGGTGGTTCATTATGCCCGCAGTAATGGCAATGCATGTGGTTACTAGTCTTGTGGTAGGTGAGACTGACATCACAATTCACGCATTTGGCCACCCACCCGCAACTGTTACACTGCACGAATGGAGTATGACCGCGTCGATTCTGAAACAAGATCACTTGTTCCTTTTCTTGTAATGCATCATTGATTCCGTTCAAAAGTACACCGCTGAAATAAGAAAACATTTGTTCTTTACGTCCTTCCTCGGTAATGTTTACGACGGAAATTTCTGGCAGTTGCGCCTCGCCGAATCGCTCCTTGAGTTCCACCAATCCATATTTGCCTGCTTTGGCGTTATAATAGCTTTCCACCGATGGTGTTGCTGAGCCCAAAATTACTTTGGCTTTATGTGATTGAGCCAAGAATATCGCCGTATCTCTAGCATGATACCGCGGGGCCGGTTCATACTGTTTGTAAGACACCTCGTGCTCCTCGTCGATAACAATTAAGCCCAAATCCTTAAAAGGCAAAAACACCGAAGAACGTGCTCCGACAATCACTTTCAGGTCTCCTTTTAACACCTTATGCCAAACTTCGGCGCGCTCATTGTCGTTAAACTTGGAATGATAGACACCTAATTTATCGCCAAAATGAACGCGTAATCGTTCAGTAATTTGAGCGGTTAAGGCAATCTCAGGCAAGAGATACAATGCATTTTTACCCTCTAGGAGCGCCTTTTCTATTAAACGGATGTAAATTTGCGTTTTCCCTGATGCTGTTACCCCATGAAGAAGTACGACGTCTTTTTGTTCAAAGCAATCAATAATTTCCGTGTACGCGCGCGCTTGATTTTTGTTAAAATTAAATTCCGCACTAAAATCGATATCTTCTCCCTCGAACCGGGAAACAATTTTTTCATTAACAATAAATACACCTTTCTCGATCAACGAAGCAATTACACCCGAACTAACGGCAGTAGCCTCCATTACTTCGGCTTTAGTAACCTCGGCTTTAGCTTTGCGAAGCTGCATAAATCCAATAACGGCGTCCTGTTGTTTATGCGCTCGATTAAGCGAATCCAGTAACAGTCGCTTGCTCTGCTCGCTCTGAAATTCGGATGCAAACTCCAAAAAACTCTTACGCTTTGGTTTATAACGATCCTTAATCTCCTCAGCTATTAAAATATGGCCTTTCTCAAATAAAGATTTAAGTAATGGAAAAACTGTCTTCTGCCCTAAAAGCTTGACAATATCATTAACGGTCAACTCTTTAGCAACATCTAAAGCGTCCATCACCAAATATGCCTTATCCGACAACGAACTGCGATCTAAGTCTATATTGCTCGATGCGATAATCTTGGTTTCACTGGCCATTTTTAGCGCTGAAGGTAAAGCTGCCTGCATTACCTCCCCCAGGTAACACATGTAATAACTCGACATCCACTCCCAGGTTTCAAGGTGTTGTTGTTTCACGATGGGCTCATCGTCAATAATATTGAGAATATATTTCGCTTCGTACTTCAATGGCGCTTCTCCTGAAACGCGATAGACGATTGCCGAGTATATCTTATTACGACCAAACTGTACAATAACCCGTTTCCCCACCTCGATTTGGTCATTCCATTCCGCGGGTACTCGATACGTATACGTCTTGGCTATGAAAAGCGGTAAAATTACCTCTACAAATAAGGTTTGTCGATCTTGCTGAAACAATGACTCTTCATACATAAAAACAAAAAATGAAATGCCCATCCATCGCAATGCTAATGAAACGGGCTTCCTGCTTCGTAGACGAAAATAAAAATTCATCTCCGCAGGCGTTACTTCCGAGCTATCCGCCCGTAGTTGTTAATCTATGGGACGCAAAATCCCGTTGTTTGACAATCGTATTCAATCACCCCGAAAACCTTGCGTTCGTTTTCGCTGTGTACCAGGTTCTATCCTTTAGTGCTCCTAGCTAAAGGTATATCCGGCGATCCGGCCAGCAACTTTTTGCTAATCCGTTCGTCGTAAATGTACGAAAACCGTTAAACCACGTAATGTTATTAGATTTACGCTTTCAACGGTTGTCCGGGTATAGATCGTTCGCGTCGTAGTGAAAATATGAATAAAAAACAATGCCTTCATTTAGTTACAAACAAAGGTCACTGATAGTGCTTGCGCTCAGTCTAGGATCGGTTACGCACCGCCGCGATAAACAATCCAATCCAGCCTGCGATAAAAAATAAACCGCCGAGTGGTGTAACCGGGCCTAAAAACGTCATACCTTCGAATCCCAATAATTCGCGAACACTAAGCAAATACAGCGATCCAGAAAATAATAAAATACCGATTGTAAACGCGATAAATGACACGCGAATAGAAGCATTCTTTGCCCTGGAAAAGGTCGAGAGAAATAAAAGCGCCAAGGTATGATAAAAGTGATATTGATTCGCAGTTTTCCACGTATCCAAATGATGATCACTAATCTTACTTTCCAGACCATGCGCACCGAAGGCTCCTAATATAACAGCTGTTAACCCAAAAAAGGATGCTATTAGTATAATTCTTTTATTCATAAATAATCCTAATGCAAAATATTAAATAAAGCGTCGCCGTAATCGAATTTTACTGTTCCGAACATAATCCGAACGACACCAAGAAATAGATTTAATGCGTGCCCGCGATTTTAAACCATAAATTTAAAAAAATAATTGTAATAAGCCTTTCAAATTTTTCGAAATAGCCCTTTTTCATGCCTATCGAAAGCATCCCGAAAGCGCCGGAATCATAATTATTTTTAATTATGGCTGTTCTATTCACAGGAAAGATAGCACTAAAAGACTGAAATACTCTTTTATTTTCTATTTTTGAGTAGCGACAGGCTTGTGTACGATGAAAAATACCATAATTACAACAATTTTACTTTTTATCGCCGTTATCGGCGCCACAGTTTACTACTTTGCTAATGTCAATGGTGAGAAGAAAGAAACAATCCGGCCTCTGACTTTTCTACCGGAGGAAACATTTGTAATCGCTACTTTTCGCAATGATGTAACTATCGACAATATTTTCAAAGATTTTGAGATTTTTGAAGCAATGGTCGGAACCTCAGAAATAACTAAATGGAAAGAACTGAAAAGCAACTTAGTTCGTAAGCAACAGCTTCAACCATATCTTAATGGATCAGAAATTTATATTTCACAACACCCAGCGAAGACAGGCATATCGACCTTATTTACGCTTCCGACAACGGAAACAATATCGGCTTCGGAAATTCACACATTAATCCAACAGGTGGCAGAAAGTTATACCATTACCGAAAATGATACACTTGGCGTAAAAATCTATAGCTTAAACAGCGGCGTAAAAGATTCTATTTTCCATATCGCTTATTACAAACAAATATTCTTTGGATCCTATTCGAACGCACTGGTGCAAAATGTAATTGATCCCAATACCCCTAAACTCGCTGAGGAAGCCATCGACTATTTCGTGGAGAACAACAGTCGCAACTCGCCGCTAAGCGTCTATTTCGCGCACGACCAACTGAGCGGGATCGCAAAAACATTTATGCGCAGTAAGCCAGCCAACTTTTTATCACTATTTGAAAAGCTTGGTGGTCATTCAGCATGGAACCTGAGTTTTAAAAACGACGCCCTCATTCTTAGCGGGGAAAGCGAAACATCCCACAAAAAGGACAACTACCTGGAAATATTTAGCGCCCAGAATAAGACAACCCAGCGCCTATTTAATTATTTCCCGGAAAATACATCCTCATTCCTTTCGTTTGCGATCAGCAATCAGCAAAAATTCGATAGTGATCTTAAAAATCTCTTTACCTTGCGTTCGGAATACGCAAAAATGGATGACCAGTTTGCTGCCATTTCAAAAAATAAGAACATGAATTGGGAGAAAGAAATACGTCCGATATTTTCCAATGAGTTTGCCCTAATTGAGCAGAGCAATCGTACGACGCTAGCATTTATAACGCTGGCCGACACGACAAAAAGTAACATTTTAAAGGAAAAACTTTCTACACGTGTTGCCGATTCCATCTATCGATTTGATAATTCGAATATACCCTACATGGTTTTTGGGGACCCGCTAAAATCATTTTCACGTCCCTATTTCATATGCCTGGACAATACACTTATCATCTCGAATCATCTATCCTTACTTCGAACGTATCAAAAAGACATGAAGACTGACCAACGCCTGATCAACACAGTAGGCTTCAAAAACTTTGAGAAAACACAAGGTAACGATGCGAACATTACCTACTTCCTGCGAACGGAAAAATCGGGCAACGTATTATACAGACTATTGAAGCCTTCATTTTACAAAGTATTCCGCGACAAAGTAAACTATGGATACAACGACTTTTATTCTTGGTCGATGCAGATTTCCGGAAATAATGGCGAGTTTACATCTAATATTTATGGGATCTATAAAAGTGAAAATGCATTGGGAGTGACGCCGGAATGGACGTACCAATTTGCGAACAGCCCCATCACTCAGCCATGGGTTTTTGAACATTCGGACACCAGCCAATTTATCTTGATTCAGGAACAAGATCACACACTTCATGGAATTTACCCAAATGGCGCTAAGCTATGGTCAGCTGTCCTACAAGGCCGAATTGTCGGACAAGTTCAACAACTAGAGGACCGCTCGATCGTGTTTGTAACCGACAGAAATCGACTGTACAGAATCAACACGGAAGGTAAAACGCTGCCCGGGTTTTCGACCGAGTTAAGTTACGAACCATCCAATTCACCGACAGTAGCTACAGTCAATGACGAACGCTTGATTTTTATACCGACCAACGACAAGTTCCTGGTGTATGACATGGATGGCGAGCAAAAAAATGAATGGGAGAATAACGCGGTGCACGGCAATATATTATTTGACATCAAAGTATCCGACAACCATGTGTATATGGGTACGGATTCGGGAAATTTTTATCAGTATGATGCGACCGGAGACCTTTTGAAAGAAGAACAAGTCACAGGAACTGGGTTTAGCAATCCGATAGCAACTGGTGAGAACCTCGAGAAACAGTGGGGTGTATTTGCAATAGATACGGCAAGTACCTTATACTTCATTGATTTCAAGAACGAACCTCGAGCAGCAAAAATAGGAAATTGGTCTTCGCGTGCAACCCACTTCTTTACGCCACAATCCGACAACAACAAATTGCAGTTATACTCCATCGATAACAAACAACTCTTTTCCCAAGGGCTGCTGGACACCACCATTACTTATGCCTATAATTTCACACAAAAAATCGAGGACAGACCGCAGTTCTTCCCAAATGAATCGGATAATTATATGTTGGGTATAGCCTCACGGGGCAACGCAATGATATACCTATTCGATCCAAAAGGCAATCTTTATGATGGCTTTCCAATTACGGCATTGTCCGATTTCTATTATGGAAAAATTGATTACAACAGCGGCGTTTATTTGTTGTGTGTGCGTCGCGATAAAAAACTATATGCTTTTAAAAAATAAACACTTATATCACAGTATTATAGAACAGTATAGCGTTCGAGTGCGGGTGTGTAGCGTTTACAATTGCCTTTAGATTATCTTAACATTATTTAAGATACACATCGAACCAAAAATTTCTCGAACTAATAAAATAATAGTAGGTTTGCACTCTTAGAATAATTATGTTACAAGGACAAAATAGTTTACAGTTACTCAACGAACCTAAACAAATCGTTATTACAACCCACCATAAACCGGATGGAGATGCATTAGGATCTTCTCTTGGATTATTTCATTGGTTAAAAGCGAAAGGCCATCACGTGGAGGTCGTATTATCATCCGATTTCCCCACATTTTTAGATTGGATTCCCGGAAGAGATGAGGTACTCATATACCCAAACGATACAGAAAAAGCTGAACAACTGATAAATAGCGCTGAAATAATTTTTTGTCTAGACTATAGCGCATTAAACCGCACAAATATTCTTGAACCGCTACTACGTGAATCCAAAGCGCAGAAATGGATGGTCGATCATCACCTGGATCCGGAGGACTTTGCACAGTTAAGTTATTGGGATTCTAATGCAGCAGCAACGGCACAACTGATTTACACTTTTATTGCCGAACTTAACAATGATCCGGCTGGAATTTCTCCAGAGATTGCGACCTGTTTATATGCAGGAATCATGACTGATACGGGATCCTTCCGGTTCCGTTCTACAACCTCTGCGGTACACAATATTATTGCTAACTTAATTGACGCAGGTGCGCGAAACTGGGAGATCCATGAAAAAATTTATAACAGTGCTACAGAAAATAGATTAAAATTTTTAGGCTATTGCTTGTTGAATTGTCTGGAAGTACTCCCAAACTATAATACCGCATTATTTTCAATCAGTAGAGAAGACCTGCAACAATTCAACGTAACCACTGGCGATACAGAAGGGTTAGTGAATTATGCGTTGTCGATAAAAGGCATTCGATTAGCTGCTTTATTTATCGACAGAACTGAATTAATTAAATTATCTTTGCGATCCATCGGAGATATTCCTTGTAATGAAATATGCAAAAAGCATTTCAATGGAGGTGGACATTTAAACGCTTCAGGGGGGAGCTCCAATGAAAAGTTAAGCCAGGTTGTAAATAGGTTTAAATCTATTTTGCCCGATTATAAAGAAATATTAACAAAATAAATCAGTGAATATATCAGAAAAATGAAGAAATCTATTTTATTCCTTTCAGCTGCGGTTACTGTCTTAGCGACGGCGGCTTGTCAAAACTTCAAAAAAGGTGACGGTGGTCTTGAATATAACATCGCAAAAGATGCGGGTGCGGAAAAAGCAGTTGCCGGCGATCTTTTATCGGTTGATATGATTATAAAATCAGACCGAAACGACTCGTTATTGCAAAGCACGTATGACATTGGCTTGCCACAAGTTGTAAATATTGCAGCAGATACAATCCCCGGTCTATACGCAGGTGATTACAACTCGATGTTTAAACTATTGGGCGAAGGCGATAGCGCCGTTTTCCGTTTAAATCTGGATACAATGGCAGCAAAAACAGGTCAACCGAAACCAGAATTTGCTGATAAATTTGTTACGTTTAGCGTAAAAGTTAGAAAACACTTCAAAAAAGGTGATTTAACGGATTCTGCATTATATGCCCAAATCGACACTTATTTTAAAGGTGAAATCGAAGGATTAAAGTCGTCTGAAGAAAGTAAACTTGCATCTTACATCTCAAAAAACAAATTAGAGCCAACAAAAACTGCTTCTGGTTTACAATACGTGGTGAAAGAAGAAGGAAAGGGTAACAAAGCATCATTAGGTGATACAGTAGTTGTAAACTACACGGGAACGTTGGTAAATGATAAAGTATTTGATACCAACGACTCATTGGTTGCCAAAGAGAATAACACCTTCAACCCTACGCGTCAGTACGAGCCAATTCGCTTCCGTGTTGGGCACGATCCAGTAATACAAGGTTGGACGGAAGCATTCCAACTGTTCAACAAGGGCACCAAAGCAACGTTAGTTGTTCCTTCTGTATTGGGTTATGGCGAACGTGGTGGTGGCACAATTCCTCCGTACGCACCATTAGTATTTAACATTGAGGTTGTAGACATCATTGCTGGACCAGCGGAAACACCTGCTGCAGATAGCACCGCAACCACGAAATAAAAACGTTAAAAATTTCACAATAGAAACGCGAGGTTATTGATAATCTCGCGTTTTTCGTTTTCAATTAGGTCTTCTAGCGCGAAACCCTTAAATTTAGCGGCAACATAACCGCAGAGCAATGTCTATTATCCCTTTTACAATAACAGATACACATACACACATCTACTACAATGTACACACCGAGAAGCTTGATCAACAAATAACTCGGTGCATTGAAAATGGTGTGAGCCGCCTGTTCCTTCCCAATATTGATTCCGAATCCATACAACCGGTAATGGACACAGTAAAAGCATATCCTGAAAATTGTTTCCCCATGCTTGGCCTGCATCCTTGTTCTGTTAAAGATAACTACCTGGATGAACTAAACAAAATCGAACATGCCATCAAAGAACATAATATATACGCGATCGGCGAAATAGGCCTTGACTTATATTGGGATAAAAGTACATTGGAAATACAAAAAGACGCGTTCCGTATCCAGGTCAACTGGGCGAAATCTTTAGGCTTTCCAATCGTCATACATTGTCGCGACGCTTTTGAGGAACTATTCGAACTGTTAGAGGAAATCCACGATGATAAACTATTCGGTATTCTACACTGTTTCACCGGAAACCTAGAGCAAGCCAAGAAGACTATTAAATTAGGATTCGCATTGGGAATCGGCGGCGTGGTAACCTATAAAAAATCTGGTTTAGACGCAGTATTAACCGAAATCGACCTTGAGCATATCGTTTTGGAGACGGATGCGCCATACCTGCCCCCAACCCCATTTCGAGGCAAAGAAAACGAGAGCAGCTATATTATACACGTCGCGCAAAAAGTCGCCGACATATACCAGCGCGATCTTTCGGACATAGCAAATATCACTACGGCGAACGCCAAACGCATTTTCAGAATCTGATATAATCATGCATAACATATTTATAATCTATACCGGCGGTACTATTGGCATGGTTAAGGACGAGCAAACAGGTACTTTTGTTCCATTTGACTTCGAACTTATCGCTCAAAATCTACCCGATTTAGCGCGTTTAAACTATAAAATTACGGTTCACTCCTTTACGCCTATCATTGACTCTTCGAATATGAGACCCTCCATATGGGTCGAAATGGCACAGATTATAAAAGACAACTATAATTACTATGATGGATTCGTAATACTTCATGGCTCGGACACGATGTCTTTTTCGGCGTCTATACTGAGTTTTATGCTCGAAGGGCTGCAAAAACCGGTAATCCTCTCTGGATCGCAATTGCCGATTGGAGAAATACGCACCGACGCACGGGAAAATATGATGACCGCCTTGGAGATTGCATCGGCAAAACGCGATGGCAAATCGATTATACAGGAGGTTTGCATCTTGTTTGATAACAAACTTTTCCGCGGTAATCGTTCGTTCAAATATAATTCCGCAAAATTCGAGGCGTTCCGTTCTCCAAACTACCCTGTGTTAGCCGAAGCAGGAATCCACATCAATTACAATAAAGATGCATTGCTGGATAATACGGAAAAAGATTTCATAATGCATTCTAAACTTGATGACCGCGTCGGTGTACTCAAACTTTTCCCGGGAGTGAACCCGAAGTTTATTGAGTCAATTCTAGGTTCGGATGTTCGAAGCGTGGTGATGGAAACATTCGGCTCAGGTAATACAATGACTGATAACTGGTTTTTAGAACTCTTGGGCGAGGCAGTCAACAAAGGAAAAAATATCCTTGACATTTCGCAGTGCAAAGTCGGTTCAGTAGAATTAGGACGGTACGAAACATCACAAGGGCTCAAATCAATCGGTATTTTGAACGGATATGATCTAACGTTTGAAGCCGCTGTCACGAAACTAATGTACCTCCAAGGAGTTTTCGAGGACCAGGAATCTGTTGCTTATTGGATCGAGAAAGACATACGTGGGGAGTTGACTGTTAACGATTAAACGTCAAATAATATTTCTTTTCTTGTCCTATGATAAGATCGAGAATAAGCAGATATAGCTATCTTGGATCATTCATTTAAATATAGTCATCATGAGAACGATGAAAGTATCTATTTTGACCCAAATAAAATGTATCTGGGTTCTTCGTTGTAGTGCAAAACCATACATACGCGCCACGCATACTACCAAGCGCCTCTCACACCCTTAAATCATGCAGCGGAAAATTGCCACGCTACCTCTTTTCAATAAATAACGACTTATTCCGAAACACAAAACTATTCCAAGTAAAATCCTTTCACGAAAAAATCGATCGACATAGCCAAACAACATACATGCAAGCAAATGTGTATATATACAACAAATAGTTTCACCGAACAAAATCAGGCTTTTACCGAATCATAGCTGATATTGGTCGAATCTACGCTGTAAGGAACAAAAAAACAATGCATATTCGATGTATAAAAAACCCGAAACGTCTATTCAAAAAAACAACTTACTCATGGGAAACTACATACTAATCTTTAAAACGACCATATCAACCACCATCGATCGGGCGAAAATTATAGGGAAATTATATGAAGGTTCCCAAGACATCCAACTTGCCACGGTAGACATCGAGGACGAAGATCGAATTTTGCGGATTGAATCAGTGAATCCCGACATACACGACATTTCTAAAATCATGCTACACGGTGGTCACCACGTGTCGTTCCTAGCTGGCTTTGAAAAAGCAAACTACGGCCCGACCCCTATGCCCGCAATCTAGCCCACTTCGGATCGCCCAACCATCACTGAAATTTTTAACCGACACACTTGTTCGAGCAAAATAACCGTTAGGTTGTGTGCGGACCTATAATTCCTCCAGCCGAATTCACCCCTACTTGTAGACACTTGACTACTAATCAATAAGATACGGCTCGCGTGCAGACGGCCGAATTCAGGTCACCTATCTCCTTACTCTTCCGTGGCTGAAAAGCCCATCCTAGTTGTATAAGTCATCAACCGAATTGATGAATTTTCAAGTGAAAATATTAAAACTATAATTCCTATAGAGTTAGTAGTTTATAAAAAATGTTTATATATTTGTTCGGTTAGCAATTGGCGTTGGCAACTTAATCAAATCGTTCACTAAACAAATATTCAGATGAATTTTCCTTTTCGCGCAAATAACGCGCAGTTTTATTATAATAGCAAAAGCAATATCTATCCCCTAAAAGTCTGTGGTTTGTCACAGCGAATGTGTCGGTAGATTCCTATCCCATGGCTGGTCCCCAAGGAAGCGTATTTTAAACCGATGACCGAATAAACATTGACACCAAAACCTTACGAAAAAATAATGAAGCGACTCATATTCATCGCTATTCTACTATACGGTGGCTTAACGACAGCACAGCGAATCCATGGCACAGTCAATGATGGCAGCGGAGGCGATATACCGTTTGCGACACTTATAGTAAAGCAAACAAACGAACGATTAGCTACGGATAAAAATGGCAAATTCATACTCGAAAAACATATTAATCCACCTTTTCAAATTACGGTCAAATCGGTTGGATATAAACAGGCGATTTTCAACGTACAAGAAATATCACAAGACGGTTTGCAATTACAACTCGTTCCAGATAATTTGCTTTCCGAAGTAGTGGTAACCTCTCGAAGACGAGCCGAGCAGCTCCAAGATGTACCAATTCCGGTTTCGGTAGTGAGTGGTCAAGCCATAGAGGAGGCGGGCGCATTCAATGTAAACCGATTAAAGGAATTAATCCCTTCGGTGCAGCTCTACTCTTCGAACCCTCGTAATACAGGGTTGAGTATACGTGGACTGGGAACGACATTCGGCTTAACCAACGATGGTATTGATCCAGGCGTGGGATTCTATGTCGACGGCGTCTATTTCGCACGACCCGCCGCTACGACGCTCGACTTTATTGACGTGGAACGCATTGAAGTACTACGCGGGCCGCAGGGAACCCTATTTGGTAAGAATACAGTTGCTGGTGCATTCAACGTTGTGACACGGAAACCAGAATTTACCCCAAGCGCACATGCTGAGTTGACCTACGGGAATTATGGATACATACAAGGGAAAGCGTCTATAACGGGACCATTAACGAAAAACCTCGCCGCGCGCATATCGTTCAGCGGAACCCAACGAGACGGCATTTTATTCAACTCCAGAACGCAGCAAAACATAAATGATCAAAACAATCTGGGCTTCCGGGGTCAGTTCTTGTTTCAACCCTCTGACAAGATCGCCCTGCGTCTAGTGGGTGATCTCTCGCGACAGCGACCGAATGGATACGCGCAAGTTTATGCCGGTACAGTCGAAACACAACGGGCGAGCTATCGACAATTCGAATCCATTTTAGTAGACCTTAACTATGAACTCCCCACAAGAAACCCATTCGACCGCGTAATCGATCAGGATACAAAATGGCAAGCCAACCAAGACATGGGGGGGCTATCGGCAAATCTCGACATTCAACTAGGCAAGGGTACAATAACCTCGACGTCTGCTTGGCGATTCTGGAATTGGGACCCTTCAAATGACCGAGATTTCACAGGCCTTCAGGGATTAGCAAAATCACAAGCACCATCGCGACAGGATCAATGGTCCCAGGAAATCAGGTGGGCTGGCCAACTCTCACCAAACCTGCACGCGGTTGCCGGCGTATTTGCTTTTGGCCAAAAGCTAAATGCAGATCCTGCGCATACAGAAGAAGCTGGTGTTGATCAATGGCGCTTTTCGAAAAATTCCGATAGCAAGCTGTGGGAAACACCGGGACTATTGGAAGGATACGGGATCAAAAGTTATCCGAGCTTGAAAACTTTTAGCGGGGCTTTCTTCACGCAAGTTGATTGGGAAGTGCTCCCTGGGTTGAATATCCTTCCAGGGTTCCGCCTAAATTATGATGACAAATCCGTAGCCTTTCGCCGTGAAACATATGGTGGACTTCAAACTGACGACGCAGAGCTGTTGGCATTAAAGAACTCAGTATATAGCGATCAGTCATTTGAATCTTCTACCGATAAAATGGATATCTCCGGACAATTAACAGTAAGCTATAAGCCCACGCCGCGCATTAATACTTTTGCTACCTTTTCTACCGGGTTCAAGCCCGTCGGACTCAATCTTGGGGGACTTCCTAATAGCGAAGGTCAGCCCATGTTAGCACTAGCCGTAATTAAACCCGAAAGAGTTAGACACTACGAGCTGGGTGTAAAAAGTCAGCCATTAAAGGACGTTCTACTGAACCTGACATTGTTTAATACAGATGTTGAGGACTACCAAGCCCAAGTTCAAGCAGCCGACCTGTCTGTCAATAGAGGTTATCTGGCAAATGCAGAAAAAGTCCGGGTACGTGGTGCGGAAATTGACGCACGCGCACTGCTCCACAAGAACGTTTCTGCTTACGGCTCGCTAGCCTACACCGAGGGCAAGTATATCAGCTTTAAAAATGCCCCGGTACCACTCGAAGAAACTGGAAGTCAAAACTTCAAAGACATATCTGGGGGTAGACTACCTGGAATATCGAGATGGGCTACCTCATTTGGTGTTGAATTGACCTCTAATTACGTCAGCTTTATAGGGCAGCGCGGTAAACTTTTTTTAGCCCTTGACGGTTATTTCCGATCCGAGTTTTCCTCGAGTCCTTCTCCTTCTGCCTATTTGAATGTCGCGGGCTATACCCTATTAAATGCGCGTGTCGGCTTTCGCGGTCAGCAGGGGACCTCTTTTTTTATTTGGTCGCGAAACCTGGCGAATATAGATTACTTTGAGCAGTTACTGCCCGGGGCTGGTAGTGCAGGACATTACGCGGCCGTGCTCGGCGACCCTAGAACCCTCGGCGTGACTTTAAAATTCGAAATCCAATAATCAACAGCTTTAATAGACTTTATCAATCAGTCAATAATTAAACATTTTCGAGGATACACGATTGTTATCCCCGAATATTACTAATAATGAAACAAGTCTGCAATTGGAGGTGGCACTTGTATGTATTCACTGTTAAACATTGCCAAAAATATGAAACAATTATGATTTTTGAGACGAACAATAGCGGTTCATGCTGCTGAACAAAAAATGCTTATCGTACAATAAAGTGCGACGTGATTGGATTACAGAAAATCATCTCTTCTGGGCGTAAAAGAATCGATCAATACACCTTTTTCGAGACACTCACAGCCATGCCACGCATTAGTAGGGACTATACAGCCGTCGCCACTGTTCAATAGTTGTTGCTTATCCCCAATGGTATATAAAAACTTGCCTGACTGTACGTATGAAGTTTGCACGTGCGGATGCTGATGTACTTCACCGATAGCGCCGCTTTCAAATTTCACGGATACCAACATGAGATCCTGGTTGTGAACAAGAACCTTACGAAAAACGCCTTTGCCAAGGTCCACCCACTGTTTTACCGCATCTGTACCAAATAGTTCATTCATCGCCTTTTGTTTTCACAAATATATCTATTCTTATTACAATTGTACGCGGGAAAGTCTAAATTTGCTCGTTAAAAAGTGAATAAAGACGATGTACATTCAGGAGAAAATATTTAAAAAGGTAAATAATCAAGCGTTCCAAACAAAGGGGGCCGAATTTGAAAATTGCGTATTTGATAGCTGTTCATTTAATCAAGGGGATTTCACGGATTCAAAATTTATCAGCTGCTCGTTTGTAGACTGCGACCTCAGTAGCGCTATACTTGCACGCACATCCTTTCAAGAAGTCAAGTTCGAGCAGTGCAAAATGATGGGACTAATATTTGATCGATGTGATACATTTGGTCTATCCTTTGCTTTTGAAAGCTGCCAACTTTCGTATTCCAGTTTTTTCAATCTAAAGATCAAACAAACCCATTTCAGTGACTCCATCTTGCACTATGTCGATTTCTCCCAGACGGATCTCTCCGATGGCGTTCTTAATAACTGTGATTTAGATCGTGCAACTTTCGGGCAGACAATACTTGAAAAAACCGACTTCAGAACGTCCTTCAACTACATCATCGATCCGGAAAACAACAAAATAAACAAAGCGAAATTTTCTTTATCCAGCATCGCAGGATTACTAGCAAAGTACAACATCAAGATCGAACGTTAACGTACAACAAAAATCAATAATTCGCTACACCTGCGGCAGTATGATTAAAATTTAACCAGACAGGAAACCGGCAAGTGGTCCGAGGGATAATGGTCGACATTATACACATCAGAAATCACCTGATAATCCAGCACCCGAACGCCGGGGCTTACAAAAACGTAATCGATTCGACCACCCGGTGTGCCTTGGAATACCCCACCAGGAAAACCTGTACCCTCCACCCCTTTTCTTGGCGTTTCCGACACGGCATAACTATCCGATAGAAGCTCACTTATTGCCTTCACTTGCGTAGTCTCGGGTGTCGAGTTAAAATCACCTACCAGGAAGGTCGGTAAATCACCCGCAATTTCTTTAATTTTCGTAACAATTAATGGGCCGGATTCCTGTTTTGCAATTTGCTTACGCCAATAAAAATGGGCATTAAAAAAATAGAACACCTTACCCGTATTTTTCTCCTTAAATTTTGCCCATTGGCAAACTCTTCTATCCGTTGCATCCCATCCAATACTTGGTACCGCCGGCGTTTCACTCAGCCAAAACACATTAGACTCGAGTAAAACAAACTTTTCTGGCTTATATAAGATAGCCGCATTATGAAGATCGCCTTTGCCACCATAGGGATGCGCAACACACTTAAGTGTCGGTAAAAGTAACTCCAGATCCTTTAGTTGTGCTGAATCCCCCTCCTGCGTCCCTACGATATCAAATTCATGTTCTGTAATTAAGTCAGCAAGTGGCTGTTTTCGTATATCCCACCCATTACCGCTTTTAACATCTGCTTCTGCTGCATACCGGATATTATAACTTGCAACACGAACCTCCGCTGAATCTGTGTTTTGACAATAGCCTTGCAAGAAGATGAACTGCCAGACCAATAGGCCGATAAAATATTTAAGGTGCTTCATTAAAAATATTCTTATAATTCACTGTAGTTATAAACGGCAAGATACCATTATGACGCAATATATGTAACTCTTTATTCGAGTTTATGGCCAAAACCCTGACAATTTAAAACAGAAGCTAGTCAATAGTGATGCCGCAAAATATCCAGATCAATTCCAACACGCAAAGTATTCAATATTGGTTCAAAACTTATTAATCCGCATTAAAATAAGTTTTATTATGAAGTACATAAAAAACAAAACGATTACATTTATCTCTCTATACTAATCATTTACTTGTGATTAAAAAAAAAGTATACTAACCAAGTACACACAACGTGACTAATAAATGAACGTGCACAATTTAAAATTACTTTGCTTCGTACAGCTCGGAAGTTGGATAAGCTGCACCACTTTAAATTCCCGAGTAAATCCATAAAAAACAAAATTAGCATTCGATAAAGATGCGGCAATGAGCACGGCGCCGTTAGACGGCTGGTAACTCATTTTTGTCGACGAATTTACCAGTGAAGGAAATTTCGACTCCTTGAAATGGAGTTTTGCACCACGATAGCACCCAGCTTGGGCAAAATATCTTACCGAATCACCCGCATATGTGTCACAAGCAGGGGGAAATCTATTGCTACGGAGGGACAATCAAGCAATTGCAGGTGACCCAGTCCCATTTAACTCTGGTGAAATCCAAACTACTGAAGAGTTTAATTTTACGTATGGGAAAGTCGAAGTTCGCGCTAAATTTAATCACGGACGCAGGTCTTGGTCCACAATCTGGATGATGCCCAACGTACCTGTAGCTTACGGTAATTCGGCAAAAAGTGGTGAAATTGATATTATGGAGCATGTAAATACGAAACCAGTCATCCATCAGACGATCCATAATGGCGCGGTACGATCGATGCCTATAATACCTATGGTATTGTATAGGAAGCGGGTAAAATCAACTTTTACGGGAATGGAGTTTTAACTTATACGTACAACGAACCAGCAGATTCAACGTCTGCCAGCTGGCCGTTTGATATGCCTTTCTACCTTATCCTAAATCAATCAGGTGGTGCTGGCCGGGTTCAATCATAAATACAGATCTTCTCTTTCAAATGCAAGTAGAATATGTTCGCGTATATAAAAAGCGGGGGAAATAAAATGCCGCCTCAACGGGCATAATTAAATTCATATGAGTCTTCTCATCGTGTTGCAGGTGGCCCGACAAGCAAGCGCAGCACGATAATCTGGAAATACCAGCACGGCACAATGTTGTGCTGTGCTGGTATGCATAACCTAGGAGTGAGAATAGTCACCAAGCGGTCGTGTCATCGCTAGAAAACCCACACGGTGATTACCGCAAAAATTGTTCAATCAACCGCTGATATGCATCTGAAATTTTAACCATCCCAAAGTCATTTGGATGTGCGTAGTCCACAGTCGAATTAATATCTAGCGCGATATCCGCATTGCGTAAATGATACAAATTCTTCACGCCGGCCTGTTTCAGCTTTTCAAAACTCGCAAGCCCAGCCTGCGTGGTTTGCTCATAGAGCGTGTTATCCGTCTCGTCTAATATATTCTTATTAAAACCCGAGGAATGATCAGTCAACACGATGGGTGTATTCGGCTGTGAAGCTCTCAACTGATAAACAGCCGCCTGAATTAATGAATCAATACGCTCTGTGTTTTCAGGCGTAACCCCTGTTAGATTAGGCAAGCAATCGAGGATAATGACTCGTGAAGGTGTGTTTGCAATCAAATCAATAATCGGTTTTTCTAGACGGCCGTTGCCCGAAAACCCCAAATTAATAACGGGTGTATTCAGTGCACGTCCGAGCAGGTTACTCCAAGCCAATCCGGGGCGACTTGCGCAGCCTCCTTGAGCGATGGAAGTACCGTAAATGATTATCGGGCTTTCCTCCTCTTTCTGAAATTCAATTGTAGCATCACTTGACACACCAATCTCCATCCAAGTTACTGTGTTATATAACGGAAGATACAACCTATAGATCCTATGGGAGTTTTCCTTTACGGGTCCAAAACTATAGGTGATGGTATCTTTAAATCGATAGTCCCCTGGTGTCCAATACCATTCTCCGTTATTGTTGGATGCATAAAGGTCTAAACCGCTAACGCCCGTTTTAGGCATATGCGGCATATCCAGTGCACCGCTTACGGTATATCGTACTTGAATTTCCTTTGCGTTAGTCTTAAAATTCACGTAAACACCGGCATTATTTGTCCCGAGCGCCCAAACCGGTTCACGTACAACACTTTTCACCGAATCGGGTAACCGGTTATATCCCGTGATATCATTATCGGCTAGCCGTCCTTGCAAAACCCCTTCATTAAGTGGGTCAATCCAATTTATCGGTAACTGCGCCGTTGCGACAGAACAGATGAATACCATACTAAGTATGCTAAAAATATTTCTTATGTGCTTGTTCATGATATAATATCTAAAATACGCGCAAAATGATTATTAAGATGTTGGCGAATCGCTTTGCGATACGCTTCCGCATCTCGTTTTTTTAAAATCTCTACCAGCTCCGCATGTGATACAAAATCGCCTTTTACAATCGGACGCTCGAGAAAACTACTTTGGTGAACATATTGGAAGATTGGAATTAGCAACTCTTGCAACTCTAGCAACACCTTGTTTTGCGAAATTGAGTAAAGTTTGCCATGAAACCGTATCTCATCATTTACCTGCCAAGGTGCGGCTGTATCCCCCGACACAATAGTCTGCGCGATCGTTTCAAGTTCTTCTATATCTCTGTCCGTAATTTTGTTAACAATAAAGTCTGCCATTCCCACTTCCAGTGCTAAACGCATTTCAAACATATCCTTTAGCGTGGTATTATCTAAAATCGATGGATGAAATACTTTTCGTAAAGGTCCAAGTACATCCGGGTTACAAATGACAGCCCCCTTGTGTTTTTTCGATTCAATCAGTCCGATTGTTTTTAACCGCAGTAAGGCTTCACGAATCACCGTTCGGCTGACCCCGAAACTTTCTGACAAATCTAATTCTTTCGGGAGTACATCGCCTACCTTAAGCTGCCTCTCTTTAATGTATTCCATAAGGCGCTTTTCAACCTTATCTACTAAACTTGACGTATCAATTTCGCCCAATCTTTCTTGTGATTCCATGGTATCAATGAGTTAAGAAATATTTCCCTTTCACAATTATATCGAAAAAAATTTGACAAATGAAATATTATGTTATACATTTGAATATAATTATTATGTTATACATAATAAAAACACTAATTATTCTATTATGATAAAATTGCATTCTACTAACCACAAGAAGCTATTTTTATTGCTTCTTTTCAGTCTAGCACAAGTAATTACCTATGCGCAGACTATCTTAAAAGGAAAGGTCACCGATGAGGCGGGCACCGCCCTACAAGGTGTGAGCGTTTCAAATCCCAAGTCTGAAAATTCTACATCTTCAAATGCGGATGGCACATTTTCCATTCAAAGTACCGCAGGCGACCAACTTGTATTCAGCTTCGTTGGTTACGCCAGCCAAACACTCCGCCTTACGAGTTTAAATTTTCTTGAGATAATCCTACTAACTGATGATCAGCAACTTGAAGAAGTTGTCGTCATGGGGTACGGGACGGTAAAACGATCAAAGTTAACAGCTTCTGTTTCTACTTTAGATAAAAAGGTTTTGGAATCAGGTATGCGCGCGAACCCTGCGCAAGCACTTGCTGGAACTATTCCCGGCGTGCGCGTGGCAACTGGGTCCGGACGACCTGGAGCCATGCCCTCAATCGTACTCCGGGGTGGTACGCATTTCGACGGATCGGGTAGTCCTCTAATTCTGGTCGACGGCCAAGTGCGTAGTAGCTTATCGGATATCAATCCCGAAGAGATTGAGCGTATTGATGTTCAAAAAGATGCTGCTGCAACCGCAATATATGGGGCTCGAGCTAGTAACGGGGTAATCATCGTTACAACCAAAAAAGGTAAGTTGGGTACATCATCACTCGATCTAAAGATCAACAGAGGTATCAACTACCTGAATTCTCCCTACGAGTTCTTAGATGCGGAAAACTATGTAAAATGGAACCGCTTAGGAGCGGTTCAGGCCATCAAAGCCGGCACGTTAGCAAACACAACCTTAGGAAGTCCAAGTCCTCGTGGCACCGGAAACTTATATTTCGACAGCGATGGTGTAACGCCACTTGACGGAAACTATGACACCCGTGCACGCTGGAGTCTAATGCGTCTGAACGATCAAAACCGGTTCTTATTGGACGAAGGTTGGAAGACAATGAAAGACGTCGTGCCGACGGATGTGTCAGGAAATTACGACCCCAATGGTCAGTATTATGATTTGTTATTCGAAGAATTCAATTACCGCGATGTTGCCTTTCACAAAACATCTGCAACGCAAGATTATAATCTTTCGTTCTCCGGCGCGGGCGATAACGGGTCATACTACAGTAATATTGGAATCTATGACGAGAAAGGACTTTCATTAAATACATTTTATCGGCGATACAACTTTACTGTGAATGCAGATTATAAGATAAAAGATTGGTTAACCTCCGAATCTAGAATCAATTATACACGTGCAGACTGGCGAGACCAGACGCTTTATAACGGTGAATCAAACTATTGGGGCCGTATGAGCTCGGCCCCTCCGACGCTACGCTCCAAAAGCCCAACTACTGGCGACTGGATCTTAGGCCGTGATGCGAGTGATGGAAACCCGCTCGTCAATGTTGATAACTTTAAAAGGGACTATCAGAATGACAAATTTACATTGAATCAAGCCCTAGTTGTGAAGCTTCTTCCTGAACTGTCGTTTAAGTTAAATGGTATATTATACTACGAAGAAGAATACCGCGAAACATTTGATAAAGATTTTCGTTCTGGATTCCTCAGTTACTCCAACCCCGATGCAGGTTGGAACAGACAACGCTCAAATGCGGCAAATTTCTGGCGAAATATTAAACAAACCTACAACGCGGTATTGAACTACGATCAGACCTTCGGAGTTCACAATGTAAACGCATTGGTCGGTGGAGAGTTCTACGATTCGTACCGCCGCGGATTGGGCGCTTCGGGCAGCTTAGGCCCTTCCGATGATTTGTACTCGCTCGGTTTAACATTAAACACCGCAGAAAATCCAACCCGAGGAACGAGTTCATTCCACTATAACGATCGTATTCTTTCGCAATTCGGTAACGTAAATTATGATTATGATGGAAAATACATGGCGTCGGTTACCTATCGAGTCGACGGGGTATCGCGTCTATCGCCTGATAAACGCTGGGGTATCTTCCCTGCCGCATCAGTCGGTTGGGTTGTTACGCGTGAAGATTTTATGCAACAGAGCTCCTCGTGGTTAAACTTCTTCAAGTTACGCGCGAGCTGGGGTAAAAATGGAAACATCGGAATTGGTACGAATGATCCGATCACCGAGTATCAAGTTCAGGGGCAATATGGAACAACGGGACTATATAATCAAAATACAGGATTCCTATTCACGCAGCCACCTCTAGGGGAGTTAACTTGGGAAAAAACCAATACGACAGAAGTGGGGGCAGATTTCGCATTTCTTAACAACAGACTTACATTTTCAACAGCATTTTATAACCGCATCACGGACGATAAATTAGCTTATATCAACCTCCCTACATCGGCAGGTATATCCTCTATCCGTACCAACAACGGTACGATGCGTAATCGCGGTATCGAATTTGATTTAGGATACAGGTTCATCGATAAAGGTGATTTTAAATGGTCAATTCATGCAAACGCAGCCTATGTTCGCAACACCGTAATGAAGCTTCCGTTCAATGGAAATGACAATAACCGTCAAGGTGGAACACAAGTATTCGATCCTACGAGCCAATCATTGGTTTGGGTGGAAGGACTTCAAGAAGGTATGGAATGGGGCGACGTCTACGGTTTCCGTATGAAGGGAATTATCCGTACCGAGCAAGATCTCGCAAATTATAATGTCCGTGACGATGCTGCTGGTGAAGTATGGTATGGTGCATCAATAGGGAAAAAGGTCGCGAGTGAGCAAGTCATTCAAGAACAGGGATTAACCGGTTATTTAAAAACACAACTCGGTGACGCGATGTGGGATGATATTAATGGCGACGGCGTTATCGATAAGTCTGACCGCATAAAATTAGGTAATTCACTTCCTAAATGGACTGGCGGTTTTAATACAACGGTGAGTTACAAAAACTTCTCCCTATTTGCACGCATGGACTACGCTTTGGGGCACGTTCAAATGGATCAAATGCAGATGTGGGCACTCGGCTTCTTCCAAGGCGAATTCAACGCGACCACGCTCGTGAACGATACTTGGACTCCTGATAATCCAGGCGCTAAATTTCCACGTTATGTTTGGGCCGATCAACTCAACGCAAAGAACTTCGACAGACCGAGCGATATGTTCTGGAAGAAATCCAACTACCTTGCTTTTAGAGAGGTAACATTGAGTTACGCCGTTCCACAGGAATGGCTTAGCAGAGCAAAGATTTCCGGGTTAACATTATCCGTCACCGGACAAAACTTAGGCTATATTACAAACAAAATGAACGTCTTACCTGAACGTACAGGTTTCCAAAACAGTGCGTATACAATACCCACGATGTTGATATTTGGTGGCAAGATTACGTTTTAATTTTTTTAAGCAAATAATTATGAAAAAGTATATAAAAATAACAGCTGTCGCTTTATCCATATGGACTTTTGCGGCCTGTAATAAGCACCTTGATTTTGCACCCGAAGATTTCTATGCTGACGGTAATTATTGGCAAAATGAGACACAGATAGATGGTTTTATGACCGGTATCCACAGTGATCTTCGCGGCGATCAGTTCACCTTAATACGACTGGGTGAGATGCGCGGCGGCGGGCTCGAAAATCAAGCACGAATGGATGTTTCTTTAAGTGATTTGGGTATCATAGAACACAATCTAACAGAGGTTTCACCAGGTATTGCGCATTGGGGCGGGTTCATGAATACCATACTTCAAATTAATCTGTTTATCAACAAAGTCGAATCGATCACCTTTTTAAGTGAGGAGAAAAAAGGGGAATATCTAGGTCAAGCGTACGGGCTGCGTGCTTTTTTTTACTTTCATTTATTACGCACTTACGGAGGCGTTCCACTACGCCTTACGGCCGATGTTATTCTCAACAAACCCGATCCGGTAGAATTGCGATTAGCGCGCTCCACAGAAGCAGAGGTATTAACTGCAATCAAATCGGACATCGCCTCCTCCCTCTTAAACTTTGGAAGCTATCTTGGACCTGATAAAACGTACTGGAATTTGAATGCGACCAGAATGTTAAAAGGCGAAGTGTACCTCTGGTCAGCAAAAGTATATGGCAACACGGCGGATTTAACGGACGCCAAATCAGCCTTGAACGATATAACGGGCTATAATCTACTGCCGGACTTCGCCGATGTTGTAAATGACAAACGGAATGACGAACTTATTTTGACGATTCCATTTTCGTACAACGAAGCAAACATGTCCCACACACATATGTTCACGTATGCCATTTCAAATTTTAATGGAATTTATTACAAAGATACCGTCGATACAAACGCAGAAACGATCATTGATCCTTTGGATATCGGACAATCAAATATTGGAGGAATCCAACGTTATGCCTATACCTACGAGCTTTTCCAGTCGTATGATTTAGGCGACCAACGTAGAGACGTTACTTTCTACGATTTTTATGCAATAGACAGAAATGCATCACCACAAAAGGTTACGATACGGAACACTGTATTAACTAAGTTTTTAGGTGAAGAGAACAACAATATCCATTACTGGGATAGTGATTGGCCGATCTATCGCGAAGCGGATCGATTACTGATGTTAGGTGAAATTGCTAACGCCGAAGGAGGCAACCCTGCGCAGTATATTCAGCCAGTGCGTGATCGGGCATACCGTGGCAACGACCCTACTCCATTTGTGAATAGAAGCAAAGACCAAAACGAACTAGCGATACTCGAAGAACGAAACAAAGAATTCGTCTTTGAAGGAAAACGTTGGTACGATATCCGCCGGATGACCTATGCGGGTAAACCTTTCGTATTTGAATCCGCGAGCCACCCTTACGGCGTTTTAAATGAAAGCACCCAGGCATATAAAGTATTGTGGCCAGTAGGTAATCAGGTGTGGACGGACGATCCACTAGTTGACCAAACACCTGGTTACCCGACAACAAAACCTTAGTCAGTTTTTAGCTAAGTAACCTATTTGAGAGCTAATGATTTTCCAGTTTCGTTAGTTCTCGTTTTGGGTTCTCTTTAAACAGATATGTTAGTAAGTACAAATACCCAACTTTCGAAGTTAAATTTAAAAAAATGCATACAAAAAAAATAGAAGGCCTGATCGCAGCGCCATTTACACCATTTGATAATCAGGGAGAAGTAAACACCGATGCCATACCTGCCTACTACCATTTTCTAAAGGCAAACAAAGTGGTAGGAGCTTTTATATGCGGCTCTACGGGTGAAGGTGTATCGATAACCTTTCAAGAAAAAATCAAAGTCATGCAAGCGTGGGCAGCATTAACCGCCCAAGATAAAGACTTCACATTGATGATGTTTCTAGGAGGAACAAACATTAAAGAATGTATGGAACTTGCCCGAGTTGCAGAAGATTCTGGAGTGGACGTAGTTTCATTTACTGCACCATTCTATTTCAAACCAGCAAATGCAAAACAACTTGCATTATGCTGTGCGCAAGTCGCTTCGGCGGCACCTAATACCGCCTTTTACTATTATCATATTCCAGTACTAACAGGAGTAAACATAGGCATGCTTGATCTGCTCAAAGAAATCGACGGCTTGGTCCCGACCTTCCAAGGAATAAAATACACCCATGAAGATTTTATGGATTTCCTTTCGTGCATGAATTACAACAATCGTAAGTACGACATGCTTTGGGGCCGCGATGAAAACATGCTTTCTTCTTTAGTACTCGGAAGTAAGGGAGCCGTAGGTAGCACCTACAACTACGCCGCTCCGCTGTATTTGGATCTTATCGAGGCTTTTCAGCAGGGCGATTTGGAAAAAGCAAACGCGCTGCAACAAAAATCAATCGACATGATTACTTTACTGGGCAAATACGGTGGTATAGCAACCGGGAAAGCATATATGAAACTCGTTGATATCAACTGTGGCGAGTTCCGACTTCCGATCGCCAATATGAGTCAGGGCGATTTTGCACACTTTCAAAAAGACGTACAAGCACTGAACTTTGAATCATTCAAATCAAAAATTTAATGAAACTTAAACCTGCAATACTCATGATTACGGCCATAATTACCGCTTGTGCATCAAAGCGTGGAAACTATCAAGTTCGCTGGAATGCGAGTCAAACGCTTCCTCAACAACAGGATGGCCAACGGCACCTCGGGGTAGCAGGACCGATTACAGGTGTTATCGGCGACCACTTGATTGTTGCCGGTGGTGCCAACTTTCCCGCCAAGAAACCATGGGAAGGCGGAGCAAAACAATATCCGCAAGAATTATATATCTTCAAAATCGATGGCGATCATATTTCCCTACAAAGCAAGCGGTATCTCGATAAGGGGGTTGCCTATTCCGGCAACTGTTCGGTGAATGATGCGCTCTACACAGCGGGCGGAGAAAGCAAAAATGGCATCATTGCCGAGACAAGAAAATTCACCTTCCAGCAAGATTCGCTCAGCCAAGAGAATCTTGCGGATTTACCGCAGCCTTTGACCAATGGTTCGCTCGTGGCTGCAAATAATCGGCTTTACTATATTGGCGGAGAGAACCAAGATCATGTCTCCGACAAAATATATAGTCTTGAACTCTCTTCGAAAACCAACCAGTGGAAGGAAGCATATACACTTCCGTATCCGCTAACGCATGCTGTGGTCGTTTCCAATAACGTTCATAAAATCTATATCGCAGGCGGCAGAAAGCGAAACGATGGTGCCTTAAGCACGATATACGACAAGGTGCTAGCGATAGATATTGCCAGTGGTGCAACGCAGGAAATTGGACGTTTACCAGAACCATTGGCTGCAGGAACCGGAATATTGGACTCTTCAGGAGATTTATTTATCTTCGGAGGAGATAACGCCGAAACCTTCCATAAAGTCGAAACTATTATAGCTGAATTAAATAAAACAACAGACCCTGTACAAAAAGAACGCTTGAACGCGCAAAAGGCGCAGCTCCAAAATGACCATCCAGGTTTCAGTCATCAATCTTGGTCCTACGACATCGGGCAAAAAAAATGGTATCCACTGTCGCCTGTTGCCGGAGAAAGCCCCGTAACCACCTCGGCAATAATCTATGGAGATCAAATCATTATCCCGAGCGGAGAAAAACGTGCCGGTGTGCGTACAGATCAAATTTTAATTGGAAAAATTGACAGAAACTAAAATAGCATGTTAAAAAATACTAAACAATACGCATGGGTCGTCGTAGGCCTCCTTTGGTTTGTTGCGCTACTGAACTACTTAGACCGGCAGATGTTATCAACGATGCGTGAGTCAATGCAAGTAGATATTGTAGAATTACAGACAGCCGAAGCATTCGGGATTCTCATGGCTATTTTTTTGTATATATACGGCTTTATGAGTCCGGTCGCAGGTGTAATTGCCGATCGAGTAAATCGTAAATGGCTGATCGTGATAAGCCTTTTCATCTGGTCAGCAGTCACCTATGCAATGGGTGTCGTTGACAACTACGACCATCTACTTATTTTACGAGCAGTAATGGGAATAAGCGAAGCCTTATATATTCCTGCAGGGCTTGCACTGATCGCCGACTATCATACTGGAAAAACTAGATCATTGGCTATCGGTATACACATGACAGGCCTGTATATGGGGCAAGCCTTGGGGGGATTTGGCGCCACGCTTGCCGCGAGCGTGGGATGGCACTCCGCATTCCACTGGTTTGGAATTGTCGGTATCGTCTACGCGATAATCCTAAGCTTTTTACTGCACGAAAAAAGTCGTGAGCCCCATACTGACGGTATGCTCCGGACACCGATTAAGATACCATTTCTTAAAGGACTATCTACGCTTTTTTCAATGACTGCATTTTGGGTAATTTTATTTTATTTCGCCGCGCCTAGCCTACCGGGATGGGCAACTAAAAATTGGCTTCCGACGTTGTTTGCCGATAGCTTAAATATCCCGATGGAGCAAGCAGGTCCGCTGTCAACGATTACGATCGCCGCTTCGTCTTTTGTAGGCGTAATCATGGGAGGAATGGTCAGTGACCGATGGGTTTTAAAAAACGTCCGAGGACGCGTATACACCAGCGCAATCGGTTTAGCATTCACGATCCCTTCATTGATTCTTCTGGGGATGGGCACCACTTTTCTCACCGTAGTCGGCGCAGCAATATTATTCGGAATAGGTTTCGGTATATTCGATGCCAACAATATGCCTATTCTCTGTCAATTTGTACCCTCGCGTTTACGTGCCACGGCATATGGATTTATGAACATGGTTGGTGTATTCGCCGGTGCGGCCATCACACAGGTATTAGGTAAATTTAAAGACGAAGGACATTTTGGAAATGGCTTTGCTACCTTGGCAGTTGTCGTCTTGGCCGCGCTCTTACTCCAATTATTTACGCTTCGTCCGAAAGTAATCGATTTTACCGATAAACAAAAATAACATGACATTAATTTTGAAACGCTTATTACTACTTTGCTTGCAGGTGCTACTTGGCCTGTCGGTGTATGGGCAAACCAAAACCCGGGTTGCAAGCATTGGAGATTCTGTCACTGAAGGAAAGGGACTAGAAAACTCTGAAGAAAATTCCTATCCGGCCACCCTAGCTAAATTACTGGGATCAAACTACGAGGTGAAGAATTTTGGACACAGTGGTGCCACACTTCTTCGTAATGGGCACAGGCCATACAATAAAACCAAACAATTCAAGGACGCATTAACGTATAAAGCTGATATAGCAGTCATACATTTAGGGTTAAACGATACGGATCCGAGAAATTTCCCACACTTCCGCAACCAATTTATAAGCGACTACCTGTGGCTTATTGACACCCTGCGTCAGGATAATCCGAAGATAAAAATTTTCATTTGTCAAATGTCTCCCATATTTACGGGGCATCCGCGATTCTCCTCAAGTACGTTCGACTGGTACCATGCACTACAAAAGCAGATAACACATGTTGCTAACACGAGAGATTTACCCATAATTGATTTGTACACCGCTTTGCATAATCGGCCAGATCTAGTGACGGATGCTCCCACGTTACATCCCAATGTTGCAGGAGCCACGCTAATTGCCCAAACGGTCTATCAGCATATTACCGGTAACTTTGGTGATCTGAAACTTCCCTCCGTTTTTGGGAAATATATGGTTGTCCAGCGAGATAAGCCGCTAAAGATATGGGGCACGGCAAATGCAGGAACATGTACGAGCGTTATATGGGATGGGCATACGCAGCATACAACGGTTTCCACAGATGGCCATTGGGAGCTAACGTTCCCAGCACCGAAGCTGAGTCCAAAATCAAAAACACTGATTGTTGAGAACGGCCAAAGTAAATTCACTTTTGATCAAGTGCTCGTAGGCGATGTATGGCTTGCGGCAGGACAGTCGAATATGGGCTTCCGGTTACATCAAGCCTTCCGCGGCGATAGCTTAGCTGATGCGTCCGGTACAGACCCGAACATACGGCTATTACAATTTGAAACGGCAGCGAACACAGACAATACAGCATGGGATTCGCTTACATTGCAGAAAGCCAATGAGCTGGAATTCTTCTCGGGCACTTGGCATGAAAACAACAGAAAAAATGCTGAGAATTTTTCGGCGATTGGCTATGCATTCGCTAACGAGATATCGCGTGAGGTAAACGTTCCTATCGGAATCATTTCTCTTGCAGTGGGCGGGTCCCCGCAACTTGCCTGGCTTCCGCGCCTAACTTTAGAATCCAATCCCACATTTGTACAATCTCTTCACCCGTGGCGCCAAAGCGATTACTTAACGCTATGGTGCCGTGAGCGCGCAATGAAAAACCTCGAATTATCCAATTCCGCGTTCCAACAGCACCCCTATGCACCGTCTTATATTTACCAGGCGGGAGTAGCACCCATGGTACCGTTTTCTATTCGAGGGATAATTTGGTATCAAGGAGAAAGCGACGCTGATAACGCCGAGCTATATCAAAAGCTATTCCCTGCATTTGTGAAAAGCGTTCGCCAAGCGTGGCACGATGACCTTCCTTTTTATTATACGCAGCTTTCAAGTATCGAGCGCCAATCCTGGCCGCATTTCCGTAATGTACAGCGCTTACTGTTGCGTGACATTCCCAATAGTGGGATGGCCGTATCCAGCGATATAGGTAACCCAAATGACGTACATCCAAAAGAAAAAATCATCGTAGCAAAACGATTAGCGCAATGGGCGCTGTCAAACGAATACGACAAGAGTAATATTCCTTCTGGACCACTTTACAAAAGCTATAAAGTTATAAAAAACATTATCGAAGTGGATTTCGATTATAAATACAATTTGCAAACAAATGACGGCTCTCCTGTCCGAGGGTTCGCATTCCAAAGAAGTGACGGTAAGTTTATGGTGGCAAACGCGCAGATTGTAGACGATCGCGTGCACTTGGAGATGCCTCGGAATTCCAAACTTATGACCCTAGTGTACGGATGGGACCCCGTCAGTAGAGGAAACTTAACCAATGATGCAGGCCTACCAGCAAGCACATTTAGTATATTATTAGAGAAATAAAAATGGATAAAGAAAAACTCATTGCCCTTCGCGAATTTTATAAAAAACAACTCTTGGAGGACACGGTACCATTTTGGTTCCCGCGTTCCTACGACAAAGAAAATGGTGGATACCTCTTAATGCGCGATGGTGATGGAACATTAATCGATACCGATAAAGCGGTATGGATTCAGGGCCGCACTTGTTGGTTACTTGCCACTTTATACAATACCATCGAACCACGCCAGGAATGGCTTGAAGGTGCGCGGCTAGGTTACGAGTTTTTACGTGATAAGTGCTTCGATACAAATGGAAAAATGTATTTCCACGTTGACCAACTAGGGAATCCCATTCGCATGCGACGTTACTTTTTCTCCGAAACATTTGCTGTTATTGCATTTGCTGCTTACGCTAAAGCCTCGGGGGACCAACAGGCAGCAGATAATGCACGTGAATTGTTCGGCATCTGTCTAGAATATGCAAATGGGGAACGCCCAATTGAACCAAAATTCGAAGATACTCGCCTCACAAAAGGCATAGGTATACCGATGATTATGATCAACACCGCGCAGCAGCTTCGCGACACTATCGGCGATTCTCGATGTGATGAAGCTATTTTGGGGTGGATCCATCAAATTGAGGATAATTTTGTGAAAGATGACATTCGTTGCGTTATGGAACAGGTGAGTGCAAACGGCGACATCGTTGATCATATTGACGGACGGACATTAACCCCTGGTCATGCTATCGAAGGTGCTTGGTTCATTCTACATGAAGCAATGTATCGAAAAAATGACACCAAACTCATTGATCTGGGTTGTCGCATGCTGGACTATATGTGGGAACGCGGTTGGGACGAAGAACACGGAGGAATACTATATTTCCGAGATGTATACAACAAACCTGTACAAGAATATTGGCAAGATATGAAATTTTGGTGGCCGCAAAATGAAACAATTATAGCAACTTTATTGGCCTACTTACTTACAAAAGACAAAAAGTACGCAGCAATGCATAAAAAAATTCACGATTACGCCTACGCACATTTTCATGATAAAAAAAATGGTGAATGGTTTGGCTATCTACACCGTGACGGACGCATATCGCAGACCGCCAAAGGAAATATGTTTAAAGGGCCATTTCATTTACCGCGTCAAGAATGGTACTGTTGGTCTGTTTTAGAAAACGAACTCAACAAATAGCATGCGAGTATCCCACATTTACAATCTAAATTCAATGAAAAGCGACAATTACGACAATGGATATGCTGCCATATTTTTTAGTGCGGTAATATTTTTTTCTACGTTATTTGTAAACATTTCTACGACAGCCGCCCAACAGTCACTTATTCCCATGCCTACAGAGGCCTCTTGGACAAGCGACGTATTAGACGTAAAGCATGGTATTACTGTTGAAACAGATAACCCATCGCTTGAAAATGAATACCAGCTAGCAACTACTGTTATTGCTGGATTAAACATAACAGCGACCAAATCGGATAAAAAAGGTAGCACGCCGACGTTATTGTTAAGCTTGTCGGAAAAGGGCGACAAAAACATTCAACCCGAAAGCTACCAACTTTCCGTTAACAAGGATGGGATAACGATCAAGGCGAGTGACAAATCTGGACTGTTTTATGGTTTACAAACACTCAAACAATTTGAAATTAACAATCATAAAATCCCCTTTTGTGACATCAATGATAAGCCTGCCTTTGCATGGCGCGCTTACTTGGTGGATGTAGGTCGAAATTACCAGCCCCTGGATATGCTCAAAAAACAGATCGATGTGATGGCTGCATATAAGCTAAATGTGTTACACTTCCATTTCACAGAAGATATTGCTTGGCGCTTGGTCAGTGAAAAATATCCCGGTTTAACCGACGCCAAGTATATGACCCGCGGGAAAGGACTGCATTACACCCAGAAAGAATTCGAATCATTAATTGATTACTGTGAAGAGCGTCATATTACCTTCCTTCCAGAGATCGACATGCCTGGACATAGCAAAGCCTTTAGCCGCTTTTTCGGGGTTGATATGCAATCCGACTCTGGAATGATATATATCAAGGAACTACTTAAAGAGTTTTCAGAAACCTACCCCGAACTCCCCTACATGCATATCGGTGGTGATGAAGTGAAAATTACGAACAAAAACTTCATGCCAGAAATAACTCGCTATGTTGAAAGTCTGGGGTATAAAACTATTGGTTGGGATCCCGGAAGCAATCTTTCCAAGCAGACAATCAGGCAGCTATGGATGGGTGGCGCAAAAGTAATCCTAGAGGAAGGTGCAGTCCAACACATCGACTCCAAACACCTCTATATTAACCATATGGACCCATTAGAAACGGTAACAACACTCTTTCACAGAAAGATCGGCTTACAAGACTATGGTCACGCTAACCTCTTAGGTGGAACCTTGTGCGTATGGCCCGATCGAGCCGTGTTAAAGCCTGAAGATATATTATATCAAAATGCGGTTTATCCTTCAATACTCACCTACGCGGAGCGAATATGGCGAGGTGGTGGCGAGACCGATTGGATCTGTAACGTTATGCCATCAGGTTCCCAAGGATACCAAGAATTTGAGGAATTTGAAACCCGCTTACTTTTCCATAAAAAAAAATACTTCCATGACGAACCGTTCCCATACACAAAGCAAACGGATATTACTTGGAATCTTGTCGGGCCCTTTGAGAACGGTGGTGATCTAACCAAGGGTTTCGCCGTCGAACAAGCAACAGACTTGAGCGAGTACCCGATTTTCAAGAAAATAAAAGGAGGAACGTTCATTTTGCGCCATTGGTGGAACGATGTCATAAAAGGCGCTATCGACAATCCACAGGAAAACACGACTTGGTATGCATATACCCAAATATGGAGTGACAGCGATCAAGTAAAACAGTTTTGGATAGGATTTAACGACCTGTCGCGTTCTTACGCAAGCGACTCCCCTTCGCTGGGGACATGGGATACGCAGAAAAGTGCCATTTGGGTAAATAACAAGTATATTGCCCCTCCTACCTGGAAACAAGCAGGAATAAAAGGAGATATCGAAACTCCACTTATCGATGAAGGGTACTCATTCAGAAAACCTAAAAAAATAAAATTGAAAAAAGGCTGGAACAATGTCCTCGTGAAACTCCCCGTTGGGAGCTTTCAAGGTAGAACCTGGGATAATCCAATAAAATGGATGTTCACCTTTGTTCCATATAACATTTAAATTAAAATCAAATGAAGAAGAGAATCTATCTTACAATCGTTTCCTTATTGGCTATTTTTGCCATCAGAGCACAGGAAGTTACGGTATTCGAGTCAGGAAAAGATGGCTATGCAAGCTTTCGTATTCCAGCAATTATTAAAAATACAAATGGTGACCTCATCGCATTTTCGGAAGGGCGCGTCGATCACGCAGGTGACTATGGAAATGTAGATATCGTATACAAAATTAGCCAAGACCAGGGAAAAACATGGGGAGAAATTCAGATTGCTGCAGACTACGATAAACTACAGGCAGGTAACGTAGCCCCCGTTGTTGATGAATTTGATCCTGCCTACCCCAAAGGGAGAATATTCATGTTCTACAACACCGGAAACAATCACGAACACGAAGTTAGAAAAGGAAACGGGTTGCGTGAGGTTTGGTATATTACCTCTACAGATGGCGCTAAGTCTTGGTCGGAACCACAAAACATTACTACCCAAGTACATCGACCAAAACAACCTACCATGAATGCTGCCTATAATTTCAAAGAAGACTGGCGCACGCACGCGAACACGCCGGGACATGCAATGCAATTTAACTCCGGAAAGTATAAAGGAAGACTCTATATCCCCGCAAACCACTCGGAGGGGACGCCAAAAGAAGCCGGCAAAGATTATTTTGCAAACGCCTATTACTCGGATGACCACGGTAAGACCTTTACGCTGAGTGAAACTATTCCTTTTGAAGGAGGAAACGAATCCATGGCTGCACAAATTTCGCAGACCGAACTTTATATGAACACTCGTAATCAACAAGGTAATGTACGCCAACGTATTGTCAGCTACTCGAGTGATGGCGGAGTTACGTGGGATACCACATTTTACGACAAGAAACTTCCCGACCCTGTAAATCAAGGAAGTACACTTTCCTGGAAGAAAGGACAAAAATATATTCTCGCAGTATGTAACGCTGCCGATACGAAAGATAGAGACAATCTAACACTCCGACTGTCGAAGGACGGAGGAAAATCGTGGTATTTTAATAAAACAATCGCCAAGGCGCCTGAGGGTAAAGCAAATTCTTACGCCGCCTACTCAGACATTGTTTTGATAAATAAGAAAACAATTGGTGTGTTCTATGAAAAAGAGAACTATCAAAAAATTGTTTTCAGCCCTGTTAAAATTAAATAATTGGATCGACTGCCGATAAATCGGCAGTCCCCTTAAAACAAAACTTGAGGGGATTTCTTTTTTAATGCAAATCCGATTTTTATCACCGTAAGCTACTTGGGCCTTTCTCGCTGACGTAATAATTAAGCTAGCGGATTTGATATTATTGGATATATTCCATACGCATAACATGAAAAACACCTACAGTGATCTGAGTTTTCTTGAAAAACGCACACAAAACAACATAAATACAGTGAATAACTCGCTCATATGACGAATTGGGTGGCAGGTAGCTTAAATGACTAGTGAAACTTACGATCATAGACGAAACACCATTGCTTACAGGAGATCATTTTCACCTCGATTTTGACTACTTTGTCACAGGCATCATGACAGATCCCGCTTATACTTGATTCAAAGGGTCGACGGTATACATCTCCCGTTTCCTATCGGTAACCGAAGTAGGGAAAAAGCGCCTATTGACATCTCCGTCATTTGGACGTTGACAGTAGCCAATGACCCTGCGAAGAGAGATTCCGAATAACTTATGGATCTTATTTATTACAGAACTAAACAACATATAAACAAGCAATATGGTATATCTTATATTTGCCAGCAACTTATAAAAAAAAAGAGGCATTCCAGAATTAGCTCTGAATTATGCCTCTTTTGCAATTTGTAGCGGGGAGCAGGATCGAACTGCCGACCTCAGGGTTATGAATCCTGCGCTCTAACCATCTGAGCTACCCCGCCGTTTTGGTGATGCAAATATAGCAAATACCATCAATATGCAAAGTAAAAAATATAAAATTAAGCGTAAATTGCTGTGAATAAATACGGAAAAGACTCATTCTTAATTCGATATTTTCTTTTGAAAAAAACACCGTTACATTAATATATTCAAGAAATAGAAAATATTTTTTCAAATGCATGTATAGAGGATCCGCAGAGACTTGTTCGAATAATTTATCTCTGTGGTGATTAAAAACCTATTATTGGGCTACTTTTGCAATTTTGTCGGCAAGTTCAAAGATAATTGTATTTTATTTTTGTTTTAATTTTGAATTCCAAAATAAAACTGTATTATTACAAACAGCACGATGCGTCGATGTTGTTAAAAACAATAATTGCCAAAATAAATCACATGGAACAAAAAATTGAAATTCATTTAGAATACATCATAAATTCGTCTCCTCGAATTTTATTTCCATTTATTCAAGAACCTAATGCTTTATCGCAATGGTTTGCTGACGATGTGAATTTCAAAGATGGTATCTACGAGTTCATTTGGGACGATGAAGTCAACTTAGCTCGGCTAGCGTCTGTTAAAGACAACAAGTCCGTGCGATTTAAATGGATTGAAGACGAGCCTTATTACTTCGAGATTGAAATTATTCAGGATGAGCTGACGAATGATGTTGCGTTGTCAATTACAGACTTCGTAAAACAAGATAACTTAGAGGATCGTAAACAAATATGGAATAATTCGATCGGATATCTACAAAGTGTTATCGGTGCGCAGTAGACTAAAAGCGGGCATTGGTATGCGCTCTTCAAAATATTCGAAAATCCGTTGAACACGAACGTTCGAGAAATAACAAATACAGAAAAAGTAGTATCTTTGTGGCTGATATTCCGCTATAATATCTATTGTGCATGAAGAAGATACATTTACTAATTTTACAAGCATTTATAAGACCGTTCCTGGTATGTTTTTGTATCGTGATGTTCGTTCTTCTGATGCTTTTTTTATTTAAGTATATAGACGACTTAATTGGTAAAGGTTTTGAATGGTATGTGCTTTTGGAGTTAATTGCATACCAATGTGCCGTACAATTATCAATGGCATTACCACTTTCAATGCTGCTATCATCAATCATGACGTTTGGTAACTTGGGCGAGAGCTATGAGTTAGTAGCGATCAAAGCGGCGGGCTACTCACTACGTAAAGCGATGACACCGCTCATCTTTCTAGTCACCCTCTTCGCTGCAGGCTCCTTCCTGTTTTCCGATTATATTCTGCCCGTGGTGAACTTGAAAATGGGTTCATTACTATGGGACGTGCGAAATAAAAAGGCTGATTTTCTAATTAAACCGGGTATATTCAACAATACAATACCTGGATATTCTATTCGTGCTCGAACAAAAAGTGACGACGGTACGATATTGAAAGATCTAATGATTTACGATCACAATACGGGAAATACGGCGAACAACGTCCTTTTGGCAAAGGAAGGCTTTATGCAAAACTCTGCCGATAATAATTACATGATTCTACGCCTAAAAGATGGCGTGCGTTACCAAGAATCGCGAACGCAGAATGCAAAGCGTTATGATCCACGCCAACAGTTCACCCGATTCCGATTTAAAGAAACTGAACAAAAGTTTGATATGGGTGCCTTCCAAATGAAAAGAACGGACGAGAGCTTATTCAAGTCTCACCACTCTATGCTAAACCTTAAACAGTTGAGGCTATACACAGACTCGAATCAAATTCAACTAGACAGCGTTTCCCGAATGGTATTTCAGGAGACAAAAAATTACATAAACTACCTTTCACCTTACCATCATGACGCAAAGGTTAAACCGGTAGAGGTTCCAAATTTTACAAATTTCTTAACAGACTACTTACCCACCGACAAACGACGAAATGTAATTAGTAATGCGTTAAGTCAAATTCAGCAATTAAACAACGTGTTCGAAATGAAAGAAGCTGAATATAAACTGTATTCCGAAAAGGATATTCGCTATAATATTGAATTTCATAGAAAATTCACGTTAGCTGTTTCCTGCTTACTTCTCTTCGCTATTGGAGCGCCGCTCGGCGCAATCATCCGTAAAGGGGGATTGGGGTTACCGGTCGTGGTAGCCATAATATTTTTCTTAATCTACCACATTATTTCCACCGTTTCCGAGAAAGCATCACGCGATGGAAGCTTGGAGCCATTTATGGGCATGTGGATGGCTATAATCGTCTTGACACCTTTAGCAGCATTCTTGACTTACAAAGCAACAACCGACTCCTCACTGTTTGACCTCGACCAATATAAATTGAAAATTGAGGCTGCATGGAAATGGTTTACTGCAAAATTCACCAAAAAATCATCTACACAATAAAGGAATATTTTTGACAAGTCTATTATACAAATAGCACGAAAGTACGCTACCTTTGCATCGAAAGACTAACACAACATGAGTACAAAATTAAATACAATCGAAGAAGCGATAAAGGACATCCAAGCTGGAAAAGTCATCATTGTTGTCGATGATGAAGATCGTGAAAATGAGGGTGACTTTGTGACAGCAGCGAGAAATGCGACCCCCGAGATAATCAATTTCATGGCTACACACGGTCGCGGATTAGTCTGTGCACCACTCACGCAACAGCGTTGTGAAGAACTTCATCTCGATTTAATGGTGGGTCAAAATACCGCCGTATATGAAACAAATTTCACCGTATCGGTCGATCTTCAGGGATATGGTTGTACCACTGGTATCTCCGCCTCAGACAGATCCAAAACTATCAAAGCTCTAATAGATCCGAATATTAAGCCAGAAGAATTAGGTCGTCCGGGACATATTTTCCCGCTTATCGCTAAAGATGGTGGTGTCTTGCGCCGTACCGGCCACACCGAAGCATCCGTCGATTTGGCTCGTTTAGCTGGATTTGAAGCAGCAGGTGTACTTGTCGAAATCCTTAAAGAGGATGGTGAGATGGCCCGTCTTCCAGACTTAATGGAAGTGGCTAAACGTTTTGATTTAAAAATCATAAGTATCGAAGACTTAATTGAATACCGATTAAAACACGACTCGCTAATTCAAGAAGAAGAAACTGTTGCAATGCCTACACAATGGGGTGACTTTAAACTTAAAGCATTTACACAAAAAAATACAGGCGAACAGCATATAGCCTTATACAAAGGCGAATGGAAAGAAGATGAGCCGATCCTAGTGCGGGTACACAGTTCTTGTATAACCGGTGACATCTTTGGATCTTGCCGATGTGACTGCGGACCGCAACTCCATAAAGCGATGGAGATGATTGAGGCCGAAGGAAGTGGCGTTGTCGTTTATATGAACCAAGAAGGTAGAGGCATAGGTCTTATCAACAAGTTACGCGCTTACAAATTACAGGAAAATGGCGTCGACACCGTAGATGCGAATATACAACTAGGATTTCAAGCTGACCTCCGTGATTATGGTGTGGGGGCACAAATTTTACGTCATTTAGGAGTAACCAAGATGCGTTTGATGTCTAACAACCCAACCAAACGTGCAGGTTTAGTCGGGTACGGTTTAGAAATAGTAGAAAACGTCCCTATCGAAATCACGCCTAACCCCTTTAATGAAGCTTACTTAAAGACCAAGCGAGATAAAATGGGTCATTTAATTCTTAAGAATTTATAACCCGATCTCGCATATTTAAAAGCGTCGTGCTCTGGAGAACCCGAGTCCGGCGCTTTTTTTAAAGACGTAAATGATCTCCGCTCCCCAAAGTATCAAAAGGTCAATACATAGGTATGCTCCCGAGTAGTTTATAATGGGTTTATGACTTCCGAAATTTAAATTCGCTAACTCATTTTTCCCAACTTTCACAAATCACAATGGAATTTAAAATACATAAGTTTTAAATCAAACAAACAAAAATTCAGTTGTTGGGTTCCTGATAAAAGAGGCCAAGAATGAGCGCTGGCCGGGGTATGTTTATTTACCCGAAAACACGCATCTATACCCAAAGAACGATCATCATGAGCAACAAACTATTTCTCGAAAACAGTGCCTATATAAACGGAAAATTCGTCACTCGTAAATCAACCTTTACCGTCATAAATCCAGCGACCTTAAAACCCTTTGGTACCGTAGCCGATCTTAATGTCGCCGATTGCACACGCGCGATCGAAGCGGCTAATCAAGCATGGCTCAGTTGGCGCAACACCACTGTTGGCGAACGCTCAAATTACGTAAGACGGATGTTTGAACTAATAAATGAACATGCCCACGAGTTCGCAGAGATTATGACACTAGAGTGCGGTAAACCTATACAGGAATCACTTATCGAAGTAGACTATGCTAATTCATTCATGGAATGGTTTGCTGAAGAGGGTAAACGTACTTATGGAGAAACAATACCCTCGGTAAAGCTTGGCTCACGTTTAACAACAATAAAACAATCTGTCGGTGTTATTGCTGCTATTACGCCCTGGAATTTTCCCCTAGCCATGATAACACGAAAAATAGCGCCCGCTCTCGCTGCGGGGTGTACCGTTGTACTTAAGCCTGCCTCGCAAACCCCATTCTCGGCCTTAGCGCTCGCGAAAGTAGCGCAGCTTGCTAAACTTCCGGCCGGAGTATTGAACATCGTCACTTCGAAAGATAGTAAGGGGGTCGGTAAAGAACTTGCGACAAACCCGCTCGTGCGCAAGATATCATTTACAGGATCTACCTCAGTTGGTAGTACGTTGATGAGCCAAGCAGCAGGGACCGTAAAGCGGGTATCAATGGAACTCGGCGGCAATGCTCCGTTTATTGTATTCGACGATGCAGACATCGATAAAGCCGTGCAAGGGGCATTGGCAGGTAAATTTAGGAATGCCGGACAAACCTGTGTTGCAGTTAACAGGTTCTATGTACAAAAAAACGTTTACGATGAGTTTGCAAAGAAACTCACGGTAGAAGTAAAAAAACTCAAAGTGGGTGAAGGTATCAAAAAAGACACTCAGGTGGGTCCTCTTATTAATCAAAGCGGTGTCGATAAAGTAAACGAACACATTGCGGATGCCCTAAACCGTGGTGCGAGGCTGCTAACTGGAGGAAAAGTCCTGAGAGGTCTATTCTACAGCCCGACGGTGATCACAAACTTGCCAACTGATGCACTTATCGCTCACGAAGAAACATTCGGCCCAGTCTGTGCCCTATTTCCCTTCGAGACCGAAGAAGAGGCCATTCAGCTCGCCAACGATACGCCCTTCGGGCTTGCCGCTTATATATATTCCAACAACATTTTTCGTTGCCATCGAGTCAGTGAACAGATCGAGTCGGGAATGGTTGGTGTTAACACCGGGATGGTTTCCAACGCCTCTGCTCCATTTGGTGGCGTAAAACAATCAGGGATCGGCCGCGAAGGTTCCACCTATGGTATCGACGAGTATTTAGAGGTAAAGTACGTTTGTTTCGGTGAGTGAGGTTACTCGGACCTACCATAAATGATAACGAACACCCAGCATTACATAATTGGGATCTACCTCATCCCAATTCGTGTTATATTTCAGCTTGTATCCCGTGTAGACGGATAAATTGACGTCAGGAAAAAAGTAGCCAAATCCGGCCTGTCCGTTGAGGACAGTGAAATTATCTTTCGATTCGGGAATGGTGATATTATCATTGTCATCCGCATCATTGTACCGATAAAAATCTTGGCTAACACCCCCACCGATAAAAACCTGAAAATTCGTCTTACTTCGATCTAAGATCGAAAGGATATAATCTGCGCCCACCGCCACATATCCATTCCGTCCATAAACTTGTGCCTGAACACCAGAATGATTCGTGAAATCATATTTGCCCTGTATCCCGAAAGCACCATTATAGGAGGGATCTTCTAGCTGTACCTCGCCGTAAAAACCTAATGCAAATGAATTTTGTTGTCCATAGCTTGTGTGAACTAAAGCAATTAGGACAAATATTATGAGTATATTTTTCATGTTAATAAGTTAGTCAATGCGCTCTCCTTTAGACTTCCGATACCGTTTATAGACTTTGATTAAAACCATCAGTAACACTGCCAACCCGACAAGGCTGAGCACGCCAAATACCCAGTCGACAGCTGACCTAAAGATAACCAAAAATACAATAGCAAATAGGATAATAGTGGACACCTCATTCCATAATCGAAGGTGAGCCGATTTCCATCTCGATTGGCCTTTAGCAAGCAAATGCATTAAATGCTGTGTTTTAAAATGGTATGCAATAAGACAGACGACAAAAGCCAATTTGATATGCATCCAGGGTTGAGATAAAAAACCAGGAGACAAATACAGCATCACCAAAGCCGAGGATATTGTGATATACATCGCCGGTGTAGCGATCACCCACCAAAGCCGACGTTCCATCACTATAAATTGTTCATGTAAAACACGGTACTCGTCACGCGACTTATGTTTCGCTTCGGTATGGTACACAAATAAACGGGGCATATAAAAAAGTCCCGCCATCCAACAGACCATGAAGATTATATGTACCGATTTCGCGTATAAATACAACATAGAACTCTAAAAGCAGGGTGGGGATATGTTTGCGATTACCCCCCCCTTAATTAATATCTAAATTCTTTTACCACATCAATAGCGTACTTCACATTATCGAATGGGATATCAGGCATTATTCCGTGACCTAAATTAAAGATAAAACCGCCTTCACCACGCATGCGCTCGAAAAGATCAAGAATCTTCTTCCGTATAACGGCTTTATCCGCATACAAAACAAATGGATCAAGATTTCCCTGTACTGCGATTCCCGAGGGAAGAGACTGTTTAATAATTTTTAAATCCGCATTCCAATCTACCGAAATCACATCTGGTTTCGCTTCAGCCATAATTGGGGCAAAAACAGACGAGCCTTTACAGAACGAAATCACGGGTACAGAACGCTTAATATTTGCCAGTATATAAGCATTATATTTATGAGAGAATTCTCTATAATCGTTCCACGACAAAGCTAGCGCCCAGCTATCGAAAAGTTGAACAGCATTAACGCCTGCGTCAATTTGTAGGTTTAAATATTGAATAGTCACATCCGCTATTTTTTGCAAGATACTGTGTGCCAATTCTGGCTCATTGTTGAGCATCAACTTCGTTTTCTTAAAATCTTTAGACGACCCGCCCTCCACTAGATAGCTTAATATAGTAAAAGGTGCACCGGCAAATCCGATCAAAGGAAGTTTGCCGTCAAGTCTTTGCTGAATTACTTTGATTGCATCGGGAACGTAGGACAGCTTATCTAAACAGTCGACTGAAAGATTAGCGGCATCCGCTTTCGAGCGAATGGGGTTGCTAAATCGAGGGCCAACACCTTGTTCAAAGGAAAGATCTCCTCCCATGGCTTCTGCGGTTACCAGAATATCAGAAAATAATATCGCAGCATCAATCCCTAACAAATCTACAGGAAGCATCGTTACGTCAGCGGCAATCTCTGGCGTTTTGCACATCTCTAAGAAGCTATATTTGTTCTTAATCTCCCAATATTCAGGCATAAAACGACCGGCCTGACGCATCATCCATACGGGTGGTCGTTCGGTCTGCTGCAATTGTGCAGCTCGGATCAATAAATCGTTTTCTAAAATCTGACTCACTTCTTTGTTAGTTTATTTAATTCTATTTCTATTTTCCCTATAATGCCCGTCTGGCGAGCCGTTAACTTCAGCTTTTTTGCTAGATCTAAATAAGGTTGTACTCGCTCGTAATTCTTCTTCCGTAAGCTTATATTCGCAAGATTAATGAAGACAAAGCCTTTCTCCGAATCCCGCTTCCAAGGTAGTCGAGACGCCAACTGAAAATGATACTCAGCCTCATCAATCTTTTCCTCTTTTAAAGCAATATTCCCCATCATAAACTCATAAAAGTTACGACGACCTTTACGTAATTTATCTGGGTTTTGAATTTCTTCCAAAAGGACTTTTGTTTTCTCGTAGTCTTGTTTATGAAATGCCTGCGTCGCCAAAAACACAGTGCCCTCACGAAAATGCGACCATACGAGATAACCGATTCCCCCAAGAATATAAACGGTGATATTATAATGCCCTGCATACAGTGCATAAAGAAGAAATGCCGTCGCGACTGCGATGACAATTACTCTTGATCTCGTATTCATCTAGTCGATTATGCTGACGGCGTATCCGTAAATTTGTACCCGACGCCCCTAATGGAGTGGAAGTACACCGGGTGCTTTTGGTCAGGTTCGAAATATTTTCTGAACGTTAAAATGAAATTGTCGATCGTCCGAGTCGAAGGATAAACATCGTAGTTCCAAACAGTTTCCAAAATCTGTTCTCGAGAAACCGCATCATTTTTTCTTTCAATTAACAACTTTAGAAGCATTGTTTCCTTCTTTGTCAATGACGTGATCGTGCCATCGCTATGATGAAGTTCAAAAGAGTTAAAATAGATCGTTTTATCACCGATAGTGTAGGAATTAAATTCCTTAAGATCGTCCGATTTAAGACCACGACGAATTAAATTTCCTACGCGTAAAATAAGCTCTTCCAAATTAAAAGGTTTCACCAAGTAATCATCGGCTCCCTTTTTTAGCCCGGTGATACGATCCTCGCTACTGTTTTTCGCTGTCAAGAACATAATAGGAACCTCTGTGTTCTGCAACCGAATTGTCTCTGCGACCTGGAAACCATCAATTTCCGGAATCATCACATCTAGAACCACGAGATTAAAGCGCTCTTCTTTAAACCGTTTAAGTGCCATCTTACCATCAACCGCAGTGGTCACACGATAGCCTTCAAGCTCCAAATTTAATTTAATAGCTTCTAACAAATGTTCTTCATCTTCGACTAATAGTATACGTTGTTTAGTTTGCATAGTTGTCAAATGTTACTTCAAAAATACTCCCAGAAGGAGTGTTATCTTTAACCTTAATGGTCGCATTATGCTTTTGTAATACAGTCTTTACGATATACAAGCCTAATCCAGTTCCTTTTGTTTTACGTGTCGATTCATTTCCCACGCGATAAAACTTATTAAAAATCAGCTTTTTTTCATTTTCCGAAATTCCAGAGCCGTGATCAGAGACAGAAAACAGGAGTCTACCTTCCGTTTTTTGTTTCAACGCCACATTTACCTTCGCACACGGCGGAGAATATTTAATAGCATTTTCGATTAAATTATTCACGACATTAGTGATCGCAAACTTATCGCCATGAATGATAACCTGCTCTTCTAAGTCTGGTTCAATAATTTGTGTACTGCAGAAATTCTTTTGTAAACGCCCGACCACATTGCTTACTACCTCTGAGAAGTTAAAGTCTTCTTTAGGTAGATTAAAATGATTGTTTTCCAATTTTGTCGATAAAAGAACATTTTCAACCAGATAATCCAATCTCTCGATATCTTTTAACGAGTTAGAAAGAAACATTTGCTGCTGCTCTCTATTCAAATCGCGTTTCATAATAGTCTGAATATATAACTTAACAGACGCTAATGGCGATTTCAATTCATGCGTCACAGAAAGCAAAAAGTTTTGTTGTTGTGTTTGTTGCTTATGTTCTCTTACGATTAGCTTTTTCAAACGCAACGCCCCCCAAATAAATATCAGAAGGAAAAACACGCCTTCCCCTATTATCATTACGCGGCGCTCTGGTTCATAGTTCACGAGCAAGTAACCCCACCAAGAGAGTTGCATAATCGCATATAAAACCAAGAAATAAAACAATAACAGTGCTCTCTTCATTGCAAGAATTATCAATATACACAAAAATAACTATTTGTGAAGACCAAAGGAAATACTCAGTCGATTTTGACACTAATACGAAGATTCCTTTTTTGTGTAAGTTTGTAAATGTTTTCAGCGAAAAAAGATATTTTTTTTGATCTAGATCACACCTTATGGGATTTTGATCTTAATGCACGTGAAACCCTCCACGAGCTCTATGGAAGATACGCGTTCCGCGATCTGACTGGTGAGGAAAACTCCGATAGATTCATCGAGACGTACACTGTTAATAACCACAGACTATGGCATCTTTATCATCATGGAAAGATTGATAAAGAAACATTGCGAAAAGCAAGATTTGAGGACACGTTCCGCGAATTAGGCATTGATCCAAAGGTATTTCCTTGGAAATTTAATGACGATTATCTTGCGATCTGCCCGACAAAAACGAGACTATTTCCCCATGCGCATGAGACATTAACCTACCTCCAATCTCGCTATAATCTACACTTAATATCAAACGGTTTCAAAGAGGCTTGTGAAATGAAGTTAGATCGCAGTAAACTTCGTCCGTACTTTAATACAATCGTCATTTCTGAAATTGTTGGGGTCAACAAGCCCAGTCCGGAGATATTTCAATTCGCAATCAGCAATGGAAAAACGAGCATTGAAAATGCGGTGATGATCGGTGACAACTTAGACGCTGATATTCGCGGGGCGCAAAATGCCGGTATCGATGCGATATATTTTAATGCAGTGGGCGCCCAAAAACCGGATGACGTATTACATATGGTTACAAATTTAAAGGAGCTTCAATCAATGTTTTAAGGCCCCTGCATATTGTAAACGACCCGCTAAATAAATATTTAGCGGGTCGTTTCTTTATTAGTCGTTCCTGGTTACTACAACACTTTTACGGTAACATTTTTCAACCAAACATCGTTGCCATGATCTTGAAAACCAATAACACCAGATTTTGATTTCCCACCAACTTCAGTTAAAAGTTTATACGCTAAAGGCCATTTAGTTTCACTAAACTTACTGGATTGTATCAGCTCCCTCCATTCCGGCGTCCAAAATTCGTATTCTACAACTTTCACGTCATTTTGATAATGTGTAACCTTTCCGTTGTTTACAACAATTTTCGCTTTATTCCATTGACCGGCAGGATTTCCATTCTGCGGTTTGGCAGGAATCATATCATAAAGGGATCCTGATTTACGGTTTCCATCTACGCCCATTTTCGCATCGGGATGATTCTCATTATCCAATAATTGATATTCCGGGCTTGATATGTAGATCGGTTGATCTTTAACCTCTTTCGCTAGGACAAATACGCCGGAGTTTCCACCCTCGGAAATTTTCCATTCAAATTCGAGTTCGAAATTCTTAAAATCGTAAGCAAAAATCAGATCACCACCATCGGCGTCCGGATTTCCTGCTGGACTTGCTGAATATTTCAACGTCTCGCCATCAATACCCCATTTCCCTGGGACCTCGGCTTTATTATATCCTCTCCATCCTTCCAGTGAGCTACCATCAAATAAGACGTATGCTCCATCAGCGTTCTTTTTAAAGGACTTAATGTTAACTTTGGGATTTGTAGTTATCTCATACTCGGGAGTTGGAGTTGAGGTGTTTTTAACTTTCTGTGTATTACAAGACGTGATTGTAAATACCAAAGCAGCACCTATGATGCTCATAAATTTTTTTTCCATTCTTTTGAACTTAGTTTAGTTGTTAGTTAAAGGTAATAAATTAAACCAATTTTTAAAACCCACCACCCATATCTTCTTCAGATCCTTGATTTTCTTGAGCACGTTTTTTAGTAATATCCTGAAGCCCGAAACGATACGAGAAGGACAGCGTAAACATACGTTTCATCCATCTGTGCTCAAAACTCGACCGGATTTGAGGTGTTTCCGTTGTTGCTCCAAATCGGCGAGAGTCAAATACATCACGCACATTGAACGATACATTCGCGCGCTTGTTCATAAATTCCTTTTTTACAGCTACGTCAACACCGGTCATCGACTTCATTTTTCCTTGTGCCATGACGCGCGGTGCGCGGTAATCTCCACGCAATTGCACCGACCAGGATTTCGGAAATCTAAAGTTAGTATTGACGTTGGTATTCCAGTTTACACCCTCTTGTTCCTCGATATCAAATTCTGGATTTCCTTCGTATTTATTATAGAATAAATTCCCGTTCCAGGTCACATCCCACCAGTTTTTTAAATTCACCTTAGCTATAAGTTCAAGCCCCGCGACGTTGGAGTTTGTCAAATTCTCCCATTTACTATAGGTAACGCTGCGATCATCCACAAAATAGATATAAGGCTGCATGACATCATTCATACGGCGATAATATATTGTTGATATAAAATTCCACTTATTATAAGTCTTCGCAAAACTCGCCTCTAACGAATGAATATCCTCGGGTAATAAGTCCGGATTACCTTGGCGACGGTTCATCTCATCCGACACATCTGGGAATGGATTTACTTGCCATCCGCGTGGACGTTGTACCCGACGGGTGTAGCTTAATTGCACTTTATCACCATCTTGGCCAACGTCGTAGGTGAGGAAAAGACTTGGATACAGTCGCAGATAGTCCATACCTCCTTCAGTTTGTAATTCATTAGCAGGTAACGAAGGGTCTTTTGCAAAATATGTCGTTGTGAGATCCGTCTGCTCAGCCCGAAGACCAACTTGGTATCCTATTTTGCTGGATAAACGATTTTGATAGTTTACGTACAACGCATGCACAGTATTGGTCATATCAAAATCGTTACTGATTGAGTAGTCTGGGTAATAGTTGTTGTCTTGAGTATTTAGTGTATCGGAGAACTGTGTATCAAAAGATTTTCTAACGACGGTCCGATAGCCCGCTTCAAACTTATGCTCGTCAGAAAAAGGTAGGACATAATCAATCTGCGCGTTGATCAACGTTCCATCTTCACTCGTATTATTTATACGTCCACTAGTGGGTATATTCGCCGTATAATCTTGCGTAAAATCGTTTACTCCATCCTCCGTATCCTTTCCGTAGCTGAAATTAGCTGACAATTCATGCCCTACTTTTTCGAATTTACGTGTAAAATCTAAATTTAAATCATACCCCAAATCACTTTCTTCTTGCCGGTTCACTCGGCTACTCGTACCCGAGAGATCCGGATGGTTAAAGTAGGAATAGAACAAATCTTCGCCTCGATCGTTATCACGAATACTTATATCTCCTGAAATGCCAACAGTAGTTTTATCATTGATATAATAGTCAGCACCGAGCTTCACCGTATTGTTGATTCCCTTTCTGGAACTTTCCTCCGTATTGTTAATTTGGCTACTATTATTTAAATAGAAATTCTCTCGTAACCCCGACCCAACGCTATGTCTCCTGTTGAAGTTGTAGCTACCATAATAATTAAACTTTCTATCACGGTAGTTTAATGTAACACCCGCCATATAGTTATTATATGAACCGCCCGATAAGGTAACATTACCGTTTAAGCCGGTACGAATATTCTTTTTCAAGATAATGTTAATGATTCCTGATTGTCCTTCAGCATCATATTTAGAAGACGGATTGGTAATGATCTCAACCTTATCAATAGCATTTGCAGGTAAGGATTGAAGAAGGGAATTCACATCGCTTCCAGCCATTGCCGATTCTTTACCATCGATCAAAATTTTCACGTTGGACGACCCCCTCAAATTTACAGAACCGTCCATATCGACCTGAATTGTCGGTACATTTTGCAATAAGTCGGTCGCAGATCCTCCTGCACTGACGAGGCTTTGGGAAGCATCAAATACTTTTTTGTCAATTGCGAGTTTCATCGCTGGCGCACGTCCTTCAACGACCACCTCTTGAATAACTTTCCCATCCGCCGTTAGCTTAATAACGCCGAGGTTAATATTTTCTGCTTCGTTCACTTGGATACTTTCTCGAATAATGTCTTGCATGCCTACATATGAAATCCGTAAGGCATAGCTACCAACAGGGACTTCGGGGAATACAAGTTTACCTTGGATGTCACTTTGTGCTCCCAAGACATAGGTTTTATTAGACTGCTTTAATAAGGAAGCACTAGCACCAATCACGGGCTCGTTCGTCGAGGCGTCGACAACAACGGCATTAATGGTGTTTTTTTGCGCTAAAAGAAATAAGGGTGAAAAACAAAAAACGATGAATACTCTTAAATTTATTGATGAAAGCATGTAATAAAAATATATGTTTCACAAAACAACCAAAATTAAATAGTTTTAGCAGCATCGTAACTGCATTATTACGTACGTAATACTACTCTGTGGAGACGGTCAAACCCTCGGATTTAAGGATTTTTCGATAGACTTCAACCTCCGTATAACTACCTTCTAGAACAATGCATTTTCCCTTATTATGCACTTCCCAAGCAATACGCTCTGATTCGGTTTCTGAATACTGAAGATGATGCATCAAACAACGTATTACATGCTCAAATGTATTAGTCTCGTCGTTCCACAAAATTAAACGATTGGAATCACGGGCTACGGCTAAAATCTCTGCTAACGTGAAGGTCTCTACTTCGGTTTCTACACTCATAAAACAAAAATAGGCAATTTTTAAAATTTAGTGAACCTTAAATCGTACGATTTCAAATGAAGTTATCCCGTCCCCTTGTGCAAAGTTTATAAGTTCGGGATTTCCAGGTATCTTGTAAAACTTCTCTAAAAAAACAAAAATCACCAGCAAAACACATCGGTAGTTGAATGCTATAGGTCCAGAAATCAATCCATCGTTTTTGCTAAAAAACAAAAAGTTGCAATATTTGTAATATATTGTGCCATCGCAGCATCATTAATTTTGATAGCACGATAATTACGGTGAGTGCGAAGATAAACCTACACTATCCGTAACTACGTATATAAATTAAAACTTCTATAGTGATCAGATAAGTTCACAGTTGAAAAAAAATCAGTTTATGTTTAATTCAAAGGTAGCAGGAATAGGACATTATGTCCCCAATAACGTTTACACAAATGATGATCTTACGCGCTTTATGGATACCAGTGACGAGTGGATTACAGAGCGTACGGGGATCAAAGAACGCCGGTATGCGGATCGCTTAACGGAAACGACTACAACGATGGCTATTGAGGCCTCGAAAATCGCTATCCAACAGGCGGGTACAACAGCTCAAGAGATCGATTTTATCGTATTCGCTACTTTATCTCCTGACTATTATTTCCCCGGATGCGGCGTTTTGCTTCAACGCGAAATGGGTATGAATGAAATAGGTGCACTTGACATCCGAAACCAGTGCTCGGGTTTTATCTATGCGTTATCAGTCGCTGATCAATTTATTAAAACGGGTATGTACAAGAACATACTGGTGGTCGGCTCGGAAAAACATTCGTTTGCACTAGATTATTCGACACGAGGTAGAGGTGTATCCGTAATATTCGGTGACGGAGCCGGCGCAGTAGTGCTCCAGCCATCAACCGATCCAAAGAAAGGTATTTTAAGTACACACCTCCATTCCGATGGAGCTGAAGCGGAAAAACTTGCGATGTATTATCCAGGTTCCTCAGCCGGACTTTGGTTAGATGAAAAGCCAGAATGGCCCGAACAGGAACTTGGGGGGATGTTAATGACACCCGAAATGCTCGAAAACGGAACGGCTTTCCCCTACATGGACGGGCAAGCGGTTTTTAAAAAGGCGGTGGTTAAATTTCCGGAGGTTATTCAAGAAGCTTTAACAAAAAATAATTTAACGACACAAGATATCAATCTACTGATCCCCCATCAGGCAAATTTGAGGATTTCTCAGTTTATACAAAAAACGTTAAAACTATCCGACCAGCAAGTTTTTAACAACATACAAAAATACGGAAACACGACTGCCGCTTCCGTGCCTATTGCACTGAGCGAAGCCTTTCTAGAGGGTAAAATTAAAGAGGGTAATTTGGTCTGTTTAGCTGCCTTCGGGGCAGGATTCACTTGGGGTTCGACACTAATTCGATGGTAAATTCAAAGAAACAAAACGAACATTAGTTGTTTTATTTCTTTGTTGCTCGTTATGTCTTTTGTTTCTTCTTCGCTTTTTCTTTCTTTTGAAAACCAGAACCAAAGATCACATCCCATATTCCTGAACTTACGCCAAACCCGCGCTCGGGATCAGCATAATGGTGCAACATGTGATGATCCTTTATGCGTTTAAATAACCCAGATTTAAAATTTGCGTGATGCATAGCGTAGTGGGACTCATCATAAATCAAGTAACCCAATAGAAAACCAGCAAAAAAACCTGCTAAAGTATATTCGGTAAAGAAAATACTAAAAATCCCATAAATTATCGCCGCCATAGGGATACTAGCGGACAGTGGCATCACCAAGCGTAAACGATCTTTCGGGTAGTCATGGTGTATCCCATGAAAGATAAAATGAATACGTTTCCCAAAGTTTGAACGAGGTTCAAAATGGAAGATCCACCGATGTAGAATATACTCTGCCAGAGTCCAGAATGCTAAACCATAAAAAAAATATAACGCGACATTTCCCGCGGTCATTTCTCCATTAACATATGCTTTATATACGAAATAACAGATGACTGGAATCCAAAAGATCAACGGAATGCTGTAATGTATTTTCGTTAATGATTCCAAAAAATCATTTTTGAACATACGTGACGACTCCGTAGAATTTGACACATACAACTTCTTTGCCATAATGTATAACTTGAATTTAAATCAAAGGTAACGAGTATTGAAATAGATACAAAATTTAACTTTTTGAACTTTTTCATTTTTTTGTCAAATTAATCAACCATCGACTAGAATGCAGTATTCCAGCGACATAGCCCGCTATCAATCACAATCTCCTGATTATCAACTAATTTACGGAGCACAGATGCTTTTAATTGTTGGTTCTTATCCTCGATCGCATTCATAAGCTCCTCTTCAGACATCGGTTCTGCTAACAAAATGTGTTGAATCGCTTCAGTAATCTTTAATTCGACTTGCTGCCAATGTGTACGTTTAAGGCAAATATCGCATACACCACATTGCTTTTCCTCGATTTCACCAAAATAGCTTTGAAGTGCGATGCTCCTGCAAACCGTATCTTCCAAATACGCGTTAATATATTCTAATTGTTCACGTTTAATTCGTTTTCGCTCAAATATAAATGCACTATCGACAAATAGATTCTTATAGTCAACACGAGGCTGTAAGAATTCCAGCTGTGGCGCATCGGTTTTTGGTAGATAAGTTGCGATTTGCAAGCTTTCCAGCCCACGAAGCAGTTCAGAAACGCCATCATACGATATTTTTAATGTCCGTGCTATATCGTACGCATTGATCGCGATAAAATATTCAAATAGCCCACCATGATTTCGCAGCAAATATTTAATAATCGGGTCGTACTTTGCAGCCTGAACTTGGAATTTATACAGTTCCTGACTATCTACTTCAAATTTAATTCGTGCGGGCAATACCGCGGGCTCCGACAGCGCAATCCATCCATCACGTTCCAGGAATTTAAGTGCGCTCATCGTGGAAAGTATATCAAATTTATAGCGCTTGGCAAATCCAACTATATCAAAAGACTCGACCACTCCTTTTCCTGCCCCATAAGCAATCTGAAAAAAATTAGCCAGTTGGTGGTACACCTGTTGTATGAAAGGAATCGAAGGAAAACTAGCTACAAAATAGCGTGACAATTTATCTCGATCTTCCTGATTGTACAGCATCACGGCATAGGCCTTCTTCTCATCACGTCCCGCACGCCCAGCTTCTTGATAGTAAGCCTCCAGGGTCTCTGGCACGTCCAAATGCAATACAAAACGTACGTCGGGTTTATCAATCCCCATCCCGAACGCATTTGTGGCAACGATCACGCGTATACGATTCGCCATCCAATCGTTTTGCTTTCTTGAGCGTTCGGCTGGTAAAAGCCCTGCATGGTAATAATCTGCCGAGATCCCATGATTCATTAAAAAAAGTGCCACCTCCTGCGTTTCGCGGCGATTGCGAACGTAGACAAGACCAGTGCCGCGAAGTGTGTGCATCATACGTAACATACGGGCAAACTTATCGTTCTCTTCAAGTGCCAAATAGCAAAGATTATCACGGCGAAAGCTTTTTTGAAATATTTGTGGTGCCGAGAACTGCAACTTCTCCTGGATGTCTTCCACTACCCGTACCGTTGCCGTCGCTGTTAATGCTAAAAATGGAACAGTAGGGTGAATTTCCCTGAGTTTAGAAAGTTGCAAGTATGATGGACGAAAATCATAACCCCATTCTGAAATACAATGTGCCTCGTCAATCGCAAAAAGGCATATTTTCATGTAGCGTAAACGCTCCTGGACGATTTCGCTATGCAAGCGTTCAGGTGCTAAATAGAGAAACTTAATTTTCCCAAAAATACAGTTATCTAAAATGATGTCGACTTCTCTTTTGGACATACCAGAGAAAACCCCTACAGCATCAATACCTTTGCTTCTCAAGCTTTGTATTTGGTCTTTCATCAACGCTATTAACGGTGTTATCACAATGCAGATTCCAGCAAGCTGAAGGGCTGGTACTTGAAAACAGATTGATTTGCCCCCTCCAGTAGGCATTAAGGCAAGCGTATCATGTCCTTGCAAAACAGAATCGATAATTTCCTGCTGCAACGGACGAAAAGAATCGTAGCCCCAATACTGCTTTAAAATTGTAACACTTTTTTGTTCCATGTATCACTCTATCACACAATGCTTCTAGCTCCGGTAGTCACTTTAAACGTACCGGAATCTAAAAATACAAAAAAACACCTAATTCGGCCTTTTATCGTTCTTCACATGTTCGTAGGTTAAACTCCTTGGGCTACCCAATTCGAAAAACATACTTAAAAAAAAAAAAGGGAAAGTATTTCTACCTTCCCTTATACTTTAAATTGAAGCGCTAATTATCCGTTCGATAATGCTGCCGCCCCCGAAACGATTTCCGTTAGCTCCGTCGTAATTGCTGCCTGACGTGCTTGGTTGTAAGATAACTTAAGTGCTTTCAATAAATCTCCCGCATTCTCTGTTGCTTTATCCATCGCCGTCATTCTTGCTCCGTGTTCAGAAGCATTAGAATCCAGAACAGCTTTGAATAACTGCGTTTTTATCGCTTTTGGAATCAATTCTTCAATAATTTTTTCCTTTGAAGGTTCAATTATATAATCCACCTCTGCTGAAACTTCTTCTCGCTGTTTTTCTTCCGGGATTAAAGGTAGTAATTGCTCTGCGGTCAATAACTGAACTGCAGCATTACGGAATTGGTTATACACCACTTCAACGCGATCAATATTACCTACTTTAAATTCGTCCATTACATAATCGGTAACTTTCGACACATTCAAAAACGTAAGATCGCTATACAGTTCATTATTATCCCCAATGACATTAAACCCCCGCTTTTGGAAGAAATCATGACCACGCTTACCAATAGCAATAATACTAAGATTGCCGCGGGCATGTTGCTCAGCATATTTACCAAATATGAGGTTATTCGCTGTTTTAATCGCATTTGCATTGAAAGCTCCCGCCAAACCTCTATTTGAAGTTAACACAATCACCAATACCTTCGTCGGCACGCGGTCTTGAGTAAACGGAGAATCATTATCTTCAACAGAAGCAGAAACTTGCGCCAAGATATCTCTTAACTTATTAGCGTAAGGACGTAATTGCACGATTGCATTTGTTGCACGTTTCAATTTAGCCGCAGCCACCATTTTCATCGCTTTGGTAATCTGTTGAGTCGATGTTACCGAACCGATCCGGTTTCTTACTTCTTTTAAATTTGCCATATACTAGTTTAGATTTGAGTCCAGCAGCGCGAGATACTTTTGTTTAGAATATCGTACTACAACCCCTTATCTGATTAATATTTTGCTGCTAATTCTTTAGCTACTTTATCCAACACTCCAGTTAACTCATCGCTGTATTTACCTGCTTTTAACGCAGACAACACTTCTGGATGACGTTGTTCTAGTTGTGTCAAATATTCTTCTTCAAATTCACGAACTTTATTCACTGGTACACTGCGAAACAATCCTTTCGTACCCGCGTAGATAATCGCAACTTGTTTGTCAACCGCAACAGGAGAATATTGTCCTTGCTTAAGAATCTCTACGTTACGTATTCCTTTATCCAATACGGCTTTTGTAGCGGCATCAAGGTCTGACCCGAACTTCGCAAAAGCTTCAAGCTCGCGGTATTGTGCTTGATCCAGCTTTAAAGTACCTGAAACTTTCTTCATCGATTTAATTTGGGCATTCCCTCCCACACGTGATACCGAGATACCGACGTTAATTGCAGGGCGGATACCCGCGTTAAATAAATTCGATTCCAAGAATATCTGACCGTCGGTAATTGAAATTACATTCGTCGGAATATATGCGGAAACGTCACCAGCTTGTGTCTCGATAATCGGTAAAGCTGTAAGTGAACCACCTCCTTTGACTAAATGCTTAATCGATTCCGGAAGGTCATTCATGTTTTTAGCAATTGCATCCGACGTGTTAATTTTCGCAGCTCTTTCCAATAAACGGGAGTGCAAATAGAAAACATCGCCCGGATATGCCTCACGTCCCGGTGGACGACGTAGCAGCAGGGAAACTTCGCGGTATGCAACTGCTTGTTTCGATAAATCATCATATACTATCAGCGCGGGACGACCTGTATCGCGGAAAAATTCTCCAATTGCAGCACCTGCCATTGGCGCATAAAATTGAAGTGGAGCAGGATCAGCGGCTGATGCAGCAACAACTACTGTATAGGCCATTGCGCCTCTTTCTTCAAGAACACGCACAATATTCGCTACGGTTGAATTCTTTTGACCAACGGCAACATATATACAGAATACAGGGTGCCCCGCATCGTAAAATTCCTTTTGGTTTAAAATCGTATCGATACACACCGCTGTCTTACCAGTCTGGCGGTCACCAATCACAAGCTCACGTTGCCCACGTCCCACAGGAATCATCGCATCGATCGCCTTAATACCCGTTTGAAGTGGTTCAGTCACTGGCTGACGATAAATAACACCGGGTGCTTTCCGCTCAATCGGCATCTCATAGGTTTCGCCAGAAATTGGCCCCTTACCATCAATTGGTAGACCTAACGTATTAACAACACGGCCTAACATACCTTCACCTACTTTAAGAGATGCAATACGTCCTGTACGCTTTGCGACGTCACCTTCTTTTACAGCGTCAGAAGGGCCTAAAAGAACGATACCTACGTTATCTTCTTCTAAGTTTAATACAATACCTTCTAATCCGTCACCAAACTCAACCAATTCTCCCGACTGAACTTTAGTTAAGCCGTAAACACGAGCAATACCGTCACCAATAGTAAGTACGGTACCCACTTCTTCTAGTTCGGCTTCTGACTTAAACCCTGACAATTGCTCTCTTAGAATTGCCGAAACTTCATCTGGTCTTACCTCTATCATTGTTGTTATTATAAGGGGTTTTCTATTCTATTTATCTTAAAAAAGCCAAAGCGAAATTATATGCCTTGACTTACAAAATGTTTCTTCAATTTATCCAATCGACCCGCGATACTCGCATCGATTTGCTTATCGCCAACGCGAACAACAATACCACCAATTAACAAAGGGTCTACATTATTCTTCAAAATAACTTGGTTGTTAATTTCTTGTTCAAGTGTCTTTTGTAATTCCGTCAGAATTTCATCAGACAGCGAGGTTGCCGAAACGACCGTTGCATTCACGATACCTTTGAACTCGTTATAGCTACGCACAAATTCATTAGCGATCTCGAACAAAATATTAGCACGACCCTTATCGACAAGAATTCCAAAAAAAGATAATACCAACGGATTTACTTTTCCTTCAAAAATTCCTGATAGAATAGCTCGTTTTTTATCCGCTTTTATAATTGGATTTTTAAGAACTTTCTGTAACTGAGAATTTTCTTTTAGAACCGCAATAACCTGATCAATATCACCCTTTATGATATCTTCGCTCCCCTTTTCTTTAGAAAGATCAAGGAGTGACTTGGCGTATCTGGATGCAACAGTAAAAATTGACATATACTAAATTTAAAAAAAGTGACGAACCTATTAATTTAATTTCACGTCTTTCAACAGATCAGAAACAAATGATTCCTGCTTCCCTTGGTTTTCAAATTCTTTCGATAGTACTTTGCGAGCGATATCCAAAGATAATGAAGACACTTGACTTTTGACTTCTGCTAAGGCTTTGTTCTTTTGGTCTTCAATTTCAACTTTAGCTTGCTCTAAAATCTTAAGACTCGCATCTTGTGCTTCACCTTTGGCTTCAGCCACAATCTTATCTTTTAGTTCTTTGGCTTCTTTTAAAATCGAATCGCGTTCTGCGCGAGCTTCCTTCAGTAGCAGCTCATTCTCGTTCGTTAAACGAGCCATCTCCAATTTAGCTTTCTCAGCAGAAGCAAGGGCCTCAGAAATTCCTCTTTCGCGTTCATCCAATCCGTTTACAATAGGTTTCCAAGCGAATTTACCCAAGACAAAGATCACGATCAGTAAGATAATCGCTTGCCAAATCGCTAAACCTAACGAGAACTGTTCAACTAATGCTTCCATTTTATATTTTGTAAAATATTATTCGTTTTATTTTTTGTTCAATAATAAAGTACCGTTTGCAACCAACCGTTGCACGCGGTACTTTAAGTACGATACATTGGATTATTTCCCTAAGATTAAAGCACCGAATGCTAATCCTTCAACTAGGGCACCAATGATGATCATTGCAGTTTGAATTTTAGATGCCGCTTCAGGTTGACGAGCGATTGCTTCCATTGCAGAACCACCGATTTTACCAAGACCTAAACCTGCACCGATAACGATTAAACCTGCTCCAATTAGATTGTACATAATAATTAATTTATAAAATTTAACAAAAAATTCAATTTAGTGATGCGCATGTTCCTCGACCGCCATCCCAATAAATAAAGAAGATAGCATTGTAAAAATAAACGCTTGTAAAAAAGCAACCAATAGCTCAAGGAAAAATAAGATCAACGTTAATAACATCGATACCCCTATACTTCCCCCGACCGTTAATTGGGTCTGGAACAAATATACAATTGCAATAAGTCCCATAACAACAGAGTGCCCTGCAGTGATGTTAGCAAACAAACGTAACATCAATGAAAATGGCTTCGTAAACATCCCCAAAATTTCGATTGGAGCTAAAATAAATTTAAACGGAACTGGAACCCCTGGCATCCAGAAAATATGTTTCCAGTAACCCTTATTCGCTTTCACGTTTGTGATTACAAACGTGAAGAGTGCTAAACATAGCGTGATCGAGATATTCCCTGTAACGTTAAATCCTAGCGGTGTTAACCCTATTACATTCAGCAAGAAAATTAGGAAGAATACAGACAACAGGTACGGCATAAACTCTCTATAACGATGTCCGATATTCGGGACAGCCATTTCATCACGTACATAAAGTACCAATGGCTCTAAAACCCGACCGACTCCCTTTGGAAGACCGTTGGGATCCCTTTTATATGTTTTGGCCAAACTGATGAATCCCCAAAACAACAACACCGCGGCCAAAATAAGTCCAACTACATTTTTGGTGATCGAGAAATCAAAAGGTTTTTCATTAGTCGGGTGATTCTTTTCATCTAAGTTTAATGTACCATTTGCATCGGTTTTATAGATTTTCCCATGATACAGCGCATAATACTTTCCATTGCTTTGTGCAACGGCATGTCCGTAATCGAACGCAGCGGATGAAAATACATGAACTCCCCCATCAATCAATATAACCGGTAAGGGAAATCCATAATGTTTTCCTGCCTTTTTATCTAACGCAAACGAAAAATAATGATCATCCTGTAAATGATGATGAATATACTCATTAATCTCCTCGGATTGTGACTGTGGCTTTTCGCCATGTTCGCTTTGAGCAGCGTTCAGGGTAAAAGGGGCAACAGCAAAGAAAATTACTGCAAAAAACAAAAGTGCTCGCTTAAGACTCACCATTTTAATTTACTATTGAATAATGAAAAATTTTGCGCAAAAATACAATATTATTTGGCATTTATTAGCATTTGTGGAAACTTTTTGCGCGATCAGACATCCGTTACTTTTACTTCCTGATTTACAAGTTTATAAGCCACGAATATATCGAATATCAAAAAGACAAAAAAGATTATCAAAAAATTCAGTTCTAAGAAATCATTTTCGAAGATTCCCAAACCATCTTTTATGTATAGATAGCTTGCAACTGCTCGTAGAAATACACAACCCAAAAAGACGAAACTAATATATTTTGGTAACGAAGAATCTGTTAAATGTAACAAGATTCCAATGAGTAATGACAGTCCACAACTAAAAACATATAATCCAAAAAGGCTATAATTTGTCTGCCTCCATAACCCCGATAAATTGAGATTATTTAGAATCACACTCTGCACTCCAAAACTCAAGGCCGCTACACATAATAATAGCAACACTAGTTTCACGTATTTATTCATTCTTATTGAGATAATTCACCTGTTTTATAAACTGATATAGTGATGCAACGACCCCCAACATGGTCATTCCTTTCATCCACCATTCTCCGGCTACTTCAAAATAGCCATCTAACCACAATCCCGCCCTATGAAAAAGATATATTGTTATGCCCATTTGAAAGGGCATTGTCGTAAAAACTAACCATTTATTTACTTTATGCTCTTTTTTTCTTTCTTTCATAGGTTATGAAAAGGTCTCAAAGATAGTATTTAAAAAATAGCCATCGGTCAATTACTTCGAATATATTATCGTCACCCAAAACTTGAGTGAAACCGCACTTTATTTCTACTGATCACTAGCACGCTAACGTCCGCAGACTACTCCTTTCAATCATACAGCAGCTGACATTTCGAGCACTTTCTGACCGATCTTAATATCCGGATAGTCATAGGTATCGCCCAGGATCATCTTCAACTCGGACGACGATTTACCTTGATTCGATTTAATTACTGCAACAAGCTTATCAAGTTTACCTTGATCCATCAGGTCGGTTGCTTCAACTTCGGTCCCTACGTAATGTATCAAATGTCCGTAAATAGTCCCGGCCACCATACCACGTTTTGATGCTATCTCGGCAATAGTAGCCCCATCTTGAAACATATCTAGGCTAATAGCCTTGGTATCCTTATTGTCCAAGACATCCGGTACACTTTTGATCGTCGAATCCTTCTTCTTATCCACCTGGCTGAGCTTATCGACAATTTTAGAAAGATCGCCCTCATCGGTAAGAATTTCGGCAATCGTTAAGCAGTGCGTCAACTGGTCCTTTTTGCGCTGTACGTCGAGTAGTATCGATCGCAGTTCCTCCACATATTTTTTAGTTCTTTTTTTAATTTTCCAAGCTTCAATATGTTCGCGAAGCCCATCTAAAACATCCCCATTTACCTTCGGTAGAAACCAGGCAACGGCCGATTTGGTTCGCTCGCAAATTTTCGCATAATCGACCCGGTCCTTGACGCGTAGCAGTTGATAAAGTTGCGTCATAAACTTATTAGCAACCCCCTGCTGCTCATGTAAAGACGCTGAAATACCTTTTAAGAAGGTTAAGGCAAGCTCCTTACTATCGACATTCCTTTTCTGAAATGATACAATTAGATCATCTACGCCATCTACCAGCGCCCCCCATTGAAAACTTTGAAGTAAAATTTGTCCCAAGTAGTTCCGTTGACAAATACCCAAAATGGCCGCTGTGTCCTCTGCATTGCCCATTCGCTGCATAAATTCGACAACTTGTAGGTCCGTGCGTATAGAATGCATTGGTATTTTCGACTTTAGCACCAAGCCCTCAAGCCCGGTGAGCCGGCTCAAAGCCACATATACCTGCCCGGCAGCAAAAGACGTACCAGCGTCAATGACGGCTCGCTCGAAAGTTAAGCCCTGGCTCTTGTGAATCGTAATCGCCCAAGCCAATCGCAACGGGAATTGTGAAAATGTACCAAGCACCTCCTCTTCAATTTTATCCTCCCCCTTATCGTACTTATAACGTATATTTTCCCATTTTTCACGTTTAACCGTTACATCCTCCGATCCGTCAGTGAAGCCAACGACGATCTGATCACGATCGAGGTTTAGTTCCTTTATAGAACCAATTTTTCCATTGAAGAATTTCCTATCTTCACCGGTGTCATTTTTAATGAACATAACTTGCGCACCAAGCTTCAGCGGCAGTGTTTCATCGGCCGGAAATGAAGACTGCTGAAACTCATCTTGAACAACGGCTTTCAAATTGTGTAACTTACCCGGCAGTTCGACAAGCTGCTCCTGATTGATGGTATCTGCGAGTTTGTTGTGTGAGCTGAGCGTAATGTACTGTTCCCCTTCCTTAGGGCTAAATCCTTCTCGGTAATGGATGTTTAATTTTTCTAAATCATCCACACTACACTGATTGTTACGTATGTTATTTAACAGTCTTATAAAGTCCCCGTCATTTTGACGATATATTTTATTGAGTTCTAATAAAACCGGCGGATTTTCGCGAAGTACCTTAGCATCAAAAAAGAAGGGACTGCTGTAGTGATCGCGAAGTACGTGCCACTCATGGTCACGAACCACAGGAGGTAATTGGAATAAATCACCGATAAATAACATTTGAACACCACCAAAAGGACGCATATCGCGCCGTACCGACTTCAAGATAACATCAATCGCATCGAGCGTATCAGCTCGCACCATCGAGACCTCATCGATCACTAAAAGTTCAAGCTCCTGCAATATCGTACGACGCTGTTTAGTCAGCTTGATGGTGGAAAATAGACGGTTCCGGTTATAAATATGGTTATCTTGTTCATCCCACTTTAAGGGATAGTCTTCAATAAAAACTCCAAAAGGCAACCAAAAAAGGGCATGAAGTGTCGTGCCACCAGCATTCATTGCAGCAACACCTGTAGGTGCCGTGATAGCCATTTTCTTGTATGAATGGTCGCGGATATATTTTAAGAAAGTGGTTTTTCCCGTACCTGCTTTTCCGGTAAGAAATAGGTTTTGATTAGTCTGATTGACGAATGCTACTGCTTGCATAAATGCCGTGTTCTTATCGTCAACTATAGGTAATGTCATGACTGTCCTTTTTTCAAATTATGAGAAACAAAGATAATAATATCTCAATGGTCTGCCAGTGGAAAGCAAAGATGTTGAAAACTCAAAAGTTATCTATTTTGGTTGTATTAAATCGCTTTTTTTGTATATTTTTGGAGAAAACGATTTACTTCACGTATAAAAAATAACGTAGCGTCATGACAACACATACCGACAAAAGTGAACTATTTAAACAGGTCGAAGCAAAATTGGTCGAACAAGGGTTCCAAATCGATAACATTGATCAATCCAGACCTTGGGGCGGATTTTTCGTGATTAACGAGGACCAAGCACAAAAATTTGCAGATCAATTTTTTGATGGACTTGATGTGCAGGGACTGAAGATTTCGGGCAAACTAAGCCCAAAAATTCTTATTGTAGCCCCAAATAAAAGACTTTCTTGGCAATACCACCACCGCCGCGCTGAAATTTGGCGCGTGACACATGGCGCCGTAGGTGTGGTAACAAGCGCAACAGATGATGAAAATGAAATAAAGACACTTAACCAGGGCGATTTCATTCGTCTTCCGCAAGGTGAACGACACCGGTTAATAGGCTTGGACTCCTACGGCGTCGTTGCTGAAATATGGCAACATACAGACGATAACAACCCCTCGGATGAGACGGATATCGTCCGCGTACAAGATGACTTCGGGAGATAGACCGTCTTTTTCCGATCATCTGCCCTTCAATATTCGAGTAAGGAAAGCCCTTTACGGCATCTTTACTCGAATATAAATTTTTCTCCCCCGCCAAATTGTGCCTCGACCGAAAAACCCGCATGCACCAAACAACCCTACTGGAACAACATTCTATTTTCAAGAGTGATTGTCAAGCTTGAATCCGTCTTAATTCCTCGCTATGAACAGCAAAAATTCGCGAATCTCCTTTTACGGCAATGTACCCCATATCGCTTTTTTTGTTATTTTTGTTGAGGTAGAAAACTAAACTCACATGACGACATATAACGAAGACAGCATTCGATCATTAGACTGGAAAGAACATATTCGGTTGCGCCCTGGCATGTATATCGGGAAACTTGGTGATGGGTCCGCTTACGACGATGGCATCTATGTATTATTAAAGGAAATTGTCGACAACTCGATTGACGAGTTTGTCATGGGGGCAGGCAAAACGATAGACATCACTGTTCATGACAACAAAGTGGCCGTCCGAGATTATGGACGAGGCATACCCATTGGATCGGTGGTGGACGTTGTGTCAAAAATCAACACCGGGGGGAAATATGACAGTAAAGCATTCCAAAAATCTGTCGGATTGAATGGCGTGGGTAGCAAAGCCGTGAATGCATTATCGGATCAATTTACGGTACAATCTTATCGCCAAAACATTACGCGTACCGCGCAGTTCTCTCGGGGGGAATTGATAAATGACGAACAGAAAGATACCTCACAACGAAACGGAACTGCGATTAGCTTCTACCCCGATGAAAGTATATTCCGAAATTACAAGTTTAGGTTGGAGTTTGTCGAAAACATGATTTGGAACTACGTCTTTCTAAACTCGGGGTTGACGATCAATTTCAACGGGCAAAAATTCATGTCGGAGAACGGTCTAAAAGATTTATTAGAACGCAATATCGATACCGAGGCTATGCGTTATCCTATCATCCATTTAAAAGGTGAAGATATTGAGATCGCTTTGACGCACGGACAGCAATATGGTGAAGAATATTACTCGTTTGTAAATGGACAGCATACCACGCAGGGTGGAACCCATCAGGCCGCTTTTCGCGAGGCTCTTGTTAAAACTGTTCGTGAATTCTATAAGAAGGAATACGATGCTGCCGATATTCGCGCTTCGATCATTGGTGCAATAGCTATAAAAGTGCAAGAACCAGTTTTCGAATCACAAACGAAAACGAAGCTTGGATCGCAAAGCATCGGGCCAGAAGGCCCAACGGTAAGGACGTTTATTAACGATTTCTTAAAAAAATACCTAGACGATTACTTGCATAAAAATTCAGCTACGGCAGATGCGTTGTTAAAACGCATTCTACAATCCGAACGTGAACGTAAAGATATTGCAGGTATCAAGAAATTAGCTAACGAACGTGCAAAAAAAGCCTCGCTGCACAACCGTAAATTGCGCGACTGTAAAGTACACTTTACGGATAAGAACGAGCGTAATCAAGAAACGACCCTGTTTATTACCGAGGGTGATTCCGCTAGTGGATCGATAACAAAATCGCGTGACGTGCAAACCCAAGCGGTCTTCAGCTTGAAGGGGAAACCTTTAAACTCATACGGTATGTCCAAAAAGATCGTCTACGAAAATGAAGAATTCAACTTATTGCAACATGCGTTAAATATTGAAGACGGTCTTGATGGCCTACGTTACAACAATATTGTTATCGCGACCGATGCCGATGTCGACGGTATGCATATTCGGCTATTACTATTGACCTTCTTTTTACAGTTTTTCCCAGACCTGGTAAAATCAGGACATGTCTTGATTTTACAAACGCCTTTATTCCGCGTGCGCAACAAGAAAGAAACGATATATTGTTATTCCGACGAAGAACGTCAGCGCGCAATCGGTGTGCTTGGTGCTAAACCAGAAATCACTCGGTTTAAAGGGTTGGGCGAGATCTCCCCCTCTGAATTTGGCCTCTTCATTGGCAAAGATATTCGTTTAGACCCCGTAATCCTGTCGAAGGAAAATAAGCTTCCTCAACTACTCGAATATTACATGGGTAAAAACTCACCCGAACGCCAACGACATATTGTTGATAATCTACGTATTGAGGTCGATCTCGAAGAAGAACTTGCGAAAGCTACGGCGGCCTCATAGAACCCCTGCAGCAATACCTAAATCAAATATGCGAAACCAAACATTAATACTAATTCAATGCCAGGATGCCGTTGGTCTCGTTGCTGGTGTTGCACAAATTATAGCGCGCCATCAGCTGAATATCGTCACAATGCGCGAATTTGTTGATGAAGAGAATTGTAAATTTTTCTTACGTGTGGTTTGCAGCGGTTTACCAGAGGAAAGCGCTGCCCTTGAACGCGATTTAACAAGCGAATTACCAAGCAATGCGATAGTAAATATCAACCCCGCACGCCAGAAGAAAGTGGTCATTTTAGTAACAAAAGAACACCATTGCCTGGCCGATCTTTTAATAAGGCACTATTTCCAAACCCTAAATGCAGATATACAGGGAGTTATTGGTAATTATGAGCTCTTGAAAGAATTTACCCTAAAGTTTGACATTCCCTTTCATTTTATCAGCCACCAGAACAAGGATAAGTCTACGTTCGAGCAAGAGCTCTCCGATCAAATCTCTCAATATCAACCGGATTATATCGTACTGGCGAAATTCATGCGTATTCTATCGCCGAGTTTCGTGGCGAAGTTTAAAAATAAACTCATTAATATCCACCATTCATTTTTGCCGGCCTTTGTGGGGGCGAACCCCTATCGCCAGGCGCACAAAAGAGGAGTGAAAATCATCGGTGCTACAGCACACTTTGTGACTAATGACCTTGATGAAGGGCCGATCATTGTCCAGGGAACGAAATCTATAGATCACAGCTACGATGTACCTCATATGGTCATAGCGGGAAAAGAAATAGAAAAAGCTGTATTAAGCCAGGCCATACAGCTTTTAACCGAAGACCGCGTCATGCTACAAGGCAATAAAACGGTCGTTTTCGAATAATACCTCCAGGGTCCATTTAATTCTCTGGGCTGGAAGCCGTATTAATGATGAGGTCAACTTTCGCTTCAGCAAGGTCTTTTATTTTTGCGCTAACGCGTACACTACCATTCGCGACCTTGCTTCGAACGATTACTAATGCTTTACCATTTAAGAGGTTTCTGTTCGATGAAGAAAAGTCCGACACATCCACGGGGCTTCCGTTATCGGTCGCCAGAAGCTCTCCATCGCCCTCCACGTGAAACTCCACAAGGTCATCGGCCATCGGTAAAAGGTTTCCCTGCTCATCACATAATCGAGCCTGGATAAATGCTAGCCGCTCTTCCCCAGGAATCGTGTTTTGTTCAGTAACAAGCTGCAGCACTGCGGCCGGACCAGCTGTAAGCACGCGCGAAACTTTCACCTGCGAACCCGCCTTCGACGAAATCGCTTTAAGTTCCCCAGGTCGAAATGGCACCCTCCACCGGACATGCAACGAAGAGTCCGCTTTACTGCGAACGCCCAGTGACTGGTCATTCAAAAACAATTCGACCTGGTCGGCATTATTATAATAGGCTACTACATCTACGGTATCCCCAGCGGCCCAGTTCCAATGGGGAAGGATATGCAATACGGGCGTGTCGGTCCACTCGCTTTGATATAGATAATAAACATCCTTGGCAAACCCAGCGAGATCGATGATCCCAAAATAGGAACTTCTCGAAGGCCAAATATAAGGCGTCGGCTCACCCAGGTAATCAAATCCGGTCCAGATATACATACCCGAAACCCACGGCAAGGTCTCGCTCAAGTACAAACTACGCTCATGCGTTGACCCCCACGGCGTGCGAACGTGATCGTAAGCGGAGATACTCTGATCCGCATTACCACCATCAAAGAGAATATCCCAACGTTCCGGCCACTGCCGGATACTGTCCACAGGGAATAAATCGTATTGTCCTCTAGTTGCCAAAGCAGACACACTTTCTGTGACGATAAAAGATTTCCCAGGGTGCATTTTAGGCACATCTGACCACTTTTTCTCGTTATAATTATAGCCGATTATGTCGATTGCATCTGTCATTAGGACAGGATTCCCGCTAGAAATTTCATTATTGGCAATCGTTGTAGGACGCGTTCCATCTAAGCTGTCCACTATTGCTGCAAGACGTTCTGGAATCGATTTACCTAGATCCGCAGCATGCCACTGCTCCTGCACTTCGTTGCCTAGGCACCACATGAAAACAGAAGGGTGGTTCCGGTCGCGTACAATTTGATCAGCCAGATCCCTTTCGTACCATTCGTTCCAGTACAAGTGGTAATCATATGGATTTTTCTTGTTACTCCAAACATCAAAAGTCTCGTTCATAACAATGAACCCTAAGCTATCACATAGATCTAAAAATTCACTTGCGGCAGGATTGTGCGCATTACGTATCCCATTAACGCCCATCTCTTTGAGCATCTTTAATTGACGAATCGTTGCATCTTTATTAAATGCCGTTCCCAGCGCTCCTTGGTCACTGTGCATACAGACGCCACGAATTTTCGTATGCACGCCATTTAGCCAAAATCCAGTTTTCGCATCAAAATTAAAATAGCGTAAACCAGTTACCTTCTCTACGGCGTCCACGGTTTTCCCGTCGATAAGTAGCTCATTTCGAACGCGATATAGACTAGGATTCGCCGGTGACCATAATGCAGGATCAGATATTTGGATTGTTCGAGATACCTCTTCTGTACTGCTTGCAGGAACAGTAAATTCTTGACGTGGATCGATTTTAGCAATGATTTCGCCCTGCGGACTAATAAGTTCGGTTAGTATCTGTACTGATTGGGCCTTTGAATCACTATTCACCAGCGGTATTTGTATGTTAATAGTCGCCCGGGTGCTATCAACATCATCAGTAAAAATAAATAAATCGCCCATGTATACCCTTTGGGTTTGTACCAGTGTCACCGAACGATAGATCCCTGATCCCGTATAATACCGGGTATTGGGCTGCGTACTGTTGTCCGCTTTAACAGTAAGAATATTTCCTTTGCCATTTTTGTTCAGGTATTTCGACAACTCATACGAAAAGTTAATAAATCCGTTCGGTCGCAAACCAAGGTAATGGCCATTGATCCATACTTCGCTACGTTCATATACGCCGTCAAAGGAAATCCACACTGCTCTGCAAGAGTCATAATCGATATCGAATCGCTTTTTATACCATCCGATTCCACCAGGGAGATAGCCGCCTCCACTACTTGATGGGTTAGACGCCGTGAAGCTTCCTTCGATACTCCAATCGTGGGGTAAATTAAGCTCCCGCCAGCCAGAAAAGTCAACTTTATTACCACTGTAATTTGCCGTGGAGTCTAAGGTAAAATACCAATTCGCATTAAAATTTGTTTCCGTTCTTGTTTGCGAGAAAAGCATCAAACTTTCAATGGATAAAAATAACAGGAGAATAATAGCTCTAAAATGTGCAATCAAACGCATTCTTATTTAATAATTAATACTTGCTATCGAAAGCCCATAGTGTAAACTTTGGTATTCCGCTAACAAGAGACAAAAAAAATTATACCAGCACGAGGCTTGCCCTGCGCGCTGGTATGTTAGATTTTAACAATTAATCTCCAGCAACTAAACTCTCGTAATAATCCCTAGTTATGTAGTTATATACCATTAGGGCGGCCCCTTCTCCCGAGAGGGCATCATCACGAAGGATACCCAGTTGCATTGTGTTTTCTGTAAGCGACATAATCTTAATGTTCCCCCAATCAATCACCTGCTCATCTCTACCTTGATCATGTAAAGGGGCAGCGCCATTCATTCGCATTGTGTAGTTATCCGTATCGAGCATATAGGTACCTTTCTCTACATCTCGACCCGATACCTGCGTATGAGACACGGTAACGTTTGCACCATCCTTCAAAGAAAACACCATAGTCCCATAGTCGCCAGCATTCATAATCCAGCTATTTCCTGGATAATCCGGGGACCAGTTCCACACATCGCCGTCCACAGTCTTTCCTTCGGTCACCGTCTCCCAACTGTCATCAGTTCCATAAAAAAACAACGGACCCGCAAAATGACGACTTGTTCCGGTGGCATCTAAGTCGAGAAACCAAGTCTTTTCTTGGTCAACACCTCCAGACAAAAGTGTCCATAATTCGTTATCAATAAATCCGGGATAAAATTCATCCACCGTAAAAGCGACGGGTTCACTATAGACCACGCCGCCACGTGTTTCTACACCAAACTTCACGGTATAGGTACCCGAAAACGGTATACGAAGCGACAGTGATTGCTTCTGGCTTCGACCCTGTGGATGTTCCCATAATGGTGTATACTGCATACCCATCAGGCTTACTAAATTAATAATGTTGGGATTGGACGCGTCGCGCTCAATTTTAAACGCAGTGCCTTCCACAAGGTCAGTAGGCGTCACATCAACCTCACCCAAACTATATTCTTCGGGGCTACATGCGCCCAATATACTCGCGGCAATAATCAATAAGCCGCACCAGGTTATAATCTTTTTCATAATTTCCGTTTTCAAGTTATTTCCAACCGTCATTTTGTACTAGCACTCCATTCGAAAGTGTAATTTGATTGTTGGGGATTTGCATAAACCCGCGCGTGGATAAGAAGTTTTCGCGCGATATTACCACTTGTTCTTCTGCAGAACCACTTAGCACACTTTCTGAAAAGGCTAAACTAGATGCTGCCGATTCCAATCCCCCACGTAATACATCCCAATAACGAATGCCCTCAAATGCAAATTCGAATTTACGTTCGTTTAAGATGTTTACTTTTGTCGCAGCCAAAGCGGAAAAATTGTCTTTATAAGCACGTTTGCGCACTTGATCAAAGTAGCTTTGTGCATTGCCACTCCCTAACTCAGCAGCCATAAGAAGCACATCAGCATAGCGCATCACAAAGTAATCTTGATCTTGCGATATCTGAAAATCCTTCTCACCCCCTGTATTCGACGTTCCGTCAGGTAAAGCAGTTGGGGTATATTTTTTAATCGCGTATCCCGTGTACTCACGTTGGTCTCCGATATTAAAGCCTACTATTCCCTCTCCATCTATATCAATAATCGAAGCTGTTTTACGTGTGTCATTTGCAGAAAAACTATTCACAAAGCGCTTACTTACCGTGCACGCTCCCCATCCCTGTCCGTAGGGTGAGGCATTGATACCACGCAACCCTAACATCACCAGCCAACGGTTACCGTCATTGTTGCCGTTGTAATCTTGCGTACCCGTAAATTTCTGCGCAAATACGATTTCTTGATTTCCCTCACCCGCATAATTCGACCTGTCAAGCGTGTTATCCTCTTCCATAGGAACATAGCTGGAGGCGGGCCATAGCGATGAAAAATCATCAACCAGGGCATACTCTCCACTATTGATCACATCCTCTAGTCCCGCTAAGACGTCCGCTTTAGAAACCGAAAGATCTTCTTTACCATAATATCCCGAATAGAAAAGGTAGACGCGTGCAAGTAGCGATTTAGCAGCATATGTTGTCGCTCGTCCATCATTTGTCGTCGCTTTTGCCTTGGGATAGGCATCCGCAGAAATACTCTGCGCGGCAAATTGTAAATCAGCAACAATTAAGTCGTAAGTCTCTTTTGGATTGGCCTGTGGCAGATTAGCTGTAGATGGCTCCGCCAAAAGAGGTATATTTTCAAAAAGGCGCACTAGATCGAAATATAAAAGACCACGTAGGAACTTCGTCTCCCCTTCTATTCTTGCTCGCGCATCAGGGTCTGATGTAAAATCCGTTTCATCTAGCTTGCTCAACAAAACATTACACCGATATATCGCTGCATAGTAGTCTGTCCATGTGCCATCAAAAATGTTATTCTCCGAGGGAGCTTCCGATGGGTTGAAGCGGTCTAATACTTGATATGCACGGCTATCGGTAATCCCGGTCGCCCCAAATGCTTGATCGGACATAATATCCGATGCAACGTTAAATGCTAAACTGCCATTGGAGACAGTACGCTGGTAACCATCGTAACAGCCTACTAGTGCCATATCAGCATCAGCTACATTTTTATAAAAATTATTCTCTAAAACATCTGTCACTGGCTCTACGTCTAAAAAGCTAGACGAGCACGATCCCGCTGTCAGGGCCGTTGCTAACAAGCATGTATATAATATATCTGTTCTTTTCATGACCTTATCGACAATTAAAATTTAACATTCACTCCAAATAACACACTCTTAGGACGTGGATAATATCCCAGATCTACACCAGAAACCCATCCTTCGGTTCCATATCCAATTTCTGGATCCATTCCATCATATTTCGTAAACGTGAAAAGATTTTGGCCTTGTACATAAAACCGTACTTGGTTCGCATATTTCCAGTTGATCAGTTTGGCAAAGTCATAGCCTAGCGTAACGTTGCTTATTCGCAGGAAATCACCATCTTGCAGATATAGATCCGAAAACTGCCAATTGATATTCGTGTCTGTTACACGTGGGATACTGTTAGAAGTCCCCTCACCGGTCCAACGATCCAAAATGCGCGTTGTATAATTGGCTTGTTTGTTTGCATGATTACGATACGACTGAACGATCTTACTCCCTGTCACTCCGTAGCCTTGGACAGAAATATCGAAGTTTTTATAGTTCACGCCAAGGTTAAATCCGTAGTTCATATTGGCCAATCCTACGCCCAAATCAACTTTATCCGCCGCATTTATCGCACCGTCGCCATTTTGATCAACGTACTTCACGTCACCGGGTAAAACATTCGGCTGCAAAATACCGTTTCCTGCTTCGCTCCAGCCCGCAATATCATTCTCATTCTGGAAGATTCCCGCTGTTTCGTATCCCCAGAAATAACCAATTGCATGTCCATTTTCTGCACGATAAAATTCCTCCGAATTATCGTAAAGCATCGCTGTTGAACCATGAATAATACCGTCTTCGGTAGGGATATTTCCCACGACGTTTTTATTATATGCACCATTGATACCTATATTGTACCGTACTTCACCGATCTGATCCGACCAATTAAAGGCCAGTTCAAATCCGGTATTTTTAACATCGCCTCCGTTAATAAAGGGTGCTTGCGTTCCGGCAGTAGCTAACACGGGTGCTTGCACTAGCCAATCTTTCGTCGTCTTGACATAATAGTCTGCAACAACATCCAGTCGGTTGTCTAGTAACCGAGCGTCAAACCCAAAATTCAGCTGTTCGGAAGTTTCCCAAGTGATATAAGGGTTGGAAAAACGACTAGGATAAGCTCCGGCATAATTTAGACCGTTGGTCCCGAACGAGTAAAAAGCAGCTGGATTATCTGCCGTTACACCTGTCGAGGTATTAATCGGCGCGGCATATTGAAAATCATCAATATCTTGATTACCTACCTGTCCCCACGACACTCTCCATTTGAAGAAATTTAACCAATCTTGGCTCTCTTGCATGAAATCTTCGCTCGTCATCACCCATCCCGCTGATACGGAAGGAAAATACCCCCAACGATTACCGCTGGCAAACTTAGACGAGGCATCCGCACGTAGCGTAGCGTTCAGTAAATATTTTTCTTTATAGTTGTACCCTAGGCGGCCAAAATAGGAAGCTCTCCTTGTATTTACGTCCGGGCCACCATTTATATCTTGTGTTTCTACCAATACACCGTCTTCATTCACGTACGCTCTACCTGTTGTATTATCAATATAGGCGTGATCAAAATCATCAAATTGTGACAACACATTCCAGTTGCTTGCTGAAAGGTAGGTTCCTTGGTAGCGAATTGCCTCTATACCGATCATCGTGGAGAATTGATGGTCATTATTGACCGTGAAGTCGTAATTAGCGGTATTAATCCATGTTAATGTATGCCCTTTATTCATGCTTTGCAAAGCAGTTGTGTGATCTTCATTGAAATCATAAACCGAAAACCGATATTTCGGCGTATAACTACGGTAATCTGAGGCATTGTAATTAAAGCCAAGCATCGATCTTATTTTCAACCCTTTAACAGGTTCGACTTCCGCATAAATATCAGCCATCAACTTCTGGGCATCATTCATATTATTTGAATTCACCATCATCGAACCATAAGGATTACCATCGCCATTATACCACGGTGAATTGGATGAATCATAAAACCCGTTACTGTAGACGTTATTGTCTCCAAATACAGGAGTAAGCGGTGAGGTGCTGAATGCGCTGCGCAAGGTGTTATTATATTGATTTCCCACATCGATACCTCTGTTTCTGATGTAATTGAAGTTTAGATGCTGACCAATTTTTAGCACGCCATCGAACGCTTTATATTCCGCATTGCTACGAAATCCGTAACGTTCGTAATTCGAAACATCTTTCCCCCCAACGAGCCCTTCCTGTCCGATATAGTTTAAGCTCAATGCATAGGTCGATTTCTCGGACCCACCACTCAAACCAACATTATAGTTTTCCGTATTCGCATCGCTCACGAGCATTTGATCTACCCAATTGGTATTTCCTAACCCCTCCATACCCTCGAAATCAATTAGACCAGCACCGGAATTCAACGCCTGTTCATTCATGATAACTTTATACTCATCGGCATTAAGCATGTCCGTCTTACGCGCGGCATTCTGAACACCTTTAAAAGCATCAAAAGTTAGTTGATTTGTGCCAACAGATCCCGTTTTGGTTGTCACCAAGATAACACCATTTGCCGCTTGAGAACCGTAGATTGCCGCCGAAGCTGCATCTTTTAACACATCGATCGATTGGATGTCAGCAGGATTTAAAACACTAATATCTCCGCCTGGCACACCGTCAATAACATACAGTGGTCCAGCGTTGCCGATAGTCCCCAGCCCACGAACGACTACTTTCATACTTGCCCCTGGCTGTCCCGAAGTAGATGAAATCGATACGCCCGGTGCCTGCCCCTGCATCGCTTGTAACGGGTTAAGCTGGTTCCTTTTTTCCAAATCTTCCCCATCCACGCGTAAATTAGCCCCCGTATTCAATTTCTTTTTTTGCGTTCCGTATCCGATCACAACGACTTCTTCTAGATCCGACACATCTTCAACAAGCCGAATCGTTTGTCCGTTTTGCGCCACAATTTCTTGCGCATCAAAACCTACATAAGTAACAACTAACACAGCACCTGATGCAGCATTAATAGAAAAATTACCCCGTTCATCGGTGCTGGTCGATTGCTGCGTCCCCTTCACCAAGACACTGGCTCCAATCACGGGCTCATTCGTTGCACTGGCAACGACTGTGCCCTGAATGGACTGTGCCCATGCCGCAGCTGAGAAGAGCATAAATAGCATCATCACTGCCGCGTTTTGTAACATTCGTTTACACATACTTGATTTATTTAAATTGGATTTTATTTTAACTTAACGGTAAGTGCTTTACCACTGTATTTAACCGTTTTTCCCCCATTAATTTCTTTATCTATACCAATACCATTTTGATCGTTGATTAAAACAACGTTAAAAGTTCTGCTTTTCAGCATACCTTGGAATTCGCCCTTACGATGACCGATAATTAGCTGACCAGATGCCGCATCGTATTTAAGATCGATTAGTGCGTAACGACCTTTCTCGTATTCGTAATTGATTCCTGCGTCTTCATACAAAACAAACTCCGCGTCTGCGCCATCATAAACTAGCAGGGTTAGGTCCTTCTGCCTCTTTTCGGTCGTATATTGTAAATCCTCACCGATCGGTAAAATAGAACCACCTTTAACAAACACGGGAATTCGTTCATAGGGTGCAGGCGCGTCAATGCGTTGCCCCCCTTTATAGGATTCTCCACTGTACAAATTGTACCATGTAGTTCCTTGCGGTAAATAAACAGGGCGACTGGTCTTATCCTTTTCCGTAACTGGATTCACTAGTAAGGAAGGTCCCCACATATATTGGTCATTTATGTTATATACCGATTCGTCTTTTGGAAAGTCCATTGCGAGCCCACGAATCATAGAATAGTCATTGAAGTAGGTCATACCACCTAAACTATAATTATAGCTTAAGAGCTTATAACGCAATTTTATATAATACAGCATGCTGCGATAAGCCGGATGGTCCTCGGGTGCTATTGCAAAAGGCTCCCGCTCGGGGTATTGTCCATGCGCTCGAAATAATGGGAGGAACGCACCATATTGGTACCAACGGGCGTTCAGTTCACGCCACTCTTCTAAATCTGCTTTTGAAGGATCGTAGTATTTCTGTTGAGCGAGGAATCCGCCTGCATCCATTGTCCAATAAGGAGTTCCGGACATCGAAAAATTTACGCCGGCGGAAATTTGATCACGCATGTCTTCCCATGTCGAGGCGATATCGCCACTCCATGCAGCTGCCGCATAGCGCTGCTGTCCGGCGAAAAACGATCGCGTTAAAATAAATACGCGCTTGTTCGGATCTTGGTCTCGCTGCCCCTCATAGATTCCTTTCGCATTCAGTAGTGGATATGTATTGTAATAACGTACCGACGATCCGACACTTGGTTGCACAACCGATTTGCGCTCATCAATACTAATATTGGAATGCAAATCCGGTTCACTCGCATCCATCCACCAAGCGTCCACTCCTATCGAGAATAGTTTATCATTCATCTGGTCCCAAAACGCTTTTCGAGCATCTTGGTTATACACGTCATAGAACGTTGAGGTATATCCGTTTCCAATCCAATCTTTACGGCCGTCATAAATATTACGCATGTACAACCAACCTTGGTCACGATACTGCTTATACACACTTGACTCCTCATTGATTTTTGGCCATACCGAAATCATCAGATTCATATTCTTAGCATGCAAACTATTGATCATTCCCGCAGGATCAGGAAATCGTGTGCTGTCAAAAGCGTGGCTACCCCAATCCTGTGGCTGCCAATACGACCAATCTTGAACAATATTATCAATCGGAATCTGGCGCTCTCGGAATGTTGCGGCAACTTCCTCGAGCTCTAGTTGCGTCTTGTAGCGTTCACGGCTCTGCCAAAATCCAAAACTCCAAATCGGCATAATTGGCGCCTTACCTGTAATTTGACGGTATCCGGAAATCACGTCATCCATATCTTCACCCCCTACGAAGAAATAGTCAATTGCGTCACCCGCTTCAGATTGAAAACCGAACTGGGTACCCCCCGTTTCCGCTGGACGTTGCCAATTCAGCGTAAAATAGCATTCATCACCTGAAGGAATCCATTCGATCTTAACTTTATAATGCTTGTCCTTTTCCAAGGAAACTGGTAATTCAAATGTACCAGGGTTCCATGCCTCTCGCCAGCGATCTTGTAATAACTTACCGTCAATCCACACCTTTATATAGCCCGAGTATTTAAAGTGAACATAATGTAGTCCTTCGTATGGGGAGGCAATTCCGCCTTCGTAAATAACCTTGGCTTGGGATAATTGAACCCCCTCGGGGTATTTATGTTGGTCTGTCAAATAATTATAATCGATATCGGATTCTGGGCGCGTAACATAAATTTCGCTCTCATCCTCCTTATTCACGTACGAAGCGGTTAGCCATCCCTTTTGCCCTGTTTTTGAAAAAAGTTTAAAAGCGTTTAACGGCATAAGTGGTCGTGTATCTCCGGCAACTGTAATCGCGTAGTTATGCCAGAGAATACCGTAATTTTTGCTCGAGAGAAGAAATGGCACCGCTATTTCCGTGTTATACTGTAACAGGGTAACGCGACGGCCGTTATTGTAGTTCATCACGCCGTTCTGATGCTGACCTAAGCCAAATAGACCTTCGTTTTTATCGACTTGGAAGCCCTGCTTGATCGCGTAAAAACTGTCTCCGTTATACGCATCAGCCTGAAATGATTGCTGGCCCCGTTTTGTCTCGCCAACTAATAATTTTCCCTTCGCATCAAAGAAATGAATCCTTCCGCTCGCTAACACTAATTTCGCTGTGAGTGCACTACTTTTTAGAAACAAAGTGTCCGGTTTTTCAACTACATTGAACTCAACCGGCTTACTACCTACCGAGTCGAGTAATATGAAACTCTTTTGTCTAGGCAATTCATTCCCTGGAGGCAATACACGAACGCGGATAACTTGTTCGTTGATGAAATCTAAATAGATATCCTGATCAATTGCGGATGGCACTGAACGGTATACAACGTGCACCCCCGTTTGGGTTTTCTGGTAACTCGGTAGCCCGGCGGTTTGCGCAGCTAACGACATCCCGGATAACAACACAAGTCCTAAGAGAACTCTTCTTAAAAACATAGTACTTTATTTATTTTTTGGTTAACAAATCCACCTGGTGTCAGGTGCATCATAATACAAATGTAGTGTTGCAACCGATTGCACCAATACCACATAGGTTAACAATTAGGGGGCATTTTGTTAACCAGGGAAGACCCAATCAAATATTAATTGATTCAAAATCAAATTATTATAAAAAACAACAAGCAAAAACAACCGATTATTTCCGATAGTGAGAAGGAAGCTCCCCATAAAAATGTTTAAAGTGTTTTGAATACTGTTTTGGGGAACCGAATCCGACCTCATAGGCAATCTCGCTAATTGTTTTATGCGAATTTCGTAGAAGATCCAAACTGATATTCAATCGAATATTACGAATAAATTCTGTCGGCGTAAATCCCGTAAGCAACAAAATTCGCTTGTATAAACCGACCCGTGTAATGTGCAGAGACCGCGCTAGGTACTCGACCGATAACGCGTCATCTTGTAGATGGGATTCAACAAAATTAGTTGCCTTTAGAAGAAACTTCTCATCTTCATTTTCAATCTCGACCGCTCCGACACGAACGTCCAGCTGGCGCTTATAACGTTTGGTCATCTCATCCTTCTGCGCAAGAATAGATTTGATTTTCGACAGAAACGTTTCCATATGAAAAGGCTTCGCTAAATAGTCCGTCGCCCCTCGGCGAAGTGCTTCGAGTTGCATTTCTTGGGAGCCGACCGCTGTAATCATAATAAAAGGAATGTGTCCCGTTCGTTTGTCCTTTCGTATTGCTTGACAGAATTCAATTCCGGAGATCTTGGGTAAACTCAAATCGGAAATTATAATATCCGGATGAAACTGGTAAATAACCTCCAAAGCTTTTTCGGCAGTCGCGCATATTTGCACATGGTAATATTTTGCTAAGTTTTCATGCAAATAATATGCAAAATCGGCATTGTCCTCCACAACTAGTATTCGTTGAAGATTATCTTTCTTCATGGCAAAACCAGCATCTTTACGCTCCTTTGTCAAACTAGATTCCAGTTTGGTTTCCTCGCTGCCCGATTGGATCCCTAAGGGAATTTCTACGATGAACCGGCATCCCGTACCCGGAGCACTTTCAAGAGTAATGTCCCCGCCTATTATTTCCACAAACTCCTTGGCAATCGACAGTCCAATTCCACTTCCCTCTTTCCAAACACCAGTGGTTTTACTTTCTTGATAATATCGTTCAAAAACTCTCTCTATATTCTCTTGTGAAACCCCTGGCCCATTATCTTGAACGACGATTTTCAATTGGGGCAACGATTGTTCAATTGTAACTAATAAAGTTACTTCACCGTGTGTCTGAGTAAATTTCAGGGCATTGGACAGCAAATTAAATAATACACTCTCAATTTTCTCTTTGTCAAAATAACACCGAAACTCTTTATCGGGCAAAAGTGCAGTGAATTTTATCTGACGAGTGCGGGCGAGATTTTCAAAAGATTCCACAACGGATGCAAGAACAGCTATGATATTTCCGTATTTATTGCGAACGACCTGTTTTCCTTGGTCTATCTTGTTAAAATCTAAAAGCTGATTAACAAGTGTCAACAATTGTTTCGCATTACGCTCAATAATAGTTAAAAACGCATGACTCTCTCCCGCGGCGGGCATTTTCATTAATGATTCAATGGGGGCTAGAATCAAACTGATTGGCGTACGAAACTCATGACTAACATTCGTGAAAAAACGTGTCTTCAGCTGATCGAGTTCACGAATGTGCTTTGCGCGCTGTTCGGCTTGTAATAGATTAAAACGGGTGCGTTCCCGAAGTTTTTCAAACCTTCTTAGGAAATATAAGAAAACTAAACCCAATAGTATGTAACCTACGTAGGCAATCTTTGACTTGTACCATGGTGGATGCACAACAAGTCTCATTAATCGGTATTCAGCCTCGGGAACACCTTGACTATTCACGTACCGCCCTATTACCTGGTAGTTTGATGCCGGCAAATTCGACAGGTAGATTGTGAAATCGGCGACATTCAAATCAACCCACTGCTCATCCAAGCCCCTTATCAAGTACTGGAATTTACCGCGATTAGCATGCAAATAATCGAAATCCGTTAAACGGATAATAAGTGAATTCTCATCATAGGAAAGATGTAAGGTGGAATCCGAATTTAGAAAATCAAAAGACTCCTGGCCATAAACATCCGATGGAACCAATTGCCGACCATTTAATTTTATTTGAGACACCTGTAGCTTAAAATCATCCGCCCCATGTTGAATATCTTTTACATTCAAAAGATTGAATCCCTTGGGGCCGCCAAAAATGAGCGTGCCATCGCGTAGTTTCAAACCGGCGTTCTCGTTGAAGCTTAGAGATTGTAGTCCGTCTGCTTTACTGAAATTATTGATAAATAGATCATCCAAATTTTGATTTATGCGAATTCGTGAAAGTCCCTTTTCAGTTGCCGCCCAAATATCACCATTATCATCCTCCACCAGCTCCACCACAATTTCGTCAATTAACCCCTCTTCTTTTTTAATCCATCGAATATGAGAGTCTTCCACAATGTTGATCCCTCGTTGGGTAGAAACCCAGATCCTTCCGTACTTATCCTGCAAAATATCGGTGACCAAATTATTACTTAACCCCGCCGACGTATTGCCTTCCCGGATGAAGCGCACGTCGCCGTCCGCTTCAATAATTTCGATGCCTACTGCTGTTCCCAGCCAAATATTCCCTTTGCTGTCTTGGAATACTTTGGAGTAATAAGTAGAGGGTAAGCGTTGTCCACTTTTAGTGAGATACGGCACAAACTCCTTCGTCTCGCGGTCAAAGCATAAAAGACCGTGCGACAAGGTTCCTAACCATAGTTGCCCTCGACTATCTTCCGCAATATCCCAGACACTTAAATTCGATAATGCAGTATCGGTATAACGCATGAAAACGCCCTCTGACACCATTTCATTTAAGCCTCCATTAAATGTCCCGACCCATAATCGGTTGTTGCGATCTAAATGCAAACTTACTACCACGTTACTACTTAATGAGCATGAATCAGTTTGCTGGAAGCGGAAACTCGTAGAGCTTTTAGTTATCGGATTATATTTAATCAAACCACCACCGTTGGTACCAATCCATATATTTCCCTTGGGATCCTCGAGAAAACAATTCACATCGTCATAGGGCAAACTATTTTTATCTCCCGGATGTGACTGAACAGTCTTGACAAAAGTTTGCTCTTTATTATAATAACTTACTCCGCCTTTATACATACCTACCCACATTGTTCCTCGCCTGTCGCTATAAAGCGTGGTGGTTGCATTAAAAGGGAGTGAACTCGGTTGAAATTGACTGTTAACGGAATAAAACACCGAATCTCCCTTCACAATATTGATTCCTCCGTGATCGGTCCCTAGCCAGACCCTACCCTGGTATTCTTGAATATTATTAACATTGTCATTATTTAACCGAAATCGCTCACTGTTGCGGCTAAAATGAACACTATTTTCACTTGCTATGTCGTACCGAAATGCACCCAACGGAAAGTTTTTACCGTACAGCCAAAGCTGGCTTTGTTCATCCAGAAACATACGGTAAGTAATATTAGCGGCGTTTAGATGCGCGACAGGTGAAGAAAACTTTTTAATAGATTTAAACGTCTTTAGATTGAGAACTTCAATTTCGCCTTTTTGGTTTACCACAAAAAGATTTCCGCCGCTGATGTCAGCCGCAAGGCTCTCGACATCGTCGCTAGGAAGCTGTCTAATCGACGAGTCGCCATTATTGAATAAAAAGGCATGTCCATCGTGATACACAAAGCCAAATAGCTTATCGGTTAGTGCCCACACTTGATCCAAATTATCTTCGGGAAGCCTCATGGAACGCAGTACGCTGTCGATCTCGGAAATAAATGAATCCGTGGACTTGTTGTAGATACAGAATCCTCGGGAAGTCTTAATCCACAATGAATAGTCTGGACCGTGGAAAAATTCCTCCACACTATTTCCGGGCAACCCGTCACTACTCAAAACGTCATGATGGTATACCCGAAAACGTTTACCATCATACTTGCTAAGGCCTGTGGCCGTCCCAAACCACATATATCCATCGTGGTCTTTTGTAATAGTCTGCAGATGGTTACTGTTTAATCCGTCATCCACCGTTAAATGCTTAAAATGCACTTGTTCCTGGGCGTGAACCTCACGTATTGCGGATAGCCCTAGAAGGAGGAAAATTAAGCGGGTTATAAAAAGTACATTATTCAAAACGGAATCTGGTTAAATTGACCAAATCTAACACTTTCAAAGTCATTTCCATCACCTCCATGCTTCAAAAACCCATTAATTCTATGGATTTTACAACTGACAATTATCGAATTTGAAACGTCGAAAAGATACAGTCTGGCAGGAACATTAAATGCGAAATGCTCTCTACGCGCCCTTCTGCATCGCGTGGTGTGATTAGATAAATGCTGACTTACGCCAGCATGAAAGGTTTACCAGAAAAGCATCAATTGGATATAACTATCCGGCAAGACCATATAACATTGCGTTATTCTTATTTTGATAATTTTCGGAATTTCCCAAAAACGCCTAGCGGGAGCTTCGGACCGGCTGTGGCGTTTAAATACAGCTCGCCTATCTCTAAATTTTCCACGCGCGGGAAAGAGGTTCGTATCAAATTCTCAACAATAACGGACGAAAATCCAAGCGAATAGGTGTTTAAAATCAAAAAATGTTCTTCAGGATCCAGAAGTTGCACGACCTCTCGCATCATTTCCATGATGTGATCCTCCAGCTTCCATTTCTCCCCCTTAGGACCATGACCGTAGGCGGGTGGATCTAAAATGATACCGTTATATTTATTACCACGTTTAAGTTCTCTTTTGACGAATTTCAAGGCGTCTTCCACGACCCAACGTATATTATCTATGCCGGAAAGCTCTTGGTTTTCATTAGCCCAAGTGACCACCTGCTTGATGGAGTCCACATGTGTGGTGTCCGCCCCTGCAGCCTTGGCAATCAATGATGCGCCGCCCGTGTAAGCAAATAGATTTAGAATTTTAGGGGTAGAGGTTTTAAAAAGACGAACTGATTCAGAGATATAATCCCAATTAACGGCCTGCTCAGGAAAAATACCGACGTGCTTGAATGAAGTTAATCCTAATCGGAATTTTATCGCGACATCATTATTCTTATAGGAAATGTGCCAACGATCTTTCGTCGAACCATTTTTCTTCAACCACTCTCCCGATGTCGCCGAACGCCCCTTAAAACGGATATCATGTTTTTTAGTCCATTCGGATTCGCTTAAGGCTTTTGGCCAAACTGCCTGTGGTTCGGGCCTTATAAGCACGAGTTCACCAAATCGTTCTAATTTCTCGAAATCCCCACAATCAATTAGTTCGTAATCTTCCCAATTTTGCGGCGTAAGCAATTGTATATTTGTTGTGGTAGTGGTCAAAATAAATTAAATTAATAAGTGAATGTAGCTCGTAAACAATCGAAGTAACATGAGAATATTCTTCCCCGGTTAAATCGTTAAAAAAAGCACGGTGCAAAGGTAAACACTTAACTCCGTTCAAGCAATAGGTGAACGTAGGCCTATTTAAAGGTCGAGCGTGCAGCCTTCATGAGTGGACTTGCGAACACAAAGTCATTAAGTTCTGGAACATCCGCCATTAGCATCTCTTTATTGGATCCTTCCCAAAATTTTTCGCCTTTGTGCAAGAACATAATATAATCGCCAATTCCCATCACCGAGTTCATATCATGTGTGACAACAATCGTAGTACATTGATATTCATCGGTTAACTCTTCAATAAGTTCATCAATTACGATCGATGTTGCAGGATCTAATCCGGAGTTTGGTTCATCGCAAAATAAATACTTCGGGTTCATACTGATTGCCCGGGCGATCCCGACTCGCTTTTTCATCCCACCCGAAAGTTCCGAAGGGTATAGGTCGTTCGTCTTGGATAAATTAACTCGATCTAAGCATAAATTCGCTCGTTCGCGCCGCTCGGACTGCGACATATCGGTAAAAATCTCTAGGCCAAATGTGAGATTTTGCTCTACAGTCATGGAGTCGAAGAGGGCAGAGTTTTGAAATAACATACCAATCTGCCGACGTATCGGGACACGCTCCTCAAAATCTAGATTCGTGAATTCCTTTTTATCGAAAAAGACATCTCCTTTTTCAGGTTCGTGCAAACCTACGATACATTTCAATAACGTACTTTTACCCGATCCAGAACCACCAATTATCATATTTACTTTTCCAGGCTCGAATGCCGCATCGATACCCTTGAGCACATGGTTCTCCCCAAATGACTTATGTATATTTTGAATTTCTATCATTTTTTAAAGCATCAATGCGGTAATAATATAATCGGTGGCTAAGATCGAAATACAGCCAACAACCACCGCTTTAGTCCCCGCTTGCCCCACTTCCAGGGCTCCTCCACGTACAAAGAATCCCATGTAAGCTGGCACAGACGTAATAACAAACCCAAAAATACAGGCTTTTACTAGTGCGACTACAATTGTAAAACCATTAAATCCACCTTGAATTCCCTGAATATAGTCTGAAGGTGCGACGGCCCCCGATAGCGTACCACCCACTAATCCGCCAGTAATTGCACAAAAAATAGCGATAATTACTAAAACCGGCACCATCGCTAATCCCGCTAACACTTTCGGTAGAATTAAATAACCTGGCGCATTAATACCCATAATCTCCAACGCATCGATCTGCTCGGTGACACGCATCGACCCTATTTGTGAGGAGATAGAAGAACCGACTTTCCCCATTAACACGAGTGCCGAAATTGTCGGTCCTAGCTCGAGTATGTTTGAGTCACGATTAATTTGCCCAATAACGGCCGGTGGGATCAGGTCGGATACCAGCTGAAACGCGATTTGTAACGTCATTACTGCGCCAATAAATGTCGAAATTACAGCGATCAATCCAACCGATCCGAAACCTATTTCGTTCATTTCGTGAAATAGCTCCTTTGTATACACTTTTGTGCTCTCGGGACGTTTGAAAACCTTTTTTAAAAGCAGAACATATTGACCAAAATGATGGAATATCATAGAATACCTGTCGTGTAAAAATAAATACCACTGCAATATACACAAAACTGTGTAGAACACTTACCGAGATAATTAGTTCTTTCACCGAACTAATGAACAATATAACCTAAAACTCGTTTTATTTAAAATTAAAATCTTATACATTTGAACCATATCTTTACCAGAGATTGAAAAACATGGGAAACAAAATCACTTCCGGCATTTGGTTCGTTTTCATCGGGTTAATCCTGCTGCTACAGAACCTAAACGTAATAGAATTCAACTTTATTGCGATCATAAAATACTGGCCATTACTCATCGTAATTTTAGGGGTCAATCTTATTGTTCAAAATAGACAATACGGCAGTTACCTAAAGATTGTTTGCAATGTGCTTTTCTTGGGTTGGATTTTTTTTGTCGGGATGACGGCGCCAAAGTCCGACTGGACTTCTCATCTTTTTAACAATAACAAGATCGCATTTGACGGGCTGGATGAAGACGGGTCTTACGTCACCCAAGCGCGCATCCCCATGGACAGTATTAACATCGATCAAGCAAGTCTCGAATTAAATGGAGGCGCCTCCAATTTCTCTTTGAATGGTGTAAATGGCATTGATTTGATCCAAGCAAGCTCGCCAACACAGGACATGGTGATAAATCTCGAAAACAAGGTTTCTGGTGACAAAAGTAAGCTAGAACTTAATTTAAAACCAACGAAGGGTAATAGTAAAACCGGGAGTGTGGAAGCAAAAATCAACAAAAATGTTCAATGGGACATGGAATTTAACATCGGCGCATCCAAGGTCACTGCAGATCTTAGTGACATAACGTTCAAACATTTTGAATTAAATGGCGGGGCAAGCAATATAGATCTCATACTAGGAGAACCAAACCTAACGACATCGAATCTAGACATATCCTCAGGGGCATCAAAAATCACTTTGCGTATCCCCAAACAAGCGGCTGCTAAATTAAAATATGAATCGATTCTCTCATCAAGTAAAATTGAAGGGTTTCAACCACTTGTTGACGGAGAAACCGAAACCGCGAACTATCATTCGGCCAGCAAGAAATTTGTTATCTCCATCGAAGGGGCGGCCAACAGTATTGATATTAGCCGGTATTAAGACAAAAATAGCTAACTTTGTCCCTAGGCATGAACACGAACAACATAAGCACAATTCCCGGGAGTTATTGCAACTCAAAAACGACATATAGCCGATTCAAGACTCGCGAAGTAACCGTCGGTGATATTCCGTTGGGCGGCGATAACCCGATACGAATCCAGAGCATGACAACGGTCGACACAATGGATACTTTGGGATCCATTGAGCAAACCATTCGAATGGTAGATGCTGGTTGTGAATATGTTCGAATCACAGCCCCCAGCATTAAAGAAGCGGAAAATCTTTTGGCAATAAAAAATGGATTGAAGGCGCGCGGTTATCACGTTCCGCTTGTTGCAGATATACATTTCACGCCCAATGCCGCGGAGGTAGCTGCCCGCATTGTAGAGAAAGTCCGTATCAACCCAGGGAACTATGCCGACAAAAAACGCTTCGACCAAATCGATTACACAGATGATGCTTACCAAGCAGAATTAGACCGTATTTATACAAAATTCACGCCGTTAGTAAATATTTGCAAACAATATGGCACGGCGATGCGCATAGGCACAAACCACGGCTCACTATCGGATCGAATTATGAGCCGATATGGCGATACACCCGAAGGAATGGTGGAATCCGCGTTAGAATTTATACGGATTTGCGAAGATTTAAAATACTTTAATTTAGTGGTGTCGATGAAATCTTCGAACCCGCAAGTCATGGTTCAGGCCTACCGGTTACTTGTGGAGAAGATGGTAGCCGAAAACATGAACTATCCGCTCCATCTCGGCGTGACCGAAGCGGGTGATGGTGAAGATGGCCGTATCAAATCGGCGGTTGGTATCGGAACGTTGCTTGAAGATGGCTTAGGCGATACGGTACGTGTCTCGCTAACGGAAGACCCCGAAAAAGAAGCACCGGTTGCTATTGCCCTCGTGAATCGGTACAGCAAACGCCAAGTCGACCTCCAACATCAACATGAGCATTCGGTTATAAGATTATCAGAAAACAATACGAACCAACCGTACCTGGCAAAGGAAGTAAATGCATTCCTGGGGGGATCCCTCGTGCCGCGTATAGTCATAGACCTATCTGCTGAGAATGGTAAAGATCCTTTCATACTTAACAAAGTTGGATACCGTTACGATGCATTGAATGATAAATACCATATCAACGAGCAGTCCGTAGACTTTGTATACTTAGGAAATAATTTACCGTCCTTTACGCTACCGGGTAATTTAAAAGTAATATACGATTTTAATACATGGCTTTTGCTAAAGGACAAAGCTAACAAACACCCTTTGTATACTATTGCCCTCTACAACCAGGCCACAGAACACGATCCAAATTTGAATCTAATCTTAATTTCCAACGACGAACTTAGGGATACGGATTTTGCCAATCTGGCGATTGACGAGACGATCGTGTTTGTTCTCCAAACACAGCGTGTACATGGGATGGCAGATCAACGCCAGTTCTTTTACAACTTGCAAGCAATTGGACTAGACAATCCGGTAATTATAAAACGGAACTATGCAGCAGCCGAATTTTCAGGACCTCTTGACGATGACACGAGTCCCGAGGAGCCCATATCGAAACTACAGTTATATGCAGGTACTGACTTAGGTGCTTTGCTGGTTGATGGTCTTGGTTCAGGCATATGGATTGATAGTCCGGCGATTGCGCCTGAGAGAATCACTTCGACATCTTTTGGCATATTACAAGCGACCCGTTCAAGAATTTCAAAAACGGAGTATATATCATGCCCAAGTTGTGGTCGTACCCTATTCGATCTCCAAGAAACTACGCAAATGATACGAAGCAGAACGAGCCATTTAAAAGGTTTAAAGATCGGGATTATGGGGTGTATCGTAAATGGACCAGGAGAGATGGCTGATGCGGATTATGGTTATGTCGGCGCGGGCCCCGATAAAATAACACTTTACCGAGGAAAACAAGTCGTAAAAAAGAATGTACCGACGGCTGACGCATTAGACGAACTCATCGAAATAATAAAATCCGATGATCGTTGGACCGAAGAAAATAAGGATTAATTAAAACAATAAATTACCGTACCGAGATGCGTTTTACAACAGTCTCGGCATTAGAAGAGACGCGAACGAAATAAACGCCCGTGGTAACTTTACCATTTGCCTCAAAGGAAAGACTCTGTATCCCAGCCTCCAAACTTCCATTCATCAAATTCAAAACTTCATTCCCAAGGGCATCCATCACTTTGATTGTTACATTATTTTGTTTGCTCAATTTGAACGTCATTGTAATCTGCTCGGCAACCGGGTTATAGAAAACTTTAACATTCGTAATAATTTTCTCGTCTTTAATTGGGTCGATTTTCGAAACAGATGATATCCTATATTGGTGGGTCGTACTGGAAAAAGGAAAAGAAGAAGCCATAACATCACTCATGTTAAGCAAACCCATACTTAACAAAGTTATCAACGCTATATTTCTAATTTTTTTCATTCTTGTGTACTATAGTAGTTTAGACACTATTAGCCGGTTGTTGGTTTAATTTCATAATATTTGCACCATCATCTCTCACTCACTAAACAAAGTTAATTTTTTTCTCAGGATGATCTCTACAAATTTCATTTTTTTTTTGGGTTTTAACAATTTTTAACAAGAATATGCGTTGCACGCTTTTTATTTCGCGCCAATTATAAATTACTGTACATTTGCACCATAATTTTTTGAAATGAAAACGATTAAGCATATTGATACACAACGCTTAAGCCTTGCAGGGCTACTTATCAGCTTAGGTATCATTTTCGGAGATATTGGAACCTCTCCCTTATATGTGGTCAAAGCTATTTTTAACAAAGGGGTTATCGAAGAAGATTTAATTCTAGGAAGCCTGTCTTGCGTATTTTGGACCCTGACCTTACAGACCTCTATTAAATACGTATGGATCACATTAAACGCCGATAATAAAGGTGAAGGTGGCATCCTTTCCTTGTACTCCCTCGTTCGTAAGAAAGCAAAATGGCTTTTTATACCGGCAATTATCGGCGCGAGTACGCTTTTAGCCGATGGTATGATCACACCCGCCATTACGATTTCCTCAGCCGTGGAGGGTCTAGCGATCCATTACCCAGAGGTACCTACCGTACCGATTGTCGTGTTTATTATCAGCATTCTTTTTATCATCCAACGTTTCGGAACATCGATTGTGGGGAAAATATTTGGTCCCTTGATGTTTGTTTGGTTTAGCACAATCGGGACGCTTGGGTTGCTATATGTTATACAAGCTCCAGAAATTTTCGCAGCACTGAACCCCTATTACGCGATTTCTACATTAATTAGCCATCCGAATGCTTTATATTTTATTGGGGCAATCTTTCTTTGTACCACTGGTGCAGAAGCACTCTACTCTGACATGGGGCACTGCGGAAAGGCAAATATCAGGATAAGCTGGATATTCGTGAAACTTATGCTTATCCTAAACTATTTCGGTCAAGGCGTTTGGCTTCATCAACACGCTGGATACACGATGGGTAACATCAATCCGTTTTACGCAATTATGCCGGACGGATTTGTCGTTTATGGCGTTGCAATAGCTACGTTAGCCGCTGTGGTGGCCAGTCAGGCAATGATCACGGGATCTTACACTCTCATCTCCGAGGCGGTGCGCCTAAATATTTGGCCGAAAGTAGCTATTCGGTACCCCAGCCACCACAAGGGACAGCTGTATGTGCCATCGATAAACTTGGTTCTATACATTGGATGTATGCTAATTATTGCGGTATTCCAAGAATCGTCCAATATGGAAGCAGCGTACGGACTTGCCATTAATGTGACGTTCATCATGACTACAATACTCATGTGTAACTTCTTGCTCCGCTTAAAAATAAATAAAATCGCGATCCTCGTATTTGCTATCGCTTACTTTAGTATTGAATTCACCTTTCTCGCCGGTAACATTGTTAAAATCACACATGGTGGATGGCTCACCTTATTATTAGCAAGCACACTTTTTATTGTGATGTTTTCCTGGTATGGAGCACGTAAAATCAAAAACAGCTTTGTTCGATTCGTCGACGTGAGAAAATATTACCCGATCATTTCGGAACTAAGTGAAGATAAATCCGTGCCACTATTCGCTTCGCACATCGTATATCTAACGAGTGCCAACAATAGTCACGAAATCGAACATAAGATCATCTACTCTATGATCAATAAAAAACCAAAACGCGCAGATGTCTATTGGCTCGTTCACGTCGATGTGATGGATAATCCACATACGCGAGAATATGTCGTTAAGAAACTAATCCCGAACAAGTTGATTCGTATCGATTTTAAACTTGGATTCCGAGAAGAACATCAAATTAGCCTCTTGTTTCGAAAAGCAGTTGAAGACATGGTTGAGAAAGGTGAAATAGATATTACGAGTAATTACCAGACTCTAAAAAAACACGGTATTCCCGGCGATTTCAATTTTGTAATTCTAGAAAAAATAATAGCTAAAACCAATGACCTTAAATGGTATCAAAAAGTCATTATCGAAATCTACAAAATACTTAAAAAATTCAGTTTATCGGAAGAACGTGGGTTCGGTCTGGATAGTAGTTTTGTGACGCTCGAGCGTGTTCCGTTAAATATCCCCACAACCAAAAAAGTTATATTAAAACGGTTGAATTAACGTTAACTTCGTTTCCCTTATTTAGCGCCTGATCGTCGGAAAATTAAGGCTTGAACGGTTCAGACCTTGAAAAATCAATAAGTTTTAACCTTCTTCCAATACCTGCAATCTGAGTGTGTTTGGATCAACCCGGAATTAAACTTTTCTATGCGTGAATGGGCTTATCATTACGATCATAAATTAGATCGTGATTTAACGCCGCGAAGGCTACCCTAACCGAGGAATTTAAAATATATCGGCAGGGACTTTTGAGTGAAAAGGAATAATTCAGACTATTTAAGTAGCACGTTCAATTAAACCCGAAGCTCAACATTCGCTTTAACGTAGATTGGCACGTTCATTTAGCTTAGAATTCTTATAACCGTAAGCGAAATAGAACACCAGTCCGATTAATAACCATGCGATAAAGATAATCCAATTGCTTGCGCCCAACTCACTCATTAGATACAGGTTGATTAGAATTCCGATGACAGGCAGTAATGAGAAATTATATTTGTATCCCATAATAGCCAGGATAACCCAAACAATCCAAAAGACTACTACGAGCGATTTATGCTCGATAATATCGACTATAGACATCCCTTGCCAATTCGCTACGATCTGATCTGCATACCCCAGTATGATGGCCCAGGCCAAGATAAAACCAATCCCAATCAAATATTTTCCATTTACATACGGCACACGGAACTTGGACTTTGCGGATAATCCAGAATGATCCATATACAGCACTCCTGCACAGACCAAAATAAAAGCAAAGAAGGTTCCCACACTCGTCAAATCCACAAAGAAATCCATCTTAAAGAAAAGCGAAGGAATCGCGACTACAATTCCTGTTATGATTGTGGCGTAAGAAGGGGTTTTATATTTTGGATGTATGCGTGCGAATTTCTTGGATAACAATCCATCTCTACTCATCGTCATCCATATCCTAGGTTGAGCCAATTGATAAACCAAAAGTGCACTCGTTATAGCGATTACTGAAGTCACCGAAACAACCCCGGCCATACTATCATATCCCACATATTTAAAAACAAATGAAAGAGGATCCTTCACATTCAGCTCCGTATAATTAACCATCCCAGTTAACACGATCGTGATTGCGATATACAACACGGTGCAAATAATAAGACACCAAATCATCGCCCGCGGAAGATCACGTTGCGGATTTTTACATTCTTCAGCCGTCGTTGATATCGAATCAAAGCCTATAAAAGCAAAAAATACCGCCGCAACTGACCCCATCACCCCACGCATACCGTTGGGCGCAAACGGCGTCCAATTTTCGGGCTTCACAAAAAACAAGCCGCCCAAGACAACCAGTATAATGATACCCACTTTTATGGCGACCATAATATTGCTTGCTCGCTGCGACTCCTTAATTCCTATATAAACAAGCCAGGTTACTAATACCGTGATCAGCCCGGCAGGCAAATCGAAAATAATAGGAATTCCACCAATAACGGGTGCAGAAAGATAAGCCTCTAAATTAGCCGTTTCAACGACCGAGAGCGACGCAGCCCCGTCGCTTATAAACCTTTCATGTGCTTCAATGGCGTACGCGGGCGCCATCGTTAGCCAGCCGGGCAAATGAATACCGAAGCCTTCGAGCATCGAAACAAAATACTGTGACCAAGAGATAGCGACAACCATATTGGAAACGGCATATTCGAGCACGAGCGCCCATCCTATTATCCAGGCAAACAGCTCCCCAAATGCAACATATGCATAAGTATAAGCACTTCCGGAAACAGGTACGGTACTGGCAAATTGTGCATAAGCTAGTGCAGTAAACACGCACGCAAATGCCACAAAGACAAACAACAAAGATATTGCTGGCCCACCTTCGTAACTTGCTAATCCAATGGTACTAAATATCCCTGCTCCAACAATAGCAGCGATTCCCAAAGAAACTAAATCACGAACACCAAGGACTTTTTCTAGGCCTGTACCCTGTTTTGAATCAAGTAAAATTTGATCTACACTCTTCTTTCTGAAAAGTTTATTAATCATAGACGAAATATTAACAGCGTTAATTAGTTTACAAAAGTGGCAAAAAATAAAACGATTTAAAGTATTTTATGCTGTATTTCGTGAAAGATATCCATATATCCGGGTAAGTTCTTCTCTTTATAATCTATAAGACACCGCGTTAAATTAGCTCTATCTTGATCAGTTACTTCAAAAACCCAAACCCGTTTGCAAATATTAAAAAGTGCATATGATAAGTTTTCAATCGCTTTATAATCGAGAATATAACGAGAATGGAGGAATTCCTCATAAAAATTAAAAAAAAGTTGTATATCAACCTCCCCAATCGTATTTAGATAACGTTCAATGGTCGGCTGATTGACCTGCTCAAGATGATCATATAATCGCACGGGGTTAACCAACTCGTCTTGAATCAACAAATGATCCAGTAATAATTCAATCGCGATATGTGCTAAAAATGATGCACGGATTGGAAGATGGTCCACCACAGGTTCAAGCACCTTACGAAATACATGGCAGTGCTCGAGAAAATATGTTGAAGAGTGAAAAATTTTATCTATTTCTACATGACGGTACCATCCTTCGGATATCCACATTGTTTTTGGGTACGCGAACAGACTTTCCTCGAATCGTTGAGGGTGGAAACTATACCGTTTATCAGCATTTTTTAATAAATCTGGCAGGATTGCACCTAGAACTCGTTCAGACTCGGCGGCGTAGCGTTCAAAATAGTAGTGGGCTAAAAAATTCAACGTTCAACTTCTAGTTTTATTTTTCGAAAGATACGGCTTAATATTTTATCTTTGCTATCTTAATTTAAAAAATCGTAACCATAGAAAAATGAGCTTTGTAGAAGAACTACGCTGGAGAGGGATGTTGCAAGATATCATGCCCGGAACTGAAGAATTACTAAACAAAGAAAAAATATCAGGATATATCGGTTTCGATCCAACCGGAGACTCCTTGCATGTCGGTCACCTGACGCAAATCATGACGTTAATCCATTTCCAAAATGCGGGACATAAACCCGTCGCGTTAGTGGGGGGGGCAACGGGGATGATTGGAGATCCTTCGTTTAAGTCTGCCGAGCGAAATCTATTAGACGAACAAACATTGCAACACAACGTCGACTGTTTAAAAAAACAACTCGCTAAGTTCTTAAACTTTGGTGAGGGAGAAACCGATGCGAAAATGGTCAATAATTATGACTGGTTCAAGGATTTTAATTTTTTGGACTTTATACGCGATGTTGGGAAATTGATCACTGTCAACTATATGATGTCCAAAGACTCCGTAAGAAAACGCTTAGAGGGAGATAACGGGTTATCTTTTACGGAATTCACTTACCAATTGATACAGGGATATGACTTTTATTACTTGTGGAAGCATGAAAACTGTAAGCTACAAATGGGAGGATCTGATCAATGGGGGAACATTGTCACTGGCAGTGAGATGATCCGGCGTCAAGACCAGGGTACAGCTTATGCGATCACTACGCAACTGATAAAAAAATCAGACGGACAGAAATTTGGTAAAACCGAATCCGGAGCAATATGGCTCGACCCGAAAAAAACATCTCCTTATAAATATTACCAATTTTGGTTGAATACCTCGGATGAAGATGCTAAAAACTGGATCAATATTTTCACTTTAAAATCACAAGAAGAAATCCAGGAGGTTATTGCTGAACACGATGCCGCGCCACATACACGAACAATACAAAAAGCTCTGGCTAAAGATATTACAATCCGTACCCATTCAGAGCAAGACTACCAAACAGCATTAAAAACATCCGAGTTCCTATTTGGAAACGGATCCTTGGAATTTTTAAACGGCTTAGACCACGAAACCGTGTTAGATATTTTCGATGGCGTTCCACAATTTGAAATCGACAAACGTACGCTAAGTGCTGGGATTAATATTTTGGATTTGTTGGCAGTAAACACCGCGGTTTTCGCCTCGAAAGGCGAAGCGAAAAAAATGCTTCAGGGCGGGGGTGTCTCCCTAAATAAAGAAAAGCTAAACGATATCGAGCTATTCATCGATGCAACGAGCTTAATGAATGAAAAATACATCATTGCCCAACGTGGCAAAAAGAATTATTTTCTGATTATCGCAAAATAATACTATTCTTTCTGTTGGGGGAGTCTTTTTTACTCGTCCAACAGAAATTGATAATTTGTCCTAAGCGGCCAGATTAACTGACTTGGTTCCCGATACCGCTCATGCCTCGGTATTACTATACGATTTTAATCACATTGTTCGGCGACCCCGCCTACTCAAATGTACAGCAACGCACCTAGCGTAGTGGCACAGTGTAACACAGGGCCGCTACTCCGTTCAAATTACGATCCTAACACCCCGAGATATCAATATTAATTCATTTTCCCAACAGCGAAATGTACCATACCAAAATTGTGACGGATTAATCGAGCATTTTTTTTAAGTTTGTAAGTAGGAGAAGTATATATATTTCATGTCGAACAAAGGAAATTCATTTAAAAATACGGGGGGGGCAACGAGTGCAAAAAAAGCACCTCGGGCTACCAGATCTGTAACATATAGCAAGAAGCCACGTTTAAAATCATTTGATGGAATCAACTTCAGTGAAGGGCAACGAAAAGCATTAAAGATATTCGGAATATTTTTATTATTTATTTCATTTATCCTTGCAGTTTCCTTTGTTTCTTATCTTTTCACTTGGAAACAAGATCAAAGTTACATTTCCACCGCCAACGGCGGTTGGTCGTCACTCTTTAAATCAACCCAAGAGATCGCCGATGAGGCGATTGAGCTTCCTGTTGTTGAAAACAAGTTGGGTAAATTAGGCGCATTACTTGCAAATCAATTTATTTTCGAATGGTTCGGAGTTGCATCTTTCCTGTTCGTGTTAATGTTCTTTGTGATCGGCTACAAATTCCTATACAAAAAATCGTTACTACCGATTTGGAAGACATTAATTTACGCTATTATAGGTATGGTATTTTTGTCCGTTACATTTGGCTACTTACAAGGATTCACTACTGACGCGCCGCATATACTAGAAGGTAAGTTTGGATATTGGACTAACCTGCTATTAACTGCGCAAATTGGGACGACCGGTATTGCGGCCTTACTGATATTCGCTTACTTAACCGTATTGATTTTAGTTTATAACCTCGACTTGAAATGGACTTGGACAACACGAAAAGTTCTCACCGAGGAAGAACTAGAAGACAAAAATGAAGACAACTTAGACGCATTTAATAAACGTGATGTTCAACAGAACTCGATCAATAGAAATCAGGAAGAAAAAAGCTCAAACGTCCAGCGCGCACCCGAGCGGGAAGTAGCAGTTGATTCGTCATCTAACGCATTTCAACCATCTCAATCCGAGAACACAATTAAGCCCAACACGACTTTCGACCTTGAAGTATCGACAAACGAATCGGTAGAGAAACAGTATTCTGCAAGCGAGAATACAAAAGAAACGATTCCCTTGTCGGTGGACCCCTCCCCCATGCCGGAACCGGTCGAAAAGACTGCGGGCCCGGTGTTGAGTGTCGAAAAGCCTGTAGAAGAAAAAGCAATCACCGCCAATGATCTCGTCGCCCAATTTGGCGAGTACGATCCAAAACTGGATTTATCGGGTTACCAGTATCCTACGCTCGACCTGTTGCAAGATTACGGAACAGGAAAAATCACCATTAATCAACAGGAATTAGAGGTTAACAAAAACCGAATTGTCGACACCCTACGACACTACAATATTGAAATTGAACACATCAAAGCAACAATAGGCCCGACGGTAACTTTATATGAAATTATCCCGAAACCCGGTGTACGGATTTCTAAAATTAAAAACCTGGAAGACGACATCGCATTAAGCCTTGCTGCCCTAGGGATTCGTATTATTGCACCTATGCCAGGAAAAGGAACGATTGGTATCGAAGTGCCCAATAGTTCGCCTGAGATGGTTTCCATGCGCTCGGTGCTCGCGACAGAGAAATTCAAAAATACCGACATGGATCTGCCGATCGCACTTGGGAAGACAATCTCGAATGAAGTTTATATCGCGGATCTCGCAAAAATGCCTCACCTATTAGTCGCCGGAGCGACAGGACAGGGTAAATCAGTTGGTATTAACGCCATCCTTACTTCGTTACTATACAAGAAGCATCCTGCGGAACTCAAGTTTGTGCTCGTGGACCCTAAGAAAGTGGAACTATCGTTATTCAAAACGATCGAAAGACACTTTCTAGCAAAACTACCCAATGAAGAAGAACCGATCATAACAGATACGAAAAAGGTAATTAATACCTTAAACTCCCTGTGTATTGAGATGGATCAGCGTTACGATCTTCTCAAAAATGCACATGTACGTAATTTAAAAGAATACAATGTCAAATTTGTCAATCGAAAATTAAACCCTGAGGAGGGCCACCGATTCTTACCATTTATAGTATTGGTCGTCGATGAGTTTGCAGATTTGATGATGACCGCTGGCAAGGAGGTTGAAACCCCAATAGCGCGTTTAGCCCAGCTAGCGCGTGCCGTGGGAATCCATTTGGTCATCGCAACGCAAAGGCCTTCAGTGAACATTATTACGGGAACGATCAAGGCAAACTTCCCTGCTCGGCTGGCATTTAGGGTATTATCTAAAATTGACTCACGAACAATCCTCGATACAGGTGGCGCAGACCAACTGATTGGGCGAGGTGACATGTTATTAGCAACAGGCAGCGATCTAATACGTATCCAATGTGCTTTCGTTGATACACCGGAAGTCGATCGTATTTCTGAATTTATCGGAAGTCAACGCGGATACCCGTCAGCCTTCCTGTTGCCCGAATATGTCGATGAAAATGGAGAAGGTAGCGGTAGCGCTGATTTCAGCTTGGAAGATCGCGACCAATTGTTTGAAGATGCAGCACGTTTAATTGTGATGCACCAACAAGGATCAACTTCACTCATACAACGGAAAATGAAACTAGGATACAACAGAGCGGGTCGAATAATTGATCAATTGGAAGCGGCTGGCATCGTTGGACCGTTCGAAGGGAGCAAGGCACGCGAAGTATTATATCCGGATGAATATTCATTGGAACAATATTTGGAAACATTGAGAAAAAAAGAATAAGATGAAACATAAGATAATATTGATCGCTTCATTTATTTGGACAACGATCGCTGTATTTGGGCAATCCGACCAGTCGGCGAAAGAAATACTGGATCGTGTATCAAAAAAATATGATGCATACAACACCATTCAATCGGAATTCAACTTTTCCTCAACCCAAGCTACAGGTGACCTGTATTCAGACAAAGGTACGTTGTATCTGAATAAACCAGAACACCAGTATCGTATAAACCTAAATAGTCAGGATTTACTGAGCGACGGGAAGACGACTTGGTCGGTCCTTCTTGAAGAGAAAGAGGTTCAAGTTTCCCCAGCAGAGCAATCAACAACGAGTATTGGTCCCAATAATATTTTTACCTTTTATAAAAGCGGCTATAATTATACTCTTGGAAAAAACGAAAAGAGTAATGGAAAATCGTTGCGTGTTATCGAGCTGACGCCCACGAACCAACAGACTAATTATACGAAAATAAAACTTCGTGTAAACGAAAACAATCATATCCATGATGTACTTATATTCGACAAGTCAGGTGCCCAATATAAATATTCCATAAAGACACTTTATGTTAATAACAAGATTCCTTCGACTACATTTTCTTTTGATAAATCAAAATATCCATCGTACGAAATAGTTGATCTACGTTAAAAGTTTTTATCAGAAATGGCTAAAACTACGCTTAAAACTCTCGCTCAAGGTCTGAATATGTCCGTTTCGACAGTATCAAAAGCTTTAAACGACAGTTATGAAATTAGTGCAGCGACTAAAAACAAAGTTCGCGAATATGCACAGCTAAATAATTATCAGCCCAATGTTTTAGCACAGTTTCTTAAAACGGGAAAATCGCAAACTATTGGCGTTGTACTCCCAAAAATGAGTACATCATTTGACTCTCAAATCATCGAGGGAATACAGTCGATCGCCACTATTCATAATTATCGAATAGTAATTATGAATAGTATGGAGGATGAAAAATCCGAAGAGCAGGCTTTAAAATCCATGATGAATAAAAGCGTCGATGGTTTACTTTTCTGCCCCATACACGAGAATTCAAATGTTGATTTAGCAAAACAAATACTTAAAACCACCCCGATCGTTATTTTTGACCGCACCAACTACCCATTGGAAACGCATAAAGTCGGGGTATTAAATGCCGAAGGCACGTTCAATGCTTGCAAACACTTAATCGAAATCGGGCGTAAAAATATTGCAATATTCTGCGGCACAGACCAAGGAATAACGCAGCAGCGACTGAATGGTTATTATAAAGCACTTGAACAAAATAATCTCCCTCAAATCCCCGCGTTTAAAGTCTACTGTAATGTAAAAAGCATTGACGAATTACATACGGATCTCGAAGATCATTTGAAAAGTCTATTAAAATTATCCAATCCACCAGACGCCATTATTGGGGTGACAGATACAATAACGACGCACTTGTTAGGCATATTAGCCAAGCTAGCCATTCGAGTGCCTGAAACAATTGCTGTGATAGGTTTTGCGAACACAGAAATAGCATTCTCTTTAAACCCATCGTTGAGTGCAATTCGTCAACCAACGAAAGAAATTGGCGAACTAGCGGTACGTAAATTAATAGAAACAATAAACAAAAAAAATCGAAGTCAAATAGAATGGGAAGATATTAAACTTCCAACAACTATTCAACTTCGACATTCTACCTTAGGTTAATCTAAATTTCGGACTAAACCGAGTTCTAACCCGCGTAGTTCAGCTAGTCCGCGTAACCGCCCAATTGCGGAATACCCGGGGTTTGTAACTTTCTTTAAATCATCGAGCATTTGATGTCCATGATCAGGACGAAACGGAATAGGCACGTCGCGCATTTGGTTTTCAGCGACAACCTCTTTCATAACCGCATACATATCGACGTTACCTTCCAAATGATTTGCCTCGAAGAAATTCCCTGCTTCATCCCGTTGAACATTTCTTAAATGTATAAAATTAATACGTGATGATACACTTTTAAACAGCGCTACAAGATTATTATCCGGGCCAGCACCTAATGATCCGGTACAGAAACAAATTCCGTTAAAGGGCTTATTTACACTATTTACGATAAACGTAAAATCATCGATATTACTTGCGATACGTGGAAGACCGAGTATAGGATACGGTGGGTCATCCGGATGGATGGTCATCTTAATTCCTAGCTCCTCACATACATCAGCAATTTCACTAAGGAAATAAACCAAATTCTCACGTAAACCGTCAAATCCAATTTGTTCATAAATTGCGATACTTGTTCGAAGGTCTTCCAATGAGGGATCTTTTTCCCCTGGTATTCCCATTAACACGTTGCCCTGAAGAAACCGTTTACGCTCTTCCGTATAGGTACTATAACGTATCTGCGCTTGCTCTACTACCGAGACCGCATAAGAGGAAGAGGCATCGGGACGTTCCAATATATAAATATCAAAAATGGCTAAATCAATCCAGTCATAATACAAGGCTTTCGAACCGTCTTTCATTTCCAAATCTAATTGGGTCCTGGTCCAATCGAGTACAGGCATAAAGTTGTAGCAAACGGTTTTTATACCGCACGACGCAAGGTTTCTAAGCGTTTGCCGGTAATTATCCAAATAATAATCGACCTCGCTAGAGCGTGTCTTGATTGACTCATGAATCGTAACACTTTCCACAACCGACCAGACTAGTCCCGCTTGTTCAATAGTTTGTTTACGTTCCATTATATCATCAACTGGCCACACCTGGCCGTGTGCGATATGATGTAATGCTGAAACGATCGCCGTCGCACCGGCTTGCTTTATATCCTGTAATGAAACCGGGTCGTTAGGACCATACCAACGCCACGCTTGTTGTAAAAACTTTCTATCCATCATAAATTATTAAACGCCACACCATGAATTAAATCCACCATCGACAAAAATTGTTTCGCCCGAGACGAAGCCTGAGGCGTCACTCAATAGATAAACCAACGTACCTTCTAACTCCGAAGGATCTCCGAGTCTATTATATGGGGTGTTGCGAACAAACTTATCCGAACGATCCGTATAGCTCCCGTCCGGGTTCGTCAACAATGTCCTATTCTGTTCCGTTAAAAACACGCCCGGAGCAATAGCGTTAACACGAATCTTATCGCCATGGCGTAAAGCTAGTTCAGCTGCCATCCATTTCGTAAATCCGTCCACCCCATGTTTAGCAACCGTATATCCAAGAACCCGTGTAATTGGGCGGCTCGCGGCTAGAGACGATATATTGATGATGGATCCAACACCTTTATCTGCCATGACCTTTCCAAAAATTAACGTTGGGATTATCGTACCGTATAAATTCAATTCGATGGCCTTAATCGTATCACCAATCTTGTTATCAAAAATATCTTCCTCCGGTCCAATTGTCGCACCTGGGATATTACCCCCTGCCGCATTAACCAAACCATCTATCGTTCCCCATTTGGTTAAGAGCTGATCTTTTGCCGCAATCACGGACGATTCATCTAACACGTCAGCGGCTATTGCCAATCCTTTTCCACCCAAACTCTCGATGTATGCAACACGCTCGTCAGCGCGCTCTTTATTTCTTCCAATAACACATACTTTAGCGCCCGCCTCAGCCAGTGCCTTAACAAATGACTTTCCAAGAACCCCTGTTCCGCCCGTCACAGCAATAACTTTCCCTTGTAAAGAAAATTTTTCTAGAATACTCATAATTAATTTTGATTTCCGCTTATACTACTCAATAATACGCATTTTTTTAGCAGCGAGCATACATCTGGACGAAGAATTAACGATAACGATTGCGAAAATGTCTACGGCGAATAAACCGTAAAATACAGCACAAAAAAAGGGTAGTAACGTTAATTTACTACCCTTATATGTTAAGATAAAAGATTCTAATCTTCTTCTTTGGATGCTAACAATTGATCGTATTCTTCACGAGATCCAACAATAACGTTGCTGTAGCTACGAAGGCCGGTACCGGATGGTATTAAGTGACCAACAATAACATTCTCTTTCAGACCGAGTAAATTATCGCGTTTACCAGCAATCGCCGCCTCATTGAGGACTTTCGTTGTTTCCTGGAACGACGCCGCGGAAATGAACGATTTAGTACCTAATGATGCACGAGTGATACCCTGCAACAATGGACTTGAAGTAGCAGGAATTGCATCACGCACTTCAACTAATTTCAAATCTTGACGTCTCAAGCTTGAGTTTTCTTCACGTAGCTTACGCAAGGTCACGATTTGACCTGGACGAAGTTCATTGGAATCTCCAGCCTCAACGATGACTTTCTTATCAAATAAGGAGTCATTTTCTTGAATGAAATCCCATTTATTAGCAGCTTCCTTCTCCAGAAATTTCGTATCACCTGGATCCTCGATATTAACTTTCTGCATCATTTGGTGAACGATGGTTTCAAAGTGCTTATCGTTAATTTTCACCCCTTGTAAGCGGTAAACTTCTTGAATTCCGTTCACGATATATTCTTGAACCGCTGCCGGCCCCTTAATATTCAAAATATCTGAAGGTGAAATAGACCCATCGGACAACGGCAATCCTGCTTTTACGAAATCATTATCCTGTACCAAGATGTGTTTCGAAAGAGGTACTAAATACTTCTTAAGTTGACCATCTCTAGATTCAATAGATACCTCACGGTTACCACGCTTCACGCCTCCTAAAGTTACAACACCGTCAATTTCTGTTACGACCGCTGGGTTGGATGGGTTACGCGCTTCAAACAGCTCGGTAACACGCGGTAAACCACCGGTGATATCGCGCGTTTTACCTGTGGCGCGCGGAATTTTAGCAAGAATAGTACCCTCCTTGATTTTTTGTCCCTCTTGAACAGATACGTGAGCACCTACTGGAATGTTATATGAACGAAGCGTATCTCCTGCGAGGTCTTCAATCATTATAGCCGGGTTTTTAGTTTTATCACGCGTCTCAATAATTACTTTCTCCTTGTGACCGGTCTGCTCGTCCGATTCATCTCGGAAGGTTACACCTTCGATGATCGCTTCAAACTGGATTTTACCAGAGAATTCAGAGATAATAACCGCGTTATATGGATCCCAGTCTACTAAAAGCTTACCTTTTTCAACCGTGTCTCCTTCACTAATATACAAATTAGCCCCGTAAGGAATGACCTGGGTATAAAGAACTTTCTTATCATCGCTGACGATACGAAGCTCGCCAGAACGTCCAATCGCTACATCATAAGGACCAGATTGCCCCTCTTTAGAAACCGTACGGACGTTTTCAAACTCAATCTTACCGTCATATTTCGCAATAATCGAAGAATCTGCCGCAATATTCGATGCCGTACCACCTACGTGGAACGTACGAAGTGTCAACTGTGTACCCGGCTCACCTACAGACTGAGCAGCGATAACCCCTACAGCCTCTCCAAGTTGAACACGTTTACCCGAGGCCAAGTTACGTCCATAACAGCACGCACAAACTCCACGTCTCGCTTCACATGTCAATACCGAACGAATATCTACACCTTCAATTCCTGCTTCTTCAATAGCAGTAGCAATATCCTCCGTAATATCTTCGTTCGCCGCAACAATTAGCTCACCAGTTTCCGGATGTAGTACATCATTCAATGGTGTACGGCCTAAAATACGATCATATAACGGCTCAATAATATCATCATTCTCTTTTGACGCTGTTTTATACAAACCACGTAAGGTGTTACAATCCGTTTCGACGACAATCATATCTTGTGCTACATCATGTAGTCGACGTGTTAAGTAACCCGCATCTGCCGTTTTCAGGGCCGTATCGGCAAGTCCTTTACGCGCACCGTGGGTAGAAACGAAATACTCAAGTACAGACAAACCTTCTTTAAAGTTTGAAAGAATCGGGTTTTCAATAATCTCACCACCTGAACTACCTGATTTCTGAGGCTTAGCCATCAAACCACGCATCCCGCACAACTGACGAATTTGCTCTTTAGAACCACGCGCTCCAGAATCCAACATCATATATACGGAGTTGAAACCTTGATTATCATTCGAAAGAATATCCATTACGTGCGTCGTCAACCTGTTGTTGATACGTGTCCATATATCGATAATCTGATTGTAACGCTCATTATTCGTAATGAAACCCATGTTATAGTTATTCATTACTTCTTCAACCTCTCTGGTTGCTTGATCAAGCAATTCAACTTTAGCAGCAGGAATATTCAAATCTTGCAAGTTGAAGGATAGCCCTCCTTTAAATGCTGTTTGGAATCCCAAATCTTTCATATCATCCAAGAACTGTGCTGCACGAGACATACCCGTATTTTTCACAATCTCCCCAATGATATTACGTAACGACTTTTTCGTCAACAATTCGTTGACAAAACCCGTCTCCGTTGGTACTACCTGATTAAATATAACACGTCCAACCGTCGTGTCGATAATAGTATCGACAAATTGGCCTTCCTTATCTTTGATTTTCGTTTTTACCTTGATAAAAGCATGCAAATCGATCGTATTCTCATTCAATGCAATGATAACTTCTTCTGCAGAATAAAATGTCATTCCTTCACCACGAACAATTTGCTCTGGCGTAGATTTGCGACCTTTGGTAATATAATAAAGTCCCAATACCATATCCTGTGAAGGTACAGTCACTGGCGAACCATTTGCCGGATTTAAAATATTATGCGAAGCAAGCATCAAAATTTGTGCTTCCAGGATTGCTGCGTTACCTAACGGTAAGTGGACAGCCATTTGGTCACCATCGAAATCGGCGTTGAATGCAGTACACACTAACGGGTGTAATTGAATTGCTTTACCTTCAACCAATGTAGGTTGGAAAGCTTGTATACCTAAACGGTGAAGTGTCGGTGCACGGTTCAATAATACTGGGTGCCCTTTCAATACATTCTCCAATATATCCCAAACAACTGGATCTTTACGATCAACAATTTTCTTGGCCGACTTAACCGTCTTAACAATACCTCTTTCAATCATCTTACGGATGATAAACGGTTTGTATAATTCGGCGGCCATATCTTTTGGTATACCACACTCGTGTAGTTTCAAGTGAGGTCCAACGACGATTACAGAACGAGCAGAATAATCGACACGTTTACCCAACAAGTTTTGACGGAAACGACCTTGTTTACCTTTTAAAATATCTGACAACGACTTCAATGCACGGTTACCTTCTGTTTTCACAGCGTTAACTTTACGAGAGTTATCAAATAAAGAATCGACTGCTTCTTGAAGCATCCGTTTCTCATTACGTAAAATAACTTCCGGCGCCTTAATCTCGATCAAACGTTTTAAGCGATTATTACGAATAATCACACGACGGTACAAGTCGTTCAAATCAGACGTTGCGAAACGACCACCATCCAAAGGTACTAACGGGCGTAACTCAGGCGGAATAATCGGAACGATCTTAACAATCATCCACTCCGGTCTGTTCTCAATACGCGTGTTTGCTCCACGGAAAGCTTCAACAACATGAAGGCGTTTTAACGCTTCATTCTTACGCTGTTGCGATGTTTCATTTGCCGCTTGGTGACGTAAATCGTATGATAACTGGTCTAAATTGATGCGCTTCAATAACTCTTCCATCGCCTCAGCACCCATTTTTGCAATGAATTTCTGAGGATCTGTATCATCAAGATATTGATTTTCCTTCGGTAGGGTATCTAATATATCTAAATACTCTTCTTCGGTTAGGAAATCCATGAAAGAAATACCATCTTCTTCTTTAAGGCCCGGTTGAATAACCACGTATCTTTCGTAATAGATGATCATATCCAACTTCTTGGTAGGAAGTCCTAACAAATAACCAATCTTGTTTGGTAGAGAGCGAAAGTACCAAATGTGAGCAACAGGGACGACTAAACTAATGTGTCCCATACGTTCACGGCGTACTTTTTTCTCAGTCACCTCCACACCACAACGGTCACATACAATTCCTTTATAGCGGATACGTTTGTATTTACCACAGTGACATTCATAGTCCTTTACAGGACCAAAAATACGCTCACAGAATAAACCATCACGTTCCGGTTTGTATGTACGATAGTTAATCGTCTCTGGTTTTGTAACTTCACCACTTGAACGCTCCAAAATAGTCTCTGGAGAAGCCAAACTAATCGTAATCGATGTAAAGTTACTTTTGATTTTATTATCTTTTTTGTAAGACATACTTTATTAAAAGTTAAAGCTGTATGTAAAAAACTTAAGAAGGATAATACATATCTTTCTTAAGTTTTCTGTGGATTAATCTAATGTGATATCTAAACCTAGACCACGTAACTCATGTACCAAGACATTGAAGGACTCCGGTACCGATGGTGTTGGAAGGTTATTACCTTTAACAATGGCCTCATATGTTTTAGCACGTCCAACGACGTCATCTGATTTCACTGTTAAGATCTCTTGGAGGATATTCGATGCACCAAATGCCTCTAGTGCCCAAACCTCCATCTCTCCAAAACGTTGACCACCGAACTGCGCTTTACCACCCAACGGCTGCTGCGTAATTAACGAGTATGGTCCTATCGAACGAGCGTGCATTTTATCATCCACCATGTGACCTAATTTCAACATGTAGATTACACCAACCGTTGTCGGTTGATCAAAACGCTCACCTGTTAAACCATTGTACAAATACGTACGTCCAGAAATAGGTAGTTCTGCCTTTGCAATCCATTCCTCTACTTGGTCCATTTCAGCACCATCAAAGATTGGCGTAGCGAACTTCATACCTAATTTTAATCCGGCCCAACCTAACACAGTTTCGTAAATTTGTCCAAGGTTCATACGCGAAGGAACGCCTAATGGATTCAATACGATATCAACCGGAGTTCCGTCATCTAGGAAAGGCATATCTTCGTCGCGTACAATACGCGCAACGATACCTTTATTACCGTGACGACCAGCCATCTTATCCCCAACACGAAGCTTACGTTTTTTAGCAACATATACTTTCGCCATTTGGACGATACCAGAAGGAAGTTCATCCCCTACAGAAATCGCAAATTTATCACGTTTGAACGCACCCAACTCCTCATTAAACTTAATGTTATAGAAGTGTAATGATAATTTGATAAGTTCATTTTTATCTTCATCAGTTGTCCATCCAGTCGGGTTAATATGAGCGTAATCAAGATCCGTAAGGATCTTCTGGGTAAACTTCGCCCCTTTAGGAACGAGTAACTCTCTATATACGTTAAATACACCCTGACTAGTTTTACCATTTACGATCGTAAATAATTTATCAACTAGACGTTCTTTTAATATTTTGACAGCTCTATCGTGTGCTACTTCAAGTTTCTCAAGTGCTTTCTTCTCGACATCTTTCGACATCTTCTTAGCCCGCGAGAATAGCTTCGTATCAATTACGACACCTTTTAATGATGGTGAAGCTTTCAACGATGCGTCTTTGACGTCACCCGCTTTGTCCCCGAAGATAGCGCGTAATAATTTTTCCTCAGGAGAAGGGTCAGATTCACCTTTCGGCGTAATTTTACCAATTAAAATATCTCCACCGTTCACCTCCGCACCTACGCGAATAATACCGTTCTCGTCAAGGTCTTTAGTAGCCTCTTCTGAAACGTTAGGGATATCGGAAGTCAATTCTTCCTCCCCACGTTTTGTATCACGAACTTCAAGTTCAAACTCTTCAATGTGTAACGAAGTAAATAAATCTTCCGATACAACACGCTCAGAGATCACAATAGCATCCTCAAAATTATATCCTTGCCAAGGCATAAAGGCTACCTTCAGGTTACGCCCTAAAGCCAACTCGCCATTCTCGGTAGCATAACCTTCACACAACACCTGCCCTTGTATAACCTTATCGCCTTTCACCACAATCGGCTTCAAGTTAATACAGGTATTCTGGTTCGTTTTCTTAAACTTCGTTAAATGATAAGTACTCACATCGTCATCGAAAGAAACTAAACGATCATCATCGGTACGTTCGTAACGAATCTTAATCTCGTTCGCATCGACATACTCTACTACACCATTGCGCTCAGCATTAATCAATGTACGTGAATCAGATGCAACTCTCGCTTCTAGTCCGGTACCCACGATTGGTGCGCTTGGACGTAACAAAGGAACTGCTTGACGTTGCATGTTTGACCCCATCAACGCTCTATTGGCATCATCATGTTCCAAGAATGGAATCAGCGAGGCGGCAATAGACGTAATCTGGTTCGGTGCAATATCCATATAATCCAAAAGTTCTGGCTCGATTACTGGAAAGTCACCCTCATACCTGGCCTTAACCTTCGGATCTAAAAAGTTTCCTTTGTCATCATATAGTGCATTTGCTTGCGCAATTGTCTTATCATCCTCGTCTTCGGCAGAAAGATAAACCACTGGTTCATCGACAACAACCTTTCCGTCTCTAACTTTACGATAAGGTGTCTCAATAAATCCTAAATTATTAATCTTCGCGTGTACGGCTAACGAAGAAATCAAACCAATGTTCGGTCCCTCCGGCGTTTCAATTGTACATAAACGACCATAATGAGTGTAATGCACGTCACGTACTTCGAAACCAGCACGTTCACGTGAAAGACCACCTGGCCCTAACGCTGATAAACGACGTTTGTGTGTGATTTCCGCTAATGGATTGGTTTGATCCATAAATTGCGAAAGTTGGTTCGTACCAAAGAACGAATTAATCACAGACGACAATGTACGTGCGTTAATTAAGTCGGTCGGTGTAAACACTTCATTGTCACGAATATTCATACGTTCCCGTATAGTACGAGCCATACGAGATAGACCAACGCCAAATTGTGCATAAAGCTGTTCACCTACTGTACGAACGCGACGATTCGATAAGTGGTCAATATCATCGACCTCAGCTTTAGAATTGATCAAATTGATCAAATATTTTACAATAGCAATTATATCTTGACGCGTAAGTACTTTCGTGTCATCCGCCGTATCTAACACTAATTTACGATTAATACGGTAACGACCGACATCACCTAAATCATAACGTTTGTCCGAGAAGAACAAACGGTCAATAATACCGCGCGCAGTTTCCTCATCAGGTGGTTCCGCGTTACGCAATTGCCTGTAGATATGTTCAACGGCCTCCTTTTCAGAGTTCGAGGTATCCTTTTGTAAAGTATTATATATAATCGAGTAATCCGCATTGTTCGATGCATCTTCTTTCGCAAGGATAATTGACTTTACCCCAGCATCGATGATCATTTCGATATGGTCTTCCTCTAATACTGTTTCACGTTCTAAGATGATTTCGTTACGATCGATAGATACCACTTCACCGGTATCCTCGTCCACAAAATCTTCCACCCATTTCTTTAATACCCTTGCCGCTAAACGACGACCGACGTATTTTTTAAGACCAGATTTACTCACTTTAACCTCATCTGCGAGATCGAATAGTTCTAAGATATCTTTATCAGAATCATATCCAATTGCGCGTAACAAAGTAGTAACTGGGAATTTCTTTTTACGGTCGATATACGCATACATCACATTGTTAACGTCCGTAGCGAATTCGATCCAAGATCCTTTAAAAGGAATTACCCTTGCAGAATAAAGTTTAGTACCATTTGTGTGTCTACTCTGACCGAAGAACACCCCAGGAGAACGGTGCAACTGAGAGACAATTACGCGTTCTGCACCATTGATAACAAACGTACCTTTTGGTGTCATATACGGGATTGTACCTAAGTATACATCCTGAACAATAGTTTCGAAATCTTCGTGTTCTTCATCATTACAAGACAACTTCAATTTAGCTTTTAAAGGCACGCTGTAAGTCAGACCACGTTCTATACACTCACGTATATCATAACGAGGGGGATCAATAAAATAATCCAAAAACTCTAGCACAAAGATGTTTCTTGAATCAGAAATAGGGAAGTTTTCTGCGAAAACCTTGAACAGCCCTTCCTGATGGCGATTGTCAGAAGTAGTTTCTAACTGAAAAAACTCCTTGAAAGATTGCAATTGTACGCCCAAAAAGTCAGGATAATCAATGACCTTCTTACTTGTCGCAAAATTCACTCTTTCGTTTTGAATATTATTGTTTGCCAAGGGAATAAGTATTTTAGTTTAAAAAAACTGAGCCAATATGCTGTTTCACGTATTCATCAAATGTCAGCATCCATTTGACACATGTAATAATATAAATAGGAATAGACTCTGACAAATTTATTGACAGAGTCTAAACCTTTGAGGTGCTTTAATATGTGAGATTACTTGATCTCAACAACAGCTCCAGCTTCTTCCAATTGTTTTTTCAAAGCTTCTGCTTCGTCTTTAGTAACACCTGATTTTAATTCTTTCGGTGCTGCGTCAACTAGATCTTTAGCTTCTTTCAATCCTAAACCAGCTAAATCTTTTACTAATTTAACTACGGCCAATTTCGAACCACCAGCTTCTTTCAAGATAACATCGAAAGATGTTTTCTCTTCTGCAGCAGCGTTTTCGCCACCAGCTGCTGGACCTGCAACTGCAACTGCAGCCGCAGCAGGCTCGATACCGTACTCGTCTTTTAAGATATCAGCTAATTCTTTAACTTCTTTTACTGTTAAGTTAACTAACTGTTCAGCAAGTTGTTTTAAATCTGCCATTTTATTTTGAATTTTTGAATGTACTTAAATAATAATTGTTAAATCACGAACTCCATATTTATAGAGGTGTTCGTTAACCTCTTTCTTCTAAAGCTTTTACTAATCCAGAAATCGTATTTCCACCCGACTGAAGTGCTGAAATAACATTTTTCGCTGGAGATTGTAGTAATGCGATAACATCTGCAACAAGTTCCTCTTTCGATTTCAAAGAAACTAATGCGTTCAATTGATCATCACCTACGAAAGCAGTCTCTTGAATATAAGCTGCTTTTAAAACCGGCTTATCACCTGATTTACGTAATTCTTTGATCAACTTCGCTGGTGCATTACCAGTTTCAGAGAACATCAATGTAGTAGCACCCTTAAGTACGCTACGAAGTTCTTCTGAGTCAATTCCTGCTTCGGTCAATGCTTTCTCGATCAAAGTGTTTTTAGCCACTAGGATCTCGATATCATTCTCAAAACATTTACGACGAATGTTATTTACTTTCTCAACAGACAATTCAGCAGTGTCAGTAATATAGAAATTACCGTACGATTTAATCTGCTCGGCCAAAGCTTGAACAATTTCTTGTTTTTCTTCTTTTCTCATGATTAAATTCCCGCTACTGATTTAGTTTCAACATGAATGCCTGCACTCATTGTCGAAGAGATGTAAATACTCTTAAAGTACGTTCCCTTTGCGGCAGATGGTTTCAAGCGTGAAAGTGTTTGTAACACCTCTAACGCGTTTTCATAGATCTTATCTGCTGTGAAGGACACTTTACCAACTGAAGTATGGATAATTCCTGTTTTATCGACTTTGAAATCAATCTTACCGCCTTTTACTTCGGTTACAGCTTTAGCTACATCTGTAGTAACTGTACCCGTTTTAGGGTTAGGCATTAGGTTTCTAGGACCTAAAATACGTCCTAATTTACCAACTTTAGCCATAACACTTGGCATAGTAATAATGATATCAACGTCAGTCCAACCTCCTTCAATTTTGCTGATGTACTCATCAAGACCTACGTAATCGGCACCTGCTGCTTTAGCTTCTTCCTCCTTGTCAGGAGTACACAATACTAAAACGCGAACAGTTTTACCGGTCCCGTGAGGTAATGTTGCAATACCACGAACCATTTGATTTGCTTTACGAGGATCCACGCCTAAACGAACGTCGATATCCACAGAAGCATCAAACTTGGTTGCAGTAATCTCTTTCACTAAAGCCGAAGCTTCTTGTAAAGAGTATGCTTTACCAGCTTCAATTTTGGATAGTGCCGCTTTTTGATTTTTTGTTAATCTAGCCACTTTCTTAAACTGATTTCGTTAATTAATTTGTCCAAGGAGCATTACCTGACACGGTAATACCCATACTACGTGCTGTCCCAGCTACCATTTTCATAGCAGACTCTACAGTAAATGCATTCAAGTCAACCATTTTATCTTTCGCGATAACCTCAACTTGCTCCCATGAAAGAGAAGCAACCTTTTTACGGTTAGGCTCACCAGAACCACTCTTTAACTTAGCAGCATCTTTCAACTGCACGGCTACCGGAGGGGTTTTGATAATAAAATCAAACGACTTGTCACTGTAAACTGTAATGACAACAGGCAATACTTGTCCTGGTTTGTCTTGCGTACGAGCGTTGAATTGCTTACAAAAATCCATAATATTCACACCCTTAGCACCTAATGCAGGTCCTACTGGAGGAGATGGGTTTGCAGCACCGCCCTTTACTTGTAATTTTACTAACGCACTGACTTCTTTTGCCATTTTGTTTTGAATTTAATTGTTAAATGTTTGTTAGTAAGTTGGAAGCTTTAAACGTAACATTTATTTTCGTCAGGCGCAATGTACGGATACATTACAACCAAACGAGGTGCAAAGATATATAAAATATCCGAACTATACAATGGTGAGGTCAATAAATTTCACGAAGTGTATGTTGAAGATATGATAAATGATTACAGACACAAAAAAGGGCTCACGACCCTCTTTTCCAACTCAATTATTAAGTGCGTGTAACACGCAAAAGCTCCCCATTAAACGGAGGAGCTCAGTATTATTCTTTTTCAACTTGCATGTAGTTCAGTTCAAGCGGCGTCTTACGACCAAACACTTTTACCATTACAGTAAGTTTCTTTTTATCTTCGTGAACCTCTTCAATTTCCCCTGTGAACCCATTAAATGGCCCGTCATTCACTTTTACTGTCTCACCAACATAGAAAGCGACACTCATGCTTTCTCCTTGTTCAGCCATCTCGTCAACCTTACCTAAGATACGATTAACTTCTGCCGGACGTAACGGGATCGCGTTACCTGCTTTATCACCTAGAAATCCAATAACACTATTTATGTTTTTAATCGCATGTTCAATCTCACCGTCTAAAGCCGCTTCGATTAAAACATACCCTGGATAATAGTTACGCTCTTTAGCAACCTTTTTCCCATCACGCATTTGGTAGTACTTCTCCATTGGAATCAACACTTGGGGTACTAAATGCTGAATGCCTAAGCGACCAACTTCAGCTTCTACGTATTGCTTTACTTTGTTTTCTTTTCCACTAACGGCACGAACTACATACCATTTTAACGATTGATCTGCCATAAATTATAAATGATAAATTAGGAAGTAATCCCGTACAATAACTCTAACAGATTACTTGAAGCTTTATCCATTATAAATACGAGTAATGCAATAAGTAAAGACGCCACTAACACAACGACTGCGGAGTTTTGCAACTGAGACCAAGTTGGCCAAGTAACCTTTTCCGTAACCTCGAGGTAGGACTCTTTAAAAAAATCAAGAACTTTAGCCATTTCAGTTTTCCTAAATTATTTTGCACGGGCACCAGGACTCGAACCCAGACCAAAGGTTTTGGAGACCTTCGTTCTACCTTTAAACTATGCCCGTGTAAAGTTGTTTACTGCTGCAAATATAGCGTTTAGCTGGTATCAGAGCAAATATTATTTGTTTTTTTTTAGTCTTTTTGAATACTATGGTCATGAAGAAAAACAAGCTAATCAGCATCAGCCAATTAGCTTGTTTCTATAGTAGTTCAATCAAAAAGATTAAGCTGTAATCTCAGTTACCTGACCAGCACCTACGGTTCTACCACCTTCACGGATAGCAAAACGTAAACCTTTTTCCATTGCGATCGCGTTAATCAATTTAACAGAGATAGTAACGTTATCACCTGGCATAACCATTTCAGTTCCTTCAGGTAAAGAAATCTCGCCAGTTACATCTGTCGTACGGAAATAGAATTGAGGACGGTATTTGTTAAAGAATGGTGTGTGACGACCACCTTCAGCTTTAGATAATACATAAACCTCAGCTTTAAAGTCTGTGTGCGGAGTTACAGTACCTGGTTTACAGATAACCATACCACGACGGATATCAGTTTTCTCAATACCACGTAACAATAACCCTACGTTATCACCTGCTTCACCGTAATCTAAAATTTTACGGAACATCTCAACACCTGTTACTGTAGATTTTAAGTTCTCAGCACCCATACCCAATAATTCAACTGGGTCACCAGAGTTGATCACACCTCTTTCGATACGTCCAGTTGCAACTGTACCACGACCAGTGATAGAGAATACGTCCTCGATAGGCATCAAGAAAGGTAGTTCAGTCAAACGCGGTGGAATTGGAATGTAGTTATCTACAGCATCCATTAATTCCATGATTTTATCAACCCACTCTTCTTCGCCATTTAAAGCTCCTAATGCAGAACCTCTAACTACAGGGATATCATCACCAGGGAATTCGTAGAATGATAATAACTCACGAACTTCCATTTCAACTAAGTCAAGCAATTCGGCATCATCCACTAAGTCAGTTTTGTTCATAAAAACAACTAGTGCAGGTACACCTACCTGGCGAGCTAATAGAATGTGCTCACGAGTTTGAGGCATTGGACCGTCAGTAGCCGCAACTACGATGATCGCACCATCCATCTGTGCAGCACCAGTTACCATGTTTTTCACGTAATCGGCGTGACCTGGACAGTCAACGTGCGCATAGTGACGGTTCGCTGTTGAATACTCAACGTGTGAGGTATTGATTGTAATACCACGCTCTTTTTCTTCAGGAGCAGAGTCAATTGAATCAAATGAACGAGCTTCTGACAAACCTTTATCAGCTAATACCTTTGTGATAGCAGCTGTAGTAGTTGTTTTACCGTGGTCAACGTGACCGATCGTACCAATGTTTAAGTGGGGCTTACTACGGTCAAATTTCTCTTTTGCCATGTTTATGCGAATTAGTAATTATAAAATATTTCTTATTTGTTCTCTTACAAAAGTAAAAACTTTTTCAATACGAGCCAAAGATGGGATTTGAACCCACGACCTCTTCCTTACCAAGGAAGTGCTCTACCCCTGAGCTACTTCGGCTTTCTAAAAGCTTATTTACAGATAAATGCCTCCATCTTATTTTGAATATATTGACCAAAAAAGACAGAGACTTAATCTAACGTTAAAATTGAGCGGAAGACGGGCTTCGAACCCGCAACCTATAGCTTGGAAGGCTATCGCTCTACCAATTGAGCTACTTCCGCTTTTTGTCACCATTTCGTTTTCTTAGTGCATAAGACAACGGTAAGTAACAAAGTTTAGTGTGGAGGGAGAAGGATTCGAACCTTCGAAGCCGAAGCAACGGATTTACAGTCCGTCCCATTTGACCGCTCTGGAACCCCTCCATACCTGCAAATAAATTGCATTTGGAGCCTCTTATCGGGATCGAACCAATGACCTACTGATTACAAGTCAGTTGCTCTACCAGCTGAGCTAAAGAGGCGTGTTTGTTAAAACTTTTTTAAAAACTCTCTTAAAGAACTTCTGTCTTTTTCAGACAGCGAGTGCAAAAATCCAATTTACTTTTCATATTTGCAAGTTTTTTGAAAACTTTTTTTTATCGTGTTAAAGAACGCTTTCTTCATCAAAACCGAACCGTGTACCACCGTTTGATTTTTGATGACGCAAAGATAGCGACAATGATGAAACTACAAAAACATTTCGAAAAAAAATACAGCCTTTTTTATCATATACTTGATACGCAATGAAATAATTTACATATTGCGCCGCCTTTTTAAAGCAGCAAAAAGATTAAATATTAATGGGACTTCGTATCAAAGCTTATCACAGTATAATTCCACTTCTTTTTTTAGCAATTTTTTCTCAGGAAAACCTCTACGCTCAAAAAAATAATTTAATAAAAAAAACTTACAACAAATTATTTTCCTCGCAAAAAGACTCGACGCGGAGTGGCAGTCTTTTGGTGATCCCAGCAATTGGATATGCACAAGAGTCGGGATTCGAATATGGAATTGCTGGAACTTATAATTTCTATTTGGACAAAACAGATCTTTCAAGTAGAACCTCCAACATAACGTTAATTGGAACACTAACCACTAAAAATCAAAAAAACATCAAGCTCCAAACGGATATCTGGACGAAAAGAAACGAGTATCATATACTCTCGGAGCTCCGGTACCGTGATTGGCCATTCAATTTTTATGGTCTTGGTACGGACACTTGGCTTACCGATGAAGACCGTATCGATCAAAAATTAATACGTGCAAAATTAGATATCGAAAAGAATGTTGGGACGAACCTATATTTCGGGTTAAACTCCATCTTTGAATATTTCAAGTTTCAAGATCACGAATTGGGAGGTGTTTTCGATCAGCCCGAAGTATTTGGCAAAAAAGGTGGTCAATATGTGGCAATTGGCGCTTCATCGCTCTACGATAACCGTAACAACACGACGTATACAACTAAGGGGATATATGCGAGAATAAAATATGCCTATGCGCCGGACTTCTGGGGTGACGACAATTTCACCGGGAGTCTTTTGGAAACAGACATCCGCGGTTTTCAAGCGCTATCTAAAACCGTTACGCTTGCCGGACAATTGCTCTATCGAGGGACCTATGGTGAAAACGCACCTTTTTACACTTATCGTGATTTAGGTGGCGATATGACGATGCGCGGTTACTATTTAGGACGGTATAAAGATCGAAATTATATCACTGCGCAAGCCGAGTTGCGCTATCGATTTATGTCACGTTTCGGGGTCGTCGGTTTTGCGGGCACTGGCAGTACCTTTTCTAAGCAGCATGATAGTCGGTTCGTACCTAGCTATGGTGGTGGCATACGGTATTTTTTCAGTTTAGAACATAATAGTACCATACGTCTTGATTATGCCTTGGGGGAAAAGCGCACAGGAGAAAAAAGGCAGTCAGGATTTTATTTAAGTATCAGTGAGGCATTTTAAAGTCTTGATATTAAGTCTACAAGAATACAGGTGCTAATCCTATCTTCCTTGGCAACAGCGCCAATAAGGAAAGCGAAGGGAAAAGTTTTCCTTACGTTGCCCAGCGCGCTTGAGCACTAAACCAAAGTGGAATAAATCGATGGACACAGTAACCCCATCATACTTGGTTAATGCTCTCCATTGTGGCAGATCCAAATGAGGTTCGTGAACCACGAGTAGCTGCCCATTTTCAATTCGACTAATTAGCTCGGTTTCGCGGTCTTTCTTAAAATCGGCCCAGTACCCCCCACCCGCGCCATGATCTTTTAATGTATAGATGCCCAAGTGGACCAAGATATCTTTAACTAAGTCAAGGTATCGGGGTGGATCATTCCACGTGCAGTCGACCACAATCTCCCCCTCGCCCCTGTCGAATTTATTAGAATAGATCACCTGACTTGCTAATTTGTAAACAAACGGGGAATGCGTTCCATGACGACTATGCGCAGAAAGAAAATGTCCGATTAAATCTAGGTGGTACAGCATAATTGCAAAAATACACTTTTCCGCCCATAGCGAATACTACAAAGTACTTTCGCTCGATTATGCGAAAATTTTGTATTTTCGAACAATGAATGAGCGGGAACTAAAAGCACTAATCTCCTTACTTGACGATCCGGATACCGAGATATACCGGGAACTTGAAGATAAATTGATCACTTGTGGTCCAGAAGTAATTCCTATGCTTGAAAAATCCTGGGAAGCATCGCTTGACATTTTATTTCAAGGACGTATTGAACAGATCGTTCATAAAATCCAGTTTAATGAAGTAAAGACAGATCTCCAACTTTGGAAAATTAGCAATCAGGAAAACCTGCTCGAGGGCTTACTGATTATCAATCGTTATCAATACCCTAATTTAGCAGATGAAGAGATCCATGCAAAATTAGCGGAACTCCGGCGAGACACTTGGTATTATCTGATGTATGAAATGAGTCCGGTGGATAAGATAAAGCTATTAAACAATGTGCTTTTTCGAGAGTTTGGACTTTCAGGAAACACCACAGACTATCACGCACCCCAAAATTCGTTCATAAACAAAGTTCTTGAGACCAGAAAAGGAAATCCAATATCGTTAGCATGTATCTATAGTTTGGTGGCACAGCGGCTCGACATCCCGGTATACGGAGTCAACCTTCCAAAACACTTTATGCTGGCTTACATGAATGACGAGTCGCCCGAAGAAGTCCTCTTTTATATCAATGTTTTTAACCGAGGTCAAATTATGCGAAAAAGCGACATTAAGGCTTTCCTTGATCAACTAAGCTTACCCGCAAGTGACGAATTCATGAAACCGTGCGATAATTTATCGATTATAAAACGCGTGTTGCGAAATTTAATCGCCGCATATAATCAGATAGACAATGTCGACAAAAGGGACGACGTCCAGCTCTTATTGGATCTTATTGAGGCAACGTAGAATCATCACGTGTATCTAATGCTAAACCAACAGGAATCTGGCTTCCGGTCTGAAGCACCTTATCCGGTTCTACATTTCCATCATCCGAAAGCTTAAACCGAAACACCTTTTTCGCTTGCCGATCCGCAGCGTAGAGGTATACACCAGTTTCCCGCGTATCGATAGCGACATCAACAGGCTGCGTTAGTCCAGTTGCTGCCCCTGTAATAATGCGAGAGGGCGTAATGGCGTGATTTCCGTCTGTACCTACGGTATTTGTAAAATTATCAAAAACGAGAATGCGCCCAGTACCTTCGGTCGTTCCGTCGCCAAAATCCGTTATCGCCAGTACATTTTTTACCGAATCAAAAAACAAACCTCGCAAATTCGAAGCATCGGCGATGGACAGTGTTTGAAACGGCTCTATTCGGGCAGTAGAATCGACATCTGACACTTTTTTTGTACTTAAGTCTTTAAAAACATAAATTGCAGCATCTTGTCCGAGCTTGGAAGTAAAAAGCCGGTCTTCACCACTATTATAAGCAGCGCCCCACATTTCAATACCTGGTGCATTCAATTTTTTCAGCGGCCTCGTTTGAGGTTGGCTCCGCGTTTTAGGGCGATCGACAACATAAATCCCAGGATTACCACTTGATGAATTAACAATATACATCTCGTCATAGCCACGATTATATGCCAGCCCGCGAACATTAGAGAGTAATTCATTTCGGATTGCTCCGGTATTCGACAAAATACCTGTCTTTTCCCCCACATTCATAATGTAAACGGCGGTATCAACCAGTCCCGGTAAATTTGCACTCGCTTGAAACAAGCCTTTCAAGAATGGGTTAAAATATATAACTCCACCTCCCCTAGCTTCTGAAACATTTCCTAATGAATATTTGAATTCTGACGAATCCGCCGGGTAAATAATACGAATGTTTGTGTCGGAAACGCCCGCATTAGAACTATTGAATGCCTCAAAAGACACGTAAAGTCTGGAAAATTTCTTAACATCTAATTTAGGCTCAGCATCATCTTCTTCACAGGCGTAAAACCCAACCAACAATGCGATTACCGCTACAACCTTATATACTATATTATTAACCTTAAACATAATCTTCATCTTGTTTTACAAAAGTAATAAATAAAACGAGCTTAATTATATTCTTGCGACAGCGCTCGTGAGGATTTTTGTTTAATCATACAAATTCCGTAAAATTGCATTTGGAATATGATGGATTAATATACGCACGTACACGAATTGGCAAGAACAATATTCAACTTTGTATGCAAGCATCAGATTCTCAGAACCTATTGGATAATGGTTACGTCGTAACGCAGTGTAAGAACAATGTATGCTGTGGAGCGAGTATTTGACCTCCTACTTTAATTTAATATGGAAAACACGGGATTACAAAGGCAAAAATTAGAATTGCCTAATCAAGGAAAAAAACTTCTGTTACATTCCTGTTGCGCACCATGCGCCGGGGAAGTTATGGAAGCGTTGATCGCATCTGACATACAATTTACCATTTACTTCTACAATCCAAACATCCACCCGCGTAAGGAATATGACTTACGAAAGGAGGAAAACATTCGTTTTGCAAACAAACATAACATTCCATTTGTCGATGCAGATTATGATGTTGATCATTGGTTTGAATTAGCCAAAGGCATGGAAAACGAACCTGAAAGAGGCAGCCGATGTACAATGTGCTTCGATATGCGTTTTGAAAAAACGGCAGAATATGCGGCAGAGCACGGTTTCGATGTTATTTCCAGTTCACTTGGTATCTCACGATGGAAAAACATGGAGCAAATCAATGACTGCGGACTACGCGCATCGTCACGTTATCCCAACATGGAATACTGGACCTATAATTGGCGCAAAAAAGGTGGATCTTCACGTATGTTGGAAATTAGCAAAAAAGAAAACTTCTATATGCAAGAATACTGTGGTTGTGCGTACTCCCTACGAGACACCAATCGATGGAGAATGGCGAATAACAGGGAGAAAATCGAACTGGGAAAATACTACTACGGAGACGAACAAGAATAAATTTCCAAAAAGTTTCCTTTTTACTGAAATAATAATTAATTTTGCAGGCTCAAATGCAGGTTTTAAAATATCTAAAACAATATAGAATTCCTTTTTCAGGACTTGTTTCTGGGAAACACAAATTTGAATTTGATATTGACGATAAGTTCTTTGACTGCTTTGAACATTCTCTTGTTAAAAAGGGAAAACTAAAAGCGGAAGTAGCGTTACAAAAGCAGGAGAACATGTTAATTGTAATCTTTGAGATTACGGGCACAATAAAATTGACATGTGACATTTGTCTCGCAGAGTTTGATTCACCACTCGATTTTAAGGAAAGAGTGTTAGTAAAATTCACAGAAGAAGATTGGGACAGCGAAACGGAAGAAGTCATCACATTATCAAAAACGGATTACGAATTCGATGTCGCGACGCTATTATATGAGTACATTAATGTTCGCGTACCCTATTATAGCAGATGCGTTGAGCAAGGGATCAATATCACGTGTGATCCAGAGATGCTCGCAAAGATAAGCTCAGACGATACAACTGAGAGCAACGAAGAATCGAAAATTGACCCACGGTGGGATATATTAAAGAAAATTAAAAATAACTAAAACAAAAATACGAGATGGCACATCCAAAGCGTAAGACTTCGAAATCGAGAAGAGACAAAAGAAGAACACATTATAAAGCAGAAAAACCTACTTTAACTGTTTGTACTGAAACTGGAGCAGTTCATACTCCTCACCGTGCATACTCAGTAGATGGTAATTTATACTACAACGGAAAGTTGATTATTGAAAACACAGCTGCTGTTTAACGACATCAATCAAAGAAATTAAACATCCCAAATACGTGTAAAAGTCAATTTTTATACTTTAATTTGGGATGTTTTTGCGTATTATTGATTATAAAAATAATAACGAATGAAGATTGGTTTGGACGTTCTTGGTGGTGATTACGCACCTAACGCTACGATAACTGGAGCCATAGAAGCCCAGAAAATACTAAAAGGAGATCAAAAGATCGTCCTAATCGGCGACCAAAAGGATACGACCGAAAGATTAAAGCAGGCAGGAGTCGATCTTGACAAATTTGATTATGTACATGCTCCAGAAGTGATTAGCATGCATGATCATCCGACTAAAGCGATTACTCAAAAACCAAATTCCAGTATTGCTGTAGGATTTGATTTACTTAAAAAAGGAGAAATTGATTCATTTGCTTCCGCAGGAAATACAGGAGCAATGTTAGTTGGATCAGTGTTTAGTGTCAAGACAATTCCAGGTATAATACGCCCGGCAATCGCTACAAATGTACCCAAGTTAAAAAGTGGATTTGGGATACTCTTAGATGTGGGGGCAAATTCAGAATGCAAGCCTGAAATGTTAAACCAATTTGCTATACTAGGAAGTATCTACGCTGAATACATTTATGGAATTAATAAACCAAAAATTGGTTTATTAAATATTGGCGAAGAACAAGAAAAAGGAAACAACTTAACAATCTCAACCTACCCTCTCCTTAAAGAAAACACTAAAATAAATTTCATTGGTAACGTTGAAGGTCGTGAACTATTCACGGACACGGCCGATGTATTCGTTTGTGATGGTTTCACGGGTAACATAGTTTTAAAGCTCGCTGAATCATTCTATATCACAACATTGAAAAAGGGTTTCAAGGATGAGTTTTTTGATAGGTTCAACTATGAACGTTATGGAGGAACGCCAATATTAGGTGTAAACGCACCAGTTATTATTGGTCACGGAATCTCCACCCCTGAGGCTATCAAAAACATGGTTTTACACTCAAAGGATATGATAGAATCAAAATTCATCGATAAAATCAGATCCGTTTTCAACTAATAACTTATGTCAAAAATACATGCTGCAATCACTGCGGTAAATGGATATGTACCGGACTATGTACTAACAAACCAAGAATTGGAAACCATGGTCGATACCAATGACGAGTGGATTGTTAGCCGTACAGGTATCAAAGAAAGACGAATACTTAAAGGGGAAGGCAAGGCGACTTCAGACCTCGCTGTTCCTGCCGTCAAGGGGCTCTTAGAGAAACGAGGGATCACGGCTGATGAAATTGAACTTATTATCTTCTGTACCAGTACACCCGACATGCTGTTTCCGGCAACGGCCAATATACTTGCCGAAAAAATAGGTGCTAAAAACGCTTGGGGATACGACTTGCAAGCGGCATGTTCAGGCTTTTTATTTGGCCTAACGACTGCCGCGCAATTTATAGAATCAGGAAAACATAAAAAAGTTTTAGTTGTCGGTGCGGATAAAATGTCGTCTGTTGTTAATTATGAGGACCGTAACACTTGTATCCTCTTCGGAGATGGTTGTGGTTGCGTACTTTTGGAACCAAATGAGGAAGGTAACGGATTCGTGGATTCGGTGTTAAAAACCGATGGATCAGGTGGCCCTTATCTAAATATTAAAGGGGGCGGATCCCTGAATCCAGCAAGCCATGCTACCGTCGATGCGGGGTTACACTATGCCTATCAAGAAGGTCGCACTGTATTCAAATTCGCAGTAACAAATATGGCCAACGTAGCAGTGGAGGTTATGGAAAGAAACAATTTAAGCTCGGACGATGTTAACTGGTTAGTGCCTCATCAAGCAAACAAGCGTATTATTGATGCAACGGCAGAAAGAGCTGGCTTACCAGAGGAGAAAGTAATGGTAAATATTCATAAATACGGGAACACCACCAGCGGTACTATTCCGTTATGTTTATGGGAGTGGGAAGACAAACTTAAAAAGGGCGATAAACTAATCTTAGCCGCATTTGGGGGAGGTTTCACATGGGGTTCTATCTACCTAAAGTGGGCATATACAAAATCATAATATTTCCTTAACTTTATCGATTCATCAAAAAACTATAATAAAATAAAATACACGAGATATGAGTATGGATATTAAACAAATTCAAGACCTAATAAAGTTCATCGCCAAATCGGGAGTAAATGAGGTAGCTATTGAAGAAAAAGACTTTAAAATCACAATAAAGACGAACCAGGAGCCTACGTATGTTACAGCGTCTATCCCTACACCTGTTAGCTTACCTACACAACAAGCTGCTGCTCCAGCACCGACTACAGTATCAAGCACACCTACTTCAACAGCCCCAATTCCAGAATCATCTAATTTAATAACGGTTAAATCACCAATGATCGGTACATTCTATCGCGCCGCTGGTCCTGAAAAACCAAACTTTACAAACGTCGGTGATGAAATAACACAGGGTAAAGTTATTTGTATAATTGAAGCAATGAAACTTTTCAACGAAATCGAATCTGAAGTATCGGGTAAAATCGTAAAGATATTAGTGAATGATGCACAACCTGTTGAGTTCGATCAACCATTATTTTTAGTCGATCCAAGCTAGATTCGCCATCGTCAGCATATTCAATGATTCGCAAGAATCATCATGAATTGCACGCCCGCAAAAAATTACGCGAGCAATTGCAAGTAATATCATTAATAATCTATGTTCAAAAAAATACTAATAGCAAATAGAGGTGAGATCGCTCTCCGTATCATTCGTACATGCCGCGAAATGGGTATAAAGAGTGTAGCCGTCTATTCAACCGCCGACCGAGATAGTCTTCATGTGCGATTCGCTGATGAAGCGGTATGTATCGGTCCTCCGGCAAGTAAAGACTCCTACTTAAGCATACCAAATATAATTTCTGCAGCCGAATTAACGAATGCCGATGCTATCCATCCAGGGTATGGTTTTCTTTCTGAAAACTCAAAATTCTCGGCCATTTGTGCCGACTATGGCATCAAATTCATTGGAGCAACTGCGTCGCAAATTGAACGCATGGGTGACAAAGCATCCGCAAAAGAAACGATGAAAGCAGCAGGCGTGCCCACCGTTCCTGGTTCCCAAGGCTTGATTCCTGATGTTAAGGCAGGTATCAAATTAGCGCAGGAAATCGGATATCCAGTTATAATTAAAGCTACTGCCGGTGGTGGCGGTCGCGGAATGCGGATTATATGGAAAGACGAAGACTTCCAACACAGCTGGGACTCAGCGCGCCAAGAATCTGCGGCAGCATTTGGTAATGACGGTATCTACTTAGAAAAGTATGTAGAAGAACCTCGCCATATCGAGATTCAAGTAATTGGTGATCAATATGGAAAAGTTTGTCATCTTTCCGAACGAGACTGTTCCATTCAACGACGTCATCAAAAATTAGTTGAAGAGGCACCTTCTCCGTTTATCACCCCTGAATTACGCAGAAAAATGGGTGAGGCAGCGATTAAAGGAGCAAAGGCAGTTAATTATGAAGGTGCTGGTACGATTGAATTCTTAGTTGACAAACATCGTAACTTCTACTTTATGGAAATGAACACCCGAATTCAAGTAGAACACCCGGTAACTGAAGAGGTTATAAACTTTGATTTAATTAAGGAACAGATTAAAGTTGCTGCAGGAATTCCTATTTCGGGTAAAAATTACGAACCGTCCATGCATGCGATTGAATGTCGTATAAATGCGGAAGATCCGTTCAATAATTTCCGTCCTTCTCCAGGTAAAATCACAAATTTCCATTCACCTGGTGGTCATGGTGTTCGAGTAGATACCCACGTATACGCGGGGTATACTATTCCGCCGAACTACGATTCCATGATCGCTAAACTCATTTGCGTTGCGCAAACTCGAGAAGAAGCCATCGACACGATGGAACGTGCATTGAGTGAGTTTGTCATTGAAGGAGTAAAAACGACTATTCCCTTGCATATGCGTTTAATGAGTGATCCAAACTTTAGAGCAGGGAACTTTACCACGAAATTCATGGAGTCTTTTGACCTTACAGAATATCCAGAAGAAGAAAATTGAAAAATTTCTTTTACATAGGGATAAAATACCATTCTTACCAATAAGAATGGTATTTTTGTTTCGGTCCGGAAATATAAAATTAAAATGTCTAAATCCAACGAACTAATTCAAGCTATAAAAGATAAGGGAAAATCAATCGAGTCAGAGATGTCTTTTTTTGACCATATAGAGGTGCTTCGGTGGCATATTATACGGTCAGTACTCGCAATTGTTGTCTTTGCGGTATTATCTTTTACTTTTTACGACTTTGTATTCAACCAAATCATCATGGGCCCGAAGAACCTAGACTTCTGGACATATCGCATGATGTGTAAGGTTGGAGACCTATTAAGTCTAGAGGGATTTTGCGTAGAAAAAATTCCATTCAACATCATCAATACGGAACTAGCGGGCCAATTCATGTTACAGATAAACTCCTGTTTAATAATGGCTGTCGCAATGGGGTTCCCCTACCTCCTATTCGAGGTATGGCTATTCATCAAACCCGCGCTCACTGATATCGAGCGTCGCTCTGCCCGTGGGTTCGTACTTTATGCAACCGTTCTTTTTATCCTAGGTGCCCTTTTCGGTTACTATATTGTAGTACCGCTTTCGGTTAACTTTCTGGCGAACATTTCGCTAAGCGTGGAAATCACGAACCAAATTACAATCGACTCGTATCTTTCGACTATTGCAACCCTAACGCTCGGATGTGGGGTTGTATTCCTATTGCCAATAATTGTGTTCATCATGTCGAAATTAGGACTTATGACTCCAGAGTTTATGCGCGCCAGTCGACGTTATGCTGCCGTAATCATCTTAATTATTGCTGCTATTATCACGCCAACTGCGGATGTAATTACGTTACTCACGGTAAGTGCACCAATGTTTATCCTGTATGAATTAAGTATTACAGTTTCTGCGAATGTTAAAAAAAGGAAGTTAGAAGCGGAAAAAGAATTTTATAAAAATTAAAACGAAATAAAAATGGCAAAGAAAATTGCAATAGGGAGTGATCACGCAGGATTTGAATACAAAGTTGCTATCGTTGACTTTTTAAAATTAGAAGGCTATACTGTGGACGATTTCGGTCCCGCATCTGCTGATTCTGTGGATTACCCAGATTTCGCACACCCAGTATCTTCAAGCGTTGAGGAGAAAAAAAGCGAACTTGGAATTCTAATTTGCGGAAGTGCAAACGGCGTGGCAATAACCGCCAATAAACACCAAGATATTCGCGCAGCAATCGCCTGGCAAAATGAAATAGCCGCATTAGCGCGTCAGCATAACGACGCCAATGTCATATGTATACCGGCGCGATTCATCGATATTGAATTAGCAAAGAAAATCGTTAAAACCTTTCTTACAACTGAATTTGAAGGTGGCCGTCATGCTACCCGCGTCAATAAAATTTCTTGTAACTAAACAATTGCAATGATAAAAAACTGCTTAAAAACCCTTTTATTAATTCCGGTACTTTATGGGTGTGCTGTCGCTCAGGATCCGGTTCAAGTAAAGTATGCCAACTTCCTCACAGAAGAGGCTGCGAAGGTACATTTAACAACACTAACTTCCGAGGAATTTGAAGGACGAGGTACCGGACAAGAGGGTGGGAAAAAGGCTGCTCGCTACATTGCAGATAATTTTGAAACGTTGGGTCTACAAGCCCCTGTCGATGGTAGCTATTTTCAGCCCTTATCGTTAATTCGTAAAACATATAGCGTTAGGAACTTTTCAATCAACGATCAAGAATATAAAAATGGCCGCGATTTTTATGTTCTGGGCGACAACCAAGTCACTGATTTCCAGACACAGGAAATAATATTTATCGGCTATGGTATTCAAGATGAAAAGCATAATGATCTTGCGAATATTGACATTGAAAATAAAATCGTACTCTTAATCAACGAAGGCGAACCCATGGACGTTTCTGGTAATTCAGTCCTAACAGGTACAAAAAAACTGTCCGAATGGTCGACAAGCCGTGTCAAAAGGCTGCAAGAACTAGTAAAAAAGAATCCAAAATTAATCCTGTCAACGTCAAGCGCAGTTGCATCAACGATTTCACGATTCGGTAGCAGAATAACTCAAGGTCGTTTTGAGATTGACCAAAAAGAGGATGGGCCGCCAGCTACTAATTTAAGTGCACCGGTAGTAAATATCTCGGAAAACGTTGCTGACAAGATATTATCAGCAAACAACACGTCGATAAGCGAACAAAAAAAAGCGCCTAAAACGTTTGCCATTAATGCGGCATTGAATGCGCAAATGGGTGTTGTTAAAGAAAACTTTTCAGATCCAAATGTCCTAGGATTATTGCCTGGAACAGACCTTAAAGATGAGATCGTTATCATCTCCGGTCATTATGATCACGACGGTATTTTACCCGACGGTACAATCTTCCCTGGAGCAGATGATAATGGCTCGGGAACGGTTGGTGTGTTAGAACTTGCCAAAGTATTTTCGCAAGCAAAAAAAGATGGGAAGGGTCCACGCCGGAGCATACTATTTATTGGCTTTGCTGCAGAAGAAAAAGGTTTATTAGGTTCGCAATTCTACTCCGAAAACCCGGTATTCCCCTTAGAAAACACCGTAACCTGTCTCAATCTTGATATGATTGGCCGAATAGACGACAAACATCTTGAAGGAAATCACAATTATATTCACGTAATAGGTTCCGACAAATTGAGCTCTGAGCTTTATGCAATCAATCGTCAAGCCAACGATAGCTACACGAAGATGGAACTGGATTACATGTATGACGATCCTAAAGATCCGATGCGTATTTACTACCGTTCGGACCAGTACAACTTAGCGAAACATAAAATTCCAGTAATATTTTACTTCTCGGGGTTACATCCACACTACCATACACCAGAGGATACCGTGGACAAAATCAATTTTTCAATGATGGTTAAAAGAGCTAAACTCGTCTTCCACACAGCGTGGGAAGTTGCAAACAGAGACCAGCGTTTAAGAGTAGACAGCAACAAAGAATAACGCAGAAAGGACAGTAAAATTAATGCCTTCCAGCTACACTAATTTTAACAAGGCCTCTTTCGAATTTTAAAGAGGCCTTGTATTTTAAAATCAGCGAAAGATCGCGGCTAAACTAATAGCCACCTACGGCATGGTCCGACACGGCTATTTTTCACCAAAGTGTTACACCCGTTGTAGCCTACTACAACTCGTACCGAGTCTCCACCTTGATGAACACTGACCACCAGAACAATACCAACATTAATTTGTTAATCAATTAAAATAGATTCAAAATGGCATTCGTAGACTATTACACTATACTTGGGGTGGACAAGAAAGCAAGCCTCGCAGAAATAAAAAAAGCGTACCGTAAACTAGCACGAAAATACCACCCAGACATCAACCCGAATGATGAAATAGCCAAACAAAAATTTCAAGAAATTAATGAAGCTAATGAAGTCCTGACGGACACGGAAAAACGAAAAAAATATGACCAATACGGGGAAAATTGGAAAAATGGGGACACTTTTCAGCAAGGATCACGCAACGCGAATAACGATGGATACTCACCATTTGAATCCCAAGATTATGGTTATTCGGGAAACTATGATGAGGAACAGTTTTCTGACTTTTTCGAGCAGATGTTCGGAAGTCGACGAGGTGGCGGCCACCAGCCAAAATTTAGAGGAAATGATATAAATGCGAATCTAGAGCTCACACTCCAAGCAGCATATTCGACGCATCAAGAAACATTCAATATAAACGGTAAAAACATACGGATTACAATACCTGCAGGAATCGCAGATCGGCAACGGATTCGTCTAGCAGGTCAAGGTACGCCTGGTATTAACGGTGGACCTGCAGGTGATCTATATATCGCGGTACATATTCTCCCCGACGCTAAGTTTACGCGTAAAGGAAACGATCTCTATGCCGATATACCAGTTGATCTATACTCGATGTTACTCGGCGGGGAGATATTAATAAATACGTTTGGCGGAAAAATAAAAGTCAAAGTAAAACCCGAAACAAAAAATGAGACGGTGATTCGCCTAAAAGGAAAAGGTTTTCCGCTCTACAAAAAAGAAGGACAATTCGGAGACTTGTTGGTCAAACTTCAAGCACAATTGCCGGTCGCATTGACGGATGAAGAAAAAACACTAATACAAAGGCTTGTAGAACTAAGAAAATAGTAAAATGGAAACACAGATGATACGAATCGTAGACTTTTGTAGGTCACATCAAATAGAAATCAATTTCGTCGAAAAACTATCTGAATACGGACTTATTGCGCTTGTTATAGATAAGGGCGAAATGTATGTCATGGAAGAAGAACTACTCCCATTGGAACAATTTACCAGCTGGCATTATGAGTTAGAGATGAATTTCCCCGGCATTGAAGTAGCACAGAATCTGTTATCTAAAATAAAGACATTACAACAAGAAATTCAGGTATTAAAAAATAGTTAATTGAAAACCTTTAGGGAAGAAAAACAAGCTATTCTATATCAAATCGATTACGTCTAGACTGCTTTTTATGAGACTGCTTTTTCTTTCGGTCTAGGCGTCTTAATATAACAGACCGAGGGACTTTGGTTGCCTTTCGTAACTTCTCAGGCTCGAGTGCCTGTTCTAACAAGTTGAAAAATCGTCCCACCACAATCTGCTTATTCTTCAACTGACTCCGGTCGGCGGATGCATCTAGCTGTAAAACTCCTTCGTTAGTAATACGATTCGATAACTTTCTTAAAATGACATCCTTCTGTGGCTGAGTGAAAAATGCTGAATCCCAAACATTCCAAAAAAGTGAAACTTTCGATTCAACTTTATTCACATGCTGCCCCCCCGCTCCCCCCGAACGAGATGTCTTGAAATGCAATTCTGGATAAATTAGATCTTTGTTCAAAAACATAGTGGCAAATTTAAGATTATTCCAAACAAAATTATTGCAAAACAATTATATAAGCATGCTTATATTTACCGAAAATTAATCGGGCGTACAATTGAATACCTTAGAAAAGGTTCAACATATGCACTGGACTCATTACTATATAATAGTGTTCACGCTCACATTTCGCACAACACCTAAAAACATAAAGGTCAAAAAATAAAAATATGAAAATTGGAATCGTCTGTTATCCTACTTTTGGAGGAAGTGGTGTCGTAGCGACAGAACTTGGAAAAGCGTTGGCTTCGAATGGCCACGAAATCCATTTTATTACCTATTCGCAACCGGCGCGATTGGATTTCTTTTCCGAAAACCTTTATTATCATGAGGTTGCCGTTGCACAATACCCACTTTTTGACTTCTCTCCTTATGAATCAGCATTAGCTAGTAAAATGGTGGACGTTGTCAAATTTGAAAAGCTAGATCTTCTACATGTACATTACGCAATTCCGCACGCGTCGGTGGCCTATCTCGCTAAACAAATCCTAGCAACCCACGGCATACATATTCCCGTTGTGACTACTTTACATGGCACCGATATTACACTTGTTGGAAAAGACAAAAGCTTTAGTCCAGTTGTGACTTTTTCAATTAATCAGTCCGACGGAGTAACGACTGTTTCAGAAAGCCTGAAAGCACAAACACTAGAGTTTTTTGACATTCAAAAAGATATTCGCGTCATTCCAAATTTCATTGATTTTTCCCGTTTTCACAATAATAACAAAGAACATTTCAAAAAAGCAATTGCGCCAGGTAATGAGCGAATCATCACGCATACATCCAACTTCCGAAAAGTAAAAAACACAAAGGATGTTATTAGTATTTTCAAAAAAATAAATGATGCGCTTCCAAGCAAGTTGCTTATGGTCGGAGATGGTCCCGAACGCCGCGAGACCGAAGAGCTAGCACGTCATTTGGGGATTAGTCACGATGTACGATTCTTGGGAAAACAGGACGCAATTGAAGAAATTTTATCTGTATCCGATTTATTTCTAATGCCCTCATCCTCGGAGAGCTTTGGTCTCGCTGCACTCGAGGCAATGGCTTGCCATGTCCCTGTAGTTTCGAGTAACGTTGGCGGGCTACCCGAACTAAACCAACACGGTATAAGTGGCTATTTAAGTAGCATTGGGGATATCGAGGAGATGTCAAAAAACGCATTAAAAATTCTTGAAGACGACGATCGGCTATCCACCTTTAAAAACTCGGCATACAAACGGGCAAAAGATTTTGACCTCGTACGAATTCTCCCGTTATATGAATCCTATTATCAAGAAGTAATACAGTCCACGAAAAAAGCTTAGATTATAGTTAATGCGAAGAAAAAATGTTTTATCTTTGGCTTTTGGAAATGCTCCAAAAAAACAATCATGAAATATAAACGTATCTTACTAAAACTCAGTGGTGAAGCTCTAATGGGCGATCAAAGCTATGGCATCGACATCAATCGGGTGATGCAATACGCTAACGACATTAAAGAAATTCATAGCCAAGGTCTAGAAATTGCAATTGTAATCGGAGGTGGAAATATCTATCGCGGCCTAAGTGCTGAAAAGTCTGGAATGGATCGTGTGCAAGCAGACTATATGGGGATGTTAGCAACGGTTATCAATAGCATGGCATTACAAGATGCGATCGAAAAGGTTGGTATTAAAACTCGGTTGTTAACTGCTATCAAAATGGAACAAATATGCGAACCATTTATTCGTAGACGGGCAGTTCGACACCTTGAAAAAGGAAGAATAGTCATCTTTGGAGCAGGAACGGGTAACCCTTATTTCACAACCGATACGGCGGCTTCTTTACGGGCTATAGAGATCAATGCAGATGCGGTATTAAAGGGTACACGTGTAGACGGAATATATACCGCAGACCCTGAAAAAGACCCTTCCGCAAAACGTTACGATACGATCTCTTTTCAAGAGGTATATGAAAAAGGTTTAAATGTAATGGACATGACGGCATTTACTTTATGCCAAGAAAACAATTTACCAATAGTTGTTTTCGATATGAATAAACCAGGGAATCTAAAAAAATTAGCAGATGGTACCCACGTTGGTACGGTTGTTCGCTAAGCTATTGCACAAGAAATATAAATAATATGAATGAACTAATCTCCTTAGAACTTGATGACTGCAAAGAGAAAATGACTAAAGCATTGACTCATACAGAATCTGAGTTGACGAAAATCAGAGCGGGGAAGGCAACGCCCTCAATGTTGGACGGTGTCTCTATCGATTATTATGGCAGTATGACTCCCCTTTCTCAAGTGAGTAATATCAACACTACCGATGCAAGAACCATCGTTATTCAACCGTGGGAAAAAAACACATTGGGAGCTATTGAAAAGGCTATCATTGATTCTAACTTAGGACTGAACCCTCAAAATGACGGTTTAATCATACGATTAGCAATCCCACCTTTAACCGAAGAGAGACGACGCGACCTTGTTAAAAAAGTAAAAGAAGAAACTGAAAAAGGAAGGATCGCCGTTCGAAATATTCGTAAAGATGCTAATGAGTCAATTAAAAAGTTAAAAAATGACGGTATTTCTGAGGACGAGATTAAAGCGGGGGAAGCTGAAGTACAAAAACATACTGATGCCTATATAGTAAAAGTAGATGCGTTATCAGAATTGAAAGAGAAAGACATCATGACTGTCTAAAGATTTTCAACATATTATCTGAAATGAAAAAAGGATTCTAAAAAGAATCCTTTTTTCATTTCAGATTTTTCCATATCTTACATTTTAAGTCACCAATGTAAACAACACATGCAAAACAGTAGAAGAAAATTCTTGAGGCAGGCAGGACTGGGGTTATCCGCTGCATTCTTAACACCATATTTGAATTCTTGCGAATCAAAGATCGGAAACGGCCCTTTCGACAACTTAGGACTTCAACTATATTCTATTCGTGATATCGTCAATGCAGATCCGATAACAACATTAAAAACTATAGGAACAATTGGTTACAAGCATGTGGAAACCTTCGGGGTCGACGCCCAGGCTGGTACATATTGGGGACTCTCCATTGCTGAACTCAAAAAAGTTTTAAACGACAATAATATAAAAACCCACAGCGGTCATTATGATATGTCTAAATACCTTAGTTCAAAATACACAAAAAGCGAAAATCTTGAAAAATATATTGAGATAGCGCATCAATTAGATCAAAAATATGTAATTGCACCGGTGATGGGGATGGATGACCTGAACAACTTAAAAGTTGAAGATTATCAATATGCAGCTGAACAACTCAATAAAGTGGGTGAGATGGCGAAAAAAGCTGGTATCAAAATCGCATACCATAATCATTTTTGGGAATTTAGAAACTTTGCAAACGGTACAAAAGGACTTGATATATTAATCGCTTTCACCGAACCGGACTTAGTAGACTTTGAACTCGATATCTATTGGATTGAAAAAGCCGGATTAAATGCACAGTCCTATTTTGAAAAATATCCAGGGCGCTTTAAGCTATGGCACTTAAAAGATATGGATAAGAAATTCACTTCACCAATTATTGGTGAAGCTTATGACGAAGCACCGCTTGATAGCATTTTCGCTAAAATACGCTATACAGAGGTGGGAACCGGCGCAATAGACTATATAAATATTGCGCAATACGCAGAAAAGGCAGGACTAGAATATGCCATGGTTGAACAGGACGATATCTATCTTCCAAATAAATTCGAAAGCTTAAAGAAGAGTTTCGATTACGTCCAAAACTATATCACTAAATAATATCATCAGCGAACATGAAAAGAGAGCAGTCTTCCGATTGCTCTCTTTTTTATGTCTTTACGGCCCATAGGATGTTATTAGAATTTCATGCGTTCGACTTCGGCCGCATTCTTTTCGACAGCGGAACGTAGTTCTTCTTTAAATTCTATTACGCGCTGTGTAAGATTTTCGTCGGAAGTCGCTAAAATTTGCGCCGCTAGTATTCCAGCATTCTTTGCAGCGTTTAGCGCAACTGTCGCTACGGGAATACCATTTGGCATCTGTAATATGGAAAGAACTGAGTCCCAGCCATCAATTGAATTGGATGACTTTACCGGCACACCAATTACCGGGAGTTGCGTGATAGAAGCAATCATGCCTGGCAAGTGGGCGGCTCCTCCCGCTCCCGCAATGATTACCTTTAACCCACGATTTGCCGCGGATTTTGCGTAGTCATACATACGATCCGGCGTCCGATGCGCGGAAACGATAGAGACTTCAATATTTACTTCGAGCTTTTTCAGAATGTCAATCGCATCTCGCATCACTGGTAAATCGGACTTACTACCCATTATTATACCAACCAATGCCGTTCCTGTATCTTTCATGCCTTTACCTTAAGTGTTTCTTGGACCCAACGTGCAGTTTTAATCGCCGCTTGCCGGTCATTGTTTATAACGCATACATGTCCCATTTTTCGAAATGGTTTCGTATATTTTTTACCATAAAGATGCACATATACACCTTCGACGCCAAGCACCTCTTCTACTCCGTCATATTTTGCCAACCCTTCATAATCTAGTTCCCCCAGTAGATTAACCATCACGGCATTGGTCGATGTTGCTGTCGAGCCGAGTGGTAAGTTAAATATTGCACGCAAATGTTGTGCAAATTGTGATGTTATATTTGCCTCGATGGTATGGTGGCCACTATTATGAGGGCGTGGAGCAAGTTCATTTACCAGAATTTGGCCATCCTTTGTCAAAAACATCTCCACGGCTAACAAACCTACAATTTGCAAATCATCAGCGATCTTCTTCGCAATTTCCTCCGCTCCTGTCTGAATATCAATCGAAAGCGTAGATGGAGATATTAAAAATTCAACTAAATTTGCGTCTGTATTAAATTCCATTTCCACCAAAGGAAACGTTTCGATGTCACCATGATTATTCCGCGCAACAATCACTGCAATTTCCTTCTCAAAATCTACCAATTCTTCGACTAGCGATGGTTCATTAAAAGCCCGCTCAAGATCCTTTACATCATTAATACGCAGGACACCTTTACCGTCATATCCATCTCTACGCAATTTCTGAATATATGGCAGCTGGATATTGATTTCTTTAAGATTCTCCTTACTAGAAATCAATTGAAAGGCAGCCGTTGGAATATCGTTTTGTTTAAAGAATTGTTTCTGCATACCCTTATCTTGAATCAAACGTATAACACGCGATTGTGGGTATACTAACACGCCTTCGTTCTCTAATTTCTCAAGTGCATCGACGTTAACTTTTTCTATCTCAATGGTAATCATATCGAGATCTTTCCCGAAATTGTACACGGTGTCAAAATCGTTAAGTGAACCGCATTCAAAGCGATTACATAATTTACGGCATGGTGCATTTTTATCGGGATCCAATATGTGCACATTCACATTGTAATTAATAGCTTCTTGGATAACCATTCGTCCTAATTGACCGCCACCAAGAATCCCTAATTGCAACTCACCATAAAAGTCTTTTATCATAATGTTTTTAAAATATATTAAGCTTTTTCTATAAAAAACTGGTCCCGTAAAATACTTTCGGATTCAATTTTCTTTTGTAATTCCAAAAAGGCGCCTATCAATGCCTCAGGACGAGGAGGACACCCTTGAACATACACATCTACAGGAATGACCTTATCTACACCTTTTACAACATGATACCCATGTTGCCAGTAAGGTCCTCCACAATTCGAGCAAGAGCCCATCGAAATCACATATTTGGGCTCTGGCATTTGCTCGTACAACCTTTTAATTCGATCAGCCATTTTAAAGGTCACTGTTCCAGCAATTATCATCACATCGGACTGCCGAGGTGAGGGGCGTGGAAACACGCCCAACCGATCCAAGTCATAAGTGGAGGCCATCGCCCCCATCATTTCAATAGCACAACATGCGATACCGAAGCTTACGGGCCACATCGAAGATAAACGCGCCCAGTTTAGTAAATCGTCCATTTTAGCGACGATAACTCCGCCACTTTGTGTCTGATGTTGACTTGTACTCATGAGATTAGGAATTTGCTTTTTTAAATTTGGGTCTAAATCCAGGGGACGACGTTACGACCGCTTTTTCTACAATCTGATTGTCCAGTGATTTAGCACTTGCTCGGTAATCACGGACAGTGTAGTCCTTCTGGTTCAACGCATCATAGGCAGAATTAGGAATTCCGACCAAAATTTCGGGCACTTTGTATGTTGGCTTAATCCAAGAAATATCACCTCGTTTCCAAACATACACTAGCCCCATCACCAAAACACCTATAAATATACCCATCTCGGCCAGCGTAAACCAGCCCCAACGAGAATCAGCTGCATTTAACGCCGCATTACCAAAAACAGTAGCCCACGGAAATACAAATATTAACTCAACGTCGAATAATAGAAATACGAGCGCGATCACGTAAAAACGAGGATTGATTTGGATCCAAGCACTTCCTGTGGTTTCTTCACCACATTCGTAAGTACTCATCTTTCCAGGACTAGGTTTCTTTGGGGAGAGGATCTTTGCCAAAAGGATCGTCGCACAAGTCAATAGAACTCCTATTATTCCTACAAGCAATATTTTGCCGTATTCCGAAAGCTGCGCAGGGTCATCCATAATGCAAAATTACTAAATAATACCAATAAAAATAAGTATTACCATATAAAATATATACGGATATTAACTGGACATCCCAAAACGGGAGCTCGGTATCTTACTGATTTAAAACAACATCGCTTTATAGCCCTCGTGAATACGGTTAACATGACTACAAGAAAGAAAAGGGAGACTAATTGCCTCCCTTTTCTTTCACTACGTCGAAATTCGATTAAAATGGACGTCCTGGTGCTTTTGGCATCCCTCGCATCATTTTTGCAGCCATTGCAGGGTTCGACATTTGTTTCATTACTTTTCGCATATCAGCAAATTGTTTCATCAACTTATTCACCTCATTCATGTCGGTTCCGGAGCCTTTGGCAATACGCGACCGTCGCTTTGTATCTATTGCATCCGGATTCTCACGCTCAAATGGTGTCATCGAATCAATGATTGCCTCAATCGGCTTAAAAGCATTATCGTCGATCTCGACATCTTTCATCGCTTTTCCAACCCCAGGAATCATCCCCATCAAATCTTTCATATTACCCATTTTCTTAATTTGCTGAATTTGGGATTTAAAGTCATTAAAATCAAACTTATTTTTACGTATCTTCTTTTGAAGTTCCGCCGCTTCTTTTTCATCAAATTGTTGTTGCGCTCGTTCGACTAAAGACACGACATCTCCCATTCCAAGAATACGAGAAGCCATACGATCCGGATGGAATACGTCGAGCGCTTCCATCTTCTCGCCCGTACCAATGAACTTAATCGGTTTATTAACGACCGACTTAATCGATAATGCCGCTCCACCACGAGTATCACCGTCTAATTTGGTCAACACTACTCCTGTAAAATCTAAGCGATCATTGAACGTCTTTGCGGTATTTACCGCATCTTGCCCTGTCATTGAATCGACGACAAACAAAATTTCATTTGGCTGTGTGGCATCTCGAACAGCAGTAATCTCCTTCATTAATGCCTCGTCAATTGCCAAACGACCCGCGGTATCAATGATAACTACATTATTACCATCACGCTTAGCTTGTTCGACACCTTCTCTCGCAATTGCGATTGGATCTGAGGAATCCCTATTTACATACACCGGAACGTTAACTTGCCCAGCAAGGACCTCTAACTGGTCGACGGCTGCCGGACGATAGACGTCTCCAGCTACCAATAATGGCTTTTTGCCCTTACTCTCCCGTAAATAATTTGCTAATTTCCCCGAAAAGGTCGTCTTACCTGCACCATTCAGCCCGGCAATTAAAATAATCGTTGGATTACTACTTATATCAAGTTCAGTAACCGTCCCTCCCATCAATTGCGTCAACTCATCATTCATGATTTTGGTTAACAACTGACCTGGTGATATGCTTGTTAATACATTTTGACCCAGCGCCTTTTGTTTAACATCATCTGTAAATGCTTTGGCTGTTTTATAATTCACGTCGGCATCTAAAAGTACCTTGCGAATCTCTTTCATCGTCTCGGCGACGTTTATTTCAGTGATACTTCCCTGTCCTTTTAATACTTTAAAGGCTCTATCCAGTTTATCTTGTAAATTCTGAAACATGTTTGTTTTTCGTCTAAAATTATGCTAAGTGACAAATGTACAAAATAGTGCTGAAAGCTACCACACCTTTGTCCCCATAAAAAATGCGGCAAAGTATCTTGCCGCATTAATATTCAATATCTCTTCAAAAATTTAGTCTCTACGCCCGAAGAGCAAAGAGGCATAGTATAACAGGGTGACCAATGCCGATAACGCAGCGACGACATAGGTCATTGCAGCCCATTTTAAAGCATCCTTAGCTCCATCATGCTCCTCAACTGAATGCGTAACCTGCGCGGTATTTAACCACGCTAACGCCCGATTTGACGCATCAAATTCTACGGGAAGCGTGATGAATGAAAATAACGTTGTCAAAAACAATGCCCCTACACCGATGGCTAGTAATATTGGACTTTCGGCGGCAAACATCATGATCACCCCAGCTATCAACACCCATGAGGTTAATCGAGACGCGACACTAACAACCGGAACCATAGCTGAACGGAAAGAAAGCCAGCCGTATGCTGTTGCATGTTGAACGGCATGCCCACATTCGTGTGCGGCAACTGCCGCGGCAGCAACACTGCGACCGTGATAAACTTCGGGGCTTAAATTAACCGTTTTGTTCCCCGGATTATAATGATCCGAAAGTTGTCCCTGCTCAGCCACCAATACGTCAACATCATTAATACCATTTTCATGTAGCATTTTTTGCGCTATTTCCGCACCGGATAAACCCGATGTTAACGGTATTTCAGAATAAGTCTTAAATTTGCTTTTGAATCTCGCTTGCACAATCCAACTTACCAATGCAATACCAATAAATATAATCCAATACATATGTTTGTGTTTTTCGTTCTAATTTACATAAGGCTGCAGTTCAATTTCTGGTCCAGTACCTTATTTAGCGCTTGAAGATACGAAATTGCATTCATTTTGGCAGTTACCAAGAGTTAATATCGTTTTGTTCTGACAATTTTTCATGACAATAAAAAACCATCCTCAATTCGAGAATGGTCTAATATTTTGAATCTTAAGTATATCCTAACTTATGTTTAGCATCAGGTTATGCTCCTCAATCATTTTACGTAAGTTATTTAAAGCGTACCGCATTCTCCCGAGCGCGGTATTTATACTTACACCAGTAATATCGGCGATATCTTTAAAACTCATTTCACAAAAATGACGCATAATCAACACTTCTTTCTGATCATCGGGCAAACGTTGAATAATTTTACGCAAATCAACGTCTCGTTGGTTGATCATTAACTTCGACTCTTGACTTTCATCGGCAAATTCCAATACACCAAAAATGTCATACCCCTCGCTACTTACTACCGTCGGGTTTCTTTTCTGCCTACGAAAATGATCAATAACCATATTCTGTGCAATTCGAATTACCCAAGGGAGAAACTTCCCCTCATCATTATAACGACCGGCTTTTAACGTTTTTATGACTTTTATAAACGTCTCTTGAAAAATATCTTCTGCGAGATACTCGTCTTTTACTTGCAGGTAAATGGAGGTATATATTTTTGACTTGTATCTGTTCAACAATTCCTCAACACCACTCTCATTCCCCGCTATATACGCTTGAATTAGTTCAAGATCACTCTTTTCTTTTTGCATTTTCATAACAAATCTCCTAGATTTAGTTTGAATTATATTTTAAGAGTATAGTTTTCAATAGGCGTTCCCTTTTAGTTGATTTAATATTCCAAATCACGTTAAAAATTACGAATAATCAAATTTACGCAATGATTTTTAACATTTATTCACATTTAGTCACATTCCTGTTACACCAAAGGGCCCAACAATTTAAATGAAGGGCCCTTTGTGAGATAATATTTAGTGTTATTTTTATTTGTACAACGGAAAATCAGCCATTAATGAACGTACTTTATCGTGAATTTTTGCTAGCGCTGCATCATCAGCGCGACTCTTCAATGCTTCGTCAATTAACTCGCCGATTTGAAGGGTTTCGATTTCTTTAACACCTCTTGATGTTATTGCTGCTGTACCAAACCGAACTCCAGAGGTCACGAATGGTGAACGCGTATCAAAAGGAACCATGTTTTTATTCGTTGTAATTCCAGCCTTACCTAACACCGCTTCAGCTTCTTTACCTGAAATATCTTTGTTACGCAAGTCAACCAACATTAAGTGGTTGTCCGTACCCCCAGAAATAATTTTATAATCCTTCTCTACAAAAAACTGCGCTAACACAGAAGCGTTCGATTTAACCTGCTGAATGTAAGTTAAATACTCATCTGAAAGCGCCTCGCCGTATGCAATCGCTTTTGCCGCTATCGTGTGCTCTAAAGGGCCACCTTGCGTACCTGGAAAAACAGCTAGATCTAACAGCTGGGTAATCGTACGGATTTCACCTTTAGCCGTTTTAATGCCCCAAGGATTCTCGAAATCCTGACCAACCATAATCATTCCTCCACGTGGACCACGCAACGTTTTGTGCGTCGTTGTAGTAACGATATGACAATGTGGAAGTGGATCATTTAACAAACCGCGAGCGATCAAACCTGCCGGATGAGAGATATCAGCGACAACCAAAGCGTTAATTTCGTCGGCCACCTTACGAATTCGCGCATAATCCCAGTCACGCGAATAAGCAGAGGCACCGCAGATTATAACTTTTGGTTTCTCCTGACGCGCAACCTCTTCAAGCTTTTCGTAGTCAATAAGACCTGTATCTTCTTTTACACCATAGAAAAAAGGTTGGTATAATTTACCAGAGAAATTCGCAGGAGAACCATGCGTTAAATGTCCTCCATGTGATAGGTCGAATCCTAAAATCTTATCGCCAGGTTTTAAGATTGCTAAAAAAACGGCTGCGTTCGCTTGCGCACCCGAGTGCGGCTGAACATTAACCCATTGAGCACCGAATAGTTTTTTTGCGCGATCAATTGCAATTGTCTCAATTTCATCGACGACTTCGCAACCGCCATAATAGCGTTTTCCCGGCAAACCTTCAGCGTACTTATTAGTCAACACAGAACCTGCCGCCTCCATCACTTGTTTACTCACGAAGTTCTCTGAAGCGATTAACTCAATTCCTTCTTCCTGACGTTTCAACTCATCAGAAATTAGATTAAAAACGACCTGATCTCTTTCCATTATTTTATAATTAAGAAGTATATGCTATTAATTTTCTAATTTCGACGCAAAGATAGTATAAATCAAACAAAAACACGTCAATCAAACCGGAATCTTTTCGAAAAACGGGCCTCATTTCCTCTACCAGCCAGCCTTCATCTAGATTCTCCACAAGCAATAGTGTACCAGAGGATCTCTCCAGCAAGCTAAGCAATACATATGTTAAATAAAAGGTTGACCTATGTCGATTCACCCCATTTCCCTACATAAAACTCCCATTCTATCGACGAGCTCCAGGCAGGGGGACTAACCGAATATTTTTTTCACTCCAATGTCAAAAATTATGTTCATCGATTATTATCGTTAAAAAAACGTAAATTTGTAATATCTAACAGGTTTTAAATAAAGTAAGATGGGTATAGAAAGCACAACAGCAGTTGCTCCAGTAACATTAACCGCAGGAGCTGTGAACGAGCTAAGAAAATTAATTGATCAACAAGAAATTAGCAACGACTTCGGTTTACGCGTAGGTGTCGAAGGTGGTGGTTGCTCGGGTATGAGTTATATATTAGGTTTCGATCAAAAGAAAGACGGTGACACGGAATATGAACTTGAAGGCATTCGTCTGTTCATGAACAAAGCTCACGGTCTCTATTTGGCCGGCATGGAGATTGATTTTAAAAACGGCTTAGAAGCTCGCGGATTCACTTTCAACAATCCGAATGCATCGAGCACTTGCGGATGCGGCAGCTCATTTGCAACATAATAAACGACAAAAAAAAGAAGGATCTCATTTCCTTCTTTTTTTAACCTTTACCCCACACCTACCGCCCGAAAATCCCCGACTCATAAAAAAATGCCCCATAATTTTTAACCGCATTTGGCGGAGTCTACCCCGTTTCTTAGAATCAAAAATCAATCGATTTTCCTTATTCTTTGTTAAAGATAAAATCGTTAAATTAGCGACCTTAATAAAACAGAGGAAATCCGGATGTACAAGGAATATAAACAGTTAAATCTACCAGAAATAGGTAAGGAAATTTTAACAAGTTGGGAAGCAAATAACATCTTCGAAAAAAGTATTACCAATCGCCCTACGAGTAAACCATATTCGTTCTACGAGGGGCCTCCTTCGGCAAATGGAATGCCAGGGATCCACCACGTGATGGGTCGTTCCATCAAAGATATCTTCTGCCGCTATAAAACACTTAAGGGTTTTCAGGTTAAACGTAAAGGTGGATGGGATACCCATGGTCTTCCTATCGAGCTCGCTGTTGAAAAAATGCTCGGTATCACGAAAGAAGATATTGGTAAAAAGATTTCTGTCAAGGACTACAACGATGCGTGCCGAAAAGAAGTAATGAAATACACGAATGTGTGGAATGACCTTACGCAAAAAATGGGCTATTGGGTCGACCTAGAGAGTCCATATGTCACCTACCGCACCGAATACATCGAAACGCTTTGGTATTTACTTAAAGAGCTATATAAAAAAGATCTCCTGTATAAGGGATATACTATTCAACCTTATTCACCTGCTGCAGGCACCGGGCTAAGTTCGCATGAGCTAAACCAACCTGGCACGTATAAGGATGTGAAAGATACAACGATCGTTGCGGAATTTCGCCTCGATAAAACGCAAATCCACCCGGCATTGGACATCTTGCTCGAATCTGACGCTGAAGACGTTGTTTTTATTGCCTGGACAACTACGCCATGGACCCTTCCAAGTAATACTGCGCTCGTCGTTGGTAAAAACATTGAATATGTAAAAGTTAAAACGTTCAACCAATATACAGGAGCACCTGTATCAGTTGTACTTGCAAAAAACCTAATCAGCAAACATTTTAAAGCTGCTGGCGAAAACGCTTCTTTCCAAGACTTCAATGTCGGCAACAAAATAGTCCCCTGGGAGCTCGTCGCTTCAATCAAAGGTGAACAACTTGTAGGCCTGCGCTATGAGCAGCTTCTTCCATATATCACAAATGAAGAGCTTCAAGAAAAAGCATTTCGTATAATTCCGGGAGATTTTGTTACCACTGAAGACGGAACAGGAATCGTACATGCTGCACCGACCTACGGAGCAGATGACTTTCGGGTGTGTAAAGAAAATGGCATACCAGGAATCCTCGTACGTGATGAAAATGGTAAAGAGGTACCCACCGTGGATCGCACAGGTCGTTTTATTAACGAGATTTCCGATTTCGCTGGTCGTTTTGTAAAGGAAGAATATTATAGTGACCTGGAACGAGAAGACAAAGAGTTTAAAGGTACCGATGTGCTTATTGCCATTAAATTGAAAGAGGAGAACAAAGCGTTTGACGTTAAAAAATATGAACATACCTACCCACATTGTTGGCGAACAGACAAACCCGTCCTCTACTACCCATTGGACAGTTGGTTTATCCGCACGACTGCAGTCAAGGAAAAGTTGGTCGAACTCAACCGAACAATTAACTGGAAACCGGAAACTACGGGGTCTGGACGTTTTGGAAATTGGCTTGAAAACTTAGTCGATTGGAATTTATCTCGCTCGCGCTATTGGGGTACGCCGCTGCCAATATGGCGCTCGGAGGACGAAAATGAAGAAGTCTGTGTTGGATCTCTTCCTGAATTACGCGCACTTTTGGAGCATTCCGTTTCTGCTGAGGCATTGAGCGATCAAGAGAAAAAGGTAAACCAAGCGTACCTCGAAAATTTCGACACAGATTCCTTCGACTTGCACCGTCCGTACGTAGATAATATTATACTTGTTTCGCCGAACGGTCAAAAAATGTTTCGGGAACCGGATTTAATTGATGTTTGGTTCGATTCTGGTGCGATGCCGTACGCACAGTGGGGCTTGGATCACGAGAAGTTAGCACGTGGCGAACAAGCACCGTTTAAAGACGGATACAAAGAAGCATTTCCCGCAGATTTTATCGCCGAGGGGGTTGACCAAACAAGAGGATGGTTCTTCACACTTCACGCGATATCGACGATGTTTCAGGGATCCGTTGCCTTCAAAAATGTCGTTTCCAACGGACTCGTATTAGACAAGAACGGAAATAAAATGTCTAAACGCTTGGGTAATGGCGTGGATCCATTTGCTACGATCGAAAAATATAGTGCAGACGTTACACGCTGGTACATGATCAGTAACGCGGCCCCCTGGGACAATTTGAAATTTAACGAGGCAGGGCTCGATGAAGTACGACGCAAATTTTTCGGCACATTGTATAATACATACGCTTTCTTCGCGCTATATGCGAACATCGACAACTTTAATTATGCGGAGCCAGAAGTTGACGAACGTCCAGAAATCGACCGTTGGATAATTTCGCTGTTGAACAGCTTAACACAAGAGGTGGACACCTACTACGAAGATTATGAGCCAACCAAGGCATCGCGCGCAATCCAAAATTTTGTCGATGAACACTTGAGTAACTGGTATGTTCGTTTATCACGCCGCAGATTCTGGAAAGGAGACTATAGTATTGATAAAATTTCTGCCTATCAAACCTTATATACATGTTTAAGTACCATAGCGAAACTTATATCACCAATATCACCATTCTTCTCTGATCGGTTATACTTAGACCTGAATTCGCAAACGGGAAAAGAACCCTTTGAATCGGTACATCTTGCTGACTTTCCAGTTTATGATAGCAAACTGGTCGACAAAAGTTTAGAAGAAAGAATGGGATTGGCTCAAGATATTTCTTCACTTACACTTTCCTTGCGCAAAAAGACAGGTATAAATGTTCGTCAGCCACTAAACAAGATTTTGGTTCCGGTACTTGATAGTTCGTTTCAATCAAAGGTAGAGACTGTTCAAGAGTTGATTTTATCGGAGACAAACATAAAACATATTGAGTTCATTAGCGATACGACCGGTATCATCAAAAAGAAGATTAAACCAAATTTTAAAGCATTGGGCGCAAAGGTGGGGAAAGATATGAAAATCGTTTCTGCGGCTATCCAAACGCTGAACGACGTGGACATTGATACCCTAGAAAAAGAGGGCAATTTCATGTTAGTCACAGGCCACCTGATAACCCCACAAGATGTTGAAATTATCGCCGAAGACGTTACTGGTTGGCAGGTCGCTAATCTAGGTAACCTAACCGTAGCCCTAGATATAAACATCTCCGCAGACTTGAAAAAAGAAGGTTTGGCGAGAGAATTAGTGAATAGAATTCAAAATCTGCGCAAAGACAAAGGTTTTGAGGTTACCGATAAGATAATAGTCACATTATCTCAAAATACTGACATACAAGAAGCTATAAATCATAATTTGTCGTATATTTGCACGGAAATTCTAGCGGATTCTATAGACTTCAAAAACGATTTGCCAGATGATTTAGATGTAATAGAGATTGACAGCAACGAACTAAAGGTATTAATTGAGAAAATTTAATTATGGAAACAAATAAACAAAAAACACGTTATAGTGACGCTGAGTTGCAAGAATTCAAAAATATCATATTAGAAAAAATTCGCGTTGCCAAAGAAGAGTTGGCTGCTCTAACTTCTACATTAAGTAACAGTGATGCCAATGGTACCGACGACACCGCTGGAACATACAAAACACTGGAAGATGGATCGGCAACTTTAGAAAAAGAGCAAGTAAATCAGCTAGCTGCTCGCCAAAAGAAGTTTATTGATAACCTTGATGCTGCCCTCGTGCGAATCGAAAACAAAACTTATGGCATTTGCCGCGAGACGGGAAAATTGATTCAAAAAGAACGCTTGAAGGCGGTACCGCATACCACCTTAAGTATTGAGGCAAAAAACAAACAATATTAATTAGAAACAAAACCACTTTAAATGGGCTGGTCTCAGAAAAACAAGTTTGAGACCAGCTCATTTTTTTACTATATGAAAGCATATACCAAACCTGTCCTGCTAATAACGATCATCTTACTGATCGATCAGATTTCTAAGTTTTGGGTCAAACTCAATATGACCATCGGTCAAGATTTCAATGTTATAGGCAACAAAGTTCTAATCCATTTCATTGAAAATAATGGCATGGCTTACGGAATGGAGTTCGGTGGCGAATTTGGTAAATTATTCTTAACATTATTTCGAATTATAGCGGTTGCTGGAATTGGCTATGGCCTACATTTTATGGTCAAAAACAAATACCATCGCGGATTCATCATGAACGTTGCACTCATATTTGCAGGTGCAACCGGAAACATCATAGATTCAACTTTTTACGGCTTGATCTTCAGTGAAAGTACATTCTACCAACAGGCCATATTATTTCCGTCCGATGGAGGGTATGCTTCGTTTTTCCATGGTAAGGTAGTTGATATGCTCTATTTCCCTTTGATTGAAGGTAATTTTCCGGAATGGCTCCCGATATGGGGTGGTGAACACTTTTTATTCTTCCGACCAGTATTCAACGTAGCGGATTCAGCAATATCAGTCGGTGTGGTATTAATACTGTTATTCCAACGCCGTTACTTCAAAGAGGAACATATTGAGAAGGAAAGCGTCAATAGCGAAATACTCGAAGATTAAAACTTCACGTCATGTGTTCTATTACGCATTTATAATCCCTTTGATTTGTATCTTTGATGATATGGAACAATATTCTTTTCTACGCAGCGGCCTGTTATTAGCTTTTACAATCCTTTATTTGGTAAAACCTGCGCACGCACAAGTCAGCACAGAGCAATTAAGAAAGCATATTTTTACTCTTGCTTCCGACAAGATGAAAGGCCGTGGTACGGGATCTAAAGAAGTCAACAAGGCCGCTAAGTATATTGAGGATAAATTTCAAGAATATGCACTTCAGCCCAAAGGAGAAAATGGGTATAGGCAGTCCTTTGTTGCTAAGGTCACACGCGTGGCGGTAAAAGATAGTATCCGTCAGTCTGACAATATTATCGGCCTGATCGATAATGGTGCTCCTCACACAATTGTTATCGGTGCACACTACGACCATTTAGGCCAAGGATATCAAGGCAGCTCACTCGATTCACTAGGTGTCGGACAAATTCACAATGGTGCTGATGACAATGCTTCGGGAGTTGCGGGGCTTCTGGAACTCGCTCGCCACTATTCGAGCAATAATCTAACAGAAAAATTCAATCTCCTATTTATTGCCTTCGGCGCGGAAGAATTAGGCCTACTTGGTTCCAAATATTTCACAGAACATCCAACAGTGCTAGTAGAAAACATACATTGGATGTTAAACATGGACATGATTGGACGCTATAACCCTAAAAATGGATTAGCGATAATTGGACACGGTACCAGTTCGAAATTTCCGGCAATTTTTGAGGGCCTAACAAGTGATATAAAGTTCTTCGTCAGTAAGGACGGAAACGGTGGATCAGACCAAACTTCATTCTATAAAAAGGACATACCGGTGCTCTTTTTCCATACTGGCGGACACGAAGATTACCACAGGCCGGGTGACGATCCGGAGAAAATCGACTACGAATCATTGCGGGCAATCATAGAATTAGAAATAAAAGTAATCGATAGGTCGATGGAACAACCCAAAATGGATTTTATATGGACAAATTGATCACCCAAGACATGCGTATACTAATAACCGGATCTAATGGATTTCTTGGACATAAACTAATCGAAAAATTAGCGAATAAACCGAGAGTATCGGTATTAGGCATATCGAAAAGTGAAAACCGAAATCCGGACCTTCCAGCGGACAATTTTCAACAAATAGATATTGCCGAGCTTGATGCCCTTACCGGCATACTCGAAAGCTTTAAACCAAGCCACATTATACATACGGCAGCAATAACGAGCGTCGAGTCGTGTGAAAATAACCCAGAAAACTGTGAACTTGTGAATGTCCTTACGACAGAGATAATAGCGCAATACTGCAAGAAACAGGGATGTCACCTTACTTTTATTTCCACCGATTTTGTATTTGATGGTCATAATGGCCCCTATCGGGAAGACGATGCGACGAACCCGTGCAATGCCTACGGACGTAGCAAGCTTGAGGCCGAGCTGCGCATTATCCAGTCGGGGTGCCGACACGCCATACTTCGAACGATACTTGTTTACGGAGTCATTGCCGACAAAAATAGATCAAATATCGTGCTTTGGGCAAAAAATAAGTTAAGTGCTGGAGAGTCAATTTCTGTGGTGGACGACCAGTGGCGAATGCCTACGTGGGTGGACGACTTAGCAGATGCTTGTCTCTTATCCGTAGATAAAAATGGTCAAGGTATATTTCATATATCAGGAAATCAATTATTTAGTATACTAGAATTTGTTCGGCAAGTTGCACAATTCTGGGCTTTGGACACTAAATTAATTACGGCAATTTCGGCGGAGGCAATCGGACAAGCCGACAACCGGCCGCCAAAGACAGGATTTATTTTGACAAAATCACGGCAGGAACTCGACTTCCAGCCGACGACAGTACTCCGTTCTTTTGAAATTATCGAACAACAATTAGAAACTTATGGATAAGAAATTTGCAAAGGAATCCTATACGGAAATGAACGAACTCGTGCTTCCTAACGACACAAATACTTTCGGGAATTTAATGGGCGGTAGACTTTTATATTGGATGGATATTTGTGCCGCGATGGCGGCACAAAAACATTCAAACAGCCCCGTGGTAACAGTTTCTGTTGATAACGTATCCTTTAAAAGATCAATCAAAATCGGTGAAGTGGTGACCATACAAGCACAAGTCACCCGAGCCTTTTCTACCTCCATGGAGGTACGAATGGAGATCTTCGCACAAAATCTACCAAAAGGCACACGAGACAAATCGAATGAGGCGTATTATACCTTTGTCGCCATCGACAAAGAAAACGTTCCTACAAAAGTCCCCATGCTTATGCCGGAAACGGATCTTGAAAAAGAACTTTTTGAAAAAGCTTCCCAACGCCGTGAACTTCGACTAATATTAGGAGGAAAACTTAGTGCGGAACATGCGATTAGCATTCAAAACCTGCTAAAAGTTGCGCAAAAAGGTTAATAAAAACAGGAGTCGAACTCCTATTTTTATTCTTCGTTCCCTAATGCAACAATACGATCAAACTCTTCTACTTTTAAGGGCATGACCGATAATCTACCTTGACGAACTAATGCCACATCTTGTAAAAAATCATCAGCCTTTACCATCTCGAGCGTCACAGGCTTTTTAAACGTTTCAACGGGCGCTAGGTCAACAACAACCCAGCGCTCATCATCCGTGGTCGGATCTTGATAAAACTCCTTTACAACCTTAGCAAGTCCGACAACTTCTTTACCTTCGTTACTATGGTAAAAAAGCACTAGGTCACCTACTTTCATTGCCTTTAAATTGTTTCTCGCCTGGTAATTCCTGACTCCGTCCCAAAATGTTTGACCGTCTTCATTGAACTGTTCCCAGCTATATTTGAATGGTTCAGATTTGACTAAAAAATAATTCATAAAATCCGATTAAATAAAGATTAGAATAACTTAGTTTGTTCCCTCTTCGATCACTTCCATTTTTTCAGCGAAATGGGCACAGTAATCACGAAGGTCTCCAATCAACTTTCCAGCCATCTCGTCACCGCCAGATGCTCTTTCAAAAGTGTCTCCAAGGGTTTGTAAAGTTTCGTAAAAGAATCGCTTCATCTCATCGTAAGGCATATCTTTTGTCCATAGATCTATACGCAACGAATTTTTATACTGCGCGTCCCAAAGTGCTAGAAACATAGCTTTTGCAGGCATCTGATCAGAAGTCTCACCGTCAGTTGAAGTCCAATCGATAGACTCTGGAATATTCTGTTCGTCTAAGGTAACATTCAATTTTATTTCCGCTTTTTTCATATACACTATACAATTTTTATTATCAATAACAGAATGCATGTCACTAGGATAAACCCAATCTCACCCATCCATAATTTTCCATTTTCTTTAAACATCATCCTAAAAAGAATGTCCACAACAATTAACAACAGCACCAAGAGTACGACGCCCCATGCGGATAAATTCAGCTGTCCATTCCCCCATTCGGAGATAATCCAAGTCAACACACAAGCCAACGTAATATTTAATGGTGTAACTTTCATTAACTATCGCTTTTTGAACGCCTTACCTTTCCTCTTAATGCCAGTGGCGCCTTTCTTCGAAGTACCGACGTTCGACTTAGCTTTTCTCGGATGTTTCTTTTCGTGGAAAGCCCCTTTAAAATCGGGGTTCTCTTTTCGAATTTGCGCGTCGATATCACGCGCTATTTGTTGACGTTCCTCAAAACCAGTCGGCTCCATAAATACGCCTTCAGGCACCTCCAGTATTGGGATCGGCTGCCGAATTAACTTTTCGATTTTCCGAATATAATATTGTTCACCCGGGTTACAAAACGTTATGGCGTCACCAATGTTCCGCGCCCTTCCAGTACGACCAATGCGGTGCACATAATCTTCAATGACAATCGGCACGTCAAAATTAATCACATGACTCACATTAGAGACATCAAGCCCTCGCGCAGCGACATCGGTTGCGACTAAAATACGAATATTACCTTCTTTAAAAGCATTGATTGAATTGATTCTGGTATTCTGTCCCTTATTAGCATGGATAACCCGAACCTGCTCCTCACCATGTTTGCGTGCGAGGTAATGAAATACATTATCAGCCACAGTTTTCGTTTTGCAAAAAACCATGACCCGATGGAATGACTCATCATTCTTCAAGAGATGTTGTAAGAGATTTAACTTACTTTTCATGTTCGGCACATCGTATAGCGACTGCGTTACCGTTGTCGCTGGCGTTGCTTGTTCGGTAACTTCGATGACGGTAGGAAATGCAAGAAAATCACCTGCAATTTTGCGAACCAGTTCTCCCATCGTTGCAGAAAAAAGTAAGTTTTGGCGCTTACGTGGTACCACCTCCAGAATACGATGAATTTTACTAATAAACCCCATATCCATCATCTTGTCCGCCTCATCCATGACCAGTACCTTCAATGATTTTGTGATTATATCACCTTCTAAGTATAAATCCAGAAAACGCCCCGGAGTGGTAACGATAATATCACAACCTTTAGCAAGTTGTTCCTTCTGGGTCTTTGGCCCTAAACCACCATATAACAATACGGTACGTAGGTCTAGATAAACCGAAAACAAACGAATATGCTCATCAATCTGCATCGCCAATTCACGCGTTGGCGATAAAATAAGCGCGCGAGGATCATTCCCTTGTGCATACTTAAGTTTCATTAACATCGGCAACACGAATGCAGCCGTCTTTCCGGTTCCAGTTTGAGCAACCCCCATTATATCTTGACCGGCCAATATAGGCATTATTGCTCTCTGCTGGATTTCAGTCGGTTCCTTGTATCCAGCTTCTGCAATTGCATCTTGCAATTGCTTATTTAACTTAAAATCTTCGAACGATGCCATATGAGGCAAAGATAAAGAAAACCATCCACTTCATATTGCAATTTTTCTGTTGTTGAACGACAAGCCGGCACTGAAAAAAAAGACTGAACGCCAATAATTTTATATCCTATCGGCACCGTTCGAATACATCAGAGTGAAGTAAATCCGGTTTAATTTTGAATTAAGGAGGATTTAAATCAACTTTGCTCTATAAAATTTCGTTGATTATGAAAAAAATATTTATTTGTATGCTCCTGAGTATTCTGAGCATGACCACGTTTGCCGACGAAGGTATGTGGTTCCTAATGCATATTAAGCGCCTAAACGAAGCCGATATGCAGAAAAAGGGCCTCCAATTAACGGCAGAAGAAATCTATAGCATTAATAATTCTTCATTAAAAGATGCTATAGTCCAATTTAATGGTGGCTGTACCGCCGAGATTGTGTCGGGGCAGGGCTTAGTATTCACGAACCATCACTGCGGTTATGGCGCTATTGCCGAACTATCCACACCTGAGAACGACCATTTGACGAATGGTTTTTGGGCAAAATCCCTGCAAGAAGAATTAAAACCCAAATCCCTTTATGTACGTTTTTTCGTACGTATGGATGACGTCTCCAAACGTATTCTTGGACTCGTGAATGATCAGATGACAGAAAGGGAACGCGAAAAAATCGTCAATCAAGAAATCGCAAAAATAGAACAAGAAAATAGCGAAGGCGGTAAATACACTGTATCGGTAAAATCATTCTACAATGGAAATGAATATTACTACTTTGTTTACGAAGATTATACGGACGTAAGGTTAGTTGGTACGCCTCCCAACAGCATCGGCAAGTTTGGTGGAGATACGGACAATTGGGAATGGCCGCGTCATACGGGAGATTTTTCAATATTTCGTGTTTACGGAGATAAAGACGGAAACCCTGCGGACTACTCGACTGGTAACGTACCGTTAAAACCTAAATATTCACTACCAATAAGCATTAAAGGGTTTCAAGAGGGAGACTTCTCGATGATTCTTGGTTACCCCGGCCGCACTAATCGCTGGATGCCGGCAGCCGGTATTGATCAAAATGTAAACTTCGCGTATCCCGCGTGGGTTGAAGCCTCCAAAGTTGGAATGGACGCGATGAAAAAACACATGGACCAAAATCAAGCTGTAAAATTAAATTACGCTTCTACCTATTCAGGTGTGGCCAACTATTGGAAGAACCGCCAAGGAATGATCGATGCATTAACAAAGCATCAGACGGCGCGCACAAAACGAAAAGAGGAAACTAAATTTCAAAAATGGGCAAACAAAAAAGCAAATCGCGACAAATATGGGGATGTATTAAAAACAATTAACACCTACTATGAAGCAACCAATCAAAAGGCACGACATGACAATTATCTCATCGGTATGTTACGTTCATCCACTTTCGCAGCAATGCCGTATAGCTTAGGAGCAGCGTTGAAGAAATATGATGATGCGTCACAAGCAAAACGAGAGGAAATGCGCCCAACCTTACTTGCTCAGTTAGAGGAGCAATTTGGGAACTTATATCTCCCGCTAGAAATTGATGTCCTAGCCGATGAATTGTCACTTTACGCAGAAAAAGGGGGGCGCATCGCACCGTACATTAAGGAGTTAGCAGATGCCAATAACGGCAACTTTCAGACAGTTATAAAATCAGCATTTGCAAAAAGCATGTTTACTTCATTAGATCAGCTGAATGCCTACTTGGACAATCCTTCAGTCGACATCATTGAACAAGATCCCTTATACTTGATTTCAAAATCCTTAATGGACAAATACCGTGAATCAACACCCGAATCACAAGAACTGGCCGATCATTACCAAGCTGCATACAGAAAATACATTGCTGGTAGGTTAGAAGCAAATCCGAAAAAGAAATATTACCCAGACGCAAATTCCACGCTACGGTTAACATACGGAACAATCAGGGCACTACCCAAAGATCCACGCAACGATGCGGTTGTCAACAACTACACAACACTTAAAGGGACGATTGCAAAATACCAGCCTGGCGACGAAGAATTTGATCTACCTGTGCGTCTAAAAGAACTATACGAGGCAAATGATTTTGGACGGTATGCCGACAAAGCCGGTTACATGCCTGTAAATTTCCTAAGTGATCAAGATATTACTGGTGGTAACTCCGGTTCTCCTGTATTAAATGGAAACGGAGAACTAATCGGCCTAGCCTTTGACGGAAACATTGAAGCGATGGCCGGAGACGTCATTTTTGACCCAGTTTTACAACGAACTATATCGGTCGATATCCGCTACGTACTGTTCATTATTGACAAATTTGCGAATGCGCAAAACATCATTGAAGAACTCAATATCGTCGAATAGAAGCCGACAAAACATTTTTTTATTGTTTTAGATACAAAAATTATGCTTTACTTCGTTGTTTTTGTATATTTATGATATCTTAGAACAGTAGTTAATAGAAGTTAAAATTATATATTTAAAAAATGGAAAATTACAACAAATTAAAAAGCTTAGTTGCGGGTATCGAAGCCGATGCTGACAAGTTCTACAACAATGGTAATTCTGCTGCCGGTACGCGTGTACGTAAAGGTTTACAAGACATCAAAACACTAGCTCAAGAAATTCGTAACGAAGTAACGGCTAAGAAAAACGACGAGAAAAAATAGTTTTAATATTGAATCAACAAAAAGGGGCTATCGTCAGATAGCCCCTTTTTGTTGGTCCCCCCTCCCTAAAGGAACATGGGTGCAATAAACAAGTTAAATTGACGATCATTCATCCAACGACCTAATAAATCCTTAAACGTTTGGCGCACTTCTATGCGCGTCATAGGCTTATCCTTTTTCTTACCCGTTACAGCCTTTATCTCAGGCGCGGCTACACTTACTTTACTAGCGTAAATATTATAATGCTGCTCCGGAATTACAAGGCCCATAATCATTCCTGGAAGCCCATGTATCGTTCCCGGTCCGACAGAAATGGGAATCTGATCCGTATAAAAAGCGACCACATAGACGGAGTCTAGTACAACACCATTAGCCCTTCTACATTGATAACCCGCAATTTCCCGATATTCGTCTGTAATCTTCCATTTCACATCAAGGAGCGAATCTTGAATCAAAACGGTAGAACCCGAGATATCAAATTTTGATATGACTTGATCCTTTTTCAAATCCTGGTATATCGCCGAACGAGAATCCAGCAGCCCACCATTCAACAAATTATTCACCAGCGGGGAATAGGTGCTATCGACGCTCTCTAGACTCATTTCATCCCCTCGAAAGGATAATTTCTTCTTAAACACAGTTTTTTCTTCTACTTTTTCTAAAATCTCCGAATAGTATTTTTTCGTAAAATCATCATCCTTTAAAGTTCCTATATACCGTTGCAAAAGATTTTTCACGTGAACGGTCTTGTCATACTCAATCGTTCCTTCTTGCGGAAAAAAAGCATATTGCGCTTTTGCCGATACACCCAGCAAAACTAACATGAGCATCGCGAAATAGTGATAAAACCTCATTATTGCCCTCCTCCTTTCATCGTTGTAAAATCCCAACTTACCTTCAACATGAAATAACGTGAAATCGTGTTGTATGTGTTCTGTGTTATCATATTTCCTGATTGATATCTTCTAAAACCGACATTCTCATTAAAAATGTCATTAACATAAAAATCTACGACCAAACTTTCATCTTTTAAAAATTTGCGCGAAATGCCCGGTTTAAACAACACCCTTTCAAATTTTTCGTCAAAGGCTTTCGTAGGTGCTTCATAATCGTAACTAAGATCGCCGTAAAGACTAATTTTTAATGGTAGATGCCAACTGTACCATAAGCTCGATTGATATGTAAAACCTGAACTGTTAAATTCGGGCTGTAGCGATGTTTCGATTTTTCGCCAGCCCGGCACAAAGCTCAATCTAAAATCGATATTCTTCGTTGTATTTTTTCGCACGCTAAAATCAAAACCATAATCGAAGTTAGTGTTTTCATTTAGATCGCTATTGATAAAATTGTAATTATTACGATAATTTGCATTAACACCTACGCTCCCTTTGATCTTGTGCTTTTTTATTAAATCAAATCCCATTCCTGCCCATGCCCAGCCATTGTTATCAACATAATCCTCCAGGTTTTGGTATGTCAAATAACGCACACCCGTTTGGGGATCAATATCGACATTTTGTTGAATTGAATTTCTCGTTTGCCGCCAGCCCCCATTCACATATAGATAAAAGCCTTTCAACATATTATAATTGTTAAAATAGAGACTATAGTTATCGGTATTTGACGGTGTTAAGGATTCGTTACCGATAATTATGTTTAGCGGGTCCGTGTTTTGTTTCAAAGGCTGTATTTGAGAAAGCGAAGGTAAATTATTGTATCTGGAGTAATTCCCGCCAATCGATTTGTTTTTCGTAATATTATATGTTATACGTACATTCGGGTTGTATGTGAAAAAGTCCCTATTAACAGAAATGCCCTCGTAATTGTTTTCTTGAAACATATTGTCATTGCGAAACGAATTGTTAAAGGTTACATCTATTTTCTCCACTTTGTATTTGAGCGTTAAATTTACCGCATTACGAATCGTCCGGTAATCGAAATCATTACTAAATTCCGTATCGAATTCGGTGTAATTCCCGTCATTGTCTTGGTTGTAGGAGTCGTTCGAGGAGCTTGAGCGAGAGTTATTATATTCATAGCCGAGCGACGAGCTTAAAGCTTTTGTCAATGGTTCGGTGTAAGTCGCCGAAGTGCGTAGATTATTGGAATTACTCTTTATATCTTTTAGTTGATCGATCGTAGTCGAAGTAGAGTCTTGACCGCTCTCATAAAAAGAAGTCAACGATTGCAATAAACTTTCCCCGTCATCATCGGTGTGGTTTCCCGCTAAACGTAAGGATAACGATCGTCCCGCTTTTTTAAATTTTCGGGTATAGTACGTGTCGTATGAAACATTCGAATTTTCAGATGTCGTGCTTTGTGCCCGCTGATTAGTATTGACAAGATCCATATCGGCGTTCATCGTCGAGGCGAAGGTATTCTCATTGACCTCTAGCTTTCCGGTGGAACCAGAGACTTTAAACGTTATAGTACTCAATGAGTCGATCTTCCAGTCATACTTGCCATTAAAACGATGTTTCTCCAGGTCGGAATGACGATCGGTCGAATTCGTCGTATTTATCTGTCCACTTTCTAAATTATTTTGCGCAATATTCCCCTCCTCAAGCTGATTTTCAATGGTACCATATTTGTACCCAATATTTATTTTATGTTTACCATCATCTAAGTTATCATTGAAGTTAAAGCCGGTATTTAGCGCTTTAGGACTCCCCCGTCCATCCCACCTACTGAATTCATCCCACGATCCACCGGTAAAATATACCCCTCCATCTTCGGAAACCTGCAAATTATCACCTGATAATCCAAATTTTTCTTCTTCGGCCCAGTCCAGTCCCACATTACCATCATTCGCCACTAGGAAGAAAGCTCCAATTTTTTGACTTCCATTAAACTTATTTATAGCAAGTTTTCCAAGATATCGGTCTTCCTGTTTGTCTTTACCCGCGGCCCCTTCTACTTTCCCAAATATCCCCTTCTTTGCATCCTCTTTGAGTGTTACATTGATTGTTTGTGTCCTTGAACCGTCGTCTACTCCCGTCCGCTCAGCCTCTTCTGATTTCTTTTCATAAACCTGTACCTTATCAACCATATCCGATCGGATATTTCGTGTAACAAGGGTAGGGTCGTCGCCGAAAAACTCTTCGCCATCTACCAATACCTTCTCCACTGTCTTACCTTGGGCAGTAATTTTTCCGTCAGCATCAACCGAAAGTCCAGGTAAAACTTTTAACAGGTCTTCCACTTTCGCATTTTTTTCTACAGTAAAGCTAGACGCGTCATATTCGATCGTATCGCCTTTTATCACAACAGGAACTTTCCCCGTAACTATAACCTCCTCGATTAAATGATCAACACTCGATAAAGCTATTTGGCCAATATTAACGTCTCCAGGCTCTGAAAATTCCTGATAGAAACTTCCGAATTTAGGGTAGGTCACAATTAATAAGCTCGCGGTAGTATCGGGTATAGCTATTGAAAATTTTCCATTCTCATCTGCTCTTGTAAAATCAAGTAAGATCGAATCTTTTGCGTTTAATAGTACAATTGAAGCATTCGACAACTTTTTTGTTATATCGCCTCCTTCGACGACTTCGCCCTTTATTAAAGATTGAGCATTGAGGTGCTGCTGCACAAAAAATAGGCATACGGATAATACGAAAAGGATCTTATTCATTGGTCTATTCGGGTCAAATCAAGTTAACATGTAGTATAGTACTAAACTACAAAAATAATCAATCAAAATAGAAACAATATAACACTATTTAACATTTATTGCGCCTTGGTAATTGTGCGTTAACGCAATTCGAGCACGTATTAAGCTGCCGAGAAGATTAAATTTTAATTGGTAGCTTTGTAAAAACACAACAACATGCAAACAATACAAGAATATGTCCAATCCAATAAGGATAGATTTTTAGAAGAGTTATTCGCGTTGCTACGATTCCCGTCCGTGAGCGCAGATCCTCAATTCAAAAACGATATCATCAAAACTGCTGATTTTGTTGCAGAAAAATTAAGATCTGCTGGGGCCGATATTGTGGAGGTATGTCCAACAGCTGGCAATCCGATTATTTATGGTGAAAAAATAATCGATCCGACCCTGCCGACTGTATTGATATACGGGCATTACGATGTCCAACCCGCCGACCCCCTCGAACTATGGGATACCCCCCCCTTTGAACCGACAATTCGCGAAGGTAAAATATATGCGCGCGGAGCGGCCGATGATAAAGGGCAGTTTTATATGCACGTTAAAGCTTTCGAATATATGACGGCTAACGACGCATTAAGTTGTAACGTTAAATTCATGATTGAAGGTGAGGAAGAAGTCGGTTCAGTAAACCTAGGGACGTTCGTTAAAGAAAACCGTGAGCGTTTAAAAAATGACGTAATCGTAATCTCGGACACCTCTATGATAAGCCTGGAACAACCATCGCTAGAAACGGGTTTACGAGGGCTCTCATACGTCGAAGTTGAAGTAACCGGACCAAATCGAGACCTACATTCGGGTGTGTACGGTGGGGCTGTTGCAAACCCCGCTACGATACTCGCAAAACTAATCGCCTCGCTGCATGACCAAAACAATCACATTGCGATTCCCGGTTTTTATGATGATGTGGTCGAACTAAGTCAAAAAGAACGCGTGGCGTTAAACCAAGCGCCATTTGACGTTCAAACGTATAAAGAAGATTTAGGGGTAGCGGAACTTTGGGGCGAAGATGGCTATACCACAATTGAACGCACCGGTATTCGCCCTACTTTAGAAGTTAATGGAATGTGGGGAGGTTACATTGGTGAAGGAGCTAAAACGGTATTACCGTCAAGCGCTTTTGCAAAGATCTCCATGCGTCTGGTTCCCAATCAAGATTCGCATCGAATTACCGAACTTTTCAAAAATCACTTTGAGAAAACTGCTCCAAAATATGTTACGGTGAAAGTAACACCGCATCATGGCGGCGAACCTGTTGTAACGCCAACGGATAGTATCGCATACAAAGCGGCTGAGAAAGCGCTTGAAGAAGCTTTTGGAAAAAAACCTATCCCTACCCGTGGTGGAGGCTCCATTCCAATTGTAGCGCTATTCGAAAAAGAATTAAACGTAAAAACGGTCTTGTTAGGATTCGGTCTCGATAGTGACAACCTTCATTCTCCAAATGAAAAATATGGTGTCGAAAATTACCTTATGGGTATTCAAACAATCCCTGCATTTTTCAAATATTACGCCGAATTAAGTAAATAATTTTCAAGGCATTACAAGCTATTCGCTTGTAATGCCTTTTTTAATTTATTCGCGCAAACACAAACCAAGATACCGCGATTTGGAATGCCTATATGAAAAAACTACTTAAGAATCTTCATCGGTTGTTATACCTAGGATCCGTTTTCATTGTGTTCTGCTGCTGCTTCCCCGTATTATATTTTCTCGCGAAAAACCCGGTAAAGCACTTCGAAAAGATTGCATCGATTCGTCGCTTTCTATGCATACGAAGCCTTTCTTTTGTAGGCTTCAAAATTGAAGTCGAATACGAGCAACCAATCGATTGGAATCAAACTTATGTGCTCTGCCCTAATCACACTTCACTACTCGACATTGCAATTATACCTTTCCTCTGCCATGCCCCAATATCATTTATGGGTAAGGAGGAATTGCTGCAGAATCCAGTGACGCGGGTATTCTTTAAAACGATTGATATTCCTGTGAAACGTGGCAGTAAAATGTCTTCATTCCGAGCCTACAAAAAAGCTAGTGAACACCTACAAGACAACAAATCGGTGGTAATTTTTCCCGAAGGCAAGATCGACGATGGATTTCCGCCGAATTTACATCCGTTCAAATCCGGAGCGTTTCGTTTAGCAACAGAAAACAAGATTCCGATCCTTCCTATTGTGATCCAAGATGCATGGAAAATATTATGGGACGACGGTAAAAAACATGGTTCCAAACCGGGAACGATACACGTAAAAGTACTTTCCCCACTAGAGGTAAAAGAGTATGACAAACAGAGTAATACTGCATTGGAGCGATCCGTTTTTTTGCGCATGAAGGAAGTTTGGGATAAAAATAACTAATATACGCAAACACGAATTTAGAAAGGAGAGAGCTTTTCGCAATATTTTTGTAACTTCATCGCAGTTATATTCCCAATCAAATGGACAACAGCTTTTTAATAGAAATTGAAGATATTGGCAGAGAATACATTATTGGTTCTGAAAAAATTCACGCCCTTAAATCCGTTTCCCTGCAAATCAAAAAAGGAGAATTCGTAGCCTTAATGGGCCCTTCAGGTTCAGGAAAGTCTACATTAATGAATCTTTTAGGCTGTCTTGACACCCCTACGAGTGGTTCCTATACACTGAACGGAATTAATGTTTCGGAAATGACCGAAGATGAACTTGCCGAAGTACGCAACAAAGAAATCGGATTCGTGTTTCAGACATTCAACCTCTTGCCCAAAAGTACGGCACTGGAAAATGTTGCACTCCCTTTAATTTATGCTGGATTTAACAAAGCCACGCGCGGAAAACGTGCGATGATAGCATTAGAAAATGTCGGCCTAGGTAACCGAGTTGATCACCGTCCTAACGAACTGTCTGGTGGTCAGCGGCAACGCGTCGCGGTCGCACGCGCACTTATCAATGACCCCTCTATTATTTTGGCCGATGAGCCTACAGGAAACCTCGACACGAAGACTTCGATTGAGATCATGGGCTTACTCGAAGATATCCACACAAAAGGCAATACCATTATTTTGGTTACCCATGAAGAAGATATTGCACAACATGCTCACCGCATCGTTCGCATGCGCGACGGTCTGATTGAAGACGATTATCCCAACCCGTCAATCAAATCGATCGTTCCCCGCCTAGATCCACTAAAGGAAAAGGGATCCGATTTTTAAAAATTATAATTTTAAACAACTTATAACCAGCAATTTAAAAATACACCAATTTCATAACATTGTTTTGACTTGTTTTATTTAATAATTATGTTATTTTTGCGGAAAATAGCAATTTAAATAAATTAGAGTATGTATTGGACACTAGAATTGGCATCTCATTTAGAAGATGCTCCATGGCCTGCAACCAAAGATGAGTTAATCGATTATGCTATTCGTTCCGGCGCTCCTGTTGAAGTGATTGAAAACCTTCAAGCACTTGAAGATGATGGGGAGCCTTATGAAAACATCGAAGAGATCTGGCCAGACTATCCTACAAAGGATGACTTCTTTTTCAACGAAGACGAATATTAAAAAATAAAAAGCGCCCACGAAGGCGTTTTTTATTTTTAACGGCCTTCCACACGCCCACTGGGCCTACTTTATATAATTATCTACCAAAAACAGGCAAAAAAATTAGGCTGTCCTGCTGTACGCCGGCCGCAATTGTTATTAAAAAAATAGCAAATTAATCCTTAGGACATTTTTCGTGTCTTATTTTTAAAGGAATGACATGAACAAAATACTATTCGCGCTTGCACTGATAATTCTCCTCGTTTCGTCAAGTAATGCGCAGCAAGAACAAACAAGTAAAGATGACGTTCTCATTGTGAAAGCGTTTCTCAATGATATCGCAGTCCCAGAAACTAGAGCCGATGTCATCCTAGCGAAACACGTTCAAATCGAAAAATCACTTACGAACGAAGAATATGATTACTTGGAAGCGAGTATCGACGAAATACGCTTAAATCTACAAACCAAAAATATAGAAACGATCGACTACGTCCCATTTGATAAGCTCTCTCGTAGGGACAAACGTGATATCGATCCGGAAGGCAAACCGACGAGTAAAATGTATTTCCTTTACTACAACGACCGGCTAATGCTTGCCGTATATTTAGAAAACGGTAAGATCGGTTCGTTTACACTAGTATCTAAAGGGAACAACCTCGCTCATTTCGTAACCTATTAATTTTTTGATAAATATTTGGAGCTAAGTAATAAATATTGTTAATTTGTCACTAACAGAAAAATAATGAATTTAATAATGAAAAATAAAGCGTGGTGGTGGCACAACAATTAATGTTGTGGCAAAAACCTATTGCTTGATTTTTTTCATCTCAAAGAATAGTGGCTTGCCTAAATTAGGCAAGCTTTTTTATTTTAGTCCATCAAAGTCATGAAGAAGATATTAGCACATTTATTTGAATACAAAACATTTACTCAAGAGGAAGCATATAAGATATTAACAAATATTACGACAGGAAAATACGATTCCCATCAGATTGCAGCCTTTATGTCAATCTACGGCATGCGTAGTATTCGGGTGGAAGAACTCAGCGGGTTCCGGCAGGCAATGTATGATCTGTGTAATAAAGTCGAATTACCGGGTTATGATCTAATCGATTTATGCGGCACAGGAGGCGATGGCAAAAATACATTCAACATTTCGACACTCGCATCGTTCATAGTTGCTGGTGCAGGCTATCAGGTTGCAAAACATGGTAACGTCGGCGTTTCCTCTGGCTGTGGCTCGTCCAACGTAATGGAATATCTGGGATACAAATTCACCACTAATGTGAGTGAGCTACGTCGTCAGCTGGACGAAACAAATATTTGTTTCCTTCATGCTCCTTTGTTCCATCCTGCGATGAAAACTGTAGCACCTATACGCCGAGCACTTGGTGTAAAAACATTCTTTAATATGTTGGGACCATTAACAAATCCAGCAAGCCCCAAGTATCAGGCTGTCGGTGTATTTAGTTTAGAGCTTGCCAGACTATATAATTATTTATACCAAAGCACCGACAAACAATACAGTATAATTCACGCCTTAGACGGTTACGACGAAATTTCTTTAACCGGTGATTTCAAAATCATCGACAATCAAGGAGAAAAGTATTATAAAGTGGAAGATCTTGAGCTCAAACCCATTCAGGCAGCTTCGCTCGCCGGGGGCGATACCGTTGAAGAAGCGGCAAAGATATTCCACACAATAATCCATGGGGAGGGAAACGATATTCAAAATAAAGTCGTGTCTACAAACGCGGCTTTTGCGATAAAAACGATACACCCCGAGAAGAGCTTTAGTGATTGTTACGCTAAAGCACAAGATTCACTAATGGGGTTGAAAGCGCTATCAAGTTTCCAAAAATTAATAAAAAACTAACATGGCTTTACAAATTAAAGTCTGTGGCATGAAAGATGCCGATAACATTTGCGAGCTCGCAAAACTACCGATTGATTACATTGGTTTTATTTTCTATAACCAGTCACAGCGATGCGTTAAACAAATGCCAGAGGTAGAGATACCGACGTCAATCCGAAAGGTAGGCGTCTTTGTTAACCAGACGGTAACCGAGATTCAGAAAAAAATAAAGGAAGCAGGATTACAGCTCGTGCAGCTGCATGGTGCGGAAAACCCGGAAATTTGTGAACAAGTCCGCCATATGGGCGTTCAAGTTATTAAAGCATTTGGTATTCACGAAGATTTCGATTGGGAGAAATTAACACAATACTCCACGCACGTAGACTATTTTCTCTTCGATACCGAAAGTAAGCAGTATGGGGGAACTGGCCGGACATTTGACTGGGAAATATTAAAAGGTTATAATCTATCCACACCGTATTTTTTGAGCGGCGGATTGTCAACTGAAAATATTCGTTCGGCAAGCCTGATCACAGACAATAGGTTAATTGGCCTGGATCTAAATTCCAGATTTGAAATAACGCCCGGATTAAAAAATATTAAAGAACTACAAAAAGCACTGAATCGAATAGTTTATGAATAAGTACCAAGTAAATAAAAAAGGCTATTACGGACCTTTTGGAGGAGCCTATATTCCCGAAATGCTCTATCCTAACGTGGAAGAGCTCCAAGGGAAATACCTTGAAATCATACAGGAAGAAAGCTTCCAACAAGAATTCAATGAATTATTACACGATTATGTAGGACGCCCTTCTCCGTTATACCTAGCAAAACGCCTTTCACAGCGCTACGGTGTAAATATCTATTTAAAACGCGAAGATCTTAACCATACAGGAGCACATAAAATAAACAATACGGTCGGACAAATCCTACTCGCTGAACGGTTAGGAAAGAAGCGAATCATCGCTGAAACGGGTGCCGGCCAACACGGTGTTGCTACCGCTACAGTCTGCGCGTTAAAAGGGCTTGAATGCGTTGTCTACATGGGCGAAGTAGATATCGCTCGTCAAGCACCAAATGTGGCACGCATGAAGATGATGGGCGCAAAAGTTGTCGCGGCACAATCTGGTAGCCGTACACTAAAGGATGCGACAAATGAAGCGCTACGAGATTGGATAAATAACCCAGTAGACACACACTATATTATAGGGTCCGTTGTAGGTCCGCACCCTTACCCAGATATGGTAGCGAAATTCCAGTCGATTATTTCCCAAGAAACAAAAAGACAACTTTTAGAAAAAACACAAAATGATTCCCCAGATTATGTCTTAGCCTGTGTGGGCGGGGGATCGAATGCTGCGGGTATGTTTTACCATTTCCTCGATCAAGAGGACGTAAAACTGATAGCCGTTGAAGCTGCGGGCCATGGCGTAGAAAGTGGAGAATCTGCCGCGACCACGGCGCTGGGCAAAGAAGGAGTTCTCCACGGTAGTCGATCGCTTCTCATGCAGACTGCTGATGGACAAGTAATAGAACCGTATTCTATTTCTGCCGGACTAGACTATCCCGGTATCGGGCCGCAGCACGCTTGGTTGTTTAAAAGTGGTCGTGGAACCTATGTTAGCATAACCGATGATGAGGCAATGCAAGCCGGTTTACGATTGACGCAGCTCGAAGGGATTATACCGGCCATAGAAAGTTCGCATGCATTAGCCTACCTGGAAAAAATGAGTTTTAGAGGCGGAGAAACGGTCGTCGTCTGCTTATCAGGTCGAGGTGACAAAGACCTTGACAATTACACAAAATATTTTGGACTTTAAGAAAATGCAAAAAGAAAACATAATCAACACAGGCACCGATAAGCGTTTATTATCTATTTATTACACCGCAGGCTACCCCACATTAGATTCAACCTTAGATATCGCAGAACAACTAGAAAGATCTGGAGTTGATTTCCTAGAGATAGGCGTCCCTTACTCCGACCCTGTAGCCGATGGTCCGGTTATTCAACGAAGCTCTCAAACAGCACTGGAGAATGGAATGACTGTACAAACTCTATTCGATCAATTACAAGAATTATCCACCCGTGTAACGATCCCTGTTTTTTTGATGGGGTACTTCAATCCTGTTCTTCAATTTGGAGTAGAAAATTTTTGTAAATCATGCCGTGAAGTCGGCGTCACGGGGGTTATCATCCCGGACTTACCACTGTATGAGTACGAAGAACTGTATCAAGAAACGTTCATGAAATACGGCATTAGCAATGTCTTTTTAGTTACACCACAAACATCGGATGAGCGAATTCGAAAAATAGACAACTTATCGAATAGCTTTATTTATCTTCTATCTTCGAATGCAACTACTGGTAAAAATCTTCACGTAAATAACCAAGCGGAATTATATTTCGAGCGTTTAAAATCCATGAAGTTAAAAAGTCCGCTAGTCATCGGTTTTGGTATATCCGATGCCAAGACTTTTCAAAAAGCAACTGATTACGCCACTGGCGCTATCATAGGCACTGCATTCGTAAACATACTTGGACAACAAAATTATCAGGATAAGATCGAAGGTTTCATCAATAATATTATCTTCCCGGCTCCTTAGTGAAAAGGCAGAACAAAGGAACGCACAAAGAATCTTCTAGTACCAATACAAAAAGCGCAATTATCAGTGATAGCGTTTTTTGTATTACTATAGCAAAGACAATTAACAAATGCCTTGTAGCTACCGGAACATTTTGTGATGTTTAACAAATTTAGAGTATACTCGAAACACCACAACAGCGGAAACAAGAAGTATCACTGCAAAAGCTAAAGAGATCTCTGGTTCAAAAAGTAATTTTTCCATAACGGTACGGTTTATTTAGTTAAGTATAAATGTATTTAAACTTAAGCTCCCGTAAAAATTTATTTTTCCACAATCCACAATCTATTTTGATATTTTCAACGTTGCCTCCAGAGAACAGCGGTTCAACAAGTTGAATAAATACATTTTCTTTACTACCTTTGCGTACATGCGCGGACTAATTGCATATATCCTCTTATTCTTTTATACGGTAACGTGTTCAGGAGCGACTGTATATATGCATTTTTGTCACGGCACGCCTGTTCTTAGTATCCAAGAACAAGAGTCCATCGCGGCGCACAAGCAATGCCCCATGTGCGCAGAACATCCAGGCCATGCTACTGAATCCCACGAAAACCATAATTGTGACACAACGGGGCAACATGACTGTTGCAAGGACGTCAAAATTGAACTAAAGAAGCTTAAAGCTGAGAATTCGGCCACGGCACTTTCTTTTTTAAACTTCTCCCCTGCGATCACGTCTGTTTATTGGGTATCGCTGTTTCAACAATTTATTGGCACGCACAGCCCCGGGAACAAACCGGAATTACCAAAGCTCCTTGCTTGGCATCATCCACCAACTTACCTTATTCATTGTAATTTCAGAATTTGATTTCTCGTAGATTTTAGTCACTTGTGGGGGACTACCTCCTTAATAATGGACAATTTACTTGAATTTCAAATAATATGAAACATCTCTTAAGACTGACTTTATCTGTGTTGTCTTTGTTTTTAATACTATCAACATATGCGCAAACAGAAACCAATATATCTTTTAAAGTCGCAGGAAACTGTGGCCTTTGCAAACAGCGAATTGAAAAAGCTGCAAAGATAAAAGGCGTTGCCTCGGCAGAATGGACCGCAGCGACCCAAATGGCAAACATTCAATTCGATTCATCAAAAACTACCGCTACCGCTATTAAACAAGCTATTGCCGAAGCCGGGCATGACACCGATGAGATACGTGCGGAAAACGACGTTTATGAAAAGCTTCACGAATGCTGTCTGTATGAACGTTTACCACGGAATGACCATACCGGGATGGCACTTGGTGTTTCAAGCACAGGCATCCAAACGATTTCATTTCCTACCAGTGGGGTATGCAAAATGTGTAAAAAACGCATCGAAGAATCAGCACGTATCGATGGGGTTAAAGAAGTCGAATGGGAGCTAACAAACGGCATAACAACCGTCACATTTGACGGCTCGACAACAAATGCCTCGCAAATAAAACAAGCCATCGCTCAACAAGGTCATGATACAGACGATTTCAAAGCACCTGACGACACCTATCTCGCCTTACCAGACTGCTGCAAATACCAACGAGAAGGCGCTGCAGCAAATGAGCACCCTACAGAACATAGCGATCACGAACACATGTTACGTGGTGTGGTTGTAAAAGAAAACGATAAAGCCGAGTTAACCCCAATCCCCGGTGTCAATATCAGCTGGCTTGAAAACCCAAATATTACAATTCAATCAAATCAAAGTGGTGTGTTCGAGCTTAAACATGAACCGGGATTCGAGACCATTGTAGTCAGTTTTGTAGGAATGCAGGCCGATACAATAACTGTAAAAAACTTACACGATATTCTCGTAATCCATGCAAAGGATAACGTGCTTGAAGAGGTCGTCGTTTCTAGCGCGCAGAGAACAAACTACATTTCTAAACTCAACACCAATCGCGTTGAGACGATCACTGCAAAGGAACTCTTCAAAGCCGCGTGTTGTGACCTAAGTGAGAGCTTCGAAACAAATGGATCCGTTGACGTTGTCAATAGTGACGCTGTCACCGGAAGCAAGCAAATCCAGCTGCTGGGGTTAAGCGGCGTTTATACGCAACTAACTGTTGAAAACATGCCAGGACCACGTGGTTTTGCCGGACCACTCGGGTTAAACAGCATGGCGGGCCCCTGGATTGAATCTATCCAAATCAGCAAAGGAATGGGCTCTGTTGCGAATGGATTTGAAAGTATGTCTGGGCAAATTAATGTGGAACTTAAGAAGCCTAATAACACGGACCAGCTTCACTTTAATTTGTATGCAAACAATATGGGCCGTGGTGATGTCAACCTAAACCTAGCGCATAAAATAAATGATAAATGGTCGGTAGGCATGCTACTACACGACAATTTTATGTTCAAAAAAGATGTAAACTTTAGTGATAACGGCTATAGAGATATTCCCGCAGGTAATGTTTTCTCTGGAGTAAATCGCTGGACATACGAAAATGGGCAGGGACTGATCGCACAATTTGGAGTAAAATACCTTCGCGATGATCGCACCGGCGGCGAGATTGATTTCAATGAAAACACCGATAAATTGACGACCAACCGCTATGGACTTGGCTTTGATATTAAGCGTGTAGAAGGATTTGCCAAGATTGGGTATATTTTCCCCAATCACCGCTTACGCAGCATCGGACTTCAACTTTCGGGATCACACTACGAGCAGGATAGCTATTTTGGGTTGACCACATACGATAATGAGCAGCAGAGTGGTTACGCCAACTTCTTATATCAGGATGTAATCGGTAGTGTAAAACATAAATATAGAGCCGGGTTATCTGTTTCCTACGACAAATACAATGAATCGATTCTAAATAATCGCTTTAAAAGGACGGAAACTGTTTCCGGTGCATTTGCGGAATATACGTACGCGCCAACCGAAAATTTCGATGCCATCCTCGGCCTTCGCCAAGACTACAATAGCATCTATGGATGGTTTACCACACCAAGAGCTGTCGTCCGCTACGCCCCCACCACGGGGATGACACTTCGTTTAAGTTCAGGAAGAGGACAACGTACGGCGAATATATTTGCCGAAAACATGGGGATATTTGCTTCGAGTCGATCGATCAATCTAACAGAGCTGTCAACCACAGATGGTACCGCATATGGACTCGATCCAGAAGTTTCGTGGAATACTGGAATTACGGCCGACCAAGAATTTCAGCTACTGGGACGGCAAGCAGGAATTTCAGTTGAATTATTTCACAACCGTTTCAGCAACCAAGTATTAGTCGATCTAGAAGATCCCAGCGCAGTTTCTTTTTATAACTTAACCGGAAAATCATATTCCAATAGTCTTCAAACGGATTTCCGGTTTATGCCCGTAGCGCATCTAGAAGCCCGTTTTGCTTACCGATTACTGGACGTGAAGACCGATTATCAAAAAGGACGTTTACAAAAAGCGTTAACAGCAAAGCACCGCGGTTTCATGAATCTAGCATATAATCTACACACAGGCTGGAGCTTTGATTACACACTCAATGCTGTTGGTAAAAAAAGGCTTCCGTCCACGCAAGGGAATCCCGAACGGTACCAGTTATCCGATTATTCGGATAGTTATCTCACAATGAATGCCCAGGTAAGCAAATCACTGGGCGCGAGCAAAAACTTCACTGTGTATGTCGGTGGGGAAAACTTAACAAACTTTTACCAAAAAGATCCTATTCTAGCTTTCGATGACCCTTTTGGCGACTATTTCGACACGAACTTGTTGTGGGGACCTATTTCTGGAAGACTATTTTATGCAGGAATACGCTATACGATCAAATAAGAACAATTAGGCGCAATGCCCTTGATTACTAATGTGATCAGGCGTTGCGCTGTATCGAGAGGTCCCAAAACCGCTGCACCCGGCTAACACTTTTTCTTTCCCCGAATCATGTGGAGTTAATATTTGAATACCGGGATCCCCCTAATTACACGTAGATTCTTGGTGAAGCTTACAAACGATTTGAGTAACAGACAGTCTATCGAATCAAATCGGTAAGTAGGATTACGGACTCTTCAAGATAAAATGTCTTTTAATTCTTGATACAACCGCGCCGTGGGAAGTCCAACGACATTCTCATAGGAGCCATCGATACGTTTAATACCAATCAGTCCTATCCAATCTTGAATTCCATAGGATCCAGCTTTATCTAAAGGTGCAAATGTTTCTATATAATATTGGATCTCCAGGTCCGAGAGCGGGTAAAACTCAACTATAGTTTCCTCTAGAAAAGTACGTGTTTTCGCCCGATAGGCTAATGCAACTGCCGTGTAAACGGTATGCGTTTGTCCCTGCATAGGTTTTAGGGTAGCGAAGGCATCATCGGCATCATTAGGCTTACCCAGAAGCGCATTTTTATGAACCACGGCCGTATCGGCGGTAATAACTAATGATTCAAAAAATTCCTCGCCACGAAACATTTCTAACTTCTTTTGAGCGATATCAACCACAACCTCTTCAGATGATAACGTAGGATTGACAAATTCGTCGGTTTCGGCGACCAATACTTGAAAATCTATTCCTAATTTTGCTAATAGCTCTTTTCGGCGAGGCGATTTCGACCCCAATACCACCCGTATATTTTTTAATGCTTCCAAAATCATATCCCTTAAATACTTTTAATACCCAACCCATTTGACCATAAATCCTGTAGCCGAAGCATTTTTTCGATCACATCACGCACGCAACCTCCCCCACCCGGAAACGGCGAAACATAGGCTGCAACCCGTTTGATATCTTCAACTGCATCTTGGGGACATAGTGCCAGACCAACATATTGCATACATTGGAGATCTGGAATATCATCGCCCATAAAAGCAACTTGTTCCAAACGGAATGATCGTTCCTGCAATATTTCTTTCATCAGTTGAAATTTGTCACCCACGCCTAAATAAATATTGGTTAATCCGAGTCCCCTAAGTCTATGTTTTACCCCTTGCGATCTACCGCCACTGATTACAATTATTTCCAGTCCCGCCTTGATCGCAAGTTGCATGGCATAGCCATCTTTTATCGAAAACGCGCGCAATTGTTCTCCTTGCTCAGTAACCATCACCCTGCCGTCGGTTAGTACGCCGTCAACGTCGAGAAACAACATTTTAATCTGTTCGAATTTTTTTAAAACCATATCATCAAAAATAAATAAAAAGACGCAAACACACGCAACATGTTTATACACTTAATTCAATTCCGTCACTTTCTTATCAGTTCTAGCCATAATATCAGTAAAATGTCAGAAAGTAGTTGTGCGGGAAACTATATTAGACAAAACGTTTGACAATGTCGCTAATTGATGTACCTTTGTATTGTATTCAATGATTCATCACTGGGTACGTATAAAATTGTCTTTTCATAATTTAGGTTTATAATTGGTTAGTAGCAAACCCTGGCGCCCATCGTCAGGGTTTTGTTTTTACAACAACTTTATTACAAACAGAAGGCACACCATTCATTTCCAAGGCTTTAAACGAAAACCAGAATCTAAACACGTCTATTACGCATTTTTAAGTACAACTCAGACATCAAACACGCATAAATACGCACCCCTTCGATCGTTCACTTCTTCTTTCTGCGATGCATTTCCTCTGTTTTCTAATCCTAATAAAGTCGCTTTTAGTCGCGAAAAAGCACGCGGCAATCCACACCACACGTTGCTATTGTCAATAATGTTCATAAAAAAACCGATTGACTTGTTAAAATCAATCGGCCTTCGTATAAATAATAAAATCACACTACGATTTATCTTTATTGCTACCACCTTGCGGCTTCGCAATTGAGCCACGCATTTCCGTGTCCGATTGAATATTCTGCATCTTGTAATAATCCATGATACCCAAATTTCCATTTCTAAACGCCTCAGCCATTGCTAACGGCACTTGCGATTCTGCTTCAATCACTTTAGCTCTGGCTTCCTGAGCCTTGGAACGCATCTCCTGCTCCGTCGCTACAGCCATCGCACGCCGTTCCTCAGCTCTTGCATTTGCAACTTTAAGATCGGCTTCTGCCTGATCCGTTTGCAGCTTCGCTCCTACATTCTCCCCAATATCAATATCTGCAATATCTATGGACAAAATCTCGAACGCGGTACCCGAGTCGAGACCTTTCGACAGCACCGTCTTAGAAATGCCATCGGGATTTTCAAGAACAGCTTTGTGGTCCACCGCTGAACCTATCGTGGTTACAATACCTTCACCAACACGAGCTAATATCGTTTCCTCACCAGCACCACCAACAAGTTGGTTAATGTTTGCACGTACCGTCACACGAGCCTTTGCTATAAGTTGAATCCCGTCTTTTGCAACTGCAGCAACGGGCGGCGTATTAATTACTTGCGGGTTAACGGACAATTGAACCGCGTCAAACACATCGCGCCCAGCCAGATCGATAGCCGTCGCTAATTTAAAATCTAACGGTATATTCGCTTTGTCTGCCGAAATAAGCGCTTTAATCACTTTGTTCACATTTCCACCAGCCAAATAATGTGTTTCAATTTCATTCGAGGTTAACCGGAGTCCTGCTTTGGAAGAAATAATCATTGCATTGGTAACAAGGGAGGGCGGCACTTTACGCAAACGCATTAACACCAAATTTAACAAACTTATTTTTACGTTGGAAAGTTGCGCGGTAAACCAAAGGTTAACCGGTAACAGGTAAAGCAACAGAAAAAATGCAACCACACCACCAACGATAATCAATATCAAACTAATTCCTGGATCCATAAATTTACGGTTTTAAGTAATAGGCTAAAGATAAAATTTTTATCCCAATAATCCGCATTTCATTAACCGTAATCCCAAATTAAATTTCAGGTTATTGTGGATAATTCCTTCCCCTTCACCCTTTCTTTGTGTTAGTCCGATAAAAGAACTTCTGTCCCGCCATTATTAATTTTTTATGCATGGAGCCCCCCCTTCCCTAAAAAGTCGTACAAATCATTAAATTTATGATTACCAAGGAAGAACTTTCTTTAAAAGAACTTTGTATCTTCGATTAACAAGGATGTAATTTTTTATTGACATGAAACTAAAAAACGAATCAATCCTAAAGTGGGAATTGTTCATAGGAGTCATTATAGCCTATTTATTTATAATTGGTACTACGATATATTTTTTCAATAACGTATCAACAGAACTTAAAAAACTCGAATTCGAGCGCCAACGTTTCCACAAAATCGAGCATGCGGTTGACGTAATAGATGCAGATATTTTTACCGGGATTCAAACCAAAACGAGCTATCTATTAAACCATTCGCAAGTCGATTTAACAGCCCTCACAAGACTTAGCGCGCAAATTCAACAATCCTTTACCAATCTAAAAGCGAATATCGACTCCAACAGTAGTCTATTAAGTGATCTTCAGTCGTTACAGCATATCACCGAAGAGTCCCTACGTGTCGATTCTGTCCAAAACACAGACCTGCAGCAAACCCAGAATAAGATCCTTCGAGAACGTTCAGAAATCAACAAATCCTTTTTGTCTTTGCAAACGAGTATTACCCGTGAGCGAAATAACATGACTACCGATGTCACCCAACAGATCGCACGGTTAAAAATGCGATGTTTTATTTTCGTAGCACTCCCCTTATTGATCTTTTTATATATCTACAACCGCATTATACGCGCTGTTAGAGAGTTAACCAAGCGAGCAAAAGAAACATCAAAACTCAATATCGATATACAGCGCACGAAAAAAGATATCGAAAGTTTCAATTGGGTGCTTGCCGAGTCAAGTAAACTAAATGAAGAAATCCAGGGAGTGGACAAGGAAACCAAAATTGGTGAGGTCGCATTCGCTACGGTGAAACAATCCTTAGACTTTTACGCTGGCATATTATATATTCGAAAATTTGACTCCGACACCTACCACTTAGAACAACAAATTGGCGTTGATCACGCAATCGCGATCCCGCAAACTTTTAACGAGGGCGAAGGACTCATGGGAAATGTAACCAAAACGCAAATAACGAAAATTATTGGCCGCGATGAGAATCCCCCACTCCACTCCTCGAGCGCATTACTAAAAAATCAAATAAACACGTATTTTCTTGCTCCGCTAGTATATGAAAATTACACTTTCGGCTTCTTAGAAATTGGAGGAGATTATCCACAGGCGGACCATTCTCGAATTCTGGCGTATATAGAGCGAATTTCACGCACCATCGCTATGTCGATTAAATTTGGGCAAAGTCACACGCTTGTTGAAACATTGCTTGAAGAAACACAACAGCAAACGTCAGAACTCGAAGCGCAGCAGGAGGAATTACGCATCACCAATGAAGAACTACTTCATAAAACAAATTTACTCGAGGCGTCCGAAGAAGAGCTACGCGTGCAACAAGAGGAGCTACAGCAAGCAAATACCGAACTGACAACAAAAGCAAAACTGTTAGAAAAGAGCAATGAAGAGCTTTCCGTTTCCCAACATCAAGTGAATCAAAAAATTCGGGAGGTGGAGCAAGCGAGTAAGTATAAATCAGAATTTATGGCAAACATGAGCCATGAACTACGCACCCCCCTGAATAGCATCCTCATCTTAGCAAAATTACTACAAGATAACAAAGGAAAAAACCTCAACACTGATCAAGTAAAATATGCCGCAGTCATTCATGACGCCGGAAGCGATCTCCTTGAATTAATTAATGATGTTTTGGATTTAGCGAAAATAGAGGCTGGGAAAATCGAGTTAAATTATGAGACTATAAATATCAATACGTTTACCGAAACGCTTGCAAATTTATTCACCGTTTCCGCCCAACAAAAAGGAATAGAATTTACGGTAAACGTCGATAATCAGGTGCCAACATTTTTCATTAGTGATGAAACACGAATAGAACAGGTCCTCAAAAACTTTCTTTCCAATGCGCTGAAATTTACAAACAAAAATGGGCATGTAGGGCTAGAAATTAGTGCGGACAATGACCATTTCAAGTTCACCGTCATCGATGACGGAAAAGGTATATCCGAAGAAAAGCAACAGCTCATATTCGACGCTTTCAGGCAAGAGGACGGCTCTACGAGCAGAAAGTACGGCGGGACAGGGCTTGGCCTTTCCATCTCGAAGGAAATAGCAAGCCTCCTAGGTGGACGCATCATCTTAGAAAGCGAACCGACCAAGGGAAGTTCCTTTACACTCCTTATCCCCTACAAACAGACTCCGCAAGTAGAACAGGACCCAAATATTGTCTCCTTTGATTCCAAAAAAGCCTCGCTAGCAAGTGAAACCGATGGCACCCAAAATCCCATCAGCGAGCACGTTGCTAACCTCGAAGCTGCAGAAACAGGGAACCACCTACTAATTGTCGAAGACGACCTGACCTTCGCACTTATCCTTCGCGACTTCGCAGAAGGGCGTGGTTTCCAAGTTATGCTCGCGCACGATGGTACGGACGCCATTCAGAAAGCATTACAATTTAAACCCGACGCGATCATCCTCGATGTAATGCTCCCGACCACGGACGGCTGGGAAGTATTAAAAACGTTAAAAGCCGACATGCAAACCAAACACATCCCTATACATATGATGTCAGCGGCAAATTACAATCAGCGTGAATTTATTGAACACGGCGCAATTGGATTCATTTCCAAACCAGTATCGGAGTCCTCGTTAAATTCAGCTTTTAAAAATATCAACCTAAATATTAGCAAAAACATCAAGAAAGTACTGTTAGTCGAAGACGAAGAATTTCAAAGCGAAATTATAAAATCAGCTTTTGCCGAGCGGCAGATCAATGTGCTGCAAGCCTTCACTGGGCAACATGCACTATCACAACTGGCCATCGAGGAGAATATCGACTGTATTATTCTCGACGTAAAACTTCCGGATTCTGACGGTATAGAAATACTTGATAAAATAAAGGAAAACCCCAAATACCGAGAAACACCGATCATTATCAACACGGCGTACGACCTTTCTAAAAAGCAGATCGACCATATCCGACAATATACTAAAGCGATGGTGCTGAAATCCGAAAAAAGCACCAACAGACTAATTGACGAGGTCACTTTATTTCTAAACAAACTTAGCACAGATGGTTATAGCACGAGCAATTCGCGGCCTCACCTATCGAATATTAAAAATCAACCCGATAGCTTAAAAGGAAAGAAAGTCTTGATTGCCGATGACGATATGCGAAATATTTTCGCGCTTACTAATACGCTTCAGGAGCTCGAGATGGACGTTGAAATCGCAAATAACGGATTCGAAGCAGTTGACATCGCTAATCGAGACCCCAAGAACATCGATATCGTACTCATGGATATTATGATGCCCCAAATGGATGGCTTCGAAGCCATAGCAAAAATTAGAGCGAATAAAAAAAACAGCAACCTCCCAATTATTGCAGTTACCGCCAAAGCAATGAAGGGTGATCGCGAAAAAACAATTCAATCGGGGGCGAATGACTATATTAGTAAACCAATTGACGTAGACAAATTAGTCTCACTCTTGCGCGTATGGTTAAGCTAAACAGTGCCCACATCACATTCCAGGAACTAGAGACCGTTGTTGAATTGCTCTCACATATTTCCGGATTCGATCTTTCCGGGTATAGCAAATCTTCCCTCAAGCGTCGTGTCCAACGGCTCATGGATTTAGAAAAGTTGAATCTCCATGAACTGAAAGATGCCATCATCAATTTGGAAGGATTTCAAACCTACTTCATGGATCAAGTTACCGTAAACGTGACCGAAATATTTCGAGATCCGAATTATTACGCAGCAGTTCGGGATCTGGTATTTCCCTACTTAGAAACATTCCCCCAATTGAAGTTTTGGAGTGCAGGTTGTTCTACCGGTGAAGAAGTATACTCGTTAACTATTTTGCTCACTGAAGCCGGCTTGTATAACCGTAGTTTTATATATGGCACTGATATCAATCTCAGTGTAATTGAAACCGCAAAGAAAGCAATTTATCCGATACGAAAAATGAAGCAGTATTCGGAAAACTACCTTATTTCAGGCGGCAAGAATAGCTTATCGGATTATTACACGGCTATGTACGAGTCGGCGATAATCCACAGCGATTTACGCCGCAACATATTCTTTTCACAACATAACCTAGTAACAGACTCTGTATTCAATGAATTTAATTTCATTTCGTGTAGGAACGTGTTAATCTACTTTGATTTAGAGCTCCAAAATCGGGTAATTAAACTACTCTACGAATCGTTATGCGAATTCGGCTTTTTATGTTTGGGCGCAAAAGAAACATTATTTAATCGAGAAATGATGGCAAACTTTAAATTGATAAACCAAACCTATAACATCTACCAAAAGATTAAATGATGGTCAAAGCAAAAAAAATAATATTAATCGGTGGTAGTGCAGGTGCCTATGAACTAATGATAGAGATTTTCAATGCACTGCCTAAAATGTTTAAAGCGGCAATTGTCGTTATACTGCACAGAAACGAACGCTTTAGTACACAGATAGAAGAAACCCTTTCGCAGCAGCTCGGTCGCGAAATCCATCAAGCTGCGGATAAGGAGGAAATATCCGGCGGGAATATATACTTTGCCCCCCCAGGTTATCACTTACTAATTGAGCCTAACTATGTCTTTTCGCTAGACGTTTCCGAGCGCGTCCAGTTTTCTCGACCTTCTATTGATGTCTTGTTCGAAACCGCGGCAGAGGTCTATAGGAACAAATGCACCGCATTTCTTCTTTCTGGGGCCAACAAAGATGGTAGTGATGGACTTCAATTCGTACATGCTTTAGGTGGCAACGCGATCGTTCAGCTACCCGAAAATGCGCGAATGTCGTTTATGCCCAAACATGCGATTCACTCCAATGAAAAATTCGAAATCTATAGCAACACTCAAATTATCATGTTTTTTAAAAGTCTAAAATAGCAACTATGCAAAAAATAAACCTTCTGATTTTAGATGATAAAAAGGAAAATATAATCAGTCTAACAGCGCTACTGCAGGACTTAGAATACGTAAACATCATTAGCTCGACAGACCCAAATGAAGCATTAAAAATTTGTTGGAAAGATGGAATCTCTATTGCATTGGTCGATGTACAAATGCCCGAGATAAATGGTTTTGAATTCGTCTCGTTTTTAAAATCAAACCCAAAAACGAGCCATATAATTGCAATTATGGTCACTGCAATATCCAAAGAAGATAAATATTTACTCAAAGGTTTAGAAAGTGGTGCTGTCGATTATTTGTATAAACCCCTAAATCCGGAAATTACTATTGCTAAAGTAAAATCCTTTGTCAAGCAACTCTATATACAAGAAGAATTAAAACTCAAAAACTCGGCACTTGAAGAATCAAAAAAAGAATTGATCCGACTAAACCAAGCGGCCGAAGAAGCCAAGAAATCCAAAGAAATATTTTTAGCAAATATGAGTCATGAAATCCGCACGCCAATTAATGGGATTGTCGGCATCATTCATATGCTACGCGGTTCACAATTGACGAGCGAGCAACGTGACTGGATTAGTCGGCTGGATATCGCGTCAAACTCCCTAATACTCATTATCAACGACATTCTTGACATATCAAAAATTGATTCTGGAATGATGAAAATTGAGGAGGAAAGTTTCTCTATTCGCCAGAAACTTGAAAATATTAGCCATATTTTTAAAAATAAGGCTGAACAAAAAAACTTAGCCTTTATCCTAGAAATTGACCCGAAGTTACCTAAATTCATCAAAACCGACTCGTTACGCGTACAGCAAATCATCAACAATTTCATCTCAAACAGTATAAAATTCACGGAATCGGGCAAGATTATTTTAAAAGCAGAAGTAACCGATCAGGTAGACAAAAATATCACTATAAAATTCTCGGTTGTCGATACTGGGATTGGGATTCAAGAAGACGCCATAGAAAAAGTATTTTTAGCGTTCGAACAAGGCGACGACGGCATCACTAAAAAATATGGGGGTACGGGACTGGGGCTAGCGATTGTGAAGAAGCTCGCGGAACTACTAAAAGGCGAGATCACCGTCAAGAGCGAATATGGAAAGGGTTCTGAATTTGCATTTATAGCAACTTTCCAAGAAGTAGACGACATGGGGCGGCACAAAAAAGATCAACATGACAAAATTGATAACCTAGAAGCTTTGGGAGCGTTAAAAGTGCTTGTTGCCGAAGACAACGATCTCAACAGTTTCATGCTTGCTCATATTTTAAAATCCTGGGGATGCCAGGTAGATCTTGTAAAGAACGGACGTCAAGCCGTGGATCACGTCAGTCAAGAGAATTATGATTTGATCTTAATGGACACACATATGCCTGTGCTATCCGGCTTTGAGGCGATACGCGAAATCAAAAAGATGAACCATACGCAAAAGTCTTATATCCCAATCATAACGATCTCTGCATCCGTACTCGAACACGAACAGGCCGCGGCATATGAAGCTGGTGCCGACGGCGTGATCGGAAAACCATTCGACCCCTCGGACTTGCATAAGCAAATACGAGCAATACTGGGCAAGAGTGGCTAGGACTCGCAATTATGGTAATTTTTTATTAAGTTTGCTTAAAGCAAAATAAAACAAATGAAAAAATTATTCACACTTCCTGCGATCGCCGTTGCGCTGACATTCGCAGCATGTGGTGGTGGTTCAGAAAACAACACCACCGCGGAAACGACAGAACAGTCTACAACTACTTCAACCGAAACAGTACCAGGTATTGAAAATGTAGAATCTTCCAACACAATAACTGTCGAAGCAAATGACCAAATGAAATTTGACACGGAGCTACTGAAGGTTAAAGCCGGTGAGCCTGTTGAATTAACGCTTAAAAATGTTGGTACACTTCCAAAAGAGTCGATGGGCCATAACTTTATCATAGTTAAGCCAGGTGTAGATGTTGCTACTTTCGCAAGTGAAGCAGTTGCTGCTGTCGATGCAGACTATTTACCGAAAACATCTTTATCATCGGTTGCTGCCCATACAAAGTTATTGGGTCCTGGTGAAGAAGATAAAATAACCTTCACACTTGAAGCCGGTGTTTATACATTCCTTTGTAGTTTCCCCGGACATTATGGCGTGATGCAAGGTAAAATCGTTGCTGAATAAACGTCAATTCGATTAAAAAAATATAAAGGCACTTGCAACACAACAAGTGCCTTTCTTGATATAAAACCGTCCATTTTTACAAATGGAATACTATTAAGTTTGTTTAATTAATTAACTTTGGAATCGAAACTTTATTAATAATTCTATGCAATACGACGTAATCGTTATTGGAAGTGGCCCAGGTGGTTATGTAGCCGCTATCCGATGTGCGCAGCTAGGACTTAAAACGGCTGTTATCGAAAAATATAGCACTTTTGGGGGTACCTGTTTAAATGTAGGTTGTATCCCATCAAAAGCTCTTTTAGACAGTTCTGAGCATTTCCACAATGCAGCACACAACTTTGAAGCGCACGGAATCGCTTTGAGTAGCTTAAAAATTGATGTCAAGAAAATGATCGATCGTAAAAACGATGTGATTGCACAAAACACTTCCGGTATTACTTACCTATTTAAGAAAAATAAGATCGACACGGTTGAGGGTGTAGGTTCATTTATCGACAAGACTACAATCAAAGTAACAAAAACTGATGGTTCGATAGAAGAGTTAAAAACCAAAAACGTCATCATCGCAACTGGATCCAAGCCCACTGCTTTACCATTCCTCCCAATCGACAAAACCAGAATCATCACTTCAACTGAAGCGCTTAACCTTCAAGAAGTACCAAAACATCTTATCGTGATCGGAGGCGGAGTAATCGGTCTTGAATTGGGTTCCGTCTACGCGCGTTTAGGGGCCAAAGTATCCGTCGTAGAATACGCTAAGTCAATCATCGCAACAATGGATGGTGGTCTTGGCAAAGAGTTACAACGTGTGCTTAAGAAAAATTTAGGCATAGAATTCTTCACAAATCATAAAGTGACAGGTGCTACGGCTAAAGGCAAAAAGGTAACGGTTACTGCCGAGGACGCAAAAGGTCAAAACGTCCAGTTGGAAGGCGATTACTGCATAGTCGCTGTTGGTAGGTCTGCCTATACCAACGGACTAGGATTAGAAAACATCGGAATCACGCCAGAAGAACGTGGAAATAAAATCGCCGTTAATGAACACATGCAAACATCTGTCGAGGGTGTTTACGCTATCGGCGATGTCGTTAGAGGCGCTATGTTAGCTCATAAAGCAGAAGACGAAGGAATCTATGTTGCTGAACATATTGTGGGGCAAAAACCACACATTGACTACAACCTAATTCCTGGTGTGGTTTATACTTGGCCTGAAGTTGCATCCGTAGGTAAAACCGAGGAGCAACTTAAAGAAGCTGGTGTGAAGTATAAATCCGGTTCGTTTTCATTTAAGGCATCCGGTCGTGCGAAAGCCTCAGGCGATACTGACGGCTTTGTTAAAGTATTAGCAGATGCAAATACGGACGAAGTTCTAGGTGTGCATATGATTGGTCCACGGGCAGCTGATATGATTGCCGAATGTGTGGTAGCAATGGAATACCGTGCTTCAGCAGAAGATATCGGTAGAATTTGTCATGCGCATCCAACATTTACCGAGGCAACCAGAGAAGCGGCTTTAGCAGCTTCAGCAAACAGAGCGATCCACGCATAAAAAATACACTTAAAAAGCAGGCCACATTTCAGGCTTGCTTTTTCATTTTCTCCAACCTAACCCAACCAGAAACATATGAATTTTTATACACGTAAATGGATAAAACCCGAAGACTTAAACCCTAATGGAACTCTATTCGGAGGAACACTTTTACGCTGGATAGACGAAGAAGCAGTTATATACGCTATTATACAACTTGGCAATCCATACATTGTCACAAAATACATCTCGGAAATAAACTTTGTTAGTTCAGCTGTTCAAGGTGATATTATTGAAATGGGAATTGAAGCGCTCGATTTTGGTCGGACGTCGCTGACGATGCGATGCGAGGTCCGTAATAAAATCACCCGAAAAACGATTCTATCAATAGATAGGTTAGTCTTCGTCAATTTGGATAAAGACGGCTCCCCGACTCCACACAATAAAACTGAAATTACATACGCCTACATGGGGATTGACCGTACGACCAAATAATTAGATTTTCTGGTGGTGCACCAACTTTTTCACATCCCGTTCAACCCAAAATGATACGATCGGGATTAACGAAATTACAAGATATTTCGCAACGCGTGAGAAGGGCCACTTGTATTCGCGCCAACATAGAATAAGCAATAAGACGAAAACAACAACTAAAAACCCATGTATAGAGCCCACTGCTTGTACCGCTTCGGGAACTCCACCAAAATATTTCAATGGCATGGCAACGAAAAATAAGATCACTGTCGAAATCGCTTCCCATAGCGCAACTTGTTGAAAAATACGTAGCATAAAATCGATAAAAAGATGTGCTGGCAAAAATACATGCAAAAACGTAAAGCCGGGTATTTAATTAATCAATTGACGGAAGTTTGACAACTCTACCGAAATACCTTTGAAAATAACGTGCTATCAAAAAAAGCGTTACTTGAAACCCAAAAAAATATGTATTTTTGGGATGTTATCATACTAAGAACAAAAGTCTGAACTACAAATATTTTATAATCATCTTTTCTAGGCTTCATCAGCCGAAAAAAACATGACCATCAAAAAAAACAATATTTATGAATTACGACATCATTGTAATCGGTAGCGGTCCTGGAGGGTATGTTGCAGCGATTCGCGCATCCCAATTAGGTTTCAAAACTGCAATCATCGAGCGAGAATCGCTAGGTGGTATCTGTTTGAATTGGGGCTGTATCCCTACCAAAGCATTACTAAAAAGCGCTCAGGTATTTGAATATTTAAACCATGCTGAAGAATATGGTATCAAAGTACAAGGTGGAGAAGCGGACTTCCCTGCTATTGTAAAACGAAGCCGTGGTGTAGCAGATGGAATGAGCAAAGGTATCCAGTTTTTAATGAAGAAAAACAAGATCGATGTGATCATGGGTACGGCACAGGTAAAAAAAGGCGGCAAGATTGACGTTAAAACTGCAGATGGTTCGGTAAAAGAGTATACTGCAAAACACACAATCTTGGCAACAGGAGCACGTTCGCGCGAATTGCCTAACCTGCCACAAGATGGGAAAAAGATTATAGGTTACCGAGAAGCTATGAGCCTTGAACAACAACCTAAATCATTGGTTGTTGTTGGATCTGGAGCCATCGGAGTTGAGTTCGCCTATTTTTATAATGCAATTGGAACAAAAGTGACAATCGTTGAATTCATGGATAGAATTGTTCCAGTTGAAGACGAGGAAGTATCCAAGCAGCTAGAAAAATCATTAAAAAAGGCCGGGATCAATATCCTTACTAAGTCCGAGGTTCAATCTGTAGATACGGCAGGCTCGCTTAGCAAAGTATCAATTAAAACTGCCAAAGGAACCGAAACAATCGAAGCAGAAGTTGTTTTATCGGCGGTGGGTATCGCTCCAAATATCGAAAACTTAGGGCTGGAAGAAACCGGTATTAAGACGGAAAAAGGACGCGTTTTAGTAGATGATTTCTATAAGACAAATGTTGACGGCGTATATGCTATTGGTGACATTGTCAAAGGACAAGCACTTGCGCATGTCGCTTCGGCCGAGGGTATCACCTGTGTTGAGAAGATCAAAGGCTTACACGTGGAACCAATCGATTATAATAACATTCCAGGATGTACGTATTGTTCGCCAGAGATTGCATCTGTGGGGTATACCGAGAAAGCCGCTAAAGAAGCGGGCCATGAAGTTAAAGTTGGTAAATTCCCCTTTTCTGCTTCCGGTAAAGCGTCCGCTTCGGGTGCAAAAGATGGTTTCGTTAAATTAGTATTTGACGCCAAATATGGAGAATTATTAGGTGCTCACTTAATTGGCTCAAACGTAACGGAAATGATTGCTGAAATTGTTGTAGCAAGAAAACTTGAAACTACTGGGCACGAGATAATAAAATCCGTTCACCCTCATCCAACAATGAGTGAGGCGATTATGGAAGCAGCAGCAGATGCATACGGTGAAGTAATTCACTTATAAATATAAGCAGCAGCATTAAAAAAATGGGATGTGGCCTAGCGGTACATCCCATTTTTTTATAAAAAGTTGGCCTCGAGATTTACGCTTCTACTTTAAAACTAATTTCGACTTAAATACGACCGTTTGGGGAGCTGTATCTTCTTTCGCCCCAATTTGTTCAAATAAGATCTCGGCAGCCTTGCGGGCTTGTTTATCTGGATCCTGCTCGATACTGCCCATTGGTGGGTTCTCCATATATTTCCACAGGGGGTAATTCGCATAACTGATAAAATAGATATCTTTCTTTTGTACGAGACCTTTCTGCCGCACGTATTTCATTATATCCAGCGTCACAAAGTCGTTAAACGAGACAATCGCCGAAGGCCGATCAGGAACGGCTAATAACTTTTCAATAGCGTCAATGTTACCCCGCTCAGTCAGATCCGTACTCACGACATATTTGTCGTCATATTGCAGCGATTCACTTTCTAAAGCGGTACGGTAAGCACTATCCCGATCTTGGGATGCTAGGAGATTTTCAGGCCCGTTTATCAACGCGATATTTTGATGCCCAATAGAAGCAAATGCTTGAATCGCTTCTTTCATTCCTGAGGAGAGATCACTATAGACTTTATTTACGGCTTCAATCTTGGGGACGCAATCGAAAAACACGATGGGTATTTCCGATTCGCTCAACATTTCAACAAAACTAAGGTCTTCGGTATTTTTACCCAGAGACATAAGAATACCATCTACACGGTGTTTTCTAAATGTATGAATAATTTGAAGCTCCCGTGCAGCGTCATCATGGGACTGCCCCATTAACACGGTGTAGTTCTGGTCTGCCGCTACATTCTCAATCTCACTGATTGCTGAAGAAAAAAAAGGTTCCGACAAACTTGGCAAAATAACGCCGATCGTAAAAGTACGCCGCTGTTTAAAAAAGATTGCGGTTTGATTCGGCTCATAATTGAGCTCCTCGGCGACTTTCTTTACACGCATAGTGGTTACCAGACCAATGCTTGGATGATCATTCAAAGCGCGAGAAACGGTCGACGGTGAGATCTTTAATTTCCGCGCTATTTCCTTTATTGTAGCTGGTTTCTTCTTCATGCGTCATATTAATTTAATTAAGTAATTCTATTTTAATTTCATTTCCGACTTGGAAAATTTATACATCCCATTTTTAGAACGATTTTGATCGATCGAACGCGTAAATTTAGCCTTGTTTGGTCGGATTTGGCCGTTACGTGCGGCTACAAGTTTTGATGCACTTAGATCAAAACTACCCGTTTTTATATGCTGAAGCACTGCCGCTAGCATACTTTCATCCTTATCGCCAAAATCCTCGAAACTATTGAATTCCCATACGTTGTCATCCACTTCTAGCCCTTCGAAATAATCGCCTTCTCCTTGTGCATTTTGTGTCTTAAAAGAGGATACATAGAGTTCTATATCATCATCCATTATCGGCAGCCCAAAAAAACCAACCGGCTTACCGAAGGTTTTCTCAGCGACCTGTTGATTGTTATTATCCACTGAATAGGTACTTAATAACTTCACATCCATATACGGTCTTAATGAGTTTATAAGCAGCTCACTTGCCGAGGCAGTCGAGGAACTCACAATAAAATAAACGCGAGGCAGATTAATTGTCCCACGTTTACGATAATGAACGGGACCAAAAGCGGAGTCTTGTTCGAGCCACTGCCAATCGTCGTCTAATAAGGTATTAGTCTTGTACTCGTACATAAGTTGTTTGTCCGCAGAAATTGGCGCAATTCGATCGGCCAAGTATTCTGAGGTAACCACTGCCCCCCCACCATTGTAGCGCATATCAATAACCAACTCATCGATCCCTTCATTTTGAAAACCATTAAATATATCTTCAAAACGGCGGTACATTGTGGTAAATGCTCCTTGGTCACTTATGGTGGAGACAAACGAACTGAAGGCTAGATATCCGATCTTTTTACCTTCTTGCGTAATGACCTGGTGATCCAGGATAGGATCAAAATCATATTGCACGCTTCCGACTTCTTTTTCTTCTACCGTGCCGTCTGCCTTCACAAATTTTAACTGAAGACTACTCGCATTTAAATATTCATTAATTTTTCTAAAATCTTGAGCAAATTGCGTATCGTAATCAATATTGGTATCTCCATCAATACTGAGTATCCTAGTACCACGGCGTATACCAGCATTATAAGCCGGCGATTTATAATCGACCATTTGTACATATAAATCTGCATTTTCCCCCGAACTCTCTGTCTGAAGAAAGAAAACATACATTCCAAAGCTAGTTGCCACTGCATCTTGGATCTCACCGCTTACGACTCCTTGGCGATCTAAGAAACTATACCAGTCATAGTTTTTTCCTGTCGAACCGGCCCGTGTTAGATCCTTCAACCATTCTAATACATCCTCCGCGGATTCATAATCTCGGGTGTATGACCGTACAAGTTCTTCGTCTTCAATATCATTCAAGTTACGAGGAGGCAAATAATCTTGCCAGAGTGACAACAATTTAGTGTAATAAAAAACGGAATCTTTTAATGTGTCCTCTTTTACTAGAATTTCATCTTTATCTTCATCAGTTCCTGGTCCTGGAGCTGTGCTATCCTTCTTACACGCTGAGAAACTCATCAAAACGAGCATCAAAACGGTAACTGGAATATATTTCTTCATAATTTTTCGATTAGTAAAGTTGACGTAAAACAAGAATATCAGTGGCTTTAACGCCATATTCCAGTCCAATATAATCAATAGGATTGATATTTCTAAATCTTAACTCTTGTACAAAATACACTTTAAGCGACGACAAGTAGGAAGTAAATTCTCCCCAATCGATATGTTTCAACTTATTGAGCTGCTCGATCGGATTCCCGTCGGTAAGAATCGTAACAACCTTGCCCGTCGCTATTATTTCTTTAAATAATAACTTCGCTTGGGGTGTTAAAAAGAGCTTCAACGGAAGTGTAGCGTTAGCGCGCAAACGCTCAAAATTCTCCAAATAGCTCACCGGCAGTTCAAAGTGAGCCAAAGTTTCTTTCACGACATCTACCCCAACGTTATCTTCGTCTCGCTCATAGGCGGCTTTCATAAAGTCTACCAGCGATGAGGCACGACTGGTGCCCTCGGTATAATCGACAAAATTTGCAAAAAGATAATAGACCTGTAATATATATTCCCGCCTGGGAAACAACACATCATCGATTTCAAACGCGTATACTGAATGCCCTTGACTCAAAATACTGTTAGACATGTAAAAATATTAGGTTAAACATAAAACGATTGCCTCTTGATCGTCCGACTGTATTCCGACACCTGAAAAATCTGAATTAGGCAGTTTTATACCGGTAACAAGATCCTCTCCTTTGCTAAATACTTGAAGCAGTAAACCAGGTGCTGGATCTTCAACACCCGTCGTTTCTTCTAAGCTTTCCGGTATTAAAACATGTATTCCGTATTCCGCAAATAAAACGCGTGCTTGATGGAGTCCGGCTAGTTCCTGTTTTGAAAGTGGCAAAACAAATTGACAGCCTTCATCTAAACACAACTTAAGGAGTTCATGGGCGAAAGTGGGATTACGACCTGTTGGAATTTTTCGATAACCCGTTTTCAGCAAGACATCGGGAAACACTTCACTACTTCCAAAAAGCACCGTGTATTTAAAGCTTAGCAACTTACTAACGCGTTGTGCAAATGGCCTCGTCCCGCATGTAATTAATATTTTTTCCATACAATTAACTAATCATACCATCTCTCATGTGTATCGTTCGATCTGAGATTCCGGCAAGTTCTTCATTATGTGTAACGATTATGAAAGTCTGATGTAAAGACTCGCGTAATTCAAAAAAAAGTTGGTGTAAAGAGGTTGCATTTTCTGAATCTAGATTTCCCGATGGTTCATCCGCTAATATCAGCGAAGGGTTATTCACTAGTGCACGTGCGACAGAAACACGTTGTTGCTCGCCTCCAGACATTTCCGAAGGCTTATGGTGAGCACGATTTTCAACACCTAGACGCGCTAAAAGCTCCATTGCTCGGCTTTCGGCTTGCTTTTTATTTATACCATTGATAAATGCCGGTATACAAACATTTTCTAGTGCCGAAAATTCAGGAAGAAGGTGATGAAATTGAAACACAAATCCGATGTGTTGATTGCGAAATAAGCTCAGTTTTCTCTCACCCAAGCCCGCTATATTCACATCGTTGATAATCAAATCACCACTATCGGGCTTATCAAGCGTCCCTATTATGTGCAGAAACGTGCTCTTCCCCGCACCGGAGGCTCCAACTATCGAAACGATTTCCCCCTTTTCCACCGACAGGTTTACGTCACGTAAAATTGGCAACTTTCCAAATGATTTATTAATATGACTTGCTTTCAATATCATAATGCGAAGGTAATGAAAATGCCACAAAAACTTCAGCAATACTTATGCAGTCATTAAAGGCGGATTGTTCTCATTATTTTACCTACAATTTACTTGCCCCTTCCATTAAAAAATGCTAATTTTACCACAAATTTTTTAAGATGAACATTCACGAATATCAAGCAAAAGAAATACTTAAAGGTTTTGGCGTAAGAGTTCAAGAAGGATTTCTTGCAGAAACTCCGGAGCAGGCTGTACAGGCTGCCCAAACGTTGAAACAAGATCTTAACTCTGACTGGGTTGTGATTAAAGCACAGATCCACGCTGGTGGCCGAGGCAAGGGTGGTGGTGTAAAATTAGCTAAAAACCACGATGAGGTATTACAACGTGCTACCGACATTATTGGTATGCAGTTGGTCACTCCACAAACGGGCCCCGAAGGCAAGAAAGTGCATAAAGTATTAGTTGCACAAGATGTTTACTACCCTGGAGAAAGTGAGACAAAAGAATTCTACGTTTCTGTATTGTTAGATCGTGCAAAAGGCCGCGACATCATCATGTACTCTACCGAAGGTGGAATGGACATTGAGGAAGTAGCTGAAAAAACACCACACTTAATCTTTAAAGAAGAAATCGACCCTAAGGCTGGATTACAAGGTTTTCAAGCACGCAAAATCGCATTCAATTTAGGCTTACAAGGTGCTGCACAAAAAGACATGGTGAAATTTATCATTTCACTGTACAAAGCATACGATAGCATCGATGCATCGCTGTTTGAAATCAACCCTGTACTTAAAACTTCAGACGATAAAATACTCGCCGTTGACGCGAAAGTAAATTTCGACGAAAACGCATTGTACCGCCACAAAGACTATGCTGCATTACGTGACATATTGGAAGAAGATCCTACGGAAGTTGAAGCAGGCGAATCAAACCTAAACTATGTTAAACTTGACGGTAACGTTGGGTGTATGGTAAACGGTGCTGGTTTAGCCATGGCGACAATGGATATCATTAAAATAGCCGGTGGTGAGCCAGCTAACTTTTTAGATGTCGGCGGTACAGCTAACGCAGAGACGGTAAAAGCAGGTTTCAACATTATCTTGAAAGATCCAAACGTAAAAGCAATACTCATTAACATTTTTGGTGGTATCGTCCGCTGTGACCGTGTTGCTCAGGGGGTAATCGACGCTTACCAAGAGATTGGAAATATTCCAGTTCCAATTATTGTACGACTTCAAGGAACAAATGCTGCTGAAGCTAAAACATTAATTGACGAATCAGGCTTACAGGTATACTCGGCTATCCAACTTAAAGAGGCTGCCGAACTTGTAACAAAAGTTTTAAACGACTAATATTTTTATTAGGATATTAAAAAGCCTTTGGAAATTTCCAAAGGCTTTTTTAATTTGCAATAATACGCTATTGTTAGCCTATGGCCCGCTTAAACCAAGAAATAAAATCGGGCAGCTTTGATTTGCATTTAGCGGATTTAGGTGTCGGATTTAGCAAATAATACGCTATTTTTGTAACCGATGTTTCAAGAACATCAACGAATATTATTATTAAAAATGGAACACACACGTATTAAAGAATTATTACAGTCAGATAAGTTTGACAATGATGTAATTGTTAAAGGTTGGGTAAGAACTTTCAGAAACAATCAATTTATTGCGATTAACGATGGCTCTACAATTCACAACATACAAGCAGTGGTTGATTTTGAACAGACCGATGACTCGCTATTAAAGCGTATTACTACGGGTGCTGCAGTACGCGTCGAAGGTAAGTTGATCGAATCCTTAGGAAAAGGTCAACGCGTAGAAATTAAGGTTACGGATTTACAAATTTTAGGCGATTCAGATCCCGAAAAATACCCGCTTCAACCCAAAAAACACAGCCTCGAGTTCTTACGCGAAATAGCGCATTTGCGATTCAGAACAGGAACATTCAACGCGATTTTCAAAATCCGTCATGCACTATCGTTCGCTGTGCATCAATTCTTCAACGAACGCGAATTTGTCTATTTGCACACTCCCATCATCACCGGGTCCGATGCAGAGGGTGCTGGTGAAATGTTCCGTGTGACGACGCTAGATCTTGACAATTTGCCACGCACCGATTCTGGTGAGATTGACTTCAAAGAAGACTTCTTCGGCAAATCAACAAATCTTACTGTATCCGGTCAGCTTGAGGGTGAGTTAGCAGCGATGGCTTTTGGAAATATTTATACTTTTGGCCCGACCTTTCGCGCCGAGAATTCGAATACAACTCGCCATCTTGCTGAGTTTTGGATGATCGAACCAGAGATGGCTTTCTATGAACTCGAAGATAACATGGATCTGGCTGAAGCCTTACTGAAATATGTAATCAATTATGCGCTGGAGCATTGTCCTGATGAAATCGAGCTACTGAAAACAAGATTATTCGAGGAGGAAAAAACTAAACCACAGAACGAACGCTCTGCGCTAAACTTGGTTGAAAAACTAAACTTCGTAATAGAAAACAATTTTGAACGCGTTTCCTACACAGATGCCATCGAAATTCTTAAACGCAGCAAGCCTAATCAAAAGAAACAGTTTAAATACTTAATCGATGAATGGGGCGCAGACTTGCAGTCTGAACATGAGCGTTATCTTGTGGAGAAACACTTTAAAAAGCCCGTGATCTTAACCGATTACCCGCGTGAAATCAAATCTTTCTACATGAAACAGAACGAGCCTGATGCGCAGGGACGCCACACCGTTCGTGCTATGGACATTTTGTTCCCTGGAATCGGCGAAATGGTTGGTGGATCTCAACGCGAGGAAAGCCTTGATAAACTGTTAGCTAGAATGGCCGAGGTCGGAATCCCCGAGGAAGAAATAGATTGGTTCTTAGATACGCGTCGTTTTGGCTCCGCACCGCATTCGGGTTTCGGAGTCGGGTTTGAAAGGCTTATTCTTTTCGTGACCGGAATGACAAACATAAGAGATGTTATTCCGTTCCCCCGAACACCTAAAAACGCAGAATTTTAGTAGACAATAAGCGCAACAAAAAATCCTCATAAAAACACTTTCATGAGGATTTTTGTTTATATAGAAAACACCTAATCATGCTGATAAGAATATACGAAGACAATCCTAACGCCAAAGCCATAACAGAGGCCGTGAACGTTTTAAAAAAAGGTGGTGTAATTATCTACCCCACCGATACTGTATATGGTATCGGCTGCGATATCACAAACCACAGGGCTATTGAACGACTATGTCAAATACGCGGGTTGAACCCTGCAAAATCAAACCTTTCTTTCATCTGTCACGATCTCACTGCGATATCTAACTTCACCAGGCCATTTGATACCGCTGTATTCCGCGTTTTAAAGAAAGCGTTACCAGGCCCCTTTACTTTTATTTTTAATGCAAGTGGCCAAGTACCAAAGCTTCTAAGTTCAAAGAAGAAAACGGTCGGAATCCGTGTCCCAAACAATAATATCGTACGGGCTATAGTACAGGAATTGGGTAACCCAATTATCACTTCCTCTATTCATGACGAAGATGAAATTATAGAATACTCTACGGACCCGGAACTTATACACGAAAAATATGAAGATCTCGTCGACCTTGTTATCGACGGCGGCTACGGTGATAATGTTGCTTCAACGATAATTGACCTTACCAATGGTGAATTTGAGGTTGTGCGCGAGGGAAAAGGTGATATCGAGGATTATATATAACCGTGTTATCTTCGCGCGCGACTAGCGGGATCCTGTGGCCTGCTGATTCAGTTAGTTATAAAATGATAAACTCTTCGACAATGACATGGCCGACGTACTCGTTCACACGTCCTATGATTTGTCTGCGCATCATGGCAAGTTCATTTTTTATTACCGCAGACTCGACTTTAACAAAAAGCTTTTTCTCGTGAATATATATTTTTTTTGTTCGGTTAGCGATTGCATTTCCGATAATATCGGGCCAAGCACGCACGATCGACGATTCGTCAAATTTCGAACGTAAACGGTAGACATCAATCCACTTCTCAATTGCCACTTTAATTCCGATATCATCCCGCGTGGGTATTTCGTCAAATTTCTTTTTATACATCGACCGCACCTCCTTTAACTTCAAAAATACGAATTGGCTTTGCTATTTCATCAAAAATTCGTTCAATTCTTTTTCCATCCGTGTCAGTTAGAAAAATTTGTCCAAATTGATCTTCAGAAACAAGCTGCATGAGCTTCTTAGTACGACATTCATCGAGCTTATCAAAAATATCATCTAATAACAATAGTGGTTTGGTTTTTTTCTTTTGAGCCAAATAACTGTATTGTGCAAGTTTTAATCCGATTAAAAATGATTTTTGTTGCCCCTGAGACCCAAACTTTTTAAGTGGCATGCCATCGTGAATCGCAAACAATAGATCATCTTTATGTATTCCTTGAGAGGTTCTCTCCAATGCACGGTCCTTTTCCAAATTAATGCGAAGAAGGGTTTCCATATCATTCTCCATAAGCGGAGATTCATAAGATAAATTCACTATTTCCGCATCGGCACTCAGGTACTGGTAATAACGTTGGAATTCAGGCAAAAACTCCATCATGAACTGCTTTCTACGATGAAAAATACGTTCACCAGCGTCCGTGAGTTGAATGTTCAATACCTCAAGTACGCCCATATCTAACACCCCCTTTTCACGCACCTGCTTTAATAAAGTGTTACGCTGCAACATGATCTTATTATACTGTATCAGAATATCTAGATACAAGTTGTCCGTCTGGGAAATTACATTATCAATAAATTTACGGCGTTCCTCACTCCCATCGTTAATAATGGACGTATCATTTGGCGAGATCATAACAATCGGAAATTGTCCGATATGGTCGGCAAGACGGCTATAATCCTTTTTATTCTTCTTGAATTGTTTTTTTTGATTCCGCTTTAAGCTACAAGCGACGGTATCGGAGGAGTGCTCCTTTTCGAAAACCCCCTGAACCATAAACCAGTCTAAACCTTTTTTTATATGTTGGGAATCAATCGGATTGAAATAAGACTTACAAAGGGCTAAATAATGAATTGCGTCCAATAGATTGGTTTTTCCCGCCCCGTTCGCACCGGCAAATGCATTTACTTGAGGTAAAAATTCAAGAAAAGATTCGGAATAATTTTTAAAATTTAATACAGAGAGTTGCTTCAACCACATGGTGCGCCAAGATAAGTACCAAAATTAACAAATGTATAGCACAATTTATGACTTAAGTACAAATAGCGACACCTATAACAAATCGTTTACTTTACTTCCTCAAAGTCAATGAACTCCCCTGCCTTACCAGTACCTTTACGCGGTTTAGTATCCACCCCAGGTATATAGTGAACGTGGATTTCGCCTTCATCTTTGGGTTGAGTTTGCTGCCTAAATTGGCTGAACGGATCTTGATTCGCATGGCGATTTTGTCCAGCACTGGCCGATGCGTGCTGCTGCGCAGTACGCATTAGCCGTTCAGATACCTTACGCAATGCAAAGGGCATTACCAACCGTAGCAAAAAACGAACTGCGTAAAATATAATAAAAAAAATCGCTATAAATTTCAAAAATGCCATATCTAAAAACCTTTAAACCAAAAATAATAAAAATTTAATAGAAATTCCGTCAACAAAATGTCAGCAAGAAGTCGGTTAACATTAATTAACCCTCATAACAGGAATAATACGATTAAAATGACTCTAAATGCAGATAAAAGCTAATTCGTTAATTTTCTAACAGCTTCCTGCACGGCTCGCGCCAGTTCCTCTGCTTTATGAGATCCAATAATATACACCAGTCCATCCTTATCCGTTAACCAAATAGCATCCTTTCCTCCCGAATAAAAACGAATCTTCCCATTTTTATGCAAGTTATAAACGGGATTATTAAAAATGAACGTACTATATGGTTTGAGCTCCACTTTCTTGATATTAAAGAGATCAATCTTCACCAACTTTGAAGACCAAAGACCACTAAGTATCAAAAACTTGCCATCGACAACTGTTTTATAATGCACCATATATATCATTATCATCGAAACGATAATGACTCCCACCCCCACAATAAAAAACAACTGTTGAGAGGGAAGATGTTCAATATTCAAATAGCTTGCAATAAAACAAAACAACACCAATATTAACCGAACACTAATCCATGTCGCATCGCGTCCCAAATACTGTTTTTCCTGAAAAAGATAATGTCCACCCATAGTGCTTAATTGGATTCTATAATATATACTTTCTTTGTGTTTTCCGTAACGCGGTATCGATTGTCTAATCTATAATTAGCAATCCATATTAAATCACCATTTCCATTGACTAATATCGGAACACGCTTCTTCTGAAACAAATTTACCTTCTGTTGAATAAAAAAATCACTGACCTTTTTCTTACCAGCCATCCCTAAAGGATAAAAAACATCTCCTCGTTGCCATAGCCGTAAATGTAGTGGAAAAATTAAAAGATCAAAATCAACTTGCGCCTTCGTCACGTCCTTATAAATATGTAAGTCGGTACTCGTATGCATCGAAAAACTACCGCCCTGGAAACTAACAGATTCCATATCTAACTGTAAATTAGTCACCGCATCTTGTATGCGCGTTATTTCTCGAGGACGTAGACATAACGTCTGCCGATCAAGTAACATTTCAAAACTAGCAGATTGAAAAACCTTGCCCGCGGTACTATTAAAATTAGCTTGTAAGTCGGACAACACTTCAACGGTGAAGCCATACTCTCGGAACAATTCGTACAACAACGGCACATTCTCTATATACTCGCTTATCGCCTTCTTGTTAATCACCAGCATCTCTCCCTCCTGCTGAAAGAGTTTATCTCTAATTGGTTTGACAAAGAAATCTAAAAGTTCTGCAGTCTGGCGAAATCGATCCATATTTTCCACCATGATCTTATCGAATTCAGATGTAAGTTCTTTGAACTTCGGCAAAATATCGAGTCGTAGCTTATTTCGCACATATTTCGTGGAGAAATTTGACTGGTCATCCCGATAAGGGATCGCCAAGCGATTAACTTCTTCCGTAATCTCTTGGGACCCGGCAAACAACAAAGGACGAATAATATGTCCTCGCCGTGGCAAGATACCCTGCAGCCCCGTAATACCCGTTCCGCGAGATAAATTTAAAAAAGCCGTCTCAATATGATCGTTTTGATGCTGGCCTACAGCAATACAATCTGCCTCGAGCGCTATACGTTTTTGTTCAAACCAGCTGTATCGTAAATCCCGAGCAGCCATCTGTATAGACACCTGATTTTTCTCAGCATACTGCTGGGTATCAAAATGTTCAACCACACAAGGCACTCCGCGACCCGCAGCAAAAGCAACTACTAACTGCTCATCTAAATCCGATTCGGCTCCGCGCAAATGGAAATTGCAATGCAAAATCACACAATTATATCCGGCCTCCAAAAAAAGGTAAGCCATAAGCATGGAATCGCGACCACCGCTGACGGCAAGCAAAACCTTGTCTTGAAAACGCACCGAAAGTGGGTTTTGGAGGTATTCCTGGAAACGGTCAATCATGTGCATAAACCAAAGTTAAAACTTTAATTTGAGCAAAAGTATTTCCAATGAAAATTTATCCTTTAACAAAAATTTGCTAATTAATTAACTATTTTTGCCGTCGTGAAGCGCTATATACTATCGGTACTCAGCATATGTTGTATTTTCTTTGCATATGCACAAAACCCTGTCGGACGACAATCCGGTGGACAAGAGGATCGTTTGACGCTTATCTCCTCTCGCAACGTGATCATTAACTCCCAATCCGGAAGAACAATCTACTATAACGGTGTTTTTGAACATAAGGGGAGCACCTTATCAGCAGACAGCAGTTACATGTATGAAGATGAGCTAAAGAGGCAGTTTTTCGAGGCGTTTGGAAACGTAGTTATTACACAACCTTCAGGAACGCTTATTTATTCGGATAAATTGCATTATAATGCCACGCCGCAAATCGCGACATTGGTCAATAACGTCCGAATGGTTGATGAAGGGTCAATACTGACGACGAACCATCTGGTATATAAAATGCGTGACCAGATTGGAACATACACCGATGGTGGACGTATCATCACAGGTACGGACACGATAACCTCGAAAAATGGCTATTATTTTGAGCGGTCGCAGGATGCCTATTTCCGAAACAAAGTTGTTGTCCGTTCACCCGATGTAAAGATCTACACCGATACCATGCGTTATAATTCCACACTGCGGACTACCTATTTTTTCGGGCCTACAGATATTAAGGGAAATGCAGGTGAGAATCTCTATACTGAAAAAGGCAACTACCAGACTGAAAACGGTATCGCTAAATTTTCCTTAAATAACTTGTACAATAGTGAGTCGAAATTTCTTAAGGGCGATAGCTTATACTATGACCGTGCCTCCGGAATTGGTAAAGCGTACAACAATGTCGTCTTTGTAGACACCCTCGACAAGTTCTACGCCTATGGAGGATACGGGCTATATGACCAGAGAACGGAATCTATCACGATGACGGACAAACCGTTGATCGTAACGATAGTAAAAAACGATTCAACCAAAACCGATTCCGTCGAAACCGACTCGACGCAAAACAAAATCGTAAAGGTAGAAGGCGCTGCTGTTGACACGCTAAAAACAGTAAAAGAAGATCCAAGCCAACTGGCGGAATTTACCGCAGATAGCGTTGTCGCAACCGATTCTTTATTACAACCTCCCCTAAAAGACACAGCTCCTCTGGTTGACTCCGTTTATATGACCGCCGACACTCTGTTTTCACAGATGATCTTTTTAAAAGACTATAAGGCACTCAACTTTAATCTCGACAGAGATGGTGGAGCAATAGAAGTCGAACCAGAGATTGATTACGGAGACGAAGAGGATTATGGCGATTTCCAAGATGATAGTACCACTGCGATCTCCGGGACTGTGGATACCGATAGAACGCTGCTTAATGATAGCGTTCGTTTAGATGCGGATCTTCCAGAGGCCATCTCTGATTTACCTCCTGACAGCACAGAAAAACCCAACAAGAAGCAGCGCATCAAAAAGGCCGTCTCACCACTATCACCGGCCGAAAAGGACAGTGCAAACATGATTAACTCAACGATGGAACAAGACTCCATTATCCGTATGAAAGCGGTTATCCCGAGTGCAGCGCAAGCCGATAGCATTATCAACAACGCACTAACCGCTGCGCAGACCACAGATACGACGAGCAAAGATACTAGTAACACCGCCTATCTCGATACTGCACGCACCAGAATAGTAAAAGCTTACTACAATGTCCGGATGTTCAAGTCGGACCTGCAGGCTGTGGCTGATTCTGTTTATTACGGTATGGCCGATTCCATGTTCCGTTTTATGGGTAAACCGATGATCTGGACCGAAGGTTCACAAATTTCATCCGACACCATTTACTTGCAAGCATTAAACCAACGGCTAGACAATGCATTATTGGTCGGAAATGCATTTATGGTAAACGCTGTACTGGACACGCTCAAATTTAACCAACTGAAAGGTCGAAAAATCACCGCCTTTTTTGCAAATAATTCGATAGATCGAATGTACGTAGACGGAAATGCAGAGAATCTGGTCTTTTCTACGAATGACTCGACCAATACCATTACGGAAATGTTTCACGACCGAGGTGCGCGGATCAAAATTAAGATGGAAGGCAAGAAAATCATTGATTATATAACAATTCGCAAAGTTGATCAACGCGTTTATCCATTTAGACTGGTCACACAAGAGAATGAAGTGTTACCAGGGTTTACTTGGCGGCCGCAAGACAGGCCGACCTCTAAAGAGGATATGATCAGTCGTAAACGAGACAGTGGAAGCGCTTCGGTAGAGCAGAATGCAGACAGTACTGTAAATGAGATTAATCGCCCGACGAGCTTGAATAAACAGGAGCCTGATGAATCCCTAGAACCTGCGGTAAAGGAAAACAACACGCAAACACCAGAGATTAATGCACTTGACCCCGTCTTGCCAAAGGAGCCCCTAGAAGCCTCCCCCATTATTGAAAAACCAGAAAAAAAAGAGTTTGAAACCCCTGTAAATCAAAGCACTCTTCCCAAAAATATATCCGAGAAAAAAGACCGTTAATACGTTCGCGCGCGCCTAAGCGCCAGGGATTTTGCAAACCGAGTGTAACCCTCGGCTGTTAAATTATTAAAATTTCTTCAGAAAATCCGCCAATTTACCAACCGCAATCGAGCGGTGACTAATACTATTTTTCTGCTCGTTAGACATTTCTGCAAATGTTCTATCGTATCCATTAGGAATAAAAATAGGATCGTATCCAAATCCAGAAGTCCCCCGCAGTTCATCAATAATTACCCCTTCAATAGCCCCTTCAAAAAAGTGCTGTTTTTCATTCAGATACAAAGAAATTATTGTTTTAAATCGCGCAGTTCTTTCGTTAACTCCTGCTAGTTTGGATAATACGAGTTCAATATTCTTCTCCATATCACGCGATCCAGAATACCGAGCGGAATAAACGCCGGGCTCACCATTTAACGCATCTATTTCAAGGCCCGAGTCATCACCAAAACAGTATAATCCGTATTTATTCGCTAAATAATCGGTCTTTTGTTTCGCATTTTCGGCAAAGGTTTCGCCAGTCTCGGGAATATCGTCCGTACATCCGATATCCTTCAATGATTTTAAAACAAAATTATCATTGACCATTGCCTGGACTTCCTCAAGCTTATGAGCGTTATTTGTTGCGAATACTAATTCGAGCATTAATTTGGGATTTAATAATGATATTACTTTTTTGTCACTACCCGCAAGCTGCGGAGGCTATGTTCCAATAAATGTTTTAAATTCATTCCAGAAAAGCTTCTTTTTAGCGACATCAGAAAACATTTCTTCAAAACTAAACGTGTTAAAAACGACGGCCCTCCGGCCTTTCATGTAGGAATTATGTGCGATCAATGGTAGTTTTAACGATGCGGGTTCAACACCAAGTAGCGTAACTTTCTTAGGTTTAAAAAACTCCATTATCAATTTCCAATCATTGGGGTTTTTGGGGTTCGCCAAATTAACAATAGCGACGTTAGCTTTCGATAAATCCAGCGCACCAATGGTTTTCTCGAAGGCATCCTCAGCTTGCGGAGAAAAGTATGGATATTCCGGATAACGAAGAATAAACAACACGCCAGTTGTCTTATCGCCCTGATATTCGAAAATATTCGTACCCAATGATTCCGCAGCGGGGTACACTGGCGCTCGCTCTCCGATTGAATACATCGTTTCATTCATTAATGTCTGAAGGGCTACAGGATTTTTTGTTGTCAGATTCATCGATCAATTGCTTTTTCGAAAAGAAGCTCCTTAGTGCATGGAATAGTGCCTAAGAAGCTTTTTTACTTTATAAATATTATTGGCCTAGTATATAAGCAAACATCAATGGCGCAACAATTGTCGCATCAGATTCTATCATAAATTTTGGGGTATCGATATCTAATTTACCCCATGTAATTTTTTCATTTGGTACTGCGCCTGAATAAGAGCCATACGATGTCGTCGAATCAGAAATCTGGCAGAAGTAGGCCCAAAACGGAACATCTTCCCACTCTAAATCCTGGTACATCATCGGCACTACACAAATAGGGAAGTCTCCTGAAATACCACCAGCAATTTGAAAGAATCCTACGCCTCTATCACCTGAATTTTCACGATACCATTCAGTTAAGTAAATCATATACTCGATACCCGACTTGACGGTACTCGCTTTCAATTTACCTTTAATAACGTTCGAGGCAAAGATGTTACCCGTTGTGGAGTCTTCCCATCCTGGACATACGATTGGCAAATTTTTCTCTGCTGCAGCGACTATCCAGGAGTCTTTCGGATCAATCTCATAGTATTGCTCGAGTACACCGGAGTTTACTACTTGATAAAGAAATTCATGCGGAAGGTATCGCTCCCCTTTCTGTTCAGCAGTATGCCACACATCTTCCAAGTGTTTCTGTAAACGGCGAAACGCCTCTTCTTCTGGGATACAAGTATCCGTTACGCGATTGTAATGCTGATCGAGCAGTTCACGTTCTTGCTCTGGTGTCAAATCACGGTAATTGGGTACACGCTTATAATGCGAGTGGGCTACTAGGTTCATCACATCCTCTTCCAGATTGGCCCCTGTACAAGAAATAATATGAACTTTATCTTGACGAATCATTTCAGCAAGTGAAATTCCCAATTCTGCCGTGCTCATTGCACCACCTAACGAGATTAACATCTTTCCACCTTCTAATATGTGGGTTTCATATCCTTTAGCCGCATCAACCATTGCAGCAGCATTGAAATGTCGATAATTTTTCTCCAAAAATTGGGAAATAGGGCCTTTTTGTGTACTCATAGTTTTAAATTTTCTATTCTAGAACAAAGATACATAATCGGAACGATTTGCCATACAGTACAACGTTGCACAATCGTTATCAAACAGCTATAATCAACGGTATAAACATTCAATACAATTAACTAATAAACAACCTTATACGACCCATGACTCACATTTATCAAGGAAAGACTGTTCGATATCCGCGCCTATCCCTGGTGCATCTGAAACGCTCACATGATAGCCGTTATATTGTACACCACCAATTACCGGATCTTCCAGGTGACCAACCATACAGGTATCTAAATCAAAAAACTTCACGTTATCTGCCGCATACGCAAAATGAACTTTTGCCGACAAAGCTAGGCGTGATTCAAGCATACCACCGATCATACAAGCAATATTATACTCCGATGCTACCGCTTGTATTTTCATCGATTCAGCGATACCCGTCGATTTAGAAAATTTGATATTGATCAAATCACATGCATCTTGCCGACAGAGACGTTCGGCGTCATGAGAAGTGTATACCGATTCATCGGCCATAATCGGAACAATAGTTTGTGTACGGAGTTCGGGCAGCCGGTGATCATCATAGGTACGCATCGGCTGTTCACAAAACTGAATCTTAAAAGGCTCTAGCCCTTGAAGAGCTTCAATAGCACGATCGAATGACCAGCCCTGGTTGGCATCAATACGAATAGGAATATCAAATCCTACAGCCTTACGAATTTCGCGAACACGGGCGATATCATCTCCTGGAGCCTTACCAAGCTTCACTTTCAACGATTCCGCTCCGTGCTCCTTCAATTGTAACGCTTTTTGAGCCATCACTAATGGCTCGTCAATACCCAATGTAATATCAGTAATAATCTCACGCGGACTTCCTGCTAAGAATCGATATAACGGCATTTGCACATTTTTAGCCGCCAGATCATATAAAGCCATATCGAAAGCCGATTTAATTGTGCTATTTCCGGCAATGTACATGTTCAATTCCGCCATCCGCGCAGGGATATCTAGGGGGTTCTTTCCTTTCCATATTTTAGCAAAGTCTCGGGCCAAAACTAGACAGGTATCCTGCGTCTCCCCTACGATCATTGGAAAAGCGGAGCATTCGCCTACGCCATAATGCTCCGTATCGGTGAATACCTGTATAAATGTGTTTTGCGCATAATCCATTGTGCCCGTGGCAATAACAAATGGTTCCATTGGGATGCTTAAACGAAAGATTTTAATATCGGTTATTTTCATAAAAAATTATTCATTCTACGAGTCTGTTCGAAGAGCTAATATAGTTATAAGTTTTATAGAATTCTATCGTACTTAACTTTAGTCGCGTCACCGCAAACAATTAACTAGTTAGCTTTACATTCGCTAAGCAACTCAGTTATAGAGAGCATTAACGCATACTTTCTCGATATTTTTAGCTGAATTTTGGTCTCAGTAGTGAATCTCTCCACACGCTTGACAAGCCCCGTTTCTATCTGCTAATTTTAAGTCTTGCTTCATGTAACCACAGGAGCCACAAGTTTCTGATTTCGGGTATCATCTGCCGATTTCGACAAGAGTTTGCCCCGTATCATACACACTTTTATCTCAACATCCCCCCAGAAGCATCGGATATGGATTCTGACTATCTTCTATTTTAACCCATTCCCGCCACATTTAGGCTTTATCTTGCAATGATATCGGATTCATTAACAAGTCTAGTTGAGTATCCTTGAAGGAAGGGGTTCTTATTACTTGTTACCTTTAGAAAACAGTTGTCTCTTGAACTGTTGGAAGTCCTTCTCTTTTTGTGGAACTGCAGCTACGGAAACTTCTTTCAGCCATGCTACTTCCTGTGTATATGCTATAGATATTTTGAATGCTGAACTAGGGTTATCGTCTTTTTATCAGAATTAAAACATAGTCATGCAGATTCCATACCTTACGAACACAATCAAAAGTCTTAGCGGACGAAACTTGTTGCATCTTGTCTGGGTAAATTCTATATTTATAGACAGTTATAATCCACTCACCTTCGTTTAGTTAATTTATTAGTTTTTCAGTATCTCCGTTTGCCCTTCTTCTTCCATACAATCTAGCTGTAAATGAGGCCATAAATTAACTATCTAATTGAACCCAAAACGGATAAGTCTATTTCTATACTCCACTGCTATTCTCGTTATAGATTCATCTAACAACCATACAAAATTCACCCATGAATAATTGTCAATATTGCTTAAAACCAACTTACAAGACGAAAAATTGCTTCTACACATCATTATTCGTTAGGACGATCGAACAACAGAATGATATTCCCCCGAACCACACCCTAGCAAAAGAGAATGCAAATTCAACAAAAAAACCCACTTAATTTATCAATAAAACAACATTAACTATTTTATCTTACGATATTTATAAAAAAAACCAATTTTTCTTCGTATATTAGCAACCTAATATTTTGAGGAGAGATGATAAACGAAAGATTACCGGAACAGGGATTGTATAATCCCGATTTTGAACATGATGCATGTGGAGTAGGTTTTGTGGCACATATCAAGGGAAAAAAATCACACCAACAAGTTAAAGATGCCTTAACCATGCTGGAGAACATGGAGCATCGTGGCGCTTGTGGTTGTGACCCGGAGAGTGGTGATGGTGCTGGCATAATGATTCAAGTCCCGCACGAGTTTTTATGGGAAGAATGTATCAACCTCGGCATTCAATTAGAAGAGCCCGGCTATTACGGTACGGGAATGTTATTTCTTCCAAAAGAGGAAGAAATAAATACGATTTGCCGAGACCTCATCATCCGAGCTACCGAAGATCGCGGTATGAAATTCTTGGGCTTTCGCGATGTGCCCGTTAATCGCGAGGGAATCGGCGTGACCGCATTAAGTGCTGAACCGGAAATCGTGCAATTTTTCGTTTCTCGTCCTGATGGGGTATCAACTACCGAAGATTTTGAACGCAAGCTATTTGTCTTACGACGTTTAATCATTCAAAAAATAAAAGAACAACAGGAATATCCTTTACCGTTATATATAGCCTCATTATCGTGTAAAACAATTATATATAAAGGACAATTGACGACCTATCAAGTAGGCTCATACTTTGAGGATTTGAAAGACCCGCGTGTCATTTCCGCCTTCGGCCTGGTTCACTCACGCTTTTCAACCAACACCTTCCCTTCTTGGTCCCTGGCACAACCGTTTCGAAACATCGCGCACAATGGGGAAATTAACACACTTACTGGAAACCTGAACTGGTTTTACGCGGGAGCACGCTCCCTATCTTCACCGCATTTTTCCGAAGAAGAAATGGAGATATTGCTCCCTGTGGTCGATCGCGGACAATCCGATTCTGCCTGCTTGGATAATGTCGTAGAACTACTGTTACATACAGGCCGGAGCCTACCGCATGTCATGCTTATGCTCGTCCCGGAAGCGTGGGATGGCAATACGCAGATGGATCCGCTTAAAAAAGCATTCTATGAATATCACGCGACCTTAATGGAACCTTGGGATGGTCCAGCAGCTCTTTGTTTTACGGATGGAAAACTTATAGGGGCTACTTTAGATCGTAATGGCCTACGTCCATTGAGGTATGCTGTCACTTCGGATGAACGTGTCGTGGTTGCTTCGGAGGCAGGAGCGCTACCAATTCCGGAAAGTATTATCATCAAAAAAGGACGTCAACAACCGGGTAAAATATTCGTTGTTGATATGGAGCAGGGATGCATTCGCTCGGATGAAGAGATTAAAGACGAACTCATCAGCCACCAACCATACGGCGATTGGATCGATCGTTATAAGATCCGTATGGACGAACTAGAAAAACCGAGGGTGACATACACCTACCTCAAAAAAGAAGCTGTTTTCAAGTACCAACAGTCATTTGGCTATTCCAGGGAAGATCTAGAAACCATACTAACACCCATGGCCTTAACTGGCTACGAACCGATTGGTTCTATGGGTGCAGACATTCCGTTAGCGATTTTATCGGAACATCCACAACATCTTTCGAGCTATTTCAAACAGTTTTTTGCGCAAGTAACTAACCCGCCGATAGATCCTATTCGTGAACGGTTAGTTATGAGCCTTGCGACATTCATTGGAAACGCAGGTAACATCCTAATCGAAGACAAGAAATTCTGTCACTGCGTAACTTTAGAACATCCGATACTTACTTCACGCGAACTGGAGAAACTACGATCGATTGACACCGGCATATTCCAAGCAAAAACACTGCAACTATATTTCAAAGCCGACGGCAATCCAGGCTCATTGGAAGCCGGAATTGAACGTTTATGTCGTTATGCCGATGACGCTGTACGCGACGGATTTGAAGTCATCATACTATCGGATCGCGCTATCGATTCCCAACACGCTGCCATTCCGTCAATTCTTGCTGTGTCAGCCGTACATCACCACTTGATAAAAACAGGCAACCGAGGGGCCGTTGGTCTGGTCGTTGAGGCTGGAGACGTCTGGGAAGTTCATCATTTCGCGTGTCTCTTAGCGTTCGGCGCAACAGCAATCAACCCCTATATGGCCTTAGCCTCGATTCGTACCATGAAAGAACTCGGACAAATCGACACTGAGTTGGAGTGGGAAGACTTGAAGAAAAACTATGTTAAAGCGATTTGTGCGGGGCTGTTGAAGATATTTTCAAAAATGGGTATCTCCACTCTCCAATCCTATCACGGTGCGCAAATTTTTGAGGTCTTGGGAATCGACAAGTCGGTTGTTGACAGATATTTTTGCGGATCGGTATCTCGTATCGGAGGTTTAACACTCGACGATATTGCCCAAGAAGCACTCGCAAAACACCTTCGTGCATTTGGCGAATCGCGTAATGAGAAAAAGCTATTACCCGAAGGTGGTCTTTATCAATGGAAACGTCGCGGGGAAGGACATCTTTGGAGTCCGGAGACTGTCCACCTACTTCAAAAAGCATGCCGCGGTACTGACTATCAATCATATAAACAATACGCTGCGATCATCAACAACCAGAAAGAGCGTATGTTCACGCTTCGTGGGTTACTAGATTTCGCAAAACATCGCACGCCTGTACCACTGAGTGAGGTAGAGCCGATTGAGAATATTATGAAACGATTTGCCACGGGAGCTATGTCCATGGGATCGATATCTACCCAGGCACACAGCACACTAGCGATAGCAATGAACCGTATTGGAGCCAAAAGCAATACCGGTGAGGGTGGCGAAGACTCTGCACGCTTCCAGCCTTTACCCAACGGTGACTCTATGCGCTCGGCTATCAAGCAGGTTGCCTCAGCACGTTTCGGCGTAACATCTCATTACCTGAGTGAAGCTGATGAAATACAGATTAAAATGGCGCAAGGTGCTAAACCAGGAGAAGGCGGACAACTACCTGGGCATAAAGTTAACGATTTTATCGCACGACTTCGTCACGCAACCCCGGGCGTCGGGCTTATTTCCCCACCGCCGCACCACGACATCTATTCCATCGAGGATTTAGCGCAACTTATTTTCGATTTGAAAAATGCAAACCGAAACGCGCGAATCAATGTAAAATTGGTATCTAAAGCGGGCGTGGGAACGATTGCTGCAGGCGTTGCCAAAGCGCACGCCGATGTGATCCTCATTGCCGGTTTTGATGGTGGAACAGGCGCCTCTCCGGTAAGCTCTATCAAACATGCGGGATTACCGTGGGAATTAGGGCTAGCCGAAGCCCATCAAACATTAGTGCACAACAAACTACGCAGCCGTGTGGTCTTACAGGCCGACGGTCAGATGAAGACTGGTAGAGATATAGTCATTGCAACATTATTAGGTGCCGAAGAATGGGGAGTGGCCACGGCAGCATTAATTGCTGGTGGATGCATTATGATGCGTAAATGTCACTTGAATACCTGTCCCGTGGGAGTGGCGACACAAGACCCAGAGCTACAAAAATTATTCTCTGGAAAACCCGAAGACATCGTCAATCTATTCCGTTTTTTAGCCGAAGAGATTCGCGAGACGATGGCCGAATTAGGCTTCCGCACGATTAACGAAATGGTAGGTCGCGCACAATTTCTAAAAAAACGGGAAGACATCGATCATTGGAAAGCATCAAAAGTAGATTTCTCCAAAATACTTTATGTCGCGCGCAACGCCCCTTCTGAAAGCCTATATAATACTCAAGAACAAGACCATGGTTTAAGCATGATCCTTGACTGGGGTCTACTCGTGCAAGCCAAAACTGCGCTGGAATCAAAAACGCCTGTATTTGGAACATTTAAAGTCAGAAATACGGACCGTACGATCGGCACCCTGCTTTCAAACGAAGTCTCCAAAAGATACGGGGCAGATGGTTTATCGGATAATACGATCAATTTTAAATTCGAAGGTTCAGCCGGGCAATCTTTTGGCGCATTTGCCGCAAAAGGTCTTTCCTTTGAGCTCGAAGGCGAAGCAAATGATTATGTTGGCAAAAGCTTATCGGGAGCACAACTCGCGATCTACCCTACCGCAGATAGTCCATTGACCGCTCACGAAAATATCATTATTGGCAATGTAGCGTTGTATGGCGCAACTTCAGGCCACCTGTTTATCAACGGTATGGCGGGTGAGCGTTTTGCGGTACGAAACTCGGGGGCAACGGCTATCGTCGAAGGAATCGGGGACCACGGGTGTGAATACATGACTGGTGGGCGTGCTTTAATACTGGGCCAAACGGGGCGCAACTTTGCCGCCGGAATGAGCGGAGGAATTGCGTGGGTATACGACATTGCTGGCAACTTTCGGGATAACTGCAATCAAGAAATGGTTGATTTAGATCCCTTAGAAACTGAAGATGAATCGGAAATCATAGCGCTACTAAAACGACACGTCAACTTAACCAATAGTGACCGAGCTACTTTCATCTTAGAGAACTGGGCACAGCAAAAAAGTAAATTTGTAAAAGTATTCCCTCGCGAATACAAAAATGTATTACGTAAAAAATTAATCGAAGCTTAATCAGAGGAGGAACATATCATGGGAAAACCAACAGGATTTATAGAATATCAAAGAGTACTTCCTCAGAAAGACTCTGCAGAGAATAGAAAACAAAACTATCAGGAATTTGTCGAACCATATTCCGAGGAACAGCTGAATAACCAAGCGGCGCGATGCATGAATTGCGGTATTCCATTTTGCCATTCAGGATGCCCGTTAGGGAACGTCATCCCCGAGTTCAACGATGCCGTTTATGACGCTCGTTGGGAAGAAGCATACGAAATTCTTTCTTCCACCAATAACTTCCCTGAGTTCACAGGTAGAATATGTCCAGCCCCCTGCGAATCCGCATGTGTACTGGGAATAAACAAATCACCCGTAGCTATCGAAGAAATAGAAAAGCATATTATCGAAATCGCTTTTAAGAACAACTTCGTAAAACCGCATCAGTCCTTCATCAAAACAGGCAAGCGTGTTGCCGTCGTTGGAGGGGGCCCTGCGGGCTTGGCTGCCGCTGCGCAGCTAAACAAAGCAGGGCACGACGTTGTACTGTATGAAAGGGATGATAAAGTTGGCGGATTATTGCGCTACGGCATTCCTGACTTCAAACTCGAGAAAACGGTAATAGACCGCCGTGTAAAAGTCATGAAACAGTCCGGTGTAGTGTTCCGGACAAATTCCGAAGTAGGTGGGAATGTCCCTGTCAGCGAGCTCAAAGAATATGACGCCGTCGTATTGTCTGGCGGTTCAACAATTCCGCGCGACTTACCGATCCCAGGCCGTCATCTTAAGGGCGTTCATTTCGCAATGGAATTCTTAAAACAACAAAACAAACGCGTGGGAAACTCACCTATTGAAGTCGAAGAAATTCACGCGGCAAAAAAAAATGTATTGGTTATCGGTGGCGGAGACACAGGCTCGGATTGCGTAGGGACGTCTAACCGTCACGGCGCAGCGAGCGTTACACAGTTTGAACTGATGCCGCAGCCACCCACAGAGCGTACGGAAAATATGCCTTGGCCCACCTACCCTATGTTATTAAAAACAACGAGCTCGCATGAGGAAGGCTGTCAGCGGCATTGGAGCATCAGCACCAAGGAGTTTCTCGGTGATGAAAACGGACACGTCCGGGCGGCGCTAATAGTCGATCTCGAATGGGAAGTAGACGCATCAGGACGTCCTGTAAAATTCAAGGAGATTGAGGGTTCCGCACGTGAACTACCTTGCCAGCTAGTTACTTTAGCCATGGGGTTTCTGCACCCACAGTATGATGGTTTATTACAACAGTTAGGTGTCAAACTCACCGAAAGAGGAAATGTTGATGCGCAAGAAGGAGAATATAAAACTTCATTGGACAATGTCTTCGTGGCAGGGGATATGCGCCGGGGCCAATCACTAGTGGTATGGGCCATCTCCGAAGGGCGCGAATGCGCTCGAAAAGTGGATGAATACTTAATGGGGTATTCAGAACTTGAGCGCAAAGACAAATCAGTCTCGTACGCTTAAACTCCTATTAGCAGCAAACAACAAAAGACCCGGAACGATTCCGGGTCTTTTGTTTGCTTGTTTAGTGTAATTTGCGGTTAACCAACGACCGCTCCTTGTTTTCAATCTTCGTCTTGATATAAGGATACAAAAATACAGCCCCTAAAACGATTACTGCGCCGGCATAAAATCCCGCACTCATCGTTTCCCTATTCCCGAAAATTAAGATTGCCAAAACAATTCCATATACCGGTTCCATATTCGTTGTCAATGCGACCGTAAATGCACTAAGCTCTTTCATCACTGCTACACCGAGTACATAGGAAATAGCCGTACATAGGACCCCAAGCAGTAAAAGGTAGGCCCAGTCATTACCTTCAAGCCACATCGTATCGTCAAATTTACCGGTCACTAACATGATAATTGACACGCAAAGGAACGCCCCGAGCATCTCGTAGAAAGTGATGACCGTCGCGCTTGTCTGTTTAACTAATCGTGCATTAAGTATCGAGAATATGCTCGCTAATAGCGCGCATGATAAACCGCAGATTATCCCCCACACATATTGAAATTCAAATTTAAATATCAAATAGATACCAAACAGGATGACTATACCAATACCAACATCGGCCTTTGAAATTCGTTTTCTATTGATCAACGGTTCGAGAATCGAGGTGAAAAGCGTCGCCGCGGACAAGGTGACGAGCGTTACCGATACGGTAGAAATTTTTATAGCGTGAAAGAAAAGCACCCAATGTAAGCCGACAACACCGCCAACTAAAATGATTTGAATAAGCGTATTTTTGGCCACATGAACCGACTTCCCGATGACGATAAAGTAGATAAATAACGAAAGTGCAGCGATAACTACGCGGTACCAAACCAAATGAAGAGCGGAGATAGAAATAAGTTCGCCAAGGATACCGGTAAACCCCCAAATTAACACCGTGAAGTGTAGAATAAGAACGTTCTTATTAACAGAAGGAAGAGTCATGATTATTTCGGAGCTTTATATTTGAGCCACAGACCTAGTAGCAAAAACAGTACATTAGGAATCAACATTGCAATTAGCGGAGGTAAGCCCCCCTTGAGGGAAAACATGGTAGAGAACTGAACAAGTATCAAGTACGTAAAACTCAATGCTATCCCTATCCCTAAAGAAAGACCAATCCCACCGCGTACTTTTTTCGAAGACAGTGAAACGCCCATCAAAGTCAGTATAAAGGCGGAAAATGGACTGATGTATCGCTTATATTTTTCCAGCAATAAATCCGTCATCATTCCCGTCCCTCTTGTCTCTTCCTTGCGAATCCGATCGTTAAGCTCCTTGGTATCCATCGCGGTGAATACGTTGTCATAAACTTCAAAATCTCGTGGCAACATATCTAGTGTCGTATCGCGCGAGGCACCCTTCTCCATCCGTTCGTCTAACCCATCAATAAAGCGCACGCTATAATCTTCAATCTTCCACTTAGTCGCCGTAGAGTCCCATGTTATCCGGCTGGCCATTAGTTTCTCGGTCAACCTGTCGCCATCAAACTTTTCTAGTGAAAAATTATAACCGATATTTCGTTTAGTATCAAAGTTATCGATATACACATAGGTATTGGAATCAATCTGCATATGTGTCGATAGCGTTGAAGTACTTACCTTCTGTGGCTTGACATATACATTTTCAAAATTAACCTTTATCTTGTTGGTATAGGGAATAATCCAAATGTTCGATACAAAAGTAAAAGCGAAGATGAGCCCCGCAGAAAAAAGGTAAGGACGTAAAAACCTATTAAAACTCATACCTCCACTCAAAATAGGGACGATCTCTGTCTGATCCGCCATTTTCGAAGTAAAGAATATTACGGCAATAAAATTTATCAATGGGGTGAGCATATTTAGAAAGAAGGGAATACTTCCTAAGGCATAATATTCGAGAAAGACTTTCGACATTGGTGCCTTATTCTTCAAGAAATCATCCAATTTTTCCGAAACATCAAAAACGACGATAATAATAATAAAAATCGCCACAGTAAATATAAATGTACTGAGGTATTTCTTTATGATATAACGATCGATGATGTTCATAACGCTTGTGCGGTAATATCTACTGTTTTTCCGAAGTTACAACCTTTGTCCTAATATTTTCACCATTTTATCTTTCCAAGAATAGAAAGTCCCATCAATAATTTTTTCACGCGCTTGGTTTACTAACCAAAGGTAAAAATGTAAATTATGCAGTGAGGCTATCTGTGCCCCTAATATCTCTTGCGATCTAATTAAGTGACGTAAATAGGCCTTGGTATGTAGGCGATCCACTAAGAGGTCACTTTCTTCTTCGATGGGCGAGAAATCGGTTTTCCATTTCTCATTTTTAATATTTATGATCCCATTCTGGGTAAATAGCATCCCATTGCGGGCGTTGCGTGTCGGCATAACACAATCGAACATATCGATTCCAAGGGCAATATTTTCCAGCAGGTTTACCGGAGTTCCCACACCCATCAGGTACCGGGGTTTATCTTCTGGCAAGATATTGGTAACAACCTCCGTCATCGCGTACATCTCTTCGGCCGGTTCACCGACAGAAAGTCCCCCAATCGCGTTACCATCTCTATTGAACGAGGCGATCACTTCGGCCGACTTCTCCCGTAGATCTTTATACACGGATCCCTGTACTATTGGAAATAATGTTTGTTCATAGCCATAAAGTGGCTCTGTACTATCAAAACGGTCTACGCAACGTTTGAGCCAGCGGTGGGTCATATCCAGCGAGCGGCGTGCATAGTTGTAATCACATGGGTACGGCGTGCATTCATCAAACGCCATAATAATATCTGCACCGATGATACGCTGTGTATCCATTACATTCTCGGGGGTAAACAGATGTTTCGACCCATCAATATGGGAGCGAAATGTAACGCCTTCTTCCTTAATTTTGCGAACTTCCGTCAACGAATACACCTGATAGCCGCCAGAGTCGGTAAGAATAGGTCGTTCCCAGTTTATAAATTTATGTAAGCCTCCAGCTTTATTCAAGACATCTAAACCTGGTCGGAGATACAAATGATAGGTATTACCCAAAATTATTTGTGCTTGAATATCTTCAATAAGTTCACGCTGATGAACCGCTTTAACGGTACCTGCGGTACCAACGGGCATAAATATTGGTGTTTGAATATTCCCGTGCGCTGTTTCTATAATCCCTGCACGAGCACTGGATCCGTTATCCTTTGCTTGAAGCGTAAATTTCATATACTATTAATGCCCTCTTTATTAAAATCCTTGCAAAAATAGGATAAAAAACAGAAGGAAACGAGCACGGGCTAATTTCTTAATAAAACTTAACTAATTCTCCCCAATTTCATCAAAGAACACCTTATATTTGAATCTTGAATATGTTAGAACTCGAACAATTGACACCCTATATCCCCTACATTCCTTTAGCGATATTGGGGATTTTATTACTAATCCAACTTTACTATATATTATTCGTGTATGGTAAGCTTGCTGTACAAAAAGTCAAACCCTATCAGGATAACAGCGAGAAACCACCGGTCAGCGTAATCATTTCCGCTTTTAATGAACAAGATAATCTGAGCGAGTTTTTGCCGATCATCTTAGAGCAACAGTACCCCCGATTTGAAGTGATCGTGGTCAACGACTGCTCGAGCGATGACTCACAATGGGTGCTGAAAGAATTCGTCAAAAAATACCCCGATAAACTACGGGTCATTGAAATTAAAGAACACATCAGGCTAAAGAATACCAAAAAGTTCACGCTGACCATGGGCATAAAAGGCGCCCAGTATGAGCACCTACTATTTACCGATGCCGACTGTCAGCCATCGAGCTCGAATTGGATTAGTGAAATGGCTGGTGCCTTTACAGAGGAAAAAGAGATTATCATTGGGTATTCCCCCTATTTCAAGTTCCCGGGTTTCTTAAATAAAGTGATACGTTTTGAAACCTCGCACACAGCCATGAGCTACCTTTCTTACGCGATAAAAAGGAATGCGTACATGGCGGTCGGGCGAAACCTCGCTTATAAAAAATCACTGTTTTTTAAATCAAAGGGATTCACAAAACATATGCATATCAAATCGGGAGACGACGACCTATTCGTTAACCAAAATGCAAACCGAAAAAATGTGAATATTACCATTCATCCCGATGCTCATGTTTATTCTAAGCCTAAGGAAACATGGAAGAGCTACTATAGACAAAAAGCGCGCCATGCTGGCGCTTCGGTACTCTACAAAGGGCGCCACAAACGCATGCTCGCAACGCAACTTATTTCTGCATTACTGTTCTATGTCATGACGCTCGTGTGTCTTATTATGAACCCTTATTTATGGTTCCTCCCGCTAGGAGCCTATATCCTTCGGCTCCTGAGTCAGCTGATTATTTTTAGTAGTATTTACCGGAAACTTGATGTCCGCGATCTTTTATTGTGGCTTCCGGTTTTAGACCTGGTTTACTATTTTTATATTTGCCTGAATGGATTATTTAACCGCCGAAAAAAAGAAATCGCCTGGAAATAATTTTCGCTATTTGCCCTGTCATTTTAATTTTAAAGTCATGAATCCTACCGTAGATATCATTTATAAGTATTTCACCAAGCTAACTGACCAACAAAAGGAGCAGTTTGCAAAGCTTGGCGAACTATATCCGTTTTGGAACGATCAGATCAATGTTATTTCTAGAAAAGACATCGACAGTCTGTACCTTCATCACGTTTTACATTCCTTAGGGATAGCAAAGTTTGTTGGTGATTTTACGCCGGGCACCAGAGTTCTAGATGTGGGGACCGGTGGAGGCTTCCCGGGGATCCCGCTGGCTATCTTCTTTCCGGAGGTGCAATTCCATTTAGTGGACTCGATTGGAAAAAAAATCAAGGTGGTTCGCGAGGTTGCTGCAGCGCTAGGGCTTAATAATATAGAGGCTGATCATATCCGGGCTGAAGAAATCGATCACAAATATGATTTCGTAGTCTCAAGAGCAGTGACGCAGTTGGTAGATTTTGCGCCCTGGGTGCGGAACAAATTCGAAAAGCAAGATAAAAACGGTATACCTAATGGAATTTTGTACCTCAAAGGTGGCGATCTTCAAGTGGAAATCAAAGAGTCCAAGCTCAAGGTGGAGCTCCACCGCCTTTCTGACTACTTCAAAGAAGATTTCTTTGAAACAAAATACGTAGCTTACATTCCAATGTAGTACATCGCACACAAGAAAGATCAACTAAGAAAGCGTATAGGGGAAATTCCTCCTATACGCTACGCTTTTTTATGAGTCACTTCCTGATCTCTGGCTAAGTACTTCATTAATTTTTTCTCCAAGACGGTCTACTTCTTCGTCCAATCCAAACATAGGAAGTTCGGTTTCAGGATTCAACATCAACCAAGATTTTTCGGTGTCCTTCAATAACTTGACATATTCACGTCCTTCCTTAAAGACAACATACACATCTTTTTCTTCGGGAAACACGGCATAAACGATATCATCTAGTTCGATATCAAACGGTTCTTCTGCTCCTTTTAATTCCATATCTAAATTTTCATTCAAAGTTAGGATTTTTAATCAAAATTCTTAATTTAGGGTTTCAATTATAAACAAGTCTAATTTCCGGCGAGATTGGTCAATTTCAATGTAAAACCTGCCTTGATAGACCTTCATCTCCGCTAATTATCACAAGAAATACAATTTTCTTAAAAATTTCGAATTGAAAAACAATACGTAAACCTAGCCTATATATGCAAACGAACAAGAGAGCCTTATGGAAAGTAATTGGAGCATCATCCTTAGGTACGCTCATCGAATGGTATGATTTCTTTATTTTCGGAAGTCTGTCCGTTGTACTCTCCACAAAATTTTTCCCTGCAGATAATCCCACAGCCGCGTTCTTATCTACGCTAGCAACGTTTGCCGCAGGTTTCGTTGTCCGTCCATTCGGCGCGCTCTTTTTTGGACGTTTAGGCGACTTGATCGGACGCAAGTATACGTTCATGGTCACCTTAGTCCTTATGGGGGGAGCCACATTTCTTATCGGGATTACCCCAAGCTATGAAACAATAGGATTTTTGGCGCCGCTCATCGTTTTAGTACTGCGACTCTTGCAAGGACTAGCCCTAGGTGGCGAATACGGTGGCGCCGCGACCTATGTCGCTGAACACAGTCCTGAAGGACAACGTGGATACTGGACCTCTTGGATACAAACGACCGCAACATTCGGACTATTCATCTCCCTTGTAGTCATATTAGTAACCAGATTCTGCCTTAGTGAAGAACAATTCGACGAGTGGGGCTGGCGTGTCCCTTTCATCCTATCGATAATCATGGTTTATGTATCGTACCTTATTCGTAAAAACATGGATGAATCGCCGGAGTTTGCCAAAGCAAAGTCCGAAGGGAAGACGGCGACTAACCCCTTAAGAGAGAGTTTTGGCAATAAATATAACCTAAAATTCGTCTTATTAGCCCTCTTCGGTGCTGCAATGGGACAAGGTGTCGTTTGGTATACCGGACAGTTCTATTCAATGAGCTTCATGAAGACCGTTATGTTTTTAGATAGTAATCAAGCTGATCTGATTCTTGGAATTGCGTTACTGTTTGGAACACCCTTTTTTGTCGTTTGTGGCCGATTAAGCGATAAGATTGGGCGTAAGTGGATCATGCTGGCCGGTATGCTTTTAGCCCTACTTACATACCGGCCGATTTATGAGGCGATGTACCAAATCACCAACCTAGAGCATAAAACTGAAATCGTTGAAGCACGCGTACAAAGCAACGAAACTGTACCAATAGAGCACGGTAAGCAAGAGATAAAACGATTAGAAAGCACCTATACCGACGGCACGAATGTAATTGTAACAACTACACAAAAATTTTTGAATGACAGCGCCCCGGTGATGGAGGATACGGTGCCCCAAATTACCTCAAAAAGTTTGGTCACAATTTCCGGAAGCAACTATGTGATGTTAGTCGCCTTGATTTTCATACAGATACTATACATCACCATGGTTTACGGACCTATAGCTGCTTTTCTAGTCGAAATTTTCCCTGTAAAAATTCGCTATACCTCGATGTCCCTACCCTACCACATAGGTAATGGAATCTTTGGGGGATTACTCCCGGCGGTATCGACATACCTAGCAAGCAACGCGCTCAGCCAAGGTGACCCCACGTACTATTTAGAGGGCCTGTGGTACCCTATCATTATATCAGCGGTATGTTTCATCATCGGCGCGCTATATATCACAAAAAATATGACTGCTAACACGACGAACGACTAATATGGAAAGTATAAAAAAAGTATTTGGACTCCTATGGATCCTTCTTGCAATTCTAACCGCGTATTTCTGCATCTTCCAATTCGGCATACCCAAGTTAAACACAGGACACCAAGAAGACTTGGTATTTGGTATTATTGTTTTGTTCATCCTAACGCCAATTATCAGTGTTGGTTTAGGAATATTTGGCTATTATGCCTGGAAAGGCGAATACGACAAAAGTAAAATGTAATTTTGCTTACTGACAATCAAGCCTGTACATAAAGTAGTGCAAAAAGTTTTCCTTAAACCTATTTTTTTGCTACTTTTGTCCCGGGCAAGTCTCCTACGACCAGCTCCCATTGACTCCCCCAGGTTGGGAACAAAGCAAGGGTATTTGGTTGAGCGGTGCGATAGGAGTAGCTTGCCCATTTTTTTAAATGGTTCTGAAGCGCTTAATGGCGCTTTTTTTGTAGGCATTAGTTTCCAATAAGGGAATCCGTTAACAGTATGTTGATGTATGCCTAAAGAAAGTAAATCCATCTTTAGGATCGTTCAATCACTCGCGATATTACTTTTTACGATATTTTTCGTTTATTTGTAGTCCGAATTAGCAAAACTTATGAGTTGGTTTAAAAGAAATAAAGCAGGCATAAACACTGCAACCGAAAATAAAAAGGAAGCCCCTGACGGTATGTGGAATAAATGCCCTAACTGTAAAAAGCCGTTACTGAATAGTGAACAGATTGAAAACAAATACGTTTGTCAATATTGTGATTACCACATTCGTATCGGTTCCACAGCATACTTCTCAATTTTATTTGACGACAATAATTTCACGGAATTGTTTGGGAACCTTACTTCAGGCGATCCGCTTAATTTTTCCGACACAAAACCTTATCCGGTGCGTTTAGCGGACAGCCAAGCGAAAACAGGTCTCAAAGATGCTATTCGATGTGGTCATGGACAAATGGAAGGTCAGGATATCGTAATTGCTTGTATGGACTTTACGTTCATCGGGGGATCGATGGGTTCCGTGGTGGGCGAAAAGATTGCGCGTTCCATTGATTTTTGTATCGAGCACAAATTACCTTTTATGCTCATTTCCAAATCGGGTGGCGCACGTATGATGGAGGCCGCTTTTTCGCTGATGCAAATGGCAAAAACATCTGCTAAGTTAGCGCTGTTATCCAAAGCAAAACTTCCATACGTCTGTTTACTTACCGATCCAACCACTGGCGGTGTTACCGCATCGTACGCAATGCTCGGAGACATCAATATAGCCGAACCGGGAGCACTTATTGGATTCGCGGGACCTCGTGTTATTAAAGAAACAATCAAAAAAGATTTACCAAAAGGCTTTCAGACTTCCGAATTTGTTTTAGAACACGGCTTCTTGGACTTCATCGTCGATCGGCGTAATCTAAAGTCTAAAGTGGCTACTTTTTTACGCTTACTAAACTAGTAAAACATAAATCAACAAAAAAAGCTCGCAATCATCCTATGGATGATCGTGAGCTTTTTTTTTAACAAACGCGCGACATTATCGGCGCCGCTTTACATAATTCAAAAAGCACCAAAATGGCCGCGTTGAACAGTAATTAAGTCGATGTTGATTTTCATACGCTTCGCGCTCAAAACTGATACTGTAATACGCGCGTTTAAAGTCACGAAAATGAATATATCGAATCATAAACTCAATCAAATACCATACATAAAAAGGTAAGACCAACAGTTCAATTGCCTGACGAATATGTATCCGTTCGTGGTTGATTAACACAACGTTTTGTAGGAATACTTTTTTTTGCAGAAAAATAAACGGGAATATAGTGACCGCAGAGGCTTTGCCTGCAGAAAAAAAATTCGTCCAAAACGAACTAACGATTACAATTCCCTTTTTCATAACCAACCCAAAATAACGACCAAGTACATTTCACCGCTGCCGAACACCCCTAAATTCAAAAAAAACATTCACTCCCCGAAAAATTTTGAATACCAAACATACGTTGTATATTTGTTAAAGTAGATACACAACTATGCCGTACAAAGAACGTGAAATAAACAAATTATATTACACTATGGGTGAGGTAACTGAAATGTTTGAAGTCAACGCCTCACAGATACGTTTTTATGAACGAGAGTTCGATATCCTCCAACCCAAGAAAAATAAAAAAGGTAATCGTTTATTTACGCCAGAAGATATTTCGAATCTAAAGATTATCTTTAACTTGGTAAAAGATAAAGGGTACACCCTTCAAGGCGCACGCGAGTATCTACGTTCCAATAAAAATGAGGTGAAAGAAAATCAACGTGTCATCGATTCGCTTGAGCGGCTTAAATCGTTCCTAGTCGAGGTTCGTGACAGCCTCTAGTTTAGCGTTGCCCTAGTTCGATTACCTCCAGGTTTAAAATTTTTTCCTGATCAATATCAAACCGCACGAGCGTCCTTACCTTATGCCATCCGTATTTTCCGGCAGCACCGGGGTTAATATGTAATAATCCATATTTCGGATCATACTGCACCTTTAAAATATGGGAATGTCCACTGATGAACAACTTGGGTGGGTTTGTCATGATACCCTGCTTTACCGCTGGAGAATAGCGTCCCGGATACCCGCCGATATGTGTCATCCATACATCCACTTTTTCACAAACAAAGCGTTGATTTTCCGGGCATGCTGCTCGAATAGATTGATCATCGATATTCCCCCACACCCCGCGAAAGGGTTTAAATTCGGATAACGCATCGATGATTTTCACGTCACCAAAATCCCCAGCATGCCAAATTTCATCACAGCTTTGAAAATGCCTAAATACAACGTCATCCAAAAATCCGTGTGTATCTGAAAGTAGTCCAATTTTCCGCATAACTAAAAATTTAAAAAATAAGGTTGAAGCAGCTCTTGGTATTCGGCCGAATAAACGCCTTTGGACGCATAGATAACAAGTTCTCTACACGAAAACTTCGAATCTTGTTTACCAATCTCAATCACGGTTCGTATCGGAGACTCCGACCGAAAGGAGTAAATATGGGTCGCCCCGTGATAATATAAGCCCAGCACGGGCAACAACTCATTAGTAATCTTCTCAGCCATCAATGTTGGTAAAATGCAATAAAACTTACCGCTTGCCGATAGATTCCGTTCGACAAATGACATTAAGTCTTCGAAGAAAACTTCATCGGCATGCTTTGCTATCCTTCTGCGTGGATCCGGGCTGTGTAGTGAACGGGTATAAAACGGAGGATTTGATACGATTAAGTCATACGGCATCGCGGGCTTCATTTGCTGAAAAGAAGAAGCGATAACTTCGAGTCGCTCGTTAAAGTCCGACGCCCCAAAATTTAAGCTGGCTTGCTTACATGCAGCCTCATCGATCTCAACACCGTGAACCGATGCACTTGGGAATTTTTGCGCAAGCATCATAGCTATAACGCCCGTCCCGGTCCCTATGTCTAAGATACGCTGCGCATTAAAGGGCTGAACGATTCCGGCAAGTAAAACGCCATCAGTATTAATTTTCATCGCGCAATTACTTTGATCAACTTGAAATCGTTTAAATCGAAAAATAGAATTCATTGCATCAAAGTTAAAATTAAAATACAATTACCACACTGTGCATAAACACCAAAAAAACCAATTATAATCGTTACTTTAGCTTTGAATTACACCATATGAACAAATTATTAACGCTCCTTTATGTTGCTAGTTTCATCTTTTCATCATCGTTAGCAAGCGCTAAGACGCGGATAGGGTTCCAAGATTGTGACAAAATCACGCAGGTCTCCTTAGAGAAACTGATTACTGTGCTCGAGGAAAATGATTTTTCGAGCTTAGAACCAGTGCTTGGAACGATACAAAGTAGTTGCGGGGAAAGTGAGTTTACGCAACGTCTTCGCATCTTACGTGCACTGATCGAGAAAAACTCGACGGAAGCATTAATTACGGATTACCTTAGCAAAGACTACCAAGAAATATTGATAATGCGCTGGGATTATAGCGTCGAGCCAGCATATCAATCCATTTACAAAAAGAACAAATCTGCGTTCAATTATGTCCCGCTAAATCATCCGGTCGATTCGCTTATAAAACTCAAATCAGCAGCCTTATTAAACTCTGCAAGCTACGCGCTGACTGACCAGGAACGAAAAATCGCATTCCTATTTTCCGATAATATAGACGATTTTTACCAAACCTATCAAGATAACCAGCCGACAGTAGCACCCGCAAAGGAAACTAAATTCGTCAAAGTAGCCAAAGATGATAAATATCGAGCGGGTATACTTATATCTGCTGGCGTGGAATTTCCGATAAGTGGCAATGACCCTGTTTTCAAAGCAAGTCCGGCATTTGGCCTGATGTACTCTTCTAAATTATCAGTGCCGTTTATCTACGAGTTAGGGGCTAAAATTCGCGTAAATACAAATGACCGCGCATTTGATTTTTTGCTTTATGACGAAATCGAAACGGTCAATTCGGCTGTAAGTTTCAGCTTGGGCGGGAACATAGGGTATAAAATATTTGACAACGATAAGTTTATTATTTCGCCAAAAATCGGCCTATACTATGAAGCTACGAGCACGGGGTTATCCGAGGTGACTGATAGCTATTATTATGACGACTATTATTACGACGATTACGAACAAGGCTCAAGTAGTGTACGTTACCACAACGTAAATGCTATGCGTACCACCGTCGCCCTTTCGCTCATGCGCCATCTTTATAAAAAACAATATATTGGATTAGAGGGAGCCTATCATTACATCTCATACGAATGGGAAAAGAACTTACTCACTGAGATCCAACCAAATTACGCGAGTCTACAGGTATTTTTCCGCTTTTAGAACAGCCCCCTGCTACTTTTGATTAAGTTGTCTTGATTTCCATCCGCTTTCTCTGCTTCAATTTTTCAACAGTCGCTGGATTTCGTCAAGTTTCATCAACGCCTCAACCGGTGTTAATACGTTAACATCTAAATTATTGAGCATGTCTCGGATTTTCAAAAGAACAGGATCGTCGATCGCAAACATTTGCAATTGATAAGCCTGCTTCTGAATTTTACGCATACTATCTTTAATCTCCTCCCCTCCTGTACGTTCCTGTTCTAGGCGCTTTAGAATCTCATTGGCGCGCGCCAAGAGCTTACTGGGCATACCAGCGAGCTTCGCAACATGAATCCCGAAACTATGCTCCGATCCGCCCGGAACTAATTTACGCAGGAAAATAACTTTATTTTGCAACTCCTTAACCGATACATTATAGTTTTTTATCCGCGGCATTGAATTGGTTAGCTCATTGAGCTCGTGATAATGCGTAGCAAATAACGTCTTTGCACGACAAGTGGGATGGTTGTGTAAATATTCAGCAATTGCCCATGCAATGGAGATACCATCATAAGTACTGGTCCCCCGGCCTATCTCATCGAGTAAGATCAATGAACGCTCGGAAAGATTATTCATAATACTCGCTGTTTCATTCATTTCTACCATAAACGTAGATTCACCCGAAGAAAGATTATCAGACGCACCAACACGCGTAAAAATTTTATCAACCACACCGATACGCGCCTCTTTCGCAGAAACGAAACAACCGATTTGGGCCATTAAAACAATGAGTCCTGTCTGACGTAGCAAAGCGGACTTACCCGCCATGTTAGGACCTGTAATGATGATAATCTGCTGTGTTTCGGGATCCAAATAGGTATCGTTGGTAATATAGTCTTCCCCGATGGGAAGATTTTGTTCAATAACCGGATGACGTCCTCCCTTGATATCCAGCATTTTACTATCGGAAACCTGTGGCTTACTGTAATAGTTCTTCTCTGCGATCCACGCAAAATTCAGTAAAACGTCTAGTTTAGCAATCACTTGGGCATTGCGCTGGATGGGCTTGATGTAAGCAGCAATCTCCAGCAAAAGTTCCCCGTAGAGTCGATTCTCAATTGCCTGGATCTTTTCTTCTGCTCCTAAAATCTGCTCCTCGTATTCTTTTAGCTCTTCGGTAATATAGCGCTCAGCGTTAACCAAAGTTTGCTTACGAATCCATACTTCGGGAACTTTATCACGGTGGGTATTGGTTACTTCAAGGTAATATCCAAAAACATTATTAAAAGCTATTTTTAGCGATTGTATCCCCGTTGCGTCAGATTCTCGTTTTTGAATCTCCAACAAATAATCTTTACCGCCAAAAGCTACTTTACGCAAACGGTCTAACTCTTCGTCAACACCGTCACTAATCACATTGCCTTTGCTCAAGGCGACAGGAGGCTCATCTTGCACCGTCTGTTTAATTTTTTCGCGAATACGCTCACAAATATCGAGCTGTTCAGACATCGATGTCAATACCGGCGAGGCCCCAATATTGGTCAAGGATTTCAATTTCTCGACCGCATATAGGGAACGTTTCAGTTGAATAATCTCACGAGGGTTCGCTTTTTGGAGGCCAATTTTGGAAATCAACCGTTCCAAATCACCAACTTGACGAATCTCCTTGATCAGCTCATCACGCAAATCTCTATTGGCGTCAAAATATTCTACACTGTCAAGCCGCTCCTGGATCGATCCAACATCTTTTAATGGCATAACCATCCACCGTTTTAACAATCGCGCGCCCATCGGCGTTGCTGTTTGATCCAAAACATCCGAAAGTACAATCGCATTTTCGTTAGTTGACCCAATAAGTTCTAAATTTCGAATCGTAAAACGGTCGAGCCACATAAACCGATCTTCCTCAATTCTCGAGATATTGGATATATGTAGCAGGTTTCGGTGCTCCGTTTCGTTTAAATAATGTAAAGCAACACCAGCAGCAAGAATGCCGGTCGGCATACGTTCAATGCCGAATCCTTTGAGTGAATTCACTTGAAAATGCTTCAATAAGCCTTCTGCCGCATAATCACCCGTATAAGGCCATTCATCCAAAGTGTACGTATAATACTGCTTACCATAGTGCTCTTGGAACTCTGTATACTGCTTTTTGGGTAATATTACTTCACTAGGCTTAAAACTCTGAAGCAACTTATCGATATAGTTCACATCGCCCTGCGCGACTAAAAACTCACCCGTAGAAAGGTCTAAGAATGCAATACCTACGTCCTTTTTATCGGTAAATATCGACGCAAGGTAATTATTCGATTTTTGCTTTATAATATTATCGTTATAGGATACCCCTGGCGTTACCAGTTCGGTCACTCCCCGCTTAACGATTGTCTTTGTTTGCTTTGGGTCCTCTAATTGGTCACATATCGCTACGCGTTGTCCAGCACGCACCAATTTAGGGAGATAGGTTTCCAGCGAATGATGAGGAAAACCCGCTAACGCTGTTTCAGACTCCGAACCATTTCCGCGTTTGGTTTGAACAATACCTAATATACCCGCCGCTTTTATCGCGTCCTCTCCAAATGTCTCATAAAAATCTCCTACTCTGAACAACAATAACGTACCCGGGTATTTCGCCTTGATCGTATTATATTGTTGCATTAAAGGCGTTTGTTTTTTCGCTTTGGCCAATTGAACTCCGTTTTTAGTAAGGCGTAAAAATAAGTTAAATGCCTCGATTTGACAAACATTCCCAACGATGTTTTCATGCTAAAAAATCGAAATCACCTACCCGAATTTTAAACCAGAAATCTGACGAAGTGCCGATACTTTTTGGATCAATAATGAAGTTTTTAAAAAAAATGACCTAGTTTTGCAGCACAAATGAACAGGCATGGCTATCAAACGAAGCGGCACGAGAAAACGAAAACCGAGAAAGAAAACAAGCAAGCAACCAACCCCGATGCAGTCGGTAGGACTCTGGCTTGCACGCATGGTAATTGCATGTTTTATCTTCAGTATCATTTGGGTTGCCCTACTCATTTTCATGAATCCCCCAATCACCTATTTACAAATCAAACGTGCCTTTGAACGTAAGTCAGCGGGTAAAGAATGGAAGATCGATAAACAATGGGTAGACTACGAAAATATTTCGGATAATTTAAAACGCGCGGCCATCGCCGGGGAAGACGCACACTTTCTCACCCATCACGGCTTTGATACAGACGCTATAAAAAAAGCCTTTGAGAGAAATAAAGCTGGTAAAAAGCTACGGGGAGGTAGTACGATTAGTCAACAAGTTGCAAAAAACGTGTTTCTCTGGCCAAAGCGGTCTTGGTTCCGAAAAGGCCTGGAAAGTTACTTCACAGTGCTTATTGAAATATTTTGGAGCAAAAAACGTATTTTAGAAGTGTATCTCAATGTTATTGAGATGGGACAGGGTGTTTATGGTGCGCAGGCAGCATCGAAGTACTATTTTTATAAATCAGCCAGCAGCCTCAGTCGAAAACAAGCCGCGCTCATAATTGCTATCCTCCCTAGTCCCAACAAATGGGATGCGCGGAGCCCGTCTGCGTATGTCAATCGTCGAGCTAACAATATTGTTCGTTATCTCAAATACTACAAAATTCCCGATTGATTTATTTCTTATTCATCTTCTTCACGCCATTCTGAGGTAAGCTCATCGATCTCGCGCCTGTCTTTTTTTGTCGGACGTCCCGTACCCCGATCGCGCTTGAGTATGGGAGCATGGAATTTGGATTTATAAGTGTATGTTTCCTCTTCAGGCGTCTGATCTTCATAAAACTGTACTGCGGTTTTGGCATCAACTCGGCGATCCAACAAACCCAACACCCTAATCACTTTACGCTCAATCCCTTTTTGAACGCTATATACCTCCCCTATTTTCACCAAATACGAAGGTTTGATATTTTGCCCGTTAAGTTTGACTTTCCCAGCCCGACAGGCATCGGTCGCCAAACTACGCGTTTTAAATAGACGGATGGACCATAAATATTTATCGATACGAAGTTTTTCAATTTCGGTTGCCATATACAAAAATACGTCAAATAGCGAAATTTAACGAATATAGTCGGCGATTAGACAAAAAATGCTAATATTTGTAAGTAAATAGGTACCCTACAATTTTGCGCTCAGGGTCCTTCATTTATCAAGATTTTACACCGCGGAGCGCGTCAATAAAAAATGGAAATACAAAAATTACAAAAACTAGTCGAAGAAGCTTGGGAGGACAGGCAATTACTAACTTACAAAGAATATTTCGAAGCCATCAATATGGTTATCGACCGCTTAGATGAAGGTGATCTTCGCGTTGCTGAACTCATCGGAACACGCTGGCATGTGAATGATTGGATTAAGAAAGCCGTGATTTTGTATTTCCCTATCCGTGATATGCAAGAAATCGACAACGGTCCATTTATCTATCACGATAAAATGAAGTTAAAAACGAACTTCAAGAAGCTCGGTGTTAGAGTCGTACCGGGAGCGAGTGCGCGATATGGCGCTTTTCTTGCAAAAGGTGTGATCATGATGCCTTCATATGTGAATATTGGCGCTTACGTTGATGAAGGAACAATGGTTGACACTTGGGCTACCGTCGGATCTTGCGCCCAAATCGGGAAAAATGTACATTTAAGTGGTGGCGTGGGCATAGGCGGCGTACTAGAACCTGTTCAGGCGGCGCCAGTAATAATTGAAGATAATGTGTTTGTCGGTTCACGTGCGATCGTGGTCGAAGGCATTCGTGTAGAGACAGAAGCCGTACTGGGGGCAAATGTCGTATTAACAGCATCTACTAAAATTATTGACGTATCTGGAGAAGAGCCCGTCGAATATGTAGGATACGTGCCCGCACGCTCGGTTGTTATCCCGGGATCATACACTAAAAAGTTCCCTGCTGGAGATTATCAAGTACCTTGCGCGCTAATCATCGGCAAGCGAAAGGAATCAACCGACAAGAAAACGTCGTTAAACGATGCCTTACGTGAACATAATGTAGCGGTTTAATGAGCCATTTATTGGTAGATAGAGCAGACTTAAATCAAGCCCTCCAAACGTTAAAAGATGGCGGGCTGATTCTTTACCCCACCGATACCATTTGGGGGATTGGCTGCGATGCGACCAACGAAGAGGCGGTAGAAAAAGTCTTTGCATTAAAAGGCAGAGATAAATCAAAGAGTATGATCGTCTTGTTACATAACGACAATCAATTAGCAAGCTATGTTCAGGAAATGCCCGAAGTGGCTTATGAATTGATTGAGTATTCAACCAAGCCGTTGACGATCGTCTATTCGAACGCAAAGAACCTACCTAACAATGTCACCGCAGAAGATGGGAGCATTGGCATTCGTGTTGTTACACACCCATTTTGTGAGCAACTACTTCAACGATTTCGAAAGCCTATTGTGTCGACCTCAGCCAATATCAGTGGAGTAGCCTCCCCTACGACTTTTAATGAAATTTCACAAGAGATACTTGACGGAGTAGATTACGTAGTTCAGTACGAACAAGACATCGTGAGGAACAGCAAATCGTCGACCGTCATGAAACTTGACCCAAGTGGTAAATTCGAGTTTATACGTAAATAGTAAGATCAAATGAAAAAGTTATCAAGTGTTCTTATATGTGTTTTTGCAGCAATGCAGTTAAGTTTTGCCCAACAAGAAATAACGCAACCCAGCAAAGGTGTGCAATACGGAAAAAAGATTGACGGCGCCGACGCTATTACTGTATCAGAATTGTCAGAAAAATTAAAATCGGCCGGCAAATTTAGTGGACAAGTTAAAGGAAAGGTTGTTGAAGTGTGTAAAAAGAAGGGGTGTTTCTTAACGCTTAAACGCGACAATGGAGAAACCGTAATGGTACGTTTTACTGATTACGCTTACTTTGTCCCTGAAGATATAATTGGAAAAACTGTCGCCGTTGAAGGGCGCGCGAAAGTTAAAGAAACATCGGTCGATTGGCTAAAACACTATGCCGAGGATAAAGGGGCATCGAAGGAAGAAATTGCAAAAATAGATAAGCCTGGAAAAGACATTAGCATCGTGGCGGACGGCGTTGTCTTATTAAACTAATTCCTCTTTTTAACGAAAAGAATTTTTATAAAAGGTTATCTCCTCACATGTAGATAACCTTTTATACATTTTTTGATTTCGGAAAGCTGGTCACCCCGGTCTACTCCCAAAATATTTTGTTACTTTAACACATAATGAAACACCTTAGCACTAAATCCTCACAATCTATAGTTGCTGGCGGAAAACTAATCTCGTTCGAAAAGCCATTAATTATGGGCATTTTAAATTTGACACCAGATTCATTTTTCGACGGCGGGCAGCATAATACCGTGGAACTTGCGATTCGAAAAGCAGCGGAATTAATAGAAAGTGGGGTGGATATTATTGACATTGGTGCCTACTCCTCGCGTCCGGGGGCACCACTTATTAGCGTCAAACAAGAGGCTGATCGGGCGCTACCGCTTATTAACGCGCTATCAAAACGCTATCCGAGTACCCTATTATCGATCGACACCTTTCGATCACAGATTGCCCAGGCGTCCGTCGAGGCTGGTGTACATATGATAAATGACATTTCAGGAGGAACCCTTGATAAGAACATGTTTTCGACGGTAGCCAAGCTGCAGGTCCCCTATATCCTTATGCACATGCGCGGTAAGCCCGAAAATATGCAAGAGTTGACAAATTATGAAGATATCGTACTCGATGTGGCGACCTTCTTCGGGCAAAAGATCGCGGAACTTCGCGCATTGGGCGTACGTGATATCATACTTGATCCGGGCTATGGTTTTGCAAAAACAATCGAACAGAATTATGAATTGGTGCACCGGGTGGATGAGTTGCAATACTTCGATCTTCCCATACTCGGCGGCATCTCCCGTAAATCGATGATTTACAAAAAACTTAATATTACGCCAGAGGAAGCGTTGATTGGAACCACGGCATTAAACACATTACTTCTTAGTAAGGGCGTTCAACTACTGCGCGTACATGACGTGAAGGAAGCTAAGCAGCTGGTTGACCTTTTATTTTAACGAATCCTAATCTTTTAGAAAATATATTTTGAGGAAATTTAAAGACATACTTACGATCGGCTTTGCTCTTTTCGCGATGTTTTTTGGAGCGGGTAATTTATTACTTCCCCCCTATATCGGGCTGCAAATTGGCACCCACATATGGACCACAATACTTGCATTCGGCTTGTCCGGGATCTTACTTCCGTTCACAGGGGTTTTAGCCGTTACCAATTCAGGAGAGAATTTTAACGATCTGGGGCACCGTGTGAATAAAACGTTAGCAGTTGTACTCGGTACGGTCATTATGATCTGTATTGGACCATTAATTGCCATTCCACGTACCGCCGCGACAACCTTTGAAGTGGGCATCCTTCCTACATTCCCACAAAGTAGCCCCCGTTGGACATCGCTTATTTTCTTTATAGCCGTTTGGTGTTTCGCTATCGTTCCACGTAAAGTAGTTGACATTGTTGGGACGATTTTAACACCTTTGTTATTAATTATCCTCACGTTTCTAATCATTAAGGGGATCGTGTCACCAATCGCTCCACCAGTAACGGAAAGTTTAACTACCGGGCAGTCCTTTACGCTTGGGTTCACCGAAGGTTATCAAACACTCGACGTACTGGCATCGGTCGTATTTGCCGGAATTATTATCGCCTCGGCCAAAGCAAAGGGTTATACCTCCCTTAAAGAAAAGAATAAGGTGGTTATCGCTGCGGGCATCCTAGCCGCATCCTGTTTACTTTTTATCTACGGGGGATTAATTTACCTTGGTGCATCCTCTGGCGTGGAATCCGTTACAATAAGCCGTTCGGAGCTATTGCTATCGATTTCCCATCGCATTTTCGGAACGTACGGCACGCTCGCTATCAACGTCTGTATCACGCTCGCCTGTCTAACCACCGCGATTGCATTAACCTCAGCCGTAGGAACCTATTTCAGTGGAATAACAAATGGGCGTCTTGGCTACAAACTATTGGTTACACTATGCTGCCTTTTATCTGGGGTACTATCCGTTATTGGGGTAGATAATATCATTAAATTCGCATATCCGCCACTTGCTTTCGTTTATCCAATAGTGATTACACTTGTCCTCTATATTGTTATTTTCGGACACTGGGTAAAATCAAAAGGACCTTATATTGCGGCCATTAGCGCCTCAACAATTGTTGCGGCTATTAACCTGTTAAAAATACTAGGTCTACTAGAGGAATCTCAGCTAACGATTCTTAATAAAATTCCGTTATTCAAATATGAGTTAGGCTGGGTACTGCCATCCATTTTATTTTTTGGCGTCGCCTTATTGATTAACCGTCAAAATGGCAAACTGGCAGGCCGTGAATCGCATAACGGATAAATATTTTAGTTAAAAACTGTTAATACAGGCTGTCAAATACAATATCGGTCCCTAAATTGCAGTTATAGTAGTAATTCATAATTTAGGTTAATAATTGGTTAGTTAGTAAAAAACCTGAAGCTCCCCGCTTCAGGTTTTTTTATTTTACAAATTAAATGTTCGAAAAAACAACATTTTATATGGAGTCGATGGAGTTATCCATTGCAAAATCTTACCGAACTGAACTTCCCACTTTGATCCCTGTATTCGGGCTAACGAAGTCCAACCGACCATCTGCATCTTCGGCCATAAGTATCATCCCTTGAGAGGTAATTCCTTTGATTTCACGCGGCTCGAGGTTTACTAAAATAGAAACCTGTTTACCAACGATTTCTTCTGCATTAAAATATTCTGCAATTCCCGAAACGACCGTACGCTGATCAATCCCTGTATCGATTTGTAATCTAAGAAGCTTCTTCGTTTTGGCGACTTTCTCTGCCTCGATGATCGTTCCAACACGAATATCCATCGTCATGAATTCATCATAGCTAACATTCCCCTTTAAAGGTGCAACAGGCTTACTATCTGCGGCATTTGTCAGCTTCGCTCTGGCTAATTTTTCCAATTGAAATATGACCTGTTCGTCAGTTATTTTTTCGAACAATAGTTGCGCCTGCCCGAGTATGTGCTGCTGAGGAATGATATCGGCATTGCCGGCTAGATCCCACATCATCGGTGTAATATTGAGCATAGCAAATAGTTTTTCCGCTGTTTTAGGTAGAAACGCTTGCGCTAAGACTGCTAAATTAGCTACAATTTGGGAGGCAACATACAGTACGGTCTTCACGCGTTCTGGATCTTGCTTATAAACTTTCCACGGTTCTTCATCAGCTAAGTATTTATTACCAAGTCGTGCGAGATTCATGAAATGTGACAAGGCCTCGCGAAAACGATATTGCGATAGCGACTGCTCAATATGCTTAGGAAAACTAGCGAGTTCCGCAAGAACGTCCGTGTCCGCTGGAGTAAGGGCAGAACCAATTTGTACCGTCCCGGCAAAATACTTATGTGAAAGTACCATAACCCGATTCACGAAATTCCCAAAAATTGCGACCAGTTCATTATTAACACGTGCTTGAAAATCCTTCCACGTAAATTCACTATCGGAAGTCTCCGGCAAAATTGAAGTAAGCACATAACGGAGTTCGTCTTGTTTACCCGGGAACTCCTCAAGATATTCGTGTAACCACACAGCGTGATTGCGGGAAGTAGATAATTTCTCTCCCTCTAAGTTTAAAAATTCATTTGCAGGCACGTTATCCGGCAAAATATACCCACCATGTGCATGTAGTATGGCTGGGAATATGATACAGTGAAAAACAATATTGTCTTTTCCGATAAAATGAATTAACGTAGAGTCGTCCCGTGGATCTTCCTGCGTTTTCCAATACGATTCCCAATTTTTACCGTTGTCTAACGCCCATTGTTTAGTCGCTGAAATATAACCGATAGGTGCATCGAGCCAAACGTACAATTTCTTTCCCTTTGCTTCTTCTAATGGAACGTCAACACCCCAATCTAAATCTCTTGTCATCGAGCGCGGCTGTAGGCCAGATTTAAGCCACGACTGGCACTGCCCAAAAACATTTGATTTCAATTCATCCTTCTTCCCTTCAATCAACCATTTCTCTAACCAGGGCTGATATTTATCCAGAGGTAAATACCAGTGCTTGGTTTCTTTTAATATGGGAGACTTTCCGCTAAGCGTCGATTTAGGGTTTATCAAATCGGTGGGATTTAACGACGTACCACATTTTTCGCATTGATCACCATACGCACCTTCATTATGACAGTGCGGACAGGTTCCAATGATATATCGATCGGCGAGGAACTGATTAAATTCTTCGTCGTAATATTGCTCGGAAACTTTCTCTATGAATTCGTCTTTTTTATACAAATTTAAGAAAAACTCTTGCGATAGTTCATGGTGAATCGGTTCAGAAGTACGGTGATACATATCGAACCCGATACCAAACTCTTCAAAGCTCTCCTTTATTTGAGAATTATATTTATCAATAATTTGCTTGGGTGTGACCCCTTCCTTTTTTGCTTTAATTGTAATGGCTGCACCATGTTCATCGGATCCGCAGACATAAACAACATCCTTATGGTTTAGGCGTAGAAAACGGACAAAGATATCCCCCGGGATATAGGCCCCAGCAAGGTGTCCGATATGTAGAGGCCCATTTGCATAGGGTAAGGCCGAAGTAACAGTAAAACGATTTTTAGATAAGATACTCAACGTATAACAATTTTAATATATTATAAAGAACTTTAAAAAAACAAAAGATTTGTTTGTTTGACAAAGATACCTCAATTTGCGGGTAAAATAAGTGAACAGAATGAAAATACCTGAATTTCTTAAAAAGGGCGATACAGTCGCAATTCTATGTCCAGCGAGCTACATAAAAGGCAACATCGATATTGCAATCCAAGCACTTACCAACTGGGGACTTAACGTCCAGCTTGGACATACCGTTTCGGCCCAATTTCACCAATACGCCGGAACAGATCAGGAACGTCAAGAAGATTTACAACAAGCATTAGACAATCCCACTATAAAAGCCATATTCGCTGCGCGCGGAGGGTACGGAAGTGTGCGCATCATCGACTCTCTGGATTTCACCTTTTTCCAGAACAACCCCAAGTGGCTTATCGGATTCAGCGATATTACTGTTATACACTCCCACCTGCATAACGTGGTTAACGTAGCCACGATCCATGGACAGATGCCCAAAACGTTTGAAGACAGCAGCAAACAGGCACTCGATTCGCTGCACCGTGCCCTGTTCGGCGGCTCTGTGGATTTAACATACATGCAAAAGGATTATCCTAATCGACCTGGTAATGCGTCTGCACCGTTAATCGGTGGTAATTTGGCCATTTTACACAGTATCCTATCCTCTCCCTCGGACGGAAGCTTTGACGGTAAGATCTTGTTTCTCGAAGATGTAGGCGAAGCGCTATATAACATCGATCGTATGTTGTGGACGCTAAAGCGCGCTAACAAACTCGCTAAACTAGCCGGGTTAATTATCGGTGGCTTTACTTCGCTCAAAGATAGTGACCCTTGCTTTGGTCAACGATTTGAAGATATAATTATGGATAAAATTCGGGAATATGACTTCCCGGTTTGCTTCTCTTTTCCGGCTGGTCACATTGATGACAATCGTGCGCTAATCCTTGGACGTAAGGTTCAACTCACCGTTACAAACGAAGAAACTTCGCTTAAATACCTGATATAGGTGTTGTTTATTTGGAATATACCATTTTAATTTTACTAATATTTGGTCAAAAGAATTCGTATTCTTTAGCTGAATAGACAACTTTAATGATCAATTTTTAAGAAAATATAGCTTTTGTTTAATTCTTCACGAAAACAATTGGAGTCCTTTTTCGTGTCTATATTCTCCCTAACTTAGCGTCGTAAAACAAATTATGATATGGTTATGGAGATCCAAAATCCAAATCCGCTTAGCGTAACAAGCGAAATTGAAACATTAGCTAAAACAGTCTATTTTCAACTTGACGCCAACACTTTAGTTGAACAAACATTAACGCGCAAGTTAGGCGAAGTAAGTGACACAGGCGCACTGTGTATTCAAACCGGAAAATTCACAGGGCGCTCACCAAAGGACAAATTTATCGTCAAGGATGACTTTACCAGAGACACCATTGACTGGGGCGAAGTAAACATTCCAATTTCGACCGCAACATTCGAAAGGCTACTGGAAAAAATGAGCCTCCACATCAAAGATAAAGAGGTCTGGGTACGCCATTGCTATGCTGGAGCAGACCCTAATTTTCAAATGAATGTGACCGTAATAAACACGAGTCCTTGGGCTAATCTATTTTGCCACCACTTATTCTTACGTCCCTCCCAAACGGACCTCAAATCTTACCTTCAGGAGTGGGTAATATTACAAGTACCCGAATTTCTCGCTGATCCGGAAACTGACGGAACCCGTCAAGAAAATTTTACGGTTGTCGACTTCACTAAAAAGATGATTTTAATTGGTGGGTCAGCCTATACGGGGGAAATGAAAAAGGGTATATTTTCGGTACTTAATTTTTTGCTTCCACATGTTCACAAGGTTCTCCCCATGCACTGTTCTGCCAACGAAGGTCTCGATGGCGACCTCGCGCTCTTTTTCGGATTGAGTGGAACGGGAAAAACCACGCTATCTGCCGATGCGAATCGGAAGCTTATTGGCGATGATGAACATGGTTGGGCAGAAAATGTCGTTTTCAACTTTGAGGGCGGATGCTATGCAAAATGCATCGACCTAAGTGCGCAAAAGGAACCTCAAATATTTGCAGCAATCAAACACCCTACGATACTCGAAAACGTATGCTTTTACTCGAATACTAACGAAGTAGACTACGCTAATGCAAGCTTAACCGAAAATACTCGAGCGGCATATCCAATTTATCATATCGATAACGCCAAAGAAATATCCATTGGTGAAATCCCAAAAAATATCTTTTTTCTAACCTGTGACGCGTTTGGCGTCTTACCCCCCATCTCCAAGCTAACCACCGGCCAGGCCATGTACCATTTCCTTTCCGGATACACCGCAAAAGTCGCGGGAACTGAAGTCGGTATTAATGAACCACAATCCACCTTTTCCGCATGCTTTGGGCGAGTCTTTCTTCCGGCGCATCCTACCAAATACGCCGAACTACTCGGAAAGAAACTCGAGGCACATCCGGAGGTAAATGTATGGCTCGTCAATACGGGCTGGACTGCCGGTGCGTACGGAACAGGTAAGCGAATTAGCCTACGCTATACAAGAGCAATGGTCGAAGCTGCATTGAATGGAAAGCTAACTGGCCAAACCTACCAGACACATCCGACTTTCGGTGTATTAATACCACAAGCCTGTCCGAATGTGCCCACCGAAGTGCTAAACCCGCGTAGCACGTGGCAGGATAAAATCGCATACGACTTACAAGCCCAAAAATTAGCACATCTGTTTGTTAAAAACTTTGAACAGTATAAAGATGCCGCGAGCGCAGCGATCAAAAATGCATCGCCCAAGACGTCAACGGTGTCTATATAATAATATGTCCCCACATCAAACTGACGTGGGGACATATTATATCTTTTATGAGAATAACTATGCGCTATAGAAAAACTTTAGCGTGCCAACTGCATTTCAGTGGCACCTCCCAATTCTCGTTGAGTTCGTCTACGCTGGTAATCATATTATTAAAAACAATGGTGTCCTGATCAATCTCTTTGCTATCAATGAGCGCTTGAAAAGCATCACGGGAAACTAGCTTAATATCCCCTTGCGCCGCACGGTCCCGATAGGCGACAACCAACCGATCAAAAAGTTTAAGGCCAAGTTCGTCTTCAATCTGCTTTAACAAATGCACGGATTTGTCAATGGAACAGCCGGTAACCATAGCTTTGGTTTCATCAACAACCAACACAATAAATAAGCTATCACGGATCTCAAAAGAACCCGCCAATTGATTCCCATGCGCGGTCCATTGCGTGACAAAACCTTCTAATATCTCTTCTACCCTTTGTTTCTCCGATAAGTTAAAAAATCGGCTACTTTGATAAATCCAGACTCTCTTCATTTTGTTCTCCCTTACAATTTTAATTTGCGTAGTACGGCGAAATCATTAAATAAACAATAACACCCGTTACGGCGACATACAACCATATCGGGTATGTGATACGAGCTAGCTTTTTATGCCGCTCATACGCTCCTGCTATACCTCGTACAAAGGTAATGAGTACAAAAGGAATTACAATAATCGACAGTAAAATATGACTTATAAGAATAAAATAATAAAGATACCTAATATTGCCTTCACCACCATAGACCGTCGACTCCGACGTCATATGATAGGCCACATACATTCCTAAAAATGCAATTGAACAACACACACACAGCTTAATCAACCGCTCATGTAATTTCTGATTACCACGCTTTATAGCTATAACCGCGGCCACAAGAAAGATTGCAGTAAATCCATTAATCGTAGCATAAATAGGCGGAAGAAAACTCAAAGGCTCCACATCGTAACCCATTTTACGCAAATTAACTCCGAACAAAAGTGCAACTACAACCGGAATAGCGATCGACAAAACAACGATTAACGTTTTGTATTTCTTTTCTTCTTCAGTCATCCCCATATTATTTCACCTCTAATTTAGCAGGTCGATTTCTTATCTCTTCGACCATCAATAACTTTATTTCATCCTCTAACCGGTCAATCTCACCCTTCAAGCTTGAATCATAAAACCCGCGCAACCTAGATTTCGAATCGAGGAGTACAAGTTTGTTGCTAATAAGAAAGCGCGAACTATCGGCAGGATCCTCCATTCCATCGATCAGCATCGCATTTCGAATATACGAAAACATATCAACCGAAGGATCGTATAAACTCTCCCAGTTATCAAGGCCGTACGTATTATAAGGCATAATAAATGCATTTATTGAAGAGTCCGTCTCCAGCGGGGAAACCGAAATCGAATAAACCTTTACATAAGGATTGTCCTTAAACTTATCAGCAATCTGATGCGCTTGATCCATGATTAACCTAGAAAACGACACATCTTCGCTGTAAAAAAGGTGAACCACCGAAATACAACTATCTTGCGCAGGAAAAGAAACTGAATCGCCCTTTGCGTTAAGAAACTTAATGCAAGGGACCGTATGATAGATCGTATCTGGATACTCCCGTCCCCAATTCCTTTTCATTTCCCCGCTCAGGGATTTCTCCCCAAAAATAGGTAAGGCAACATAATGGTTTGAGCCGAGTCTGTTCACGGCTATATATAAAAATCCTGGCACTAGTAGTATTAATGCCAGGATAATTAATTTTGAATTACTTCGTCGAGCTTTATTACTCACTTAGTCCTCCCTCTAAATATTAACTGTGTGGAAATAGTGGATGTGATTGAAAATGATGCAGTAGATATTCGCCTTCAATCAACAACAATATAATAAAGTATATGATGAAGATAAACGCAATACTACAGCATACTATGAATCCAGATTTCTCAAATTTCAAGTGCATAAAATACGCTACAATGTAAAACGCTTTAATGAGCGTCAGTATTATATAAACGGTATTTAACACTGCTCCCTTTTCAATAATACCCCAATGGTGCACAAAGCCCAGCGCAATCAAGAATTCAAGACCGGTTAAGGCTAATAGGATGAAGAATACTCTCCATATACCCTTTTTGTCCATTCCAGCATGATCTTCGTGACCGTGCGCCGCCGCTATATTTTCGTTATGGTGTGACATTTCTGTTGTTTAAATTTAAATACAATAAATCAATTAGATCAAGTAGAAGAATGTAAATACGAATACCCACACTAAATCCACAAAGTGCCAATACAAACCGACCTTTTCCACCATCAGGTAAGTACCTCTACGCTCAAACGTATTATTCAACGTCATACTTAATACAATAATGTTTAACAATATCCCAATGGAAACGTGGAAACCATGAAAACCAGTAATCGTAAAGAACAAGTTTGCAAATTGCAGCGCCGCGGTATACGATATATCTTTTGTAAAATATGGTGCGAGCGCTTCCACTAATGCGTCACCCTCAAGACCTGTACCTGGATTCCTACCAAACCAAAACCCCTGATGATGTAAGTGGGTCCACTCGATCGCTTGACAGCCTACGAAACATAGACCACCTAAAATCGTCCACAGCATCCATTTAACGACCTCATCCTTTTTATTTCGATGTCCTGCATCAACAGCCAAAACCATCGTCACAGAGGACATAATCAAAATAAAGGTCATGATACCGACAAACACAAGCGGTTGACCTGACTCTGCTATTCCGGGAATCGATTGAAAAATCTTATCCGCATCAATCCAAGTCGGTTGCGCAAATTTCTGAGCGCCATAATAAAGCAAGAACGCTGAAAAGGTAAATGCATCCGACACTAAGAAAAACCACATCATGATTTTTCCATACTCTAAGTTCCAAGGTGACTTCCCACCATTCCAAGGGCCGTCTTTTACCTTATCTAATTGCGATACAGTTGTTGTACTCATTTTTTACTATTATTGATTCAAAAGTAAGAAAACATAAATATAAATCCATAAAAGATCTAGAAAATGCCAAAAAATAACCGCCAAATTCATGCGGAATTGGTTGTCTTGAAACGGAAGTGGCTTGGCCGCCCCAATAAAACATCTAACCAATACGATCAAACCCGCAATAATATGCGCAAGATGTAATCCCGTAAAAATATAAATAAAGGATTGCGATGCATTGCTATTTATAAAATAGATCTCTCTCGATATTAGCACGCCCCAGGCATCGTTTTGTAAAACAAAAAACGTTACCCCGAGCGCAATGGTAATGATTAACAAAAGCTTTTGTCGTGCCAACTTCTCTGCTTTGGCAGCTTGAAACGCAAAATGCAATGTTATACTACTCACGACAATTACAATCGTACTCCATATAAAAATACTAGGTAAAATAGTCTTAATACCTTTATCCACCCCGCTAGCCGTATATACTATAAAACCACTGGACAACGCGGCAAACATCATAAACATACCAATCATCCCCAGCCAAAGATTGAATTTCTTCGCCTTTCGTGATTGTATCAACTCTTCTTCGATGCTGTATCCTGTATTTTCCATTTATTTAAGAGGAATAAAATCAAACAATAAAACTAACTGCGTCAACGGCAAATACAAAAACGAAGTAAACATAACCTTTCTTGCTGTACTATCTGTTTGGTGACGCAAATGTTGGAACCCGTAGTAAGTAAAAACCAAACCACCTACCAACGAAACAATGGTAAATATCATCCCTCCAAACCCATAGTACCAAGGCAGAAAACCCGCTGGAATCATTATCATTGCGGAAAGAAAAATCATCCACGCTGATATAGAATCTTTTTTCGTGGTTGGCAGCAATCTGAAACCGGCATTCTTATAGTCCGCATCTGCGACCCAAGCAATTGCCCAAAAATGGGGAAACTGCCAAAAGAATTGAATCAAAAACAACACCCACGGCGTTAACACAATCGCAGCCTCGCTTACTGCAGAATACTCGAAACCAAAACCAGCCGATTTAAATGCCGCGTAATAACCAATCAGCGGCGGCAATGCCCCTGGAAAAGCACCAACAAACACTGCGATAGGCGACTTTTGTTTCAATGGCGTATACACGAAAGCGTATAAAATAATTGAAAAAACCGAAAGCAGCCCAGCTAAAAAATTCAACCGCACAAGCAGTAGTGTTCCAAAAAGTCCCATAAACAAGCTTAGCACCAACGCCTGACCAGTAGTCATTCTACCTGTCGGCAGTGGACGATCAGCGGTGCGCTTCATCAGTTTATCAAGATCTTTTTCAATGATCTCATTGAAACCATTTGCCGAACCTGTAACAAGAAACCCCCCAACGGTAAGAATCAACCAATTCAACCAAATGATGTCTCCTTGTTGCGTTGCACCAATTAAAAATGCAATCGAAGCGGAGAAAACTACGGTTAATGTTAGCCTTAGTTTTACTAACTTATTGAAATCAGAAATGAATTGATTCATGAATATATTATCCCTTACCTATTATTGAACACAAATTAGAAAACGCAAATCTCCACATCTTTGCCCAAACTATCGTTTTAATTTCGTCATTAAAAGCATCAAATAATACTGCGCTCCAAAAAACAAACTAGCTACAACCAAATGCGTTGTTTGCGCTGCAGCGGGTACATCAAAACGAGCTAGAACAATACCAGAAAGCATCTGAATTCCGACCAAAATTAGTACTATCCAAGCAAATCTACTTTGTAATGTCAATGAACTAAATTTATTCTTCACTAGGAAAAACATGATCACTGTCAATCCTAATGCGATATAAGCTAACACACGATGCACCAGATACGCGTCCGGTAAATTAGCAATCCACGAAGATCGAGAGAGATTCTGATCATCGAGATGATCAATTGCTTCTCGCACCTCGGTTCCATATACCACTTGAACAACGGTTACAAGTAGGCAGACAACCGCTAAGGCTTTCAAAACACCAGAGTGTCTATTCGCTAGAATATCCCAGTTCCGTAGTGTCGAAGCCAAATAAAAAGTATAAATACTGATGGCAACAATAACAAGCGCTAAAAGCATATGGACGGTAATTATCCAAGGTGTTAGATTCGTGGAAACAACAATGGAACCTAACCACGCCTGAAGAATTACTACAAAAAGATTAAGAACGCTCCACCAAACAATTGATGGCTTAAATTTTCGATAAGTGAGGGAAAAAATGGCTGTAAATAATAAACAAAAACCAGTTACCACACCAACCAACCTATTCAAATATTCCGTCCAAGTTTTCGCTGCATTGAACTCCTCATGTATTAGTATTGACTCATCGTGCCGAATTTTGTCAGCTAACTCCCGGTATCCAAAAAACTCTACCATCTTCGCGAAGCGTAAATTCTTTTCTACCCTCCCCTCCACGTAATGCTTCTGATAGCCATCCGGCAATTGCGAAATATCAGTCGGCGGTATTATGCGATTAAAACACTTCGGCCAATCTGGACATCCCATACCTGATCCTGTGCTTCGGACGACCCCTCCAGCCAAAATGACTAGAAATAAAACGACAATTGATAGTCTATTTATTATTATGAATCGCTTTTCCCCACCTGGATACATGCACCTTCGCTTTTTACTTAACAAGTATGGTTATAGAAGAATAGGCTGACACCTATTCCTCTATAATTTCTCTATTGTTCGCTTTATTCCATTCGTTCTGAATACGAACAGCTTCTTCATTTCCTTCGAAATCGTGTGCTAAGTTAGAGCTCATTGTTTCCGAATGCGGAACATTCTGCGGAATAAAGTCAGTATCATGTCCCGGCTTACTGTAATCGTAAGGCCAACGATATACTGTTGGAATTTCCCCCGGCCAGTTACCATGAATATGTTCTACAGGAGTCGTCCACTCAAGCGTGTTCGAACCCCAAGGATTTTGCGGTGCTTTCTTACCCTTCCAAATCGAGCTAAAGAAGTTCCAAAGAAAAGCAACTTGTGCTAACCCGGCTATAATAGCAGCCCAAGTAATTAACAAGTTAACCGACACCCATTTTTCCATGAAAGGAAATGCAGTGAACGAGTAATAACGACGTGGAACACCATCAATCCCCATAAAATGCATCGGGAAGAACACCAAGTAAGCACCTAGGAAAGTTAACCAAAAGTGAAGGTAACCTAGCTTGGTATCCATCATTCTACCAAACATCTTCGGATACCAGTGGTAAACACCACACAGCATTCCGAATATTGATGCAGATCCCATTACAAGGTGAAAGTGAGCTACAACAAAGTATGTATCGTGCAAGTTAATATCAAGTGCCGCGTTACCTAAATAAAGCCCCGTTAAACCACCCGATACGAAGAATGAAACCATCCCAATTGCGAACATCATCGCCGGTGTGAAGCGTATATTACCGCGCCACAGCGTAGCAATGTAGTTAAAAGCCTTTACCGCAGACGGTACTGCAATAATCAACGTCGTTATCATAAATACACCACCTAGGAACGGGTTCATCCCAGTTACAAACATATGGTGCCCCCATACAATAAACGAAAGTACACTAATACCGACCAATGAATAAACCATTGCATGGTAACCAAAGATAGGTTTACGTGAGTTCGTGGAGATAACCTCGGAAGTAAGCCCAAGCGCTGGCATTACTACAATATATACCTCAGGGTGACCTAAAAACCAAAATAAATGTTGAAACAAAATCGGCGAGCCACCTTCATTCGGAAGAATTTGCCCTTGAACCACCAAATCAGACAAGTAGAATGATGTTCCTACCGAACGGTCAAAAAATAACAGGACCACTGCTGAAACCAAAACTGGGAAAGATAATAGACCTACAATCGCAGTTAAGAAAAACGCCCAAATCGTAAGTGGCATTTTCCAAAGGTCCATTCCTTTTGTACGCAAGTTCAATACTGTACTAATATAGTTCACACCACCGACTACCTGCGAGGCGATAAACAATGTCATACTTATCAACCATAGTGTCATTCCTAACCCCGAACCAGCGATCGCCGTGGGGACTGCTGACAGCGGTGGATAAATCGTCCATCCGGCTGATGCTGGCCCACTCTCCACGAAGAAAGATGAGACCATCAAAACACAGGCGGTAAAGAAAAGCCAGTACGAAATCATATTCATCAACGGTGACGCCATATCTCGCGCGCCAAGTTGATAAGGAATTAACAGGTTACTGAACGTTCCAGATAGGCCAGCTGTTAATACAAAGAAAACCATCATGGTACCATGGATGGTAACCAACGACAGGAAAAACTCGGGCTTCATTCGCCCACCTTCTGCCCATTTACCTAAGAAAACTTCTAAGATTGGGAAATCCTTATCCGGCCAAGCTAATTGGATTCGGAATAAAATAGAAAGCACCATAGCGAAAACGGCCATCACAATACCTGTGATCAAAAACTGCTTCGCAATCATCTTATGATCTTGACTAAATATGTATTTAGTTAAGAATGTCTCATGATGATGATTGTCTGCATCATGATGCGCTGCGCCGTGCGATATAACTGTACTTGACATATTCTTTTAATAATTTCTTATTTCAATTAATTTAGTGAAGCTGAAGCAAGGTGACTAGGCTCTTGGACCTTTGCGTCCGCAAACTCTTTCTGCAAATCTTCAGTAAAATACTTGTTTTGGGTACTCAACCACTCTTTATACTCCGCTTCAGTGACTACAATGACCTTCTTCTGCATGTTAAAGTGACCCGAACCACATATTTTATTACATAGCATTACATAATCATATAATGGATCATTCATACGCTCACGCATCTCTGCTGTCGTTACGGTCGGTGTGAATTGGAAATAGTTCGTCATTCCAGGTACCGCGTTAATTTGAACACGGAAGTCAGGAATAAAAAACGAGTGAATAATATCTTTGGAAATAATATGGAATCTAACCGATTTATTTACCGGGATCACGATGTCAGATGCTTGAAGATCATCCCAAGCTCCCTGGTCATTGAAATCGATACCATATGAGTTCATTGGCGTAGTCATCTTGTAATTACGTTTACCAATCACACCATCATTACCAGGGTAACGAACTTGCCATTGAAACTGCTCGCCAAGTACCTCAATTTGTATCGCTGACTTTTGCAAATCTTCAGGAACATTCGTAATTGATCTCCACGTAAAGAACCCAAATAAAACCAACACCGTTAATACAATTGCAGGAACGATGGTCCAGATTTTCTCAATCGTGTCGTTATGCGGATAATAAAATGCTTTCGAGTCAGCACGCATACGATAGATGTATGGAAAGCCCAAGAGTAAAATATGGATCAGTACCAATACGATTGTAATAATAACTGTCGTTATAATAAACATGGTATCTACACTTTTACCATGCTCGGTAACAGCCGCTCTCCATGCCCAACTTCCCCACACTGCATAACCATAGTAGACAAATCCTAAAAATGCTACAAGGAAAACCAAGAATAAAACCGATTGAAACTTATTGTTGCTAAACGGATTATATTTACCATTCATTTTACTAGTCAACTCGTAGACCGATAAAACTTTTCCAATAACTGCAACAACTGTACAGATTATAAGAAACAGTAAAACATAGTATGTAAGGTCCTTGTAGACCTGCGGGTCAATTGTGCTCTCCGGTTCTACAGACGGCGAACTTGACGACGAAGAGGCTTTTGCCGCTGGCGCAACTGATGCTGAGTCAGCTGCTGGTACCGCTGTTGCGGAATCCACTGGTGCTACTGTTGCAGAAGAATCTGCAACCGCGGTGACCGCAGAATCCTGCGCTAATGAATCTTGCTGAAGAGCAAAACTAGGTGTAGAGACAAATAGCCCTACGGCTAGTAAGCATCCCAACACGCCTTTGAATCTGTTATTAATTTTGAATTTCATTTCTTCTAAAAACGTTTAAACGTAGTATTGCTAATGACTAGAACTTATAACTGATGATGTAAACTCTCATCTAAGAGTGGATGATGCTTAGCGCCTAACGGATGTTTACTAAGCTTGTTCATAACTAAGAAGGTAAACAGTCCTACGAACCCTAACGCAGTTCCAATCTCAATATAACCAAATCCACGGTGCATATCTACCGTACCTGGCATAATCATAACATAATAGTCTAACCAGTGTCCGCACAATAGCAATATCGAAACAAAGAGCATGATATTCCCTTTACGTTTCGTATCACGATCCACCAAAAGCAATAGCGGAGCTACGAAATTAAGGATGATGTTCAACCAAAACCAAGGCTTGTACTCAGGCTCAAATCTTTTATAGAAATAGACTGTTTCCTCAGGCATATTCGCATACCAAATTAAAATGAACTGTGCAAACCAAACATAGGCCCAAAAGATTGAAAAACCAAACATCAATTTTCCTAGGTCATGCAAGTGATTTTCGTTCACCCAACCTAAATAGCCTGCCTTCTTGACAAGAACCACAATTACGGTGATTGCCGCTAGGCCACTCACCCACATCGCAGCAAAATTGTACCAACCAAACATGGTAGAAAACCAGTGTGCTTCTAAAGACATGACCGTATCAAACGACCAAATTGGGGTAGTAAAACCAAAGATTACCAAAAAGATAGCAGAAAGTTTGAAGCTCTTCTTATAAGAATTAAGTCCGCCTTCTAGATCTTCTTTATAGGACAATTTTGCTAAAATAAACGCAAAAATACTATATGTACCCATGAATATGATTTGACGAATCAAAAATCCAGGGACATTAAGGAATGACGACTTTCCTGCTACTAACTTATCAAAGTTAGGACTGTTTGGATCCGTAATACCATCGGCATTCCAATGATGGTATAAATTATGACTGTATAACCCGAGTCCAACGATGATCAGCAAAATAATTGATGCGATAGGCAAAATGCTAGACATCGCTTGCGGTATACGAATCAAACCAGCGGACCAAGATGATTGCGTTACAATTTGGAGTGCTACGAAAAACGCTCCAGCTGCACATACACATGTAAAATAATAACCCATCAATAACAGGTTTGCGTACGTACGTTCAACCATAATATGGTCACTTGACATTAGGCCTATAACAATGGCTATAACACCTACAGCAATCCCAAGAAGACTGAGTATCTTTCCGATACCAGCAAATTGAAATTTTTCGCTGAAATTATAATCGTGATGATGATTGTGAGTTCCCATTTACTATATTGATGTTAGATTATTTTTTTTGTAATTCGTGTACGTACATAACAACCTTCCAACGCTCTTCTGGAGACAATTGAGAAGCATGTGATCCCATCGAGTTGTGACCGTAGTAAATCGTATGATAGATTTTACCGTCGGTTAAATCACTCATCGCCCCCCCTCTAGATGAACTTGCAGCATCAGATTTCTGATACGATGGTGGAGGTGGAAAAGTCTCTAATTGACGTGATCCACGTGAATCATCAACTGAACGATCTTTCGTGATCGGCCCATCGCCTTTTCCTTCTTTTCCGTGACATACTGCACAGTATGTCTGAAAAAGCGCCTGACCTTGCGCAAGGTTTGCTTGGGTAACGGCTAATGGATTGGTTAACTCCAGACCTGCGCGTTCATATTCTTCAATAGAATTTGCGAACTCGAAACGCTCAAAACCGATCGGGTTAGTACCTACTGGTGGCAATTGTGCCGTAATTTTATTCTCAAAGTTATTATTGGGTTGATCCGGATTGTATGCGATCGGATCATACATATTTCTCGAGAATTCCCACCCTGCGCTGCGCGATTTACCGTCGCCACAGCTGGATACTACTGCCGCCAAAGCAAGCGCAGCACATACAGATCCAAGAAAACTCTTCTTATTCATAACTAACATATTTTCTTTCATTGTATTTAACCTCAACTGCACCGGCTTCTTTTAGTAACGAATCGATAAGTTCGTGATTAGCATTCTCACTAGCATCAACTGCCAAGATGAACCGATCATCACTCGCCCGCATATCCATCACACGTGGAGCACGACCTGGAAATAAGTGATTTCTATAAAAGAAGGTCGCTACCATACCAAGTGCACACAACAGAATTGTTACCTCAAAAGTAATTGGTACAAAGTTTGGCAACGGCATGGAAGGTTTCCCTCCAATATTCATCGGCCAATCATACGACATCGTGAAGTAAATCAAGCTAAAACCTAAACAGGTACCTATAGCTCCAAAAATGAACGCTGCGATTGGTAAACGAGATGGTTTCACACCTAATTTTGCTTCAATACCGTGAATTGGCATCGGGGTGAAACAATCATATATGCTGATATTGTTTGCTTGCAATTTATCAATCCCTTCCATCATTTCATCGGGATCAGCAAAACTACCTAATATATATTTTGTATTGCTCATTGCTATTATTTTTGTGTTAACGCGTTAATATCTTCTTTTGAAACAGAATCGTACTTCTCAAGTGAATTGGCAAAGTGCTCTACTTGTTCAGCAGGGAATACCCCTTCTTGAGCTAATTTGGTTTTATGTTGCAATGAAGACGATTTCAATAATAATTTAACCTCCGCAATTGCAATACCAGGTAAGAAACGTAAGAACAACAAGAATAAGGTAAAGAACAATCCTATTGAACCCACAAAGATACCAACTTCAACCCAGGTCGGTGTAAACATTGCCCATGATGATGGTAAATAGTCACGATGTAATGAGGTTACGATAATAACAAAACGTTCGAACCACATCCCGATATTTACTACAATAGATAATATCCATGAAATAGGGATACTTGTACGAATCTTCTTGAACCAGAATAATTGCGGCGAGATCACGTTACAAGTCATCATACACCAGTAAGCCCAAGCATAAGGTCCAGCTATACGATTCTCAAAAGCATACATTTCATACTCAGATCCGGAATACCAAGCGATAAATAACTCGGTCAAGTATGCTACACCTACGATCGAACCAGTTACCATGATAATCTTATTCATAGATTCGATATGGAACATCGTAATATAGTTCTCGAAATTCATCACTTTACGCAGAATCAATAATAATGTTTGTACCATCGCGAACCCAGAGAAGATCGCCCCTGCCACGAAATAAGGAGGGAAAATTGTCGTATGCCAACCTGGAATAACAGAAGTCGCAAAGTCCATCGATACAATCGTGTGTACGGAAAGTACTAACGGCGTTGATATACCAGCTAAAATCAATGAAACGATTTCAAACCGTTGCCACGTTTTGACCGAACCATTCCATCCAAAAGAGAGCACGCTGTATATTCTTCGTTTTAAGCCTGATGCGCGGTCACGGACCGAAGCTATATCAGGTAATAGTCCACAGTACCAAAACACTAATGACACGGTGAAATATGTAGAGATCGCGAAAGCATCCCATACTAATGGTGAGTTAAAGTTAACCCATAATGAACCAAACTGATTAGGTAATGGGAAAATCCAGTACGCTAACCATGGACGGCCCATATGCGCTACAACATACGTAGCCGCACAAATAACGGCAAAGATCGTCATCGCCTCTGCCGAGCGGTTAATGGAGTTACGCCAATTCTGACGAAAGATAAGTAATACGGCGGAGATCAACGTTCCCGCGTGACCGATACCAACCCACCATACAAAGTCAGTGATATCCCAGGCCCAGCCAACAGTTTTATTCAGACCCCAAGCGCCGATACCAGTCCAAAATGTGTATCCAACACTGACAACCCATAGCATAGCACCTAAGGAAGCCAAAGTGAATCCGATCCACCAAGCTTTATTCGGTTTATTCTCAACCGGTAGTAAGATATCATCTGTTATTTTAGCATATGTGATATCCTTGCCGGTGATTAAAGGTTCTCTTAATATTGATTCGTTATGCGATGACATAGTTTATTAATTTCAAATTAGAGTAAAATTTACGCTTCAAATGTGTTTCTAACTTTCGTCATGTAACCTATGTTAGGTTGAACATTGATTTCTTCCAACACATAATAAACACGTTCGTTACGTAGGGCTTTTGATACCTCTGAGTCAGGATCATTTACATCCCCAAAGATAATTGCGTTCGCCGAACATGCTTGCTGACAAGCCATTTGCACATCACCGTCTTTTAATTTACGATTTTCAACTTTAGCTTGTAATTTTCCAGCTTGTATACGTTGAATACACATAGAACATTTTTCCATCACCCCACGTGAACGTGTAGTTACATCTGGGTTAAGTACTAATTGTGTAAACTCATTGTTTAAATAGTTATCAAAACGCGAATCGTTCCAGTAGTTAAACCAGTTAAAACGACGAACTTTATATGGACAGTTATTCGCACAGTAACGCGTACCGAAACAACGGTTATATGCCATGTGGTTCAAGCCCTCAGAAGAGTGAACGGTTGCTAATACCGGACAAACAGTCTCACACGGAGCGTGGTCACAATGTTGACATAACATAGGTTGGTGGACCACGGTTACATCTTCGTAATCGTAAGCGTCAGCTTTTGCTATTTCTTTCTCCTTGGTTAATTTACCTTCGGAAGTTTCAAGTGTATAATAACGGTCAATACGCAACCAGTGCATCTCACGACGACGGCGAACCTCGTCACGACCAACAACAGGAACATTATTCTCTACACTACATGCAACAATACATGAACCACATCCAGTACACGCATTCAAATCTATTGCCATGACCCATTTGTGACCAGGCGACTCGAACTTATTCCATAGATCGTATGTTTTATGTGTGTCCGCGAAACGGCCCGATTCCGAATTTGGGTCTTTTAAGTATTTAGCAAACGTTGTCTCACGGACAATGTTACGTCCTTCAATCGTATGGTGTGTCTGCGTTTGTGCCAGTTGATACGTTCCACTCGCTTTAGTAACCGTAGCTTTAGACTCTAACTGTTTAGAACCGTTAGCGAAACGCGCAAATGGGAATGCATTTTGTCCTACTTCGTTACCCGCCTTACCAACTTTTGTACGTCCATATCCTAAAGCAATAGAAACTGTGCCTAATGCTTGGCCTGGCTGTAAGACCACGGGTAGTTCAATAGCATACCCATTAGCCTCAACCTTTACTTTATCATTTTCACCTACTCCTAATTCTTCAGCGAATCTAGGGTTTAGTGCGGCATAGTTGTCCCAAGTTACTTTAGAAACTGGATCAGGAAGCTCTTGAAGAAATGCATTATTTGCATAACGACCGTCGCGAAGTCCCGATGGCTCATATAATTTCAACTCTACCTCTCCCGCAATAGCTTTCGACAAAGTTAGAATTGCTGCCGAAACCGCATTGACATCCACGTTTGCCGAATAGGAAGAACCTGAGTCTGTTCCTTTATAAATGAAACCACTTTGTAATACGTCGTTCCATACCTTACCTGTACCAGCTAAAACATTAGCTTCCCAATTTTCTTTAACGAACTCGTATATATTTGTCGTGCTACCCGCCCAAACTAATAAACTTTGGTCGGCTTGACGGGTATTAAATACAGGGTTGATTGTCGGTTGAACGATTGTGTAATATCCTTCTTTAGAAGAAGAGTCGCCCCACGATTCCAAGAACGAAGAGGTCGGTGCAATAGCTTTAAGCACAGACGCTGTCTCATCTGCACGATCAGAAAAGGAAAGTGTAAACTCGACCTTCGCCAGCGCCGCAGTAACGTCGTCGGCCTTGATATAATCGTAAAACGGATTGGTATTCAAGAAAAATGCGACACCGATTTGACCAGCGTTAGCACTTGCTAGGAACTGTTGGAAATCTGCGTCGGAGCCTTGATACTGTTTTGAGAAGTTATCTAAGTCAATAATAGACCCGTAAGCACCTAAGGCACTATTGATTGCATTAGTTAATAACTGAATATTGACATCATTGGAACCAGCAACAACGACTGCATTTCCTCTGTTCGTAATTAACTCTTTCGCTGCTAACGTAATTGCTGTTTGCGCTTTCTTGTTTGTTACCCCACCAGAAACAGACTGTCCGGTTATCGCATTGAATAATGAAATCAATACTGCTCCCTCTTCTGATGGTTTAATAGCGATACGCACATCCGCATTCGAACCTGTCATGCTTAATCCAGATTCAAACTGAATATGGCGCGACATTTTACCGCTTTTCAACGACTTGCTGTCCCGATTCTTGACATAATCTTGCGTATGCTCCTCACCTGATAACCAGGTACCTAAGAAATCTGCAGCTACAGATACGACAACATTTGCTTGATCAAAATGATAAGAAGGAATTACCGCCTTACCTAGGCTCAATTTATTTGCTTCAATAATACCACTGTAAGAAACAGCATCCACTTGAACGTGATTTGCTGTTGGGTATTTTGATTTGAAACTTTCTATCGCCGCTAAAGTTGAAGGGCTATTCACCGTATTTGATACGATCGAAATTTGTTTCCCTGCGCTTGCCGCTTTATTTAGAGCGGCAATAACCGTTTTATCAAGATCAGCCCATTCAACGTCTTTTCCACCGATTTGTGGATTTTGCAATTTAGACATATCGTATAGGTCTAAAACTGCTGCCGACGTAGTCGCGTCAGTACCTTGGGATAGTCCAACTGAATTAGGGTTCGCCGTAATTGAAATCGGACGACCTTCACGTGTCCGAACTAAAACACTCTGACCATTAAAAGACGAAGCATAAAAATTCGGCACACCCGGTGTTATTTCTTCTGGCTTAATCACGTAAGGCACCGCTTTATGAATTGGCGTGCGATTACAAGCCGCCAATGTTACAGCACCCAAGCCGAATCCCAAAGCTTTCAAGAAGTCACGACGAGGTGTCTTCGTACTTAAGCCTGCTTCATTTAAGACATCTTCTACAGGAATAGGCTCGGCAAACTCTTGCTTACTCTTTTCTACGAAAGCAGGCGTTTGTTGCAGTTCTTCCAAACCTTTCCAATATTTTTTATTGCTATCCATTTAAGCTATATATAAGATTGCGTATTCCTAAAAATAATTATTAATAGTGACATTTACCACACTCAAGACCACCGATCATGGCTGCAGTCATTTTCTCACCTTTCTTAAGTTTTTCGTGTGCTTGAATCAATTGGTCATAATAAGCGTTATCCGAATCAACTTCAGTCGCCTTATGACACTCAACACACCATTTCATTGTAAGTGGTGAATATTGATAAATTTCTTCCATTGTCTCAACTGGACCGTGACAAGTTTGACATTCAACACCTGCAACTACAACGTGTTGCGAGTGGTTAAAATATGCAAAGTCAGGTAAGTTATGTACTCTAACCCATTCAATCGGCGACGTGTTATCTCCGTAAGTACGCGTTTCCGGATCGAAATCAACTGCGTTGTAAATCTTAGCGATTTCCGGAGAAATCTCACCATCATAGTGATCTGATGCGGTTACCGTATTGTGACAGTTCATACAAACATTTGCAGAAGGAATTGATGCATTCTTCGATTTGAACGCACCTCCATGACAGTACTGACAATCGATTTGATTTGCGCCAGCGTGAATCTGGTGAGAGAATTTAATCGGTTGCACCGGCTCGTACCCTTGATGAACACCTACATTCCACAGTGTATTCCACCCAGCGAAAGATAATAACACCACGAACAATAACACCGTGAAACCAACCAACTTCTTATTCTTAACAAAAGCTTTAGCAAACTTCGAAAAACGGCTCTCTTGATAACCTGTATTCGCAGCTTCCGCAGCTTCAATCGCAGCTTGATTAGTCGCAATTATTTTTTCTAAAGAACGAATAACACGATTTAAAACAACGATAATTGCAATAGCTAACACCACCACAGCAACTAAGCCGAGAATCATTAACGTGTTTGCACCTTCCGATTCAGCAGCGCCCGCTCCACCAGCAGTTCCTTCGGCAGGTCCAGCAGCAGCTTTTGCTTCTTCATCTTTCACATACGCAATGATGTTTTTAATCTGGTCTTCCGATAAATCCGTAAAGGAAGTCATCACAAGCTTGTTATTCTCTTCGAACAATCTAACGGCTGTTTCATCCCCCGCAGCAATCATTGCTTGCGAATTATGAATCCAACTAACTAGCCATTCCTCAGGGTGCCTTTCCGACATTCCAGCTAACGCTGGCCCTACCACTTTCTTAGACACAGCATGACACGTTGTACATTTCGACTTAAAGAGCGTCTGCCCCTCTTTAATGTCCTGCGCATGCGCCATCGTAACGGCAAACAACAACATCAAACTGATTGACATCGTCTTTGCAAGTTTTCCCAAAACAGATGAGACATTTCTCATATTTAGCACTTTATACTTTTTATTTGTAATATAAAACATTTAAAACACGTCGTCCAAACGGTTTAATCCCTTCAAACAATGCACAAAAGTATAACTATTTAAGCAATCCCTGACAATTTAATGACTCTAATTATCAATTTAAAACCATTCTAAATAACTCGCTTAAAACAGCGTTAAAACAGGTTTTCACAGGCGATTTAGCTAAATAATAAGAACGGATTTAGGCCGAATTTGAATACCACATTCTTTACACCTAATCTACAATGTTTTGCCAAAAATTTCCGACCTTAGTGTGCATGTATAAATTCTACATTATCGGCATTCTTATTACCCATGCACTCCTGTCTTGCACACGTGCATCGACGATAAAAACAACAATAAATCCAACTGCAAAACAAATAACAATGACAGATACAACGAAACACAATAGACTTACCCAAGAAGAAGAATACGTAATCGTTCACAAAGGAACAGAACGCCCGTTTACAGGTGAACTACTAGATAACGATGCAAACGGCACGTATATATGCAAGCGATGCGATGCACCGCTTTACAATTCCACGGACAAATTCGAAGCGCACTGCGGATGGCCCAGCTTTGATGATGAGATCCAGGGCGCGGTTCGCCGCGAGGTGGATGCTGACGGCCGCCGTGTAGAAATTCTATGCGCCAAATGTGGCGCACACCTTGGTCATGTATTCGAAGGCGAGCAATTCACGGAAAAAAACACACGTCACTGCGTGAACTCCCTTTCCATGAAATTCGTGCCCGCGACTAAATAGACGACTCACGGATGATAAGGCTACACGGGATGGTCAGCTGGCGCACCTCTTTTAATTTTCCTTCGATTTCTGCGATCAACGTGGCGATCAATTCTTTTGTTAAAGCCTCAATATCTTGAGATATGACAGAAATCGAAGGATCATGTAATTTAAATAACGTATGCTCATCAAATGCAACCATCTTCGGCAACGGCACCTTCGCCTCTTTGAGGGCTTTCAAGCCGTCAACCGCTAAATAATTCGTTGCAAACAAAACGGCATCGAGATTATTATCGACAACAAATTCCAAAATCTGGGCTTTGGATTCCTCGTCCGTACCCACGAGATCGATTTTCTTCACAAAAGATTGTGTACGAAATTCATCCATTGCCTCCATATACCCTTCGAGCCGATCGCGCATCTGCGTTTGGTTCGAATACAATGAAATCAATCCCACGCGCTTATTTTTTGCCTCAAGCAAATGCTTAGTCGCATCATAAGCGCCACGCTTGTTATCAGAAACAACATAATTAGTTTCCACGTTGGGCATAAATCGATCGAATAAGACTAACGGAGTGTTATTTTGCTTTATATTCTCGATCGTTGCCTCCAGACCTTCTGATGGGGTAATGATAAAGCCATCCACTTGCCGATCCATAAATAGCTGAATCAATTCTTTAGCCTTCATCTCATCATTATCCATACTACAATATATGATGTGATAACCTGCCTGATACGCTTGCATTTCGATATACTTGGCGACGTTCGAGAAAAACGGGTTCGCAATATCTTCTACCAACAAGCCTAAAATCTTGGTCTGACCCGTTCGCAAACTTTTCGCTAATTGGTTGGGCTTATATCCGACTTTCTTTACATAATCCAATACGCGTTTGATCAATGCGTCACTAATTCTTTTTTCCTTGGCTTTATCATTTAAAATAAAAGACACTGTGGTAACGGAAATACCAAGTGCCTTTGCAATATCGCTTATTAACACACGTTTTTTCATATTTTTCCTTAAGTTTAATAAAGCAATCTACTAAATTTATTTAGCACATAATCAAAATATACCCTGTTTTTTTACTAAAACGAAATACACATCTTTTAAATAACAAACCAAACAACCATATAGAACCTGTTAATAACCGTTATAATTTTAGCAAGTCAGACGCCCACAAGAGAATAACTTTAGCAGATGTTCGCGCACGATCACACCTTGATCAATAGAGCAAGCCATTACGTCATGGATTATAAAAGGTATAGTTATTGATTAGTAAATAGCAGGAGGTAAAATAAATGAGTGATTTCAAAAACATCAACATCCAAGACCTTTCGAACAACGAAGGCACCAACAACGAAAATTTCTACGACACATTTCGTGAAAAACTCAAGGCCGTAGAACAGTTTCCAATGGTTTATCGGTTTAAATTCATTATAAAATCCGATCTACAAAAGGTAGAGGAAGTAAAAGCTATCTTCACCCACCCGAGTAGTAAATTTAGTGAAAAGGCATCGTCTAAAGGGAAATACAATTCCATCACGGTTGAGACTTTTGTCAACAGTGCTGATGAAGTCATCGATTACTATAAAAAGGTTTCAGCGATCGAGTCCGTAATAATGCTTTAAACATTAAGTAAAGCAAAAGGGTATGCCAATATGACATACCCTTTTGCTTTGTAAATAAGCTAAATTAGGCTTCTGGCGCATCTTTCGGTGCACTTCCAGAATTTTGCTTTTCAGGGCGTGGCAACAACACTTTACGAGAAAGCTTCATTTTACCCTGTTTATCGATATCAAGAAGTTTGACTTTTACAATATCTCCCTCTTTAAAAACACCGTCCATACTTTCTAAACGTGTCCAATCGATTTCCGAGATATGCAATAATCCATCTTTTCCTGGAATTACTTCTACGAATGCACCGAACGGCATTATCGATTTCACTTTACCTTCGTAGACTTCACCTACTTCCGGCTTAGCAACGATTGCTTTAATTCGAGATACCGCACCATCAATTGCTTCTTTATTGTCCGCGAACACCTGGACAATTCCTTTACCGTCGATCTCTTCGATAGAAATGGTAGCGCCCGTTTCACGTTGCATCTCTTGAATAATCTTACCACCTGGCCCAATTATCGCACCGATGAACTCTTTATCAATCGTCATCGAAATGATACGTGGAGCATGCGGCTTATAATCTTCTCTCGGCTCGCTGATCGTCTTTTTCATCTCATTTAAGATATGTAGACGCGCTTCTTTGGCTTGATCCAAAGCTTGTGTCAACACTTCCCATTTCAGACCATTAATCTTTAGATCCATCTGACAAGCAACAATCCCTTTTTCGGTACCGGTTACTTTGAAGTCCATATCACCTAAATGATCTTCGTCACCCAAAATATCGGAAAGAATTGCATATTTACCAGACTTTTCATCCGTAATCAACCCCATAGCTATCCCTGAAACTGGCGCTTTCAATTTCACCCCCGCATCGAGCAGAGCCAAGGTACCCGCACAGACGGTTGCCATCGAAGAGGATCCGTTAGATTCCAAAATATCCGATACAACACGAATCGTATATGGATTTTCCGAATCCGCTGGCAACACTTGCCTCAACGAACGCATCGCAAGATTACCATGACCAACTTCACGACGACCTGGACCACGGTTTGGACGCACTTCGCCAACTGAGAAAGACGGGAAATTGTAATGTAAGATGAAACGATTATAACCATGTATAAAAGCACCGTCAACCATTTGCTCACTATCTTTGGCACCCAAAGTAACAGACGTCAATGATTGCGTCTCACCGCGCGTAAATACCGCAGATCCATGTGCATTGGGTAAATAATCAATTTCCGACCAGATCGGACGTACTGTACGTGCCTCACGACCATCTAGACGGATTCCTTCTTCTAGCACAAGGTTACGCACAGCATCGTACTGCACATCATGAAAATATTTTTTAGCCAGGAATTTAGTTTCATCATCTAACTCTTCACCTAAGGTTTCAAAGAAGGCTTGACCAATTTCACCAAACTTTTCTGAACGTTCTTGTTTTGACGATCCTGATTTAGCGATTGCGTAGACTTGGTCATAGGTTGCTGCAAAAGCTGCGGCACGCAACTCATCATTTGATGGTTCATGATTAGATTCGCGTTTCTCAGACGAGCCGACTAACTTAGCAAGTTCAACCTGTGCTGCCACTTGTTTCTTGATCGCATCATGCGCAAAAGCGATCGCTTCCACGATTTCAGCCTCCGAAATCTCTTTCGACTCTCCTTCTACCATGACGATATCTTGCGCTGAGCCAGCAACAATATACTCCAAGGTAGCTCGTCCAAGTGCGATAAGCCCTGGGTTAATAACCAACTGACCATCTATTTTTGCCACACGCACCTCAGAAATTGGCCCATTAAATGGAATATCTGAAACCGCGATTGCTGCGGAAGCGGCTAAACCGGCTAACGCATCCGGCATAATATCTTTATCTGCAGAAATTAACGAAATCGCAACTTGCGTATCGGCGTGATAGGTTTCTGGAAACAATGGACGTAATGCCCGATCTACTAAACGTGATATTAATACCTCATAGTCGGATAATCTCGCCTCACGACGAAGAAATCCACCTGGAATACGTCCAGTTGCCGCATATTTTTCTTGGTAGTCGACCGATAATGGTAAAAAATCGACACCTTCCTTTGCTTCTTTAGAAGAAACGATCGTCGCTAAAAGCATCGTCCCTCCTTGTTTCAATACTACTGATCCATCTGCTTGTTTAGCTAGCTTACCAGTAGATAATTCGATCGGGGCGATTCCATTGCCTAGCTCGATCGTTACTTTCTTTTCGTTGTAACTCATTTTTAATTCATTTCGACATACGGGTACATCTTTCTTAGACGTATGTCATCTTATTTATAGACCTTTATTTTCCACACAAAGATAAAAAATAATCAATTCACTTCCCGCTATTAAAAAGATAAAAAAAATACTAGTACGAAAAAGAGCCACTTACTTTCGCAAATGGCCCTTTAAAATTCTATTTAAAGAAAATTACTTGATAATCTCACGCAAACCTAATCCTTTAATGATAGCACGGTAGCGGTTAATATCTTTCTTGTACAGATATGCTAATAAAGAACGACGTTTACCTACTAACATTTGTAGAGAACGTTGTGTATTAAAATCTTTTCTGTTTTTTTTCAAATGCTCCGTTAAGTGGGCGATTCTCTTAGTGAATAAAGCAACTTGTCCTTCTGTAGAACCAGTGTTTACTGCTGCTCCAGCGAACTCCTGGAAAATTTCAGCTTTGTACTCTTTACTTAAATACATCTCTTGAATAATATTAAAGCGTTAAAAATTTAATTAATTGCATGCAAATATAGGAATTAAAAAAATAAAAAGAGATAATAATCTACTTAAGGACCGTTGTCACCCTCAAAAATATTTATTTTATCGGTGTCTAACCTCAGGGTGACATGCTTAATATTCTTTCGATTATAGGTGTATGTAATATGTATTAAACCATCCTTGCTTTGTATAACCGTCGGGTAGCTAAACTCCCCCTTATCTTCATTTTCTAACACTAATATATCCGTCCAATCCATTCCGTCTTTAGACCAAGCCAATCGAAGTTTTGCACGTCCTTCCCACCACTGATCGCCAGGAGGACCCGGGTTGTAAACGATAAAAATCCTATCGCCTACCCGAATTGCATCCGTCCCGGAATTGGGGTTTAGCAAATTAGTCTTTTCAAGTCTCGACCAATTTTTTCCACGGTCTGTTGACCAAGCGGAGGCAACCACTCCTTCTTTGCTCCGGCACAAAACCTGTAAGCGTCCATCGACGTGCTGAATAATGCTGGGTTGAATCACGTTAAACACGGACGAATGATCGATTGGGTACGTTTTCCAAGTGGCCTGATCATCGTCACTCCATTCAACATGAGCAAACCATCGATCTTCACTAAACTCAACACTAGAAGGCGACAAAACGCTTCCATCCATAAGTTGAAGTGGTCTATTCTTAATCGGGCCGAAGATTCCATTTGGTAATTTTACCGGAGTTGACCAAGTTTCACCACCGTCATCGGATGTTTTAACCATTCCCCACCACTCTCTTGGATTTGGGCCGACCTTATAGTAAAGATAAATTATATGTGTATTGTTCGGTCTGAAAAGAACAGGGTTCCAGCAAGGATATAGTTTTTCGTCTTCAGTCTCACCATTCGCCCACATTTCTGGATCAGTCCATTTTCCATCAATCAATCGTACGCCCCAAATAGCGACATCTTCGCTCCCTTCATGCGTACCTCCAAACCAACTGGCCAATAAGATACCATCTTCAGACTCTTCTAAAGTAGACGCATGACACTGTTCAAAAAACACCCCTTCCTCAAAAAGAAATTCAGCCGACACCACGGCAAACTGTGCATGCAGTGTCTGTATATTGAATACGGTGATAAATAAACCTATAATCCCCAGCGTTCTAGACATTAACCTATTTTGTTTCTAATTGAATAACTGCTGTATAATGCAACTTTACGTTTGGCATTTGAACGCGTAATTTATTCCCTTTCTTCGACCATTTTAGATTACCTTTTACCCAAGTCTGCTTACTTCATTCACTCGTAAATCAGTAGAAATAGAAAATCGAAATAAGAAGGAGCATCAAAAATATCACCGTCGGACAAGTGGAATACGTTCATAACCGTCTCGTCTTTACTCTGCGTTTAATAATAATCTAATTCATTCAAAAAGATAGAATTCATATATGGTTTGATACTCATGAAAATTTTGCAACATTATAAGAAAAGCCACCTCCATGTGGCTTTTCTTATAATGCATTATCGCGTTAAAAAAAATTAATCGACATCCCAAAAGATTTTCGTTTCTCTCGTGTCTTTCGCCCTTACCGCCTCATAATTCTCAGAGTTATTTGAGACCTCGCCTGTTGGGTACAAGAACCGCATTGGCGGTGTTGCGTAATTTGCCAACCCAGCGGTTAAAACAGTAATCTTTGGATAGCCTGTTCGTCTGTACTCTGACCACGCGTGTTGACCTTGCAAGAAACCGTAATGCAACCACTTTTGCGTCAAGATTAACTCGAACTTCGCGGAGGCAGCCCCCGTATAGCTTACCGTTGAATTCTCAATAAAATCATTCACGACATTATCGGCTGGTAACGGTTCTACTTTCAATCCTTCTGTTGCCATAAGATTGTTAAGGTAATAATAAAATGTCACAGACTGTTTGATCGCCATATTGTAAGCGTCTTTCGCAGCGCCATCATCCCCCCAACGCAAATAAGCTTCTGCTTTATTGAAATTTGTTTCCGAGGCCGTCGCTACAATTCCGGGTAGATGCTTATTGTCGAAAAAAGTGGCAGAGTCAATGACCGCATACTTCTGATAATTCGACAACATTTGTGTTTCCGTAAAAGTGATCGGCATAGCATTATATTCTTTATTCTGTACAAACTTGCCATTCGTTGTTACCCCAAATTTATCGTAAAACACCGGAATCCTTGGGTCATCTGCGGGCTTCATTATTTCGTTTAACATATAATCCGAAGCGTAATGGTTAGGCCCTTCGAGTAGCGCATCTCTCAATGTCGATGTATTGGTAGTCAGGGGCTGCAACAGCATATCCAAACTGCCCGGCGAATAGTTTGCAATTCCATTTCCATCTATTAGCGGATAATCAGAAGGGTTGCTCAGCATTTCCATAACCTCTGTCTGTGCCATAGCCTCATCTACATTTGAAATCCTCATCAATAAACGTAACCGCAAAGAGTTTGTATAGCGTCTCCATTTATCGACAACACCTGAACTCAATATATCGTATTTTGAAAAATACGGCGTAGTTTCCGCTGTCGAAAAGAATTCATTGATTGCCTTAAGAGAAGTAATAAACGAATAGTAAAGTTCCTTTTGATCCTCAAATTTCGGTTTCACGATCGTACCATTTCCAGGAAGGCTCCCTGCTTCTGAAAAGGGAATATCCCCAAAATTATCAATCATCTTCGATGCTTCGTCATAGATAATGACTTTCGCAGCCTGCATAAAAATCTCTTGATTTGCTTTTTCTTCCTCAGGAAGTGCATCATATGCGACCTCCATCTTTCTATAAACACCAAGAACGCCTGGCGAATAGAAATCTTTCCAATAATCGTAAGAGTAACCATCGTTTGGTTGATACATATTATTTGAGGGAATGAACGACGCTGTTTGCGTATAGATTGCCTGTCTAGATAAAATAAACGTTCTATAATGCCAATAAGACGGGCGAACTCGATCGTTATTCAAGATATCGGTAAAGAATCCAGGTATACTGGCTTCTGTTGTTTGATCTGGATTTTCGAAGCTATCCTCTAACTCTGTTTTACATCCTGTAAAACAAAAGACAGAAAGCATCAAAAACAATATAATTTGAAATAATTTATTCATGATAATTTACAGTTAAAAATTTGCATTTAAAGAGATTCCAAAACTTCTTGTTGCCGCATTTGAGCCAACATCAACCCCTTGTGACCACCACATGTTTCCGACCGGTGATTCAGGATCCAGATTTTTCAATGTTCGATAGAAATAGAACAGATTTCGTCCGATAACAGATACTCGTAAATTATTGATTCGTAGCTTTTCAGTTAGCGTCGAAGGAATGCGATAGGAAACGGACATTTCACGCATCTTAATAAACGAGTTATCGTAAACGGCACCTTTCTCAGTCCATGTATCCGCTCCCCAATTAAATGTATTTACATAGTAATCTGCCGCACTTAAATGCACATCGTTCGGTTCACCAGTATTTTGGTTTACACCTTCCAACGTCACGCCTGTTTCCCGGTACTCTAGCGTGTTTTCATACTGACCGGCCCCCATACCATATTTCAAATTTTCAGAAACCATCTTGCCGCCGAAACGATAATCAACTGTAAAGTCTAACATCCAGTTTTTATAATTGAATGTATTCGTTAACCCACCTATCGCAGTTGGTAAAATATTACCAACGTGCTTATATTTACTTTTATCAATAACATATAGCCCGTCGTCGGAAATCAAATTATTGCCTGCTTGGTCTTTTGCGATATCGTACACATATATATTACCAAGTTTCTCCCCTTCCTTCGCTACAATTCTTAAAGAGTTTTCATCTGCGCTATAAAATGTCAGCTCGTCGACTCCTTCTGTTAACTTTTCTAATACAGAACGGTTAAATGAATAGTTCAACCTAGCATTCCAGCTAAAGTTTTCTCGTTGAATTGGGGTACCAGTAAGCGAAACTTCCAAACCTTTATTCGCTACACGTCCAATATTTACAATTTGAGTAGTCGCCCCAGTTGAGCTTGGAGTCGTTAATCCCAAGATCTGGTCCTTAATATAGTTGTCATAATAACTAACATCTAATCCCAATCTATTTTGTAAAAACTTCATTTCCAAACCAAATTCCCATTCATATTTGGTTTCTGGCAACAGGCCGAGATTGCCGTAGGCTTGATCATAAGTTAAAGAAGGAACGGAACCATTTATTGAAGCTATAGCCGTTTGAGTGTTCGCAATATTTGCAGCATAAATAGGAGCGTCGTTACCTACTATGCCGTAAGACGCCCTTAACTTACCAAAATTGAATTTTTGTGACTGCAACCCAAATGCATCGCTGAATATGAAACTACCACTTACTGACCCATACTGATAGTTATTATTCTGAATCGGCAATGTAGAGGAATATTCGGATCTATATGTACCGTCTAAATAAGCGAATCCTTTATACCCGATGTTGGCCATCCCGAAATAGGCATATTTAATCATCTCCTTACGTGTGTTGGTTGTGGTCGCCTGTGCGTAACTATTGCTTAAGCTAAACCAATTTTCCGTAACTAGGCCTCCTGCTGTGCTCGATGATTGATCGTCATATTTTTCCTGGCGAGATTGAAATCCGGCACTAACACTGTAATCCCAATCTTCATTAATCTTGTTTGCGTAGGTTAATAACAAATCCCCATATAAAATCGAATAGATACCTTTTGACGTTTCGAAACCACCAGAACTACTCCCGGTGGAGTTGTAACGTGTAGCATATTCATTATGTTGTTGGTTCGTTATCCCCGCTGTCGTATAATCATTACCGATTCTACCTCTAAACTTCAGATTTTTCACCAGGTCCCAGTTCAATGTCGCGCTTGTCAAGATTCTATTTTCTTGTTCATCATAATTGTTTTTATATTGAGACCAAAAATAATTTAGAAGGTTCGTTGGACGAATCGTATATTGAAAATCTTCCGGCCGCCCTGTTCCGAATGGAGAAAACTTATACCCATCCGTTGTCTGGTACATTGACTTCAAAACAGATATATCCTCTGTTCTGCTTATAAACCCGTCGAAAGAGCCTAATACCTGCCCAAGTAACTGTGACCTGTTATGCGTGTTCGTATTGATATAATTTGCAACAACATCCAATGAAACGTTATCATGCAACTGCAAAGAACTATTCAAGTTAAAGGTATTTCTATTTTGTTTTGATCCCGGGCTTGTACTCTTATAATCCATACGAGTTCCACTCAACCGATAATTTAAACGATCGGTTTGATTCGAGATTGCAAAATTTATATTTGAATTATAACCAACATCAAAAATATCCTGGTAGTTATTTTTGCGCGCTTCGTAGGCACGCGTCGAACCATCCCACCATCGAACTTGTTCACCGGTGAATTTTGGTCCAAAGTTTCCATACGCTCGAAAATACGGTCGTCTGCCAGATGGAGATTCGCTATCTAGAATCCATCCCTCTTCCGTAGCTCCGTTGGCAACATTAGTCGCAGCATCATAGCCGGGACCGTAAATATTTTGGAAACGAGGTAAAAAAGCAACACGCTCCAAAGATCCGCTGTAATTAAAATCTACACCTAAACCACGGGCCTTTGTGCCTTTTTTAGTTGTAATAACAATAACCCCACTCGCCGCATCAGACCCATATAATGCGCTCGCAGCAGAACCTTTGAGTATAGACAAATTCTCAATATCTGCAGGATTAATGTCTAACATACCATTACCTCGAATACGTTGGTCATCCCAGTAGTTATTGTTATTCGAGCCGCCTGCACCATATTGTTGGTCATTACGAATGATCACTCCATCCACCACATATAGCGGTTGACGTTGGTAATTTAGGGAATTAATACCCCGTATCTGTACATTAACAGCACTTGAAGCCCCTCCGGGTGCTGTCGTAATTTTCACACCGGAAGCTTTACCATACAACGCTGAGCCGAAATTGGTATTCCCAGCTTTTGTTATTTCCTCCGCTTTAATGTTACTCACGGCGTAGCCTAAAGCTTTTGATTCTCGCTTAATACCCATCGCCGTGACGACTACTTCGTCAAGAGCACCTACATCTTCTATTAATACAACGTTTAGAACAGCGCCATCAGGTGCTAATTCCTGGGTAAGGTACCCTATCATTGAGAAGCGAATTTTCTCGCCGTTGTTTACTTCGATGGAATAGCTACCCTGTGCGTCAGTTTGAGCCCCCTTAGCTGTTCCGGGAACAGCTACCGTGACACCTGGTACTGCACCATTTGTGTTTGTTACCGTTCCGGTAACTGTTTGTTGTGCATATAGCACCGAGATACTTAATAGCATCAGCAAAGCTAGACTACAACAATGTTTGTAAAATTTGTTCATAGTTATTCGAGTTTGATTTATTTGTGTTGGTATTGATACATATTGGTTTGCAGAACCGCTATACACGCAGTTGAGATTATTTGAATGTGAGCCAGGTTGGATATTATGACTTCCGTAGAGTGCGATAGTCGAGGTATACAATACTCTTGCAATGCAGCTTGTATTGTAGGTAATAGCCCGCGACCAAAAGCAGCCCCATTTCCACTAATGATAATTTTTTCAGGATTCATGATATGAATTAATGTCGCTAAGCCCTTTCCTAACATATACGTTATTGCCTTAACTGCTTTAATTGCTGTTTGATCTCCAGCTTCAAATGCCCTAACTAAATCTGAGAGATCAATCACTCTATTTTTAGCAAGTACAGATTGCAAAACTGAAGGCTCCTTTTCTTCTAAAAATTCTCGAACATACTCCAAAGCGCATGACAGCGAGGCTTCAACTTCTAGGCAACCTTTTTTTCCACAAGAACACAAACGTTTTGAATTGGCTAATGGAATATGACTAAATTCTCCTGCGTAGCCCGAATGTCCTTTATACAATTGATTTTCAATAATAATCCCTAGTCCGACGCCCCAGTTTAGGTTAACAACCAGTACATTTTGACTTCTTCGACCATCTCCGAATCGATGTTCCGCGATTGCAATAGCACTCGAATCGTTTGCAAGTTGAACAGGAAAACCAAGGGCATTTTCAAAGTATTCCTTGATAGAATAACACAGTGAATCCTTCGGAAAGGAACGATTGAGTCCGCTTTCACTATCGACAAAGCCCGGCATCGTCACACCGACAATAAAATTTCCGTTTTTATCCAATGCCGATAGTAGCTTTTTTGTCTCCTTAGTTATCGAGATCACGGCTTCTTGGTCGTTATTTATGTTTGTTGGAAAGCGATTTGGCAAAACAACAAATTCATTTCTAAAATTCAACACCGCTATTGTTGTGAAATATTGATCTATGGCAATTGTAACAATATAGGGCAAATTCTCTACGCTAAGTTGATATTGCATTGCTCGACGTCCGCCAGTAGAAGCGGCAGAACCGGCTTCCAAAAGGATCCCTTCACTAACAAGTTTTCCAACCTCCTCCGTAACTTTCGGCACACTCTTTTTCGTTAAAAAGCTTAATTCCGAGATAGATTGGCGCTCGAAACAGTATAGTTGTTTAATAATTTGATCAATTAAATTCATTATTAATTTATCGGTTAGTATTGCTAGTATTCAAAAGTGAAATTAAAAAAAGTTTTGAAGAACGAGAAACTTATTAAATATTTTATTAAGTTTCTCGTTCTTTACCTTCATATAAACAAAACAATTGATCAAAAGCTTAGGGTAGTTATATATTCAATCAAGTATAAAAATTAGACCGCCCCTATTCTATTTAATAGCGACCCTGGTCCTAAAAATAGTTTAGAATAAAATTCTTGCAATCTACATGTCTGTATTAAACTAATCGGGAGAGCTTATAATATTGATATTTAGTGCGACTTGGTCATCAAATTATATTTTTTTTGGTAGATTCGTCGTTCAATCTAACACAACAATGAAACAACGTTATTATTCCCTGGATGTATTCAGGGGGGCCACAGTTGCTCTCATGATTATGGTCAATAACCCCGGTACATGGAGCCACATGTTTACACCGTTAAAGCACGCTCCATGGCATGGATGCACGCCAACTGATTTGGTATTTCCTTTTTTCCTTTTTGCTGTGGGAAATGCAATGGCATTTGTTATGCCCCGATTGCAGGAAGCTGGCGATCGTGTTTTTTGGCAGAAAGTAGTCAAACGCTCCATTCTTATCTTCGCAATAGGACTATTTTTGAATTGGTGGCCATTTGTGAATTGGTCAGGTAATACCCTGCAGCTCAAGGAGTGGGTGAACTCTGAAAATCCAGATCGAGGGATACGCATATTAGGGGTGCTTCAGCGTATCGCGATAGCCTACTTTTTCGCTTCGATATTAGCCTATTACAACAAACCTAAAAATCTCATTTATATTTCGGCGTTTATACTGTTAGGGTACTGGGGAATTACGGCATTTTTAGGTTTTGGTGACTCTTATTCACTAGAAGGATGGTTTGGTACCAAAATCGACAAAGCTGTCTTAGGAACGGCCCATATGTATAAGGGGGAAGGTGTTCCGTTTGATCCCGAAGGGCTCGTGAGCACTTTACCTGCAATTATTCAAATTGTCTTTGGTTATTTAGCTGGAACATTTATAAAAAAACAAGGGGATGCCGATTGGATATGGGTCAATAGCCCTAAAAGCCAAGAGCCTCACTTCAAACTACTCTCCGGACTACTTGTTACGGGATTCCTCCTATTAGTTTTAGGATGGGTCTGGTCTTTGGGGTTCCCAATTAACAAGAAAATATGGACAAGTTCTTACGTTTTATACACGACGGGGTTAGGCGTTTTGACAATTGGCGCAATGATATGGTATATTGAAGTGCTCGGGACAAAAAACAAAATGACCCAATTCTTTGACGTTTTTGGTAAAAATCCGCTATTTATCTTTGTGCTTAGCGGGCTTTTACCTCGCTTATTAAGTTTATTTCGGATCCCGAATGGGATCTCCGAAGATGGAACCGAAAAGTATACCAATGCGCTAAATTGGTTCTACATCAATGTTTGCGCACCATTGCCTGGTCCCCCAGAACTCGGATCATTCATCTATTCACTATGCTTTCTATCTGTTATGTGGGCAATATGTTATTGGCTGGATAAGCGAAAAATATACATAAAAGTATAATTAAAAGTAAAAGGGAGTACTGCAAGTGTGATACTCCCTTTAATTATATATTATGTCGGACGCCAATTGGTTACAAAGTATTCACGACAAAATACCGTCCTCTAGTACAAAACTAAAAAGTATAGTCCTTCGTCAAAGTCAGTTCTCCTGACAGCTTAACATCCTCCGAAGAACACCCAATTAAAATGGTAAACTTGCCTTTCTCGGTTTTCCATTTACGGTCAACACCCCATAACTTAAAATCCTGTTTTGTTAGATTGAAAGAAAACTCCTCGGCTGCTCCCTTTTTAAAAGATTTTCTTTCAAAACGTTTTAACTGCTTAACCGCAGTAACTACACTACTTACATTGTCAACGACATATAATTGAACCACTTCGTCGCCGTCTCTTGTCCCACTGTTTGTCACCGTAAATCGAACGTTCGCGAGGAAATCATTATTATCTTCTTCTACTTCTAAACGTAAATTACTGTAGTCAAATGTAGTGTAACTTAACCCATGACCGAAAGCAAACAATGGTTTTGCTTTCGACTCGACATAATCGTGATGAATGGGTTTATGATGATTATAATGCACAGGTAGGTGTCCGATTGATTTAGCAACTGATATAGGCAAACGTCCTGCAGGATTGTAATCTCCGAAAAGCACATCCGCAATTGCCATTCCTCCTTCCTGTCCTGGATACCAAGCGTTCACAATCGCCGGAATATGATTCTCCGCCCAACTCAGATCTAGAGGACGCCCCATAATAGTGACAAGCACAACTGGTTTGCCGGTTTCTTGTAAACGCTTCAATAGTAGTAACTGATGCCCCATAAGATCAAGCGTTGACCTATCGAAACCTTCACCACTTTCCATATCGCTTATTACTCTGTTACCAACACCAACTGTAGCGGCACCGGTTGCTTGATAAGACGTTTGAAAATCGCGAGCACTCGATCCTCCCAAAACAACCACCGTCACATCGGCCAGTTCGGCAGCACGAACCGCAGCGCTAAGATCAGATTCTGTGGTATCCCGAATCGCACACCCCTTAACATAGTCTACTTGTGTCTTTTTCGAAACAAGAGCTCGAATGCCGTCCAATACCGTTTTGACCTTACCCTCTGGCTGAGGTGCTGTATAATCACCCAATTGGTTATATACATTGTTAGCGTTGGGACCAATCACGGCGATACGCGTCAACGATTTTGACAAAGGCAACGTACCATTCTCATTCTTCAATAATATTATGGCTTCCCTAGCTACAGACCTGGCGAGTTTGACATGTTCTTGGGTACCCACTTTATTCGAAACCAATTTTTCATTCACGTACGGGGTTTCAAAAAGGCCTAATGCAAACTTCATATACAATAACCGCGAAACAGCTTGGTCAAGGAACTGCACATCCAGGTGCCCTTGCTTGATTGCCGAAAGGAGATTCTCACCATAGCCCGAACCACTCAAATCTACATCCAAACCAGCCTCCAAACTCTGCTTGGCAGCATCTACCGCGTCAATAGCTGTACTATGTGCCCCAGTTAAACCCGATATACTAAGTAAATCCGACACAACAAACCCCTTGAACCCCCATTGCTCCCGAAGTACAGTATTCAAAAGCCAACTATTCGATGAACAAGGTATGCCGTCTATCGAATTATAAGCAGTCATAACTGATCCTGCCCCTACGCGTACAGCCTGTTCAAATGGAGGTAAAAAATCTTGTAGTAATGAGCGCTCACCAATGCTGACACTCCCCCCGTTGTGCCCACCTTCAGGAGCTGCGTAGGCAACAAAATGCTTCAAAGTAGAAATGATTTTATCCTCACTACCAATCTTATCTCCTTGAAAGCCGCTCACCATTGCCTGCCCCATTTGAGCAATCAAATACGGATCCTCACCATACGATTCCTCTGTCCGCGACCATCGTGGATCCCGTGCTAAATCTAGCACAGGACCGTATCCATTTTTACCTCCCACAGCATAGGTTTCCCGTGCAATCGACGCAGCCATTTGTTTTATAATTCGTGGGTTCCAAGTACTGGCTTGTCCGATTGCTGTAGGAAATACTGTCGCACCAATAGCCATATGCCCATGAGGTGCTTCTTCAGAAAGTAAAAGTGGAATTCCTAATCGGGTGTTTTCAACAACATATCGTTGTATTGCGTTCGTTGCCTGAGCAGCTTCCTGGGGACTCAATCCATTTTTCAGCGTCTTCTGTGTCCATGGATCAGCTCTCAACGTCGCCCATAAGGAACCAATACGTTGCTTTTGAACTGCTTCTTTAAATTTCTGGCTTACGCGTATCCCATCTGTATCCTTTTCATACATTTCCCATCCGAGCACCTTAGATAGTTGCCCCACTTTTTCTTCTAATGTCATTCGACCGATAAGATCGCTGACCCGATCTTCGATGGGTAAGTTTTTATTTTTATACGGAGCTTCTTGTGGAAATACTTGTGCGCTTACACACACAAAACCTAATAATATAATCTTTTTAATTTTCATAGTGCAAATCAATATAAATCAAATACGAGACTACTGATCGGAAACTGGTCGACTTGATTTTGCAACGCCAAAAGTTGTCGAGGGGTCAGGTCCCATCTCAAACTCCAATCGACCTCCCTGACTTAAATCAGCATATGAAATATACGATTTTTTATATATGTGTCCGTTCAACCTAACCCCTTGTATGTATTTATTTTCTTTACTATTATTATGTGCAATTATTTCGAAGAAACTACCATTTCCTAGATCCAATGTTGCATTATCAAATAGAGGGCTACCAAATATAAAAGGACCTCCAGCCGGTGAAACCTGATAAAACCCCAGCGCGGACATAACATACCATGCCGACATTTGTCCAACGTCTTCGTTTCCCGATAGTCCATCGGTATGATCCGTGTACAACGTCGATAGAGTCTCCCTTACAAGGCTCGCAGCCTTCCAAGGCTGACCAGCGTAGGGATACAGATAAATCACATGGTGACTAGGTTCATTCCCATGAGCATATTGCCCAATCAATCCACTTATATCGGGTGATGCTTGATCACCCATATCTCCTTGAACAACAAATAATGAATCTAGTTTAGTGATAAATTTGTCTTCCCCACCAAATAATTCGATGAAACCGTTAACGTTATGGGGTACTAGCCACGTGTACTGCCACGCATTACCTTCCGTGTAATCATTCGCCAAGTGGGCCGAATGAAATGGATCAAATTTTCCGGTTCTGAAATTTCCCTTTGAGTCTTTACCACGCAAAAATTGCACTTGTTTATCAAAATAATGATTAAAGGCTTGACTACGGCCAAGGAAATATTCGTAATCATCAATTTCACCACGTAACTTGGCAACTTGTGACAAGCTCCAATCCGCAATTGCAAACTCGAGCCCTTTCGCTACAGATTCTACTTTTTCCTTATCAAAAGGCACGTAACCATACTCCTTGTACCATTTCAAACCGCGATCGTCCTTCATCGCCGAAATCTTCATCGCTTCATATGCGAGATCTTTATCAAACCCTTCAATACCTTTCAAATAGGCGTCCGCTACCACAATAATCCCCGGGTTACCAACCATACAGTCCGTTTCATTCCCTACCAAATGCCATACAGGTAACTTCCCCTGTTGCTGATAAATACGCAGCATTGTGCTTATCATATCTGGAACTTTATCTCTGTGAATAATACTCATAAGTGGGTGGGCGGCTCGATAGGTGTCCCACAACGAAAATGTAGTATAATTGTCTCCGCTATTCAGACGATGTGGCTTGAAATCTGCCCCCATATAGTCTCCATTTACGTCGTTAAATAAAGAGGGTGCGATCATCGTATGATATAACGCCGTATAAAATATTTTACGAGCAACGGTGTCTGCTGTTTGTATCTTAACCTTACGTAACTGCTCATTCCAATCCCGATCCGCTGCAATTCGCGTCGCTTGAAAGTCCCAGCCCGGAAGTTCCTCCTGCATGTTCAGCTTTGCGTTCGTTATACTCACTGGAGATACGGCAACCTTTACCTGAATTTTTTGAGAATTTTCTGCGGCAGCAAACTCCAGTTCCGCGTATGTGCGGGATGCGGTAATACCACTACCGTCTTTGATTGACGCACTATCAGAAAGTTTATACTGTACAATCGGCTGTGAAAATGTTGCTGTAAAATAAATTTTTTGATTTTTTGCCCAGCCCACCGAGCGCCGATAACCGGAAACTACGGTATCATTCTCTATAGTTACATGACCTTCTTTTTCCCCTTCCCAACCTATACCTGCGTCTAAATTGATCAAAACCTTCGGCACTTCGCTGGCAGGGAAATGATATTGGTGAAACCCCACTCGCGCGGTGGCTGTCAATTCAGCACCCACGTCAAAACGATCTAGATGCACAGCGTAATATCCTGGTTGAACTTTCTCGGTTTCTCTGCGAAAGAAAGAAAATGCTCCACTTTGTTGATCACCGGGTTCCCCCCTGTCAAAACGTATATCACCAGTATAGGGCAATAAAACTACGTCACCTAGATCTCCAATTCCGGTTCCGCTCAAATGTTGATGAGCAAAGCCAATAATAGTAGAGTCGGAGATATGATACCCCGAAACCCAATCCCAACCGGTGGAGACATTCGATGGTCCCAATTGTACTGCACCAAAAGGAACATTCGCACCAACAAATACATGCCCGTGTCCACCTGTCCCAATATATGGGTCCACATACTGGGTCAATGAATCGCTCGAGCCTACTTTGGAAACAGCTTCACATGAAGTCATTGCCATTAATGGTGCCGCACAATAAAGCAGACCCCTAACAAAACTTTTAAATCTAAACATATATGCTCTTATTTATACTGAGGTACTCTAAACAATGATATTTCAAATCAACGGCATATTAGAACGCGTTTATTATTTGAGTTGCCTAAAATAACGTTTTAGCAACTAAAAAAAAGAGTATCGTCAATATTTTAGAAGAATTTTATCTTCGTCTAAAAATTTCGGACATCAGGTTTTATACAATAGCAACCATAAAACAGATTTACGACGACGCGTCATCAAACTAATATATAACAACGAACAAATATTCACGGTGATCAGGTCCTTCGTCGTAACTAGTATTTACTACCAGACCTCCTACCCTTTTTCTCGCAAAAAAAGGTCGCTCGGGATCTCAAGTAACCTATGAATAATCGGGTTTTAAAGTAAAAATACGTTAAGGAAAGCCAAACAACCAAATGGTTGCCGGCGGATGTTCTATTTTTAATTTACATTTTGAGATTTAAGGCATTGAAATTGCAATGACGTTCCTTTAGACAACACAAAACTTTCTCTATGGATAATTTCAAACTCAGGTCCGTCTTGAGCCTTCTTAGCGTCCCTTTATTCGTTCTATATTTTTTCACGACATTAATTTCCACCAAAAATGTACAGGCCCAACAAAAACCATTGGTCATAGATAAACTTAATGAACGATTGTACGTTTATACCACTTATCACGATTTCCAAGGAACGCTAGTGTCTGCAAACGCGATATACCTACTAACTAACGACGGCGCAATTCTGTTTGATACACCTTGGGATTCGACACAATACCAACCTCTACTCGACAGTATTCAAGCAAAACACGGCCTGTCCGTTATCGGCGTATATGCAACACATTGGCATGATGATCGAGCGGGAGGTTTTGATTTTTACAACAAAAAAGGAATTCCTACATATGCCACGAGCCTAACCAATCAGCTATTAGCGGCCAATAAAAAGACCACAGCGACGCATATTGTGAACACCGGAGAAATGATCAGCGTGGGCGGAGAAAAATTTCAAATGGATTTTTTCGGTGCAGGTCATTCTTTGGATAATACGGTGATATGGTTTCCGTCTTACCGCGTCCTACAAGGAGGCTGCTTCATTAAAAGCGCAGAAGCTACCGATCTAGGATTTGTAGGCGATGGCGACATTAAGCAGTGGAAACCATCGTTGGCGCGACTTATAGCAAATTACCCCGATATTGAAATGGTAATCCCCGGGCATGACAGTTGGAAGCCTGCAGACCATATAAAAGCGACTGACCGTTTAATCGAGCAAGCAAACTAAGCAAAAAAAAGGGACAAGCATCAAACTTGTCCCGCGATAACTTCTTGCCTAAATAGCGGCAGTCTTCTCCGCCAACCAGTCTCGATCCCTTTGGTCTAAAAAAGGACCTAATTTCTCAAGCACCCACGCATTGTAACCGTTCAACCATATGATATGCTTATCCTCAAGCATCGATTTGTCAACGAGGTCCGTAGCTATGTAACATAATGTCAAAGTTTCAAAATCAAGGAACTCTCCAAATTGATTCTCACCGGCCATTTTACTAAGCACTAAATTTTCAATACGTATCCCATATTCACCTTCTCGATATAAACCAGGTTCAATTGAAGTAATCATGCCAGGTTCTACCGGGATATCTATATTCGATGGGTTAAGCACCTGCGGCCCTTCATGGACATTGAGGAAAAATCCTACACCATGTCCGGTACCATGCCCATAGTTACGCATTTGCTCCCATAAAGGGCGGCGCGTGATCGCATCAATTTGGTAGCCTCTGGTCCCAATTGGGAAAACGCAGGTCGATCCATCAATCATTCCTTTTAACACCAAGGTATAATCAACTTTTTCCGCTGCAGTAATTTCACCCAGGGAGACCACACGCGTTATGTCTGTGGTGCCATCGTGATACTGCCCGCCAGAGTCTACAAGTAGCAGACCGGTGGCTTTCAATGTAGCGTCGCTCTGCGCTGTTGCCTTATAATGCGGTAATGCACCATGCGCAAGGTAACCAGCAATCGTATCAAAAGAAATATCGACAAAGCCAGCACTTTGCGCACGCAAATCCTGTAACTTATCGGCAATGGAAATCTCTGTTAACTTCCCGCTTTCCACATGCTCTTCGACCCATTTAAAAAACTTCGTTAAAGCGATACCATCTTTAATCATCGCACCTCGCGTATGACTAATTTCCGTGGTATTCTTTACGGATTTTAATCGCGTCGACGGATTGATTAATTCTAAAATTTCAGTCGCATCACCAATCGAATCGAACACCGTGAAACACGTGCGCTTAGGGTCGATCCAGATACGCTTGGCATCTATCGAACGTAGCGCCTCAAAGGCCTCATCATAAGAGCTCAAGGAAACGCCCGCAGCTTGCAGCGTGTTTTGATCCCGCTGATGCAATTTCGCGTGATCGATGTACAACGTACAACGCTCCTTCTCGATCAACAAGAAACCAAGAACAACGGGATTACATTTCACATCATTTCCTCTGATATTTAAAATCCATGCCAAATCATCTAATGAGGAGACTAAATGTGCATCTACCTGATTTACGGCCAGTTGCTCCCTTACACGCCCTATTTTACTTTCTACCGATTCGCCTGTAGTTCTCTCTTCGATCAAATAGGCCTCCGCGGTAGGGAGTGCGGGACGATCAATCCAGATATTTTCTAGTATATCCACGTGCCCGTTGACTGATATCCCGGCAGGCAATAGGGCCTGCTGTACTGACTTGGCAAGCGCCATGGATGCAAGCTTACCGTCAAAAGCCACAATACTTCCTGCTGGCAATTGTTTTGCCAACCAGTCCGCATACTCCGCTGCAGTCTGCGCTTTGAGCTTAACGAGTTCAAAGCCGGTATCCCTAAGCTGATCGGCAGCTTGAACAAAATACCGTGAGTCGGTCCACAGTCCGGCGAATTCCTGCGTAATCGCCAGCGTTCCTGCCGACCCGGTGAAGCCGCAGCTCCACGCAATACATTTATACCTATCGGGTAAATATTCACTGATATGAGGGTCTGAGGAAGGGATAATGTAAGCATCAATTCCAGCAGCCTTCATTTGTTGGCGAATAGCCTGTAATCGTTCTTTATATGTCATCTTAACTGTACTTTTATTCTGCTCGCAAGTTAAAAAATATGTACGAGTAAGGCGTCTGTAGAATGCAATATCCCTACTTTTTGCGTTCTAGGTTTGTATATTTGGGTCAATATTTGCTAAAAAGACGCACTATGCTTAAACAAAGAACTCATATATTATCGCTGGTAACTTTGTTGTTTGCCGCCAATTGCATGCAAGCACAGACATCGGATAAAAAAATATCCAACGCCTATGAATCGTTTTCCAAAAATGAAAAATTAAAAAATGGCATTAGTTCACTTACTGTGTTGAACGGAAAAACCGGCGAAACAATCTATAGCAGCAACGCTTCGATTGGACTGCCAACGGCCTCAACGCAGAAAGTAATCACCTCTATCACGGCGCTCGACATACTGGGGGCAGACTTCACCTTTAAAACAACCCTTAGTTATGCCGGTCAATTAGACACGGCGGGTGTTCTTACCGGCGATATTGTCGTGACAGGAACGGGGGACCCTACCCTTGGGAGCGACCGCTACCAAGCAACCATGAAAAACTCGATACTAAACAAATGGACATCAAAAATAAAAGATGCGGGGATTAAGCAAATCACCGGCCGGATCATCATCGACGACTTATTTCTAAATGGCAACGATGTGCCTGGCGGATGGACTTGGACTGATATCGGTAATTATTATGGCGCGGGGATCTCCGGTGTAAACTGGGGTGAAAACAAAATAGGTTTGACATTCAGACCCGGCTCGGTCGGATCCCCTGCACAGCTGTTAGCGCTAACCGATAGCTTGCCAGAACGTACGATCGTCAACAACGTCTCCACAGCACAAAATGGCTCAGGGGATAACGTTTATGCATATTCAGCCCCCTACTCCCAGTTGATATATTTACGTGGAACATACGGAAAAGATCTAAAAAAGGTTATCGAAATATCTGATCCTAATCCAGCACTTACCCTTGCGCACCATTTACGGGCCAGCTTAAATGGCCAGGGGGTACGCGTTGATAGTATGGCTACTACAGGTAAAATATTAGCCGATCAGGGTATTTCCGTACCCAAGAATTTAATAGCATTGAATACGCACGAATCACCAAAACTCTTCCAAATTGTACATTGGTTTAATAAAAAAAGCATCAACCTTTATGGAGAGGCGCTACTAAAATCAATTGGCTTCATAAGTGGTAACCGAATCAACAGTGATGAAGCATCGAAACTTATGGCCAAATATTGGGAGCAGAAACTAGACATACCCACCGGCGAACTCCGCGCGATCGATGGGTCTGGTTTATCACCGCAAGCGCGGGTCACTACCATGGCTATGTCTAAAATTATGCATTACGCGCAAAGCCGCCCTTGGTTCACCGAATTTAACGAGAGTCTGCCAACGATTAACGGCATGACGATGAAAAGTGGAACAATTGGTGGCGTTCTGGGATACACTGGGTATCAAAAAGACAAATCAGGTAATACATTCGTATTTACATTATTAGTGAATAATTATAGCGGAGGCGCGGCGGCCATGCGACGCCAAATGTATAAAGTACTAGACACACTTAAATAGGTTAAAAATTAGTTAATATTGGATTGAAACTTTAGATTTGCACCCTAAAGTATATTATATTTATAACTGGTAAAAACAATACTGAAAGCTTGACCAACAAACGACAAACCATAGGTTTATCCTTTTTAGCTTTACATTTGTAACTTTAAGAGAAAAATGAGCAGCAATAAGAAAAAAGATGCCCTCGACTACCATTCAAAAGGTAGGCCCGGCAAAATAGCAGTAGTTCCTACGAAACCACACAGTACGCAACGCGACCTTGCACTAGCCTATTCCCCCGGCGTAGCAGAGCCGTGTTTAGCCATTGCAGAAAATAGTGAAGACGCTTACAAATACACCTCAAAAGGTAACCTAGTTGCTGTAATCAGTAATGGAACAGCAGTTCTGGGCTTAGGCGATATTGGCGCGCAAGCGGGCAAGCCTGTTATGGAGGGTAAAGGACTTTTGTTCAAGATTTTTTCAGACATCGATGTATTCGATTTAGAACTTGATACAAAAAATGTCGACGAGTTTGTAAACATCGTTAAAGCGCTCGAACCGACCTTCGGTGGTATAAACTTAGAAGATATTAAAGCTCCTGAATGTTTCGAAATTGAACGTCGCCTAAAAGACGAATTAAACATTCCGGTGATGCATGACGATCAACACGGTACGGCTATCATCTCTGGCGCGGCGTTGATTAATGCATGTGAACTTGTAGGTAAAGATATTACGAGCGCAAAAATTGTTGTCAACGGTGCTGGAGCAGCAGCCATCTCCTGTACGCGTATGTATGTTGCTGTAGGCGCGAAGTTAGAAAACATCGTTATGCTCGACAGCAAAGGTGTTATTCGTAAAGACCGCGAGTCGCTCGATAAAACGAAGGCGGAATTTGCGACAGATCGCGACATCACCAGCCTTACAGAGGCAATAAATGGCGCTGACGTATTTATTGGCTTATCCGCTGCGGATGTTTTATCCGCAGAAATGCTGTTATCAATGAATGATCATCCGATCGTGTTAGCAATGGCTAACCCGAACCCAGAGATCACCTACGAATTAGCCACTGAAACCCGTTCGGACGTTATTATGGGAACAGGTCGCTCAGATTATCCGAATCAAGTAAATAACGTATTAGGTTTTCCTTATATTTTCCGTGGCGCGCTAGATGTACGTGCAACACGTATCAACGAAGATATGAAGATCGCAGCAGTACATGCACTTGCTGCGCTCGCCAAGGAACCGGTACCTGAAGAGGTCAATCAAGCATACGATACAAACAACCTTAAATTTGGGCCGCACTATATCATTCCAAAACCGACAGATCCGCGTTTGATTACAGAAATCTCTGTCGCAGTAGCTAAAGCAGCTATCTCGTCGGGCGTCGCACGGACTGTGATCACCGATTGGGAGAACTACAAACAGGAATTACGTAAACGTTTAGGTAAAGATGATGGAATCATCCGTAAATTAACCACCAAAGCAAAAACGAATCCTAAACGTGTTATTTTTGCCGAGGCCGATAATTACAAAACACTTCGCGCAGCACAAATCGTCTTAGAGGAAAAGATTGCTTACCCCATCCTACTGGGTAACCGCGAAAAGATTGAAAGTCTTATTCAAGAATATGAATTCGATTTAAAAGACACGCAAATCCTCGACCCGATCGAAGAACAAGGCTCCGAAAGATTCAACAAGTTTGTCGATCATCTTTATATGAAAAGACAACGTCGCGGTGTCTCGGAACACGATGCGCGTAAACTAATGATCAATCGGAATTACTTTGCCGCGAGTATGGTAGAGTTCGGCGAGGCTGATACGTTAATTTCCGGTCTCACTAGAAACTATGCTGCCACGATAAAACCGGCGCTACAAGTAATCGGTGTCAAACCAAATAGTCGCGTTGCGGGTATGTACATGATGCTGACAAGCAATGGCCCCATTTTCTTCGGCGACACGACAATAAATGAAAATCCTTCGGCAGAAGAGCTAGCGGAGATCACTGTACTACTTGAGAGTGCTATAAAACGATTGAACATAAAACCGCGCATAGCACTTCTATCTTACTCAAATTTTGGATCGAACGATGGAGTCATCGCTAACAAAATGCGTGAAGCCGCAAAAATCTTGCATGAAAGGGCTCCAGAGATGATTGTCGACGGCGATATTCAAGCGAATTTCGCCTTAAACAGCGAACTATTGAAAGCGAATTTTCCTTTCAGTGCTTTAGGAGACCAAGCAGCAAACACCCTTGTTTTCCCAAACTTGGAATCAGGCAACATAGCGTACAAGCTATTACAAGAAGTAGGCCATGCGGAGGCCGTTGGACCAATTCTACTTGGAATGAATAAGCCGGTTCATGTCTTACAATTAGACAGTTCAGTTCGTGAGATCGTAAACATGGTGACTATTGCCGTTGTCGACGTTCAAGAGTACGAAAAAAGCAAATAAAACGTTACCAAAAATAGCGACTCCACCGTTGGTGTCGCTATTTTTTCTTAAACCCAAATTTGAATGTACGATTATTTTAGTGGAAAATTAGCGTTTAAAGCGCCAACACATGTTATCCTCGAAACAGGCGGAATTGGGTACCATATTCACATATCACTCACCACCTTTTCATCTATCAAAGATCAAGAGCACTGCAAATTATATGTCTCTTTTCAGGTACGTGAAGATTCCCAAACACTGTATGGCTTTGCTACAGAAGCAGAACGTCAGTTGTTTAATCACTTAATCTCCGTATCCGGCATCGGTCCCAATACCGGCCGCATGATGCTATCTTCTATAACTCCAGAGGAAATACAATCCGCTATTATTAATGGGCAAGTTCAGGTTATTCAAAAAATCAAAGGTATCGGTCCAAAATCCGCGCAACGAGTGATATTGGAACTGCAAGATAAATTAAAGAAACAAGGACCGGATGCCCTTATTCCAGTTACTAATACCAAACAATCTACTTCCGGAGAGGCGCTCTCAGCGCTCCTTATGTTAGGCTTCACCAAACAGCAGGTTGATAAAGTGCTCGGAACACTCGTACTGGCTAACCCGGATCAAACGGTCGAGGAGTTAATCAAAATGGCCTTAAAGCGGCTTTAATAACCGTCTCCCTGCGCGAAAACGCGAAACCAACGATGCGGTGTTTTGTTAAATTGCCACATTACCCGTTATCCGTTCTTTTACCCATGGAATCCCGAACATGCTTTCTTATCTTTGTCATCAATAACGACAAAAATAATGGCAGAGGATTTAAGCATTGCAACAGGCACTAAGGAGCAGCAGTACAACCTACTTACCAAACAAATCGCGGCTTTGGTGGAGGGTGAAAGCGACACGATCGCTAACTTGGCGAATATAGCTGCAGCACTCAAAGAACAATTTAATTTTTGGTGGGTAGGATTTTATCTTGTAAAACATGATCAACTAGTCCTAGGACCATTCCAGGGACCTGTAGCCTGCACAAGAATCGCATATGGCCGCGGGGTGTGCGGCACGGCGTGGAAAGAGAAAAAGACTCTTATCGTTGATGATGTCGATAACTTTCCCGGACACATCGCCTGTAGCTCGCTGTCTAAATCCGAAATTGTCATCCCCATAATCCTCGACGATAAGTGTGTGGCGGTACTCGACGTGGATAGTGAAAACTTATCACATTTCGATCAAATAGACGCAGCGTATCTAGAAGTTATTCTCCAAAAAGTGGATTTCTCAAAATTATCGCATTGATTTGGTGGGCTAAAGGTTACCCGATAAGTCCCAAACCTTAATTATTTTATCGTCGCCAGCGGTCACCAACCGATCTCCGATCCATATTGCCGTATTAATTGATAAACGGTGTCCGTCTTCGCTTCCACGTTCACGGCTAATATTCTTACGTAACGCGAGGCTCGGCGTGTCCCATAATTTGATAGATTTATCACGACTGATGGTCGCAAGTATCGGTAAATTTCGGTGAGGAATTGCCGCATAGACGGTGAACATATGAGCGGAAATCGTTTCTTTACTCGTTAAATCGAATAAATTCAACTGATGTAGTTTCGCATCGCGACCACCAGAGTACAAGTAAATATCATCAACAACAAGTGTGGTAACGGGCATTGAATGCACCTTAGACTTAGTGACTTCCTTAAAGTCGGATACATCATATAAATGAATAACCCCGTTCTTGTCACCAAACACAATGTGGTTCCCGCCGCTGTAAAGTGCCATACAGCGAACTGCCGTCTCCGCTACACGAAAATTATACAACAGTTCAAATTTATCGAGTGACCAAACGTATGCCACCCCTTCCTCACCGATAGCAACGAGTTCATTTTTTTCATGTATCGACTGCACCGAAAAAATAGCTCCCTTACCTGTCAGAAGTTTTGCCACCAGCCGCTGCTCGTTAATATCGACAACCCAGACTTCCCCCGAACGCAGTCCTAGTACTAAGATTTGTTGTTCTTGAAGTAAATGTAGCGCATATACCGAGGCCGGAACCGCACATAGAATACGACGGAACTTCCCTTCTGAAAGATCCCATTCCACTACTCCCTTATCGTTGCCTGCCGAATAAAAAGTAGAAGAATCCAAACCGGCAGATAACGCGAAAATCGGGTTCTGATGCCCTTGTAAGTTTTGGGATAAAGTAAGATCAATCATAAGATAACGTATAAAAAATCAATGGCCAGAGCAAAGCTATCGTACATACACATACGATAGCAGGCGGATTGAATAGGTTCAATTAAATGTAGTAAATTAAAGTCTACGGTCGATTTTGGTGTCTGGACTCCAAATTTTTAGCAATTGTATTCAAATCGAGCCCTTTTTCACGTATTAACACGATTAAGTGAAAAAGTAAATCAGATGATTCGTTAATAAAATCTTCTTCAGTCTCGGCCAAAGCAGCAATAACGGTCTCCACACCCTCTTCCCCAACTTTTTGAGCAATTTTATTTAGCCCTTTTTCGCGAAGGCGATTCACATACGAACCCGCCTCGGGAGTATCAAACCGCTTATTAACGACACGTTCCAATTCGAATAAGAAATTTTGATTATACGACGTATCAAAACAGCTGCGGGCACCTGTATGGCACGTTGCTCCGACTGGTTTGGCTTTGATCAAAATCGTATCGTTATCACAATCGATATGCGTGGATACCACGTTCAGAAAGTTTCCGCTTTCTTCGCCCTTTATCCATAAGCGCTTTTTACTTCGTGAGTAGAACGTCACTTGGCCTTGGCTTTGCGTCTTTTCCCATGCCTGCTCGTTCATGTAGCCGAGCATCAATACCTCGAGTGTTTGACTATCCTGAACGATAACGGGAACTAAACCGTCTCCCTTTGCAAAATCTACCATAGTAATTATGTAATTAAAAAATAAAGCATGCCACAGCCTATTCTACTGTGTATGCATTTACCGAACAACCGTACCTGCTTTACGCAGGGCACCTTTTAGTTCGGGTATTAGAATCTCTCCATAGTGAAAAACAGACGCCGCTAGTGCAGCATCCACATTTGTCTGTTCAAAGACATCCAAAAAGTGTTGTACATTCCCTGCCCCGCCCGAAGCGATCAACGGTATATGTATGGAGCTATTGATACGCTTTAAAAAGGAATTATCAAAACCTCCCTTTGTTCCATCGTGGTCCATCGAAGTAAGCAAAATTTCCCCAGCACCACGGCTTTCCGCCTCTTGTATCCAGTCTTGGGTATCGATATCCGTCTTATCGCGACCACCGCGCAAATGTACATAGTTCTTTTCGTTAACCACGCGCGTGTCGACAGCGACAACGACAAATTGACGTCCGAAAGACTTTGCTAGGTCGTCGATTAATTTTGGATTTCGAACCGCAGCGGAATTAATTGATATTTTATCGGCCCCCGCGTTTAAAAGTATCTCCGCATCGGCAAGTTCGTTAATTCCACCTCCGATGGTAAAAGGAATATTTATTTGACGGGCAACCGCGCTGACTAGATCAATCGTTGTTTTACGTTTCTCGTGTGTTGCGGTGATATCCAAAAACACCAATTCATCCGCGCCTTGTTGCGAGTACTGCCAGGCAAGCTCCACCGGATCACCAGCGTCACGTAAATCAACAAAATTCACGCCCTTTACTGTACGGCCGTCCTTCACATCCAAACATGGAATGATACGTTTGGCTAACATAATTAAAATTTAATTAGCGATTTTAAATTCCAATCCTTGATCTCCTCGATCGTTATTTTATTCTCATAAATTGCTTTTCCGACAACACAAGATTCCATGCGACCTAAGGATTCAAGCGATTTAATATCTTCCATCGAACTAATACCACCCGAACCGATCAATTTGATAATTGGGGAATGATCAAGCAGCTTCTCATAAAGTTCAATGCCCGCACCTCCAAGCTTACCGTCCTTACTAATATCAGTACAAAGGAAGCGAAAGAACCCCAGCGCCAGACATTTATCGATGTATACAATGAGCTTAATCGGAGAGCTTTCCAGCCAGCCCGAATACTTGATCACTTCATCAAGGACGTCGATCGCTATCACGATATGATCTGCATACTTTACACGACCTTCGTTAAGCTTACTTAAATCCTCTAAAAAGGATGGGTTGGTAATGGCTTGTGTACCTACAATAACGCGATAAATGCCAGCATCAACAAGCTCCTTGACCTTTTCAATACTACGCACCCCCCCACCGTATTGTACTTTCATCTCCGTTTTACGGATAATTTCGAACAGGTAATCCTGATTACTAAAATCACCTTTTGCACCATTCAGGTCAATGATATGAACGATCTCCGTTCCGTTAGCGTGATATTTCTTAATCTGTTCTTCCAAGGAAATTTCATACGTGGTAACATCGCTGTAGTTACCTTCACGTAAACGGACGACTTTCTTGTCCAAGACATCAATAGCAGGAATGATATACATATCTATAAATTAGTAAATGCAATAATTATAATAAATTCAATTTTCTCCTATAACCGGGAGAAATTCTTCAGTAATTGTTCCCCGGCAACGCCAGACTTTTCCGGATGGAACTGTACACCAATAAAATTATTGTGCTCAATAGCCGCTGAAAAGTCAATCCCATAGTGACATATCGCTGCCGTATACCGCGGGTGTTCCTCAATATAATAAGAGTGTACAAAATAAAAGTAGCTTTTATCTGCTATATCTTGAAAAATAGCGCTGTCCTTTTTCGGAGATATACTATTCCAGCCCATATGCGGCACTTTCCCCGCTAATTGTTTATCAAAATGTAACGTCCGAATCGGCATAATGTTGAGCAAATCCGAATTACCCTCCTCGGAAAACGCGGTCAGTAATTGCATTCCTACACATATACCTAAAACAGGTTGCTCCAGCTGATCTATCCGGGCGGCTAACCCCGATTCATGAAGCTTATTCATGGCCGAACCTGCATGACCAACACCAGGGATTATAATATGATCATAAAGATCAAAGGCATTTTGATCATTGATCATACCGTAACCAATATTCAAACGGTCTAATGCCGCGGTTAAAGAAAAAATATTCCCCGCCCCGTAGTTAACTATTCCAATCATAATTATTCGAGATTCAAATCTCTTTTTATTCCTATAAGACTCCCTTTGTACTAGGAAGTTGCATATTCTCCACATCTCGGCGTACGGCCATTTTTATCGCTTTGGCGAAACCTTTAAAAATCGCTTCTATTTTGTGATGTTCGTTCTCACCCTCAGCTTTAATATTTAGGTTTGATTTAGACGCATCCGAAAATGATTTAAAAAAATGAAAAAACATTTCTGTCGGCATATCGCCAATTTTCTCGCGATTAAATTCGGCATCCCAGACAATCCAGTTACGCCCGCCAAAGTCGATAGCTACTTGCGCTAGACAATCATCCATCGGCAGCGTAAAGGCATAACGTTCAATTCCACGCTTATCTCCCAATACTTTAAGGAAGATCTCTCCTAGGGCGATGCCGGTATCTTCGATCGTGTGGTGTTCATCAATATGTAAATCTCCTCGGGCTTTCACCACAAGATCTATAGCTCCATGACGTGCAATTTGATCAAGCATATGATCAAAAAATGGTAAACCCGTGTCAATATCTGCTTTACCGGAACCGTCGAGATTCAATTGGATATAGATATCTGTCTCATTGGTCTTTCGGTGGTGCTCACCGCTACGTGTGGACAGCTTCAGGAATTCGTATATGGATTTCCAGTCTGTCGTTTCTAAAGCGACCGATGCAGCCTGAATTTGCAGGTTTTCGGCTTGCCCAAGGGTTTCATTTTCCCGAATCCATATTGCTTTGGCACCCAAATTTTCTGCGAGTTTAACATCATTTACACGATCACCGATAACGAATGATTCGGTCAAATTGTATCGATCGGTATTAAAATACTCCCCCAGCATACCGATTCCGGGTTTACGCGTAGAAGCATTCTCATGGGGAAACGTTTTATCAATATGCACCTTAGCGAATTTAACGCCCTCGGCAGCAAACGTATCAACGATAAATTGATGCACCGGCCAAAAGTTTACCTCGGGGTGTGAATCCGTGCCTAATCCATCTTGGTTGGAAACCAAAATAAGCTCAAAATCTAGTTCCCTAGCTATCCGTGGTAAATACTGTAACGCTCCAGGGTAAAATTTAAGCTTCGCAAACGAATCTATTTGCTCATCTTCTGGTTCTAAAATCAACGTTCCATCACGATCGATGAACAAAATTCTTTTCACTAAATCAGACATAATATCTATAGTCAATCTAATATTCTTCTAAAATATACCGCATACGACGGCCAACTTGGGCTGATGTACACGTTTGAATCTCACTAATTGCTCTCCTTGTAGAAGCTATGGATAGCATTTAATATTATTTTATTTTCATCGGGCATACCCACTGTTAAACGTAAACAACCTGCGCAAAGTTCCACTTTAGATCGGTCACGAACAATAATGCCACGGTCCACCAAATAAGCATACAGTTCACTCGGTGCATTTAATTTGACGAGCACAAAGTTAGCCTCAGAAGGCGTAACGTGGTGTACCTGCTGGATGTCGATTAACGCCGAGATCAGTTTCTCACGCTCGAAGACCGTTTCCTTAATCCACTCATTTACCACGTCTACTCGCTCGAGTGCTTCCAGAACGATATCTTGGGTCGCTTGATTGATATTATAAGGTGGTTTTATTTTATTAAACACAGCAATGATATCGGTGCTTGCAAACGCTATCCCTAAACGCAATCCGGCTAGTCCCCATGCTTTTGACAAGGTCTGTAAAACCACAAGGTTCGAGAATTCCGCTAAATCCTTGGTAAAAGAGAGTTGTTTAGCATAGTTTATATAAGCTTCGTCAATCACAACGATCCCGTCAAAATTCACTAAAATAGTCTCAATATCTTGACGGTTTATGCTGTTTCCGGTGGGGTTATTTGGCGAGCAAATAAAAATCATTTTAGTGCGTGCGTCGATCGCCTCAGCAATGCCATCCAGATTCAACTGATAGTCGGGCGTTAAGGGCACCTTTTTACACTGTACGTTATTAATATTTGCCGACACTTCGTACATTCCGTAGGTCGGCGGCACTAAAATAACATTATCCACTCCCGGTTCGCAGAATGCTCTATACAAAATATCGATAGCCTCATCACTGCCATTTCCTAGAAAAATATTTTCTGCGGGCACACCTTTAATTTGATGAAGTCGATTCTTTACTCTATGCTGCTTCGGGTCTGGATACCGATTATAATTTCTGCTATAGGGTGAGCCAAACGCGTTCTCATTTGCATCCAATAGCACGGACGCCTCGCCGTTGAACTCATCTCTAGCGGACGAATAAGGTACCAATCTCTTAATATTATCCCTCAGCAAAGTGGTTAGGCTAAAAGGCTTTGTCATATCATTTTTTTTGAATTTGTAAATATGGGGAAAAATCTACAAAATCCCTATACTAAAAACCACTTACCTTGTTCAGAAAGGAGGGTATTAGCAAACACAGGTTTAGCCTCCAGCAAAAACGGTTGTAAATCTTTATAGCGAGCCGAGTAATGCCCCAGAAGCAACTGCCCTGCATGTACCGATTGGGCGACTGTAGCTGCCTGCAGGGCGGTAGAATGGAACGTTTCTGTCGCACGGTCCGCAAGAATCTCAAGAAATGTGGCCTCATGATACAATAAGCTAACATTTCGGATAGCGTCATGGTAACCATCCCACATTTTTGTATCCGAGCAAAATGCATAGCTACGCGGATCAGGCGCGGCAAACGTAAGTTCTTGGGCACGGTGCACTGTACCATCCTCGGACACGTAATCAATTCCCTTCTTAAGCATCTTCAAATACGGAGTTGGGATATTTAATTCCTCCACCTTTTCCATGTTCAGTGGTGCCGCGCGCTTACCTTCATCAAAGCGAAAGCCGGTGCAATCCACGCGATGTTGGAGGGGAAAACTGCTTACCGTCAATTTCGGTAGTTCCAAAATAACTTCGGCATTTTTCGGATTGGTAGGGTGAAAAATTAGGTCGTAACGTAAATGTGTATCAGAATACTTGAACTGTAGATCAAGAATCTCTTTGAGCGCAGCGGGTCCATAAAGGTGCAAATCTGACTTTCGCCCCATCAAGTGCTGCGAGGACAACAGTCCGACCAACCCCAAATAATGGTCACCATGCAGATGACTTATAAAAATATGGTTGATCCGGTTACTCCGGATCCCATAGCGAAAGAGCTGCATTTGGGTTCCTTCGCCGCAGTCTATCAAAAACAACTGCTCGTTGAAGTTAACAACTTGGGAGGTAGGATGACGGCCATACATAGGGGTAGCTGAACTATTCCCTAAAATAAGGACTTCGAACCGACTCATGCCTGTTCTTCTTTCAAATCTAATCGAATTTCATTACCAAAAATCATATCCTCCGCTTCGCTAACCGAGCGTGTGATTTTGAAATAGTCGGTCATACGTGCCAATTTCAACATATCGATCAATTCTTGGTTTAATCCAGTGAGAATAAACAAACCTCCTGAAGCTTTGCATAGCCTACGCGCCAGTAATCCCATACGGAGTACATCTTCATCAGCACGATTGACTTGACCAAGGTTTAGTACGATATTACGCTGCCCGCCAGTATTGCGCAACATGAACTCTCCCTTCAGTTTACTCGCTCCCTTGCCATCCAATACTTCTGTTAGTGGCTCAATGATTACATATCGTTCGTGTTTTTCTACCGTAAACTTCATAAGTGACAAAAATTAACATTATTTAATTCATAATGTGCGGGGAATACCCATAATCATGACTTCTAAAATAGCAATTCCTTTTGACTTGCCGACTAAAACCAAAAGGAATTGTTATGCTTAGCCTAGTTTTTCAAGCGCTTTTGTAATATTTGTTTCTAATCGAACACGTACATCACCGGCCGATGGATACTGAAACTTTTCACCGGTTATGTGTTCAAAAAGTTCAATATAACGCTCAGATATGGACGAGACGATTTCCCCTGTCATCTTGGGCACTTGTTGCCCCTGTCGACCTTGAAACCCATTTTCAATCAACCATTGTCGCACAAATTCTTTCGAGAGTTGGCGCTGAGGCTCATTTTTCTCTTGGCGCTCGCTATACCCTTGTGCATAAAAATAACGCGAGGAATCTGGGGTATGAATCTCATCCATTAAGTAGATAATATCGTCGCGCTTTCCAAACTCATACTTTGTATCTACAAGGATTAGTCCGCGTTCATTCGCTATTTCGACCCCACGTTGGTACAATGCGCGCGTATAGTCCTCGAGTTGTTCGTAATCCACTTCGCTTACGATCCCTTGTTTAATAATTTCCTCACGGGAAATATCTTCATCATGCCCCACGGACGCTTTGGTTGTCGGTGTGATAATAGGCTCGGGTAACCTGTCATTCTCTTTCAATCCATCAGGCAAGACCACACCACAAAGGGTTCTACCACCGGCTTTATAGGTTCGCCAGGCATGCCCAGCTAAATACCCCCGGATGACCATTTCGACCTTAAACGGCTCACAGCGGTAACCGATGGTTGCGCTTGGATCGGGAACAGAGACAACCCAATTGGGAAGAATATCGGTGGTTGCAGCAAGAAATTTCTCAGCGATTTGATTTAGCACCTGCCCTTTGTAGGGAATCGCTTCCGGCAGAACTACATCAAATGCTGAAATCCTGTCGGAGGCTATCATTACTAAATATCCACCTGCGATATCGTATACGTCACGTACTTTACCCTTGTAAAAGGACCGCTGCCCTTGAAAATTAAAATTTGTTTCTTTTATTGCATTCATAATGGTACCGTGGCAAGCACGTCCTTCGTTTTAATTTTTTAAATATCTCCGTATGCTTCTAATATACGCCGAACCAGTTTATGGCGTACAACGTCTGCTCCGCTCAACTGTATGACCTCGATGCCTTCAATGCTATCAAGCAATTTCACAGCCGTAGCGAGTCCGGATTGAATCCTCTTCGGTAGATCAATCTGCGTGAGGTCACCCGTTACGATAAATTTAGCGGTAGGGCCCATCCTGGTGAGGAACATTTTAAGTTGCATATCGGTCGCATTTTGCGCTTCATCCAAAATTACAAAACAATTATCTAAAGTACGTCCTCGCATGAACGCCAGCGGCGCAATCTCGATCACCCGCCGCTCGAGTAGGTCTTTAAGCTTCTCTGCTGGAATCATATCATCCAGGGCATCGTACAAGGGGCGTAAATAAGGGTCAACTTTTTCTTTCAAATCACCCGGCAAGAATCCTAAGTTCTCCCCAGCTTCCACAGCTGGCCGGGTTAAGATGATACGTTTAATTTCCTTATTACGAAGTGCGCGCACGGCAAGCGCAACAGCGGTGTAGGTCTTACCCGTACCCGCAGGGCCTATAGCAAACAATATATCGTTTTTTACGATACTATCCACCATCCGCCGTTGATTGGGCGTTCGCGCACGAACGATTATACCATTTGGCCCATAAACGATTGGCTCTCCCTTGAAGGCAGTTGGTTCCCCTAATTTCTTTTCGTCCTTCGCTGAGTCATTACTAGGCGCTTTCCCCACCAAATCTTCCAATGCATTTTCATTGAGCGATTGAAATTGCTGAATATGATCCAATATTCGTTCAAAAACCTGCTTAAATCGCTCCTGTTCGATCTCCTCACCGAGCACTTTAAGTTCGGTACCTCGCGCTACTAAGCGGAGTTTTGGAAAGCCCTTTTTTATCAGTTCGAAATGCTCATTCTGAGCGCCCCATAACGTAATTAAGTTTACGTCTTCTAGATTAATTATAGCTTCATTCAAATTATTTTGGGTTTTGTTCTTTGGTATTAAATATAAGTGTTTTTTCGCTGTTATTTATCGGAAACTAAAAGAACTCTTTACAAACTTTTGTCTGCAAGCAATTTATCAATTCAAAAATACAAACAATTATCATCAACTTCATTGGAAGATCTAAAAAAGCTTATTTTAACAAATACCATAGGCAATATTGCATATTCTTTTATTACTTTTGTGGTTCGCTTTTACAAAAAGAAGTTCACCACATTATTATAAGATTTTAGTATCTTCAGAGGTACACTATGGGAGTAATCACGCTTACAACAGACTTAGGACACCGCGACTTTTACCAAGCAGCGTTAAAAGGCAGCATTATTTCACAGTTGCCTGATGTTCGTATTGTGGACATTACCCATGAAATCCCCTCCTTCGATATCCAAAGAGCTGCCGTGGTTATGCGCAATGCATTTCGCTACTTCCCGCAAGGAACAGTTCACCTTATTGGAATCGACACGGTTTTCCAAGAGGGGGCTCATTATGCCATGATGAAGTACGAAGACCACTATTTCGTCGGAGCGGACAACGGTATCTTCAGTATAATTTTGGGCGAAAATGATGCACAAGAGTTATTTGAAATTGACATCATGCAAGACTTGCGCTATTTGCATTTTCCGCTTGCTGACATCCTCACCAAAGCGGCTTGCCATATCGCAAACGGCGGTAAACTCGAAACCATCGGGCAGCCGATGGAACGCTCCTTAAAAAGAGTTATGATCCAGCCCTACGTGAATGGGAACAGCATCAAAGGGCATGTCTCCTATATCGACTCATTTGGCAACGTGATTAGCAACATCAGCAAAGATTTGTTTAACGAAGTGCAGCGTGGGCGTAGCTTCAAGTTACATTTCAAACGCAATGAAACGATAAACAGTTTGAGCTGGCACTACAACGAAGTACCCGAAGGAGAAAAGTTATGCCTGTTCGGTATTAGCAATTTCTTAGAAATCGCTATAAACAAAGGGCATGCCAGCCGACTACTAGGTTTGCAACAAGATGAAATTATCATGGTGGAATTCACCTAATTACAAACACATTAATCCATTTCTTTTTCAAGGCGTCTAATTGCTCGGGATTTAAAACCCGGCAAACAAAATATTTAGTATGCAAAAATCAAAAAACATTCTGCCTTTCTTGATTATGTTATTATGCATAACCAAGATGGACCAGGTCTGCGCGCAGTTAAATGTTAACAACGACTCACTCACCTATGAGAAGCAGCGTGAACGGGTGAATCAGTATTTAGACGATCGAAGCAAACGGTTCGCGGATTTCGACACAAGTCTAGAGCAAAAAACAGGCGTTTTTGGGATTTTCAAAACCAAAGGTGATATGCAAAAGTCAATTGACATCCTTAAACAGGTCGTCATCACTGACAATAAAATTTTTCTAGAAACCAAAAAGCTACTGGATCTCAAGAATTACGAAAGTGAGCGCTATGCAGCTTTAGCTACGGAATATGACAATCAGGTCTCGGCGTACATGAAAACGATTACCAAACTTCAAAACGAAAATGAGAAGCTACGCGGAGAGATTGGTTTGCTCGACACGAAAGACCACGATAGTAATGTGTTCGATTATTTCCTTATTGCTGTTATAATCATACTCTTAATTACCTTATATCGAATCTATAACCAAAACAAGGACAAAAAATTGACGAAAGAGTGATATGCACCGGTAAATAATACCGTATTTTTGGCATTAAATTTTCAATACGGATGGCGAGAGCACAATTGAACAGTGGTAATACACAGTCGGACGACTTACCCAAACCTAAGCTAAATAAGGAATTACTTAAGAAAGCGGCGCGGATACTCACCTACCTACGGCCATTTCGTGGGCAATTTATTTTGGGAATGTTATTCTTAACGCTTTCGAGCTTAACGATGCTTACGTTCCCGGCTTTATTAGGAGCGATGATTGACGCTGCGCAAGGCCGCCAGACTTACACGTGGCTCCCGGCAAGTTTATATTCAATTGGAGGGATTTCAATTACTATCCTACTCTTTCAATCTATTGTTTCGTTTGGCCGCATACGCCTATTCGTAGAAATCGCTGAAAAAGCGCTGAGCAATATCCGAAAAGACACTTATCACAAATTGATAACATTGCCGTTTGAATTTTTCGCCAATCGGCGCGTCGGGGAGTTAAACAGCCGACTGTCCTCCGATTTAGCCCAAATTCAAGATACGTTAACTACTACGCTCGCAGAAATATTACGGCAAACGATCTCGCTGGCTTTTGGGGTTGTACTGCTAATTTTTGTATCGCCAAAATTGGCATTAATGAACCTCTGTATACTTCCAGTAATTGTCATCACTGCAATTATATTTGGACGCTTCATCCGTAATTTATCGCGCCAGGCGCAAGACAAACTCGCAGATTCCAACAGTATTGTTCAAGAAACGCTACTGGGTATTAGCAATGTTAAAGCATTCGTTAATGAATACCACGAATCCCAGCGCTACTCGAGTAAGCTAGATGCCGTGGTCGCATTAGCCGTCAAAGGCGCCACCTACCGCGGAATATTTGCTTCTTTTATTATCTTTTGCATTTTTGGAGCTGTGATTGTCGTCATCTGGTACGGTGCAACACTCGTGTCGGCCGGTGAAATTAGTGTTGGAGATTTAACAACATACATCCTTTATTCGATGTTCGTCGCAGGGTCGATGGGGAGTTTCCCCGAATTATATGCCAACGTGCAACGCTCCCTTGGAGCGAGCGAACGCGTCATGGAAATACTCGATGAACAGGCTGAAAACATCCAGGTCTCCGAAGAAAATAAGACAATAACCATCCCAATTTACGGAAATCTGGAATTCAAAAACGTAGGTTTCAGTTACCCATCACGCCCGGACATTCAAATCCTTAAAGACATTTCCTTTAAAATTGAAGCCGGACGAAAACTAGCGATTGTTGGCCCGAGTGGCACCGGGAAATCTACCATAGCTTCATTGATATTACAATTCTACAACCCAACCTCGGGAACAATAAGTTACGATAACAAACCGAGTGAAAGTTTTTCCTTGACGGACATCCGTAATCAGGTAGCAATTGTTCCCCAAGACGTCTTGCTCTTTGGCGGAACAATCCGTGAAAACATCGGATACGGAAGACTTGACGCCGATGCGCAAGACATCGTAAATGCTGCCGAGCGCGCCAATGCACATGCGTTTATTATGAGTTTTCCACAGGGCTATGATACATTGGTGGGTGAACGAGGCGTCAAACTCTCTGGTGGTCAGCGCCAACGTATCGCGATCGCTCGCGCACTGCTTAAGGATCCATCAATTTTAATACTTGATGAGGCAACCTCTTCGCTGGATTCCGAATCGGAACGACTCGTACAGCTCGCCTTAGAGGAACTCATGCGCGAACGTACATCAATCATCATTGCACATCGATTGAGCACCATAAAAGACGCCGATCAAATTGTCGTCGTAGAGAATGGAAAAGTTTCCGAATCGGGTAGCCATGAAGAACTTATAATCAAGCATGCAGGACTGTATCGTCACCTGTATTCCCTACAATCGGCACAAAAAATAGAAAACTAAAAAGCCTTCGTTAAAATTCTGTTAAATCAAACTTTAACAAAACCTTTTCTATATTCTCCTGTTAGTTTAGTATATTAGGTTAGGAACAAAATAAAGTTATAAATCATGGAAAATAAGAACGGATTAGTCGCATTTGCACTATTAGGGTTAGCAGTAGGAACTGCAGCTTATTATTTATTAGGAACAGAGGATGGAAAACGTCAATTAGATCGTGCTAATGAAGGAATAAAAGGGTTGACCGATTCGCTTAAAGATTTATCAGAGAAAGAATCGAAAAAAGCCGCAAAATTAGCCAAATCTGCAAAATCAGAATTAAAATCGTTTAAAAACAAAGCGAAAGATGCTGGTAAACAAGCCATGGATGTTGCATCCGAGAAAGCTAGTCAATGGGCAAGTAAAGCATCGGAGGCTGCAAACAACGCTGAAAGTCACGCACAGGACGCCATTGCCGATGCGAAGTCTGAGATCGGGAAATCCTAATTCAAATTGATCGAAAAGAAGTTTTCAAGGTGAAGTATTTGTATCTTTGCATTGAAAATGAACATTCTCCAACAGGTTAAAACATTAGTATATAAAGATATCATACTCGAGTGGCGTTCAAAACACGCTATCAACGGTATTTTATTATATGTTGTATCTACGGTATTTGTCTGCTACCAAGCATTTAAGTCCGTAGATACACTTGTTTGGAACGCACTATTCTGGATCATTCTGCTTTTTGCTAGCATCAATGCGATTAGTCGAAGTTTTATCCAGGAGAGTTCGTACCGACAGCTTTATTATTACACCATTATAAATCCGCGAGCAATTATCCTTTCCAAGATAATATATAACAGCTTGGTCATGGTGGTGCTATCCACGATTGCATACGCCGCATACTCGGTAACATTCAACAATCCTGTTGGCGACCCTTTCCTTTATCTTGTCGCTGTTTTTTTAGGGAGTATAAGTTTCGCTTCGGTATTCACGATGGTTTCGGGTATCTCTGCAAAAGCAGGAAACAATAGTACGCTGATGGCCATTCTCAGTTTCCCCGTCATCATTCCGCTGCTTATTGTTTTAATCAAATTATCTCAAAATGCCCTCAGCGGTCTGGACAGAGCGGTTAGTAGTGGTGAGGTTTTCGTACTCCTGTCAATTAATGTAATTACTGTTACAATTTCTTTATTGTTATTTCCGTACCTTTGGCGTGATTAATTCTTCAATTTCAGACATGAAAAAATCTTGGTGGAAAATTTTAGGGCTTGTCATGGTAGCGATATCTATAGTCGCTGGTCTGCTAGGTCCCGTACCCGTATTACCTATATTACACGAAACAATTCGGAACATCTATTTCCATGTTCCTATGTGGTTTGCCATGATCATCTTGTATTTAATTTCAGTTATTTACAGTATAAAATACCTAAACTCAGGCAAAGTTGAACATGACTTAATGGCTGTTGAAGCCGTAAATACCGGCATCATATTTTGCGCTATGGGTTTATGCACAGGCATGCTATGGGCAAATATCACCTGGGGGGAACCTTGGCCTAACGACCCAAAACTTAATGGTTCGGCCATTGCCACTTTAATGTATTTAGCATACCTAGTATTGCGCAACGCCCTGGAAGAAGAACAGAAAAGAGCAAAAATTTCCGCGATATACAATATTTTCGCATTCCCGGTAATGGTCGTACTTCTTTATATCCTTCCCAAAATGACCGACTCATTACACCCCGGAAGTGGAGGAAATGGTACGTTCAGCGATTTGGATATGAACGACCAAATACGGCCTATATTTTACACGGCAGTAATCGGCTGGATACTTATTGGAACATGGATCTGTTCGCTACGTTACCGCATGCGACTCATCGAATTAAAAAGAAATCAAATAGATTAACAAAGTTTATATGAAAAAGATAACAGCAGCTCTGGTTTCCCTTTTATTATCTACATCTTTTGTCTTTGCGCAAGGTGATATTGAAATGGCAACTGGCTTACGCAGTTCAGGTAAAATATATGTAGTAGTACTTGTACTGCTTACCATTTTTGCACTATTAGGGGTATTCCTATTTAGCCTAGAACGTCGTATAAAAAAACTAGAAAAGTAAGCCAAAAAAATGCTCATCAACCACCACAGGAAGTTCACGCCATTAAACATGCTGTCGGTATCTATTGTTGGCTTAGCACTCTGCGTAGGGGTTTTCCTGCACTTACCACATAAAATTACGCCGATATTATTAGAACCTGCGGTTCATAATTTGATTGGTGTGCGTATCGGCAAGAACTTCTCGCCTGGTGTGAACGTGTTTATCACACTTCTTCTTACACTCATGCAGGCATTCTTCTTAAACCGTATCGTTAACTCTTTCAATTTCTTGGGTAAACCAAATTTCTTGGTCGCATTGATGTACATGACCCTAGTGAGTCTGTTCACACCCTTCTTGGTACTCTCTCCCCCAGTAATCTGTAACTTTATCGCCATCTGGATGCTTTGGAAGCTTTTCGACCTCTACAAACAGCATGAAGTAAAAAGCTTAATGTTCGATCTGGGAATGATCGTGGCATTGGGTAGCTTAATCTACTTCCCCTTTATCATCATGCTCGCGTTACTTTGGGTCTCCTTAATTATTTTTCGAGCGTTCAATTGGCGCGAATGGATAACCCCTCTGCTAGGCTTCATTACGATATATTTCCTGTTAGGGGTTATCTATTATTGGATCGGCCGTATTGATGAATTTTACGCCATCTTCAAACCACTTAGTTATTCTTTCCCCACGGAGTTCACGTTAAATATATACGATTACATCGTCGTGGTACCAATTATCGTCGTGCTGCTCTATTTTCTCGTGGTATTGAAAGAACATTTTTTCAAAAGTGTCGTCCATCTGCGTAAAGCTTTCCAGTTACTTTTTTTCATGGTAGTATTGACTCTGGGGTCATTTTACATGAACGAGCACATTACCGTAAACCACTTCCTACTTTGCGCACCTCCTGTATCGATATACCTTGCATACTATTTTACGCACGCCCAAACGAAGTGGGTTTATGAGTCCCTTTATGCAATTATTATACTGACCATTGTCTATTTCCAGTTCTTTTAACCTCTGGGAGGTAAATGTGTCGCACTCCACTAGACAAAATCGCAAAATACTGAAGGACACTTCGTTAACCTTTTTTAACAAATAGAACTAACGGAATAATTAAAAATTAGATAGTTTTGTAACAAATTTTTAGGGTCTGTACACTTTCAAAATTGAAACAATGTACAAGCCAAGCGATGAAAAGAGACCTAAAAATGAATATCATAAGCTCTATTCGCTAAAATGCAACACATACAAATATGCACAAACATTCAATAGGTAGTTTTACTAAAATCGTACTAAGTCTATTTTCAGCGGTATGCTTACTAGGGGTACAAGATGGCTATGGCCAGAAATCCACTTCGCACTCCCCTTATTCGCAGTTTGGACTTGGACAAATGCGAGAGGACCTCTTACCACAAACTCGTGCTATGGGCGGTATTTCAAGCGGTGTGCGATACCTATCGGGAATTCCTACATTCAATATCGCCAATCCGGCTTCCTATTCCGCACTAAACAGAACGATACTTGAAGCTGGAATGTATGGTAACATTACAGAATTAACAAAAAATAATAAATCAGACAATACTGCAGATTTTGCATTTAGTCATTTAGGTATCGCCATACCACTGAGTAAATTTGGAGGCATGGCCTTCGGGTTAATCCCTTATTCGGACGTAGGCTATTCTGCCGCTTCCTCCGAATCAATCGATTCGCTCAATTTTAACAAAAAGGTAAATGGTGAGGGGGGCGTCAATAAAGCATTTATCGGTTATGGCGTTTCCCCGATAAAAGGTTTGAGTGTTGGAGCGAACGTCGGTTTACTATTTGGAAATTTATACGACATTACACGGGTTGAGTTTCCGACCACGGCAGCATCTTACTACACGCAATTAAAAGAAACACGGAATATTCACGGTGTAACAGTGGATTACGGTGTGCAATATAGTAAATCACTTGGTAACAAACTTAACCTTACGGTTGGTTATAACGGATCATTAAACAATTCGATCACCGAGAAAACATCTCGGCTGATAACGCTTACCGACCGCTCAACGGATTCAGACTTCGAGGCTCCTCCATTAGATACCACAAGCAATAATGCGACCGGTTCAAGGAAAATAAATTTACCGTTGAAGCACAACTTCGGATTCACCTTATCTAAAGGATATAATTGGATGGTCGGTGCCGATTTCAAATACGCCGATTGGTCTGATTTCCAAGTTCGTGAGGGAGAAAATAATCTAGGGAAAAGCTATGGCGTGGCAATTGGTGGTCAGATAAAACCAGACCCTACTTCGGTACGCTACTGGAACCAAGTGGATTACCGCGTGGGCTTTAGGTATCAGCAAACACCGGTAACTTACCACAGTCAAAAAATCAATGATATGGCAATCTCCGTAGGAATGGGATTTCCGCTGCCGGAAACAAACTTCGGTCGAACTTTTTCGCAAATAAATATTTCTGCCGAATTTGGTCAGCAAGGTACCTTGAAAAATAACTTGATCCGAGAACGTTATATTAACTTGAACATAGGGTTTACGATTAATGACTCGTGGTTTATCCGTCGTAGCTTAGACTAAAATGCTTTATAAGCAAATAAACATAAAAAAAAAACTGCCCCGAATAGTACTGTTGTTACTCGGGGCAAGTTTCTTAATGGCATGTGAGAATGATCTTCGTGATGTCGAGAAGATCGCAAACATCCAGCAGGAAGAAAATGTCAATGTTTCCAAAGACGTAATCGTTGTCTATAGTGATTCGGCAACCGTTAAAGCTGAACTCAAAGCACCCGAGTTACGCGAGTATCCAGATAGTGTGGGCGCGTACGAATTTAAAAAAGGCGTGGTTATCCGTTTTTTTGATGATCAAGGTACCGAAACGCAACGTATCAAGTCTGATTATGCCATCCAGAAGATAAAACAGGGACTCACCGAGTTTCGTAACAACGTTGTTATCCACATGGCGAATGGCTCCATTATAAAAACCGAGGAGCTCTATTACGACGAAAAGAAAGCGATTTATTACAATACCGTCCCAATTACTTTTGATTTCAAAGACGATCGCGGTAGCCTACAAGCCACTTCTTTCATCTCCGACACGGATTTCAATCAAATTGATGGACAAAACATGACTGGCTATTATATACCATCAGGGGAACAGCAGCTTCCATCATTTGGTCAATAAACCGTCGCGTAACAAAAGTTGCGTATCAAAAAACACCAACTTATGTTTGGCCTCTCCGTATTTTTTTACAATATTTTTCATAAAATTTGTATCTTCGCCTTTATTTTAGTGACACTAAAGTAAATAACTGAAATTAGCATTTACAATAAACACAGTATATAGACTATGGGATTAATGAGCTTTTTGCGTAACCGAGCAGGACTAGTTGTTACGGTCATCGGTTTAGCAATTGTTGCGTTTTTATTGGGAGATATCATAAACTACGGTACCCCATTTTGGATGAAGAATCAAAATCAAGTTGGTAGTGTCAACGGGGAAGCAATGGACTACCAAGAATTCAATGCGCAAGTGGAACAAACCACTGCAATGTACCAACAACAAATGGGAGGTGCAGCTTCGCCTCAAATCCGCAATTATGCAGTACAACAGGTATGGAATCAATTCTTGTCGCAAGGATTGTTAAAGCAAGAAATCGAAAACATAGGTCTCACCGTGAGTAAAGATGAGTTAAACAACTTAGTTACTGGAAGCACCCCATCTCCACAAATTGTTCAAGCATTCACCAATCCAGAAACGGGCGTGTTTGATAAAAATCAATTGAACAACTTTATTGCTCAAATTAACACCCAAGGCACACCAGAAATGGTTCAACAATGGGAAATGTTATTAGCGAATATCAAGTCAGATCGTTTGAACCAAAAATACTCAAACCTACTCGCTAATAGTGTTTATATAACATCATTAGAAGCGGAAAACGAGTATACCCAAAGAAATAAGCTCGCAAATTTCAAATATTTAATGCTCGATTACTCGTCCGTTAAAGACGCAGAAATCAAATTGACTGATGCAGACTACAAAGCCTATTACGATACGCATAAAAATGGATTCAAAAATCCAGAAGAATCAAGAACCGTTCAGTACGTTCTGTTCGATGCGCGCCCCACGGCGAACGACACCGCTGCGACAAAATCGACTATAGATCAATTAAAAACCGAACTTATTAATTCCAAAACAGATTCGTTATTTGCCTCGATAAATTCAGACAACAAGTATCCGTACACCTACCTCCAAAAAGGACAGGTAAGCCCTGCATTGGACTCAGTGATCTTCAACGTACCGGTAGGAACGACTGTCGGTCCATACCTATCTGATGGTGCTTATGAGATCGCCAAAGTGACTGATGCAACGTTCAGTCCAGACTCGGTTCAAGCATCTCATATCCTATTAAACGCAACGGCAGAAGGTGGTGTTGATAAAGCAAGTGCAAAAGCAGACTCGATTAAACAGCTAATCTTATCCGGAGAAAATTTCGGTGGTTTAGCAATCCAGTTCAGTACAGATGAAGGTAGCAAAGTCAATGGAGGTGATCTAGGCACATTTGCGCGCGGACAAATGGTACCTGAATTCGATGAAGCTGTATTTTCAGGAAAACCGGGTGAGGTGAAAATTGTAAATAGCCGCTTCGGAACACATATTATCAAAATCGAGCGTCAAGTCGGCAACTCCAAAATTGTTAAAGCAGCGATTGTAGACAAAACAATCAATGCAAGTAAAGCCACTACGGACGCTGCTTATGCGAAAGCAAACAGCTTCTTCGCCGAAGCCAGTAAAGGAGACATTGCAGAAGCGGCAAACAAGCATAGCGTAAAACTTGACAAAGTTGACCGCGTGGTCGCCATGGATAACAACTTCAATGGTGTTGAAGTTTCTCGCGAGTTAGTTCGCTGGATTTTCGAGGCTGAAAAAGGAGCGACATCGGACAAAGTATACGAAACAGATCAACATTTTGTCGTCGCTAAAGTTGAAAAGATCCAACCAAAAGGACTGCTTTCTTTAGATGCGGTAAAACCGAATATCGAAGCGCAAGTTAGAAACGAAGTGAAAGCTAAAATGTTAACAGAGAAATTAACTAACGCACTCAAGGGTGCTTCCGACATCGATCAAGCAGCACAAAAGCTTTCTAAATCAGCCGTTGCCGCAGAAAACATTGTTTTAGCCAACCCTGTACTTCCCGGCGTGTCTTTAGAACCAGCAGTCGTAGGAACAGCATTTGGACTTCAACCGAACAAACTCTCAAGCCCTATCAAAGGTATGCAAGGCGTGTACGCGGTGCAGGTTACAGGGTTCACCAATCCCAAAGAACTTGTTTCAAGCGAGCTAGAAACACAAAAACAGCAATTGCAAACAAGTCGGAGCCAAAGTGCATGGTCGTCGATCTTCCAAGCGCTACAAAACAATGCAAATATAGATGACAATCGAATTAGATTCTATTAAGATATAATCATTAACTTTATAGCCGGGCAAATATTGTCCGGTTTTTTTATATAAATACAAATGGATATCCAAGAAAACATCGTTAACAAAGTAGCACAAAGCGGCTTAGTGACCATTGATTTAGCGACATATGCCCCTAAAGAGGATATACAGGTATATGACATCAAAGATAACCTCTTTCACGGCCTGCTTTTGAAGGAAAAAGACTTTCGTACATTTATCAAAGAACACGATTGGAGCCAATACACAGGACTACATATTGGGATTGTGTGCTCCACCGATGCTATCGTGCCAACGTGGGCATATATGCTTCTAGCCAACAAACTCGAGCCCTATGCGAAATCCGTTCATTTCGGAGACAAAGATACCGTACTAGAGAATCTCTTTATACAATCGCTTGATACGATCGATTACAACACCTACCAAGACGCGCGGGTAGTCGTAAAAGGATGTGGAGAGATCTATATTCCAGAATCAGCATTCATCAAGTTTACCTTGGGACTGAGTAAAGTAGCCAAGAGTATGATGTATGGTGAGCCTTGCTCGACCGTACCGGTATTTAAGCGTAAATCTTAAACTTTCGATGCGTCTAGCTGTCCAAAACGATATGAGATACTTTTCCTTAGTGCTGATTTTCATTCTAGGGGCAAGTCTTGCCGGCTTTGCACAAACTCTCCCCTATCTACCGAACCCGACGTATCAAGATGGTGAAAAATTAACTTACAAACTCAAATACGGTATTATTTCGGCTGCGACAGGCACATTAAAAATCGAGAACTCAAAGCTCCGTTTCAGCAATCCAAACGCGTTTCATCTTTCTGCTTTTGGCGAAACCTCGGGGGCTTTCTCTGTTTTTTACACGGTGAAGAACCAATACGATTCGTATATCGATGGAGATACGTACCTTCCGTACCTTTACACGGAAGACATTCATGAGGGAAGCTACACAAGGAGTGAATACGCCACATTCGATCATAGAAATAAAAAAGTATCGGGACGAAAAGGAACGTTTACGAGTCCCAACAACCAATTTTTCGATCTGCTATCCGCATATTATTTTTCACGTAATTTAGACCTCTCTTCACTTGTTAAAGGGGACAAGTTTAAACTCACTTATTTTCTAAACGATGAGGTCGATCAACTCGGGGTTGAATATATAGGGGTCGAGAAAATAAAGACTTCTTTAGGTACGATTGAATGCATAAAACTTAGTCCAGAGATAAGTCCTGGACGTATTTTCAAAAAAGACAGCCGCTTATATCTTTGGGTGACAAACGATGGAAATCGGATCCCAGTAAAGGCGCAAGTAGAAATTATAATCGGCTCGGTAACCATGGAGCTAGTAAGCGCCAGTGGGTTGAAATACCCCTTAGGTAAACGCGTAAGTTATTCAAAATAATACAGTAAAATGATTGAAGTTGGTCATGTTTTAGTCCATGAGGATCTCATAAAGAATGAGTTCGTCTGTAATTTAACTAAATGTAAAGGTGTTTGTTGTGTGGAGGGTGATGCTGGTGCGCCGCTCGAAGCCCGTGAAACAGACATCTTAAAGGAAGTATATCCAAAAGTAAAGTCATACATGACCGAAGCCGGAATCAAGGCTATCGAAGAACAAGGTACACATGTAATTGATGCAGACGGCGACCTAACAACAACCTGTGTCGACGGAAATAAAGAATGCGCCTATGTAACCTGGGAAAATGGCATCACCAAATGTGCCATCGAAAAGGCTTTTGAACATGGCGACGTAGACTGGAAAAAGCCAATTTCATGCCATCTCTACCCGATTAGGACGACCCAATACCCGGAGTTTGAGGTATTGCACTACGACCGCTGGCACATATGCCACGACGCTTGTACCTTCGGAAAAGAACTGGGCGTGCCGGTGTATCAATTTTTAAAAGACCCCCTGACCCGAAAATATGGTGAAGAATGGTATAAAGAATTGGAATTAGCCGCCCGAGCGTATTAAATCTATTTCTTATATTTATTGCAATTTTAACCGTTTAATTGACATGGTTTATTAGCCATTTTTCATGCTGAAATTAAAAAATATACAAACACCTATAGCAGAAGAACTTGAGATTTTCGAGAAACGTTTTAAAGAATCGATGAAAAGTTCCGTTCCTCTGCTAAATAGAATAACACAATATATTATTAAGCAAAAAGGAAAACAGATGCGTCCGATGTTTGTTTTCCTATCGGCGGGTTTATGTGGAAAAATCAATGATTCAACCTATCGTGGAGCGTCACTGGTAGAACTCCTACATACAGCCTCGCTCGTACATGATGACGTGGTGGATAATGCGAATGAGCGCCGGGGACTTTTTTCAATAAATGCACTATGGAAAAATAAAGTAGCCGTACTGGTTGGCGACTATCTATTGTCCCAAGGTTTACTGCTATCGGTCAAACACAATGAACATGGTCTTTTAAAAATCGTATCTGAGGCAGTCGAACAAATGAGTGAAGGCGAGCTCCTCCAAATTGAAAAGGCTCGAAAACTCGATATCAAAGAAGATATTTATTTCGAAATCATTCGGAAAAAAACAGCTTCCTTAATTGCTTCCTGTTGTGCCAGTGGTTCGTTGTCCGCCGGTGCAGACCCACAGCAAGTGAAACTACTGCACACTTTCGGGGAAAACGTTGGTATCGCTTTTCAGATCAAAGATGACTTATTTGATTTCGGATTGGACGATGTAGGCAAACCACTGGGCAATGATATCAAGGAAAAGAAGCTGACTCTCCCACTGATTTATGCTCTTAAAACGACAACGAGCTCTGAGAAGCGCCGAATTATCAAACTCGTAAAGAACCATAGCGACAACAAAGAAAAGGTCGCTGAAGTGATCGAATTCGTTCGCAGTAGCGGAGGAATGGAATATGCAACGCGTAAAATGCTTGAATATCAAAAACAGGCCTTCGAGATCTTGCGCCAATTCCCAGAAAACACATACCGTACGGCATTGGAACAGCTTGTTCGGTTTACAACGGAAAGAAATAAATAGAAATATTATGAGTCACGAATTATTGTTTTTTGCAGGTTTTATCATCTTCATAATTATCATGTTGGCGATCGACCTAGGTGTGTTTTCCAAAGGAAACAAACCGGTCACCCTTAAGGTTGCGGCAATTATGAGCGGAATATGGGTGCTCTTTGCACTCTTGTTCGGACTTGTATTGTACATATGGGGGAACGAGCTTCATAATATCCACGATTTTGCTGCATTAAAGGAGGTAATCGCACGTCATTATCATAACATCAAGGTGAACGAGAACGATTTAGCGGCCAGCATGCAACTATATAACAAGACATTAACGATAGAATACTTGACTGGATACGTGGTTGAATACGCGTTATCAGTCGATAATATCTTCGTCATGGTACTTGTTTTCTCATCCTTCGGTATACCAGAGAAATATTACCATAAAGTACTCGTATGGGGAATCATCGGAGCAGTCGTATTACGTTGTATATTTATCTTCGTTGGCGCTGCCCTTATTGCGAAATTCGGATGGATACTTTACGTATTTGGTGCCTTCCTCGTATATACAGGAATCACGATGTTTATCAACCGTAATAAAGAAGAAGAAGTTGACCCACAAGGACACCCGGTTGTCAAATATGCCTCTAAGATTTTTAAGGTAACACCTAGTTTCTCCGGTGGAAAATTCTTCCATATGGAAAATGGCGTACGTTACGTCACTCCTCTATTTTTGGTGCTTTTGGTGATCGAATTCACCGACCTTATTTTCGCTGTGGACTCTATCCCGGCTATATTTTCAATCACCAAAGACCCTTACATCGTATTTTTCTCCAATATTTTCGCAATTTTAGGCTTACGTTCGATGTTTTTCTTACTCGTGAACATAATCCACAAGTTCCATTACCTGAAAGTTGGCTTAGCGTTTTTATTGGTGTTTATCGGCGTGAAAATGTTGTTTCACAGTTGGTTGGAATCGATGGGCTTCGAAACAATCCATTCATTGATAATCATTATTGGTATATTAGTCATCAGTGTGGTGGCTTCACTGATGTTTCCTAAAAAACCGAACATTTCAGCCTAGCACCTCGATTTAAGACGAAAAATAATCAATATATAGAAGAGCCGTTAATTCCTATGTAATTAACGGCTCTTCTATATATTGGCGTTAGCTCAACTTTTCCTGACAAACCTACCAAGTAGGTTCACCGTTTTGCATCTTTCGCAAAGTCGCCGAAAATGTTTCCTTATCATGACCGGCCGTATTGTCAACGGCCTTCTGCTGCCAACGTATAGCTTTTTCCTCATCGCCTGATTTGTATAGGAGATTGGCGTAGGTATCTACAAAGTTAGGAACCTCCGTTTCTGAAATTGATGTTTTACTCCAAGCCAACGCTGCCTGTAGGCAAGCTATATCATCGCAATTTTCAAAGACAGACCAAGCGTATGAATTTAGCTCAGCTGGCGAAATATTGTGGTCACTGGTTTCAATATATTCTTGCACCGCATCCTTAAATGCCGGCCAATTATTCTGCGAAAAATAATATTTTGTTTTCGCGCGTGCAATCGTTGAAATCATATCGACATAAGGATGATCCTTTTCAATTTTATTTTTTAAAGCAAGAAAGTCAATATTCTCTTCTTTGTTACGAATCCTCGGGACAACCAATTCCGACGCGAGTACGGAAGAAAGTATATCGTTCGCTGTTTGGTTAGCATTCAATAGAAGCTCGTCTACTTTGTCCTTGTTGTTTTTGATGATTGTAAATGCGGGTGAATCACTGCTCTTGGCACCGCGCAGAAGGATATCAATATTACCTGGTGTTAGCATAGCCTCTTCACCAAGAAGTTCAATATACCGTGAAGCTGCCTCCTGTGCAAGTGGCCGGTCATATGCCCCCAGAGCGGCATTCAGCATCTGCTTACTTAGCATGGCATCATCCGGGTTCTGGTGATATTTGTTCACTAATGTAACATATTGAGTTTTCGGGTCTAGTCCTTGTTTGGCACGCGCGATGAATTCACTGGCCTCTCCGCCTCCAACAATCCGGTGTACTAATTCACCTTGTGGGTCAAAAATCAGAAACGTTGGATAAGCAACAACCTGGTAATCGTCTGCGAACCGTTGCGCTTCCGTATACCACGATTTAGTCTCAGGCGCATCGTGATCAGTTTGATCCATTTGCACCTTCAGATTTATAAAATGGGCATTAAAGAATTCACCAACGGTGTCTTGAGGAAACACTGTTTTACTCATGTACTCACAAGGTTTACACCAGGTGGTAAAGCAGTCGACAAAGATAAATTTATTTTCGGTTTTGGCCTTTTCTTTGACAGCTTGCCATGTTACGCCGTGCTCAAAAGTGACACCTTTATCTTGAGAAAAACCGATAAACGGTACAATAAGTAATAAGAATAATAACTTTTTCATAATGCGTTTTTTTAATTGGAGCCTTATTGCATTTATCTTAAGCTACAAAAAAAAACATAAAAAATCCCAAGTAGATTTCTTGGGATTAAGTTATTTCGCCTACTATTAAGCTTTTACAAGCCCAATTTCGATTGCATATTTTTTGTTAGCGCTTTCTTGTGTAACAAAATTGATATAGTTTTGTATCGAACAAATTCCTTTGTCGCGTACATGTAGCCCTTATAATCATTTGATTCACCCCAAGAGTTTTTAACAATGTAATACTCCTTACCGTTTTGATCTTTTACGGTTCCAACGATGTGCATTCCATGATCATCCGTTGTCCTATAATTATCGAACGATTCTTGACGTTGCTCCGCCGTAATAGTCCGTTCGGGTTTTGGACCGTTAAACAGGTTATTCACCTCATCCGCGCTCATCTGGTCTACGGGTTTCTCAGGAACAAAAGCAACACCGTTCTTCCAGCTAAAAGTTTTCTCCGAGACATCAGTCGCCCATGCGACCGTATATCCGTTCTCAAGTGCATTATCGATAATATCGGTAACGTCATTAATTTGCACATTGTAGAAACGCTCAAAAGACCAGTTGTCCGGAATCAACAATACAAATGGTTTATAGTAGGCGTGTTCGGCAAAAGAAGAAATTCCCACGTAATCATCGGGATTGATACCAATCACATCGTCGGCGAAACTACGTGGAGTATACGTTTTCCCTTGGTATTGGAAAGACTCAGGCACTTCACCTAAATAAGAGTCCATCGTCGCCGTAAAGGCATCTAACCAATTGTTGGATGGCTTTTTACTCGCCGCAACATTTTTCGTTATACCCTGAAGTATCGGGCTCATTTCCGAAAAGTTGTTACGTGTTTGTCCTTCAGGCAGACCGGTATAAACTTCACGTGGAACTGCGCCATATTTACGAAAGATGGTTAGCACATCGTGCAATTGTCCTCCGTCTCCTTGAGCCTGTTTACCATGTAACCGAACGAAGTTCTTTGCTTTCTCGATATACGTGTTTCGCGCTGTGAAAATCGGTGAGATCTCAACAGGTTCCTTGCCCATCCGCATCATTTCAGACTCCAAAAAAGAGTTTCCTGAGTAAGACCAACATGTACCCGAGGAGCCTTGATCCTTAATGGAAGTATTCCCTAAGTTGATAACTTCCGTAAAGTTAAAGCCTTCTTTACTGTTATCAGTTACATTACCTTTTAACGCATTGATAAGGTTATCCTGCGCATTGGTCTGAACAGTGGCTGTAAGCAATGCCGCTGCCAGAATTATCGATTTATTCCAGTTCATTGTGTTAGAAATTTTACGAATTTATAATTTTCTGGGAAAAACAACGACTTATTCGTGTAATAATCATATCACGTGAGAAATAAACAGGCCTAACCCCCATATTACCGAATAATATTCGGATTGATAAAAGTCAAATACCGTGAGATTGAGAAAGATACAATATGCTCCATTCGTACGTGTACGCTGAGTTTAATTGCGCTCCGATATCCATTAAATAGAACTTCCAGCAGAGGCAGTCGTACTGTCCTTGCTGGAAGTCCATGATAAACAATTACCAAAAATTATTAACCAGTGACTCTTGTATATGTATTATTTAATCTCGCGATACCCCAGCCCCATATTTTGGAATAAAAACGCCCATTTATCGGTTTGCTCAGCGATCACCATTTCTGTGGATTTACCCGCACCATGACCGGCTTTGGTATCGATACGAATTAAAACAGGATTCGCCCCCTTGTGAAACTCCTGAAGGCGTGCAGCAAATTTAAAGGAATGTGCTGGCACAACGCGATCATCATGATCCGCAGTGGTCACCATAGTCGCTGGGTACGCTGTATCCTCTTTTAGGGCATGATATGGCGAATATTTATACAAGTATTCAAACATTTCCTTATTATCATCCGATGTACCGTAATCGAATGACCACCCCGCCCCCGCTGTGAATTTATGATAGCGTAACATATCCATAACGCCTACGGCAGGAAAAGCTACCTTAAAGAGCTCCGGTCGTTGTGTCATCGCCGCACCCACCAACAGTCCGCCGTTTGACGCTCCGGAAATTGCCAGTTTAGCTGATGACGTATATTTCTCGGCGATCAGGTACTCCGCGGCTGCAATAAAGTCATCGAACACATTTTGCTTTTGCAACTTGGTTCCAGCAAGGTGCCAACTTTCTCCATATTCACCGCCCCCACGTAAATTGGCGACAGCAAATATGCCGCCCTGTTCTAAGAAAATAACATTACTAAGGGAGAAAGAAGGCGTTATGCTAGCATTAAAGCCCCCATAACCATAAAGTAGCGCTGGGCTGGTACCGTCCAGCGGAATCCCTTTCTTATACGTAATGATCAATGGAACTTTGGTGCCGTCTTTCGACGTATAGAAAACTTGTTCTGACTCGTATTTTGCTGGGTCAAAGTCAATAGTAGGTTTCCTATACACTTCTGAAGTCCCCAAGGCGATATCATATTTATATATGGTGCCTGGATTAACGTAATTAGAAAACGAATAATACAGATAGTCTTCCTCCGGTTTAGCCCGAAATCCCGATGCCGATCCAACACCAGGAAGCTCGACCTCGCGTTCTAGCGTCCCCTTTCGATCGTACTGTTTAACAAGGGAGGTCGCATCTTTAAGATACGTGGCAAAAATCTTTCCACCGCCCGTTGAGGGAGAAAGAACCTGTTCCGTTTCTTTAATTAAATCTTCCCAATTAGCGGGTTGTGGCTGTTTCGAGTTCACAGTTACGACCTTTCCATTGGGCGCATCGAGTTCGGTGTAGATAAAAAGCTTATCGCCTTGGGCATCCATGATACTGTGATTTTTCTCCATGTTATCCACCACGGTTACAAACTCCGAATTGGAATTTGAAAGATCTTTGAGATAAAGTTCATTGCCCGAAGTCGCATTAGCTGCCGATACCACGAGAAAATGTTCATCTTCGGTGAGCCACGCACCTATATATCGACGTGGCAATTCTTTACCACCGAAAATCAGAACGTCGGAAGATTGTGCTTCATTTAATTTGTGAAAATAGAGTTTATGTTGATCAGTCATTGCTGACAACGCAGAACCTTCTTTGGGCTTGTCGTAGCTGCTATAATAGAACCCCTCGTTTCCTCTCCAGGCTAGCCCAGAAAACTTTACATCGATAATCGTATCCCCTACAACGGTTTTATCGGCCGCATTTAATACAATCACTTTCCGCCAGTCTGACCCTCCTTCCGATATTTGGTATGCGACCAAAGAGCCATCTTTACTGAATGAAAGCCCCGCCAATGACGTCGTTCCATCTTCAGAGAACTTATTCGGGTCTAGGAAAAGTTCTTCCGCACCATCTTCTCCTTTCTTGCGATAAATGACGAATTGATTTTGCAGACCATCATTTTTTGAATAATAGTAATAATCGCCTTCCTTCGATGGAGCTCCTTCCTTTTCGTAATTCCAGAGGCTCTCTAAACGTGTGCGAATTGATTCTCGGAAAGGAATTTGACTTAAATAGTCATTGGTCACCTCATTTTCAGCGGCAATCCATTCCTTGGTTTTATCCGACAGTCCGTCTTCCAACCAACGATACGGATCGGCGACCGGCGTTCCAAAATAATCATCACGATGATCGATCTTCTCGGATGTAGGATATGTTTTTACTTCCATGTTCTTATTTGATTCTATCACATTCTCTTGTTGGCATGCGGTTAGTCCAATGGCAAAGAGAATAATTCCCAAACTTTTATTCATAATCAACAATTAAGTTACCACGCAAGATACAAAATGCAGCCTGAATAGCAAACTAATACAGTTTACGAGCCCGTTTGAGCCACGCCGTACCGAATGTGGCGTACTACCCCGAATACCCTTCAAGCCTTGTATATACGTCAATATTTTTCTAGCTTTGAAGCGATTCAATTTCATGAGAGACAAAGTATATTTTGCTTCCGATTTCCATCTGGGTGTATCCCCCAGTTCCAGCGCTCGCGAACGAGAGCGTCTTGTTGTATCTTGGCTAGAGGCTATTAAACATGACGCAAAAGCGCTTTATTTGGTCGGCGACATATTCGATTTTTGGTTCGAATACAACACCGTTGTGCCCAAAGGATATATTCGTTTTTTAGGGAAGCTGGCTGAACTCGCGGATCTCGGGATAGAAATAACATTATTTAAGGGCAATCATGACATGTGGATGTTCAGCTATCTAAAAGATGAACTAAACACGCGAATTATCGACGATGAGCTCATCCTGAAAATGGATGGGAAAAAGTTTTATATCCACCATGGTGACGGACTAGGGCCAGGTGACAGAAAGTATAAATTTCTAAAAACTTTTTTCCGAAGCCGAGCATGCCAATGGCTGTTTGCGCGTCTTCATCCCAACTTAGGCATTGGAATCGCACAACGGTGGTCTAAACACAGCCGTGCAGCAAATGATGAAAAGGAAAAATTTCTAGGAAACGAGAAAGAGTGGCTCATACAATTTGCAACATACGAACTTCAAAAAGAGCACTACGATTATTTTATCTTTGGTCACCGGCATCTCCCTTATGATGTGTCGCTCTCGGAGAATAGCCGGGTTATAAATTTAGGCGAGTGGATGAACCATTATACCTACGCAACATGGGACGGTTTAACCTTACAACTCAAATCCTGGGCAGCTACGCCGTCAACTGATCAATAGCTCGCACGTATGCTCAAGCACCAATTTTTTGTTTTTAAGCATTAACTAAATTAAAGCGTCTGTTTCCTTTCAAGCTGCACACCTAAAAAATCTAGAGTTTTATCCACTAACACGTCGATTCGCTCCTCGGAAATATTCCGAAAGCCATGATTGCCACCATCGACTTCAATCAGCTCATTTTCGACGCCGTACTGATCAAGCACTTTCTTTAACTTCTCGGATTCATTAAACGGCACAATTCGGTCTTTGGTTCCGTGTAAAATTAACGTCGGAACGTCCAAAGAATCAACGAAGGATATAGGCGAATATATACTGGCATAATTGACCACTTGATCTTTTTGCGCTTCTAGACTGTAGCCCGTAATCGCAACTGCTAAACGTTCTCTTAATGGAAGCAACTTCCGCATAAAAATACGTGCCATAAAAAGCCGGAACCAACCGGCGTCAGTTTGCAACAGCGTATTCAAGTCTGTCGGGCCAAAATTATTTATGACATACGATACCCCAGCTTGTTGGCTCATCGGGGCATGATTACCTATCCAGTCCTCTTCCCCAGAATAGGCCACCATTAACGCAAGGTGCGCGCCAGCAGACTCTCCCCAAAGGCCAATATTTGTGGTATCGAAATTGTAATTCTCTGCATGTGACCGAACCCATCTTACGGCATCTTTACAATCCTCAATAGGTCTTGGAAAATGCGTGCTGTCGTTCACCAAGGTATAACTTATTGAAATTATAGCAACACCCGCTTGGGTGATCTTTTCCCGAAGTTGACTCTTATAGTAATTGTGATCTAACGAGCGGTCTCCCGCAACCCATGCGCCACCATGAACCATGACAAGAACAGGTTTTTTCTTGTCGAGGGATTGACCCGTGGGTAAAAAAACATCCAACTTAAGCGAATCCCCATTTTCAGCTATCTTATATAGTGCTTCTTCTTGCGTGTAACTAAAACTTGCATCTCCTTGGGCAAAAGAAAACGCACACCAAAAAAAACATAGAAGAAACAGTAATGAATATTTTTTCATAACGGGACTTTTATCTGACAAAGAAACTATTTATAATTGAGAAGAGACGTAAATCAAACCTAAAAAATGTGGCTTATTTTTTTAGGGCGTAAAATCGCTATCGCGCGCTAAAAACTATCATCAATGACGAGCGTAAACAAAAAACCCTTGATAGCATGCGCTGTTACCAAGGGGATCGTCTTTTGAGCGGTCTGGACGGGATTCGAACCCGCGACCCCATGCGTGACAGGCATGTATTCTAACCAGCTGAACTACCAGACCTAAATCTCTTACTGTATACTTATTTAAAGAACGTTTTGAAAGCTAAGCTTTCCTTTTTAAGCGGTCTGGACGGGATTCGAACCCGCGACCCCATGCGTGACAGGCATGTATTCTAACCAGCTGAACTACCAGACCGTTTCCTTGTTTCTAGAAGGTGTGCAAATATAGCGTTTATTTCGAACTACACTAAACTTTTTTGAAAAAATCTACGCTACCGTACCGTCTTTCATTTTCTCGGCATTCTCCGCAAATTGTAGCGCGTCGATAATACCCTGAATATCACCATCCATAACCGCAGGCAGATTATACATCGTTAATCCGATACGATGTTCGGTTACGCGCCCTTGTGGATAATTATAGGTACGAACTTTAGCTGAGCGGTCACCTGTTGACACCATTGTCTTACGTTTAGCTGCAACATCACCGTGTTTACGTTGAACTTCGAGTTCATATAATTTATTACGAAGCATCTCCATGGCCAGTTCACGATTTGCAAGCTGCGAACGTTCCACTTGACATACCACCACAATACCCGAAGGTTTGTGTGTCAGCTGCACTTTGGTTTCAACTTTATTCACGTTTTGTCCTCCAGCACCACCAGAGCGTGAGGTCTGCAATTCGATATCCGCTGGGTTTATCTCGATATCGACTTCTTCGGCTTCCGGTAACACGGCCACCGACGCCGCTGAGGTATGCACCCGACCTTGAGTCTCCGTATCTGGAACGCGTTGCACGCGGTGTACGCCAGACTCGTATTTTAACTGCCCATATACATCCTCACCGGTAACTTTTAAGATAACTTCTTTATACCCTCCTGATGTTCCCTCCGTCACATCCATGACTTCGTTACGCCATCCTTTTGTTTCAAAATAACGCGTGTACATACGGTAAAGATCTCCAGCAAATAACGCCGCTTCATCCCCACCAGATCCGCCACGGATCTCCAATATTGCATTCTTACCATCCTCGGGATCTTTTGGTATAAGCATCAATCGAACTTCTTCTTCTTTCTCCGCTCTTTGCTCAATAAGAAGATCCTGCTCCTCTTTTGCCATTTCACGTAACTCTTGATCCTTTTCGTTCGATAAAATATCCTTGTTTGAATCAATGTTGCTAACAATATTTTTATAGATATGGTATTGATCAACGATCTTGCCAAGGTCTTTATACTCTTTATTGAGTTTAGCAAAACGTTTCATATCGTTGATGGTTTCAGGCTTGCTTAATTCAGCTTCGACCTCTTCCCATCGTTCCTTTATAGCTTGGAGTTTTTCTAACATAATTATATTCAACATCGTCATAACAGCCACATGCTGTTAATCACTTTCGTAGGGACAAAAATACAGTTTTTTTTTTATTAATGAGATGAAACCACCTTGAGACCAATAATCGATGCGATAAGCGTGAAAATAAAAAACACTCGCCAAAAGTCAACCGATTCATGGAAGACAATTATACCAACAAGCACCGTACCCACCGCGCCAATACCCGTCCATACAGCGTAAGCCGTACCCAGTGGCAGGGACTGCGTCGCCTTCATCAACCCAAACATACTTATCGCGAGACACGTGACGAATCCGCCGTACCAAAGGTACATTTCACTTCCAGTTGTTTCTTTTGCTTTTGCAAGACAGGAGGTAAATCCAACTTCAAATAGGCCTGCCACAATCAATATTAACCAATTCATTCCTAGTAATTATATCAAACAAAGGTCGAGAAAGTATTAGAATTTCATTCCATAAATGTTAAAAAATAAGGAGAAACCGCTTTTACAAAAAAAAGACTGCGCGAAGCAGTCTTTCAATTTCATCTGAACAAAATACTATGCCGTTGCTACGTCGACGTCAACCGAGGAAAACTCATCAAATAAATCAGCGAATCCATCGTAATCAGCATCGCCCATTGGCGTAAAACTCCGGATACCCTTTTCTTCTACAAATGATTTCAACTCAGGGTCGATCTCCTCATCCATGTAAACTGCGATGTCAGCATAAGATAACGCACCTTTGTACAGGTCAACATACGAGCCATCACCGTAAGGAGCAACTTGTTCAGCCGTCAAATCGTCTTTCACTGCTAAAGCGGCATACTTGGGACCTACCGAATCAAAATCCTCATTTGCGTATAGCGAATAAATGACTTTCGAATCCTTGAACGTAGGATCATCCTTATAAGCCGTTTTCAAATAGGCAGGAACCATTGCAGAGAACCAACCGTGGCAATGTACCACATCGGGAGCCCAGCCTAATTTTTTAACAGTTTCTAATGCACCTTTACAGAAAAACAGCGATCGTTCGTTGTTATCTTGAAAAAACACTCCCTTGTCGTCACGAAAAACCTTTTTCCGCTGAAAATACTCTTCATTATCTAAAAAGTATACCTGCATCCGAGCAGTAGGCAATGAAGCCACTTTAATAATTAGCGGATTGTCATTGCTATCCACCACGATGTTCATTCCCGACAACCTTATCACTTCATGAAGACGATTTCTGCGCTCATTAATATTACCAAAACGAGGCATAAGAATACGGATCTCAAAACCCTTCTCTTGCATAGCTTGCGGTAACTGGCGTGTTATTTCAGAAATTTTACTTGTTTCAAGGAAAGGCGACATCTCATGGGTTACAAACAATATTTTCGTTTTTGCCATCTCCAATTGTTTTTTTTAATTAATCGAATCGTAAAATCGGTATACAAAGGTACGGAAAATATATGAATTTTACAATTAGTTCGTTTTCATCACTTTATAATACCAATTTATTTATGCAAATTTGCGCCTTTATTTAACGTTTTAAGGTGAATACATTTAAAACCAAAAAAGATTTACAATCTTACCTCGGTAAGCAGCGTGAAGATGGACTTCGGATAGCACTTATACCAACCATGGGCGCTCTTCACTCGGGACACCTATCTTTGCTCGATAGGGCAACACAAATCGCCGATATTGTCGTTTGCAGCATCTTCGTTAATCCCACACAATTTAATGACCCGAAGGATCTCGAAAAATACCCGAGACCTATTGAAAACGATCTTCAACTGCTCAAGCAAGCGGGGTGTGATGTGGTGTTTATGCCCACCGTGGAAGAAATGTACCTGCAGAATGAACCCGCATGGAATATCGACCTAGGTGACCTAGATTCGGTTTGGGAAGGTCAGAAGCGTCCAGGACATTTCCAGGGTGTTACACAAATCGTGTACAAACTATTCACCTTAGTTAAGCCTGATGTGGCTTGTTTCGGTCAAAAAGATTTTCAGCAGATCATGGTCATAAAGCGAATGATCGAAATCAAAGATTTACCCATTACTGTAGAGATTTGTCCAACTATTCGCAGTAAGGAAGGACTCGCCTTGAGTTCCAGAAACATGCGATTAAGCGAGCAAGGAAAAAACAAAGCTTTAGCCTTATTTCGCGCTTTAAGCTATATAAAGACACATTTCACCACGCATCCGCCAGCAGTCCTGAAAGAAAATGCGGCCGACATTATAACGCGGGAAACCGGCCTAGAGATCGAATATATAGCGATTTGCGAGAGTCGTAATTTAAAAGAAACCCAAACTATCGACTTTAACGTTTCTCATGTAGCAATGCTCGTTGTATGGATCGAAGGGGTGCGGTTAATAGACAATATTATTTTAAATTAAATGTCATTTTAATTGGTCATTGTTCCTATTTGTATTCCAAATGCGGTAATTTTGCAGTATGTTAATTGAAGTAATGAAGTCAAAGATTCACCGTGTGCGGGTAACACAGGCTGAATTAAACTATGTGGGAAGCATCACAATTGACGAAGATCTAATGGATGCTGCAAACATTGTCGCCAATGAGCGTGTCCAAATTGTCAACAATAACAACGGTGCACGACTAGAAACGTACGTCATCCCGGGTGAACGTGGTTCAGGAACGATATGCCTAAATGGTGCGGCAGCACGCTTAGTACAAGTTGGCGACATTGTAATCATTATCTCCTACGCAAGTATGACGCCCGACGAGGCGCGCGTACACAAACCTGCGTTAATCTTCCCGGATGATAACAATAATTTAATCCGATAATCTCAAAAACATTCTATATTTTTACAGCGTTACCTTAGTCGGAACGCTTTTTTTATGCATCAACTAACAACTACATACCGTTCTAGTGTCGCGGGTCTACTAAGCCTGTGGATGACGGTAATTATCGTCAGTGGGGTGGTTTTCATGCATAAAGAGGTAACATCTTCGGGCGAGATCATCACCCACGTCCACCCCTACGATTTTACGAAAAAAGGCACTTCACACCATCACGAATCCGATGGGCAAATCCAATATTTGAACGTCGTATTTGCGGGCAGCTTTCTGCCCTCTACGATGTTTGTCTTCCAAGCGCCGTTAAGAACACTGACCGGATACATCAAATACGCCGAATTCGTCCAGAACCCCGTAACACTTCTCATCCTCCACTATCATTTGCGTGGCCCGCCGCTCCAAGGATAATCTTCGCGAACATTCTCTTTTTTAGCATCTTTTAGTTTAGCACGATCCGGCTATTGATTTCTATTTTGAAATAAGAGTCCACCGTGGTGCACCTATACGCATTTAAACAAAGGAAATTTTCATTGTCTAATCGATGCTATAACGCGTTTGTTTCCGCCTATATACATACCTATGGGCATTCCCCTATTATCCGTTTATCCTATTCGTAAAGCAACACGAACAATATTTTATTTTAACATGTCTACAACTATTAAGGCGTTACTTTTCGCCGTATACTATATATTACCCGGAGCGGCCTTGGGGCAGACGACGATTTCCGGAACAGTCAAAACTACAAGCGGCCAGCCTGTCCCCTATGCGACGGTATTAGCTCAGGGAAGTTCCAATGGTTCGACCACCGACGAGCAGGGTAAGTTTACATTGACCAATCTTCTCGAATCGGACGTTACCTTAATTACGCGCGCGGTCGGCTTCCAAACGCATAAAGAATCTGTCGCTAACCTACCAGCGGCACAAACGATCAACATTACACTGCTCGAGGATAATCTCAATATCAATGAAGTCGTTGTCAGCGCCACACGATATGGCCTTGACCGCCGTGAGGCCCCGGTAATTGTGAATGTACTCGGACCTAAACTCTTTAACGCTACGCAATCAGTAGCCATGTCCGAGACGCTTTCCTACCAGCCTGGCGTCAGGGTCGAAAACAATTGTCAAAACTGTGGCTTCTCTCAGGTAAGATTGAACGGTCTGGACGGCGCTTATTCACAAATATTGATCAACAGCCGTTCGGTATTTAGCGCATTAAATAGTGTCTACGGCTTAGACCAGATTCCCACGAGCATGATTGATCGCATTGAAGTCGTGCGGAGTGGCGGGTCAGCACTTTTCGGCGCGAACGCCATCGCAGGGACAATAAACATCATCACCAAAGATCCCGTAGAAAACGATTGGCAAATAAAATCAACCAACTCAATCACAGGTGGTTCCTCTTGGGATAATACGCTCGACTTTAACACCTCGTATGTCGATCAAGACTTGATGAGTGGAGCGACGTTCTACGGGATGCACCGCGAGCGACAACCTTGGGATGCCAACGACGATGGATTTTCGGAAATCACGAAACTCAAAAACACCACCTTTGGCACCAAGGCTTTCTATAAACCGAGCGAACAAAACAAAATTACCCTCGATCTAAGCGTAATGAATGAATTTCGTCGAGGCGGAGATCGAATAGACCTTGCTCCGCATTTCACGGACATCACCGAACAACTACAAACCAACTCCTTAATTGGAGGAATTACCTACGATCACTATTCGAAAGACTGGAAACATAAATTCTCCCTCTACCTTTCCGCGCAAAAAAGCAAGAGAGATAGCTATTACGGCGGGTTAGGTGGCTCAACCAACCCGCAGGACAGTATCACCGCGGCAAACTCCTACGGCATCACCGAGGACTTTGCAATGGTCGGTGGTGGACAGTACACTTATAATTTCGAAAACGACGTGCTAACCGCAGGTGTTGAATACAACACCAACCGCACGACCGACGATATCCCATCCTATGGCCGATCGATCGATCAGAGCACACATGCGCTGGGCAGTTACGTTCAATATGAGTGGAAAATAGCCGATCCTTTGAAAGCATTAATTGGCGGCCGTTACGATTATACCCACATCGATGGTGACTATCGTCTATTAAATCAAGTTCGCTCATCGGCAGAAAACTTCGGCACCATTAGCCCGCGATTCACACTACTATATGATATCACAGAAACTCTTCAATTTCGTGGTGGTTATGCCCGCGGATTCCGTGCTCCGCAAGCTTTCAACGAGGACATGCACGTGACCTCGATCGGGGGGCAGCAAGTATTTGTGTTGATGGGCGAGAATCTAAAAACCGAATATTCAAACGCTTACACCGGCTCGTTCAATTACACACGTAACTTCGGGAGTACACAAACAAGCGTGCTCATTGAGGGATTCTATACCGATCTTCAAAACCCATTCACAACGGTTATGACAACTCAAAACGAACAGGTCATTATTCAAGAAATGCGTAATGGGAGTAACTCGAAAGTATACGGGAGTAACATCGAGATAAGCGCTGCCCCATCCGGAAACCTTACTTTTCAAGCAGGTGGTACTATTCAACGTGCTACCTACAACGAAGGACAGATCATATTCGATGGCGAAAACCCAGGTGAGGAACTCATTGTCAAGCAATACATGCGGACCCCAAATGTATATGGCTATTTGAATACCAATTTCAAAGCAACTATGCCTCTATCGATCGATCTGACCGGTGTATACACGGGCACAATGAAAGTCCCCCACTACCAAACCGATCGACGAATGATTATTACAAAATCACCCGACTTCATGGAACTCAACCTTCGATTCGGTTACGTTTTTGCTGTAAAAAACGACTTCAATATAGAGCTCTTTGCCGGCGTACAGAACATGTTTAACGCATTCCAAAAAGACTTCGACACGGGGCCACTGCGTGATTCGGACTACGTTTACGGCCCGACCAAGCCGAGAACATTTACATTCGGCATTAAAATCGGTCATTTTCATTAAAAGCACGCGCGACCCGGCACCTGTAGTGCTGGGCCCGCTTGAAAACAATTAACCCATGAAAGTATTAACATTAACAATCCTCTCTTTACTCCTCTGTTCACGCATTAGCGCGCAACAAAAGAAATCAGTAAACTGGATCACCTTCGAGCAGCTCTCCGACTCCTTGCAGATAAAACCCAAAAAGGTGCTGCTTTTCTTCCATACCGAATGGTGCGCCTATTGCCGAAAGATGCAAAATGAGGTTTTCACAAATCCACAGGTCATTAACGATATCAACGAGCGTTATTATGCCGTATCCTTTGACGCGGAAAGTACCGACAGCATCTATTTCGAAGGGCATCTGCTAAAAAATGCGTCGAACAAAAAGCGGGTAGGTCATAACCACGATATCGCCACCCTTCTCGCGCGCAAAGATGCAAAGTTCATCTTCCCAACAACGATCATACTCCACGCTGATTTTTCGGTACAAAAACGATATTTCACCTACCTTGGTCCGAAAGCCATATCCCAAATACTAACTCGTTGATTATTAAAACAACTCGCCTTCACGTGGTTTTTTCGAACGTTTTTATTTATGTTTGCTGTCGCATCTACCAACCGTTACGCGTTATAATGCCTGAAATACGAACTGAATTTTATTTATGAAGACTTTATTTAAACCATTTTTATTACTAACCCTCACAGCGCTCGCATTAGCCTCTTGTTCTAAAAACGACGATTTTGACTACGAAAAAGCGCAAGAAGAGGCGCGCATCCAAGACTCGCTTAACAATGTACGCATCCAAAAGGTTCTTGCGGAGCAGGCAGGCGAGCTCGAACAATTCGCGAAAACAAACTTCGAAACCCCTATTCACCATGATTCACTTGGTATTTGGTATGACGTCGTAAACCCGGGAGAAGCGGATCCCTTTTCGTACATAATATCCGGCGGTCGTGTCGTAAGTCCTAAAATAACAGTGATCTACAAAGGTACTTTACTCGATGGAACGGTATTCGATGAATCCGATGATAAGGATACAGCAGACAAAGTTGAAACCCGAGAATTTGAACTTGGCAGAATGATCAGGGCATGGCAGAGTGCATTCCTACCAAAGGTCGTCAACTATAACGGGTATTCTATTCCAATGGCAGGACTAACAACAGAAGGACTTCGAAAAGGAAGCGTGATCAAATTCGTTACGCCATCACCTTGGGCGTATGACGCAAAGGAATTGGAGAAAATACCGGCAAATTCACCGCTATATTTCGAAATGGAAGTGGTGGATATCTCTTACGAATAACCAACGTATTTCCTTTAGTAGGAATCAATTAATATAATTAATTTTAAAAAGGTAAAATCTAGGTGTAGCGCGAACTCATAAGTACCCGTTCTATGCAATGTAAAACACATTAATAATTTATGAAAAATCTAATCAAACCACTTTTTGCTCTGGCTCTAACTACTGTATCCTTAACATCATGCATGAAGGACGACAATGTAGACAACACGGCAGAATACCGCAAACAAGAACTACAAATTGATTCGTTAATAAAAGCGCAAAGCATTCAAATCAAGGCTTATGCAGAAAGTAATTTTGACGCCCCTCAACAGGATACAATCAAGGTCCCTTATAATTACATCGACAATTCCACGGAACGCGGCATATGGTATTCGATAGAAAGTATCCCGACGGATACAACGTATGAATATCAAATTACTAATGGAAACTCGATCATCTTTCCAAAAGCAAAAGTTAAATATTCGGTTTCCGGACTTAATGGAGATCTTTATATTGAAGACGCTGAAGGAAGCACTTATGAGTTAGGGGCAGCAGGCAACCCCAATGTAATCAATGCTATTTGGCGAATAGCTTTTTTACCAAGTACCATTCGATACAACGGAAATAATTATCCTGTAGGAGGTTTGACAAATAAAGGCCTGAAAGTGGGAAGCAAAATACAGGTTGTTACCCCGTCATATTGGGCATTCGGCGCGCAAACGATTGGAAAAATTCCTGGAAACACACCATTGGTATATGAATTTGAAGTATTAGAAATTAACTAAAATCAACTTCAATACAATCATAAAATGTCTTTGGAAAATCCAAAGACATTTTTTTGTCCCCTAAATCTTAACGATCGGCTTCTTATAAGGCCATTTTTTCGCACGGTGCGGTTACTATTTTTACGCCATGCACAAAAGTAATTTAGTAAATTTACCAACGAACTAGAGCAAGAACTGACAAACAACGATTGGGATGAAAATAGCATTAGCGCAACTAAATTACCACATCGGTAATTTCGAACAAAATACAACGAAAATAGTATCCGCAATTCAAAAAGCGAAACAGCATGGTGCAGACCTCGTTGTTTTTGCGGAACTAGCGATCGGCGGTTATCCCGCCAAAGATTTACTACGCAACAGGAGGTTTCTAGATTTATGTGATGAAAGTTTGCAAAAAGTGGCAGCAGCCTGTCAGGGGATAAGCTGCATCATTGGCGCTCCGCTGCCCAATAATGATCCTGAAGGCAAAGCTTTGTATAACGGGGCTGTTTATATCGATGACGGGCAAATAAAAAGCAACTCCAAAAAAAGCCTTTTACCGGACTATGACGTCTTTGACGAATACCGTTACTTTGAACCGAGTCGCCAGGTATCATGCATCGACATCAAGGGAGAAAAAGTCGCCCTTACAATTTGCGAAGACCTTTGGGATGATGATGCCTCCAATTCCTATATTGGCGACCTCATGGACGAGCTGCGCAAAGAAGATCCGACACTTATTATTAACATAGCCGCCTCTCCATTCTCGTACGTGCATTTTGAAAACCGCATCAACGTTCTAAAAAGGAATGTAATAAAAGCAGGATGCCCCCTAGTTTATGTTAACCAAATTGGAGCGCACGCAGATATTATTTTCGACGGACGTTCAGTTGTACTCGATCGTACGGGCCACCAATCAGCGCAGCTTGCCGGATTCAAAGAGGACTTTAGAATCATCGACAGCAACCAACTTGCGAGCCCAAACACGCTATCGGTGGAATCAGATTCAGAAATAGCCCTGATTCATCATGCGCTCGTACTCGGCATTCGAGATTATTTTCAAAAATCAGGTTTCAAAAAGGCCGTTTTAGGTCTCTCTGGGGGATTGGATTCAGCAATAGTGGCAGCCTTGGCCAGTGAGGCGCTCGGTGCAGAAAATGTGCTGGCTGTGCTCATGCCTTCCGTATATTCTACCGATCATTCCTTGAAAGACGCCCTGGATCTGGTGGAAAACACAGGTTGTGAACACTTGATAATACCCATTAAGGATATTGCAGGTAGCTTCGAGGCAACGCTTACTGATGCGTTCGCAGGACGTGCGGCAGATTTAACTGAAGAAAATATCCAAGCGCGTATTCGAGGAACGCTCCTCATGGCGCTTTCGAACAAATATGGAAACATATTGCTAAATACGTCCAACAAAAGTGAGGCCGCTGTCGGCTATGGAACCCTATATGGGGATATGGCGGGATCCCTTAGTGTGATAGGCGATGTGTACAAAACACAAGCCTACAGCTTAGCAAAATATATAAATAGAGATAAAGTAATCATCCCAGAAAACACCATTGTAAAACCACCATCCGCGGAGTTGCGTCCGGATCAAAAAGACTCCGACTCGCTGCCGCCGTACGAGATCTTAGATGCCATACTCTATCAACTCATAGAACTAGAGAAACCTGCATCCGAAGTGGTTCATGCTGGGTTTGATGAGCCTACCGTGCGGCGAATCGGAAACTTGCTAAATAATGCCGAATTTAAACGACACCAATGTCCGCCGATCCTTCGGGTGAGTTCCAAAGCATTTGGTAATGGGCGCGTGATGCCGCTTGTCGCAAAATATCCATTTTGATTTTAAACTTATTTACAAAAGTATAGTCTAACAACTATTAACGTTTCAGTCTTATGAAAAAGCTAAATTATATATTCATGTTTGGAGTCCTCGCACTCCTTAGTGCCTGTGCTTCGGTACAATATAACACGACTAAAGTAGTTGACCTTGATTTCGGTCAGTATAAAACATATGGATGGCTTCCGCCAATAGACTCCCTTTCCAAGGACTATTTTTCAAATGATATCGCGCAGACCAATATTTTAAATGCTGCAAACAACGAGCTGGCAGATTTAGGCCTGCAATACAGCAAGGAGAATCCAGATATCTTATTCCGCTATATTACCATTGTTAATAACAAGAGTCGTCCCGTATACCATTCACACTATGGATGGGGCGGTCCATGGGGTTGGGGTGGTCCTTGGGGATATGGATTCGGTTATGGCTATGGCTATACATATCCTGCAGGTAGTGAAAAATACCGCTATGCTCATCTTATCGTAGAAGCGCTTGACAAATCGACTAACTCAGTAATATGGCAAGCACGTGGCTCGTCAGCAATATCTTCACCTGAAAAAGCCATAAACAACCTGCCAAAAGTAATTCATGGTATTTTCAAAGAATACCCCAGCAAATAAGAAACAAAATTTTTCATTTTAATTATATAGGAAAGCCATACTCGACCTGCATAAGGTTGAGGTGGCTTTTTTTATCGTACGCTTCTCAGCGGCGAGAGTGTGTATTATACCTCAACAAGTGCGCCTTGTCCCAATCATTATTCCACCATCTTGTGATCCTTTGTCCCCCGCCCTCCCGACCAAATTTTCTTTGCACTCCAAGGAATCGCGGGGCCACTCCAAAAGGCATCTTCCTTCGGAAGGCCTAAAGGCAAAAATATTGCCGAGCTCAAATAAGGACTACCTTGATTATTATACGAATCGGCCAGCGATTGCTGCTCCCCATAAAGGCCTATTGTTAGCCAGCCGTTTGTATAGGTCGACGGACTTTCGGTCACTTTATGTAAAACGGCCGTGAGTGCCGCCCGCACCTGTCCGGCAGGAAGCTCCTCGGGTAGTCGCTTTTTAAGGGCCATGTCCGCCAGATGATGAAAAGCAGCCGCACGATAGATAATAGATCGGCCCGAAGGGGGAAACGATCCGTCGCTATTAATTAACCTTTCCAAAATAACTGCGTAACGCGCATTGCGCGACCCAATATCGGTAAACATGGCCTTATATATATTCGTCTTCTCTTGTATCACATCCTTAAGCGCGCTAAGGTAGGGATGAATCACATAGCTGTTGTAATAGTCGTACGCGAAAGATATACCATCTTTATACATGCCATCTCCCACATACCACTGCTCCATCTGCCGCAGCGCATAATCAACACGCATAGCATCCCAAGGTTGACCTATCTTTGCGAAAAAAGCTTCATTAACAGCAGAAAAAAGGAGCCAATTGGAATACGAGGGACGATATTTCCGAGTCGTTGCAATACTCCGTATCAGCCGATCGCGGCTCACTTGGTCTAAATTTTTCCACAGCCAAGGACTGCGCAAAAAAGCCAATGCGATAAAAGAGGCATCGACAAGCTGCTGTCCGCCCAGATCAAATGACATAAAATCGCGCGCGCCGCTATCGAGTGCATTTTTTAAGCCTGCTAACGTCCAGCTTCGATACTGTTTACGGAGCGCTATCTCGGATTGATCGCCCCCTTCTAGCTCTAACCAAGGGGCGATCCCCGAGAGCACGCGTCCCAATACTTCGACGTACTGCACCTGGATACGATTTACTTGATTATCCACATTAGGTGCTGTAAGCGTGGGCATATTAATCCGCAGGCTGTCATGCGCTAGACTGCGGATCACCGGGCGGGCCATGCGGTCCATTTCTGCTAACCAAAAAGTTCGATCATCGGTCGTCTGGGATATGTTTGAGGCGCGCGCTGGAGAACAAAAACAGCATAGCACGCTTACCGTTAAAAATAATTTAGCGATTGCTTTACTTCGCATTGAATTATTGATTTTGAAATTCGACAACATATAATTTAAAAAAAAGTCACAATGAAAAATCTGATAATTCGCATAGATTTAGCTGATTAGAAGTACTAAAATAACATTTAACGAACGAACTTCAGCGTATTAACTCCATAAAAAAATAAATGTATAAAAAACACTTAAAAAAACATTGCCATTGATTATATTTGAATTAGGTACTAGCTCAACATCAAGCAACCCTGACTAACCAAAATTCCAAGACACCCTATTATACGTGATAACACGATAATACCAACAAATATGAAGCAAAAAAAAATCATCACATATTTATTCCTGAGTATATTGCTTGCACCCGCACTGCAAGGACAAACAGCCAAGAAACTCGATTATTTTGACCTCAAGGATGTAAGGCTTCTGGAAAGCCCTTTTAAAAACGCCCAAGACGTAGACTTAAATTATCTCTTAAGTATGGATGCGGATCGCCTATTGGCCCCATTCTTACGGGAGTCGAATCTCCCTACGCGTAAACCGTCTTATGGGAACTGGGAAAATACCGGGCTCGACGGACATATTGGTGGTCACTATATCTCTGCACTAGCCTACATGTACGCCTCTACCGGGGATTCCCGTATCAAAGAACGATTAGATTATATGTTGACAAATCTCGAAAGGTGTCAAAAAGAAAATAATAACGGCTATGTCGGGGGCGTCCCGGGAGGACAGCAATTATGGCAAGAAATCAAGGATGGACAAATCAACGCCAGCGGATTCAGCCTTAATGACAAGTGGGTTCCCTTATATAACATTCACAAAACATACGCTGGCCTTCGTGATGCCTACCTTTTAACGGGAAGTCAACGTGCAAAAGCTATGCTCATTAACATGACCGATTGGGCCATTCTACTCGTAGCACAACTATCCGAGGCACAAATTCAGGATATGTTAACCAGCGAACACGGTGGATTAAACGAAACTTTTGCCGACGTATGTGCAATCACGAAAAACCCAAAATACTTAGCCCTAGCCCGAAAATTCTCGCAACGCACTATTCTGGATCCCTTAATACAGCATCAAGATAGCCTAACTGGCTTGCACGCCAATACCCAAATACCGAAAGTACTGGGATATAAACGCATTGCCGACCTCGATCACGACGAGAAATGGGCGGACGCCGCAGCCTATTTTTGGGACAATGTCGTACAACAGCGAACCATATCGATCGGAGGAAATAGCGTCAGCGAACATTTCAATCCTGTACAGGATTTTTCAAAGATGATGCATAGCGTTGAAGGTCCAGAAACCTGCAACACGTATAATATGCTCAGGCTTACGAAAATGTTATACCAGACTGCGCCGCAAGGTAAATATCTGGACTACTACGAGCGCAGTCTATATAATCACATCCTCTCCACACAGCATCCTGAACATGGGGGCTTTGTATACTTTACACAAATGCGGCCAGCGCACTACAGAGTGTATTCTCAACCGCACACCAGCATGTGGTGTTGCGTAGGCTCAGGCATGGAGAATCACGCCAAATATGGTGAAATGATATACGCATCAAAAGGAGATAGTTTGTATGTTAATCTTTTTATTCCCTCGAAATTAAATTGGCACGAAAAGAATATCGAAATTACACAAAACAATAACTTCCCTGCAACGGCCAGCACATCGATCACCATCGATGTGCCGACTTCGACTTCATTTACTCTTCATATCCGAACACCTAGTTGGCTTGTTGCGGCGCCTATCTTGCGAATAAATTCAAAACAAGTCGTCCCATCATCATCTACCGCCGATTATATTAGTATTGAACGAACATGGAAAAAAGGCGACTGCGTTGAGCTCACACTTCCAATGGGGATTCATCTTGAACAGCTTCCGGACAAAAGCAATTTTTATAGCTTCCTATATGGCCCTATTGTTCTAGCGGCGCGTTATGGGGACCAGGATCTTAAAGGACTTCGCGCCGATGATAGCCGCATGGGGCATATCGCTAGTGGTAAACAAGTACCCATGGCTACCGTACCGCTTCTTACGGGGGACCCCGCTACTCTTCCCCGGTTAGTGGAGCCTATTGATTCCAAACCACTGCATTTTAGCCTGACCAGTCTATATCGCGGCGAAGATAGCTTGCAAATGGAACTCGAGCCCTTCTACAGTATCCACGATGCGCGGTACATCATATATTGGCCACAAGCAACGGCATTGGAGCGCATTGAAATTCAAAAACAAATAGCAGAAAGCGAGATCGCAGCGCTACAGCTCAACGCCAATACAATTGATAAAGTTGTGTGCGGCGAGCAGCAACCCGAATCGGATCATTTTTTTAACCAGCAGCACAGCAACTCCGGCGTAATGGGGGATGTCCGCTGGCGTCAAACTAAAACATGGTTCAGTTACCGCATGAATGTCGCGCTAGACGAAAATCTCGAGTTGTATATCAAATATCTTAACGATGCCGAACCACTGGAAACAGAAATTACAATCGATGGCCAGCGCATTGCAACATTGAAAACATCGAAAAATAAAGGAATCACCGCCACCCGTTTTCCCTGGCCGCGTAATCTACCGGCGCGAGAGCAGTACGAAATTAAACTGCAAGCGGGAGCCAAAAAAACGAGCCACAAAATATTAGAAGTGCGCATTTTAAATGCCGGCCGAAAATAAACCGTAAACCTTAGGCTCGCCGTGAGATTCGTGAGCGGCGCGCTAAACGTGACCCGAGGTCAATATATTTGTAGAACCTATTTCGTTTTAATCCGCAAAATGGTGAGTGAATAAGGCTCAAGGACGAAGCCTTTGGGATTCAGCTCCATTGACTTGGGTACTACCTCTTTATCATCGAAGTTCCCAGAAAGCACGAACGCTTGTGACGTATTTGTTTGTATGCCGAGGGACGAAAAATCTGTCTTCAGGCTCACCGCGGCAGGTAAAAGGTTCACCAATTTCACAATCAGATCACCCGTATTTCGATCACGAACAATTGATTTTCCAATCCGCCTAGTTACCGCGTCGTCGGCACTGGAAAGCGATAAATTTGAAAACAAGTATTCTTCCCCTGCATTTTGCCCAAAAAGTTGCTGCACATAATAACCCGTGGTGGGCTTCACACTTAGGTTATCGAAATAGATCAAATCGGGATTCCACTGTGTACTTCCTTCCTTCGCCAAAAGCGGCGCATAGGAGGTCATGGTCACCAAATCACCATTGCGCTCTAAATTACATAAGTGCAGCGCTTCAGCTAGCGCCGTTTCGACAGTACTTACTCTGCCGGTAATATGAGCTGCATACTCCCCTAAATAAACCTTTGATTTGCTCCGATCGTATTTGTCGTAAAAATCTTGATTGTGAATAAACCATCCTGGTGAAGTATAATAATGTTCATCGATCAGCGGTATGGCTAGCGAATCAGCGAGTTTCCATCCTTGTGTATAATCGCTGCCTTCATAAAAAGGACCGGCGGTTCCAATAACCTTAATTTCGGGGTGTTTCTCCTGCAGGGCTTGATATATCATTGTAAACCGCTCCACGAATACATCCGTTATCAAGTCCTCGTTGCCTACACCGATATACTTCAATCCAAAAGGCTCAGGATGCCCAGCTTGGGCACGCTTGCGTCCCCAGGTAGTCGTCTGATCTCCATTGGCATATTCAATCAAATCCAGTATATCCTGAATATACGCGTCCATATCCCCCATCGCTATTCCGCACTGCTGTCCGCCAATCGGATGCCCATGATGTCCTGAGTTTTGACAGGGAACACCCGCGGCAACAACGGGAATGGGCTCTGCGTCTAAATCTTCACAAAACTGAAAATACTCGAAATAACCGAGTCCATAGGATTGATGGTATCCCCATAAATTACGCTGTCCAATACGTTCTTCTAAAGGACCAATCGTATTTTTCCAATGATAAATATTCTCTAGTCCATCACCATGTGCGACACATCCTCCCGGAAAGCGGACAAATCGGGGTTTCATGTCAGCAATATGTTGTGCAATGTCTGCGCGCATTCCATTTTTTCGGTTGTGGAATGTGTTTATAGGAAACAAAGAGACCATATCTAAATCCACCGCAGCGCCACTTTCTGTCAACACCATGAGCTGCCCATTATGCACGGTATCCGCCAGCTCCAAGATGGCCTCATATTTTGCCCACTGGTTTGCCGCTACCCGCTTGGTTTGTGCTTGCGCGATCATGTGCCCCGCGCTGTCCAGAACGCGCACGATAAGTTTTCCCACATCCTTATCTTTACCTCTGGCGAATACCGTAAAATCAAACCTTTCTCCCCCTTTCAGGGTAACACCACCGAAACCTTCATTAATGACCCCTTGCCCTTCTGGAGCTACTAAGGTTAGGTAATGTCCGTTATTTTGGTGCACCGGAGCAATCGAATCGATGCTTAGACGAACGTCGTTATTACTTGCTTTCCAAAACGAAAGTCCATGCCACTCCTTTTTATCGGACGAGGTATATTCAAAACCGCGATTTTGAAGAAGTTCTCCATAGAGCCCGCCGTCGGCGGCATAATTGATATCCTCAAAGAAAATACCCATAAAAATGTCACTAATTTCTCGCGGCTTATCATCCGTTAGTGCCAGGGTTCCCTCCAGGGGCTTCAACCCCGCAAAACGAGCCGAATCATCTTGGGCGCGCTCGCTATATAACTTCTGTTTAAGCTGTTCCATTTTATCAGCTTGGAATAACTTTTCAAGCTGTGCCCATTCCACTTTATGCATCGTTCCACTTAACGGCTGTCCGGCGAGCGAAATTTTGTCCTTCTTGTTGCGGTATGCCTCCTTTTTCGGTTTCGAGTAGACTTTAAAATCCTTGGTGCGTACGCTGTAGCTTCTCGCCTCGATTTTATCCGTTTGCCACATAATGATATACTCGCCTAAATTACTCTCGAAGGTGAGTACGGGTGACTTGAGATTCCCTTGCGGATACACCAAAGGGTACGACTGGCTGTTCCAAGAAACGAGATCCCTCGAGGAAGCGTGCGCAAACACACCATCGTTATCGTTTAATCCCCAGACACAATGCCACATACCGTCGGGCGCTCTATACAAATACGGATCAAACATCATTTTTTGCGTACCCCACCGACCATAATCGGAGGAAAGGTATGTTCGCTCTTGTCCGATTCCTTGCCAATGCTTCTTGTCGATGCTCCAAGCGAAATGCAGGCCATTATGGTTATTATTCTTTGCCGTAGAGTAGGCAAAGATGTATGCGGAATCGGGTACACTCGCTTGAACGGGCGGCCACAAGAAAAACAAAACGAATAAAATAATAATACCTCTCATCTGTTTAAATATTGGTTGTTTGTGTTTCGCCATCAGCTGGTACCTTCCGAATTTCAACGAACCTTGGCGCCTTAATAAACGTAAAAAAACACGTTTATTATACTCAAATGAGAAATCGCCCTTTTTGCCGCCAAAAAGTAGGTTCGTTGAAGTAAAGAAAGCGCAGGATAGCTTTTGCTTGCCACACTCGTCCGGATTGTTTAACTGATTTACCGGACAGGTATACGTAATACCGTGAACGAATAAGGAGCAAATGTCTCGTTGATCATGTTTCCATTATAACTCGCAGTTTTAGTCACGGGCTGAATAGCCAGCGGCTGCTCGATGCTATTGGAAACATTTAAGTCCACATTTGCTAAGGTTATCTTTGCGGCTTCACCACTAATCTTTTTCTTGGAATCAAGATGAAAATTAACCGATTTCAAGCTGCTGTTGTAATTTACGAACTTTACGATCAACTCCTTTGTTTGCTTGTCGTATACGCTAGAAGCATAGAGACCATCGATGCCCGTAACATTCTCTCCGGCATACTTCATCGGGATGATATCGTTCCCTTTATGCAACGAAAAGAGTTTCTGAACATGGTAGCTCGGCGTTCCGTATACATTTAAATTATCCACCCAAATTAGATCGGGCGACCACTGCCAGCCGTCGACATGTCCAAATAATGGTGCATAAGAGGCCATCTGTACGACATCGCCATTACGCTCCAGACCGGTCATAAATGCGGCCTCCGAGAGGGCTGCCTCCCACGTGCTACGTCCCGGACCATTTGGGCGCGTGGTGTGCGATGCGTATTCACCTGCAAAAATCTTCGAGCCACTGCGGTCATAATCATCATACCGCGCTGCACCCGAGAGAAACCATGCCGGCGGACGGTAGTAATGTTCGTCAATGATATCGATCTTCATTGCACGTAATTTTTCATCCAAATATTCAAATCGCTCTCCGTCGGGACCTGTCCCCGAGCTCGCGATAATCTGGATTTCGGGGTGCTTTTGCCGGAGGATGTCTTTAAATATAGCTAATCGTTCTACGTATTGCGGGCCCCAGTTTTCGTTACCCACGCCGAGCATTTTCAAATTAAAAGGAGCTGGATGTCCCATTTCTGCACGTACCTTACCCCAAGGGGTTTCTACGGCGCCATTGGCAAATTCAATCAGATCTAGTGCATCTTGCACATACTCATCCAGTTCATCCAACGGCACAACCTCGCCGGTATTAAATTGACAGGCCATTCCGCAGTTCAAAATGGGCACCGGCTCGGCACCGATATCTTCGGAAAGCAGGAAATACTCGTAAAAGCCGAGTCCAAAACTTTGAAAATAATCGGGTGTTAACCGTTGTGAGAACTCTGTATTCCAGCGGTTAATAATAAGCTCGCGCTCCTGAATAGGACCTACGGTTTTCTTCCACTGAAAGCGTGTAGCTAGATCTCTACCTTCGACGATACATCCGCCAGGGAATCGTAGAAACCCGGGTTTCATATCATCGAGTATTTGTACCATGTCCTTTCGTAGCCCTTTCTTGCGTCCCTTCCAGGTGTCATGCGGAAATAACGACAACATATCGACCTGAACTGTTCCGGTTCCATGGAACCAAACGTTAAGTTTTGCCGACGCGTTAGTGGCCTTTGCGGAAAAATTAACCGAACCACTCTGCCACCCGTTACCATCTTGAAGAGGCAGTAGTCCTTCGCTCAGCACATTATTCGCCGAATCGACTAGCTCCACATGTAATTTTAGTCCCGGGGAAATTTGGCGGTACAACAACGAAAATTCGTAATTTTCGCCTTGCTTTATCCCCATCCCGCGGAAGCCTTCATTTTGCAGCCCTATAATGCTATCGGTCTTCTTGTTAATTCGTAACGAACGTCGATTTCCTTTGCGCTTACCGTCATTAATGATCAGCATTGCGCCTTCAGGTAGTTCGCCTAGCTGCTTCCAACCCATCAGCGGGCTGTCGAATTCAAAGGATCTATTTTTAACCAATTCGGCGTAAATACCACCGTCGGCACCTAGATTAATGTCTTCGAAGAATACGCCCCACATCGATGGTGATATCTCCCCAGTAGGCGCATCAAGGGCAATTTTCATTTCGACGGGAGCCTGCGCAAAGAGACTACCGACCAATAGGGTGACTACGGCGGTAAATTTTAGTTTTTTTTTCATCACTCGCTTAAGTTAATTCCAGTACGATTACCGAAAATGCGGGAATATCAATTTCTATTTCCCCCCCGCTAAGCTTAGCTCCCTTGTACGCTTTAGGTGTAATCGTTTGAGGTGATTCGAAGGTGTTATAATCACGTAGATTTTCGGTTTTCAGTATGCGTCCCTGTACAGTTGAAATATGTATTTCGCCTAAAGCAACGGATACCTTCTTACTTTTATGCGGATCAACATTAACGAGCGAAAGGTGCACCTTACCGTGGGCATCTTTCGATGCCGATGCCGAAAGGGCTGGAATGCTTTCCGAACCATACTTGAAGCTATCGCTGGAGAGCGCTAATGGGATTTGCTGCGCGTCCTGGTGCACTTTATACATCTCCATCACGTGGTAAGTAGGCGTCAAAATCATTTGGTCACCGCGCGTGAGGATTACCGACTGCAATACATTAATAGCTTGGGCCAGATTAGCCATCTTTACCCGTTTGGCATGGTTGTTAAAGATATTTAGGGTCATTCCGGCGAGCATTGCATCACGCATCGTATTTTGCTGATATAAAAATCCAGGGTTAGTTCCGGGTTCAACCTCATACCATCCGCCCCACTCGTCAACAACCAAATCAATTTTAGCCTGCGGATCGTACTTATCCATAATCGCTGTATGCTTTTGGATAAGTTCTTCCATGAACCAACCAGATTTCATGGTCTTAAAATATTGTTCCTCCGAAAATGTTGTCGATGGCCCCTTTTTGTCCCAGTCTATCACGGCATAATGATGCAGCGCCACGCCTTTCATTAAACTGTGCGGGATCTTTTTCATCAACGTTTCAGTCCAGTTATAGTCTGCAGAGTTCGCGCCGGAGGCTATACGATAAAGTCCGTCCTTATTCCCCCAGTCCGACATGAAGGTGGCATACTTTTTATAAATGTCGGCATAGTATTCAGCCGTCATATTTCCGCCGCAGCCCCAGGCTTCGTTACCAACTCCCCAATAACTCACCTTCCAGGGCTGCTCTCGCCCATTTTCCACGCGCAAATCTGACATCGGGCTTTTTCCATCAAAATTCACATATTGCACCCAGTCGGCAAGTTCTTGCACCTCACCGCTTCCTACATTTCCGGAAAGGTAGGGTTCGGTACCTAAAAGCTCGCACATATTTAAAAAATCGTGCGTGCCGAAGGAATTATCTTCGGTAACCCCGCCCCACCAGCTGTTGACAATAGAAGGTCGACCAGCCTTATCTCCAATACCATCTTTCCAGTGATAGGTATCGGCAAAGCAACCGCCAGGCCAACGTAAATTGGGTATTTGCAATTTTTTAAGTGCTTGCACAACGTCGTTGCGCACCCCTTGTGTATGTGCGATACTATCATTCGCTTCTCCAACATAAAATCCGCCATAAATACAGCGGCCTAGATGCTCAGCAAAATGGCCGTAGATATGCTTACTGATAGTAACAGGTTCGTGCGCGGTTTGGAGTGTTACTTTATTTTGTGCGTATAACGAGGCGCTAGCTAGCAATAGCATAGCGCCTAATTTCAAACTTTTTCTCCTCATAATTTAATCCTCCAGGTTAACGTACCGAAAACTTATAAGTCGTTTTTGATGTGTATGTTTGGTTCGGTTCCAATACGGTCGAAGCAAATTTCTCATGATTAGGCGCATCGGGAAAGTGCTGCGTTTCCAAGCAAAATGCTGCACGGAAAGGATACGCGAGTCCCTGTTTACCTTTTGGATCTTCCTGTTTCATGAAATTTCCACTATAAAACTGTAACCCTGGCTCGGTTGTAAGAATTTGCATCTCGATACCCGTTTGTGGAGCATACACCGAGGCAACCTTCTGGAACCCATCTTTCTTGTTCAGCTCAAAGTTGTGGTCATAGCCTCCGCCAATCTTTAGCTGCGCTTCATCCTGATCGATGCGCTCGCCAATGGCATGAGGTTCCCGGAAATCAAAAGCCGTTCCTGCAACCTTGAGGCTTTCGCCTGTAGGAATCAATGTCTCATCGACCTGCGTAATTGCCTCCGCATCCACTTGCAAATGATGATCCAGAATCGTCGAGGCACCTGCACCGTTCAAATTAAAATAAGCATGATTGGTCAGGTTTAGTACCGTTTTCTTATCGGTTGTTGCTTGATAAGCGATATTCAATCCACCTTGACCATCTACCGAATAGGTCACGCTCATGTTTACAGTTCCCGGATAACCAGCCTCTTTGTCTGGCGAAACGTAGGTTAAAGTGACCGATGTATCGTTACTCGCAGCAACATCCCATACCTTATTATACACACCATTGGCTCCACCATGCAACGAGTTTTTCCCGTCATTTTTTTCCAGCTCGTATTTTTCGCCATCAAGTGTAAAGGTCGCATCTCCTATTCGGTTCCCGTAACGTCCAACAACAGCACCATAGAAATTACTTGCATTGTCCTTATACTCCTGAGCCGTATCATAACCCAGGATAACATCTTTTATTGCGCCGGATTTATCCGGTACATTTAAACTCACCAGACGCGCGCCGTAATTAGTTAAGGTTGCCGAAACACCACCATTTTCTAAGGAATAAAGTTTTACGTCTTTCGAGTCGATCGAGGCATCAAACTCTGCCGCGATAGTAGTGCTGCTATCTGCATCACCGCTTGTTGCTTTGTCATTTCGATTGTTCGCTCCCTGCTGACAACCAAAGGTTACCGTCGATGCTATTAAGGCAGCTGCTAAAATGTTGTTTTTCATATTGATTAAGTGTTTATATTGTGTTTTCCTACTTACCAAAAGCGCACATAAATTGCAGTAACTAAAAGTAAAGTAACTACAATAAGTACCAATATGGATGGTTCTACTTTGAACATTTTTTTGTCCAGTGCGAAAGCCTTCGGATTTTCCTTTGGCCCGAAAAGACTGACAATAATCATCAGTGTAATCGTAAAGGCAAATGCCAGCCCCATACAGATTTGAAATGGAATTTCATACTCGCCACTTTTGTTTAAATAGGCTGTATAGATCCAAGTTTCCGGTCCAAACACTTTGGTTGCAAACTCATTAAAGAACACTGAAAGTCCAAAACCCGAAATAAGGCCTGTAATTGCAGCGGCTCCCGTTGTACGTTTCCAGAACATCCCCAATAAGAACATCGAAAATACACCAGGGCTAATAAAGCCCGTGTATTTCTGTATGAAGGTGAATCCACCCGCACCACCGATACCTAAGGTGTCGTTCCATGTGAAAAGTACAGATACTAAGATAGAAACTACAATCGTTATTTTCCCTATCCAAACCATTTTTGCTTCGCTGGCTTCTTTACTGATGTACTTTTTATAAATATCAAGCGTAAAGATTGTAGCAATACTATTAGCTTTACCGGCAAGTCCGGCCACAATGGCTGCCGTTAATGCAGCTAGCGCTAGCCCCTTCATACCACTAGGCAGGTAGCCTAAAATGGCAGAATATGCGTTATCGGCGTGAAATACGCCTCCCGGAGCCATCTCTTCTTGCAAGGCGCCATTCTTATAAAGCACGTAGGCCGCAATCCCCGGTAGCATGACGATAATTGGCATCAACAGTTTTAGAAAACCGGCAAATAAAATACCCTTACGAGCCGTCTTCAGGTCAGCCCCTAGTGCACGCTGGGTAATGTACTGGTTACAACCCCAATAATTTAGATTCACAATCCAGATCCCCGCGAGGTACATTCCAACCCCGGGGAGCATCAAATATTTATTGATTTCCTCCTGCGTGGCGCCAGCACCAGGCTTGTCCACAATCATATTAAAGTGGCCCGGTGAATCTTCCATCAACATGTTGAATCCGGCAATAACATCCTTGCCTAAGCCAAAATGCTCACTCACAAGCGTCAACGCCACATAGGTTGTGGCAATACCACCGACAATGAGCACCACGACCTGAATTACATCTGTAAAACCAATTACGCGCATACCGCCGAGTGTAATTATCACGGCGAAAACAGCTAAAGCGACCATAATAATATGAAAGCTCTCGCCGCCCCCAGCCATACTGGAAATGGCTATCGCACCCAAATATAAGATGGATGTTAAATTTACAAACACATACAGAAATAACCAGAAGACCGCCATAATCAGACTTGTCGTTTCATTATAACGATTATTCAAAAACTGCGGCATCGTAAAGATTTTATTCTTCAGGTATACCGGGATAAACCAGACGGCAACAATGATCAAGGCAACGGCCGCTATCAGTTCATAAGCAGCAACCGCAATTCCGACTTCAAAACCATTTCCGCTCATTCCGATAAACTGTTCAGCCGAAATATTTGAGGCAATCAGTGAGGCACCGATCGCCCACCAAGTTAATGATCCTTCAGCAAGAAAGTAGTCTTTACTACCGCCGGCCGTACTCGTTTTTTTGCGATAGATCCAGTAGCCATATCCAGCTACCAAGAAAAAATAGATTACAAAGATTACATAGTCTACTGTGGCAAATTTTTCCATTTTTATTTATAAAGGTTAGTAAAGAGACTTTCCTTAATCGAACCTGGAGCGCGCAAAGGAAAGTCTCTATCATTTATTTTCTGAGCATGTAGTACAGCTCATTCCATCTGAGTTCATTTTCTAATTTCGTGAGCGTTGTGTCTTCATCGATAGCAACATACTCGATGCCCGCAATACGCGCAAAATCCTCCAAATATTCCGGAGTTAACGATAAGCTATACGCCGTATGATGCGCCCCGCCCGCTAAAATCCATGCACTGCATCCGATTTTCATATCTGGAAGTGGCTTCCAGAGTACGCGTGCCACGGGTAGTTTTGGTAAATCGTTGGTCACCGGCACCCCCTCCACTTTATTAACGATAAGACGGAAACGTGTACCCATATCAACGAGCGAGGCATTTAGCGCTGCGCCGCTAATACCGTTAAACACTAGGCGTGCTGGATCAGCTTTACCGCCGATACCTAGCGGATGGACCTCAACACGCGGCTTACCTGCAGCCAAAGCTGCATCCACCTCTAACATATGCGAGCCAAGAACCATAGCGCTACCGGGCGTGAAGTTGTAGGTATAATCTTCCATGAATGCAGTCGTTCCTTTCAGGCCTGCCCCCATCACTTTGCAAGCACGAACAAGTGCCGGCGTCTTCCAATCTCCCTCACCTGCAAAGCCATATCCATCGGCCATCAAACGCTGAACAGCGATGCCTGGAAGCTGGGCAATGCCATGCAAGTCTTCGAAGGTATCTGTAAACCCTTTGAAGTTACCCTCCACGAGAAATTTGCGAATTCCTATTTCTATGCGTGCTGCTTCTTTCAAGCTATCACGGTTTTCACCACCTGTTTTTACATTTTCAGCCATTTCATAGCTGCGCTCGTACTCGTCGAGCAATTCGTCGATCTCTCGCGCGCTCACCTGCGCGATAACGGCAACCAGATCACCAACAGCATACGTATTAACCGAAAAACCAAATTGCGTTTCCGCTGCTACCTTATCCCCATCGGTCACCGCAACATTACGCATGTTATCACCAAATCGGACAAACTTTGCGCCTTGCCAATCTTGCCAAGCCGCTGCCGCACGGGTCCACACGTTAATGCGTTCGATCACCTCTTCATCTTGCCAGTGCCCGGTAACTACTTTACGCGGAATATTTAAGCGCGAGACAATATGCCCAAACTCCCGGTCGCCATGTGCACTTTGGTTCAAATTCATAAAATCCATATCCATTGTATCCCAGGGGATATCACGATTATATTGTGTATGTAAATGAAGTAGCGGTTTCTGCAACGCTTGAAGGCCACGAATCCACATTTTCGCAGGAGAAAATGTATGCATCCAAGTAATGATCCCCACACAGTTGGTTTGTGCGTTCGCCTGTGCGATTGTATTATAAATCTCTTCACTATTTTTTACAATCGGCTTATACACGACTTGAACGGGTATATTATCATGGGCAGACACGTAACGCGCAATCTCCCTCGCATGTTCTGCTACCTCTAAGAGCGTTTGCTCACCATATAAATCTTGACTTCCTGTAACAAACCAAACTTCAAAAGCTTTTAAATCTATATTCATGTTTTATTTTTGTATTTCGTTATATGTGATGAATTATTCCTGTCCGTAATAGGCTTGACCTCCATGCTTTCGATCGTAATGCTTTTTGATCAAAGCCTCCTTTAAGCGGGGTGCCTGTGGGTTTATTTGTTCCGTCAACATTGCCATTTGTGCAACAGTCTCTAGAACGGCGCTATTATATACCGATTTCTCTCCTGTTTTGCCCCACGCAAACGGTGCATGATTTCCCACTAGCACCATTTCTACTTCGCGATAATCTAACTTCTCCTGCTCAAAATGATTTATGATCTGAAAACCGGTCTCATATTCGTAATTTCCCAATATCATCTCGTCACTCATCGGCGGTGCGCAAGGAATATCTGTCGTTAAATGGTCCGCATGTGTAGTTCCAAAAATCGGAATCGGCCGTTGGCTTTGCGCCCAAGCCGTACCATAGGTGGAATGTGTATGGGTAATTCCGCCGATATCTTCCCACCGTTTATATAATACAGCATGGGTTTTTGTATCCGATGAAGGGCGTAAATTTCCCTCCACCGTATTACCCTCAAAATCCACGATTACCATTTGTTCGGGGCTAAGATCCTCATAGGGAACGCCGCTTGGTTTAATTGCGAACACGCCTTTATCGCGATCCGCAACACTTACGTTGCCGAAGGTAAAAAGTACCAATCCTAATTTTGGCAACTGCATATTGCAGTGAAAAGCTTCTTCTTTTATTGATTTGTACATACTAAAAATTATAAATCATCTCTCAAAACTATAAATTATACGTTAGCACTCTCTATAAATGTGCCCGCTTGCTTATAGTGTTCGTAGCGCTCGCGGTAAAAGCCTACCCGCTTGGGGTTCGGTTCATAAGTACACTCGAACCCCTGCCCCATTGCCTGCATAGCATCTTCCACCTTATTATATAATCCGGCTGCAGTGGCGGCAAACATCGCCGCTCCAATCGCGCATGTTTGCTCTGACTTATGAATACGGATTGGCATATTCATCACATCGGCCATCATCTGCATGATATAGGGTGATTTCTTAGCCACCCCCCCCAATCCAATTAAGCCCTTTACCGCAATTCCCTCATCGATAAAGCGATCGACGATGCTTTTGGCTCCGAAACAAGTTGATTCAACAATAGAGCGGAACACATGTGGAGCGTCAGAACCCAAATCGAGGCCAAATAAAGCGCCTTTCAAAGTCTGATCCGCATCCGGCGTTCGCCGACCATTAAACCAATCTATAGCCCGCTCGCCCGAACTTGATAGTGGCAAGGCTTCGGCCTGTTTGCTTAGCGTCGGGATTATTTTATCTTCCATTGCCTGATTTATCTTTTGCCGCTGCTCGAGGGTGAGATCATTTAGTTCACCAAGTAAATTAGTGAGCGGCCACATTAATAGTTGCTTAAACCATGCATATGCATCGCCAAATGCAGATTGGCCAGCCTCCATTCCGATCATTCCGGGGATAATCGAGCCATCGACCTGTCCACAGATACCATGAACAAGCTTATCTTCAACTTCATTTTTAGGTGCCACGAGCATATCGCAGGTCGATGTTCCCATCACTTTACTCAGGTAATACGGTTCTATTTGCCCACCTACGGCGCCCATATGGCAATCGAATGCGCCAATCCCAACAATCACACTCGTTGGGAGCGTTAACCGTTCTGCCCACTCCGCCGACAGCGTGCCCACTGCTTTGTCTGCTGTATATGTTTGCGAAAATAGTCTAGAGGTTAACCCATCGAGAAGTGGATCAAGTTGTTTAAAAAAGTCGTTGGGGGGCAAACCGCCAAACTCCTCCGCCCAAAGAGATTTATGCCCAGCGGAACACACTCCGCGCTTGATCTGCGCGGCATCGTTACCTCCGGTGAGTAAGAATGGGATATAATCGCAATGCTCAACCCAGCTGTAAGCCGCCTGCCGAACCTGTGAATCAGCCCGAAGGACATGTAAAAGCTTCGCCCAAAACCATTCCGAAGAATATATTCCGCCAACATACTTCAAGTAATCAGTTTCGTATTTTTTTGCGTGATCATTAATCTGCAGTGCCTCGGCAACAGCCGTATGGTCTTTCCACAACACGAACATCGCGTTGGGGTTCTCGGAAAATTCGTCCAAAAGCGCCAGTGGCACGCCCTGTTCATTGATCGCTACGGGTGTAGAGCCCGTTGTATCTACGGAAATTGCTTTCACCTGCTGAGCTATTCCAATAATACCGGACAGCGCTAGGCAGTCCTTAATAGTCGCTTCTAACCCTTCAATATAATCCAAGGGATGCTGACGAAATTGGTTAGCAGCGACGTCACAAAATTCACCACGCTTCCACCGCGGGTAGTAAAATACGGATGAGGAAACTTCCTGCCCATTCGCTGCGTCAACTAATACAGACCTCACGGAGTCGCTTCCATAGTCAACTCCAATCACGTACGATTTATCCATTACTAAACTTCCATTTTTTTAAGGTTTACAAAAAACACATATGCCTCTTCCAGATACTCAAACGATAAGGTATGGAATGCGTGCGTTATCATTATTAGTGTCAAATTAACATTTATATTCTTACAAAATGAAATTTTTATTGTTTTTTTGCAAGAACAATCCATTTGTGGTAAATTATTTTGATTCCACAAACAGATTGATTGATCTACAAAGATTTTTTGTAAATTTCGGTCTAGCGTGAACTAACACCGGATAACCAGATATAAATGCCTGAGAATAAAATTAAAAATAACCAAGAGAATATGGATTATTATAAAAGTCAAGCTGCCTTACTATTAGCGGTGGATTGTATCATATTTGGATTTAATGGGGAATCACTTGAAATACTACTAATTAAACGCGACTTCGAGCCCCACCGCGGTAAATGGAGCTTGATGGGTGGGTTTGTACAGCCCAATGAAAATCCCGACGACGCTGCTTCGCGCGTTCTAAAGAAACTAACCGCGCTCGAGAATGTTTATATGGAAGATTGCGGCATTTTTGGCACGCCTAATCGCGAGCACGACGAGCGCGTGGTCAGTATCGCCTTTTTTGCACTCGTAGACACCCATCAATACGAGCATATCCTATCCAATGAATACGAAGCGCGCTGGTTTCCGTTAGATGATCATCCCGAGCTTATATTCGATCATGATCAAATGATTAATAAAGCAAAACGAAAGCTACGCACTAAAGCCGCGCTATATCCGCTTTTATTTGAGTTGCTACCCGAAAAATTCACGATCCCGCAGATATCTGCGCTCTACGAATGTGTTTACGATATAGAGTTAGACAAAAGAAACTTTAGCCGCAAGCTACTCTCTTCCGGACTTATCATCAAATTGAAGGAAAAAGATAAAGAAAGCTCAAAAAAAGGCGCTTTTTATTTCCGTTTAAATACAGCTATTTATAAAGAGAAAATCATGTCATTTCTGCGCTACTTACCGAGTTGGTCGGTGGAGGACTAAGAACAAAAGCCCGCTAAACGAAAAAGCTACACAGGAACAGCAAAATGTCGATGTGTAGCTTTTTTTGTTTGCGCGTGAATTATTTACCGAGCTCCAGAAGCCCCATTATAAATGGTCCTGTCGCTTTGCCGTCGTTCTCGCGAACACGTTCGCCAACATAATAATCATAACTACCGTCCCGGTACGGATTTCCTCCGAGTCCCGATACCGCATTACATTGTATTAAAGTGAGCGTCCCGTCGGATTCGGTTTTCAACAGCTTTTTCTGGATACCCGCCAAAGTCTTCTCGGCCACCGCGCGATATTTCTTGTCGATATAACCTTTGTTTACCGCTTTCGCATAGGAATACATGAACATACTACTTACCGATGCTTCTTGGTAATTCCGCTCGCGGCCCGGTTGATCAAGTACTTGCGACCATAAGCCGTCGCTATCCTGGTATCGCGGCAAGGTTTCGGCAAGGTCATTAATAATTTGTAGCAGACTATCGCGCTTTGGATAACTCTCTGGTATGAAGTCCAACACATCCACTAATGCCATAAACCACCAACCGTTACTACGTCCCCAAAAATTTGGAGACTGACCAGTTTGCTTATTGGCCCAACGTTGGTTTTTACTCTCGTCCCAGCCATGGTAATAAAGGCCGGTTTTCTTGTCATAGGTATGCTTAGCCGTAACGATAAATTGATTTATCACATCGTCATAATAGGTATCATCGCCGACGAATTTTCCATAAGCTGCAACAAAGGGATCGCCCATGTACAAACCGTCCAACCAGATTTGATGCGGATAGATCAATTTATGCCAATATACGCCCTCATGTGTCCGTGGGTGGTGCTCGAGCTGCTTCATTAACCGCTCAATAGCTAGCTTGTACTTCTGCTTTCCAGTTTTTTCGAAAAGCGGAAATAACACTTTCCCCGAGTTGATATAATCAATGTTATAGGATTCAACCTTATACATATGAATTTCCCCTTGGTCGTTGATAATCGTATCAGCCCATTTTTCCACGTAATCGAAATACTTTTGTTCGTTGGTTTGCTTCCACATTTTCAGCATAGCCATGCCCCCCAGCCCCTGGGTGTAACCAAAGTAAAGGCGTTTCCCATGATCGAACTGCCAGGCTTCCGGAAAGCGTTTCATCTCCGATTCGGCAAACTGCGCCGAGAGCTTTTTAGTTTGTGCACTAGAAAAACCAAAGGCACCTACCAGCACCAATAGACAAAGTGTCTTGTTCAACTTAAATAAGTTTATCATCATACTCTATTTTTAACATTTCTGTTTCGGCGTTCACTTCGTTCAGAAGCTGCCAGCCCACCGATCACCTTTTTAATGGCATGCCCCACCGGTAGCAAATTTATTCCCTCCGCAGCCCAGCTGCGTATCCCTTAATATAAAGGGTGCTGCTGTCCCTGCAGCCCTGGATTATTGTCTATTGTGGAAGTCGATAATGGAAAAAGTTCGACTTTGTTCTTTTCTAACCCGCGGAAAATATTCTGTACCCATACAGCATCGCTCTGCAATGCGTTAGCGAAGAATAAAGAAGAGGAACCGTACATATCCAACACGGTATAACCTTGATTCTCAAGCGCCGCTTTCTCGGTTTGGCTCGGCTGCTCTTTTAGACCAATAAAATCAATCGCAATAACCGGGTCATTAAACACAGTAGCCGGGGTACTTTTATAAGCTCGATACCTGTCTACGTCCTGATATTTACCCTGATGGGCACTAAGAGCCAAAAGATCATGCTTTACCTCATTCAACTTTTCAAATAATATACCCCAGCGTATAAGATCTGTCCTGCGCCAGCCCTCGAAACCAAGCTCTAGCTTGCGTTCCTGCATAATTGCTTCTTTAAATCCCTCGTAGTTTCCCGGTATGCTTCCAATCTTCGAGCGATCATCGCCAAAGGCGCGGAGGCGCACCTGTTCAAGCATCTCCTTAGCTACACCCGAAGGGCCATTGTTCAACTCATTTTCCGCTTCGGCATACATCAACAGTACGTCCGCATAGCGCAAATGAATCCAGTTGATATTGCGCTTGGCAGCAGAAACACCCTGATCGGCTTTCCAGTTTACGCGAAATTTACCGATGGTATTGCTCGCATAGGTATTCATCTCATGCTTACTGTCGCTAGAGATAGCATAGTTTGCAATCGTCACATCTCGACGAAGGTCACCTTCTTTAAACTCAAAATAATAGGTTGGAAAAGCTGCCATCGCAGGCTGCGCTTTGTTATAGAACGAGTTTTGGTGCGCAAACATGCCATTGGTATAACCCATACGTAATTCATTACGATCCTCGCCCAACTGACCATATTCAAACATCGATTCGCTGTTATAGCGTCCGTTCACCAAATCACGGAAAATAGTTTCATAATCTATCAGACTATTCTCGCCGCGCTGCACCACCGCAGCACACGCGTCCCGCGTAATTTCGTAGAGTTCAGTAATGCGTTGTGTATCGCTGCGCCGCGCCAAGGTTACGCTCGATGATGCATAGCTGTCCAAGTCCCAACGAAGCGAGTAGCCAGCAGCGTATAACGCCACACGAGCAAGCAGCCCATAGGCGGCGTTCTTGGTGATGCGTTCTACGGCGAGTCCCGATTCACTTTTCCAGGGAATAAGGTCGATGGCTGTTTGCAAGTCAGCCACACATCCGTCTAAAATGGTATCGCGACTCACGCGTGATGAGGCGAAAGTTTCCATCTCAACGACCGGCACCCTTGGGTAGGGAACGTCACCAAAGTGACGAACCACCTGCAACATATTCATTGCACGTATGGCATAGGCCTCGCCAAGCAACATATCGACTTTCGCTTGATCGGCCTCAGATAAGCCCGTCATCAACGGTATATTTTTAATCAAAATATTTGCCTGTTCCACGCCGGCGTACATCGCTGCATAGGTCGAAGATGGACTTACGGCCGGGCTATAGACATAGTTAGCAACCTGGTTTTTCGAATTTGTCTCGCCCTCAGTTGAAAACACCTCGTCTGATCCCATCCCAAACTGATAAAAAAGCTCTGCATTAAACGTACTGGTGTATGCACCGAGAACGGCCATCTCTACTTTACCCACCTCTTCAAAAATTGTCGAGCTGTCAAAATCTTTTTCTGAGGGTAGATCTAGAAAATCCTTGCACGAGCTCCCCATCAAAAGCAGACCTGCAAATATTATATATATTAATTTCTTCATAGTGATTTTTATTAAAACGTCAAATTAACCCCGGCAACAAAGCTCTTGGTACGCGGATACGCAGAGTTATCTACTCCCCTAGTTAATAGCGATTCACTCGCCGACACTTCGGGGTCGTAACCCGAATAATTGGTGAATGTATGTAGGTTGTTGAGTGTCACATAAACACGTAATTTCTGCATAAACAATTTCTTTGAAACATCTGTCGGTAGCGTGTATCCAAGCGTAACATTGTTAATACGTAAAAAAGAGGCGTCCTCTAGGTAATAATCCAGCGGATCAGAAATCGCAATATTATTTGTTGGATTTAAACTCCATAGCTGTTTTTTGCTTCGTTGATCAGGATTAATTTCTGCTAATTTGGCAAGATCTTTGGTTTCCATACCCGTGGCAGGATCGATCAAAGTGTAATATTCAGCCATAGCGGCTAAGGAGTTCTGGTTAGGTAGGTACGGTCCCATGAAACGCTGACTGTTCATATTAAAGGCTTTATTACCATACGAGAAATTCAAGAAAACCCCCAAATCAAAGTTCTTGAAGATGAATTCATTGTTAAACCCACCGAAAAACTTCGGCTCCGGGCTACCAATGGACGTACGATCTTCAGCCGACCATACCGGGTTTCCCGCTTCGTCGGTTTCTCCGATAACCGATTGGTATTTTACATCCCCGGGCTTCACGGTATTGCGATTCTTACCTTTTTGTGAGGCGACACCGTCTTTTAACAAATAGGTTCCGTCGGCCTGCTGCTGGAAGTCGTCGGTGGTATACACGCCATCGTACTTATAGCCATAAAATGTGCTCACCGGCCCGCCCACCTGCGTATAGAAATTTATCCGCGATTCATAGGATGTTAACAAATAATCATTTGCCGAACCATTGTATAGACCATTTATTTTCGAGCGGTTGAATGTGATGTTAAAGGCAGATTTCCATTGAAAATCTTTTTTAGCGATATTCAGCGTATTCAGGGAAAGTTCCACACCGCGATTCCGAAGCGATGCTATATTTTGGTATTGCTGCTTGTAGCCCGTAGAAGTTGGAATTTCTACTTGTAACAATAAATTCTTTGATTCATTGTTGTAAAAGTCTGCGGTCAGGTTGATGCGATTTTTCAACACGGACATATCAAGTGCTAGATTGGTTGTCTGTGTTTTCTCCCATACAAGTAGTGGGTTTCCCAGCACATCACCCGGCTTCACGCCGATAACATTTGCATTACCAATTCCAAGTACTGTCGACCCATAGAGTGTTGTGTATCGGGTACTTCCAATTTTATCGTTACCCGTTGTGCCATAGCCCACACGCAATTTTAGTTGATCGAAGATCCCGTTATCAGCCATGAATGATTCATTATGGATATTCCACGCGGCAGATGCCGATGGGAATGCTCCCCACTTGTTTCCAGTCTTAAATGTCGAGACACCATCGGCCCGAACGGTTGCTGTGACCAGATAGCGATCATCGTAGTTATACATTGCACGGAAGAAGCCCGAGACAATACCATAGCGTGCCGCTTCGGCTTTACCACGCTCAGTCCTACCTGCTAAGCTTACATCTTTGAGTCCGAAGTTGCTGGAAGGAAATTCATAGTAATCATGTCCAAGAGCCTGGCTCTCTTCGTAACGTATTTCGTGACCAGCCATCAGGTTAAGATGATGATTACCGAAATCTTTTAACCAAGAGAGCGTATTTGTCCATTGCCATTGAAACCCCTCACTATTGTTAATAGATCCATATGGTCCTCCATTATTTCTGGCGTTCATGGTGCGCCCATCATCCCACGAGTCGCTACGTGTTTGCTCCCACTGATAGGTTCCCGAAGTACGAAAGGTGAAATCATCTAAAAATTTTGCCGTTAGTCCCAAGTTTACATTAGCTAACCGAGCCGCCTTCCCTTTTGTAATCGCATCGTTCATAATAATCGGATTGTACACATCATATTGGGAATTGATTGCTTGCAGCTCATCGGCAATATCTGTATACAGTAACTGTTCATCAGTAAAGCGGACGCCACCGGTTGCCGGCTGAAGAATAGACATCTTCAGCATCCCCCCTAACGAGCCGTCTCCCTGCGTATTGGCATCCTGAAACATCGAGCTGAAATCTAAATTCAATCCTTTAACCAACTCATGGTTTATTTTGGCGCGTATACTATTTCTGCGAAATCCGGATTTTGCCAAAATACCGTCCTGATTGGTATTGTTGAACGATAGCATCATCTTAGTTTTTTCATTACCGCCTGAAACATTAATATTGTGGTTCTGCAATATAGCCTGCCCACCAAAAACTTCTTCTTGCCAATCAAGTCCCGAACGAGACCCATAGTCCGCCGCTATCCGCGCGTACGCTCCTGAAGCGAAGTCTGCTGATGAGGGATCCCCACCGTACATCGTGGCAAAATCTTGCTGATTACCCTGCAAGCTTTGAAATTCATATTGATACTTCACATAGTCCGCTACCGATAGTAGGTCAAGCTTTTTACTTAACCCTTCTATACTCACATAACCGTTGTAGTCCACAGTGGTTCGTCCTGATTTCCCGGACTTGGTCGTCACGAGCACCACCCCGTTAGCACCACGCGCACCATAGATGGCCGAGGCCGATGCATCTTTTAAGATATCAATACTTTCGACATCGTTGATATCGATTTTCATCAGGGCATCTTCCATCACAAAACCGTCGACGACATATAATGGACTGGTAGACCCCGTGATGGATGTCCCGCCGCGGACCAAAATATTCACGCCCGCGCCGGGGGCCCCACTCTGGGTAACCACACTTACACCCGCAACCTTACCGGTGATGGCTTGCGCTGCGGTCGTTACCGGAACGTTTCGAATATCGTCTGCTTTTACCGTACCCACCGCGCCGGTTAAGTCGCGCTTGCGGGCCGTTCCGTAACCAATAACAACGACTTCGTCAAGGTCGTTATTAGAACCCGATAAAATCACCGTCAACGGCTGTTGGGTTGCTACTTTGATCTGCTCGGGGGAATAACCGACATAGGATATCGTCAGGACATCACCCAGCGAGGCGGTTAACGTGAAAGCACCGTCTTGATCCGTCAGCGTGGCACTTTTTTCTCCTCCCACCTGTACGCTGGCACCGATAATTGCTTGATTGCTTGCGTCGATAACTTTCCCCTTAAGGTTAAATTCTTGCGCCCAAGACAGTGAAATCATCGTGGTAAGTAAAAATAAGGTCAATAGATTTTTACGTAGGGAGCACTTAGGCTTCGCCTTGTTATATATTGATTTTAGCATGTAACTAGTAGTATGTTTACATAAATTAATTAGCAAGCGCTAAAATAATTAAAATAGCACGTGCGACCGTCCTGCTCCATACTGTCCTAAGCACGAAAAAAGAGGCATATATCATCTGGATAATATGCCTCTACAACACGAAAAACAACATCTATAAAAACGGTAGCGTTTTAGCGTCGTGCTGGTACAGTATTTACTGAGAAACCAACTTATAGATCTCCGATCCGGCAAGTAGCACGCAACCCAAACCATAATCTTCAAAATCAGGCATTTTATCGGCCGTTACCGGCTGTCCGTCTTTGGGTTCTTTACCTGTTGATTGCATGTAACCTAGGAAACCACTCGGCTGAATGGTCTCCGTAGAAAGTGCTAGCCAACCTTTTTCGATCGTTGGAAGGAATGTCTCTTTGTCCAAAATTCCGTTATTAACGCCCCACGTCATCCCATAAACAAATAATGCCGTACCTGAGGCTTCCTTACCTTGATAATGTGCTGGGTCGTGCAGGCTCACATTCCAGAACCCATCGCCACGCTGAAGGGGCTTCACGGCACCAGCTAAGCTGGTGAAATCAGCCAGATATTCGGCATAGTGCGGATCACTTTTGGGGAGCTCTTGCAAGACAAGCGCTAAAGCCGTAAGCACCCATCCATTGCCGCGAGACCAATAACAGTCTTGACCATTTGGTTCCTTGTAGGGAGGCAAAAAATCCTTATCGCGCCACCAGAGTTGATCCGCTGCATTATATAACCCCGTCCCTCCCTCACTGTACTTTATATGGTGATATAATTTATACATGTAATCGAAATATGTAGTATCGTTAAACGTGACCCCGAGCTTCACATAGATCGGCATCGCCATTTGGATAGCATCAATCCAGGTCCAATCATCCACACGGCCACTTCGAATAACTGAATCAATATTTTCCTTGATCGCCTGAATGCGAACGGGCTGTGGGTCGGCACGGTATAGATCGATATAGGTCATCCCGCAATTTTGGTTATCGGCATGCCGCGTGTATACCTCCCCCCGTACAGGCTTCCAGTCGTGCTTTTGCGCCCAGTCGACTGCGTAGTCGTAATATTCCTGATCGGTATCAATTTTATAAAATGCCATAAGCCCCTCGTAGTAGACCCCTCGGGTCCAAATATTTCCGCGCCGCTCTTTATTCGTAACGATTGTCTTCCCTGGGTCTGGCCACTTATTCATAAAATAAGCGTTGGCCGCCCGCAGCTGTTGAACAACGTCTTGCTTGCTCGTAAAATCCTGTGAGTGAACCCCTGCTGTTAAAGTAAACAAGCAGGTAAATAGAATTAATCTTTTCATCATCATTTTAAGGCATTTTGCTAAATCCTTCTTTCTTTATTTTCCAGGTCCCGTCCTTTGGAAAACCTGGCAGATCGCCGCTCGAGGTATCCCATCCTTCGAGCATCATCGCCACGGCAGTCAAAAGCCCCCCATTGCCCGGCAAATAGAGTCGGAGCCTACCGTCCTGATAATTATGTCCATTTTTTAGATAGGTATTGGTCTGTATATCCATAAAAAGTGCATCGAGCGCTCTTTCTGGCATATTTAGGCGTGCCGCATTCATTGCTGTCATCGGAAAATCCCAACCCCATGTGTTTCCCCAGGACCATTTTTCCCAAACCGTTTCTAAGGTATTTTTCATGATGACCTTATCAAGCTTAGGCGATTCGGGAACCATGCCTAGAGCGCCCAACACCGATGGGTGATCCGTCATCCATTTGGGAAATGTATAGGAGTCCGTTGCGGTCTCTGTTGCCAAATAAACATCATCCTGCACGGGTAGCTCGGCCAGCTTGTTGATCACGCTGTCCCACGTCGCTACGCGCGGTTCGCCTAACCGTTCTTTCCAGCTTTGGGCGGTACGTAATGCCCAATCCCAATAAGCGAGTTCATAAGTCGGATTTCTTGTTTTTGCCGCGGGAAATACCTCCTGTGCAGGGATAACACCCAGTCCCAGGTTGTAACGATCTTTCTCCTTGTCGTAATAAGCATAGTCTGCCATAAACTCGGCCGTAGCAAATACGATGTCTTTGTATTTCGCCAACACGGATTTGTCTTTGTGATCGCGGTAAGCTAGCTCCGACATGTAGATAACGTGGGGTTGCTGCCAGATTAGGAACGCTGCGACCGATGAAGGGCTTTCATTACCCTCATTATCGGACATTTTTATCCAGCGAACACCTTTATAGCCTTGGCGTTCGGCAAGCGCTTTTGCTTTATCGAACGTACGGAAGTAATAATCCAAGGATTTCTCCATGATTTCCGCACGCCCCCATAGCGCGAAGTGAACACCGTGCCACCAGTGCATCTCGGTATGCGGTTTGCCGTACCAGCTGTTGAATGTTAATCCCGTTTCCTGCGGGGGATTGCTACCACCACACTGCACCCTGGTCAAATACTGTGAAAGAACGACGCGACGTTCCAATTCATGTGCCCGCGGATCCGTGCTGCCATCGAAATCGACTGCGGCGCCACTTTGCCAAAATTCGGTCCATGCTGTCGTGCTTTGCTTACGCGTGCTTTCGTAATCAATCGGCGCTAGTTCAAAGTTATTTCCCGTATTAAACGCAAACGAAAAATCGAAGGTTTCTAATTCTGGATCTGGGGTATAAACAAAATAATGTTTATCCTGCTCGCTGAGCTGTCCATTGGAAAAGTGCAAACCTGTAAAGTACGTTGTGCCCGATAGTTTATGCGAGATAACGCCCGATTCCTGGCTATTAACAATCAACTTGGTGCTATGCTCATCAGTATTCCCATAAAAAGCAGCGTCATCTAAAAACTTCCCCGATGGAAATGGGTAGCGGATAAACACCTTAAGACGCCCTTTAGCAATCAGCGGGGAGCTTACTTGTACCGCCGCTTGGTCGGCAGCCTGCCCTGCCGCGGTATATACCTCGACAGGCTGTCCTTCCAGCGAAAACTTAGAATGGATAAGCCCTGTCCACAGGTCTAAAGTCTGCTCGATATTTTGAATATCTTGAACACCAGCAAGCTCCCCACTTGCAAGATGCAACTCCAGGCCAACATTACCCAGCTGTAGGCGGTGCGGGTTTACGCGAAAATACTCCGTCGCTTGCTGCTCACGAGTGCCTGAAACCTTATGCTGAATGCTATATTTCGCGTCTCGTCCTTCGTTATTGAAGTCGTAGGACTTTAACGTCTCGTCAAATGTATAATCCCGATCATTATCGAAGCTGTTCCAACCCCATTCGGACTGTGTTCCCAGCGACACTCCATTGACATACTTGTCGGCGAAAGTCTGCATCCCTGTGGCATCAACGGTATAAGCGAAAGTACCATTTCCAACCGTTAAGGAAGCGAGCGTATCCATCGAATTATTGGTCACATTATGCCGCTCAACGACGGTCTTGCGATCTATTGCGCTTCCCGTTCCATTCTGCTGGCAGGAACCGAACAAGAGTAATCCCACCAAACATACATTTATATATCCCTTCATATTCATCGTTTTAATAATACAAGTATTGTCATATTAATATTCTTTTTTTAAGGCCGTAATAAAGTGGCGGCGATGAGTCCAACGATCACATCGTTAGCCCTTGCTTTTAATGTTAGAGATTCTAACTGTTTCGTTTGATTAAGCGGAAGATCTAGCAAGCTCGCCGCACCGCCATCGATCGACCGGGTTGAATAGCCCTTAATTTCGCCGTAGTTTTTGTATTGCCCGCCTTTAAAAAGCTCTCCCGTTTTTAACGCTATTCGGTAGGGTATCCGCTGATTGTCCACCTCAAAAGCATAGTTGTCGTCGAGAAAATCCTGCTCGATGGGCCACCAATTTTCCGGGTTTTTCAAATCTAACAATTCGGTCGTACCGTCTTTATAACGAACTTCCACTTGTGCGTTAACCAGCTGCGACTGCATCGGGTTTGTCGAACCCGCAACGAGCAAATATGCCTTACGAGCGCTTCCCGACAGGGGAATGCGGGTACTGCTGGGATAATTATCCCACTGACTAGTGAAAATAACGTTTGCGTTATCTCCTTTGATTTCAAAGGGTACGCCAAGGTAAGTTAGCTGATTGTCCTTTCTAGCTCCCATGATCCCACTGTCATCAATCGAAGCAGTGGTAAGCGGGTAGCACCAGTTTCCAATCCCTTGCCAAGGGAGCTGCAAAGTAGGCCCCTGAGGCCGGGGAGATAAATATTGTTGGGTAAATATCTGATTCAAACGCGCATTGTAGAAAGACGATAAATCCTGGGTTGAAAAGCTCTCGCCCTGTGTGAGTTCCCAATCCACGTAATCGACCTCCCAGGCTGTCTGTCCAAAAGTAAAGGTAAACCGATTCGTTCCATTGCTTAACTCACTTATTGGAATAACGAGCTTCTCGTCCGCGTTTGCACGAAGCTTAATGTCCTTATGAAAACCCGCCGCGGTGATTTGACCGCTTAAGGAAGACTCGCCAATATTCGTTATGATTAGGTCGAGCTGATTTTCTTGTTTCTCGAATCGATGCGTAACAGGAGCTACAAGCGCTACGTTGTAGGGTTTCCACCAGCTCATATCGTCCTGCTCTACTTGCACAAAAAAAGTCCCCTTGCGTGCCTTATTTTTAAATCTAATCGATGTTCCGTGATGCTCTTTAATTAACTGTTGTGGATCATAAATAGCCAGCGTGTGTTGCCCTTGAGGAAGATCAAGAACCATCGGAGCGCTGTAGGCGTGCTCCAAAACGGAGTCGGGTGAAATCGAAAGTTTCCCGCGGCCAACGACCTGCACATTAAATTCTTTAGATTGCGCGGCTTCCAATACAACGTACGGCCGGCCGATGGATTTAGCTTTACGGTGCCATGTCACTTCCTTCCCGTTTACGGTAACCGAAGTGATGCTACTGAAATTTACGGGTATTTCCATTGCTAATTTTACCGGGCGATCATAATTGGTGCGCAAGGTATAGGTCAAGGCATTTTGCTCCTTTTTATAATCATAACTCCACTCGGGCAGACTAATTTGTGCGTATTGCCAATCGTCGGGGAAACCCGGGCGAATATGAATTGTTCCATCCATGAGCTTAGGGCGTACCCCAAAGAGTCCCTCCACCAGTGTGCGCGAAGCTACACCAATGGGGTCGGCAAAATCACGGTAAAGTTCTCCCCGGAAGGCATCATAATGAGAAAGCTGTTGAAAGTTACCCGGACTTATGCCGTGGTACATACTCTCGATGATATTGCTTTTCCACAAATGGTAAGCGTCTTCTGGCCTTCCGGCTTGCCAGTACGCGAGTGAAGCCTGCAAGTTTTCGGCCAGCGACACATTATTGATCGACCACGTGTAAGGCTGCCAGTTGGTCGTCGCCAAAGTATACAACCCGTGGTGCTGCTGCCCTCGGACCGATATAGGAATCTTCGGCAATTCGTTTTGTACGTATTGTAGATTTTGGTAGTTTTCGAATGCGTCGAGCAGATTCGCGTCAGCAGCGTGGTATATCGTCCAAATCCCCGGCTTATCGTGCAACAGCTTATTACCCAGCAAGTCTTGAAACTCTGCGAAATGACCTTTATCAGACATCCATAAGATGTTTTTGAGCGCGTTTGCAATCTTCTGCGCTTCTTGCTCGTATACCGTTGCGTCTTGGCCTAAAATGTGCGCAAGCTTAGCGGCTGCGGTATTGGCCCGAAAATTATACGCTGAAGTATGGCTTACTCCTCCGCCGGAATATTGCAAACCATCGCTAGCCCAGATCGCGCAATACGCATCATACAATCCGTCGCCATCACGATCAAAATTACGGCGCTCCCATGCCAAATGGCGTACAATACTCGGCCATATCTCCTTCAAGTATGCACGATCACCTGTATGATCAAAATGGGTAAAAATCTGATCAAAAAACACCAGATTCATATCATAATGATGCGCTACCGTATTGTTATTTGGGTGACGCGAAATATAACCACTACTGAACATAGACGTTCCCATTTCTTCCATGTGCCGAGCCAGATGTAACGCGGTATCCATGACTACAGGGCCAGTTTTGGGGTGCAATACCTGGGAATTTGTATAGCTGCTAAAATGTACTTTTGCCCGATCATGCCACCCTAAGGCATCCGCGACATAAGCACCTCTCCAGGCATTCAAGCGCATACGCCACGCGACCGCGCCGTGTAAATACGTGGGGTTCTCCCAAATTCCATCTGCGGCAACAGCCATCGTTGCCCCCAAATTATTAATAAATCGATCAGGTGTATGCAAGATAACGCGGCTGGCAAGCTGCTCTCTTTTTGTTTGTGCATCTGCAAAAATGCGCGCTTCATCTACCCGCGACTGGTCCTCTTGAGGTATAGCGATTTGTATGTATATCGGATTTTTGAAATTTTCATAACGGGCATACACGAGCGGTGTCGCACTTGCCGGATCGTCTTTTAATTTCCCCTGGGTTTCCCATCGCGTTGCATCGGCCAGTCGTAACTCTTGGGTTCCCGTGAAACTTCCTTGCAGAAATTGCTTGGCGTTTTTACGGCCCAAATACACGAGATCGAATAAATTCTCCTGGACAGTATACGTATTATTTCGACAGTATTCCCCTAGTAAGTAAAAGCCCGATTCAGGATCCGCACCAATATCACCGTTACGACTAAAACGCGTGCCACTGGCGCCCCCAAATAAAGCGATAAGACTTGTTTCAGCGGGTATATCGGTAGCCTCGATACGTACGACCATCCCTTCAGCAGTAGCTTGCGCTAATACCACAATATCAAGATGCCCCTTTCCTAGGTACGGGTCTTCAATACGATAGATCATCGAGCCGGCACGGTAGCGAGTCTGGATCCCCTGGGCGTGGATGAGCTTTTTAATACTTCCTTTTCGCTGGAGCGCAAACTGTAAATTGCCGCCCATACCGGGCATATACAAAGCAAACTCCGGCAAGTCGCCCGCTTCCACGCGGGAGGCCCGATTATCGCCATACAAAGCACGGTTAAATCGGTACGCACCGTTCACTAGCAAAAAGTCACCTTGGTCTTCGGTATAGTGCAGCTCCCGGTCGTTGTTTTGCCAGTGCTTTGATTGCCCCTCCACCACCGTTCCTACACACATGATCGCTCCCAATAGGCAACCCGTAACAATCATTTTAAGCATCATTAATTAAATGTAGTAACTGCTTTTCCGTTTATCGTCACTTTCTGCAACTTTACTCCCTTCATATAATCAACTTTGAAAGGTTCTTCGACCCCATTGATCACGCAGTTAATCATCGTTAGCCCCCTAACTGGAGAGGATTCATAGGCCGCCGAAAGTACGCCGTACTTTCCTCCGTCTGTCACTTCTAAATTCTCTACCCAAATATTACGGATCGTAGGTATATGCTCTCCTGGTTTTTCATAGAACATATTAAAGCGCACGGCAGCATCCTTGTAGGTACCAACTTTGGTGTTGTAGAAAAACACATTTTCAATCGTTCCGCCTCTACTAGAGCTAGTTTTAAGACGTAACGCACGGTCTAGATTAGGACTATCCATTTGATTGTTTAGCGAATAGATATTTCGTGCGCCACCAGCAATCTCGCTACCAATAACCACGCCTCCATGACCTTCTTTCATGAAACAGTTTTCAATGATATGGTTCTCTGCGGGGCGGCCAATATTACGACCGTCTTCATCACGTCCTGATTTTATAGCTATACAATCATCGCCCGTATCGAAATAACAGTCCTTGATCCATACATTTTTACTTGCTTCTGGATCACATCCGTCATTGTTCGGCCCATGGCTCACAATACGAACACCATCAATCAGCACATTCTCACACAGTACGGGGTTGAGATTCCACATCGGTGAATTCACCATCTTCACGTCCGCGATCCACACATTCTTACAGCGATAAGGCTGTACGAAATTAGGACGTAGGAAATGTCCATCACCATAAATACGTGTTTTCGCATCCACCTCATCAGCCATCTGTTGGTGCAAGCGTGCACGCGCAGGTTTTTGCTCTCCTGGACGGGATTCATTCCAGCCGTACGCGCGAGCTCCGCACCAATACCACCAATGATCGGCGTTTGCGTTCCCGTCGAGCAGGCCCTTACCGGTTATGGCAATATTTTCTTCTTGATAGGCGTATATAAAGGGTGAATAGTTCATGCATTCCATCCCTTCCCAACGCGTAAACACCATGGGGTAGTCCGAGCTATCTCGCGAAAACAGTAACGTCGCTCCCTCACTCACATGCAGGTTTACATTACTTTTTAGATAAATAGCACCGGTCAAAAACACTCCTTTTGGCACGAGCACCCGACCACCACCTTCATCACTACAAGTAGCGATCAGGTTGTTGATGATTTCGGTATTTTTAGTAATGCCGTCAGCTTTAGCACCAAAATCCGTGATAAGATAATCTTTGTTTCGAAAACTAGGTTTTGTAATTTGCTTCTTAAGTGCTGCTACTTCATTTAATATTTCCTTGGTATTCGTCCATTGATTTTCCTGACTAAAAACGCCACCAACAAACAGGAAGGTCATTAAATAAGCGATAAACTTTTTCATAATTATAGTATTAATAAAATTTTACAAAGTATAAGACAGTATTTCAAAAGCCACCGTCGTTGAGGTTTGTGCTGTGCCGCCTTGACTCGCGCCAAATAAAAATTGGGGTTCGCCCGTTTTGGGATTCAGCAGTAACATGGGGCGTTCGAGCCGCCCAAATCTTTTCAAATGTTTTGGTGCCGGACCTTCATGTAGGTAGCTTGGCAGATCAAGGTAAGACACGGTGGGTTCCGACCACCCAATCCCGTCGGATGAAGTGAGGAGTAATCCAAAAGCATGATTATAAAAACCCATATCTCGAGCAATCATATAATAGGTGCCGTTCTGGCACCACACGAAAGCATCTTCAAGCTGCGCGTTTTCTGGGCGAGCCGAAAAATCAATAACCGGATTCGCACTCACTTTTCGGTAAGGTCCCTGCGGATGATCCGCTTTTGCTAACCCATATTTCCTGTTTCCTCGTACTGATCCGGTGGACTGTTCATATTCTTTGGTGTTCCATGATTTATAATAAAGCCAGTACTTACCGTCATCCCCTTGAACAAAAGCTGGGTTCGTGGAGCAGTGATCATCCCAAGCTCCCGATTCACCGGGAAGTAAACACGGCTCATCTGGCCGCGTCCAAGGGCCTTCCAAATCACTCGCCTGGGCAATACCAATTCGTTTGGTGTCGGTTTTACCGTTGGAATTCCCCATATAAAACAGGTAATAGCTGCCGTTCACTTTTTTAATCAACGGATTGTGGCAGGTGGTGCTATCCCAAAAACCATCGCGCGGCGCGAGCACTACTGCCTGATGTACGAACGGCTCATAAGGCGAATCAGCCACAGCATGTGCAATTTCGGATCCGCGAATCCACCCGCTCATTCCCCTATCCTTTTTCCATCGCGAATAAAACAAGTGAACCTTTCCATCCTCACCCCAAATGGGTGAGGAGCACCATATATAATAATCTTCTAATTCAAGTGTACGCCCTAGTGGCTTCAATCGAAAAGCGGGCGTGGGACCGCTCGGGTCTGCCACAGGATTCCCCCAAAGTTTAGGAGCAACCAACATGCTCGACAGTAAAAATGTACCCGAGCCGATAAATTGCCTCCTGCCTAATGAGTTCATATTTTTTTTGCGCATAACTATCCCTGAAGTTCTTGTTAGCATCATCAATTTAATCCGCAATATATTAAAATCACATAGCTACCGTGTCCTGCCCTGTCCTGCCGAATGGATTAAATAGGCTCTTAAAACGCACAACGAACGGTCGTTGTCCAAGTCCAACAGATTTATTACAATTGCACATAAAATCGGCCACCCTACCAGATGTCCGATCTGAAAAACAACTATTGTAAAATATATTATTAAAAATGCGATGCTATCAAAACCCCGGATTCTGCATCGCTTGTTTCTCATCATTATTCAACGGTATGCCATCTTTCTGTACGACGTCTAGGAAGCTTTGCGGAATCGGACGGTAATAGTGCTTATTTACCGTCGGTCTCGCTTCGTTATTAAACTGCAGGGCCCTTTTCACAAGAGTCTTTGTCCGCGCGAGATCTTCCCAGCGCATCAATTCACCCATTAGCTCCCGCGAGCGTTCATTAAGGATAAAAGCAATGAATTTCTCTTCGTTGGAGTTTACCTCGAGCTCCTTATAAAATTGGTCGCTTGCATTCCAAATCTCTGCGGGCGAGCCGATATGCATCTCGCTAACTGTAGCGGAAGTGGTTAGATCAATATTGTTGGATTCAAAGTACGTATTACGATCCGAAAAGGAAACGAGCGATCCTTGCGCGACAACGGCGTTCGTTTTATAAGCAATTCCTCCGTCGACATACTCTGCACGGTCCTCGCCAGCCTTGTAAGCGGCACGTTCGCGAATAGCATTGATGTACATTAAGGCCTGATCATAATTCCTTTGGCGCCCTAGTGCTTCAGCCACAATGAGATAAGTTTCACCGATGCGCGCCAAAATACCATCTCTATTGCCGAACTGACTAGCAACGGAATTCCGTGATCCGTCAGCGAACTTAGACATCGTCAAATAACGACTTGCGTCGTAATTCCCATGCGCACCTTTATAATCTTTATTGTTACCGTTGAAGTAGCGTACGAACATGTGGGGCGCACGCTTTTTAATATTTTCGGCCGTATAGCGGTTGTCTCCAGCATCGTTAACGATATATTTTACAGACACCTGACCACCCAGAAACTTGGGTTTACCGATATCTGCTACGCTTGGCGCCGATGCCGCGTCCCAAACAGGTGCGGCATCGGGTTTATTGCAAAGATATTCCGTCTTAAAGCTTTTCCAAAAGCGTGAATCATTCACGCGGTCGTACACATCGACCGCATAATCCGAAGTGCGAAGACGCTGAAATTCCCGTCCACCAGACACATCGCGCTGCATACCGGGTAGCGTTTGATAAACCGACGGAAAATGTAAATGCAGTTGATTGCCATAGCGACCGGCTGTCGCCGTATTATTAGAAAACTGGGCAGCAAGTATCACCTCTGACAACTGCTCGTTCGCACCGTCGGGCGCTGTATAGTTCCATAAATCCCGGAAGTCTTGCGCTAAGCTATGCGGGCTTTGTTCAATAACAATTTTCCCGTAGCTAACTGCCTTCTGCAGGTCTTCTTGTTGACTTGCTCCATTCCAGCTCGCATAGAGTTCACTAGCACGAAACAGGTGTACTTTGGCCAGAAAATGCGCTGCTGCCCATTTGGTGAGGCGCCCCTCTTGCTCGCCAACATCTGGAAGTAGCTCGTAGGCGTTTGTAAAGTCGCTAATGATTTGATCGTATACTTCTTTCTCAGAGTTGCGAATAAAGTCCAGCTGAACTGTATAAGAAGGGTCTAATTTGAGCGGTACAGCGCCGTACTGCTTAACGAGCTTGAAGTAATTGAATGCCCGCATAAAATATCCTTCTCCTAGTCGTGTATTTTTCTGCCCCTCTGCGGTATATACTACAGGCACCTGAGCGATGACTGTATTGGCTGAATTTATAGCGCCGTACATATTATCCCAAACGTTCTCCGTTTCTCCAGTAAAGCTATTTAAGGTTGCATTATAGGTTCCCCACATCTCTTTGGTGCGGTCTCCACCAATCCAAAATTCATCGGTACCGTAGTTTGTTGTGGCGTAGGCCCATTCATAATTAAAGTGGAATTTTAAGGTTTGGTATAATCCTGTAACCAAACCCTCAAGTCCGGTAACGGTTTCAAAGTCGCTCGTGTTGCGCGCGGTGATTAAATCCTCATCTAAAAAGTCCTTGTTACAGCTTTGCATGGCCATAAATGGGAGCGCTGCAAGCAAGCAATACGTATATTTATTTCTTAAAATTTTCATAATTGATACTTTTACAAACCTATATTCAAACCAAAAACAACACCTCTATTGAATGTGGATCCACCTAAATCAGGATCAATCCAATCTACTTTCGAGTAGAGCAAACCTGGATTCATCGCCTGCGCATAAATCCGTAGCTTGGACAGCTTTAAGCGTTCCAGCACGCTTTCTCCGAATGAATAGCCAAATGATACATTTCTAAGCTTTATGAAAGTGCCGTCTTGGTAGTTCATTGAACTTTTATAAGTATCCCCTGCCGCACTTGCATAATTTGGTGAAGGGTAATTATTTGTCGGGTTTTCGGGTGTCCAGTAGTCCACCACACGCTGAGCGTAACGCCCCTGCAAAACCTCTTCCCCTGACTCAATCATAAAACCTCCTCTACCGTATATGAAGAAGGAAAGATCAAAATTCTTGTAGGTAAATGTATTACCGAAACCAAAGTTCCAGTCTGGGGTAGAGTGGCCTACAATCTTGCGATCGTTGTTGGCGTCGATTATGTAATCTCCGTTTAAATCTTTGATCTTAATACTACCCGGGACAAAGTTTGCGTTGTTGTCCGCGTTAAACTTCGCCATCTCGGCTCGGTCTTCAGGAGTATCCTGCCAGATGCCTTCTTTTACGTAATCATAATAAACAGAAAGGCGCTCACCAATAAACCACCCGTTTCCCACTTCATCCATTTTCCCCAACGAGAGCTCTTCGATACGGTCGCGCGTATGCGTAAAGCTTAGTGTTGACTCCCATGTGAAATTTGGGTTCGTGATATTCACCGTGTTTAAAGTCAGTTCGACACCTTTATTCGAGGTAGACCCTATATTATCATACGTAAAGGTATATCCATTTACTGAAGGTATTTCCCGCGCTAATAATAAATTTGTCGTTTTGGATGTGAAATAATCTAAAGACCCCGATACACGTGCGCCGAGGAGGGAGAAATCAACGCCGTAATTGATCTGTGCGGTCCGTTCCCACGCCAGTTCCTTATTTGGCATCGGTTGCGGATCAGCGCTGGAAGGGTCGGAGGGTACGTAGCCAGGTTCTACAATTGCTCCCCAGGTATAGTAAAGGGTCTGTAGCCCACCCAGCGTACCGTACGGATCAACAGAAGAATTTCCAACGACCCCGTATCCGATACGCGCTTTAAGCATATCCACCCAACTGCTATTTTCTAAAAATGCTTCCCTATCAAGACGCCATGCTAAGGCCATCGACGGGAACCAGTCCCATTTATAGCCATCACCCAGCACCGAGGAACCATCCCAACGTACCGAACCAGTAAATAAATATTTGCCGTCATAATCGTAATTACCCCGCACCATATACGAAGATAATTGACTCTCCACAAGGCCACTCGAGAAGCGATCCAATGCATCTACTGAATTTAGTTGATACCACTTCTGACTGTCCCATGGTAAGTTTGATGCCGTCATCGAAGAAGTCTCTGTACGCGTGGAAGTCGCACTTTGTAAGATCGTTAGTCCAGCGTTATGTTTATTAAATGTGCGATTATAATAAATCAGGTTATCTAAAGTCCACGAAAAACGCATCGTATTATTGAGCTGCGCATAGTTAGTCGACCCGGGCTCGCCAGCGCCCCTATTTATGGAATTGGCATCCATAAAACGGCCGTTGCGGTTACTATAGTAATCGGGGCCGAAGTTCACGCGGTAACGTAGACCTGCCATCGGCTCAACCTCGGCAAAAATGTTTCCGAAATTCCGCCATACGTGTCTTTCATTTATATTATAATCTGCCTCCAGAATCGGGTTTTGAATATTTACATCGCCACCCGGGAGATTAATTCTGTTACCATCATCATCGTAGGGTTGCGCATAAGGAAGCATTCCCTGCGCTGCAAAATAAAGGTTTCCCGGCCCCGTGGCGTTACTGGTAGCGAAACCATAGTTTTGATCACCAAAGGTGGTATTCATCACCGCCCCCAGTTTAAACCAATCTACCGGCGTGATATCAACACTCATTTTTCCCGAATAACGCTGATAATCTTGCCCGAGCTGGGTGCCATCCTGTTTGAGGTAACCAAATGACCCGTAAGCCTGCATTTTATCGGTTCCCCCGGAAGCAGACAGGATATGATCCTGGGTAAATCCAGTTTGCGTCACGTAATCGGTCCAGTCGGTAGTAGAAACGGCCGACGGATCCCAAGCGCCGTTTGCCCAACCCTTTAATACATTGGCCCACGCTGTGGGGTCAGAACCAAAAATCTCTTGGTCGCGCGCTTGATCAGGTTGGGCGGGATATTTCCCGTCTTGACGGTAGGCATTCCTTCTAAACTGTATATATTGTGCCGCATCCATCATCTCTGTTCGATCCTGTAGATTCTCGATTGTCGTTGTTCCCGAATAATCTAAGGTCAACCGTCCTGCGCTTCCTCGTTTGGTGGTAACGATGATCACACCGTTGGCCCCGCGAGATCCGTAAATAGCTGTTGCCGAAGCATCCTTCAAAACGTCCATTGTGGCAATGTCTTTGGGATTAATAAATTCAATCCCCCCGGAACTCAGCGGAACGCCGTCCACCACATACAGTGGCGAATTTGAAGCCAGTAATGAGCGGTTCCCGCGCACGCGAATCTGGCCCATTTCCCCGGGACGTTCATTAGAGGTTACATCAACCCCCGCCGTGCGTCCTTGTAAGGCCTGCAACGAGTTGGTCACTGGCATGGCGGTAATTTCTTCACTCCCGATCGAAGTGATCGATCCGGTGAGATCCGAACGTTTAACAACGTTATAACCCACGACCACCACTTCCTCAACAAGCTCACTCGATTCACTCAAAACAACAGACAGCCTATTTTGATTCGCAATTGGAACCTCTTTTTGCTGATACCCGAGCATCTTAAAAACCAGTGTCGCCGATGCCGGTACTTGCAGGACAAATGCGCCTGTACTGTTACTCGTTGTGGCAGTCGTGCTCCCCTTGAGAGTGATCGTCACACCAACCAAGGCGCCGCCTAATTCATCCTTTACGTCGCCCGAAACTGCCGTCTGCGCCGATGAGGGGAATGCCAGCAATACCCCTAAAAAGACAAGCATAAATTGCTTCATAAACAAGCCTACCCCGCCTTCAATCACATTTTGTTTCATTTGCATGATCAAGATTTTAACTTTTATAATTGATTGTTTTATCCATAAATAGTTTGCCACCAATGAAAAATCAGAAGAGCAACATGGGCGCATACCGATTCGGTGTTAAATGTCGTTTCTACAATTAATAGCTTACAACGAGAAGGATTAACACTAACACGCGCAAAAGAAATTGCAGGCAAGGTATAGACCGTTCGAAAATTATGCTTAATTGATTTACTTTTCCTTAAAAATTGGTTAACAAAATACTATTTTGAATTTCTAGTATCCAAGGTAAAGAAAGCATATAGAGGCCGCAACCTGCCGCATCCTGTGCGGGTTGAAAATGAATTAAATTGAAGGGCGAATATTGATGTAAAAAGGAACTTCTACTTGTCTCTTTTCTTGTTCAATGATAATCTGGGCAGCGTATTTACCCATCAACTCGAAGTCGGTAGATATAGTGGTTATACCATTAAGAATAAACTTTTTCAGCGGTGTTTCATTATAGGAAATGACACCAATATCTTTACCAACTTTAAAACCTTTTTCGATGCACTTCTCAAGAATAAGTACTAAATCATTCTCGGCGATGTTGATATAGCATTCACCTTTTTTGATATGTTCATCGTTCAGGTTATCGACTAAAATATGGTCGAATCCATACTGTTGGCAAAACTTATAGAATCCTTTTATAATAGCTTTCGGGTAGTCGGTATTATCCGGAAATACGAGCTTCAAACGGCTGTAACACGAGAGCGACTCTTGCGCCTTCTCTAAAGCTCCAAAGATATCTTTTTCATAATTTTCAAAGACCGCATCACAGGCTTCCATTCCCTCAATTTTCTTTCCCAGGAGCAGTAACTTATCCTGGGGAATACTCGCCAAGACTCCAGCAGCTTGATCGCGGCCTTCCTTAAAGTGTGGGAAAACAACGTAACGGTCGTAATTTTTTGTGAGGTTTAACAGCAGGGTACGTAAATGTGATATATCACTATTATAAACAAACAAATCTAAAGAAGCAGCCTCCCCCAATTCACGGGCGAATGCATCATAAACAATTTTTTTATGTGCGCTAAGTTTATTGAGAAACAGGGCGATCTTGTGCTTGCTTATCACTTCAGCGTTAGCTACAAAGTACCCTTTGCCAGGGGTGGATGAAATAATATTAAGAGTTTTCAAATGCTTATAACCTTTTTCAACCGTATCACGTGAAATATCAAGGTGCACACTTAATTCGTTAATAGAAGGCAATATATCGCCAAGCTTCAGTTGCTTATTGCGCACTCCATCGGTGACTGCATCGGCGAGCTGTAGATATTTAGGTGTTGAGGAAAAGTCACTTATCTGAATACTCTTAATAAAATCAATATTGTTCATGACATGTGTTTACATACGGCACGCTAAAGAAACACTTTTTTAGATTAATTTCCAATTTTAATTAGCCGCGGCGTGCTGGTTTGTCAACAATTTCTGAAAACAAAAACAAAAAAAAGCAGCTAGTTTCCGTGGGGTGAAACTAACTGCTCATGCATATTGATTGTATTCTCTAACCCGCTCAATAACCCATATTCTGCTCATACAAACCCGGGCTTGTATTTAATTCCGATTGCGGCACAGGATATAACACATAATTCACGTTAAAACTTTGCATCTGTCGTCCCCCATCTTCCGCCTCAATCCAGCTACTCATCGTTTGCTCGATAGTGCCCGAACGGATAAGGTCAAACCAACGTACCCCTTCTCCAATAAATTCACGCCGCCGTTCGGCCAGCAACTGTTCCTTTGACACATCAGTCAAATCATCGCTAATACCTGCCCGCTCGCGCACTTTATTTACAACAACGTCCACATCGTTCACCACGGATCCAGCAGCACCGTTCAACACGCATTCCGCTTTTAGCAGCAACAGGTCGGTATAGCGAAAGACAATGTAATTTATCGGCCAATCCATCCGGCTGGAGGTTGGAACATTATTCAGATCCACAAACTTTTTAATAAAAGCTCGGTTCTCTACTACCGTGCCGTTTTTATAGCCTTGTTGAATACCGAAGCTTTTGCGAATGTCGTCCGGTTCAAATGTATTCAAAAGATCGGTCGATACCGGACGAATCGTCAATCCGCCTTGTGTAGCGAAGCCTTCCGATTGAAACCAAGTGTCGGGTACCAGCACCCACGGAAATGTGGCTCCGGCAACCGGAGTCAATCCCGTAGCATACTCAATATTAAAGATTACCTCATCATTCCGCTCTTTGGCGTAATCGAATATCTCGGAATACGAGTCTAGTAACTGATATTCATTACTTGCTATGATTTCATTCAAAAGTACGGCTGCTTGGTCCCACTCACCACTATTCATTCCCGCGCCCTGTACTCCCAAATCTGGTCCCGAGCGCGTCATATACACGAGCGCTAATAGCATTTTTGCGGCGTGCTTACTCACGCGTCCTTTTTCTGCACCTTCGTACTCACTCTTGGCAGGCAGCATATCGGCGGACTGAGTAAGGTCCTGAATAATAAAATTGTAAACTTCCGCAACAGCACTGCGCGGAATTGTTTTCGCTTCGGCAGCCTCAACTACATGATCAATCAAAGGCACCTGCCCAAAGTAACGAATGAGATCGAAGTAATAAAAAGCACGTAAAAAGCGCGCCTCCCCTTCCATCTGTGTACGCACATCCGCATCAATAATGACATTCTCTCCTTTAGTCTGTAACTGTTCTAGAAAATTATTCGCGCGGAAGATGCCCGTATAATTAGTTTGCCATGCTTCCGTTACGTAAGGGTTGGCATCAATCGTTTTGTGAAAACTGTTTATCCCTTCCCAATCACGCACCCCGCCATCGGAAATTGCATAAAGGTTATCTGAACGCGTCTCGGAGAGGTTCATAAGTCTATCGGGATAGCCCCGTGTGGAGCTGTATACCGCATTTAGCCCTTGGGTGAAATCATTCACGGTAACAAAGTAGGTTTCTGAGGATGCTTCCGAAATTGGCTGTTGATCCAGGTCTATGTCACAAGATGACAGCAGGCCTAAACTCAACGTTATATATAATATCTTTCTCATGATCTTAAAATGTTAAATTAATACCAAATGTAAAGGTCTTGGGTAAGGCTAATCCGCCGTAGTCACCCGCTTCAGGAAAAGTCGTACTCCCGCTAAGGTTCGTATTGGCCGATTCTGGATTCAAGCCTCCGTCGTATTTATCGTGCCCCCAAAAATTCTCTAGAGTTACATACAATCTTCCGGCATTAAGCTGCGAACTTCCGCCAAGTTTAAGGTCCTTGAAATTATAACCAAACGTTACATTTCTCAGGCGCCAGTAATCCGAGGAATACAACCAGTCCGTATTCTTGATTCGCCCAAACGTTGAATATGCTGCACCTACACGCCCTCCCCCTGGATCTTCTTCTGAGCGCCAGCGGTCACGAAAAAATCCTAAAGCATTGTCCGTAGCGCCCTGCCCAGTACGGCCAAGTGCGCGTCCTAGTAGCGAGTAAATATGCCCCCCTTGTTGGCCTTGAAACATAAAACTCAAATCGAAATTCTTGTATTTGAAATTATTGGTGATTCCCCAAACATAATCCGGATTCGGGTGACCAACAATAACCCGGTCATTGGCATCAATAACATTATCACCGTTGGCATCCACGTAACGTGGATCCCCAGCTTTCTGCGTCCCATATAACGCAGCACCTCTGTCAATATCTTGTTGAGATAAAATACCGTCCTGTTGAACGACATAAATACTATACATGGGTTCCCCCACACGTAAAATCGAATGTTCGATATCAAAAGACGAAGGAATAAGTATCTCTTGTTGATCACCAACGAGCTTGGTGACTTTATTGCTATTATGAGAAATATTAAGTGAAGTGGACCATGAAAAGTCGCTACGCTGGATATTTCGGGAGGTTAGTTCCAAATCCCATCCCTTGCTCGCCACCTCGCCGGCATTATCCAAAAAGGAGGAGAAACCTGTTGAATACATGGTAGGCACGTTCAACAATAGGTTGCTGCTATTGCGTTTATACCAATCAAATGATCCCGACAGGCGTGAGTCCAGCACAGCGAAATCGACACCCACGTCATACGTTCTTGATTTCTCCCAGGTCAAATCTGGATTAATGATATTGCTTGGCGCTTGACCGGAACCTAAATTCTCTCCCCAGGCATAGCTGTAGAAGTCAAGCAGTGCAATAGAGCTATAGTCACCGATGTTATTATTCCCTGATTCTCCGTAGCTTGCTCTAAGCTTTAAATCTTGAAAAATATTCTTTCCCTTTAAAAATGATTCTTCAGAGAGTCTCCAGCCTACTGACATTGACGGAAACCAGCCCCATTTTGTGTTTAACCCAAACCGAGACGATCCGTCACGTCGCATACTTGTAGATAGCAAATATTTATCATTGTAAGCATATTGCACGCGGCCAAAATAGGAAATCATCAAGTTTTTCGAGGCCTCGGTTGAAGCGACCGTCGATACCGCTGCGTTCAACGTTTTGATCGAGCTGTTTGTATATCCGCCTTGTGAAGAAATCGAAGATGCGTCAAAACGGTAGTAATTATAAGCGTGCCCTAATAGTGCATTTATACTGTGTTTACCGACCTCTAAGTCATAGTTTAGCGTATTTTCATTGACAAATGTTTGTTTAGTAAACTTATTATCGGCGCCATAAGTCGCTTCATTAGGTTTTCTTAACCGGTTTTCAAGCGTACTACCAATGGTATACGGCCGAAAACTAAAAGCATTCCTATCGGTATGATCGTAGTTGACCGTCGTCTTGAAAGTAAGGTTGTCCAGGATCTTGTATGAGCCGTATACGGTAGCCAGGATCCGGGTCGTTTTATTCTCTCCAATATTGTTGGTTAATTTCGCCAGTGGGTCATTTGTCGAGGTGCTCCACGGGTATTTATCATTTTCAAATACATTAACCAGACCAGCCGGCTGTTCCTGCACGGGACTCATGGAATATACTTGGTGCATAATATTGTCTTTCCCCTCGGTACCGGGGTCATTCTGAATAGAATAAGTCGGTGCCAGATTCATACCCAGAGTGATCTTATCATTTGCTTTTACATCCACATTTGCCCGCATCGAGTAGTTCTTGTAGTCAATCCCTTTAACGATCGCCTTTTGATCCATATAGTTTCCTGAAACGTAATAATTCACGTGATCGGTACCACCGGACGCTGCAAGCTGGTAATTTTGAACCAATCCGTTGCGGTACACTTCATCTTGCCAGTCGATCAAATATAACCCAGGATAGCCCTGTTGATCCCAACGCTCATCATACATGTAGGTCGTGTTGTATGTTCCGGGGGCAAGTCCCAATATATCCCGGCGTTCATCCACGGTCTGGGAAGCTGTTCTTCCCGAACCCGATGCAACCCACTGGGCATTTGTCATCTCAATAGAGCGGTCCATCCACTCGGTAGGACTCAACATATCGAGTGTCTTGTACGCCTTGGAAGATCCGACGTAGGTATTGAAATTTATTTTTGCCTCACCCGATTTACCCCTTTTCGTGGTAATGAGCACAACGCCATTTGCGGCACGCGAACCATAAATAGCCGCCGCAGAAGCATCTTTAAGTACCTCCACCGATGCAATGTCGCTGGGGTTCATATTATCTAAGGGGTTTCCGCTGCTGTAATTCCCCGATCCATTAGGCCCCTCTGTATTAAGCGGGAAGCCGTCAACAACGTAAAGAGGCTCGCTACCGGCAGTAATCGACCCAGAACCGCGTACCTGGACACTCATGCCTTTTCCGGGTATACCAGTGGTTTGTTTCACCCGTACACCTGACATCTGCCCCACAAGTGCTTGGTCGACGCGCGCAACAGGACGCTCCTCCAATCCCTCCGCATTAAACTTTGAAACCGGTGCGACTAAATTAGAACGACGTTGCGATCCATAACCGATAACTACGACCTCGTCAAGAAGCTCATCTTGCGCCTGTAGAGTTATTGTAATCGGTTGCATCGAGGCAACTTTAAAAGTTTGCGTTTGATATTCGACGGACGTAAATTGTAGTGTTTCGCCGAGTTTGACCGCGATAACAAAAGCTCCATTTGTGTCCGAAGAAGTGGCACGATCACTGTGCCCCACCACGTTAATCGAAGCTCCCACTATAGGAGACTGCGAAAGATCCTGCACGGTCCCGTGTAATAGCTCTTGAGCATAAATTGTTGACCAACAACAGACCAAAGGAACGAGCAAGTATCTTAACCAATTTTTTGTAAACATAGAATTAATATTAGGACTTATATTTGTAATAATAGTTAACGATTTCCTAATGTAGCAAGTCAAAAAAAGATAACCGTCATGTGGTTTCATGCCCGAAAGCGAACATCTTGTGCAATGCGGTCAATAACATAATATTCAACCACTAAGGAGGCGCGATAAACATAAATTAAGTAACAAAGCTCAAACAAGAAAGACCTGTACCGTAAGCACCAATTCGCCCACCCAGTTTCCAGAAGTATGGCTCCCAAGGCAAGATGCTGCTTCAAACAGCGTAAACCAGCGCATTTGACCCCAAAAAAAAAGCGGCTACCCAACCCGGTAGCCGCCTGATTAATTTAAAAATATTTAATATTCTAGTAAGCGCACTGGACCCTGAAGACCATTATCCATAACTGGCCATACACTTGCGTCAAAATCTTTGTAATTGATATTCACAAAATTTATCTCATGATAGTTTCGCCACTGTATCTCTTTCTTATCCATATCGCGCATCCGGTTCGCCATTAATCCGGCAACCTCGATACGAATGGTGTTCGTACCTGTCGTAAGTAACGGAGTGATATCCAGCTCAAAAGGGTACGCCCATAAGATGCCGGCTCGCTTTCCATTTATAATCAGCTCAGCACTGTGGCCAACCTTCCCTAAATTCAGTCGATATGATTTCCCATCCCGTTTCTCTAGGGAAATGTTCGTTTGATAGGCTGCCGTACCCGCAAAACTATTTGCCTGTTGGTCGTCCCAACTCGTCCAGAAGCTTGGCGCATCGATCTTGCGGCTCTTCGGTAATTTCGGACCTCCATGAATGAAGGACACTTCCCAAGGTTGGTTGAAGACAGCAACCTCGCGCAGCTGGTCTATATACTGATAATCAGGCAATGTAACACTCTTTTTCGCCGCCAGAACGACCCAAGCGTAGCCTGCAGGAATTTGCAAACGAACCTCCCCCCGATCGTTCACCGGTAAGGAAAATGTCTGTCCTGTCTGTGGATCGAGTAAAACGTAATTTGCCGCTTTATTTAAAAGGCGAATAGACCTGTCAATAGTCTCTGCAGTATGGTTCACCATGTAATAATAGTATCCATTTTCGTTCACGCGTCGGGCGAACTTTAACCCCGTCCTGGTGATCCCTTCGGCGAAAATTTGCTCTGTTTCGAATGCAGAGTAAGCATCACGCGTCAGATAAACTTTACCTTTGCCGTATTTTGTATATTGGTTGGCATCCTGACCGTTAAATCCTAATGTTTTGATAAGCTGTTGTAGACGCTGACGGCGTGCCTGCAAATCGGCAAGACCTGGTACATCTGCCGGCAGGGATTCAAATACGACCGTTGCCCCATTTTCTGCAAGTTCTAAAATAGCGGCCATCGTTTTCTCTGAGAAATAGTGGCTAGACGGAATGTATAATGCTTTGTAGGGGTGTGCAGCGTCCGCCGTTTGAATTTTATTTTCGTGAACATTCGATCCCGACAATATCGCATCACTCACAAAATCGAAGCTGTAGCCGCGGCGCTGCAAGTTAACACTCTGCTTATAAAATTCCGTTGGATGGAGCCATTGATCAACATGGTGCACCGAAAGCGTTTTAAATGCGCTATTGGTGTCGTGCCATACGTCATAGATCGGCCAATAGACCAACAGCTCGTTATCCGCTTTGGTTGTTTGCAAGACAGACTGCACACGTGTAACGTACTGATTTAGTCCTTTCAAATGCGGCCAAAAGGAATTATTGGTCGTGAAATTTACGGACGCGTAAAACAGCCAACCCGGGTACGGAACATCTTGCGGCGAATAGGTCGTGCCATGATAAAACACATGATTCACACCTGCTAGAAATAGCTGTTCCACTTCCGGTTTGGTTTGTGAGAGCGCGGTCTTAAAATGTTCTGTCAGCCATGTAAATGTCTCCGAACTTGTATATTTCCGACCGGCGGTGTGCGTAGCCGACGAGGCGAATTTAAACATCATCGGATCAGGATCCACGTTACGTACATCGTTCGAATCACGGCGCAAGCCAGGGATATCAAAAGCGCTCGAGCCAAATGTTTCGCATTCTGCAATATCAGTACTGGCATACAAATCGATGAGGTTACCGGGCGAGCCGTGCGCCTGATTACGAGACAAAGCTCCGTTCTCATGGGCAAACTCGGTAAATGGAATTAAAAAATTTGCGCGCAGCACGTCACTTACAACCTCCCGATAGTCTGCCTTCACGCGCTTTTCTAAATCCGATTCCGTTCCAAGCCCAGAAAATGCAAGTAGATGATCTTCGAGTTTGTAATGTTTGCGTGATGAAAATTCCTCAAGAAAGCCTTCCGTCCAATTGGCTCCATACACTTCATAACTATCGTTGAAAAAATTTTCTACGTTCAGTTTGCGACCACCGAAAGCTTTTCTAAAACGCTCAAAATATGCCTGCACCGGCGCTGATCCCAGGTGATCCAGGGTATACCCCTGACCTCCAGGTGCGGCTCGCTTCACTTGTTGACGCGTACGACCTGAAAACAGCGCTATTAACCGCACCTTTGATGGTGCGCTCCAACTTCCTATAGTGTCATCTAGGTATTGATCTAAGTTTATTTCCGCGCCCGAACTATCAAAAGCACGAAGGGCTTTTAGATGCACATAGGTTTGCTTAGGATCGCTTACTTTGATAGGGAACTTTATAGTCTCTCCTTTTTCTAAAGGTATCTCATCCAAAAAGAGCTTTGTAGCAGCCTGCTCCTGGCTTACTTGAGGACCTCCAAAGGGCCAGCCGGTTCCAAGATTCATGTCCACACCCATTGTAAGTGCCTCGGCTGTACGGGTGGTGTAATCAAGAATATCCATCCACTCAGGCGAAAGAAACGGAATATAGCGCGATTCGTATCCCTTGGCGCCATAAATAGGTGTCACTTCAACACCACCAAACCCGGCCTTATTAAACAGGTCTAACTCGCGTTGAATATTTTCCTTATCCACGGCCGAACCCAACCACCACCATCGTGTCCAGGGTTTCATCTCTTTGGTCACCTCAGGCCACAGTGCTTGCCCTGCAGCGGGATTCGTGCACCAACTACAAATGCAAAGTAATGCTATAAAAATTTTGTTCATTCTGCTCATTTAATCAAGATGAAACATTGGAATTAAAGGGATGGTAACGGGTGAAAAATCCGGATTGGTATCCATCAAATCGGCCATATATTTCCACCAGCGTTGCACGAGTTCATTACCTCCTAAATCCTGCGAAGATCCTTTAGTAAGACACTGTACAGCGAATAATGTGTCGGTCTGTTCATCCAAAAAAATACTGTAATCGCTAATACCATTTTCGCTTAATAAGGAAACCATTTCAGGCCATAGCGCTGCATGTCGCCGCTCGTACTCCTCCCGCATTCCGGGCTTCAATTTCATCTTAAATGCAATCTTTTCCATTATTTAATCCTTTGGTAAATATCAATTTCAATAATACTTAAAATTTGCGAGGACGACGCCTCCTCGCGTGCGACGCCATCATCCAATTTCTTGCCGCCGATCTCGGCATGCATATTCTCACCCGCTAGTTGAGCGGCGGCGTTCAATTGTATTTTCACTCGGCGTCCACGGGTGGGCTCCAGGGAAATACAATCGTAACCTAATGAAGTCTTCGATCGCCCGACAAATACGAGTTTATCGTCGATAAACACGCTAATCGGATAGCTGCGCGTACGAAAGTTGTTAAACTTAATTTCAAGCTCATCGACCCTGGCGGTTTCTTCTAAGGTGAATTCCACCCAACCGTTTTCCAGCACCCCATCGTTTGCCCAATCAGAGAGTTCATTGTCGTCAAACGAAGCGCCAACCTGTGCACTGTTAGCCCCTGCCTTGGCCTGTTTAATGGGTAAACTTTTACGCACCGGATCTAATGCTGACTCATTCAACCCTTCACCACGATCGAGATTTGACGGCAATCCTCGGTTAGACTGCTTTACAAACAAGTCGTTATTTTCCTCTATCGGTGTAACTGCCCATGTTATACTATCGGAGGAAAGTCCATTCGAGTGCGCATAAAGTTTCGTTATCCCTTCCTGCATATAGCGCGTTCGAAGCAAGACTCTATTCACCCCTCCTTCCACCGGCAATGATTCACTGAGGACATAATTATCAGGACCTTGCGCAATCCCTCCGAGCCACTCCATCGGGCCGTGGAAAGAGAAATCAATCATATTGGTTGCGATCGGGCAACGGCGCCCTTGCTTATCAACCACTTCTACTTCCACCAAAACCATATCATTCCCATCGGCATAAAGTCCATTCGGCCCGTGTTTATAGTTAAGCTTCACATGATGCGGCCGGCCAGCGGTATGTATGGCGGATTCGTTAAGCATATTGCCCTTATCGTCGAAAGATTGAGCTTTAATAACTCCTTCCTTGAAGTTAATATTGGGAAAGGTAAATAAAAACCCGTCAGAACGTGTGCCTAAACCTTGACTTTGATCATTCACAAAAAGCTCTACCTTGGCGGCTGCGCTCACCACGAAAATATCTTTCTTAATTCCTGGAGAATAATTCCAGTGTCCTATAATATGAAGGCCTGTGGGATCCGGGGCTACCCAACCGTCCCACATCACCTGGTGTGCAAAAAAGGCATCCTTAGGAATCCGCATCGCATCAACCTCGCCACTACGACGATAGTTTTCGGCTCCTCTAAAATGTGTATTGGAATCCGAAAATATAATATTTAATCCGCCTGCGCTCACCCTTGAGCCGGTCCCGGGACCAACGCGGTAAAATTCCCACCAACGACGTACCGCTTGGATAGCGTGTTGGTCTTGATTGCGATTGTAATCACTAGCATCATTGCCCTTGTAAAGAGGACCATCGCCCTCTTTATGATAGGGGTACGTATATTCATCCCAGTATTTCCGCAGCCCCTCATCGCGCATATACTCTGTAGCGATCATCGGGTGTCGTGCCGATTTATTAACATAAAGCATCTCCCCTCCGTATTCAGCAATTTTACTATCGAGCATCTCGCGGGATCCGATCGCCCGTCCTCCGTGGGGATCGTACTGGTCTCTTATGTCAATCATCTCGGCCATATGCTCTTCCGATATTGATTCGTTGCCACTCTCGTAAAAAAGTACACTCGGACTATTGCGAAAATACACAATAGCATCACGCATGAGCATTTTGCGCTGCTCCCAGCGACGTCCTTGAACATCCTTCTCGGCATCCCCGGCAGGTAACATCTGCATTAAACCAACACGGTCACACGATTCGACATCCTGCTTCCATGGTGTAACATGCATCCATCGCACCAAATTGGCACCACTCTCGACCATCATCTTGTTACTATAATCACTCAACCAGGGTGCAACAGAAAGACCAACGGCAGGCCATTCATTACTCGTTCGTTGTGCATAGCCTTTCATCATCAACACCTGATCATTGAGATAAACCATCCCCGAATGAAAGTCCGTTTTACGAAATCCAGTTTTTGTGTCTACCTGATCGGTGACCGTACCTTGGTGCACAAGTTTGGTCTTTACGGTGTATAAATACCCATAGCCCCAGTTCCAGAAGTTCACCTCTTGCAGCTTATCGACGGCCTTAAGGACTTTGGTTTCGCCTGCCTTAAGTTGGTAATCGGTAGCAAATTCTTTCACTAGTTTACCCGCGGCGTCAAGCACCTGAACTAAGAAGGTACCATTTTTTGAAACTTGCGTCTCATTTCGAACTTGCGACTCCACGTTCAACTCGAGCGTCTTTGCAGAAATATCGATATCTTTTGCATAAACATATACACCCGTAGTACCTAAATTAGCGTACAACGGAAGCGTCTGGTATTCTGCCGAAGTAAAATGAATCCATACATTCTTGGGGATACCACCGTAATTTGCATTGAAGTTTTTGTCGTTCCACTGATAAGGGCTCTGGCTATCGTTTTCAAGATAATCCCAGGAATTATCGGTACGAACGCTGATCACATTCTCTCCTGTTCGCAATAATTGTTCTGAAATATCGATACCAACGGCCATCACACCGTTTTCATGCCGCCCTGCAAATTTTCCATTAATATAAAATTCCGCGCCATGACGCAACCCTTCAAATTCCAAAAACACTTTGTCCCAGGGTACATTGTCGGGAAGGATAAACTTCTTTCGATACCAAGCGACATTCGTGCTATGTTCGTGGATGGCTTTAGCGAAGGCTTCTTTCTCGTTCCACGCATGTGGTAGGGTCACCTGCTCCCACTGAGAATCATCGAAGTCGGCAGCGTGTGCTTGCGGTAACTCCCCCACATGCAGACGCCATCCCGCATTAAAGCTCAGTTGTTGCCGTTGGCCACGCGCCTGAAAAAACGCAAGAAAGACCAACAATATGTATAACTTCAAACTATTACCGTTTACTATCACACACATATTTTAATCTTTTATATCAAGGAGCTTATAAACTTCACTCCCGGCTAATAGAAAACATCCTAGACCGTAATCCTCGAAATCCGGAACGCTCGAAAAACTAACAGGCTGGCCATCCTTGGGTTCTTTCCCGGTACCTTGCAAGTACCCCAGGAAACCCGACGGATGTACAGCCTCCTGGACCATTGCCGTCCAACCTCTGTGTAATGCGGGTTTGTATATCGAGGCGTCGAGTATGCCGTTGCGTACCCCCCAAGCCATGCCATATACAAAAAGTGCTGTACCGGAGGTTTCGCGGCCACCAAAATTACTTGGATCATGCATACTGACATTCCAAAAACCGTCGGCCCGCTGTGCGGCAAGCGCGCCTGCCATCAATTCTTGGTAGTCCTGCAGATATACCTCACGGTACTGCGCATCGATGGGCAACACCTCTAACACGCGAACCAGTGCTGCAGCGACCCAGCCATTTCCACGCGACCAATAACAGTCTTCTCCATTAGGTTCCTTGTACGGCGAAACAAAATCTTTATCACGCCACCAGAGTTTATCGGCTGCATTATATAAACCGCCGCCCTCCACATTACGCGAATAAAGATAGAGTTGATGCATATAATCGAAATACTTCTCATCCCCAAATAAAACACCCATCTTGGCATACACTGGCATAGCCATCTGTATGGCGTCCACCCAGGTCCAGTCATCAATTTTTCCTGAAGAGATAATAAAATCAATATTTTCCTTTATCGCTGCAATTCTTTCTTCCTGCTGGTCGATCTGATAAAGGTCCAGGTAGGTTTGCCCACAAGCTTGATCATCGGCATTTCTTGTCTGGATCCCATTACGCATTCCCCACTGATGTTTTTCACCCCAGTCTACCGCATAATCATAGTACCGCCGCTGCGGATCAACCTGATTTAACGCCAGCAAACCTTCGTAATACACTGCGCGCGTCCAAATATTACTAGGACGCCAGCGGGTAGTATATAATGGTTCTCCTGTATCCGGCCATTTATTCATAAAATAGTCGTTCGCTTGCCGAAGCACAGCAATTATCTCGGTCTTTTGGGGTTGTGCTACCGGTATATTACGTTTACTCGCGCAGCCGATCCCAAGAAATAGGGAAAAGACAATTAAACAACAGAATATTTTAATTTGTGGCATGTAAATAGTGTATTTATAAATTCAATTTGACAATAATATTTTACTTGCATCTCGCTCCAGAAAAAGGTTATCGTTCCTCCTACGGGTCCCTCTTTGGATACACCTCAATGTAGATTTTCAACGTAGGTAATCCGAGAGTCCGGCAAGATCATTTTCAGCGATGAAAGCTTCGAGTATTTCCGCGTTCAGGCGCGCTCCATCTAAGCTTGTATGGGTATGATCAAGATCCCCAAAATAGGTGGCGTGAACATGCTCCATCCCTTCTTTTTCATAATGATCAATAATTAAACTATTCAGCGGAATAAAGAGTGCCCCCATTTGATCGGCCGCCCGCTTTGCCCATAAAGGGTAATCGTTCCGACGAACCTGATCATCCACCCAACTATCGCGTGGTATTGGCGAACAGACGATCGCAACCGCCCCTTTATCATGTATATTTTTTATAAATCGTCGCAGGTAAAAACCATAGCTATATACGACCTCTTTCTGTTCCAATAATGGGTTGTTAACAATTTCATAATTATCACCATTGCCCTTAAAAGTACCCCGTGCACGCGTTGTATCCACCACCGGACTAGTATCATTATGCCCAAACTGCATCATTACAAAATCCCCAGGTTGAATGCTATCGAGAACCTGTTGCCACAACTTTGGGTTATTATAGAATGTTCTGCTGCTGGTACCACCTAAAGCTTTATTACGCACTTCGATGTCGCTTGGTCTAAAGTACTCACCTAAGAGACTTCCCCACCCCCACTGTCCATTCCCGCCCTTACCTTGACCATTTTTAACGGTCGAATCTCCAATGATGAATAGAGTCGGCTTTTCCCTCTCTGGTAAAAACGAGCTCAATATGATCACGGATAGCAGAAGCGGCACCAGGTTTCCCAAAACTTTCTTTTTCTTTCTCATATTTAATTTGTCCGAATATAATTCACTAATGTGTGCCCACTTACTAATAAGCCTTGTATCACCGATCTGGCATTTAGCAATGCGCCTTGATAATTAGTGTGGGTATGATCCTGCGGAAAATATTCCTTCACCTTCTGTTGTCCCAGTTCCTCGTAACGCCTAGCAGTAATTTCATTAAGGTCAATAAAAGGAATTTGTTGCTCCTCGGCGATTTGCCTGGCCCAAAGTGCATAATCCTTATCTGCCCGTTTTACCGTCCCCGAATCATCCCACTGATTTCGAGGAATCATCGATAAAATGATCGGCTGCACACCGAACGCTTTAGCCTGTAGCACGAATCGTCGTAGATTTTCGCCGTAGCTATACACCGTTTCCTTTTTATTGTCTCCCCAGTCGAGCACCAACGAATCCTTTCCAATTCCTTTTAGTACCCCACGGTATCCCTGGCGGCTGGTATCAGGCGGACTGCCTTCGTTATGCCCAAACTGAATCAACAGATAATCGCCTGGCTTCATAACGGCTAATAACCGATCCCATCGCCCCTCCGTTCGAAATGTCCGTGTACTGCGTCCGGCCATCGCCTGGTTGTCCACTTGAATCCGCGTGGTATCCAAAAAATTTGCAAGCAGACTGCCCCATCCCCAATTTACTTTATTATCGTTACGAACAGTAGAGTCTCCAATCAGGTAAACTGTGGGCCGATGCTGCATCGTGAACGACAATAAAAAGCCTGTAATAAGCAATACGGTCAAGTTCCTTCTTGTCATGGAAAAACTGTAGTTGTGTATCGGGCAGTATGTTTCTGCACGTCGGTTCTGGAAAATGCTGGTACCGTTTGGTTTCTGTCGCATCTAATAACTCCATTATCGAATGAAAGCGCCGCAATCTGTATGCTGCTACGCCGCTGCTCGTATGAATCTTTATCCTTATTGTCTGCTCTGCGACCAGGATGTGTGAAATAATATATATAGGCCTGTTCGCCCACCACGAGCACGTCCGCATGTCCACCAATCACCTGATCATCTCGCCCCGTACCTGGATCCGACAATATAAGTTCCGTCTGCCGCGTCCAATCGTTCATGTCTTGCGATCTATAGATAGCGAGTCCTTTCCAGGTATCAACAACCATCCAATAGAAATCTTTCCAAGCGAAAACTTTCGGCCCTTCGCCTCTTGTTTGCAGCGCTTTACCTTTATCGTGCCAGTGATATAAATCGTCGCTATCGGCATAATACACCGATTTGCCATCTTTCTCATTATTGTACCACATGCGCCATCCCCCTCCGGGTAGCGCCTTTACTGCCGCATCAATAACTTTGTTATTTGCAAGCGCTAGGGTTGATTCGTAATTCCAACTCAGCAAATCGTTACTACTGAAATGCGCGATGTGCCGCGGGTGATTCCAATCATCAAACACACCCGGCACGATCGTTAAATACATATGGTAGACTCCATCATGCTCTATCACCTCAGGCGCCCACAGGGTCTCCATCTTATCAGGTCCATCAAATTTAGCGGTATCTAAGTAGGTCCAGCTCACGCCATCGGGCGAGGTGGCAATACCTATTGCCGTGCCATGGGCCCACGCTACACCCGTTAAACCATCCTTATTTGCGCGCCGGTTAGTATAGAACATAAACCATCTCTTTAACGCTTTGTTCCAAACGACTACAGGGTCGGCAGCCCCGTCGTATACGGGATCTCGGTAGAGCGGTTTGGGGCTCTGAACGGCGCTATTCTTCCGTGCATCAACAATGCGAATATTTTCATTTATTTTAGGCTCGTCCATCCCTGTACCAAGGTAGTAACCTGTATGAGGAGGTTGGTTGTACGCGACGTTTTGCCACGCGACCCCCAGACGATATACAGGGTCATGCATCAGCGTATATAAACGATGCTTTGTCGGGATACTCGTGGTGTATATTCTGATCGCCCGATTGTCTGCTTGCCGGAGGATAAGCTCCTCCCGCCAATCGCCAAGGATATCGGCGCTGAGCGCTGGCGTTCGTTTGGTACCGTTATTCGATGTCGCGCCCTCGGCTTGGAAGATAACGCCCTGTTTAAATTTTGAGATCGACTGATGATCAAGCAGCTCCCGACTCAAATCGCCGTCCCACCAAATTAAAAAATTAGCTTGCCTAGGAGCCGCTCCTACGATCTCCCCCTGCATGTCATAGAGCTTTGATCCAAGCCACCACATATAAGCTCCGCGATGGTTAGGGTCTATATTAGCCGCCACCCCGCGCGCAACATCTTGATCGATAGCGCCCTGAAAGAGCATGTCCCCTGTTTTAGCATCTGTTAAGGAGGCACCGACACCTTTTTTCCCTCCTTTTAACTCATGGATTCCAAAAACTTCAAGTCCAGCCCGATCCGGATCGAGATCCGAAACGTGAAGGGCATCGCCATGACCTAATCCGGTGGAATATAAACCTGTGCCATCATCGTCGATACACATAGCGCCAAAAATAATTTCATCTTTACCATCGCTATCCACATCGGCGACTGCTAGGCTGTGGAAGCCCTGCCCCGCGTAGGGATGTTCACCGGACTTGGTATCAAACACCCAGCGCGAAACCAATTTTTTATCTTTGTAATCCCACGCCGCTAACGAAGTTCGCTCATAATACCCCCTTGTCATGACTAGGCTCGGGTGAATACCGTCTAAATACGCGATACCTGCAAGGTAGCGTTCACTACGATTCGCGTTGTTATCGCCCCAGGAACTCAACGCACCACGCTGAGGTAAATAATCGACAGAGGATACCGCACCACCTGTCAATCCGTCAAATACAGTTAGATACTCCGGACCTTCCAGAATATGTCCATAATGTCGGGAGCTGCTATCAAGCACTCGGTAATCGGCTGCTGCCTCACCGATTACCCGCCCTTGTCCGTCACGTGTTCCATCACTCGTCTTGCATACAAATTCGGCTTTTCCATCGCTATCAAGGTCATAAACCATAAACTGGGTATAGTGTGCACCTTCACGAATATTTACGCCTAAGTCAATTTCCCATAGCATCGTACCGTCGAGCCGATATGCTTGAAAAATCGCGTTATCAGTTAACCCAACATGTGAATTATCGTGGGCATTACCCGTCTGGTGAACGATAAGCTCGTAGCTACCATCCCCGTCGAGATCTCCCACGGACATATCACCTGGCGAATAGCCTTCCGGCGTGTTCATGGGGATTTCAAAATAAGGCTGAACGGGAGCCTGCGGCTTGATGAGGATTTGACATTCGGTCACCTCCTGCTCGCCAACCACCCGCGTTAGGATATAGGTCGCACTTTTGCCGGGGTCTAAATCCTTATCTTCAAAGCAAGTACTCGTCACTAGCGGCCCTTGAGTTAAACGGACCTTTAATTCGCCCGCATATTGGCGGTAAAGGTGGAACGGAGTATCAAATTCATCGGAAGCTAGCAAACGCCAACTAATAAATGAAGACGAGTTACTGGTTTTTACCCCTACCATCCCTCGATCAAGGTATTCCATGTAGCGCTGCGCGCGTACAGCGCCGCCTAATAGTAGCAGCGCAAGCGTAAGGATAAGTATTTTCCCTTGCGTTACCCTTGAAGTATGAATAGGATGTTTATACATCTTTTTAAAGTTAGGTTAGAGAGGCTACAAGTATTAATTCGACTTGAGAGCGTTATTATTCACCGTTACATCGTTTATTGTAAAGTTTTTAATATAGTCTTGGTGAATTTCCGGCTTATTGGCTTGAATGTTCATTTTCTCAAACACGAAATTAGAAAGCTCGTATTGGTTTGAATTAACCACATCGAACAAAATATTGACATCCAACTCGATATTTGAGAGCGTAATATTTTTCGCGAAAGATTTCTTGATGCCCTCTTCTCCTTTTAAATCAAAAAATTGAGTCCACGGCTTTACAAAAAGCATACTTCCCACATTTCCTTTCACATTCTCTAATACGATAAATTCGTATAGTTGAGGCGTGTCCGGACGCATCTTAAGCTGTAATAATTTTTTAGCCTTATTCAAGGTGTTATTCCTAAAAATAATATTGTAACTATGAATAGATTCACTACCACACGTTAGGGCGCTATGACAAAATCCAAAAACAGAGTTTTCGATAATTATATTGTAGTTGGCACCATTGTTCGGATCTTTATCAGCATGTGGGCCCTTTCCGCCCTTGAGGGCGATAGCATCATCATTAACCGAAAGGTAGCAGTTCTTGATAAGAACATTATGACATACATCCAGATCGATAGCATCGGAGCTCGGTGCTTTTACCGGTTTCTCTGGTGCGGAAATGTGGAGATCGAGAAGCTTCAAGTTCTCGCAACGGTAATAATGTGAGGTCCAAAACGGTGAGTTTCTCATCTTTATACCGGAGATCTGCACATCCTTCGAATTAGATACATATAATATCCGCGGACGCATCTCATCCATATTCGTACAATCCGGGTTGAAGCTGCGGCGTAACCAAAATGCTTTCCAGTATCGTAAGCCGTTACCGTCGAGCGCACCAGAGCCCGATACGGTAAAGCCATCAACGTTATCGGCATTCACTAACGCCGAGAAATATTTAACTGTTTGGCCCTCCATGCGGGTTTCTAGCAAGGCGAAATTGCTGATATCATCACTCCCCTTTAAAACGGCACCTTCTTCCAAATGCAGATGGGTATTCGGTTTAAAAAATAACGAACCACTCAGGTACGTACCCATAGGAATTACGACCACGCCGCCACCATTCTCGTAAGCTTTATCAATTACAGCCTGTATCTTCTCGGTCTGCAAACTTGTGCTATCGTGTAGCACACCGTAGTCAGTAATGCGGTAGGCTTTACCTAACGTTTCAATTCGTGTTTCCTGGACTTTAGTAAACCAATCTGAAATAGGTGTTCCGTCGGGAAAACGACCCTGCGCAAGTGCGCTCATGGTCATCAAAACTAAAAAGATAAACGATAATACAGTTTTATTTTTCATGGATATTCTATTACTCTTTAAACAGTAGATTCTTCGAACTACTCGTGGTTAGTATTGTTCTTTCAGCATTCTTTTAACTAAATAAACTAACGTGTGACACCTATGTTTGCCCTGGCGATTAACTTGAAACCACATTAAAATCAGCGCTTCCCCCAACACGACTGACCGTGCCGCGTGATAGCAAAAGCTACTCGTCCGGGCGTCTAAGCAAATCGGCCACAAACCGATGTCCCATACGATGTTATTATTGTCCTAATCTATCAACAAATACAATCAAGGGCAACCTGTAGTGTCCTGTTATAAAAAACCGTTAACCTTAGAAACGGCACGCAGGCGACGATAAACCCTGATTTTATCACCCGCATTTAGACTGTAAAAATGCTGTTGCTCGACTAGCGAAATAGCAGCTGTTTATGTTAGTATTACTCGGTTTTGATACTTCCGCGTCTCTCGCTTGCAGCACACTGAGCGTGCGAAAAAAAAACGAATAGACCTTATCGCTGCGCGCCACCCCTGGGTTTACAAACAGGAAGGATGACTAACCGAGTGGCGCCATCCTATCCTTACATAAACTAACTAAACTGTTAAATCATTCCCTTGCCGCAAATAAACTAGTCGGTAAGTATATTCTCCTCGGGCATCACGAATTGCACCGGTGCTTGCTGATTTTTAGGAGTGCCGAAATAAAAATACAAGGTTCGCGAAATGGGGCCTTCCATTTTACTCATTGCTCCGGCAGGCCCATTTACTTGTGGTCGACTATTGATCCCCATCGCTAGCTTGGTACCTATTGCTGGGATAGCATCAAGAAAGGAGATATTGCCCTGTGGAAGCTCCGGATAATTCTTCGGACCGGAAATGCCATAAAAATCAAATAAGCGCAAGAACATGTCTTCTTGCGCAGTTGCAACCACGAACTTCCCTTGCGTGGTGTTGAACTGCACCCAGCTGACGTCAGAAAAATAACCTTTAAATTCCGGAAATACCCAGGGTCCAATTCCAGCTTTTGAATCATTATACATATTTTGCCATGTATTCAGCGTAACACCCTGCAGTCTATTTTTCCATACGCGGTAAGGACCATTTCCCAACCATTTTGCCGAGATAATATAATTTTCCGGAAAATCGAAACTCACCCCAGCATAAGGGAGTTCACCAAGCATCCGATATTTGTAATCTAGCTTCAACCAACCATCTGACCGCATACTCCAGCGCACATAAGAAAGATCGCCTTGGTAGGAAAATAAAATTCCTTTCACGCCATTTTCTTCAAACACGCTGGCAGATTTCAATGTTGAAGAACCGTCAATTAACACCGGGCCATTATTGAAAGCAAGTTTCATGCTGTAATCGTTAGCTAAATCCACAAGAAACCCCGTGTTTTTGGCAATAAAAGCAGTGATTCCACCTGCTTTAAGCTCGTAGTTCCCACTAGCGCTGTCTAATCGAAGATCAACGTCTCCAGCTGGCTGATCAGGTAACATATGTGTGATAATCTCTTGGTTATTCGCGATACGCCAAGTCCATGTGTAGATCTCTTTTCCGTATGTGTCATTCGCAGTTAGCACAATAGCATGAAAGTTCCGCCAGTCTGCCGGTAGGTCCAAGGAAAGAGTCCCCTTCCTTAACGGGGCAATAGAGGGAGCGTCTACAGAAAATGACTTTTCCTTTGCGATGCCCGCCGCATCCGAAAAAGGAGCCTGAAATTCCACAAGCTTGTAACTAAAGTGGCATGCGGATAGATCCGTAAAATGATATCTATTTTCCAATAAAATATCGCCTTTGAAATCCGTCGGGATTTTTTTCATCGTGATATGGATAGGCGCATATATTTCGCGGATCGCGTAGAAACTCCCTTCTTTTTCGCGGTGCGGGCCTAGTATGCCGTCGGGTGCGTTAACCTTATTTACATCGATAACATTATTAAAATCAGTCCGTACAATGCCCTCGTCCGCAAAGTCCCAGATAAAACCACCCGCTCCCAGCTTCGCATTCCAATGTAACTCCCACATGTCGGCGAGTCCTGCAGCCGCGCCGCCGTCATCTTGGGCATGAAGAAACTCCGTAGGCATATAAATATTAGGACCTTGTAAAATCTTTTGGGTCGAGGCGTAGTCTTCATAATGATTCCCGTCAATTCCGTGAATAGCATGACCGGGCCGATGATGCGCATGAATGACTGTCCTGTTGGAAAAATCATATTTTGCATACTCGTCTACCAGCTCCATATTATGCCCTCCTTCATTACCGTTGCTCCAAAAGATAATCGACGGATGATTCGCATCGCGGATCACCATCTCGCGAACGAGTTTTTTCCCTACAGGCGTACTATATGCTTTCTGCCAGCCAGCGAGCTCGTCCAGCACATAAAGCCCCAAGGAATCACAATATGCTAAGAACGATTTATCTGGCGGATAATGGGAACAACGAACTGCATTCATATTCATCTGCTTAATGAGTTCCACATCCTGTAAGTCCACCTTCGCGTTAACCGACCGACCGGTTTCGGGCCACCAAACATGACGATTGACACCTTTCATCTTTACCTTCACGCCATTCACATAGATCCCGTCGCCTTGCCTGACTTCTATCGTTCGAAACCCAAATCGTTCACGAGTTAAATATAACGGAGTATCCCCATCAAGCAGGGTAAACTCCGCATGATAAAGATTTGGCGACTCGGCTGTCCATTGCTTTATTCCCTGAATAGTAAGATTGATTAATTTAACGCTGTCAGCCGAAGATACAGGGACTCGATTTGTGCCTACCACCCTACCATTATTATCTTTAATAGCAACTTGAAGCGCTGTGGCCTGTGAAATATTTTCTAAATACACTTGACTGGCAAACGCCCCATCGGCTTTTGCATCGATCGAACTCCAAGTAATGTGCTCTTTCGGGGTGATCTGCAGGTAAACCGGGCGAAAAATTCCACCAAGAATCCAATAATCTGCTAGTCTTTCTGCATTGTTCACCGACCGATCCGACGACATTTTTGAAACCGTAACTTCCAATTGATTCTCTTTGCCATAATTAACGACCTCAGAAATATCGTATTCAAATCTATAGAAAGACCCCTGGTGAATACTGCCTGCGAGTTGCCCATTTATTTTCACTTCCGTGTCGGTCATCGAGCCCTCAAATACGATGGTAATCTTTTTCCCTCTCCACTGCGCAGGCACCTGGAAAGTGTGACGGTATATCCCTTTTTCGTCATGAAAACGAAAGTTCTTGCCATAGGTGACATAATCCCGTCCATAGTTGTACGAACCAAAACCCTGCTGCTCCCAATGGCTGGGCACTTGGATCTTAGCCCACTTTCCGGATTGCCGCCCCCCAGTAACCCAAAAATCCCACGCAACGGTATGTTCATTATCCTTCCCGGAAAGGTAGTGCACTAGCTTTTGTGATTGCGCGCGCAAATCGACTAGGGTTACAAGGATAAAAATACAAGTTAAAATATGGCGAGCTAAACTAAACATGATAATCAATAATTTTTGCGGATATAGCCACGAAACTATGCAGGAATAATCAATCTGGCATCCTGAGGTATCCTGCAGGCAATTGCTCCCCGGTATGCAAAAAGACTAAACCGATGGGCGTAATATAGTGTAAAATGGAACCTCAAGCTTTATTTTGAGATTATCCGAAATAGCGGCGGCAGCAAACTCACCCATCAACTTGAAATCCGTCGACACGGTAGTGATCCCGTTGAGAATAAACTTTTTCAAAGGTGTCTCATTATAGGATATCACCCCTACTTGACGTCCAACTTCGAGCCCCTTGGCACTCACTTTATCGAGCAAATAAACAAGATCGTCTTCTACGAGATTTAAATAACAGGTGCCCTCTTTGATATGTTCGCTTCTAAGCGAGTCCACTAATGAGTGTTCAAAAGCATAGTCTTGACAAAACTTGTAAAACCCTTTAATGATGGCTCTTGGGTAATCGCTATGGTCCGGGAATACCAATTTCATCCGGCCATATTTTGAAAGCGGAACCCGTATACTCGAAAGGGCTTCATAGATATCCTTTTCACAGTTTTCATACACCCCGGAAACGGAACCGTTGAGCCCCTCCACGGCATGACCTAATAGCAGCAGTTTGCCCTGCGGTATCAGCTGCAGTACCTCGACCGCTTTATCACGGCCGTCCTTGAAATACGGAAAGACAACATAGTTATCATAATTGCGCGAAAGCCCTTGAATCAAGGTGCGCAAGTAATTGATATCACTGTTGTACACAAATAAATCGATAGACGCCTGCGCACCGAGCTCTTCGGCGAGGGCATCGTATACAATTTTTTTATGGGCACTTAGTTTATTTAAAAATACCGCAATACGTAGCGTAAAAGTTCGTTCGCTTGCCACAAAATAACCTTTACCCGGTGAGGAAGCAATGATTTCTTCGTTACGTAATTTTCTGTACCCTTTCTCAACCGTATCTCTGGCGATCTGTAGCTGATAACTTAAGTCATTTATGGAGGGTAGTGGGTCGCCAACGACAACGATTTTACTTTTTATCGCCTCGATAATTGCTTCAGCCAGTTGTATATATTTAGGCGTCGCAGAAAAATCATTTATTCGAATTGAGCGTATTAAGTCCGCGTTGACGACGCTTCGCGGGCTCGACGGGAGTATTAAAGTTTCCATAGGAATTGGATTTATATATCAGTTAATCAAAGCTAACGGAGATTACATGTCGTTACCCCGTAAAATTGACTCAAAATCCCCATAATATTGATTCATCCAAGAGGTTTCTAGCGCTACGTAACGCGCTCATGATATTCTATATACTTTTTCGTATTTTTAGCCCATACAATTTAACTTGTCGTGATACCTTTTATAAATAGATCCCTAAATTTGGTCCTATACACCTTTATGCTTGTCAGCATTTGGGGTCTACCTAACATGGCATATGGACAATTTTTACAGTTAAAATTCGACCATATCACCGCCGGCAACGGACTCCCTCACAGTACAATTCACGGCATCGCTAAAGACAAATATGGGTTCATGTGGTTTGGAACTTGGTCCGGGCTATGCCGATATGACGGCTATAACTTACGGATATACCGATACGACAATCAAAACCCAAAAAGTATCGTAAATAATAGAATACACAACATCCTACTCGACCAAAAGGGTGATCTATGGATATCTACTTTCGATGAAGACTTCATCTGCCGGTACAATTACACAACGGATGATTTCGACCGGATCGCACTACAGACTTTACCGATCGATTTCAAAACGAATATCAACCGACGCTCACATAAGCTCAGCATCAATTTTTCTTACAATCAAACCCGGTGGCACCTAGATGAGGCAACCACCTCGGTCGTGGAAACCTTTTTACCCACAGGTCAAGAAAAATTTTATCATGCCACGGCGAGCGAACCGTGGGGGCTCAATGACGGCTATATTAGTGATATTTTTCTCGACGATGAGCATGTGCTGTGGTTAGGGACCTACGGAAATGGCATCAACCGCAGCTACCTAGATGCTACCCCTTTTCACAACATATATCGTCATCCTGGAAGAAACAACACCCTGATCGAGAATACCATACGTTCCCTTACAAAAGACAAGTTGGGAAACTTGTGGTTGGGAACGAGAAGCAAAGGACTCAACCTAATTACTTCGGACGGGACCTATCATCAATTTCAACATAACCCTAATGACATCCATTCCATACAGAACAACTACATAAAAAAAGTATTTAGCGACTCTGACGGCTTAATTTGGATCGGCAGTCAAACGGGCGTCGACTATTACGACCCTGCAGACAATAGCATACACCGCATTGATGATCCATCGATCTTCAACACCGCGGTATTCAGCATCATGGAGGATGAAGACACAAACCTCTGGTTTGGTACCTGGAACGGACTGTATAAATATACCCGTCAGAGCGGCCAGCTTCAACTCCTTTCAACAGACACTCCTCTGTCCAATACGCATGTCTGGACCGTAATCCAGGATAGCAAAAAACAATTCTGGGTTGGCACCGAAGGCGGCGGAATTGTTGTACTGGGCGAACAAGGGGCAGGCAAACTTAAAACACTAAACCGCTTTCAACATCAGCCCGACGGTACCGGACCACTAAGCGACAACCGTATCTATAGCATACTTGAGGACACCGAACACCGTATTTGGATCGGTACGGGAAATGGATTAGACCTTTACCAGCCTAACACCGAAACGATAAAACACCTCTCCCGTGTATCGAGCCAATGGCCAAAAGGTACCATTGCCGGCATTCTCGAAGATGAGCAGGGCTATATTTGGGTGAGCCACAAGCAGGGCATTTCCAGGGTCGATAAAAAGGACTTCTCTATACGTACTTTCACTAAACAAGACGGGCTGTTGAACAGTGAATTCATTGAGGGATCCCTTTTTAAATCAGCGGGTGAGAATAGATTGTATTTCGGAGGAAACCAAGGGGTTACTCATTTTTCTCCAGACAGTATCAAAACGAACACCAGACCGCCAAAAATTGTATTCACCGAATTAAGGATTTTAAACGAGTCGGTCGAAGTAAATCAACAGGTTAACGGCCGCGTAGTACTGCACGAACCCTTGTACCTGCAGAAGGAGCTTAGCCTTAACCACCGCGACAAAGCGATAAGCATCGAGTTTGCAGGGCTACATTTTGCAAATCCCGGAGGAAACAAATACGCCTATATGTTGGAAGGTTTTGATCAAGATTGGATATATACCGGGGCGACAAAACGGGTAGCGAGCTATTCGAATTTAGCCCCGGGAGCCTATACATTTAAAGTTCGTGCGAGTAATAGCGATGGAATTTGGACACGTCAACCGGCGGAACTACAAATCCAGGTCGCTCCGGCTATCTGGGCGAGTGGTCCAGCTTATGCATTATATTCATTGATAGGCATTGCGATGCTGTATGCTTTCTATTACTATATCAAGCGCTACACTAGGCTGAAGTCACGACTAAATTACGAGGCGTTACTTCATGCGAAAGAAAAACAACTTCACGACAGTAAAGTACAGTTCTTCACCAATATATCCCACGAAATTAAAACGCCGCTTTCCTTAATCCTTTCTCCTATCCAGCAACTCAAGGATTGGTATCAGAAAATTCCCGAAGCCCAAGAACAGCTCCTAACCATGGAGAAAAACGGTACTAGATTATTAAAAACGGTAAACCAGTTATTAGATATACGTCGTTTTGAGAATGGAAAAGAGACGTTCCACGGTGAACACTTCGATCTTACTGCCCTGGCTAGGAAAGTATTAAACTCCTTTGATCAGGAAGCAAAGCGAAAAAACATCCGTCTTAAACTCGCTGTCAGACCGCCTACGTTGTTCATCTTTGCTGATGCGGACAAACTCGAGAAAGTTTTATACAACCTACTCTCAAACGCATTTAAATATACCCAGGACGGAATAATAAAACTACGCATCAGAGCACGGCAGTCTCAAATCCAGTTGGACGTGATCGATAATGGTATTGGGATCGATAGCGAAGATCTCAATTTGATTTTCAAACCATTTTTACAAGGTAAAACGCCCGTCCCTGGCGGATCGGGTCTAGGGCTAACCTACAGTCAATCCTTAATGGAAATGCATGGCGGGTCCCTTACCGTCCAAAGTCGGCGTGGCACAAAAGGTCGTAACCTAACGATTTTCACCGCCCTAACACCGATAGTAGGAAATGCAACACTGCCAGGAAAACCATCTGACGACGCAACATCCCAAGAGACTGCATATCTACCTATTACAGCATCCTCAGTCGCGCTATCGCAGGCTCGTACAAGCACGTTGCTACTCGTAGAAGACAATCAAGAGATGCGGGAGTATCTGACAAACTTTTTCAAAAAGGAGTACACAGTTATCCAAGCACCGGATGGTCTGCAAGGAATAGAGCTCGCACGTAAACATTTGCCCGATCTTGTCATTAGCGATGTAATGATGCCCAAGTTAGACGGGATCAACTTCGTACGGCACATCAAAAACAATATATTCTTGTGTCATATTCCGGTGATCCTATTAACCGCACGCACGCTAGTTGAATATGAGATTGAAGGACTCCAAACCGGTGCCGATGATTATGTCGTCAAACCGTTCCATCTCCCCATTCTCGCCCTTAAGGTCCGTAACCAGCTCGCACTCCGGTTACGTATGCAAGAGAGATTCAAACAGCAAATCGCACTACACCCGAGCAAACAAGAGGTGCAGTCTGCTGACGAAATACTGCTAAAAAAAGTGATGCATTATGTAGAAAATCACCTCGCAGACTCCGATCTAAAGATTGACAAAATATGCGATTCAATCGGCTTAAGTCGCGCCCAACTCTACCGAAAGATGAAAGCTTTAACAGGCTATTCCATGAGTGACTTTATCAAAGAGGTACGTTTCGGCCGCGCTGCCCAACTCCTGCGCGAGCAAAAACTAACCGTAAGCGAAATCGCTTATATGGTAGGCTTCAATGATCCAGAGTATTTTAGAAAGAGTTTTAAACTAAAATTCGGCGTGTCTCCTACCACATTCGCCCGCCAGCAGCATAAAGGAACCACACATTTCAGTTAATTCATAGGCAATAAACGCGGCATGCAGCTAGCATGCAATCATCGCTCGGTCGCATGCGCACACCGTCGCGTATACGGAAATAGCATTTTCCGCCATTATCGCACACAAAACTTCATCACACACCACTATATATTAGCACTTTGTAAGAAACCCCAGCACTCCAAGGATTTTTACCGACTGTATTTTCGTATCGATATATTTCACCGAAACATTATTCCCCTTCACCGAAAAAAAAACTGCACTGATCTATTTGCTATTCCCCAATATCCATTCGTGCTGTAGTTTTGATGTATCAATTAACAGAAAAATTTAAGCAATACTACCATGAAAAGAAAGATCACATTCATTATCGCTGCAGTAATCATGATTGCCGCAGCCCAAACTAAGGCAATTACAATTGTAAACCCATTAAAAAATTTCAAGACGCTACAAATCGTCCAAACTTACCTCGAAGCGTCCACAATGGGAAACACCAAATTCAATAACTTCTTGTTTAGCAAAGACTTCCAGTTTACAAACTCCGCCGCACAAAAAACATACAGCAAGTCAGAATATTTAAAGTACTTAAGCAACATGAAAAACTTACAGCTTAACAGTACTAACAGCTATGAAATTTTAGATGAAACCGAACAAGCATGCGTCGCGAAAGTCACAATGAATTTCGCTAATTTCTCGCGCGTAGACTACATCACATTATGTCGCCAGGAGAATGGGTGGAAAATAACTAAAGTAGTATCTACCTACCCGGAAACCTAAATTCACCCGCAATAATTCATTAAGCCTGCCAATGGGCAGGCTTTTTCCATTCATTTTGAAACGTTTTTTCTGGAAGGAGATAAGCCTACCATCGATAATTTTCTTAAATTCGCAAAAAAGACTGGTTAATCGTGGGTATAAAAGAAATTCTCGAACAATACACGCAAAGTGAACAAGTAAACGCTTTGGCTCAAGCTCTTCAACGCAAAAATCCTAAAATTCATCTTAAAGGCTTAATTGGTTCGAGCGATGCAATGGTTGCAGCAGCTGCATATACCATGCTTGAGCGTCCTTTTATATTTATTTTTCCAACACACGAACAAGCTTCTTACTTTCTGAGCGACCTCGAAAGTATCCTGGATAAACAAATTTTATTTTTTCCTGCCTCCTACCGTAAGGCTTTTGAATTTACGCAAATTGATTCCACCCACGTATTGCAGCGTGCAGAAACGCTCAATGCGCTAAACCGTACATCGGATCTACCTAAAATGGTCGTAACGTATCCAGAGGCAATTGCAGAAAAGGTAATAAACCGCGGCGATCTCGAGAAAAATACACTACCTATTACGCAAGACACGAAGCTCAGTATCGAGTTCATAAATGAATTTCTTTATGAATATGACTTCGAACGTGTCGATTTTGTTTATCGCCCGGGGCAGTTTGCTATCCGTGGCGGCATTGTGGATATTTTCTCCTTTTCCAATGACCTCCCTTATCGCGTTGAGTTTTTTGGTGATGAAATCGAAAGTATACGCACCTTCGACATTGAAACACAACTCTCCGTTAACAAAATGCATACGGTGACCATTATCCCCAATGTACAAGCTAAATTTCTGAGCAACAACCACATATCACTACTAGAATATACAGATAAAGACTCCATTATATGGCATAAAGACGTACAATTTACGCTTGATGTGATCAAAGATGGTTACAAACAGGCCTCCACAGTTTGGAATGCATTAGATGAAAAAGAAATCAAGGCCAATGCCGAATGGGTGGATCCACGCTTAACCTTCACTGCCGAGCGAATGCTCAGTGAAATTATGTTCGATTTTCCAAATGTCGAGTTCGGTAAACAATTTTTCTACAAAGCAGATGCCGACTTCAGCTTCGACACACACCCCCAACCATCATTCAATAAAGATTTCAATCTACTTATTCATAATTTTAATGAAAACATTAGTCGAGGCATCCACAATTTCATATTCTCCGACTCTCCAAAGCAGATTGAGCGGATATACAGTATTTTGGATGACATCGATAAGTCCGTTACCTTCACACCGATTCACCATGCACTACGTGAGGGCTTTCGTGACGACTCTTTAAAATATGCATGTTATACCGATCACCAAATATTCGACCGTTATTATAAATATAAACGTAAAAAAGGTTATGAACGTTCGCAGGCTATTACCCTCAAAGATCTCCGCGAACTAAAACCAGGAGATTATATCACCCATATAGACCACGGGGTGGGAAAATATGCCGGTCTGGAGAAAGTTGAAGTAAATGGAAAAACCCAGGAGATGATTCGACTGGTGTATGCCGATAGCGATTTACTTTACGTTAATATCAACTCGTTAAACCGCATTTCTAAATACTCGGGTAAAGAAGGCGCAATACCTAAAATGAATAAATTAGGCACCGACACCTGGGAAAAGCTCAAACGTACCACCAAAAAGAAAGTCAAGGATATTGCGCGCGATTTGATTAAGCTATACGCTCAACGTAAAGCCCAAACCGGAAATGCTTTTAGTCCCGACAGCTATCTTCAAAATGAACTCGAAGCCTCCTTCATCTATGAAGATACGCCGGATCAAGAAAAAGCCACCAATGACGTTAAACGCGATATGGAGTCGCCTCATCCAATGGACCGATTAGTATGTGGTGACGTTGGTTTTGGGAAAACAGAAGTCGCTATCCGCGCGGCATTCAAAGCAGTAGCAGACAGCAAACAGGTCGCAGTCTTGGTGCCGACAACGATTTTAGCACTGCAACACTTTCGTACGTTCAGTGAACGTCTGAAAGGACTGCCCGCCAATATTGATTATATCAATCGTTTTAAATCCTCCAAGCAGATAAAAGAGACATTAAAAAAACTAGAAGAAGGGAAGGTAGATATCATTATCGGTACCCACCGTCTGGTGAGTAAGGATGTTAAGTTTAAAGATCTGGGATTAATGATTATCGACGAAGAACAGAAATTCGGTGTATCGGTCAAAGAGAAGCTAAAAGTAATGCGCGCTAATGTCGATTCATTAACGCTAACAGCGACACCTATCCCCCGTACGTTACATTTTTCATTAATGGGTGCTCGTGATTTGAGCATAATCTCTACCCCCCCACCCAACAGGCAGCCTGTACAAACTGAGCTTCACGTATTCAATGAGACATTAATACAAGAAGCCGTATCCTTCGAACTCGAGCGTGGTGGTCAAGTATTTCTCATTCACAACAGGGTAGCAGACTTGAAGCAACTCGGAGGTATGATTGCAAAACTTGTCCCGAGTGCACGTGTCGGAATAGCGCACGGGCAACTAGAAGGTGACGAGCTCGAAGATGTGATGTTAAAATTCATCAACCATGAATTCGATGTTCTTGTCGCAACCACAATCATCGAGGCAGGACTCGATATTCCAAATGCCAACACGATAATTATCAATCATGCGCATATGTTTGGCTTGAGTGACTTACATCAGATGCGTGGCCGAGTGGGTCGCTCTAACAAGAAAGCGTTTTGTTACCTTTTGAGTCCTCCACTATCTACTTTAACAAACGAGGCGTACAAAAGGCTGTCAGCTCTTGAGGAGTTCTCCGAACTGGGATCCGGATTTAATGTAGCAATGCGCGATCTTGATATTCGCGGATCAGGAAATCTTTTGGGCGCCGAACAATCCGGTTTTATTGCAGAAATTGGTTTCGAAATGTATAATAAAATTCTCGACGAAGCTGTACAAGAGCTTAAAGACGATGAATTTAGTACGCTGTTTACTGAGGACTCAAACCGTAAATATGTCACCTTTACCCAAATTGACACAGATTTAGAAGTAATGATTCCCGATGAGTACGTTACAAATATTGGGGAACGATATAATTTATACAATGAAATTGCTAAGCTGGAAAACGAAGAGCAATTAGTGAGTTTTGAAAAGGAACTCCAGGACCGTTTCGGTCCTATACCGCCCCCCGTCTATGAGTTATTTAGTACGCTTCGATTACAATGGTATGGCAAACAGATTGGTTTTGAGAAGATTTCCTACAAGAAAAATATGCTTCGGGGTTATTTCATTAATAATGCGAAATCAAGCTACTTCGAGTCAGATCAATTTGGCAATGTATTAGCATTTGTACAAAAGCATCCGACAATTTCGAATTTAAAAGAAGTGAAAGGTCAGCTACGATTGGCCTTAAGTAATGTGAGCAGCATACGCTATGCCTTAACACTGCTTCAGGAGATGGTTTAATCAGAAACACAGACATAATATCTATTAAATCAGTAGTTTTTTTTATTTACCTTTAGTAAACAGAAACAAATTATGGCAAAACTTGAAACAAAATTGATTCACGAAGGTGAAGAACATAACACCACGAAGTCCGTTGTTAGCCCCATATACCAAACTTCAACTTATTTTGTCAGCGAGGATATCGCCGAATTTGCGCATTCAACCTCGACCGTAAAATTTCCAGAATTCTATCACCGTCACGGTAACCCAACTAGTAGCCAAGCAGCGGCCGTCATTGCCAGTCTTGAAAAAACGGAAGATGCGCTGATCCTCGCTACTGGAATGGCCGCAATAAGTACAGCGATTCTGGCAGCCGTAAAATCGGGCGACCACATAATCGCTCAGCACACTCATTACGCTGCTTCGCGTACTTTCCTTCTGGATTTCCTTAGCGATTACGGCGTCGAAGTCACGCTAGTGGATCAAATCGATAACGAGGCGTTTGCAAGCGCTGTCAAAGGGAACACCAAACTAATTTATATTGAGACCCCTTCCAATCCGAACTTAGAGATAACTGACCTCGAATATATAGGCAAATTAGGCAAGGATAAAGGAATCCTCACGATGATTGACAATACATTTGCCTCTCCGATAAATCAAGTACCAGCCGAATATGGAATAGACGTTGTGGTCCATAGTGCAACCAAATATCTCGGTGGGCATAGTGACCTTACCGCTGGCGCTGTTTGCGGGAGTAAGGAGATGATTGCTAAAGTATGGAAACGTTCGTTACTCTTAGGCGCATCGTTAAGTCCATTTGACTCCTGGTTATTATTGCGTGGATTAAAGACATTGGCCTTACGCGTACGTCAGATAAATGAAAATGCCCTTGCCCTTGCCCAGTGGTTAGAAAAGCAACCCCAAATTAGTAAGGTCGGTTATACGGGTCTTGAAAGTCATCCACAACACCAACTAGCTAAAAAGCAGATGAAAGGATATACGGGAATGCTAGTCATCGAAATTGAAGGGAATGATGCGTTTGGCAAGGCACAAACAATCCTCAATAGCCTTGAAGTCTTTGCCAATGCGGTAAGTTTAGGTGGCGTTGAGTCATTAATTGCGCATCCAGCAAGCATGTGGAGTTCCAGTAACGAAGAACAAAAGAAAAAATCAGGTATCACAGATGGCACTTTACGTCTCTCTGTCGGAATTGAGCATATCGAGGATCTAATCGCAGACTTCAGCCAAGCACTTGCAAAAATTTAAGCACAGAGCATTAGTTAAAGGTCACCTCTTGCTGGCACGGCCGATGTGGTAACCGCTGAAGCGGATTTTTGAAGTTCCTTTTAATCGTATAAGAAAAACTCCTGCACAGGAGCTTTTCTTTACGAAATACGAAAATCTTTACTTTTACATGAGGGAAGTTCCATCCGAAGGGACAACGTTAATAGCTGTGAGATCAAGCTCAAACTTATTTTTATAAACAGGTGTTATACGTTCGATAAGCAGGTCCACGAAGGACGTTTTCACCAGATTGATGGTACAACCGCCGAAGCCTCCGCCCATCATCCGTGCACCGAGTACCTCTGGGAACTGTTTTACATATTCAACCAGAAAATCCAGCTCATCACAACTAACTTCATACTCTTGACTTAGCCCCATATGCGCCTTAAACATTTCTTGACCTAAGGTTTCCAGATCGCCAGCTTCTAACGCATTACATGCCGCATTTAGACGCTCGTTCTCTTGAACAACAAACCGGCACTTGATATACATGTCTTGATCGACAGGTTTGACAAATTCATCAAGCATCTCGACAGAAACGTCGCGAAGACTGTTTACCTGTGGATGATGCTCCTTCACAATTGCAACGCCCTTCTCGCACGATGCTCTCCGATCATTGTATGCGCTAGAAGCAAGAGAGTGTTTCACATTGGTGTTTAACAACAATATGGCATATTCGCCCAGCTCAAGTGGCTTGTAGTCAAACGAAAGATCCCTACAGTCGAGTTTAATAACGTGATTTGCTTTGCTCATCACCGATGCAAATTGGTCCATGATACCGCAGTTCACACCTGCAAATGTATGTTCTGCTAGTTGACCAATCTTTGCGAGTTCCATGCGTTCAATCTGGAGGTCAAATAATACATTTAACGCGAATCCAGTCGCACATTCTAAAGCGGCGGAAGATGACAAGCCCGCCCCCAAAGGAACATCACCGTTGACATATAGATTAAACCCTCCAACGGGCAGCCTTCTTTCCACAAGCTGATTAACCACACCCAAGATATAGTTCGGCCAGCCTTGCTCTACCGGTTGAATAGCATCTAGGGCAACTTCAAACGACGCCTGAAAATCTTCCGCATATAGTTCTATAAGATTATCTTCCCGCTTTGAAACCGCTACATAAATAGCTTTATCAATTGCTGTTGGCAGAACAAAGCCTTCATTATAATCCGTATGTTCGCCTATAATATTTATCCGTCCGGGGGATCGAACAATATGTGCGGGGTTCGTGTGAAATAATGTTGTAAATCGTTCTTCTATCTGTTGCTTAGCGATCATTTTTTTATTTCTGTTTGTAATGTATGGTCGATTGTTCTCGTAACGTGTTAGCTGCCTGTTCTGGCGTTATATCACGTTGTGGTGTGGCTAGCATTTCGTAACCCACCATAAACTTCTTCACAGTCGCTGACCGTAAAAGTGGCGGGTAAAAGTGCATATGCCAATGCCATGCTGGGCTATCACCGGAATTCACTGGAGCTTGGTGCATTCCAGCAGAATATGGGAATGAAGTCTCAAAAATATTATCGTAACGCACGGTCAGTTCCTGGATCGTGCGCGCTAGATCTTTTTTCTCCGCCTTTGAAAATTCACCAATATTTTGCACCGCGCGCTTACTGATGATCATTGTCTCATAGGGCCACGCAGCCCAAAATGGGATAAGCGCTACAAAATACTCATTGTCAACGATGATCCGCTCTTTCTTTTTCAGCTCCAAACTAAGGTAATCCGAAAGGAGGCTTCGGCCGTACTTATCAAAATATTCCTGTTGCTGCTTGGTTTCCTTTTCAATTTCGACCGGAATAGAACTCTGTGCCCAGATTTGACCATGGGGGTGCGGATTGCTACACCCCATGATTGCGCCTTTGTTTTCGAAAATCTGAATATATTTAATCCAGTCTTTACTAGCGAGTTCTTCAAATTCCTTTTGCCAAAGATCTACCACCGCTTTTATTTCATTGGAACTCATTTGTGGTAAGGTGAGATCATGGCGCGGAGAAAATGAGATTACTTTACATATTCCTCTTTCGGATTCCGCAACCAAAAGACCACCTTCATCGTAGTTTTCTTCGGGTGTATCTTTCAATAAAGCAGAAAAGTCATTCACGAATACAAAACTATCTTTATAATCAGGGTTTTGAGTACCGTCGGCACGCATATTACCTGGACACAAATAACATTTCGAATCATAAGAAGGTCGATCATCCGGTGCTAAATCCTCAAGCTGTCCTTGCCAAGGTCTCTTGCTGCGGTGGGGTGAAACTAATATATATTCACCGGTCAACAGATTCTTTCGTTTATGGGGTTGTTCTGAGAAATCTAACATGTAATATTTTTTTAAATATCCATTTTTTAAAAGTTAAAAACAAAAAAAGCCTATAAAATTTATAGGCTTATACTTTACCGTGCAGCTTCAATTAACCCGTTATGGGCCTTTCACCTTTAATGAGTTCGAAAATTGTTATTTCGGGCAAAATACCCACTCGTCCAGGGTAGCCTAGAAAGCCGTACCCAACATTGACGTATAGTTGTTGCGCTTTCTCTTGATATAGACCAGCCCATTCATTATATACGTACTTTGCAGGACTCCATTGAAAATGTTCTCCACGCACGCCGAACTGCATGCCATGTGTATGTCCAGCGAACATCACATCGACATCTGTATCGAGCACTTGTGCGCGCCAATGCGACGGATCATGGGATAGCAATAATTTAACTGGAGACTCTTCAGTCCCCCTAAGCGCTCGGTTCAGGTCTCCTTTTTTTGGAAATCTCCCCGTTCCCCAATTCTCGACTCCAACAATGGATATTTTCTGGCCATCAACAATCAGGTCACGATTTTCATCTAGCAGTAAGTCCCAGCCCATAGCTTTGTGCGTCTGTTTAACATCCACTAAATTCTTACGCTTGGCTGACGAATCTTCACGTCCATAATAGTAATCGCCATAGTCGTGATTCCCCAACACCGAGTAAACGCCAAGATCGGCCTTTACTTTTGAAAAAATATCTTGGTAATCACGCATCTCAGAGGCTACGTTGTTTACTAAATCACCTGTAAAAAAGATTGTATCAGCCTTTTCATTCAAAAGCATCTCCACGCCACCAAGAACCGCCTTTTTGTTGTAAAAAGAACCAGAATGCACATCGGATATCTGTCCAATACGCATCCCATGAAATGCCGCGGGCAGATTCGGTAAATATAGCTTCTGCCGTCGCACTTTATAATCGTACCCTCCAGAGATCATTCCCCATGAAAGCGGAAATATCGGTAAAGAAGCGATAACTATTCCGGATTTTGTCAGAAATTCGGAACGCGTAATACCATTCTGTGATTTTTCTGGAAGAGGCTCACTTAATTCTTCGACGCGTTCGGATATTGTCTCGTTTCTGCGCGGTGAGAAAAGTCGCGTAACCCAAACCCCACCCCGTCGCAAATCATCCACTAATAATATAACGATGAACAAAAATTTACTGACCGCAGTCATGAAGAAAGCCACAAGGATTATCGAGCGGTACATCAACGGAATATTAAATTTAGCCGAAATGAATACCCCCAACAATAATCCGATTGAATACCCCCACCATAAAATCGAAAACCATTTCTTTTTTACGACCTTAATTTTCGTTGCCCGTAAGGCAAAAAAGATGTAGATATCAAAAATAAGAAGTAGTATCGCATTAAAAATTAACATATAAATATTTTTAGTCTAGTGCAAGTCTCCTCAGCACCTCAATCCACTCTGGATCATCGTTTAAACTCTCAACCATTGTCACTTGTTCCCCACCTGCAGCCTTGAACTCATCGGCATACTCCACTTGTATCTCATCGAGCGTTTCAATACAGTCCGACACAAAAGCGGGACTGAATACTAAAAGCTTCTTTACACCTTTTTGTGCGAGTTGATGGAGTGTATCGGACGTATAGGGTTGTATCCAGGGCGTTTTACCTAAGCGCGATTGAAAACACACACTGTATCGACTTTCAGAGAGCCCGAGCTTTTCTGCTATTGCACGGGTGGTGGCGTAGCATTGGGATAAGTAGCAAAAACTATTTTTCTCCACCTTACATCTGTCACATCCGGAATCGGGGCAGCGAAGTTGTCCACTCGGGTCAACCTTTCCCAATTGGCGTACCGGCAAACCGTGATAGCTAAACAGAATATGATCAAATTCTTCAAGCTTATTTTTCGAAGCGTGCCGCGCATAGATCCCACACATTTGCGGATCATCGCAATAATTACTCACGAATGAAAGCGTTGGAAAATATTGCCATTTTCGCATGATTTCCATTACTTTATCAATAATGGATCCTGTTGTAGCCGAGGCATACTGCGGAAAAAGAGGTATGACGCGAATTGAATCGAGCATCATTTCTTCAAGGTTTTTAAGAGCAGATTCAATCGATGGATTTTGATAACGCATCGCTAATTCGATGTGATAATCATCTCCGAGCTCCTTCTGTAATAAATCTCGCTGTATTTCGCTGTAATATAACAACGGAGATCCGGTCTTCGCATCCCAGATCGTTTTATAAGTTGCCGCCGAGCGCGGCGCACGTTTTGGTACGATTAACCCTTTCACTAGTAAAGATCGCCCCAAATAAGAAATATCCATAACTCGCGGGTCCATGAGGAACTCCGTCAAATACCTACGAACCTCGGGGGTAGTCGGGGCATTAGGAGTACCTAATTGTACTAATAACACACCTTTCGTTGCACGCTTACTCATTAAAGCAAAAATAGTTATAATTTATGCGACCAAGGTCCAAGTTATAGAAAATGAGAATATCATGACGCTTAAAACAGCTCTAAAGCCTGTTTGACATCTTTCATCAACCACATTGGCGTAGAGGTCGCGCCACAGATACCAATGGAATCGCCATCATTAAACATCGTTGGGTCAAGCTCCTGAGGACCGGAGATGAAAAAACTATTTTCGTTCGCCAATTTACATACGTCGAATAGCACCTTCCCATTTGATGACTTTTTACCAGAAACAAACACAACCTTATCATAACCGCGGGCGAAATCACCTAAGTCTTCATACCGATTCGATACTTGGCGGCAAATCGTGTCATTGGCCTTTACGTCGTAACCACGGTTTAATAGTTCCTCTTTGATCGCATAAAATTTATCGACACTTTTTGTAGTCTGACTATATAAAGTAAACGAATCCGGTAGATCCACCTCGTCAAGTTCAGCAATATCTTGAAACACTAAAGCCTCGTTATTGGTCTGCCCTTGTAAGCCAACAACTTCGGCATGTCCATGCTTACCAAAAATTAAGATTTTTTCGTGGGAATCAAAAGATGTCTTTATTCGATTTTGTAGCTTCAGAACTACCGGGCAGGAGGCATCGATGAGTGTTATATCATTTTCTAACGCCGTTCGATAGGTTTCTGGCGCTTCGCCATGTGCACGAATTAGCACCTTTTCGTTCTTTAGATCTTTAAGATTTTCGTGCTCGATGATTCGCAGCCCTTTGTTTTTCAAACGAGCAACCTCCTCATCATTATGTACTATATCACCTAGGCAGTACAGGTATCCGTCTTCCTCTAGGATTTCTTCCGCCATATCAATTGCGTATACTACCCCAAAACAAAAGCCCGAATCCTTATCTATCGTTACTTGAAGATCTTTAGCCATAACACAAAGTTACGCATTCAAGGGTAATTTATCATGAAAATGGAGACAACTTTAATCATCTACTAAAAATGATTTTATTAACTTTGCACAAACAATTAAAACGATGGCTACAAACAGAACTTTTACAATGGTTAAGCCCGATGCCGTAGCAAATGGCCATATCGGTGCTATTTTAAATGACATTAACGCTGGTGGATTCAAAATTATCGCAATGAAATATATCCAGCTTTCAAAGGAAACTGCTGGCGCATTTTATGCCGTACACAAGGAAAGACCTTTCTATAATGATTTAGTTAGCTTCATGTCCTCTGGCCCAATTGTCGCTGCCATCTTAGAAAAAGATAATGCTGTTGAAGACTTCCGCACATTAATCGGCGCTACAGACCCAAGTAAAGCTGAACCGGGAACGATCCGAAATAAATATGCAAACTCAATCGAAGCCAATGCTGTTCATGGATCTGATTCTGATGACAATGCAGAAATTGAGGGTAATTTCTACTTTTCACAATTCGAACGATTCTAATCGGCCACATAAATTAAACACAAAGGAGGCGTTTTTTGAAAACGGCCTCCTTTGTGTTTTTTAGAATGTTCTTTTTAATAAATATTCATTCTCTTTCTGCGTCATAAGCTCCTTATCTTCTTTGTTTTTATCATAATACCCACATAAGTGAAGAACTCCGTGTATGATAACACGATGTAGCTCGTCCTTTTGCGACACGTTGAATTTTTGGGCATTCTCGATCACCCTTTCAACAGAAATAAAGATATCACCTTCGATAATATCTTCCTCTTCCGAGGAATCAAAAGTAACGATATCCGTATACGTGTCGTGGTCGAGATACTCTTGATTAATACTCAAAAGATACTCATCAGAACAGAGTATAAAACTAAGTTCCCCAACACGTCGAAACCCCTCCGCCTTAATGGTATCGAAAATCCATTGACGAATCTTTTGCTTGTCTTTTATAGTATAGGAAATCTCTTCATTGAAAAAAACAATATCTCTTAACGCCATTTTATTATTGTATTCTAGTTTCTAAATAGGTTTGCAAAATGATAGTCGCTGAAACAGTGTCAATAAGTCCCTTTTGTTGACGCTTACCTTTTTTCATCCCGCTTTGTGCAATTACATTGGACGCCATTTTTGAAGTAAAGCGCTCGTCAATTTCAACGACATTGATAGCTGGATGAGTCCTTTTTAATCGACGAACAAACCCCACCACATACTGCGCCGACTCCGATGCCGTACCATCCATTTGCAAGGGCTTCCCCACCACAAACGTTTCAACGTCTTCCTGCTCCAAATAGGTCATCAAAAAATCCCAAATTTTTTCAGGATGAACCGTTGTCAACGAAGTAGCAATAATTTGCATCGGGTCTGTGACCGCAATTCCAATACGCTTGGTGCCATAATCAAAAGCCATTATCCGCATAAAACAATTTTTATACAAAAGTACAATTCATTTAGGATGTTCTACGAAACCCCGCTGAAATAAAAAATCTATATCTTTGCTATACTAATTTAATATGCATGAAATACGCATCTATTATTTTGACGCTACTGCTCGCTGCTGTACAAACTGGCTTTGCGCAAGATGACCATAATGAAATAGAAGTATTCCGAGAAAATCAACGTCGTTCGCTAGAAAAAAGCGCGGGCGGTCCAATTGCAACGGAAAATATCCGATTTGTAAATTATTTCTCATTCGATCCAGAGTTCGATGTTGAAGCAACGGTCGAATTTCTATACGAGGAACCAACTATTCGTTTGCCGACTTCTGATGGAACCAGTAAAGTGTTTAAACGATTTGCATTGTTACATTTTAGTCTTCAGGGAAATGATTTAAGCCTGCCGGTATACGAAAATGCGAGTCTTTTCCAAACGAAGATGCAAGCTAATTACCTATTTTTCCCGATTATGGATCTTACCACCGGTGACAGCACTTACGAGAGCGGGCGTTATATTGATTTAAAACGTCAAGATATTAAGAATGGAAAAGTGCGTATTGACTTCAACAAAGCGTATAACCCTTATTGTGCATATAGCAATGGTTATCGTTGCCCCCAACCACCCAAAGAAAATTTCATTAACATTGCCATTCCTGTAGGCGAAAAGAAATATACAGGCCCAAAAAACCATCGAGAAGAAAAACCCATTATGGCTAAAGATTTTACTGCTAGAGAAAAAAAAATCATACTATCTGGTGAACCTGATGAAAAAATGTACGTGTTACAAACGACATTAGAAAAAGATTCTATCATTTTACGGACCCAATCGGATGACATCAAATTTGATAGCCCACTCCTTGAACATCTGACCAAAAGGATGTACGCAACAGTCACCGACCCCGAACATCCGGGCGTAGGAATTGCGGCTCCACAGGTTGGCATTAATAAAAACATTATATGTGTGCAGCGTTTTGACAAAAACGAAAACGACTTTAATTATTACATCAATCCTAAAATCGTATGGCGTTCCGCTTTGATGCGTAAGGGAGTAGAAGGTTGCCTTTCAATTCCTGATATGCGAGAGGACGTTTTAAGAAACTACGCAATCATTTTACAATATGTAGACCATCAGTCAGGAAATAAAGTAGAAGAAATTATCGAGGGGTATTCCGCAGTCATTTTTCAACACGAGGTGGACCATCTATATGGTATTCTATTTCCTGACCGCCTAGAAGAACAACAACGGGCCGAAGATGCGACCGTCGAATTAAATGAACAAATAGAATTTTGGATTAAAAAAAATACAATTTTACCATAATACGAAAATTGAAAAGTCCATCAATGGTAAAAATATGATGGACTTTTGAACCAATAGAAAAACAGGCTTTTACCGCGCAACGACCTTGATTTCGTAGAGTTTATCCCACTGCTTACCTGTAACATATAGATTTTTTGTTGCTGAGTTAAAAGCAATTCCATTTAACTCTTTATCTGTTTGACTTGGTGCACTGTGCAACCCTACTAAATTGATTTGTCCCTCGACAACACCACTTTGCGGATCGATTATGGCAATTACATCTTTGCCGTAAATATTTGCATAAACTTTACCTTCTATAAACTCAAGTTCATTGATTGCATCTACTGGACCATGGCTATCGTATACCGTTATTGCATGTGCTTCTTGAAACGTCTTTGGGTTCAAAAAGGTCAACTTGTTGGATCCGTCTGATTTAATCAGAAATTCTCCCGCGTTACAGATACCCCAACCTTCATTACTGTTTTGATAACTAAAAGCTCCGACCTGCTCAAAATTGGACTTATTCAATAAAAGCCCCTCTTTATTAAGCCACATCAAAAACACAATCTTATCTTCCACAATAGTAATCCCCTCTCCAAAATAATCCTGACCATTGTCGCTTTTACCTACAAACTCCTTTTTTTGAAGTATTTCCCCTGACTTTACATCAACTTTACGTATCGATGAAATTAACTCATTACCCGCGCCAGTAGATTCATAGAGTATCCCATCATGATACTCTAGACCTTGGGTAAATGCTTTAGTATCGTGTGGATATGAAGCTACCTTTTCAAAAGTATATTGTTTAGGTGTCTCTGGCAGCACGGTCACATTACTATATGCCGTAGATTCCTTACCACTTACGTATACTTTCGCTACTAAGTTACGTGTACCTATACCTATATTTTGAGTATCTAAAACGACGGTCGAAGTATCCTGTTTTCGTCCTATCACCTCCCCATCTACTGAATAGATCACCGAATCTAGGGTTGTGTCGGGAAACTGCATTTTTAACGAAATCTTCTCGCCGTAAACAATAGTCTGGCCAGACTGCGGCGTTACAAACTCAAACTTTTCCTTTTGTGACTTACAGCCAACCACGAAAACTACGGATAAGGCAACAACGCCCAATATATTATAAAATTTCATTTGTATATAATTTCGAACTCTATGGACAATCACTCCTTTATGATTCGCCCATTATTATTGTTCAGCAAAGCAATTTAAGGAAATATTTTCAGAGAAAAAGGTTAAAATAAGTTAGTTTTCCCATTAGGCTTCTATCGCCAAGTAGTTGTTCCGCTATCTTATAACTATATTTCCTAAAAAATTAGCCAAAATCTTTTCTGCCTCTTTCAATTTTTGATATTTCGAGAGTAAAATCTCTAAATCATCAGCTTTAGTCTCGATCTTAAGCTCCTCTCGAATTCTATGTATCTCTCGCTCCACCTTTCTCTTCTTTATTCGATAGATAGCCTGGATACTGAGTTCTTGCAGATGTTCCCGTTCCTCACGCACATAGATTTTACGCTTGTCGTCGTTCCAATTCGGACTCAACTGATAAGGACTAGTTACGCAGTTGATGGCTATATCCTGGACATCCTTGTCTTGATGAGAAAAGAAAAATTTAGCTTCAGGAATTTCATATTCCTCTGCCCTTTTTTTAAATACATCGATGATAAAGGCGCTTGGTCGATCTTCAAAAGTAACGTCTTCCAGGGCGTTTAGTATATATGGAGCCACTGGAACATCACCCTCTCCCTCCCACGTTGCAAGTTCGGCACCATAAATTAATAAAATACGGACAATTTCTCGCTCTTGTAGTATCTCCGGCGTAATTACCTTGCTAGGTTCAACCCCGGGCGCCCCTAGTTCTGCTCGCTCACGATCGGTCAAAAAGAAATCCGCAGGCGGCATTTCGCTAGAGCCGACACCAGCAGGAAAATTAATGTGTGAATTTGTTCGTTCTACTTGTTGAGCACTTTTCTTATCATTCGCTTTATTACGCTGAATACGCATTTTATTCAGTTCGGTAAGTAGCACCCGCTCTTCGATATCCAATAACGTTGAACATTGTTTTATAAAAACAGCAACTTTTATCTCATCTGGAATCAACGATATACTTTGCACCACTTCACGAATAACTTCGGCTCGTTTGATCGGGTCTCCACCAGTATCTTTTAGCAGTATATTCGTCTTATAAAAGATAAAATCTTCTTGATTGGAATCAACATAGCTTTTAAATTCTGACGAGCCATATTTCTGTACATAAGAATCCGGGTCATTCCCATCGGGGAACAAGAGTACTTTAACATTCAGCCCTTCCTCAAGAAGCATGTCTGTCCCCCTTAAAGATGCTTTGATTCCGGCCGCATCCCCATCATAAAGGATCACCACATTCTTTGTAAACCTGGAAATAAGATGAATCTGGCCTGAAGTGAGTGAAGTACCCGAGGAAGAAACGACATTCTCAACACCTGCTTGATGCACCGAAATAACATCGGCATACCCTTCAACCAAATAGCAAATGTCATTATCTATGATCGCTTTCTTAGCGAAATTCAATCCATATAAAACATCGGACTTATGATAAATATCACTCTCTGGCGAGTTAACGTACTTAGGAACAGACTTCTCTGTTTTCAAAGTACGCCCACCAAATCCAATAACACGGCCCGTAAGATTATGAATAGGAAAGATTACCCGACCACGAAAACGGTCATAAACGTTTCCATCATCCCGTTGAATTGACAAGCCAATATTCGTCAAATAATCCTTATGGAAACCTTCCGCAACAGCCGCGTCCGACAATGCCGTCCATTGGTCAGGCGAATATCCAAGCTCAAACTTTTTGATAATGTCTTCACGATACCCCCGTTCCTTGAAATACGATAAACCGATCGTTTGGCCCGATACTGATGTCCATAGTTGGTCTTTAAAATACTTCCCGGCCCACTTACTCAGTACATATAAACTTTCGCGTTTATCTTGTGCGGCCAATTGTGCGGGCGAGCGTTTTACCTCCTCAATGGGTACAGCGTATTTATCGGCTAGGTATCGAATTGCTTCTGGGTAGGAATATTTCTCAAGTTCCATAACAAACTTTAGCGAATCGCCCCCCACCCCACACCCAAAGCACTTATATATACCTTTGGCAACAGAAACGTGAAAAGACGGTGTCTTTTCATTATGAAATGGACAATTCCCGATCAACGAGGTGCCGCGCTTTTTCAAATCAACGAAATCGCCGACCACTTCCTCTATTCGTGCTACCTCTAAAACCTTTTCAATGGTCTCCTTGGCTATCATCTTCTATTATTATCGTTGTTAAAACATTCATAGGCTTCATGAACAGACACGAAGTTAATCGAATCTATGGAAAATCCAAACAAATACCGCTCTTACTCAATTACCGATCGTGGAGAAACAGAAGTAAACGGAGCAATTGTAGATTCATCCAAAATCACTGAGCCCGCACCAATTTCAACACCCTTGCCGATAAGGACATTCGCTCCAACAACAACATTGGCGCCAATATTAACAAAGTCTTCAACAATCGTATTGCTGTGTACCACGACACCAGCATCTATTAACACTTGCTTACCGATTTGAACGTCTGCAGAGATTACTGCATTTGCAAACACAATGGTGCCATCGTCAACTTCTGCATACTTAGAGATTACAGCGCATGGGTCAAGCAGCGTACAATAACTTAAGGAGGATCGTTCCTCATACATCCGTTGCCGAAGTTCTGCATTACGTATTGCTAAAAAATAAGAGTAATCCGACATTGGAACATGATTCAGTTCTACTGGGTAATTAAATATCGATTCGAGTAACAAAGATTTATCTACACAGCCCTTCAGTTTAACGCCCAATCGTTCGGCAAGATCAACCGCCATTTTCGCATGCGCCGTAGCGCCATAAACGTATACCTCCATAGGACAAATGTAAACAAAATGCAATTGTTTGCTGGTTGTTAAAAGGAGATTTGAAAATTCTACTAGAAAAAAGAGGGCATAAAAAAGCCCCTCCAATTACTGAAGGGGCATTCTATAAAATTAGGCACCGACCTACTCTCCCACCTGTTACGGCA
>NZ_FUKU01000027.1 GCF_900163865.1 Sphingobacterium sp. JB170
TGTGGGGAATATGGAAAATAAAGGTGTAGAGCTAGCGATCAATGCAAAAGCTATAGACACCGACGACCTTGCATTAGATTTCGGATTTAATTTCACGTACAACAATAGTAAAGTTACGAATCTAACGGACGTTTCCGATCCTGATTATATGATTGAAACAGGCGGGATTTCTGGCAGTACAGGAAATAATATTCAGGCCCACATTATCAATCGGGCACCTAATAGTTTCCGTGTCCACAAACAGGTATACAACGAAGAAGGTCTACCTATTGAGGGTGTATACGAGGATTTGAATAAGGACGGTATAATCAACGACAACGACCGTTATTTTTACAAATCTCCTGTACCGGATTATATGCTGGGCTTCACAACACAGGTTCGCTATAAAAAATGGTCATTATCGACGGTGTTACGCGCGAACATTGGAAATTACATCTACGATAATATTTCATCCAACTTTGGTAGCCAATACAATGTGCTAGACCCCAACGGTCCGATTAACAATGCACCAGTATCCTTTTTAGATACTAAATTCTTACAAAAACAGTATACGAGTGACTATTACATTCATAATGCTTCATTTTTAAAGATGGATAACTTGTCGTTGAGTTATGCGGCTGGTAGCATATTCCCAAATGGAATCGGTCAGCTTACTGTATCAGCGAACGTTCAAAACGTGTTCACCGTATCCAAATACAAAGGAGTTGATCCGGAGATAAGTAACGGAATTGACAATCGCTTCTATCCAAGACCACGGACATTCGTTCTTGGACTAAATCTAGGTTTTTAATATTTAAAGAAAAAAGAAATGAAACGGAACATATTTGCAGCAATTATTTTAGCTATAGCTTGTAGTTGTAGCCAAGACCTGAATTTAACGCCAACTAATGATATTACAGCCGACGTGGCCTACAGCACGCCGGAAGGATATAAGAAGGCATTGGCGAAAGTGTATGGAAGTTTTGCAGTAACAAGTGGGAAAGGCCCTGGCGATAGTGATCTTGGTGGGATTGATGCGGGCACTTCGGACTTTTTACGTTTGTATTGGAACGCTCAGGAGCTCGCTAGTGATGAAGGTATTTGCACATGGCTGGGTGATCCAGGGGTAGCGGATCTGAATTACATGACATGGAATTCCAGTCACATTATGCTACGCGGGCTATATACGCGTAGTTTATACCATATAACCGTAATCAATGAGTTTCTGCGCGAGAGCACCGATGAGAAATTAGCGGCGCGGGGTATTACCGGAAACGATGCCGAGCAAGTTGCAGAATACCGTGCGGAAGCCCGGTTCTTACGCGCTTATCAATATTGGGTGCTGATGGATCTTTTTGGAAACCCTCCCTTTATTACCGAAGACAATGAGATTGGAAAAACGCCTCCTAATCAAATTATGAGGAAGGACTTATTTACTTTCGTAGAAAGTGAGTTAAAGGATGTAGAAAACGTACTTCCTGAGGCCCGACAAAATGAATACGCAAGAGCAGATAAAGGGGCTGCGTGGGCGCTTCTGTCCCGTCTGTATCTAAACGCAGAGGTTTATACTGGGGAGGCCAAATATACTGAAGCAATAGCTTACGCAAGCAAAGTTATCGATGCTGGATATAGCTTAAAGGCAAACTACGCACATTTATTTACTGCAGATAATAATATCAATAATCCTGAAATGATTATGCCCATTGCATATGACGGTCAACAAACACAAAATAACGGAGGTACTACTTTTCTTATAAACTCTTCTGTACATTCATCAATGACCCCTTCGGATTTTGGTATACCTAGTGGTGGTTGGGGAGGAAATAGAAGCCGCGCAACTCTTCCTGCTGTTTTTGATGACGCATCGGGAGCGACAGACAAAAGGGCGATGTTCTTTGGGAGTAATCCAAACATCGAAGATCCCTCTGTTTTTACGGAAGGGTTAGCCATCACAAAATTCACAAATTTAACTTCCACGGGCGAAAACGGGCGATCCGTAAACGGAACATTTTGCTCAACAGATTTTCCACTATTTCGCTTGGCAGAACAATACCTAAACTATGCAGAGGCGGTAGTAAGAGGCGGAACTGGAGGTTCAAATACACAAGCGTTAACTTATCTAAATTTGCTCCGAGAGAGAGCATACGGAAACAGTTCTGGAAACTTGTCATCCTTATCCCTCGATGGCGTTCTAGAAGAACGTAGCAAAGAATTGTATTGGGAAGCATTTCGTAGAACGGATCTTATTCGTTTTGGCAAATATACAAGTGGAAGTTATTTGTGGCCTTTCAAAGGAGGCATAGCTATGGGTAAAGCGGTAGAAGACTATAGAACGCTATTTCCTTTACCAGCAGCCGACCTGATTTCAAATCCTAATCTAGTACAAAACACTGGATACTAACACCAATTAAATTGAAAATTATGAAACTTATAGGTATTAATATTATGGCGGCCGTCCTGATTCTTATCATAGGGGGGTGCCAAAAGGACGAAACAAAGCTTATTGCTTCCCCTGTTAGCGCGGCAGTACTTAACGCATCTGAATCCTCCGTCGTCCTCGCCAAAGAACAAGAGGATGAACAGGCAATATCTTTTCATTGGACACCAGCAGATTTTGGATATTCTGCAGCGGTTACCAACGTGCTCCAAATAGCACCTAAAGGTGTCAATTTCCTGGGAGCCAAAGAAGTTACCCTCGCAGCGGGTGCTAGCGAAATTAATTATACGACCCTCGAACTTAATGGAGTATTACTCGCTCTTGAGCTTCCAGTGAACACCCAGAGCGAGCTTGAAGTACGCGTAAAATCCACTATTGCGCCCGCTGTGGCAGCACAATATTCGAATGTATTAGCTTTAAATGCCACTCCATATGCTGCCATAAGTTACTTATATGTACCCGGCGCATACCAAGGATGGATGCCAGAAACAGCCGAAAGCCTAATCTCGCCTACAAGCAATGGTATATATACAGGAATTATTCAGTTTCCTGAGGTAGGTTCTATGTTCAAAATTACTCTAGAAAGAAACTGGGATAATTCCTATGGTGAGACTCAAAACGGTGTTTTGGCTCTAAACGGTGGATCAGATATTAAAGCAGCCTTGGCGGGGAATGTCGAAGTAACAGTAAATACCAATGCACTTTCAATAACCTATAAGCTTCATACTTGGGGACTAATTGGTGATGCTACTGCGGGTGGCTGGGCGACAGATTCTCCGATGAAATACGATAATACTACGCAGACATGGAAGGCGACCGTTGACTTGAAGAAAGGAAACTTTAAATTTCGTAAGAATAATGATTGGGGAACTAGTTACGGGGTTACCGATGGTATTTTAACACTGGGGGGTGGCGATATAGCAATTGCCGAGGCAGGAACCTACAATATTACCCTTGACGTAACAAATGAAAAATATACGCTCGTTAAAAATTAATTACAAATGGAAATTAACAAGAAATTTATCGGTATAATTTTATCCCTATTTACATTCGTATGTACAGATTCTACTCAGGCACAGACCGTACAGCGCGTAGAACCCCTTAACTGGTGGGTCGATATGAAAAACCCGGAACTACAGGTGATCCTGTACGGTCAAAATATCGGTGGATGCCAGGTAAAGATTGATGCACAGGGTGTACAATTAAAGGGTAGTACAAGTGTTGAGAATCCGAATTACCTATTTTTAGATCTACAAATAGCTGCAAACCGCGAGGCAGGAAGCTTTCCTATAATCTTGTACCGTGGTAACCAGAAAGTGGCAACGATAAACTATGAGCTAAAAGCTAGAAATACAGGGATAAAAGCGCAAGGTGTTAATGCTTCGGATTTTATTTACCTACTAATGCCTGATCGATTTGCTAACGGCGATACGTCCAATGACATTATTCAGGGACTCTCAGAGACTGCATTAAACAGAGATTCTATGTATTACCGTCATGGTGGTGATCTCAAAGGAGTGATCAGTAAACTCAATTATTTGCAAGATTTAGGGGTTACAGCGTTATGGATGACACCAGTGTTAACCAATGATATGCCGCAAGCATCGTACCATGGATACGCTAATACAGAGAACTATCAGATCGACCCGCGCTTCGGAAATCTTGAAACCTATCAACAGCTGGCAAAAGAACTTCATAAAAGGGAAATGAAGCTCGTGCACGATGTCGTTCCGAATCATGTAGGGTTAAACCATTGGACTGTCCTGGACAAACCCTTCGCCGACTGGGTACATGTCTGGCCTGAATTTACGCAAACCACCTATAAGGATCAGACAATATTTGATCCTTACGGCACAAACCAAGATAAAGAATTGATGGAGAAGGGTTGGTTTGTATCCACTATGCCTGATATGAATCAGCAGAACGAATTGGTTGCAAAATATATCACCCAAAGTCATATCTGGTGGATCGAGCAAATTGGCATTGACGGTTTTCGAATTGATACGTATCCTTACAATGACCTTAAATTTATGGCCGCTTGGACCGATGCTATACGAACGGAATTTCCCAATTTTAGCTTCTTTGGTGAAACGTGGGTGCAATCTTCAGCCAGTCAAGCTTTTTACCTGGGTGGCCAAAAAGTAAATCAACAGGTCGATACAAAACTAGAGGGTGTGACCGATTTTCAACTAAATTATGCAATTGGAGATGCACTAAATAAAGAGAACGGTGGCGCAGACCGTTTATATTCAACTTTGGGATTTGATTTTCTATACCCAAAACCACTAGCAAATGTAATATTTTTAGACAATCATGATAAAGATCGGTTTTTCTCCGTGGTAGGCGAAGATATAGAAAAATATAAATCGGCAATGAGTTGGCTTCTTACATCCAGGGGTATACCCCAAATATACTACGGAGCAGAAATTTTAATGAAAAACTTTAGCGCTCCTGATGGTAAAGTTCGTGACGATTTCAAAGGAGGATTTCCCAATGATAAAATAAACAAGTTTGCCAGCCAGGGCCGCAGTACGCAAGAGAACGAGATGTTCAATCATATACGCAACCTAGCACAATATCGTAAATCCAATCCTGTTCTTCAAACGGGCAAAACGAAACATTATGTACCGCAACAAGATGTTTACGTCTATTTCCGATACACTGACGACGCGAAAGTGATGGTCCTGATGAACTGCAGTACTCAGGAAAGGGAGGTTCATCTTAATCGCTTTTCCAAAATGATTGGGCAATCAACCGGGATGCGTAATATTCAAGAGAAAAACACTCAAAAGATTCCAAATTCTATATCTATTAAACCTAAGCAAACATTGGTATTTGAGCTAAAATAACTATGAGTACTACATCTTTAATTAAACAGGCAGACGCAGTAATTTTTGATTTAGATGGTGTTCTTGTTGACACCGCAGTATTTCATTTTAAGGCATGGCAAAGACTAGCCAAAAGCTTTGGATTTAATTTTACTACCGCTGATAACGAACAGCTTAAAGGGATTAGCCGAATGGACTCTTTAGACCTCATTATTAATTGGGCGAAACTCCAGCCGACATCACTAGAGCGACTTGCATACGCAGAGCAAAAAAATATCTGGTATTTAGAACTCGTAGAACAAATGACAAAAGGAGAGGTGCTGCCCGGGTGTATCGAGCTATTGGATTATCTACGGCGATCCGGTAAGAAGGTCGCACTTGGTTCGGCCAGTAAAAATGCAAAACTAATCTTGAACAAAACAGGCATTATCGACTACTTCGATGCGATCGTTGATGGAAATGCAGTCACGCACTCCAAACCTGATCCCGAGGTTTTTCTACTTGGTGCAAGACAGCTTGGAGTCGTTCCAGAGAAATGTTTAGTTTTTGAAGATGCACAGGCAGGAATTCAAGCAGCAAAAAGTGCGGGTATGAATGTAATCGCGGTGGATAGAGAGCGAACGCTTACCTCGTATGACGCGCGGTTAGACGAGTTAACAGAAATAGAATACAGCTAGACGACAAATGAAAAACAATATAAAATTGGATCCTTGGCATATCATTGAAGAGGAATTTCCCGGCGCACATAACGAGTTATCGGAAAGTATATTTTCGATTGGAAATGGGAGGATGGGACAACGCGCTAATTTTGAAGAGGGGTTTTCCGGAAATACACTTCAAGGTTCCTACATTGCCGGTGTATATTACCCCGATAAAACGCGGGTCGGATGGTGGAAAAATGGATATCCAGAGTACTTTGCGAAAGTCATCAACTCTATTCACTGGATTGGGTTAGATATCGTTGTCAATGGACAGCAACTAGATCTAGAAAATTGTCATATAAAAAAATTCTCTCGTCGGTTAGATATGCAAAAAGGTGTATTACACCGCTCATTTGTTGCACAAATGCCGAATGGAATAGAGATTCAGGTTAATGCAATTCGTCTATTTCACATGTTTAAAACACAGACAGCGTCTTTGCAATATAACCTTACAGTCCTTAACAGCAATATTGATATACAAGTTTCTTCAATCCTTAACGGAGACGTAGCGAACAGAGACAGCAATTATGATGAAAAATTTTGGATAGAACTTGATCGATCTTTAGAACCCGATATGCGGCTTCGAATGGAGACCAAAAAGACAAATTTTCAAGTGGAGACACTATTACACACCAGCTTTTTCATCGATAATGAACCCCTGAGTAAAATTAAAAAGCAGGAAAGCCGCCATCTACTTCAGCATGTGTATGAGGGTGTCCTAAATAAGGACGCCACATTAACTATCGAAAAACGTGTAGCAATTTTAGCAACGACCAATAATCCACAGTCTATACTCCATGAAACTGCTTATCAAGAATTGGAGAGCATAAAAGCTCTCTCGTTTGAGATGCTACTAAGCCAACAGGCCGACGCGTGGCAAAAAATTTGGTCAGAAAGTGACATCCAGATAAAAGGAGACGTGGGGGCCCAACAGGCGATACGTTTTAACATCTTCCATTTGATGCAAACCTACACCGGAGAAGATCCGCGATTAAATATTGGTCCTAAAGGGTTTACTGGAGAAAAATACGGTGGCGTGACTTATTGGGATACAGAAGCATACTGTCTTCCTTTTTATATGGCAACACAAGATAGTGAAGTAGCGAAAAATTTGTTACTATACCGTTACCAACACCTTCAAAAGGCAATTGAGAATGGTAAGAAGTTAGGATTTAAGGGAGGTGCAGCATTATATCCGATGGTAACAATAAACGGAGAGGAGTGCCATAATGAATGGGAAATAACTTTCGAAGAGATTCATAGAAACGGCGCAATCGCTTTTGCGATCTACAACTATGTCCGTTATACTGGTGACACCAATTATTTAGCCTCGCACGGTTTAGAGGTTCTTATAGCTATCTCGCGTTTCTGGTCCCAGCGCGTAAACTGGAGTAGGGATAGGAATAACTACGTGATGCTTGGTGTGACTGGTCCGAACGAATACGAGAATAATGTCAACAACAATTGGTATACCAATACCATGGCTACCTGGTGCATGGAATATACGCTTGAGGTCCTTGCATTGCTACAGCGTGAATACAACGCGGAATATCTATCGGTATTGAGCAAAGTACAGTTTGAAAATCAAGAATCAAAACAATGGCGGCACATCATTGATAATATGTACTATCCTGAAGATACCGATCGAGGGATCTTCTTGCAACAGGACGGTTTTTTGGACAAAGATCTTTCGCCAGTATCGACCATTGATGAACAGCAACGACCTTTAAATCAGCATTGGAGCTGGGATCGTATTTTGCGTTCGTGTTATATTAAACAGGCCGATGTACTGCAGGGGCTTTATTTTTTGGAAGATAGATATACGACTGATACAATCCGTTCTAATTTTGAATTCTATGAACCACTAACGGTACATGAAAGCTCCTTATCTCCCTGCGTACATGCTATCTTAGCCGCTAGACTCGGAAAGCACGAAGAAGCCTATGCATTCTACCTACGTACCGCTAGACTGGACCTTGACAATTATAATAACGATACCGAAGACGGGTTACATATTACCTCAATGGCTGGAACCTGGCTTTCTATCGTGGAAGGTTTCGCAGGTATGCGTGTCAAAGATGGTATTTTACATTTCAATACTTTTATTCCTAAGCAATGGGAAAGCTATAGCTTCAATGTTCAATTTAGAGGCTCGAAACTTAGGATCCGCATCACGCAGTATGATTTTCAGGTAACTAGTAATTCAGATCAGCGAATTAATCTTATATTTAATGGTAAGCCTCTTGTAGTTGAACCATTGTTAACACGATAAATTATCCATGTTAAAAAACATCGAAAAGCCGATATTAACGACGTCCCAAATCATAAATATGAGTATGGGATTCTTAGGAATTCAAATGGGGTTTGCATTGCAAAATAGTAATGCCTCACGCATATTACAGATATTTGGCGCAGACGTAGAGCATCTTTCTCTATTCTGGCTGGCTGCGCCGATAACAGGGATGCTCGTGCAGCCGATTGTTGGTCACTATAGTGATAGAACATGGACGAGATTGGGGCGGCGGCGGCCATTTTTTTTAGTCGGAGCAGTTCTAACGGCTATCGCTTTGACGTTTATGCCCAATATCGCTTTATTTACGACATTATTACCCCCCTTGCTAGTAGGAGCGGGCATGTTAATGATTATGGATGCCTCCATAAATATCACCATGGAACCATTCCGTGCGCTGATAGGTGATAATTTGCCCAGTTCGCAACGCAGTTTAGGATTTTCAGTTCAAACGGTGCTTATCGGTATCGGAGCAGTTATAGGGTCTGCATTGCCTTATTTATTCGGGAAATATTTTGAGATCTCGACCCACAGCGGAACAGGAATCGTTCCCCAAAATGTCTTGTACTCGTTCTATTTCGGAGCAATTATACTTTTAATTTCTGTTCTATGGACCGTCTTCACCACGAAGGAATATAAGCCCAGCGAATTAGAAGCTTTCGAGCGAGCGAGTACAGAGCAGGCATCCGTAGAAAAGAAAAGTGGATTACTTACTATTATAGAGGATTTTAAAAAGATGCCTGCTACCATGCGTAAGCTGGGGTGGGTACAATTCTTTTCTTGGTTCGCTTTGTTTATGATGTGGGTATATATGACGCCGGCTGTTGCAGACCACGTTTTTTATAAACAACAGGGCGACAGGGATCAATTGTATTCACAAGCTGCCGACTGGGTAGGGATACTGTTTGGTGTCTACAATGGGATATCTGCTGTTTACGCTATTTTTCTTCCCCGTTTGGTTCACCAATGGGGAAGGGTCAAATGCCATAGTTTTGCACTTTTGGTTGGGGGCATTTCTTTGTTATCCCTGTTTCTTATTGATTCTCCAACACTATTGATTTTACCTATGATCGGTATCGGTATTGCTTGGGGAAGCATATTGACAATGCCTTATGCTATTCTCAGCGATAGTCTTCCTGGGTCAAAAATGGGGGTTTATATGGGGATATTTAATTTCTTTATAACCTTCCCACAAATTGTATGCGGTTTTTTTGGCGGGCTTATTATTAAAACATTTTTCAATAATGTAGCCATTTACGGGATAATGCTTGGCGGATTATTTATGTTATTAGGGGCGATCGCTATGCGCCGGATTCCAGAGAAGTAGAGGTCAGTACAAAGGAACGAGCGCTGAAATAGAATATCTCTTCAGCGCTCGATTTTATTAAAGCTTGTCGCCTTTATTCAGAAAGACAAACTGTCCATCAAAAACATCGAGCTCAATTATAGAATCGCCGGATATCTTTCCGGAAAGTATCTCTTTAGAAAGTTCGTTGAGAATTCTTTTTTGTATAACTCGTTTTAGAGGTCTAGCTCCATATATAGGATCGTAGCCCAATTGACTCAACCAGTCCAGGGCTTCATCAGATGCTGTAATGATAATGTCCTGTTCTGCAAGCTGCGCTTGTACCTTTGAAAACTGCATACGTACGATGTCGCCGATCTCAGAACGACTTAATGGTGTAAACATAATCACCTCATCAATTCGATTTAAGAACTCTGGGCGAATCGATTTCTGCAATAAAGAAAACACTTCGTCTTTAGTTTTTGCTACAATCCCCTCGCGATTATCTTCATTTAATTCTGAAAAATTCTCCTGTATCAGATGAGAACCAGTATTTGAAGTCATGATAATGATCGTATTTTTGAAATTGACGACTCGTCCTTTATTATCTGTTAAATGCCCGTCATCTAATACCTGTAAGAGAATATTAAATACGTCAGGATGTGCTTTCTCTATCTCATCAAGTAAAACAACTGTGTAAGGCCGACGCCGTACGGCTTCGGTAAGTTGCCCACCTTCGTCATAACCAACATATCCCGGAGGCGCACCGATCAGGCGAGAAACCGCATGACGCTCTTGATACTCTGACATATCAATACGAACCATCGCTTGTTCATCATCAAAAAGGTATTCTGCAAGCGCTTTAGCAAGTTCGGTCTTACCAACTCCAGTGGTTCCTAAAAAGATGAACGATCCGATGGGGCGTTTAGCATCACTAAGTCCAGCACGTGATCTACGTATTGCATCTGATATTGCCTCGATAGCCTCGTCTTGTCCTGCCACACGTTTGTGTAATTCTGTTTCTAGGGAAAGTAATTTATCACGCTCGGACTGAATCATTTTGTTTACCGGAATCCCCGTCCAGCGCGAAACAACATCTGCGATGTCCTCGGAGGTGACTTCTTCTTTCAACATACGACTCGTCTGTTGTTTCTGAGCAAGCTCCGATTTGAGCGTTTCGACTTTTTCTTGTGCCTCTTTGATCTTCCCATACCGTAATTCAGCGACTTTACCATAATCGCCGGACCGCTCCGCTTGATCGGCCTCGAGCTTATAATCTTCAATGTTTTGTATCTCTTGGTTGACTTGATCGACTAATTCTTTCTCGGACTGCCAAGCAGCTTTTAACGAATCTCGTTCGTTGGATAAATTCGCAATCGTCTCTGATAGTTCAGATACTTTTCTATGGTCATTTTCTCGCTTGATAGCTTCACGTTCAATTTCAAGCTGCATAATACGCCTGTCAAGTTCGTCGACCGCTTGCGGAACGGAGTCCATCTCTAAACGCAGTTTCGATGCTGCCTCGTCAATTAAGTCGATTGCTTTATCGGGCAAGAATCTATCGGTAATGTATCGTTCCGAAAGCTCGACCGCCGCAATGATTGATTCATCTAGAATACGTACTTTATGATGTGTTTCGTACCGTTCTTTTAATCCGCGGAGAATCGAAATAGCATCTTGGGTATTAGGCTCATCGACCATTACTTTTTGAAAACGGCGCTCCAACGCTTTATCTTTCTCAAAATACTTCTGGTATTCGTTCAGCGTTGTTGCACCGATAGCACGAAGCTCACCTCGAGCTAGTGCTGGTTTAAGGATATTAGCAGCATCCATTGCTCCTTCGCCACCGCCTGCACCAACAAGCGTATGTATCTCGTCAATAAAAAGGATGATCTCCCCGTCACTGTCGGAAACCTCTTTTACAACTGCCTTCAAACGTTCCTCGAACTCGCCTTTGTATTTCGCTCCGGCAATAAGAGCCCCCATATCTAACGAGAATACCGTTTTGTTTTTTAAATTTTCCGGCGCATCACCTTTTATTATTCGATGCGCGATACCCTCGGCAATGGCTGTCTTACCAACCCCTGGTTCGCCTACAAGTATAGGATTGTTTTTGGTACGTCTAGAGAGAATCTGCATCACGCGTCGTATTTCCTCGTCACGACCAATCACCGGATCCAGTTTACCCGAAGCAGCATAATCGTTCAAGTTACGCGCATACTTAGCTAATGCATTAAAAGTAGCCTCGGCATTTTGATCCGTTACACGATTATTACCACGAAGCTCTTTTATTGCTAATTTAAGGTCTTTCTCGTTTACTCCTTGGTTCTTTAATAACGTGGCCGTCTTATCTCCAGAGGCTAACAGCCCTAACAATATATGCTCTATCGAAACAAACTCATCGTTGAATTCTTTTAGATAACTCTGTGCTTTTTGCAATACCGTGGACGAAGCATTTGCAAAGTATAATTGACTTCCTGTAACTTTCGGTAGGGATTCAACAGTTTGTTCGACCTCGGTGGTTAACTGGGGTATGTTGACGTTTAGTTTTTTTAATAGATGCCCGATAACGTTTTCATCGACTGTTAACAAGGCTTTTAATATATGCGCAGGTTCAATCGCCTGCTGTTGATTGCCGGTAGCAATCTCTGAAGCCTTCTGTATAGCTTCTTGTGCTTTGATTGTATAATTATTGAAATTCATATTTGATTTTTTTAATTCTGTTTACCCTTCAGCTCTGTTAAAACAAATTGAATGCCTTTTTGATTTACCTAAAATCAATAAGTCGTTTTGACAGAAAGTTTTGAATTATTCTGCCATTATGTCTTGATAGTTTATTTTTTTAATTTGATTTTCAGCATTTTGGCGTTGAATAGTCTGTTTTTAAACAAAACTATTTGCAAAATACGACCAGACTTTAGATATTTGCATCATCGAAAATGTAAACATTTTTGAAAAAAGCCTCCTTAGCTCAGCTGGTAGAGCAACTGACTTGTAATCAGTAGGTCATTGGTTCGATCCCGATAGGAGGCTCAAAAAAGGAAAAGCAGTTGTTGATTATCAAGCTGCTTTTCTTTATCCCGAATCAATTCCAGTCAATAATTAGTTCAGATTTTCCGGTCTAGTATTTTTTATGCTTCTAATTGTCTTTGAAGCGAATACCAGCGCTTGGATGATAATTGCGATGATAATTAGAATCGCTAGTTCTAAATAGGAGAACAAGTTTGAGAAATAGGTCATATTCAGCACTTCGTCTAATTTATTTTTCCCTTCTTTTACTTGGATTGAAGATAAGCTTTGCAACGTGTCTCCAGCTGCACGTGCCGTTACCAAAAGGGTGGTTCGGTCACCACTCATACTGTTTTCTGCTATGTTCTGACACAGTTTTTTGAAACGCTCAAAATTAACTCGTTCCATTTCCGTAAGCCTCGTTTTTTCATATAATGCGTTTAACCGTTGCACTTCGGAAAGATAATCGTCTATTGCAGCAGGGACATCTGGATTTCCCTGCTCTATATCGGAAATCATACGGTCAAGTTGCGTGGACAATTGGAGAATATATTGCGCAACCACAAGTCTATCTTCATAGAGAGAAGTGACAGCCGTACTTATTCGTGCTGCTGCGCGCTGCTCACGCATATTGGTTAACATGACTAGAACAATTACAGCGAATAATAGTGCCGCAGCTGTCATCTTTTGTTTAATAGCAAATGTCCACATATCCCTCAATTTATCGGTTTATAATCTAGACAATTTAAAGAAAAAAATCATATAATTTGTGTATCGGCGAAAAATGAAGCATTATCAGATGGACTTGGTATAAATATTTAGGCGAGCCTTAAAAATTCACTTCTAAACAAATCTTACACTTGGAGATCCACTTGTTGAATTGGAGCATCACGTTTTGAAGAAACACAAAAAATGATGCTTACCACTTATTTATCATTCTTTTGAAATTACATGCAGCAGTAGCAAGCATAATATTAATATTGTCACCAGCAATCTCCTTATAGAAGTTTCTTCCCAATTGAATATACCGGAGCATGTTGACCCCTCTCTGCTATGTTTTTTGTTTATTAGCGATCATCCATTAAAACGATCCCATTGTTCGACCGCGCTCTCATCGGAAACATTGCGAATATGCTTCATAATCAATAAACTCACCATCAATCGGATCGGTTTGACAGGACATCCATTATCCAAACAATACATGGGGCTGACTGCAATCTCAAAGAGCCTCCAGTCAACACGGTTATTCAAAATATATAGAGAATACCTAGCGCTCAAGGTATCTTCTAAGGAGAAGAAGAAACTGGATTGATTTGATATCTTTTTCTTCGCTTGCATACGGTTCAATTTACAAGGTTTATACCCTATAAAGTACAGAATCTGGTAGATGAAAATAGAAAAATAAGGAATAATTTTCTGATTAATAGATTTTTAGTGCTCGACTATTTAGTGACATTAAAACCAGTGTTGGAATTAGCCTACCCTGTAAGGGAGTAGATTTTAGGCTGTGGAACACAGGAACGGAGTCAAAATAGTACGTAGCTATTCCGAAGTGCATAGGTCCCAAAAAGTAATGTTTAAAGCAAAAAAGATCTATTCATGATGAATAGATCCTTTTTTACAATATTACTTTTTAATAATTCCTCCTTTTTAGTCCAACAATTCTTTATACCGTATCAATGCTTCAACATAATAGTAATCGGCATAGGTCAGGGGAACATCCACCTCGGAATTAGCTGTTAAATGACCAACCGAGTGTTCGAGGATGAATCCTCCATTTGCACCGGGTTTAGCTTTGTAGCTTGATGAACTGAGACTCTTTATCATTTGTTCAGCGGCAACAAGGTACCGTTTTTTTTGCGCGGGATCGCCGTATGCCTGCAATTCTAACAGAGCCGAAGCGATTATTGCGCCGGCCGATGCGTCGCGTTTCGCATTTGGAATAGTAGAGGCATCAAAGTCCCAGTATGGAATCTTGTCGTCAGGTAGGTTTGGATGATTCAGTATGAAATCCGCAATATGGATCGCCTGCCTTAAATAGGCCGAATCTTTCGTGTCTCGGAACATCATCGTAAAGCCGTATAGACCCCATGCCTGACCTCGTGCCCAAGCTGTTTCATCACCCTCACCTTGAGCAGTTTGCTTATGACGCACTGCGCCCGAGACGGTATCATAGTCAATAACGTGATACGAGCTGTAATCATCTCTGAAATGGTTTTTCATAGTCGTGTTCGCATGTTTTTTTGCGACCTCGCCGAACTTGTTGTCACCACTTTCCCGGGTAGCCCAATTTAAAAACTCCAAGTTCATCATATTATCAATTATCACGGGAAATTGCCATTTTTCACCATTATGGTCCCATGAACGAATTGATTGTACTGTTGGATTGTATCGTGTTAGTAAAGACTCAGCACCCGTAAGCATTATTTCTTTATAATGTGGATTTTCCGATAACCTATTCGCATTTCCAAAGCTACAATACAACATAAAGCCCAGATCATGTGTATGTGTATTGTCTTTTTCTTTCTCGAGTAATACCAATTTTTCTTGTGCCTCTGTTAGTAACTCCTTGTCTGACGAATACGAATAGAGGTAGAGTAATGTACCTGGATAGAATCCTGAGGTCCACCAACTCGTCTTACTTGTCTCTAACGAGTCACTGTCTTTATAATACGATTTGGGCACTAACGAGTCATTTAAGTTTTCTGCAAGTAACTTGTATTGACTAACCGCGTCGTGAAGCTGTGAATCTATAAATTCACTTTTTAAAGTTAAATGCTCAGCATACTTGGTCGTCATGTTATTACAAGCGACCGCAGTCAGTAGTATAACAATATTAAAGACGTATATTTCAATTTTTTTCATAATCAAATGTATTAAAATCCGGGGTTTTGTGGTAAAAGATTTGCGTTGCGTCCGATTTCCTCTTGTGGAATGGGCAACAAAGTGTGATATTCTTGTACATTCGGATGACTTTCATAGCCATCTGATTGTTTAAATGCGTCCGATACTATCTTCCAACGTTTCAAATCATACCATCGCTTCCATTCAAAAGCAAGTTCTAGCCGACGTTCCTCCCGAACCGCATCTCTAAAATCTTGTTGCGAGATTCCCGTTTGAAGATCGGTGGGGTACGTTTGGGGACCTTGCGGAGTTTTTCGGGCACGCCCACGCACTTCATTGATGTACTTGTACGCGTCCGCGGTGGGGCCTCCATTGGCTTCGTTGATAGCCTCGGCGGCAATCAACAACACTTCGGCATAGCGGAAGATGACGTGTTTAATATCTGAATTGGAGCCCTCAGAAGAAGCATTGGATCCTGGGTATAAACACCACTTAGCTGTATGAATTCTAGGCCACCGCCATTGTTGATATGGAGTCATAATCCCTTTGATCGGTGTTTCGGTCAAGAAACTAACTTTCTTTCGATAATCTAGGTCAGAGAAACTCGTATACATCCCCTCCGAAGGAACCAGCACACTCCATCCGAGCATATCTGCATCACGTACACCGGTCATCGGCGCGGTATAGTCAACATTGGAACTATTTTCACCGGAAATTGTTCCAGCAAAATCAACCACCCATACATGCTCGGCCTGGTATCCTAAATCCGCGTTCCAAAGCTTTTGATAATCGTCTACCAATGCATAATTGTACTTGGAGGATTGATTGATAACTGTCTGCGCTTGTGTCGCAGCATCTGTCCATCGTTCGAGAATCATATATACGGAGGCTAATAATGTATGCGCTGAGCCTTTTGTAGGTCGGGCTCGAACGTCATTAGGTTGCATCTCTGGAAGTTTTTCAATAGCGAAATTACAGTCGTCAATTATGTGTTCATAGACTTCCGCCGCCGGTGTTTTGCTAATATCAGTCACCGTCGATGGATCCGCGACATATTTGCCAATGTAGGGGATGTCGCCGAAGAGCTGAACGAGATGGTAATAATTCAACGCACGGAGTAGCCGCGCTTCGGCAATCAATGCCGATTTATTCTGCTCATCCATCTCCACGTTTGGGATACCATCGATTGCCGCATTTGCAGCACCGATGCCTAGATAAGCCGTTTTCCAAATGGCCAGCACATCTTGATTACTCGCATCATGCGTGAACCCATTGATTTGAATTCTGCTGGACTGCGTGCCGATGTCCGCGATGTCGATATCATCTCCAAGCAATTGTAAAACCATCGTTAACCGGCGACCGTAGTAATCTGCATTGGCCAGCAAGCTATAAATCCCCATAACGGCCGCTTCAGCGTCGGCGGCAGTTTTAAAATACTGGTCCGGAACTAGGATGCTCACTGGGCTTTCATCCAGATCTGTACAAGATACACCCGAAAAAAGAAACGTATAAAGGAGCAAATATTTGTATAATTTTTTAGTCTTCATTTGATTTGATTTAAAATTTGGCATTAAAACCTATAGTGACCGACTTAATATTAGGATACCCCATGTAATCGAGGCCTATATTACGGTTGGAATCACTGAAACTAACTTCTGGATCAAAACCAGTATAGTTTGTCCACGTCCATATATTCTGGACGCTCGCAAAAAAGCGGAGATTATTGATGCCGATTCGTTCCATAGATTCCGTGGGAACGGAAAAGCCTATAGCGATATTTTTCAATCGCAAATAGGAACCGTCCTCCACCCAGCGTGAGGATACTTCCGGATTATGCGAGGCACTCGCACGGGGTACATCGGTATTCGTGTTTCTTGGTGTCCAACGATTTAAAGCGTCTTTGGTTGCGTTGCCTTTGCCTGCCATCCAATCGAGCTCCATCCGAGTAATATTGAGCATATCATTCCCATAGGAACCCGTCATGAAGATATTCAAATCAAAATTTTTGTATCTAAAATCATTGTTAAATCCAAATGTGAAGTCAGGGTTTGGATTTCCAATTACAGTTCGATCATCTGCGTTGACAGTACCATCAGGACCTGATACTAAATTATTTTCGTCGTTACGACCGTAAATATCGGCATACTTTACATCGCCCAGAACCTTTTTAGGCTGTGCGCTAAAATCGTCGTCCTTCTGATAAATCCCATCAAATTTCCAACCGAAGAATGCTCCTACAACATCGCCTTCGCGGAGAATCTGGGATTCGGTCGAAAGCATATGTCCTGGAATCGAGTTATACCGTATCTCACCCCCGGGAAGTTGTAATATCTTATTCCTATTGAATGTGATATTAAAAGCGGAATTCCATTTAAATTCTTTATCGAAATTAACCGTTTGCAAAGCAAATTCCCAGCCCTTATTCTCCACGCTACCGATATTTTGTAGCGAGCTTGTAAAACCCGAATACAATGGCAACGGAACAGAGTAGAGCAGATCGACGGTTTTCTTATAATAATAATCGATGGTCAGGTTGATACGGTTTTCTAACACACCAACGTCAATCCCCGCGTCAGTCTGTTTCGTGGTTTCCCAAGTCAAATTAGGGTTGGCGACGTTCGTTGGACGTACCGCATTGACCGGATTTCCTTCAATAGTTGAAAGAGTAGGTGAGTAGCGTGCTAGTGATTGATACGAACCAATTTCGGAGTTCCCTGTTTCTCCATAGCTGGTTCTGAATTTTAAGTTACTAATTGTCGTGAGATCTTCCATAAACGGTTCTTGCGATATATTCCATGCAAAAGCACCCGAGGGAAAGAAGGCCCATTTGTTGTTTTCTCCGAATCGTGAGGATCCGTCATACCGCCCTGTAACGGTGAACAAATAGCGGCTTTTGAAATTATAGTTTATCCGTCCGTAAAAGGACGACATTACCCAGTCTTCCATGTTCGATGCGGCATTTTGGTAATTCGAGCCGGCGCCTAAATTCCAATACGAGAATCCATCCGATATGAAATTTCTGTTGTTTGACTGCCAAGTTTCATTCCGCGAACTCTGGTAAGAATATCCGACCATCAGGTTTAGGTTATGCTTTTCATTGAATTCTTTTTCATAGGTGAAAAAGTTTTCACTAATTAAGTTTGTGTTCTTGTGCGCCCCAATTGAACCCACACCGTTATTATTTCGTCCTTCCACCAGTTTCTGTGACACGTAGTTTCCAATCCGTTGATTACTAATTTGAACACCGAGGGTACTACGGAATTTAAGTTCCGGTAATAATCCCAATTCCAGATAGCCGTTTCCCTGAAACAAGTCGGTTACAACCTGATTATCGCGTTCCCGTGCAGCCGCAACCGGATTATCATGCGGATCTCCAACAGCTTTAAGCGTATAATTTCCATCTTCATCGAATATCCCTTGGATCGGATCAAATCTCAATGCTCCGGAAATAACACCAGCACCGGATGTCCCACTGCTAGTTTCCTGAGTCCGTACACCATCTAATATATTGCGGTTGAACATTAACCGGGTCCCAATTTTAAGCCTATCGGATACATCCATATCAATATTGGATGTTCCGGAGAACCGCCTATAATTTGATTCAATGACGGTTCCTTTTTGTCCGTAATGATTTAGGGATGTATAATAACGGACATTCTCACTGCCACCCGAAATAGAGAGCTGGTTGCTCAGTAAGTTGCCCGTGCGGAATATTTCCTCTTGCCAATCGGTACCTTCACCATAACTTTCGGGGTTCGGATAGGGCACGCTCGAATTACCACTATTCACATAGGTATCATTGATATACGCCGCAAACTCCGATGCATTTAATAAGTTCAGACGTTTTCCAACTTTTTGGGTACCATAAGAGTTCGTAAACTCAATGGTCGGTTTTCCAATTTTACCCTTTTTTGTGGTGATCATGATAACCCCATTCGCGCCACGTGAACCGTATATGGCGGTCGCGGACGCATCTTTTAGCACTTCTACGGATTGTACATCCTCAGGAGCAGGAGGGGTGCTGCCCGGAAATCCGTCCACTACGTATAACGGATCGGAGCTCGCATTAATGGATGTACCGCCGCGTATACGGACGCGTGGTGCCTTTCCCGGCTCACCGTTGATACTCGAAACGGCCACTCCCGGAGCTCGTCCTTGCAGCGCTTGCTGTGTGCCAGCAAGCGGAAAGGCATTAATTTCACTAGTATTCACCGATGCCACCGATCCGGTTAAATCGCTTTTACGCTGGGTACCATAACCGACGACAACTATCTCGTCAATATCGGCATTGGCTCGCGCGAGTTTAATGTCTATAGTTCTTCGCCCTCGCAATGGAACAGACTGTGAACGATAGCCGACCATGGAAATAAGTAGTGTTGCGTTTGCGTTGGTAACAGGCAACGAAAAACGTCCATTTTGATCTGTTGTAGTTCCTTTACCTGGTTCACCTTTGATCACGACAGTTACACCCTGCATTAATCCGGATGTATCCGCGACTGTTCCGACAACAGTAATCTGGATTTCTTGTACCGTCGCTGCTCTTATGGTTTCACTCGCAGCCATGTTCGGTTTATCTTTTACGATGATTGTCTTTTTCGCTATTGTATATTCCACGGGCTGATCAGCGAAGCATCGTTGCAACACTTCCTCGAAGGGGGCGTCATGTACAGTTAACGAAACCGGCTTTGTCTGTTTTAGCATGGTCGGGCTGTATAGTACATGGAGCCCACCTTTCGTGGCGATCTTGTTCAGGGCCACTTCGAAAGAAGTATTTTGTAGCGAGAGTGAGATCCGCTGCGCATACGTTTTACCTTGCGCGCCAATGGTCCCAATTAGCATAAGAAATACGGTTAGCTTCATGATTTTTGAGGTTGCTAGGTGCACGACAAGGCACAATATCCTTGAAGACACATCATAATTTTTGTACATTTGCTGTGTTAAGTTGAATGTTATTAACTCATTTATTTAATTGATTTTAGCTTGATTTCCGAGAGCGCTGCAATCGCTCTCGGTTCATTCTATTAGGTTTACTTAATTTAAAACATAAATCCTCCTTCCTTTGGTTTCAAATGACACCATGCCGGTTAGGGCAAGCATATTCAAAACTTCATCGACTTGTTCTAACCGAGATATGTTGCCAGAAAAAACTTGGTCCGATACCTCTCCTTTGTATATAACCTCGACGTCATACCAGCGTTCGATTTTTCGTAAGATGCTTTGAAGATTTTCTGCATCGAAGACAAACTGGTCACGTTGCCAGGCCAGCACGTTTCCATCGACAAACTTATCCGTTACCATCCGAGAATTCTGTTTGTTATACGTTGCCCGTTGCCCGGGGACTAAAAGGAACTCTTCTTGGCCCGATTTTATCGTCACCTTTCCTTCCAGCAGCGATGTTTGAATAGACTGCTCGTTATCGTATGCATTCACGTTAAATTTAGTTCCAAGGACAGTAATTTGTTGATCGCCTGCATCGACGATAAACGGTTTGTTTTTATCTTTTGCAACTTGAAAATAGACCTCACCTGTGATTTTCACTGTTCTATTATCTTGGGAAAATGTAGTAGGAAAACGGATGGAGGAAGCGGCGTTTAACCACACTTTACTCCCGTCTGGCAGGTCGATCTGGTATTCTCCTCCTCGGGGTGTTTCAATCGTATGGTATTTCACAATGGCATCTCTCCTAGTCCCTTGATAGGCTAGTTGACCACGTTTAGTTTTTGAGCCGACCACTTGACCATTGACAACTAGTTCACCTACATTTAGTTCTTCTAAATCCATTTGCGTCCCATCTTCGAGCGTTAAAGTGGCCCGGAAGCCACCAGCTTGAATCTGCTCGGACGTGGAATCTATGTACGAATCGTTTTTGATGAAAGGATCGCTCGTTCGAAAACGAATGAGTAAACCCAAGGTAATGCATACGATGGCGGCTGCGGCAATTTTGTAAATCATTTGTTGCCGCTGAATTCCCCCTTTACGTGTTCGTATATGATTCTGAATTGTAGATTTAAGGGTATTCTTAACGGTCTCTTGGGGGCCCATCAAACCCTTATCCCAATCTCCATCACGGAGCAGGAAATCGTCGGGATAAGACTCGAGCAATTCAATTTCTTGTTTCGAACAAAGCCCTTGCTCGTATTTTTCGTACAATTCAATATACGCCTGTTTGGTTAACATAAAATGTTTATTAGGTCTACATTGATATAGAGACATTTTTTGTACACGACACACATACTTAATTGTATTTTTTTTAACTTGCATATGTTATCTTGATATTTCCTAGATAGATTGAGGTGTTAACCAGTTGTAAATCAATGTATACCGACTAGAAACTGTTATGTTTTCAAACAAAAGACACTTGCACACCGCATCGTCCGAAGCTGACGAACAGTTATGGGTGGCTATAGCTATCGAGAGTTGTTCAACGTCTTTTGGAATTTTGTTTGATCGGTATTGGTCGATGATATTCACAACTGCATTCTCCTATACGAAGGACAGGCAGCTAAGCGAAACAATTACGCACGATATATTTGTGAATCTATGGGACAAACGGTGTAAACTTCAAATCAACTCATTCCCCACATACCTGCGTATGGCAGCGCGCTATCACGTTTATAAGGATTTGAAATCAAGGAAAAAAAGATCAATACAATTCGTGGACCAATGGGAAATAGGTTCCGAACCGCACGCAGCGGAAACTGCGGATGCCAATCTAGGATATCAGGATACTATATTGTCGATTCATAGTGCATTGTCCATTTTACCAGCGCGATGTCAGCAGATATTTCGCATGAGCCGTTTTGAACAGCTTAGTAATGATGAAATTGCCCACGAGCTTGGCATATCCAAGCGATCGGTAGAAAATCAAATAACAAGAGCACTACACTTCTTACGTGAAAAGATGAAACCGATAATTAGCATCCTACTATTACTTAGTCTTTTAAGCTAATTCCTTGCGGGAGTATAGCAGTCCGACTCACGTTAAATAACGGGGTTCTTCGTGGATAAGAAGGAATTAAGTGCTTTGTTTCGCTTATTTAAGCAGCATTGCTTCTTGATGATAAACAATTTGTTTAGCTGTTGGAAGACCATTTTTAATTAAGGCTATATGGTGCGGGTGGGGTACAGTCAACTTATAATTACGCTTGCCTACTTCTATAAAAAACAGTGCGCCATGCTCCTTGCCCTGCTCGTCGATTAATAATATAAATTTGCTAATCGGTTGATTTAGCATTTTATTTTCGACTAAAGATTTTAATAGCTTTTCCATATTTTAGAATGTCCCCGGGTCGTTACCCTCTTGAAGAACTAAGGTTGCTGTATTAGTGTGAGTACGTAATTTATTGCTCATACTGGTCGAAAAAATACGTTCGAGAAAATTCCTATTTCGTTTTACAACACACAATAGATCCACTCGGTTTTCCTCAATATATTTATTTAACGTGAATTCCACGGATTGATCCATTTCCAAAAACACAAACTCAAGATTGCTTTGTGGATACAATTTTGTCCATTTTTCTGCCAAACCGATCGTATCTAAATTCGATTGTTTGTGTACATGAATACATTTTACGCGTACTCGGAACTTTTCAGCCATTATTACAATTTGTTTAAGGGCCGCTTCATCTTCGTCACGAAATAACGTCGTAAAAAGTATTTCTTCAATACCGCGATATTTTGCTTCCAATGGAACGGACAATACAGGTATCTTCACCCCACGGATTACACCGAGCGTGTTGGATCCAAAGATCTTGTTCATGATTCCGCTGGCACGATTCGTACCAAGTACGATTAATTGGATGTTTTCCTTATTTATCACCGTAAGTACGTTGGACACAACGGTACCTTCTTCAAACAAGTAACGTATCGGCACCCCGTTCAGTCCATTGTCGTCCGCTAGGCGGTTTAAGATTATCGAATATTTCTTGAAATTTTCAAATTGATGCAGTTCATGGGTTTGGTATATTTCTGGAACCATCTCCGGTTGACCTGCGTGCGATGAGGATAGGACGGGCTGCATGTACGTATTGAGTACATATAGCTCGGCCTCGAGTTCTTTCGCTAGATTTAAAGCGTACAAAAAAGCATTGTTCGCCGCATCGGAAAAATCCGTTGGAAATAAAATCTTTCTCATATTGCTGTCAATTAATATAAGCAAATTACGATTTTTTTTTGGTCCAGACAATGCGTTAGAATAGTTTGAATTATTTTTCATCCCTCTGTAGCGAAAATAGGATTAACTCCGTTTCAACCTGCAAAAAGACAATGGTTATGGTTGGAATATAATTGGTGGTTCAGGTAACATAAATTATTTTGCTAAATTGGCGTATCAGAACAGACGATTATAGGTGAATATTGTTCAGCAACATTGGAGGAAAAAGAAACCATTGGCTTTACGTGAGGCATTGGCTGACTGTGTTTTGAATAAAACAGAACGCTCGAAGTCTTTTCTCTATAAAAAGTATTATGGTTATGTCATGGCAGTAGTCGGGCGTTACGTGGCGATGGAGATGGAGGCACAAGAAGCAGCCAATGAAAGCTTTGTGAAAGCATTTCGGAAGCTTGAAACTTTCCAAATGCACGAAGACGATGATATTTTAGACCGTACGTTTCGTTCCTGGCTTGCGCGGATCGCCGTAAATACATCAATAGATTTGTTACGCGCAAAAAAAACAACATATACTTATGACGAGGTCTCGGAAGAGAATTTACTTTCACATTCGGTGATGATAAATGATCAATTAGCAGTCGATGATATTATGAAACTATTGCAACGACTGCCGGATATTCAGCGAGCGATATTCAATTTGTTTGAAATTGAAGGATTCACTCATGAAGAAATTGGTAAAAAGCTTGATATCCCGGAGAGTACCTCTAGAACGTACCTGACTAGAGCGAAGCATAAGTTGCGCAAATTATACGTAGAAGAATTTAGTGTTTCACATAACATGCATTCTTAATTGCAGTTAAAAATGAAAGACAACAAGAATAAAGAATTAATAGAGGTTATTAAGCAGCAGTTAAAAAACGGCCCACAACTTCCGTATAAAGAGGGTGCATGGGAGTCGTTTAAAGAAAAATACGAAACTGCTCCGACACGCAAGGCACTAGTGCCACTTTGGGTTGCCGCGGCAGCTTCGGTGGTTGTGTTGGCATTTGGCGCTCTATTTGTTTTTCAAAATAGCAATGACGCCACGAGCATGCAGCTAACACGTTCATCTATCGATATGCCTGACTCAACGGAGAATCGCGGTGACCAAGTGCCGCACAACAATTCGACGGATATGGTTAGCGGTATTCCTTCCGGCCCGGCAAAGAGTGATCAAGGAACCGCGGGTAGTGAAGAAGAGCTAGCAATCCTAAGCTACGAGCAGCAGCACATTCTCAGTGGACGAACCCGGAGTGAAGACACGCATGACGAATTCATTAAAGAAACGCTACACGTAGCTTCGATAGCACCGATACATGTGGCAATTACACCCCAACTCGAAACTGTTAATCCTTCCGTGCGGAATAACCTTCCTATTGCACTTTTCCCGGACCGCACGATAGGCGTCACGCCTTACGAACAAAACGATCTTGTGAGCGGCAGTGAGGTGGATGAATCATACGCATATACTGCTCAGGCGGGTCGGAACATATCACCTAAAAAAGTAAGGCTGGCTAAAAATGTAAGGCTCGGCGCATTTGTAAGCCCATCGGCAACCGAACAAAGCTTTGATTTGGGAGGAGGATTAGTATTAGCCTACCAAATCTCCGATAAACTAGCTGTTCGAACTGGAGCATCATTTAATCAGTACGAGGTTGGTATATTGGGCGGATCGGCGCGCCCTGAGAATGGAACTCAGGACGCACCACCAACAGCTGCTAGTGGTGCGGCTCTCGTTTCTGAGAATGTTCCCTACCGGAAAAACAATGTCATGATGCCGAGCTTAAATTCCGTTTCGAGTAAAATGCAAACATTAGATGTTCCTTTGGAAATCAAATATAACCTTTCCAAAGATTACTACATTGTAGGGGGCGCCTCGTATGCGTTTGTTCTTTCTCAAGAGCGCTATAACTATTATTCTGAATACACCGACGCGATTACTTATTCGAGTGCATCTGATTCCGATAAACCGACAAGCACACCGCAAAAAACGGTAGAGCGAAAAATAAAAAGCGGAACGGATAACGTCGATGATGACGGTTTTGGTGGTTTTGTAAACTTTTCAATTGGGAAGAAAACCGGACTTACTAAAAACTTGAACATATCAATAGAGCCATTTGTAAAAATTCCCGTTGGTTCGTTCAAACAAACTGACATGAACTATACTAATGGCGGAATTCGTATAATTACGAATTTCTAAATTTGATCGACACGTATCCACCCCATGCCGGCGGATATTGCTCCGCGTACACCAGGGTCTCCATCTTCGAACACGAGGCAATTTTGTGGGTCGACTCCTAAATTTTCGGCCGCAAGCAAGAATGGTTGCGGAGAGGGCTTGCCTTCGGGCGTATCCCCCGCGCATACGAGCGTTTCATATTTACCTGTTAACCCGATAACTTCAAGTGTAATATTCAACGTAGACCGTGATCCTCCCGATACGATGCCAATTCTTTTTTTACCGATATTCGCTAGAAGGTGCTGTAAAACGAAATCGACTGGCTTGGTCGCACGAATGAATTGTTCGATGAAAATGGTAGATTTTCGTTTCGAAAATTCATTGATATCAAACTCCTTTTGGTAGCGCGCATTGATTTCTGTTGCTACATCGACCGTTGGCCAGCCTGCGAGTTCCTCCACAATTGCATCATCAAGGTCCACTTCATATTCCTTCGCTGCGGCAACATACGCTGCTTTGTGTGCGTGCATATTATCGGCAAGAGTGCCATCCACATCATATAATAACGCCTCAAATGGTCCCGATTTTTCTTGTAAAATATTAAATTTCAATTTTGATTCAGCATTCATAGGAGCGAAAGTATGAAATCCCGCGCAATTGCACGGGATAATGAAGCTAGATTTGCTTTCTTCTTTTCTGTTCCGTAATAATCAAGGCTAGTTCTCGGCCGGTCTGCCCACCAACCGATGTGTTTTCCTGTGCCCTACGGAAAAGATAAGGCATTACTGATTTAACGGGGCCATAAGGCACATATTTGGCGACATTGTATCCGGCGGCGGCCAGATTAAATGATAGATTATCGGACATCCCCAATAATTGCGCAAAGAAAACATGTCTATTTTTGGGAGAGATATCACGGTGGATAATCTGCTGGGCGAGTAACCTGCTACTGTCTTCATTATGCGTGCCTGCCATTAAACCGACACGATTGACGCGATCGAGGCAAAACTCGATTGCATCGTTGTAATCGCGATCCGAAGCTGCTTTGTCAACATGGATAGGTGAGGGGTACCCTTTTTCAAGCGCTCGTTCTCGTTCAATTTCCATATACGCGCCCCGAACGAGTTTCGCACCGAGATAGAAGTCTTGTGTTTGCGCATAAGAAAAATCAGCCATCAATGAAGCTAATTTATCATGGCGGTAGAGCTGGTAGGTATTATAAACAATTGCTTCTTCCTTGTTGTATCGCTCCATCATCTCCCGTGCCAAATCATCAATAGTGTCTTGCACCCATGAGTGTTCCGCATCAATAAGAATTTTTATATTCGCTTCAAATGATGCTTTACAAATACGATCAATTCGGTGATGCACACGTGAAAACTCGTCTTTCTCCAATGGTGTTAACGTGTCTCTTGCATCTAGCTTAGCAAATAAATCAAACCTCCCCAGACCAGTGGGTTTAAACACACAAAAAGAAATTAGCGGATTAGCCTTGGCATAGGCAATCGTTTGCAGAATTTCCTTACAGGTCAACTCGAAGCCCTCTTCGGTTTCTTCACCTTCTACCGAATAATCTAAAATGGTCGTGACCTGACCCTGACCGAGTTCATCGATCGTAGGTTGACAGCCATGAATTGTTTCGCCCCCGCAGAATTGTCGATAGATTGTATTTTTTATTATTCCTTGAATAGGTAATCCTATTTTTAACGCCAAATTGGTTAGTGGTGTCCCCACTTTGATCAAGGCACTACTTGACACCATTTTAAAAAGCCAATACGCTTTTTCTAGATCATTATTACTTTTGTTACGAAATGCTACTTCCGTATTATCAAAATCTAGTTTCGCCTGATTACCTCCAACGATCATATATGTAAAAATTAATGGCCAAAATTAATTATTTATTTTGATTAGCGTTATATTTACAAACGATAAATATGTCTTCAAATAAATATTATGCAAACATTTTCGTTAAAAGGAGATTACATTCAACTCATACAGTTATTAAAGGCGCTTAATTGGGTTGAACACGGTGCGATGGCCCAAATGGTTGTCCAAGAGGGTATGGTAAAATACAACGGCGAAGTGGATTTAAGAAAACGCCTCAAAGTACGCGTGGGTGATATAGTTGAGTTTGACGGGCAAAAAATAAAAATTACTTAAAAGAAATCGCAAATGGCAAAACAAATATCCAGCCTTGGTTACTCGGTTTATTTTGAAGAAGATTTAACATCACTAGAGCAGCTTATATCTTCCAGAGGATATTCACAGGTCCTTGTACTAGTAGACAGAAATACGAATGATCATTGTCTGCCTCTTTTACAAGTTATGCTTCCGAACCTAACAGATTACGATATTATCGAAGTCGACCCGGGCGAGGAGAACAAGAATATTGATTTCTGTATCGGCGTGTGGAAGACAATGTTAGACTTCGGCGTGGACAGAAAGGCATTAATGATAAATCTAGGTGGCGGCGTGGTAACTGATATGGGAGGCTTTGCCGCATCGACCTATAAGCGTGGCATCGATTTTATTCAAGTGCCAACGACGCTATTATCACAAGTCGATGCATCTGTTGGTGGAAAGACTGGGATCGATCTAGACAATGTCAAAAATATTATCGGCACCTTCACCCAGCCGCAAGCGGTTTTTATCAGCGGAAAGTTTCTTAGAACACTAGATGATAGACAATTGCGATCTGGATTTTCGGAGGTCATTAAGCATGGTTTAATATACGACAAAGACTTGTTTAACCGATGTAAGGATATTGATCCTACGAAAGACAATCTAGAGGACATCGTCTTTCGATCCGTAGAAATTAAAAATGAAGTGATTACACAGGACCCGACAGAAAAGGGGGTGCGTAAAATTTTAAATTTCGGGCATACCATTGGACATGCGATTGAAAGTCACTCTATGCTTCATGACGAAAATCCGTTACTTCATGGTGAAGCAATTGCAATAGGAATGGTTTGTGAAGCCTATTTATCATTTAAAACAAACGGACTCTCCGAAGACCAACTGAACGAAATAGTTGCTATCTTCGGCGCACGCTTTTCACATTATGCATTATCGGAAAGTAGCTACCAGGAACTATTAACACTCATGAATAATGACAAGAAAAATGAGGCAAACAAACTAGGTTTTGCTTTGTTATCACATATTGGTGCGTGTGAATATAACTTGTACGTCGACCGGGACCTAATAATTGACAGTCTTGATTTTTATAAATCTTTAAAATAACAATGAAATATATATCGAGTATTTTAACCGCATTAGTCATGCTAAGCTCTTTGAGCACAAATGCCCAAGATAAGGTTCTTATTTTTAGTAAAACGGCTGCATTCCGCCATGAAAGTATTCCAAAAGGCGTCGCTACAGTGCGTGAGATTTTGAAAACGGCACAAATAAAATCTGTACACACCGAAGACGCAGCATATTTTAACACTGATAGCTTACAACAATTTGGTGCAATTATCTTTTTAAGTACCACTGGAGATATCTTGGATAAAGATCAAAAGGCAGCCTTCCAGGCCTATATCCGCTCCGGCAAAGGGTTTGTCGGAATACATGCTGCGTCCGACACGGAACACAACTGGCCATGGTATGGTGGTTTAGTCGGTGGATATTTTTCAAGCCATCCTGCCGTCCAAGAGGGGAAAATCGACGTGGTGGATTCCGAACATGTCTCCACATCCCATTTATCAAAAATATGGTGGCATAAAGATGAATGGTACGACTATAAGGATGTACAACCGGGATTGAACATTTTAATGAAACTCGACGAGGAAAGCTATCAAGGTGGTAAAATGGGTAAATTTCATCCAGTAGCATGGTTCCATTCCTACGACGGTGGCCGTGCTTTTTATACCGGACTCGGGCATACGAACGAATCTTTTGACGTCTTGAATTTTCAAAAACATATCCTAGGCGGAGTTAAATACGCGCTAGGTCAAAAATAAGTTAATGTACCCCTACTAACCGGGGCACATTAACTTATATCCTGAACCTCAACAAATGAAGCAAATTTATCTATTTTTTGCGCTAATCTGCATTTGTCGTAGCTATAGCTCGGCCCAATCCTTAAACCCAGACCCGATACGGGTAGAATTTGAGAACGCGAAAAAGCTTCGTGATTATTTTTATGGTTTTAGCCTATATGACTTAGATAGCAACCGCTTCATAATGGGCATAAATGAAGATAAACATTTTGCGCCAGCATCTAATACAAAAGTTTTTACGTTATTTACTGTACTCAAAACTTTAGGTGATTCGATCCCAGGTATTCATTACGTAGAAAAGGGCGACTCACTCATATTTTGGGGTACTGGTGATCCTACTTTTCTACACAACCGATTAGACACAAAAAAAGTATTCGATTTTTTAAAAGGCACTCCTAAAAAGCTTTATTTTATCGAACCTGCACCCACCCAGGAGCCGTTCTATCGCAACGGTTGGTCCATCGAGGACTACAACGAATACTATCAGCCAGAAATTAGTACGTTCCCCATCTATGGCAATGTAGTTACGTTTAGAGCTTCGGCAGATCGGCTCCTCGCAACTCCCGCAGAATTCCAGCAAAACCTATCGCTTGTTTCCGATACGACCGCGAAATTTTCCATAATGCGAAACTTTGAAAACAACCTATTCACTTACAATCATACTTACATACCGCGTAACTACGTAAATGAAAAGCCTTTTCGTTATTCAAACGAACTAATGGTAAAGTTACTAAGTGACTCCTTGCATCGAGAAGTTACCATTATCGGCCAGCCGGCTTCTATTAAAGACGTTAAAACGATATATTCCGCACGTACAGTCGATATTCTGCGTCAAATGATGTTACCTAGTGATAACTTTCTGGCAGAGCAATTTCAAATGCTCGCCGCGAGGGAAAAATTTGGGTCCTTTCAAACACAGAGGCTCCGTACGTATTTCCAAGACGAATATTTCGATCTTTTTAGCGATAAAATTCAGCTATATGATGGTAGTGGTTTGTCCACGTACAACAAGGTCACCCCACGCAGCATGATCGAGGTGTTACTACTTATTAACGAGATGGTTAGCAATAGAAATGAGCTGGAATACCTTTTCCCCGTCGGGGGGGTAAGCGGCACGCTAAAAACAGCGTATAAACTAGACCAAGGACAGCCGTTCGTTTGGGCCAAAACCGGAACGATAAACGGTGTACACAATCAAAGTGGTTTTATACGTACGCGTACTGGTAGAAACCTCGTATTTTCATTTATGAATACGAATTATTTGGGATCTTCGACTCCTGTACGCCGAGAGATAGTTAAGATAGTCACCTTTATACGAGAAAATTATTAAAAGCAATGAAGGCATATTCGACAGTTTCTACTTACATTTCGCTCGATTGTTTCCTAATTATCGCGATCATTACTTTTTTCATCAAAACATATGCGCGTATTTCATAAAAACGACAAGCGTCTGATTCGTTCCTGGTCGATGTATGACTGGGCAAACTCAGCATATAACCTCGTTATCACCTCCACGATCTTCCCGGCATACTACACTGCGGTAACCCAAACTTCCGAACATGGCGACGTTGTAAACTTTTTTGGTGTGCAGGTGATCAATACAGTGCTGTCGAACTACACTCTGGCAATCGCATATCTGGTTATGGCACTCACGTTGCCATTCATCTCCTGTTATGCGGATATTCAGGGGCGCAAGAAGCAAATCATGATGTTTTTCACCTATTTTGGCGCACTGTCTTGCATGGGATTATACTTCTTTAAGCTCGAAACTTTAGAGATTTCGGTAATCTTATTCGGATTGGCGGCGATGGGATATATTGGCGGCGTATTGTTTAACAACTCTTACCTTCCAGAAATCGCCACGGTCGATCAACAAGACCGAGTAAGCGCGCAAGGGTTTGCCTACGGATATGTCGGCTGTGTTACCCTACAACTCATTTGTTTGGTCTTTATTTTGAAGCCTGACTGGTTCGGTATTACAGACCCGAGTTTCGGACCTCGATTATCTTTTCTTCTAGTTGGGCTGTGGTGGATGGGGTTTTCAACGATCCCGTTCCGCGCACTCCCAAATAACAAACCGTCAACCGTACGGCAGGCGAGGAGCTTATTTCAAACCGTTATTTTAGATTTCCGCATTGTTCTTCGTCGCATTGGGAAGAGCGATCGTATCCGTCGATTTTTACCGGCTTATTTCTTTTATTCTGCCGGGGTGCAAACGGTTATGATCGTTGCAGCCGCTTTTGGTTCCAAAGAGCTGAAACTAGAAAGTTCGAAATTAATTATTACCATTTTACTCATTCAAATCGTAGCAATTGTGGGCGCAATTGCCATGTCGAGGTTATCTGCCAAGATGGGGAATATCAAGGTTTTGTTAGCTGTTATCGTTGTTTGGATAGGGGTTTGCGTTTCAGCATTTTACGTCGAAACTGAGATGCAGTTTTATTTCTTAGCCTGTGTTGTTGGACTGGTGATGGGTGGCATACAATCGTTATCGAGATCGACGTATTCAAAATTTTTACCCAATAACATCAAAGACACGGCTTCATTTTTTAGTTTTTACGACGTTACAGAGAAGCTAGCAATCGTTATGGGACTTGTTTCTTTTGGATTAATTGAGCAGATTACCCGAAATATTCGTTATTCCGCCGTTTTTTTGACTATATTTTTTATTATCGGTGCTTTGTTGTTACTTCGCTTAAGGGGCTATAACAGGTTTTTGACGGGTAGAAAGGAAGATTAGTGCAGATTATAATAGGGGTTTTCAACGGGAATTCTTAGCTTAGCTCACAACAAATAGTGTAGGAATTCGTTTAAAATGTTAAACTTTAGCGAAATCACCTAAATAAATGGTCAGTGATATAGAAGGCGAACGCAGGCGTACTTCTTTTTAGAATCCAACCACGTAGAATGAAAACCTGCTCAAGAAATATGAAAGTAGAGATATTTATACCTTGCTTTATCGATCAACTTTTTCCTGATACAGCTTTTAACACTGTAAAGCTGCTTCAAAAAGCCGATTGCCAGGTCACCTATAACCCAAATCAGACATGCTGTGGCCAGCCGGCATACAACGCTGGCTTTTGGGATGAAGCGAAAGCAATAGGACAGAAATTTTTAAACGACTTTTCAGAAAACACCTATATTGTATCGCCTTCGGCATCATGTACCGGGATGGTCAAGACAGGATACAACCACCTTTTCACCAATTCAATCGAACATAACCGTTGCCGTAATATTCAATCGAATATATATGAGCTCAGTGACTTTTTAGTAAACGTGCTCAAAAAAGACTATTTCGGAGCCGAACTTGTTGGAACAGCTGTTTATCATGATTCCTGTTCTGGATTGCGCGAATGCAAAATTAAAGAGGAACCTCGGCAGCTTTTAAGTCATGTTGGTGGACTCGAGGTGGTCACTATGCGTGACCAGGAAACATGTTGCGGGTTTGGTGGAACGTTTGCCGTTAAATTTGAAGGGATTTCTACCGCAATGGCTGAGCAAAAGGTTCAAAATGCATTAGCTGTTAAAGCAGACTATATTATCTCTACCGATAGCTCCTGTCTTTTACAGCTCCAAAGTTACATCGATAAGCATCAACTCGCTATAAAAACTAAACATCTAGCCGATGTGCTGACATCTGGCTGGGCAAATATTTAACACAAAAACTAGAAAAAAATGAACTCAAGAAGAAGCTTTTTGAAAAACGTCGGGCTCGCAACAGCCGGACTAGCTTTAGCGCCAACCTTAGATCTTTTTGCTGCTAAAAAATCATTCTTTGATATCTCATTAGCAGAATGGTCGTTGCACCAAACGTTATTTAAGGGCGATTTAAAGAATATTGATTTCCCAGAATTATCTGCAAAAAAATTCGGAATCTATGGCGTAGAATATGTCAACCAATTTTTTAAGGATAAAGCGAAAGATATGACGTACCTAAAAGATCTTAATAACCGCGCGAAAGATAACGGCGTGACCAATGTTCAAATAATGATCGACGGTGAAGGCAACTTAGGTGATGAAACGGAGGCAAAGCGCTTAGAGGCTGTTGAAAATCATTACAAATGGATCGATGCAGCAGCTTTTCTGGGTTGTAAGTCAATTCGCGTTAACGCAGCCGGCAAAGGCACACCGGAGGAGGTAAAGAAACACGCTGTAGAGAGCCTTAGTACCCTGGCTGATTACGGTAAGAAAGCAAAAATTAATGTAATCGTCGAGAATCATGGGGGAATCTCATCACATGGCGACTGGCTTTCTGACGTGTTAAAAACAGTGAACAAGAAAAACTGTGGAAGCTTGCCTGATTTTGGAAACTTCTATGAATATGATCGCTACCAAGGGGTGACTGATTTAATGCCTTATGCAAAGGGTGTGAGTGCAAAAACACATGATTTCGACGCTCAGGGTAATGAAACACAAATTGATTATATGCGTATGATGAAGATTGTTAAAGATGCAGGTTTCAAGGGGTGGGTCGGAATCGAGTATGAAGGATCCAACTTGCCAGAGGTCGAAGGTATTATTAAAACAAAAGAACTTCTAGAGCGCCTAAAAACAATTTAGTCGCAAAACAAGCATAAAGCTTTTCTTTAACTACAAAATATTAGATCTCCAAATTACAGGATTTTCGCGTGTTAAAGAAAAGCTTTGTAATTTACCAACTATGTAGCAAAAGTATATCGATCACGTTATTTCAAAGCATGCGGTACATAGTCAATCGGTAATCGAAATTTTACAAAATAATATGTGCGATTGCTTGACGATATTAGTGAAGAAAGTTTATGGTATTCGCAAAACCAATTATGATTATTTTATAAAAATATACACCCGTTTTTAATTGTGGTATTGATACAGTATTTTAGCGTATGTTGAGAAACGTGCGCACACACTTATAAGTGGTTCAGCAATTTACAGTAAGAGGATATTATTGATCGAAAATTAGCATTCAATTGTTTGACGTATTTTGAATTATTTTACTGGCGCTTTTACAATCCATATTTGCGTTAAATCAAAGCTCTAAGCAGAGCCCATAGGGTACATTTTACACTATCCATTGCAGATTATAATATATCGAATCTTTGACAAAATTTAGATTTTTTGTTTTCTTTGTACCGTTAAATCCAAATCATTCATCAGAAATGTACAACGAATGTTTTGTAAATTTAAGTCTTAACTAAAAAATATGATTCAAGATAAAGATGATGCTCTAGTAAGCCATCTTGCCAAGCAAGGTATAGATGACACAATGGTAATGGGCCATCCAGCCAGTTTGTTTGTATTGTTCTTCACCGAGATGTGGGAACGATTCAGTTATTACGGCATGCGTGCGCTACTAACTGTTTTTTTAATTACAGAGATCGCTAAAGACGGTTGGGGTTGGTCGAACGAGAGTGCGATGCAGCTCTACGGTTGGTATACGGGGCTCGTGTACCTAACTCCTTTGATCGGCGGAATTATCGCCGATAAATTGACAGGCTATCGGCAAGCAATCGCAATCGGGGCGCTAGTGATGACATTAGGACATTTGTCGATGGCATTCGAAGGTATTAATGAGAATTTTTTCTATCTTGGTTTAGTCCTCATGATATTAGGAAACGGTTTATTTAAACCAAATATTTCCTCTATGGTAGGGCAGTTGTATCCCGACACAAGTGTGAAAAAAGATGCCGGATACACCATATTCTACATGGGGATTAATGCAGGTGCTTTTCTAGGAATGCTACTTTGTGGTTATATCGGAGAGAAAGTTGGCTGGCATTTTGGCTTCGGTTTAGCCGGTGTATTTATGTTCTTCGGAATGTTGCAATTCTATTTCGGACGTAAAATTTTTGGTGTGATCGGTGAGAAGCCTAATACGGTTCATAACGAGAACGAACACATCGAGAAAGTGGATGAAGAGGAATTGCCTAAAAAGGTTATTAACGATCGTTTAGTTGTGGCCGGTGTGTTGATGGTAGCTAGTTTATTTTTCTTCTTTGCTTTCGAACAAGCAGGTGGATCGATGACGATCTTTGCAAAAGATTACACCCAGCGCGTCTTAGACGGTGATTCCGGCACCATTTTTAAATGGATCGATGCAGCTTTGACAATTTTTCCGATATTGATTGTGACCTGGGTTTTATATGGTCTAGGAAAGAAAATTGCGAAGCAATATCCACTAACGATCTTGTTTACCTCTATTTCATTTGTATTCATCTGGGCTTTAGGATTATGGAAAGTATATAATGAATATACGCTTGAAGCGACGGAAGTAACGGTTTCGTGGTTCCAAATTTTAAATTCGTTCTTTATTATTACACTCGCTTCCTCTTTTAGTAAAGTTTGGGAAAAAGTATGGAACCCCTCAGGACCAGTAAAATTTGCGATGGGACTCGCCCTGGTGGGCGTCGGATTTATTGTCTTAGCCTTTGGTGCTAGCTCCATCCCTCAGGGAGCGAAAACGGCATCGGTCAGCATGATATGGCTAATATTAGCGTACTTTTTTCACACCAGCGGTGAACTATGCCTATCTCCTGTGGGACTATCTTATGTATCGAAGTTATCGCCTAAAAAATTAGCAGGTTTACTGTTTGGTCTTTGGTTCACAGCCTCGGCAATTGCAAACTTCATTGCCGGAATGACCGGCTCATATATTGATAAGATTTCTCAAACGTACTCCATGTCTACTTTTTTTTATATCATCGCTGCAATACCTATCGCAGCCGCATTACTTCTTCTATTGTTCAATCCGAAATTGAAGAAAATGATGCATGGTATAAATTAATAGTAGCTGTCAATCAAAAAAGTTGCTCGTAATCTTATGGCGAGCAATTTTTTTTATTATGCCTTAGTTTTCGCCCTTTTGATTAAATTTGGATTCTGCTCCCGTATTTTTTAATTTAACAGAAACACACCGTGGCCGACAGTTTAGTCATCATCCCAACATATAACGAAAAAGAGAACATCGAAAAGATTATACATAAGGTTTTTTCGCTCGGGACACCCTATGATATCTTGGTCGTTGACGATGGATCGCCTGACGGAACGGCGGCAATTGTCAAGGGACTCCAATCGGATTATCCAGAACAGTTATTTATCGAAGAAAGAAAAGGAAAACTGGGGTTAGGGACGGCGTATATTCATGGTTTCAAGTGGGCTTTGGCACGAGCGTATCAGTACATATTTGAGATGGATGCGGATTTTAGCCATAACCCCGAAGATTTACTCCGCCTGCGTAATGAATGTAGCCAGGGTGGTGCGGACATGGCAATAGGTTCGCGATATATTAAGGGCGTCAATGTTGTAAACTGGCCGATGAATAGGGTACTGATGTCTTACTTTGCATCTGTATACGTCCGTTTTATCACCGGAATTAACATTCAAGATGCGACAGCCGGCTTTGTATGTTTTACCCGGCCGGTGTTGGAGAAAATCCCTTTAGATAAAATTCAATTCGTCGGTTATGCTTTCCAAATTGAGATGAAATTTAAGGCCATCCAGTATGGTTTTAATGTGACAGAAGTTCCCATAATATTTACCGACCGCACAGACGGCGTATCAAAAATGAATACCGGAATTTTCCGCGAAGCATTTTTCGGAGTCATCCAACTCAAACTCGAGAGTTTATTTAGAAAGGATAATTGATTAACTTAGTTGCGACAATAATACCCGCTATGAACGAAAATCTTGATCCCAGCCCGGAACGCTTAAACCCCATTGACAAGGATATCGAAAGAGCCTTACGTCCGCAGGCTTTTGAAGATTTTACTGGACAGCAAAAGATCTTAGAGAATCTCTCCATATTTGTAAAGGCAGCAAAGCTGCGTGCTGAAGCCCTAGATCATGTATTATTACATGGCCCTCCGGGTTTAGGAAAAACTACTTTATCGCATATTATTGCAAATGAGATGGGCGTTAATATCAAGATCACTTCTGGTCCCGTGTTGGATAAACCAGGCGATTTGGCCGGTCTCCTAACGAATTTGGAGGAAGGTGACGTTTTGTTTATTGACGAAATTCATCGACTGAGTCCAGTTGTCGAGGAATACTTGTATTCAGCGATGGAGGACTTTAAGATTGACATTATGCTTGAAACGGGCCCTAACGCACGCTCTGTTCAAATTTCGCTTAACTCTTTTACGCTTATTGGTGCCACCACGCGCTCGGGCTTATTAACAGCGCCGTTGCGCGCCCGGTTCGGTATAAATTCCCGTCTACAATATTACGATGCGAAACTATTGACGTCTATCGTACTTCGTTCCTCATCAATATTAAACACACCAATAAGTGATGAAGGGGCCTATGAAATTGCGAGGCGTAGCCGTGGTACACCACGTATTGCCAATGCACTTCTTCGCAGAACACGCGACTTTGCCCAGGTAAAAGGCACAGGCGAAATTGACCAGGCTATCGCTAAGTACGCACTTAACGCTTTAAATGTCGATGAATATGGATTGGACGAAATGGATAACCGTATTCTTTCGACCATTATAGAAAAATTTAAAGGTGGGCCAGTGGGCCTGAAAACAATTGCTACGGCCGTAGGGGAGGATGAAGGAACTATTGAAGAAGTTTACGAACCGTTCCTTATTCAAGAGGGATATTTGATGCGCACTTCGCGCGGACGAGAGTGTACCGATCTTGCCTATCAGCATCTTGGAAAGGCAAACTTACGTAATGGAAATACGTTATTTTAGAGACTTCGACCTTACGAGATATTTCGAGGCTAACAACCTCAAATGCACCTTTTCTAATTGTTAAAATAACTACTGAATTCGTTTCCGTATTTGTTTTGAGCGGGCAACAAGAGCAGCACTTGCATCGATTAAAAGGTAGTCTATCTGCGCCTGAAGTTCGGTCTTGATCCAAGGAGCATGCGTATTAAAATTTGCAATAATATCTAAACAGTTAACTTTGGCAGCCACAGGGCATTGCGGATCGATCACCCAATTAAAACACACTCCAACCAATCGATCAATCTGTTGACTGGTATGTGTAATCCTATTTTTTCCGTTGCTTGCAAGCATGGCTAATTTTGTCAGGCAGCGTATTGCACTCCAGTTTTTTTGATTCTCCAGCGTGTTGATATATTGATCATATATATTTGTAATAATCGAAGGGTGCTTTAAAACCACGTGTTCCAAAAGCCAGGCCGAACGGAAAGAAACAACTGAATCATTAAACAAGCTATAATCCAGTAGAATACTAGGGGTGAGGTTGTTGTCTTCTAACAGTTGAAGGTCGAAATCCTTTACTTTTACCAGGCGAATCCCGTGGTTGAGAAAATTGACAACATCCTTTTCACTCCTCCTCATAAAACTTCGGGCTAAAGTTGACCAAAAATAACTCTTCACGTGCACGCGTTATTGCCGTATAGAGCCACCTCAAGAATTCCGTATTGAGCATCTCATCATTCATATACCCTTGATCTACGAACACACAGGGCCACTGTCCACCTTGCGCTTTGTGACAGGTAATGGCGTAAGCAAACTTTATTTGAAGCGCATTATAATAGGGGTCTTTTTTTATAGCCTCTAACCGATCTATTTTCAATGGTATATCACTGTAATCTCGTACAATAGACTCATATAGCTGTTTCGATTGTTCACGAGGAAAGTTCGGGGCATCGACGTAGATGCTATCCAGTAACACGCGGCAAACAATGGGTTCTAGTTCGTCATCATCAATAAATTCGAGCGAAATATCTGCAAAGCGAAAACCATGCTGCTCATGTACATTACTTACTTTTCGAACTTTTGCCTGATCGCCATTCGCAATAAACCCAGTGTTTTTTTCATCATGTTGCTGCAACCAGTAGTAGTTATTACGGACGACCATAATTAAATCTCCACCAGTAATTTCCTCCTCGCGGAATAATATCTGATTACGAATGTGCTGATTATACAAATTAGCAGACTTATTCGATCGGCAGATAACAATGCTATTTTCGATATTAAACTTATCATAACTGTAATGCAATCCTTCAATCAAACGGTCTCCATTCATTCGAAAGATATCTTTAAAACCGTTAGTTCGAAAATGAGGAAAAGGCAAAGACGATTCAGGGTTCTCCAAGCGGATATCGTTACGAACCTGTGTTGCGTTAAATAATATCCCAGAATCGAATTGCTGACGAACCACTTCCTTTAATTCATAATGCATGATATGCAAATGGTAATTGGTAGTTAAATAACTCGGATCTAACGCAGGACTTTCTACCATGCCCACCGGCGGAAGCTGCGCAGTATCCCCAACGAACATTAAACAGCAATTTTTCCCCGACCGTACGTAACTAATTAAATCACTTAATAGACTACGTGAAAAGAAGTGAACACCTTCGTCGGCTATCATCGATGCCTCATCAATAATAAACAAAGTGTCTTCATGTAGATTTTCCGCCAGCACAAAGTCAAGATCCATCGTGGCAGCCGTTTTCTTGCGATAGATCTTTTTGTGAATAGTAAAAGCCTTTCTGCCTGAATAATAGCGCATAACTTTAGCAGCCCTGCCCGTAGGAGCAAGTAGTACCGATCGTTTGCGGAGTGATGGGAGTACACGTACGAGTGCGCTTATTAATGTCGTTTTTCCGGTTCCAGCATAACCTTTAAGCACAAAGCAAGTATCCTGACGAAAGGTCATAATGAATTCCTCTAGTAACGCAATAGCCTGGCTCTGCTGGCCGGTTGGAGGCCAGGGCAATTGTTGTTTAAGAAGGTTCTGGATGTGCATAGCCAAAGTTATTCAAAAGGTTGATCAATTCAATTGGAAATCTTATTTTTGTTAATTAAGAATGGAGTTTCTTCGTTTATTGGTTACCTTGTCGTTTGGCAGCCAATTTCTATATTAGAGGAAGGCAATAAGATGGCGATACTGGATGGGCAGCAGTAAAGTCCTTATCTAGAATTTGATTCGTTAAAAGCACAGGATTCAAAACATACATGAAATATACATCTAAGAATTTTCATTTACATTATATACCGCAATACAAATTGCTCATAAAAACCGGTTTTATAGAAGAAACGCTAGTTGTGATCGATGAAAGTAATGAAGTTCAAGTCCTTCATTCCTACCCATCCAACCAGCCCGATAGCGCGGCAACAAAACTATTAGGGCTCCCGTTCCAGCAAGTCTTCATCACATTAGCGCTACAGGGCCTCGTGTTTATTCCGAGCGAAGTTTACAATGAAAATGACCGGTCCTTGTATCAACAATTTCTGCCTGATGATAATCTCTCTCGGACACACAAGGTAGATATTGATAGTATCGATGTCTCGGGATGTTATCAATTTGATTTGCTAACGCATAATAAATGGAAATCAATCTTCCCGAAAGCAATTTTTGTCGCGAATTTCAGTATCGTATTGCAGCAAGCACAAGCTCATATCCCACTGCAAGGCGAGGTTTTTGGCATACATATGAACGACAATCAAGCAGAGCTTTTCGCTTTTAAAAATGGTAAATTTCAGTTCTATCAAATATTTGATGTTCACAGTAAGAATGACTTGAACTACTTCATTTTAAATACGTGTAATTCAATAGGTATATCACCTAAGATGAACAAGATTCTTGTTTCGGGATTAGCGATGGATCATGAATATACGATGCTCCTTGAAGGTTTTTCGACGAACCTTGTATTTATAAAACCGACAACAAATGTTCATAGCGAAGAGGAAAAAGTGAACGAGAAATTAGACCCATTAAATACACTTATAGATAGTCAATTATGCGCATAATCGGTGGAAAACTTGGTGGAATACGTTTGACGCCTCCGACGAAGTTACCGGTAAGACCAACGACTGATATCGCGAAAGAAGCACTTTTTAATATTCTGGAAAATAGAATTGAACTACCGGAGTCGGTCTGTTTGGATCTTTACACCGGTACCGGAAACATAGCCTTCGAACTCGCTTCACGAGGCGCGAGATCGGTCCAGAGTGTTGACAGACACTTTAAGTGCTTGCAATATATCGCCGAAACCGCCAGAAAGTTAAAAGTGGAGGATATCATAAAAACGAAGAAAGCTGATGTGATGAAATTTATTGCAAGCAGTAAACGACAATACGATCTTATTTTTGCTGATCCACCATACGATATTGATGAACTACCCGCGCTAGCAAATCGCATTCTCGATCAGGGAATGCTCCGTGACGATGGATTGCTCATTGTGGAACACCCTTCACTGCGTAAAATGGAAAAATCAACTTTGTTACTTGAAACACGCAAGTATGGGAATTCGTCATTTAGCTTTTATCAAAAATCGCCACAATAAAAACCACTATCAATTATGAAAACTGCCGTTTTTGCAGGGTCATTTGACCCTTTTACTTTCGCTCATAAAGATTTAGTTGAACGAGGTTTAGAACTTTTCGATAAAGTAATTATTGCGATTGGTGTAAATAGTGCCAAAAAAGGGTTGATGAGTTCCGACCAAAGGGTAGAAAGTATTAACGAGTTATTTCACGGTAAGTTGGGCATCGAGGTTACGCAATTCACTGGTCTTACGGTTGATTTTTGCCGTAAGAGCGGCGCACGGTATTTACTTCGCGGATTGCGCAATACCAATGACTTCAATTTTGAAAACGCCATCGCACAGAACAATCTACTATTAGCACCCGAGATAGACACGTGCTTTTTGATGGCCCGATCCGGACTGGGGCATATTTCCTCGACTATTGTCCGTGATATTATTCAAAATTCGGGCGATGTGACGGCACTTGTCCCAAAAGAAATAATAAAGCACATTACCGTTTAATTCCCAATATAATTCAGCGTCTGGATAACGAATAATTGACCAATTAACTCTTTTTCAATGTAGGCTTGTAAGCTAGCTTAGCAGTGTCGGTGTATCCATTTGGATTAGATATTACGTTCGAACCTACGTGCGGCCTACTTTAACCTTTTTGCCTTTTATCTTATTATTCACCGACTGCTTGATAATAGAAGCTGCTACATTCCGATCTACGGACACGAACGATTCTTTTTCTTTCACCTCAATCAATCCGACATCTTCTTTAACGACGCCGTCTAAATTTAACAGGTAACCTACAATATCAACTTTGTTTATCTTATCTTTCTTACCACCAGTTACATAAAGGGTAGCAAATGGAGAATTAGGTGGTAAATCATACTCTAGTCCGTCAAGGTCTACTGTAGGCGCATCTGCCGGCACATACGGATAATCTTCTTCGGGTTTTAAAATCACGTAAACCTCGCCACTCGCTTGCATACGAGCAGTACGACCGTTACGATGCGTAAAGGCATCTTCTTTATACGGTAACTGATAATGAATAATCGTTTCCACTTCAGGAATATCTAGTCCGCGCGCGGCCAAATCTGTGGCTATCAGTATCCGGTTGGAGTTGTTACGAAATTTCAGTAGGGCGAGTTCACGATCAGATTGCTCCAAACCACCATGGAAAAGATCATGAATAACTCCTCGGTCTTCTAGAAGCTCACTGACGTGATCAACCGCCTCACGGTGGTTACAAAATATAATAGTCTTCTTCGAACCGTTACGACAAAGGAGTTTAAATAATGCTTTTAGTTTGTTTTGTGGGGGAGCAATGACCTTCTGAATCAACAGTTTGGGTGCAGATGAAGCATCAGCTGAAAAATCTACCGTTACAAATGCGCCAATTCCTGTAAATTCGGGAATATCGCTCATTTTGGTTGCCGAGGTGAGAATGCGATGCCTTAAACCATGTAAGCGTTCGACGATCGAGGTCATCTGACCGACAAAACCGAACTCCAACGATTTATCAAACTCATCAAGAACAAGGGTATGAATTGCACGAGGATCAACGTGATTCCGTTCAAAGTGATACATCACTCTACCTGGAGTACCTATTAGTATGTCTGGTGCTTCGCGCAGTTTATTACGCTCAACTTTGGTATCGTTTCCTCCATAGACACATGTAACTTTTTGTCCCTGATGAACTTTGCGCATTACCTCTTCAATCTGTAGTGCGAGTTCGCGTGTAGGTACTAAAACCAACACCTGAGTCCCCTCGTAGTTCTCAATAATGTGTTTTTCTAATAGAAGCGCGAATGCAAGCGTTTTACCCGTTCCCGTAGGAGAGTGTAAAACGAAGTCCTTTTTATCATCGTATTTCTCGAGAACCGCTTGCTGCATCTCATTGAGTTGAGAAATCTGCAGACGTCGTAAAATTTGCTGTAGCTCCATATGCGCAAAAGTACAACTAATAATTCGAAAAGATTCGGCTTAGTTTACAGGCGGGGAAATATTCGCTGCTTCTGCTTTATATGATAAAGGCTATCCCGCGCTGCGGGATAGCCTTTATCAAATCGTTAATATTGTCCGTATTAAAAGTGGAACTGTACTCCCAGAGATGGTGATAAAGAGTTCGCATCTAAACCAAATTCATTAGAAGAATCGTAGGAATCTTTACCATCGAAATGATTGTAGTACAATCCGCGAACTTTCAATTCTATACCAATTTTCGGTGTTGGGAAAAAGGCAATACCCGGAGCAAGCTCAACACCGTAAGAAGCAAATTTATCAGTACGGTTGGTCGAAGGATCTTCGAATTCCACTTCACCCCATTGCATCGGAACGGATAATTGTGCAAAAAACTTAAACTGACCATCGCCGATATAATTTCTTACGAAAGGAGCTAGATTAAAAGAATTTGATTTGTTCACATCGATTGAATTATCGACTTTACTCCAATTATATCCGACAGCAGTTCCTACAGCCCAATTGTCGCTAACGAAATAGCCGACGGTAGGGTTAATAGAGAAACTTGAAGTTTCAGCCTCACTATCATCTACGTTATTCGTATGAAAGCCGACTTGTCCACCTACAATAAATTTCCCCTGTTCAGTTTGTGCTTGTGATGCCATTGTCAATCCAGCAACGGCTGTCAGAGTTAGTAATAATTTTTTCATTTTGTGTGTTATTTAATTTATTTAATTTGTTTGACTATTTATCTATATGATTCAGTAAGTTCAATACTTGTGCCAACTGATTTATCGATTGTCATCAAATTGTTTAATTGCATAAATGATTGATTAGTATAACTCTTAGTTGAAAAATCATCGGTTAATATTGTCAAGGGGAACTGTCAATTAGGTAATCCCGGTGACAAAATAGCATATAGGTCGGTCCTTATGTCACTAACTAAGGGCCATAGAACAACGAAGGAGCATTAATATTACGCAGCCGATGCCCAAAAAAAACGCCCGGCATAAGAAGCATATGTCGGGCGGGTAAACAAAATTTAATTATTTTATTCGAAATACTCTTTGATACGTTCAAAGAAAGATTTCTCACTTTTGCCGGGTTGCGGCTTAAAATTAGCCGATCCTTTAAGTTTCTCTAATAAAGTACGCTCTTCAGCAGACACCGCCTTTGGCGTCCATACGTTCACGTACACAAGTTGATCTCCTTTATGATAAGAATTTACCTCAGGTACGCCTTTTCCTTTTAAACGTAAAATTTTACCGCCTTGTGTTCCAGCATCGATTTTAATCTTCGCTTTACCATCAATTGTTGGTATTTCCACAGTGGTACCTAATGCAGCATCAGCGAAATTAATATACAAATCATATATAACATTGACACCATCACGCTTTAAGCTCTCGTGTGGAATTTCTTCAACTAAAATAATAAGATCTCCAGGGATTCCGCCTCGCGCAGCGCTATTCCCCTTACCACTCATGGATAGCTGCATGCCTTCACTAACGCCTGCCGGAATATTTATAGAAATTGTCTCTTCCCCGCGGACGAGTCCATCACCATGACAGGTATTACATTTACTGGTGATTTCAACGCCTTCGCCATTACAAGTAGGACAGGTGCTCGACGTCTGCATCTGACCTAGGATCGTATTGGTTACCCGGCGAACAGTCCCCGAACCACCACAAGTCCCACAGGTTTTAGAAGATGATTTATCTTTAGCTCCCGTACCATCACAAGTGTGACAATGGATTTGCTTGTTTACTTTAACTTTCTTTTCAACGCCTTTCGCTACTTCTTCAAGTGTCAATTTTACTTTAATGCGTAGATTCGTTCCGCGTTGTACGCGACGCCCCCCACGTGAGCCGCCTCCGAAGAAGCTATCAAATGGACTTCCTCCACCACCAAAAATATCCCCAAACTGGCTGAAGATGTCGTCCATATTCATACCGCCACTGCCGCCAAAGCCTGAGGCGGAGTTAGCGGAATGGCCAAACTGATCGTAACGTTGACGTTTCTCGGAATTACTCAGAATCTCATATGCCTCTGCTGCTTCCTTGAATTTGTCTTCTGCTTCTTTATCATCGGGGTTTTTATCCGGGTGATATTTTATCGCTAGTTTGCGATATGCCGATTTAATCTCCGATGCCTCTGCAGATCTGGAAATACCTAATATATCGTAATAATCTCTCTTAGCCATCTTTCTATTGCCCTATAACTACCTTAGCGAAACGAACGACTTTATCATTTAAAAAGTATCCCTTCTCAACTACATCTATAATTTTGTTTTTCATTTTATCCGACGGTGCAGGGATTGCCGTAATTGCCTCCTGATATTCTGCATCGAATGGCTGGCCCACTAAATCTTCCATTTCTTTTAAACCCTCTAAAGCCAACGTTTTACGGAATTTTTGATCGACTAGATCAATACCGACTTTTACAGATTCGATATCTGCCGCCGTCTGCATAGCCGCAAGTGCACGATCGAAGTCATCTAACACAGGTAATAGTTTGTGAAGAACATCTTTGCTAGCCGATTGAATAAGTTCAACACGCTCTTTTGCTGTTCTTTTTTTATAATTATCAAATTCGGCAAATAAGCGTGTGTATCTATCCTGCGCAGTTGCCAATTCTAGTTGTAATTTTTCTTCTGGAGACAGTTCTTCCTCCGACTCCTGGTTTTCAGGTGGTTCCTGTTGATTTAGTTCCTCTAAGTTTTCGTCCTGAATATTGTTTTCCTGTTCGTTCATCATATCTATAAATAGCAATAAATTGTATTCGTCAAAAGCGGGTTCAATAATTTTGCCAACATAAGTAAAACCGACACCCTGTCAGTTTGCTTCAAAACAAACGTTCAAAATGTCGGTTTTTTGATTATATGTCAGTATATCTCCTAGATTGTCGCATTATCATACAGCGCGGTATCCGCGGTTTTGATAATGCGTGCAGGCAAATTCTTAATGATTTGGTAATCATGTGTTGCCATTAAAACGGACGTTCCCGCCCCTGCAATATCACGTAGAAGTAATACAATCTCCTCCGAGGTGTCTGGGTCAAGGTTACCCGTAGGTTCATCGGCAAGGATAATTTCGGGATTATTTAGCAAAGCTCGCGCAATAACGACACGCTGCTGCTCCCCACCAGATAATTCGTGCGGCATTTTACGCAATTTCGATCGAAGACCGACCTTCTCCAGCACATCTAACATCCTGTTTTCGATCAACCCTCGTTCCGTCCAGCCTGTCGCTTTTAAGGCAAATTCTAAATTCTTTTCCACGGTGCGATCATTAAGAAGATGGAAATCTTGAAATACAATACCTAATTTTCGTCGCAAAAAGGGGACGTCGTTTTCATGTAACTTACGAAGATCAAAACCTGCAATCATTCCTTCACCGTTGCCTATATATAAATCACCGTATATAATTTTCAATAAGCTACTCTTACCTGTACCAGACTGGCCAATAAGATATATAAACTCACCTTGCTTTATATCCAGATTTACATGAGAAAGCACCAAATGTTTCTGCTGATAAATATCGACGTTTTTTAATTTTATGACTGTATTTTCTACCATAATACGTTATATCTCAATTTTTTTTATCTGCCCAAAAGGCATTTCCTTGACCATATCCATAATCAGCTGCGTTTTATCTGCTAAACCTATCTTCTGTAAGGATTTATCCGGCCGGTCTACACGAAAGTATGCAAGCAATGTAAAAGCCTCATCACGCAATTGCACATAGTCTGGAATCTTAGCGACACCTTTCACTTTTATTACATACATAATAACAAAGTTAAAATTTTTTATCAAACATCGCTCTAGCTACATCGCTAATTCTAATACGTATGCTCCTTTAAGAATGCTAAAGTATCTATATCATCGGCATAATCTGTCAAACTTGGACATTGCGCCTGTCCTAATGGAAACGTCGGAATAAGGGTTTCTATTGCAATTTGGGTAGTTATACATTGAATTTTATCCGACTGAGCATTAAGTTGCTCAGCTAATTCTTGCTGCGAGTCATATTCTTGATAAAAAATGACGGCAAGGGGTGAAGCGTTTCGCTCATCAGATTTGAGCAGTAGAAATCCGTTATCGTAATGTGTCTCTCCGTTAATGAGGTAGATCGATTTATTATAGTCGTAATTATTCGCATATTTAAAATGATTCGAAACCTCTTTGAAAGATTCTATCGCCTCAAAAAAAATATTTATCGGATAATTTTTTGGTATAAATAATTTCGAGACCGAACGGCATCCCAACCCGAAGTAGTCGAAAATATCATTTCCGAGCCCTTGCAACTGTTCGCGCGTCTCGGTGCCGTTTAATATGGCGACAGAGTTCCGATTACGGCGGATGATATGGGGTTTTGATCCAAAATAATAGTCGAAGTAGCGCGAGCTATTATCACTGCCCGTTGCGATGATTAGATCGAAATTAGATAAACGATCCACAATATTTATTTGCTCATAAAATTGAGGTTCAATTTCGATCAACTTGTGAAGGAGGTAAGCAGTTAATCCCGCGTCGTCCGAGGATACTTTTACTTGTGCACGAAATCCGGCTAGTAGAACGCTCAGCACGTCATGGAATCCCACAAGTGGGATATTCCCAGCAAGAATAAGCCCTACCGTCTTCGGATACTGGGAAAAGTCAAAAGGCGCTATCCATTCGCGCAACTTGTATTGAGTTAAGTTTTGTGTAATGGCGACAATTTGTTTTGAGGTATTTTCAACCGTGTACCACCGGTTCAACTGGGACGCCCGTTCCAGCGTAAGGGTCAACTCTGGTTCCGCCTGTGATAAAAATTCGCCTAATGATACAAAGGCCTTTATTCTTTGTTCGACTGTCAAAATGATGTAATTTAGAAATATCAGATGATTTTTTTATACTATTTTTGCGTGTCTTAAGAAATAACTACTAACTTTGTATAGTATTACTTGAAGATCAAGTGCAAAATTAGTTTATTTATTATAATTGTAAGGTTATAAATGGCAATTAAAATTACTGACGAATGTATCAATTGCGGAGCATGTGAACCCGAATGCCCCAACAACGCAATATATGACGCGGGTGTGAGCTGGAAGTTTTCTGAAGGAACCTCGTTGGATGGGATTATTGATTTCGGTGAAGGCGTAACACTAGATGCTAGCGCGTCACAAGATGCGATCTCCGACGAAGTCTATTATATCGTATCGGATAAATGTACAGAATGTGTAGGGTTTCACGACGAGCCGCAGTGTGCTGCAGTATGTCCGGTGGACTGTTGTGTTGAGGACGAGGAGGTTGTTGAGAGTGAAGATGAATTATTAGCGAAGAAAGCTTGGCTTCACGCAGAATAAGCAAAAATATTAAGTCCCGTATAAAAGCACGACCTTTTTTATGGTCGTGTTTTTTTTGATTTTCCTTATAATTGGCCAAAATAGTAAGCAGTTTTTTCGTCTGCGCGATTATAAAGCGCCCAAAAACCAATTTGCATCCGGTCTGAGAGCTTCATTTCCCTCTTACGGCCCTGACTGCAGGGTAATACGAGTTTTAAGGTTAATGATAACCCAATAACTTCATTACTTGCTTGGAATTTTGTTCTTCGCCAAACACTTCATAGTTAAATGTTTCATCACGATTCCTGCGGATCAATACATGTTTTGGTGAGGGGAGTAGACAGTGGTGAATACCACCATAACCGCTCAATACATCTTGGTAGGCGCCTGTATGGAAGAAACCTAAGTATTGTACTTTTCTCGTTTTAGGCATGAATACCGAGTTCATATGTGCCTCTTGATTATAATAATCTTGCCCGTCGCAGGTGATGCCTCCTAAGTTGATACGCTCGTATTCCGAGTCCCAGTTATTTACCGGCAGTAAAATATATTTTTGATTTAAGGCCCAAACATCAGGCAGATTTGTAATAAACGAACCGTCGATCATGAACCATTTTTCGCGATCATTCTGCAACTTGCGGCCTAAAACTTTGTACAAAATACCGGACGCTTCTGCAACGGTATATTTTCCAAATTCGGTAATAATATCCGGTTCCATTACCTCATGATGCGCACAGATCTGTTTGATTCGGTTAATAATTTCGTTAACCATGTATTCGTAATCGAAATCATGTACTAACGAATCTTTAAACGGCATACCACCACCAATATCCAGCGTATCGAGGTCGGGATTGATCTTTTTGAACTTACAATATAGCGTGACGTATTTTTCTAGCTCATTCCAATAATATGGTGTGTCCGATATTCCTGAGTTGATGAAGAAATGAAGCAGTGTAACCTTGAAATTCGGGTTACCGACGATTTTGTTATTATAAAAATCGATAACCTCTTCCATTCGTATACCTAGACGCGAAGTGTAGAACTGCGAATCAGGTTGCTCCTCGGCGGCAACACGCATCCCTAGTGCACAAGGCTCGTCAAGTTCAATTTCATCGTCATAGAGATTGAATTCTTCTTTGTTATCCAGCACAGGGATAATATTGGTATACCCATCATGGATCATATCAATAATATACTGTTTATATTGGTAGGTCTTAAAGCCATTACAGATAACCGTAATATCTTTGGTCACCGTTCCAGCACGTTCGAGCGAATCGATCATTGGCATATCAAAAGCTGACGAAGTTTCTAAATGGATATCATTTTTTAAGGCTTCTTCAACAATATGCTTAAAATGCGAGGACTTCGTACAATAACAGTACTTGTATGAACCTCGATAATCGTATTTTAATATCGCCGTTTGAAACAAAATCTTGGCTTGCTGAATTTTTTTGCTAACGATAGGTAAATAGGTAAAACGCAATGGCGTGCCATACGTCTCTATCATCTCCATTAAGTTTAAATCATGGAAATACAATTCGTCGTCAATAATTTCGAATCCGTCTTGCGGAAAACCAACACTTAAGTCTAGAAATTCCTGATAGGTCTGCATTTTTTGTTATTTTTGGCAAAGTTATACTTTAGGGATGAATACCGTACTATCTACGGTGATAATTTTTCAACTCATACCCAGTAAGTTATAAAAATTACGAAATAATTACATGGCTCAATCTATTCAAAATACGCTTATCGCGCAAACCGTTAAGGCGGTTCAAGAACTTTATCAGGCGGAATTACCCCCCGACCAAGTCTCTTTACAAGAAACTCGTAAAGAGTTCGACGGGCATATTACCATTGTCGTTTTTCCGGTAACTCGATTTTCTAAGCGCTCACCGGAACAGACGGCCAAAGCAATCGGCGAATGGTTGCAACAAAAAGTAGGACAGATCGCCGGATTTAACGTCATAAAAGGATTTCTAAATATCAGCTTATCGGACAACTATTGGATAAGTTTACTTAATGAAGAGCTCCTCGCACCTTCCTTTGGACAATTTCCGGCAAACGGTAAGAAATTGATGGTTGAGTATAGCTCACCGAACACCAATAAACCATTACACCTTGGACATATCCGAAACAATCTGTTAGGATATTCGGTAGCCGAGATTTTAAAAACATACGGCTACCAGGTTATAAAAGCGAACCTGGTGAACGATCGTGGTATCCATATTTGTAAATCGATGCTCGCCTGGCAAATTTTTGGAAACGGTGAGACACCCGCGTCATCCGGATTAAAGGGGGACCACCTGGTGGGTAAATACTATGTTATATTTGATAAAGAGTATAAAAAACAGATAACAGAACTTATATCGCAAGGTTTATCCGAGCAGGACGCGAAAAAGGAAGCTCCTTTTATCAAACAAGCGCAAGCCATGCTGCAAAAATGGGAGGCTGCCGACCCCGAAGTAATTGCTCTTTGGGAAGAAATGAATAGCTGGGTTTACGCAGGTTTCGACAAGACCTATAAGCAACTAGGCGTCGATTTTGATAAGTTCTATTATGAGTCCAATACGTACTTATTGGGTAAAGATATCATTCAGGAAGGTTTAGAAAAAGGGGTGTTCTTTAAAAAAGAAGACAACTCCGTTTGGATTGATTTGACAGACGAAGGACTGGATGAAAAACTCGTTCTGCGTGGCGACGGTACATCGGTATATATTACCCAAGATTTAGGAACTGCGCAATTGAAGCACGATGACTTTAAAATGGACGAGTCGATTTATGTCGTTGGAAACGAGCAAGACTATCATTTTAAAGTACTCTTTTTAATATTAAAGAAATTGGGTAAGCAGTGGGCAGATGGCTTATCTCATCTGTCCTACGGAATGGTCGATCTACCTTCGGGTAAAATGAAATCGCGCGAAGGTACGGTCGTGGATGCCGATGATCTTATGAACGAAATGATGGAGACGGCGAAAACACGTACCGAAGATCTTGGAAAAACCGAAGGGTTGACTGAAGAAGAAAAAGCTATTTTATACCGCACCATTGGGATGGGGGCGCTAAAATACTTCTTACTAAAAGTAGATCCAAAAAAACGGTTATTATTCGATCCAATCGAGTCGGTAGATTTCCAAGGTAACACCGGTCCGTTTATCCAGTATACCCATGCCCGCATAAAATCTATTTTGCGAAAAGCCGATTACAATAAAGATCTTCCTTTAAGCAATCCCGATAAACTATCTGTATACGAGCAAGAGCTTATTCAAGTATTAGGAAACTATCCGATGGTACTCGAAGCCGCTGCAAACGAATTTTCGCCCGCACAGCTAGCAAACTATGCCTACGAATTAGCGAAAGTGTACAATAAATTCTATCACGAAGAATCGATACTTAAAGCGGAAGATATCCTCATAAAAAACTTTCGTTTACATTTATCGGCAGTAGCTTCGCGAATAATTTCCGAGAGCATGCGTTTATTGGGTATTACCGTACCTGAAAGAATGTAAAAACAAGGATAGCGCGCACGATTACGTATTAATAATACGACGTTCGCTCCAAGTGTCTTCGTGTAAGTAAAAAATGGCGAGGACACTTTTTATTACGGAATATGCGGAAAGAGAACGGCACATTTCAATGTTATTATAAACAAAATAAAAATAAATTAGGAAATAGCGAAACGGCAGGCGCTTTCCTCGCAACCACGGCGAAGCCGCCCAATGCGTATCCTGCTTTATCTTATGAAAGTATATAAAATTGGACTTATTGGGTTTTCTATTGGCGGGCAAGTGTTTCACGCGCCTTTTATCGCCGGAAACCCGGCGTTAGAATTGTATAAAGTCACGGCACGCAAACAAGAACAAAAAGATTTACTTGCACGACGTTTTCCACAGGCCATTGCCGTTGAATCTGCTGACGACATAATAAATGATCCGGAGGTAAACATCGTAGTGGTTGCTACGTCCAACGATGTGCACTACTCATTAACCAAACAGGCGATTTTGGCTAATAAGCATGTAGTAGTTGAAAAACCCTTTACCAACACGACGCGCGAAGCCGACGAATTAATAGCGCTCGCCGAGCGGCACGGTGTATTGCTAACTGTACACCATAACGCGCGATTCCATTCCGATTTTAAAACGGTTCGTAACGTGATTGAAACTCGGGGAATATATCCAGTTGTAAATTACGAGGCGCGGTATGACCGTTTCCGTAATTTCTTACGCGAGGGCGCTTGGCGCGAACAAGCAGGTCCTGGTTCAGGTATACATTTTGATCTTGGCGCCCACTTAATTGACCAGGCTTTACAGCTGTTTGGATGTCCGGAATGGGTTTTTGCCGATTTGAGAACACAACGGGAGGACGCTCAAGCGATCGACGACTTTGAATTGATTTTAAGTTATCCTAAATTAAAAGTTTCCCTAAAAGGACAAATGCTCGCAAAAGAAGCAACCAATCGTTACGCATTATACGGGTGGAATGGCTCTTTCGTGAAACCGGGAATAGATCCGCAAGAAGAACAGCTGCGTGCCGGTGTATTACCACACGAAGTTAAGGATTGGGGACAAGAATATGAAAGCACGTTCGGTCGATTATCTGTAATCGAAGATGGGGCTGACAAACAGAAACGTATCACGAGCGAGAGGGGGTCAGGACAAGATTTTTACAATAACTTGGTAGATACCCTCCAGGGAAATTCATCGCTCTTGATCACCGCTTCCCAGGCGCGGGACGTAATTCGAATATTGGAGGCGAGTGAGCAGTCCTGGCGTGAACAACGTGCAATAAAAATCAAAGGCGAGCTAATCGCGTATTAATGGAGTACGACGCTATAATTATTGGAGGCGGAGCATGCGGACTGATGTGTGCAGCGCAAGCAGGTTTAGTGGGAAAGAAAACGTTATTGCTTGAGAAAAATGACAAATTAGGTGCTAAAATATTGATATCCGGGGGCGGGCGGTGCAATTATACGAATCTGCACACTTCGATAGAAAATTTTGTCACCCACAATCCGCAATTTTTGCATTCCGCATTTTCGGCATGGTCCGTCCAAGATACAATTGATTTCTTCGCAACATATGGTGCGATTCATGGTGAAGAAAAAACACTTGGACAACTTTTTCCTGCTTCCAATAAAGCGAAAGATATCGTGGCTGTTTTCACCAAACTGATGTATCAGACTAGCCAAGACGTATGGTTAAATACGGACGTAAAATCGGTACAAAAGTCTGCAAGTGGCTACCTTGTTTCTGTGGAAAAAGGAGGGGAGCGCCAGCAGCTCACAAGCCAGAGTGTGGTCATCGCCTCAGGAGGGCTGCCTGTGGCGAAGCTTGGCGCATCCGATTTCGCCCTTCGCATCGCGCGTAAATTTGATTTATCAGTTATAGAGACAGCACCTGCACTCGTGCCGCTAACCATTACAGGCAAAGATGCTGCATGGTATGCAGCCCTAGCCGGCAACACCATCTATTGCAAAGTGTATAATGATAAAATATCCTTCACGGAAAATATTTTATTTACTCATTGGGGCTTAAGCGGACCCGCTATTTTACAAATATCATCGTATTGGAGTCCTGGTGAAACTTTTACAATCGATCTTTTACCCGATGCGTCGATGGACAGTATAATCAAAGTTGAGCGCAATCAAGGAGGGAAGCGCACCGTGGGGCAACTTTTACAGACTTTTTTCACACGAAAGATGACGGACGCCTTCGCAAAATACCTACCCGTGGACGTCAAAATTGCTTCATTAGGAAAGAACGACGCAAGACTTATTTGTGATACAATTCATAAGTTCAAAGTAAAACCGGCGGGCGACAAAGGCTACGACAAAGCCGAGGTTATGCGTGGAGGGATAAGTACAACCGAGCTGCAGCCCAAGACGTTGGAATCGAAAAAACATGCAGGATTATATTTTGGGGGTGAAGCCGTGGACGTAACTGGTTGGCTTGGTGGTTATAATTTCCAATGGGCGTGGGCATCGGCCTATTTAATAGCACAGTCGATTCCCCGCGAAGATAGGCAAGGGACGTGCTACACCGGATAATTTTGCTCACGGACTCCATTTTTTAAAAATAATCCATATCTTTCGAAAGTGAAATACCAGAGTAGATAATTTCGAAATAGTATGATATGCTATCTCGAATTTTCGGGTTCGTTTGCGAAATAATTCTAATATTAACCGAGCAAAAGCGGAGACGGTAATATGTTGAAAAGCTCCAGCTACACCTTGTTGTGAATTGAAGTTATATATCGAATAGTTCTATGAAAAAAAAGAAGCTAGCATTACATTGGAAAATAATTTTAGGGATTGTATTGGGTATCCTCCTAGGGATTGCGCTGATACAATTTGATTGGGGTAAACAGCTAGTTGTGGACTGGATCAAGCCCTTTGGGACGATCTTTGTGAACATGCTCAAGCTAATAGCTATTCCCTTGATCATCGTGTCTTTAGTTAAAGGGGTGGCGGATTTGAAAGATATTAGCCAGCTTTCCAAAATGGGATTGAGAACCTTTATGCTCTATATCGTCACCACCGTACTAGCGATTTCCACCGGTTTAGTGCTTGTTAATATTATCAAACCAGGTACATTCATCTCCGAAGATACACGCGTGGAAATGCTCGGTTCTTTCGGCGGCGACGTTGAGAACAGATTGAGTGACGCTCAGCAGACAGTAACGCAATCTGGGCCATTACAACCACTCGTCGACGTCGTTCCAGAAAATATATTTGGTGCTGCGAGTTCTAATGCAAATATGCTTCAAGTCATATTTTTTGCCATACTCGTTGGCGTAGGTTTAGTCATGCTCCCGGAAGAAAAAAGTGCACCAATTATCAAGCTATTTGATTCGGGTAACGAACTCATGTTAAAGATCGTCGATATAATTATGATGATTGCCCCCTATGGTGTTTTTGCTCTTATGACAAGCTTAATAGCCGAATCTCCTTCCGCCGACATCTTCGTCGCCTTAGGGGCTTACGGAATGACCGTGCTACTAGGACTTATCGTAATGACCTACGGAATGTACGGTTTACTGCTTAAATTCTTCGGTGGTATTAACCCTTTCGATTTTCAAAAGAAGATGGCTCCAGCACAGCTTGTTGCCTTTTCAACGAGCTCGAGCGCAGCAACGCTGCCTGTAACAATGGAGCGCGTTGAAGAACATATCGGGGTCGATAAAGAAGTTAGTAGCTTTGTGCTTCCAATCGGCGCTACCATGAATATGGATGGCACGAGTGTGTACCAGGGAATTGCTGCTGTTTTTATTGCGCAGGTTTTCGGACAGGACTTAACATTAACCCAACAACTTACTATATTATTAACAGCGACGCTCGCTTCCATAGGTACGGCAGCAGTACCGGGTGCAGGTCTACTAATGCTCGTTATTGTATTAGAATCGATTGGTGTGAACCCCGCGGGTATAGCACTTATTCTAGCGGTTGATCGGCCATTGGATATGTGTAGAACGGTAACGAACGTAACAGGAGACGCTACCGTAGCGGTAATTATAAATAAATTGACTGGACGACGATTGAAACCGACGGCAACGGATGATTGATCATAGCAATATTGCTATTAAAATTTCATACTTTTGCTAACGAAGCAAACCTGTTCTATCGCTGTTCCTTCGGGAAGAGAGGAAAGTCCGGGCAACATAGAGCGACACGCTTCCTAACGGGAAGGCGTCCTACACGTTGGATGACAGAAAGTGCCACAGAAAATATACCGTCCGCCTTTTGGGCAGATAAGGGTGAAAACGTGAGGTAAGAGCTCACGGTATTGCATGGTGACATGTATTACGGTAAACCTCGTGTGTTGAAAGATCAAATAGGTTGCGAAATCAGAAGGCTGCTCGCCTTCTACTACTTCTCTAGTAGTATTCGCGATGGGTAGATTGATTGAGCTTGCGTGTGAATGCAAGCCTAGATAAATGATAGAAATCCCTCAAGGGATACAGAACCCGGCTTATAAGGTTTGCTTCTTTTTTCAATTTGATTTAATAATGACTATTTTGTTGGCTTAACACGAAGTTAAAATATATATGACTACAATCTTAATAATTGACGACGAACGTCCGATTAGAAGTTCACTTCGAGATATCTTGGAATACGAAGATTATAAAGTATTTGATGCGGATAACGGACCACAGGGATTGGACATCTTAAAAAAGGAAAAAGTAGATCTTGTGCTTTGTGACATCAAAATGAATAAGATGGACGGAATGGAAGTTCTTACTGCCGCGCAAGAGATTTCCGAAACACCGTTTATTATGATATCTGGTCATGGCACAATTGAAACTGCTGTCGAAGCAGCACGTCGAGGTGCCTACGATTTCTTAGAAAAACCACTCGATCTAAATAGGCTATTAATTACAGTGCGCAATGCGCTTGAAAAAGGAGTTCTTGTAAAAGAAACGAAGGTTCTAAAGAAGAAAGTACTCGGAACAAAAGAGATTCTAGGTGAATCAACCGGGATTTCATTAATCAAGGAGACTATTGACCGCGTTGCCCCAACAGAAGCACGCGTTTTAATAACAGGTGAAAACGGATCCGGCAAAGAGCTTGTTGCGCGCTGGCTACATGAAAAATCAAATCGTTCCTCGGCAGCACTTGTCGAAGTAAATTGTGCGGCGATCCCATCTGAGCTTATCGAATCTGAATTGTTTGGACACGAGAAAGGATCGTTTACCTCGGCCGTCAAGCAGCGGATCGGTAAATTCGAACAGGCTAATGGTGGCACGTTGTTTCTGGATGAAATTGGCGACATGAGTCTCTCAGCGCAAGCAAAAGTATTGCGCGCTCTACAAGAAAATAAAATAACCCGCGTTGGTGGAGAAAAGGAAATTGATGTAAATGTCCGCGTAATTGCTGCGACGAACAAAGATTTACTACAAGAGATTGAAAATGGGAACTTCCGTATGGACCTTTTTCATCGACTTAGTGTTATCCTTATTCACGTACCTTCGCTGAGCGAGCGAGCAGAGGATATCCCAATCATTGCCAGCAATTTCTGTGAGGAAATTTGCGGTGATTACAATATCCCTACAAAAGTAATTACAGAACCGGCAATGAAAGCGCTTCAGGCACTTCAGTGGACCGGGAATATACGTGAACTTCGGAACATGATCGAACGGGTCGTTATTCTGAGTGATAACAAGATTACAGAAAAAGAGGTTGCGCTATACGCCAACCCAACAGGTCCAAGCAGCGCACACTCAGAATCAAAAAATGGAAATGTATTCGATTTTGAGAAATTCGAATCCTTTCAGGACTTTAAAGATAACGCTGAAAAAGAATACATTAATTTCAAATTGGATAAAAATGGTTGGAATGTCTCTAAAACGGCTGACGATATTGGAATCCAACGTAGCCACCTGTATCATAAAATTGAGAAGTTCGGTTTGAAACGTACTGAATAACCGGCAAAACAGTCCGTAGAGATGAAAGATGGACAATCTACATAAAGTGGATTGTCCATTTCTTAAAATTATTTATCGGGTTGTATAACCGCCGTTAGCAAAAATGGTTTGTCCTGTTATCCACCAACCATCAGTAACTAAAAACTCTACCAATGGAGCAATGTCTTTAATATCAGTTAAGCCTCCCAAATCGGAAGCCGATTTGTGGTAAGCTACAGCATCATCACTTTCCTGTCCGTAGAAGAAAGGTGTATCCATTGGTCCGGGAGCAACTGCAGTTACAGAAATCCCTCGTGAACCAAACTCTTTGGAAGCTGCTCTAGTAAAATGTTCTACAGGAGCTTTTGCTCCTGCATACGTAGAATAATGCCCGGTAAATGCCGCCAACAATGAGGTGACAATGGTGTTGATTTTACCGTTATCATTTATTTTTTTACCTGCTTCCTGAATAAAGAAATAGGCAACTTTGGAATTGATATTGCTCATACTGTCATATTCTTCTTCAGTGGTATCAGCAAAAGGCTTTTTTAGCACTTTCCCGACCGTATTAATTGCGATATCAATGCCCCCGAATTTTTCGATTGTCGCATCAAAAAGTTTGGTGATGTTTTTTACATCTGTCAAATCTGCTTGATATAAAAATCCTTCTCCGCCTGCGTTTGTAATATGAGCCAAAGTCTTTTCGGCATCTGCTTTTGTGCTATGACTATTATAATGAATAGCAACTTTTGCTCCTTTGGCGGAAAAGTCACGACTCAATAAGCCACCTAAATTTTTTGCACCGCCTGCAATTAAAACTACTTTTCCTTTTAAATCGTTTCTCGCCATTTTATTTGATGTTAAATGATTTATAATTAATACTGTAAAGGTAGATAGATTATGAGTTTATTTCGTGGTGAACTTTTCGGGTTTTTATTTTATGTTTCCCTTTCTGAATTGTCCGGGTGTTTGCCCTATGAATTTCTTAAAAAACTTTGAAAAATTAGAGGGATCGTAAGTCAGTATGTTTGCAATTTCTGCTATAGATTTATCGGTTTCGCAAAGCATTCTTTTAGCTTCATCGAGTATTTTAAGGTCATAAAAATGACAAGGGTGATGTCCCGTTTCTTTCTGGACGGTATCGGTCAAATGTTTGTGCGATATATATAACTCATTGGCAATTTTGTTGATTTCCATAAAATCGCCTATTTTCCCTGATATGACATCAGCGATATGATCATCCAGAAACTGAAAGTAATTATCGGTAATTTCGGTACTCCGTTTTAATATCTCTTGTTCGGTTTGTTTCATTTACTATAAATCAAAATATTTTACAAAGATGTAGTTATCCGAATAACTATTTATGGTGAACTTTTCGGTTTTATTCTTTCAGAATGTACTTCTGTCACATTGTTAAAAACATTTTGAGTGCTGGCCGTTCGAGCAAGATTTAGCGCTTAAACGTTGATACCAAAATAACTTTGCTACAGAACCGTCTATCTTTTTAATCCCAAAATTCTTTTCGTTGTGTACAATAATCGCTTTTAAGTACCGATATGCTGAGCGCGTATTTTGAGTGTTACCATAGCCGATAGCGATACAGATTTAATATCCGGACCCTCGGCTCTAAACTTACTAATCGTTAAACTTCCTTTTTTGTTTCCGGTATAGTACAATAACCACCACTACCATCACTATCACACCAATAACGATAACACCCAGAGAAGAACTATTTGAGGAAGTCGCAACCGAATCAATTTGCGCGGCCTGAAGGGGAAATGAAAAATAGCTGAAAAAAAATAATAGTCCGGTCTTTCTCATGATTTTACCTCGATTTATATAAAATGAATTTAAGATATACTTTACTTAAAACCAAGTAGTGTAGATAAACAAATAGTTATTTTAACATGAATAAATCGTGAACTCGAGCTATGATTGCTAATAAAGTTATCGAAATACAATTAACATATTATGAGGGAACGCTAGTATATGTTGCTCGCTTGTTTTTTAGCTAATTAACTCACGTGCTTCCCGCAAAATCTGTTCAGTTTTCAATTTATCTACCTGGAGTTTATCCAGAAATTTGGAATCCTCAAGCAAATCGGACACAAGGATACAATCATTTTCCAATAAAGTTGCTTTGTCCTTATCGGTGAGCCTTGTTAAACAGGTTACCGGATAGAGCCCCTTATTGTCGACGCGCAACTTAATACTATTATCTGCGGGGTAATCCCAGGAAAGCAGGTTAATATTATAATATTTACCAAAATCCTTTGAATCACTCGTTAAATAAGCGTTGGTAACTAGCCAACCATCAGTAAAGTTATACTCGCGACCAAAAAAAGTAATTTTACGGTTGGAGATATCTTTTACGCGCGACATGAAGTACATCGGCGTTGTGACCGATATTTTCGCGTCCACATCGTTTCTAAACTTACATTCAATAGCGAGGAGATTATTTTCCTTAGCAGCTACAACGTCGATTTCATGGGTTACAGCATGGCCTTGCACCGTTTGACCTGTTACCGTTTCGTAGCCATCGGAGGCAAATAATTTCCCTATCCAGCGTTCGAAATGAAAACCTTCCGGACCTAGCTCGCGCAATGCTTTCTTCAACGAATAACGGGCTGCGTAGGAATCCTTATGGGATTTTAGACTATCGAACGCTAATTGATAAAGTTCTTTCGTACTGATGCCATCATACAATTGATCTTGAATGGATGCGTACACTTTCTCAACTTGCTCCTGCGTTGCACCGGAACGCAATAATGAATGTTGAAGACTCTTAGCGTTAAATGGGACGAGTTCACCAGAATATTTTTTTACATTGATCATATATTTCAAATTAGAACTATCTTAATATCAAAAAAAATATCGACAATCCCATGCAATATTTAAAACATTCTCTTGTATCTACTTGTTGTATACTAAAAGAACAATCATGGCAATTATAGATAAGGCAGTCGAAAAAATAAAAGATAGAATCGATCAGGCATGTGATAATGGAAGGGTACCAGAATCGGAACGTTTATTATCAGTTATTGCTGGAGGATTTATCGTTGCATATAGCGTTAGGTCCGTTGTAAAAAGCCCACTTACCGCGCTCTCTGGCTTGACCCTTGGCGGCGCGTTACTAGTACGAGGGGTAACGGGAAAATGTGCTATCAAAGGCGCTATATCAGCCCAAGAAGAGGAGTTAACGCACACTGTAGTTGAGCACCGCTATTTCGTTAAATAACAAATTATTATTGAACAAAATTTTTGATCTTAAGGGCATCCCTAAAAATTGATTTTTGCTTACATTTGTTGCAAAAATCAATACTATGAAAAAGGTCGTCGTATTTACAGGGGCAGGAATTTCCGCTGAAAGTGGCTTAAAAACATTTCGGGGACAGGATGGGCTTTGGGAAGGAACCAATATCAAAGATGTTGCGACACCGGCGGCTTGGAAGCGCGATCGCAAGCGTGTATTAGATTTTTATAACCAGCGACGCAAGCAATGTATTGCGGCTAACCCAAATGCCGCACACTTAGCGATAAAAAAGCTCGAAGAATACTTTGACACGTATGTGATTACGCAAAATATTGATGACTTACATGAACGTGCAGGTAGCGAGAATATCATTCACCTGCATGGCGAAATCTGTAAAGCCCAATCTTCGTTAAATCCTAAATTTGTATACACGATGCAAGTAGCAGAAATCAATCTTGGGGATACGTGTGAACTGGGGTCCCAATTGCGCCCACATGTAGTTTGGTTCGGAGAGGAGGTTCCGAATCTCAAAAAAGCCGAAGAGTTAACCAACCAAGCTGACGTTTTTATTGTCGTGGGAACATCATTACAAGTGTATCCAGCAGCAAATTTATTAAATCAAACCAAAGCCGGATGCGAGGTTTACTTAATCGATCCAAATGCCGAGGAGATGAATGTTGGATGGCAAATTAAGCGTTATTCGATGAGCGCAACAGTAGGTGTACCCAAACTGGTTGACGAATTAACCAAATAAAATTCGTTACATAAACTTAATCATCTTTAATTCATGTGTTTACAATGGTTACCTAAGTAATTAAGTAAGGTATTCTGTTGTTAAAATGCAGCTTATAAAACAATTCTGCCAAATAATATTCTGAATTTCGGAATGTTATTAAATAACACATTGTCAATAAGTGAATTATATTAATCAAATAAACACATTAATCATATCTTTCATATGCCAAAATGAACGATCTACGCATAACTTTAAACGCTTCGAGCACGTCACTTATAAACGCATCGTCAATTAATTCGAACACGCCGTTGACACCGCCAACAACGTCTGTTTCGGCAATCTTATAGGACTGTTCAAGTGTGGCTTGTTCAAATTTTATAATGAATTTTTGGTTCATCGCAAAAATTGAAATCTTACAATCTGGATGGGGGAGTTCCGCTACTATTCGCATGATCGATAAAAGTTTAAAAAACAAAAGCTGCCATTGCTGACAGCTTTTCGAAAGTACATTTAAATTCTGACTAAACCAATCCTTGTGCTTTCATCGAGACCGCAACTTTAATAAAGCCGCCTATGTTCGAGCCTTTTAGGTAATTTATATAACCGTCATCTTCCTTACCATATTTTACACATGTCTTATGGATGTTTAGCATGATGGATTTCAACCGGTCATCAACTTTCCCACTCGACCATTGTTGTCTAAGATTATTTTGCGACATCTCTAAGCCTGAAACAGCAACACCACCAGCATTTGCAGCTTTGCCAGGGGCAAAATGAATTTTCGCCTTATGAAACACTCTAATTGCTTCAGCAGTCGACGGCATGTTTGCACCTTCGCCAACACAAATACAACCATTTTTAACTAAAGCTTTAGCATCGTCTTCATTCAATTCATTTTGCGTTGCACATGGTAATGCGATATCGCATTTAAACTGCCACGGACGTTTGTCTGCGTGAAATGTAGCCGTCTTATATTTTTTTGTATACTTCTCTAGATCTCTACCTAAAGTAGCAACATAGACTAGCTTCTCAAGTGTCAATCCATCAGGGTCATGTAGCGTACCTTTGCTATTAGAGAGTGTAATTACTCGAGCTCCCATATGGATAGCTTTCTCTGCAGCGAAATAAGCTACATTACCTGCTCCAGAAATGGTAATTGTTTTACCGGCAATCTTTTCGTCTAGATTATCGTAAATACATTCCACAAAGTAGAGTAGACCATACCCAGTGGCTTCCGGGCGAATATTAGAACCGCCCCAATTTAGACCTTTCCCAGTAAGTACGCCCGTGAAGGTGTTGCGAATACGTTTATATTGACCATACATATAACCGATTTCACGTCCACCGACACCGATATCTCCCGCAGGAACATCTGTATCGGGACCAATATGTCTATACAGTTCAGTCATGAAACTTTGGCAAAAACGCATAATTTCCATATTGGATTTTCCTTTTGGGTCAAAATCAGCACCGCCTTTTCCACCACCGATTGGAATACCAGTTAAACTATTTTTAAAAATTTGCTCAAAAGCTAAAAACTTCAGTATACTTAAATTTACAGTAGGAGAGAAGCGTAATCCTCCTTTGTAAGGACCGATTGCACTGTTCATCTGCACGCGATAACCACGATTAACTTGAACCTCATTTTTATCATTCAACCACGCTACTCGGAAAGAAATCACCCGTTCAGGCTCCACAAGACGTTCTAGAATTTTTAAATCTGCCCAAGTCGGGTGTTTTTCGTTAATATAGGGGATGAGATCCTCTGTTACTTCTGCTACGGCTTGTAGAAATTCCGGCTCGTTAGGGTTTCGTTCTTCAACGTATTTAATGAAACTTTTAAAGTTGATCGACATTTTATGATAAAGTTTTTAACAACATAGATTATTATTGCGAATATATTAAATTTAACTGAAATTTTCGACCAACACATCGATTTTGTTGCCATATTTTCTTATTACGATTTAATATTTCTCGAGAAAATGTTTCGAATTAATCGGTATCAATGAATTAACGACTGTACCTTAGTGGAATAGACTTATCCGGATTGAGGATCGCGCACTTTAAAAATAAAACCGAATACAATCTATTTCCCTAAAATACGTATCTTGAATTGCTTAATCGATTAATCGAGTTATCCGAAATGGTTAAAATATTCCTAAAGAAGTATCTAAGTATGAAAAAACGTCCTTTAATTCTCTTTATTATCAGCTTTTTGCTAGTATTATGTAGCACGCAAATTTATGCGCAAAACAGTCGTTATCAATGGTTGCAAGAATTAGAGAATCTCGTCCGCGCGGACCAATTACCGACATATCGGCCAAACCAATTGATCGAGCAAATTTCGAGTTACGATCGCACAGGGAAAAATGACGATGGTTTTGACGGCACATACTCGTATATCAGGAAAGAAGGTATGCATTTAGTAATTGCGGACCTGAAAGGTCCCGGCGTAATCAACAGAATATGGACTCCGACTCCAAATGATGATACTTTAGCATTTTACTTTGACGGCGAAAAGCGTGCACGATTAAGAATTCGTTTTTCCGATTTATTTTCCGGAAAGGTTTTTCCTTTTCTTAAAGGGATCTCTGGGAATGAAATAGGAGGTTTCTATACCTACATGCCAATTCCCTATAAAAAGTCTCTTAAAATAGTCCTAGAAGGCGACGAGATACTATTTCAGCAAGTTCAATATAGGAACTTACCGAATAAGGAAGTGTCATCATGGACAGGTGAATTTTCCCAAGACGAGAAAGGTAAGATTAAGCAAATTGCACAACAGTACGCGGAACTGGTACCATCGGTAGAACCTTTCGCACAAGGGCGATCTTCTAACATTCAAATTACGGAAAAGACTTTCGTTCTTGAGCCCGGAAATGAGGAAGGAATATTTGATGTACAAAACGGAGGAAGGATTGTAGGGATCGAGATTGACGGAGGGACAGCATTCGAAGGTTTGCAAAAAGATGTCCTACTATCAGCCATTTGGGATGAGGAAAATATCGAAGCCATATACGCACCTTTGTCCGATTTTTTCGGTTATGCATATGGAAAAAAGGCGATGCGCAGTCTGTTGTTAGGCACTAGAAATCAACTGAATTACAGTTACTTACCGATGCCCTTTGACAGGTCAGCAGAACTTAAGCTTATTTACAAAAAACGCTCACAAACATCACAATCACCTATTTCATTAGAAGTTAAAGTTTATCACACACCTGTTGCACGTATACCAAAATCAGAAGGTAAATTTTACGCTGTTTGGCGTAGAGAAATTCCTGAAACGGGTAAAAATTACCAATTTTTGAAATTGAACGGCAAGGGGCATTATGTGGGGACCTTACAATGGGCGCAAGGGTTACGCCCCGGGATGACACTATTTTTCGAAGGCGATGACAGAACTATAATCGATGGAGAGCAGCGGCTTCACGGCACAGGATCCGAAGATTACTACAATGGCGGCTGGTATGCCTTATTAGACCGCTGGGATCGCGGCATTAGCCTCCCAATTCACGGATCGCTCGACTACAGCTTACCAATGGCTAGAACAGGCGGATATCGGTTGTTCATGACTGATAAAATGCCTTTTGAAAAAGAAATTGACCACTCAATGGAACATGGTCCAGAAGGAAACGAGTTTCCAGTCGACTACACCTCTATAGCGATGTTCTATGGTGCCCAGGCTCTAACAAGCAGACAAGAGCCAACCGATGAGCTACGCGAGGTATATATACCGACTTTGCACGAATACTTTCCGCAACTCATGGAAATTACGCTTGGTAGCGGGGCAGAAGTGAAGCAGGGGCGTGGGTTACAAATAATATCCGACGGACACCATACAGTGCGCATAGCATTAAGTGATATCCCAGAGGGCACCTATAAACTATCGCTTTCGTATCTAGAAAATAAAAATGGTGCCGAATTTGCGGTCTGGCAACGCCAGAAAGAGATTTCAAACTGGAGATCATCAAAATCAGATCACGAAAACAAAGTAGAGAAAAAAGAAGTGGGCTCCGTTCAAATCACTAATCAAACAAACTCGATCACAATTCATGTACGTAAACAAGGAGAGGAGAAGGGGGTTTTTGAACTCGATAGAATATTTTTAGAAAAGATTGATCAATAGAAAATTACCGGCATTACGTATAATTCCGTCGCCAACTATTATCAGTAATGCGGCGTATACATTTATGCTAAGTACGTACCAACCAAATACTTTCCTTGCCATCTAAGGCTTCATTAGGCGTTGAGTTTACGTTTAATATATCCGTTTCATGCCCATCCAGATGCCAATTTAAGTCTTCATTAGCCACATTTTTCATTTGAAAAATTGCGTCTGGATCTTTATAACTTAAGTCGCTTTTTAACAAATTTGTCTTTTTTTCTAGAAACAATTGCTCCGCGTCTTCTTTACTAATCTGTATCAGACTACTCGCTATACTATCAAAATGTGTCATTTCGTGCCCCAGCTGATTAGGATATCGTTCAGCTAGATAACTAACATACAGATCGCGATCACCAGTCCGAAGCGCTTCATTTTTGTAAGCTAGCCGTTCTGGATTAAGTTCAAAATTAAAATCTTCAGGATTCTCTTTAAACTCGAATTGTTTATCAAGTTGTGCGAGTCGTTGTTCGAGTGTAGTCATAAATATTCCATTTGTTTATCATTAAACGTTTGAGTGGCTTAAATGTTGTAAAATTATATAAACTTGCCAATAAGCATTTGATTTACAACCGAATAACACATTATACAACCTCCCCAATTCATCTATACAACTTGTCTTATAATTTATATTATGTTAAATAGAATATTGTGAACTTCATGCCTACTACATTTCACTAGTAATGCCAAGACAATAAAAAATGCCTAACAAGCGCTGTTTATTATACAGCTTCGTTAGGCATCTATTAAAAAATATTCGTCTGAGCTGGCTACGCCACGTTGTCGATCATAATTGCGCCAACGGTAATATTGGTACGGGGATCAATAATAATCGCCCGAGAGTTTTCTGCATTATCATGCTGCTTATCGAACACCACCTCACCAGCTGCTTTAATACTTACTTTCCCAATGTCGTTTAATTTTATCTCGCCATCATACATCTTCTCTTGCGTATTAACATCTACTTTAAAAAGAATATCAACGATCTTAATCTTGGTCACCGCGCTGTGGTTTTGCAACAGGTATACAGTAGACAGATCTAGGGGCTTATTATCGAACCAACAAATATTGGCTTCAAAATTACGTTCCGCTAGCGCAGGTCGATCTGCTGCTACAATAGTATCACCTCGAGAAACGTCGACGTCATCACTTAGGTGAATGATCACAGATTGGCCATCGTGAGCCTGGTCTAACGATTTTTCAGCAAACTCAATTTCCTTTACAACGCTTTGAACACCACTTGGTAATATAACGACCTTCTCACCAATAGATAACCCCTCTCCTATGACGCGACCGGCATAACCCCTATAATCGTGTAGTTCATCCGTTTGTGGACGTACAACCCACTGTACCGGAAATCTCCATGCGCGCTTTGTATTACCTTGTATTTCAATAGTTTCTAGGTAATCTAAGAGATTGTTTCCTTCATACCAACTCATTTTTTCTGAGTCATGTACAATATTATCACCTTTAAGCGCAGAAACGGGAATAAAATCTACATCTTTTAATCCCAAATTTTCCGCTAACGCGAGATAATCTGTTTTAATATTTTCATAAACGGCTTGTTCATAGTCAACCATATCCATCTTATTGACGCAGACAAGCACCTTTTTCAAGTCAAGAAGTTTCGCTAAAAACGAATGTCTTTTTGTTTGCTCGATCACACCTTTACGTGCGTCAATTAGTATAATGATAAGTTCAGAATTAGATGCTCCGGTTATCATATTACGGGTGTATTGGATATGACCCGGTGCATCTGCAATAATAAATTTTCTTCGTTCAGTCTGAAAGTATTTATAGGCGATGTCAATGGTGATTCCTTGTTCGCGTTCGGCTTTCAAACCGTCCGTTAAAATGGCCAAATCAACTGTACCGTCGTTATTTTTTCTGTTTGCCTTTTTTATAGCATCAAGTTGATCATCCAAAATGGAATTGGTATCATATAGTAAACGGCCTATTAACGTACTTTTCCCATCGTCGACAGAACCCGCTGTTATAAACTTTAATATATTCATCTTCTGTTATTTCGTTTTTATGGTTCACTATTTTCTAAAAGTATCCCTGCTTTTTACGGTCTTCCATCGCCGCTTCTGATACTTTATCATCCATGCGCGCACCTCGTTCACTTACTGTGGACGCTTTAATTTCTTCGATGATATCGTCTAGTTCTGTCGCTATCGAATCTACGGCCGCGGTGCACGTCATATCACCAACAGTACGGAACCGCACAGATTTATTTTCAAGCACATCGTCAGCATCGATCTTTAATGCAGGATCTGAAGCCATCCACTGACCGTTCCTTAATACAACATCTCTATGATGACTAAAATAGATACTAGGCAGCGCAATATTCTCACGTTTGATGTAATTCCAGACGTCAAGTTCCGTCCAGTTTGAGATCGGGAAAACACGTACATTTTCGCCTTTACCAATTTTTCCGTTAAATATACTCCACAATTCGGGGCGCTGACGTTTAGGGTCCCATTGGCCAAATTCATCACGAACCGAAAAAATACGTTCTTTTGCACGTGCTTTTTCTTCGTCGCGACGTGCACCTCCGATACATGCATCAAATCCATTCTTTTCAATCGTTTCTAGCAATGTAACGGTTTGTAGAGAATTTCTACTTGCATTTTTCCCTTTTTGCTCAACTGCTTTTCCTTCGTCGATACTCTGTTGTACTGAACCTACTATTAACTGTTCACCTATCTCCTTGACAAGTTGATCTCTAAACGCGATAGTTTCGGGGAAGTTGTGACCAGTATCAATGTGAACCAAAGGAAAAGGGAATTTTCCTGGACGAAATGCTTTCATAGCTAGATGTACTAGTGTAATCGAGTCTTTACCTCCAGAAAACAAAAGGGCTGGTTTTTCAAACTGTCCTGCAACCTCCCTTAAGATATATATCGCTTCTGCTTCTAAATGATCTAAATAATCCATTCTCTATTTATTTCGTTGTAATATGTAATCCACATTCTTTTTTACTCTTATCTTCCCACCACCATCTTCCTGAGCGGAAATCTTCACCGGGCTGAACCGCCCGTGTACATGGTTGGCACCCAATACTTGGAAACCCTTTATCGTGTAACGGATTGTAAGGGATCCCGTTGGAATTCAAAAAAACGTCCACTTCTGGTAAAGTCCAATTAAAAATTGGATGAATTTTAATAATATTGTTGACTTCGTCCCACTCCACCGCTTCCATATCTTCGCGGTTCGCAGATTGATCGGCTCGAATTCCAGTAATCCATACTTTGAACCCCTTTATCGCACGATGTAACGGTTCTATTTTACGTATATAGCAACACTCCTTTCGGTTGTCGATCGATTCGTAGAAACTGGAAGGCCCCTTTTTATTTACCATCTCTTCCACGGCAGTCGTATTTGGATAATATGCCCGAATAGGAAGCTTATATTTTTCCAGCGTTCGGTTCCAAACGTAATATGTCTCCGGAAAAAGACGGCCTGTTTCCAACGTGAATATCGATGCTTTGCTGCCAGCCTGGGCAAGCAGATGTGTTACCACCTGATCTTCGATACCGAACGAAGTAGAAAAAACTGCTTCGGTGCCGAATTTATCTTCGATATACCGAATAATATCAATGGCGTCTAAGCCTGCTATATCTTTTTTAATCTGCGTTATCATATGAATTACTAGATAAGACGTCTTTTGTATGTTCATTCAATGCCCGAACTTTTTGCTGAAAATCACCTTTTAATTGATTTCGTAAAGCTCCCATCAGTTCGAGCGTTTCATCGATTTCTTCGGGTAGAAGTTCATTTAAAAATTCCTTTATTCTTTTCGCTATTGTAGGTGATTTTCCATTTGTTGAAATACCAATTCGTAAATTCCCTTTCGACACGACCGATCCCAAATAAAAATCACATAAACTAGGTTTGTCCGCAACATTCAACAGTACATTCTTATCCCTCGTTAATTGACGAATCTGCTCATTTAATTCTGCATTATTTGTCGCTAAGAACACTAAGTCAACTCCTTCTAGGTCATTTTCTTTAAATGCTCGCGCGGAAATTGTTACCCGCATATTCTCAGCTACCAGTTTGGGAATTTCTTCGTTGAGGTGTTGGGCTACAATATGAACTTGTGCGCCTGGTGAATTTAAAAGGATCGCCTGTATCTTCTCCAGTCCGACAGCTCCCCCACCTACGACAAGTACTCGTATACTATCGAGTTTTACGTAAATTGGAAACAGTTCATTCATTATACCGCCAGTGATTGTATTTTTTCTTTAACTATCTTGAACGCGAGGTGTTTTGAAACCACTTCTCCTAAAACAATAATTGCGGGTACGCCGATAGTCTTTTTGTTCGACTCTTCAATAATCGTATCAATAGTACCGAGTGCTACGCGCTCATTTGGTAATGAACCATTTTGAATCAGTGCGATCGGCAAGTCATTTCGACCATTCTCTTTGTAAAGCGAGATAATTTGATCGAGTTTTGCATGCCCCATTAAAACGACAACGGTAGCCTTTGTGTTCACAGCGGTGTATAAGTCATCAGACAGTCGTCCGTCTGAGGTCGCTCCAGTAATCACCCAAAAGCTTTCACTAACTCCTCTGTACGTTAAAGGTATTTGTTGTAATCCGGTTAAGCCAGTGGAAGATGAAATTCCAGGAACCACCGCCGTAGGAATGTTAAATCGGCGAACATAATCGAGTTCTTCTCCTCCGCGACCAAATACAAAAGGATCCCCGCCTTTTAAACGAACGACGTGACCGTGTGTGAGTGCGTAATCGACAAGCAATTTGTTAATATAATCCTGCGAAGTAGATATGCGCTCTGCGCGTTTTCCTACGTAGATTTTTGTACATGAAGGTTTCGCATATGCTAATACTTCTTGGTTAACTAATGCGTCATATAAAATTACATCAGCATCCTGTATCGCTTTGATACCTTTTAAAGTAATTAGATCGGGATCACCAGGCCCCGCACCCACAAGTGTAATAAATGGTTTACTTTGCATCTCTTCTCTTTCTCTCTATGATGTAGCTAGTTGAGATTTCTCTCTCTTGCCAGCGCCCTCCAAATAAAACGCAGTTGCCTGTAACAAATAAGTGTCAGCAAACTCTTTCGAGGGTTCATATTTATTAATTTGTAATACACGTTCTGCAAATGTAGCAGGAAAATCAAAAATACCTGTTTTTACGTATTTTTCATCAAATTCGTTCATTACTGCAATTTGCGTGCTTGCGTTAACGCCTTTATCTAGCAATAAAGCTTTTGCTGTAGATATAAACGAACTGTAAGCGTGGTATATTGCATCTGCGTATAAACCTTTTTCTACCGCTAGTTTTGCAAACTCAAGCTTTTCTTCTGACTCGAACAACAAGGTGGAAACGAGATCTATCACAACCCCAGCACATTCGCCGACACCAATCGCCGTATTATAAACGTCATTGCGACCCCAATCAACAAATTCGTCTTCGGTTAAGGTACTCAGGTCTGCTATCGGTTTTAACAAACGATAAAAATAGTCTTTAGTCTGGCGATCATAATAATCATGAAAATTTTCTTCCTCAAACTTATTGGCTTTAAAATCATTCAAAACAGCATCAACTACTTGCGTTACCCGTTTGGTAGGTACTTTGGTAATACGATCTGAAATCCGGCCAATTCCCCCGCCTACAGTACCCCCACCCATCATTACTTGAGCTGCAGGTAGCACACGTCCGCTCGCTTTCATTGAGCTGCCGTGGAAACCGATTTGTGCCAAACTATGTTGACCACAGGAATTCATACAACCGGATATTTTGATCTTCAATTCCTGTTCGTGAATCAGTTCGTTATGGAATGTTGTAACATGATGCTCTAGTACACGCGCCATTTCAGTCGAATTAGAGATCCCAAGATTACAGGTATCTGTCCCTGGACAAGTCGTAACGTCGGCCGTACTATTGTAGCCCGTCGCGGCATATCCTAATTGGTGTAGAACGTTGTAAATATGTGGCAAAGACGCCTCTCTTGCAAATTTTAATAACAGATTTTGATCTTGCGTGATTCGCATGTCGTCAGCAATGTGCTCCCGAAGCGATTCCACAAGTATCCTTGCATTATCTGTGGAGATATCCCCGGTAGATACACGTAAAAAAACGCCGTAAAAACCTTTTTGTTTTTGTTCAAATACGTTTGTTGTACGCCAAATTTCATACGCTAAAGGGTCCACCGGAGTAACGTTTCCTATAAATTCTTTAGGCGGTTCAGGAATCGAAATACGCGATCTATCAAACTCATAACGTTTGCTTTTTGTAGCAAGACGCTCTTCATCGACCAGGCGCAAAACCTCATCAATACCGAGCTTTTGTACAACGTACTTAAACCTAGCTTTGTTCCTATTATTACGCTCTCCATAGCGATCAAAGACACGGATTGTGGCTTCAATTAATGGAATGACTTCGTCCTCAGGAAGAAAGTCATATATTTTATTTGCTAAAATTGGCTGAGCTCCTAGCCCACCACCATACATTACGGTAAACCCTCTTTTCTCTTCTCCATCGATTTCTTTGACTTTAGCTACAAATCCGAAATCCTGCAAGTACGAGAAAGCAGTGTCCTTATCACTGGAGGAGAACCCAATTTTAAATTTCCGGCCCATCTCTGCACAAATCGGGTTACGGACTAGATATTCAAATGTTAATTGTGCGTATGGGGAAATATCAAATGCTTCATCAGGGTCGATACCCGACTGTGGCGATCCTGTTACGTTACGCACTGTATTTCCACAGGCTTCTCGGATCGTCATATCGTCCTTGGCTAATTCTTCCCATAGTTCTGGCGTACGATCAAGGCTTACATAGTGAATTTGTATATCTTGGCGCGTAGTCAAGTGTAAATTACGACTGGCATACTCATCAGAAATATCAGCAACCTTAAGTATTTGCTTAAAGGTAATTTTGCCATAGGGTAACTTAATTCGCACCATTTGCACTCCAGGTTGCCGCTGACCATAAATACCGCGTGCAAGGCGCAATGATTTAAACCTATCTTCTACGATATTTCCATTTCTATAAGCACGGATCTTTTTCTCTAACTCAATGATCTCTTTTGCTACAACCGGATTCTCTATTTCTGTACGAAAGCTCTGCATATTAACTTCTCTCTCAATTAACACTTTACCATTTATCAGCTCAAAAAACTGACTTCTTTTCAATAACTTACCAACAAAGTTATAAAATATTTATCTACTTACCATATAAAATCCACCAATTTACTATATATTTTTTTGTAAAATAGGAAGCACAACGCCCCTACCGGAAATAATGAAGATATCTTCATATATCTATTTTAATCGTGCATATAATCGTCGCCACGATGTTGCTGAAAAATTCACGACCGTTTTCTAACTTCATAAAAGATATGTTTTCGCATTTCCCTGACGCTGCGGCTATCAAATGGAATTATGCTTAAGCCAAATTCGACGGTCAGTGGGGGAAGTAATAAGCACGGAATGCTCCTCCGGATCGGAAACTTTTAAAAGTTACGTACTTTAACAAGTTTTGATTTAGCAATAAGGCTCACTTTGTAGATCATGAAAATAGTGAATATGCTTATAACAACAACGATATAACCCAATATCGTATAATGCTCTAGCGGACTTTCGTTTGTTTCTTGAACGATAATCAGCCCAGCGATCGACGCTGCGATCCCACCTGCCAGTTGTTGTAGCGAAGAACTAACACTCATAAACGCTCCACGATCTTCCATTTCAGGTACTGCCGTAACCAGTGCCGATGAAGGCGTCATCCTACTTAGTATCCCCGTCATCAGCAGAATGTTCAATACAACCACCATCATAAATGGTGTCGGACCTAAACTTGTATATATAAGAACCATTACTATCATCCACACCGTAGCGATCGTGAAAATTTTAAACTTATCGAATTGATCACTTAAGCGACCTACTAAAGGCATTATAATCAATGAGCAAACACCCGAAAGCATGAATAACACGGGAAGCTGTTCGTGCGTTACATGTAGGTTATTTACGGCAAAAACACTACTAAACGGCATCATCATAAATCCCCCGATAGACAGCAGTGCGGTTGCCAAGAACCCAACTCGATGTTCTTTTTTCGAAAATGTATTCCAAAGATGTCGGGCCGCGGACCGTTCTTTCTGCACCCCTAAATGAGCAGTGATCGGCTGTAGTTTTACCGTAATAAGTATTGCTATAATTAAAGCAACCGCGGCAATCCATAAAAAAGCACTCTGCCACCCCCACGCATTTCCGATATACAAACCAATTGGAATCCCTAAAACCTGACTCGCACCAAAGCCCATTTGCACAAATCCCATAACGCGGCCCCGCTGGTCTAGACGAAAGACATCGGTAATAATAGCCATTGAAATCGACCCTATTACCCCCCCAAATAATCCCGTCACAATTCTCGCAGCAACCAGAAGATGGTAATTCGTTGCAAACCCACAAAGGAAAGTGCCGATGATAAAGCCGGAGTAAAAAAAGAGTAATAATTTTTTCCGATCGAACCGATCAGCAAATCCAGCGGTTAACAACCCGGATAATCCAGCACTGAAAGCATATGCTGAAACCGCTATCCCAAACTGAGAAGGTTTGAGGTTAATCGACTTCATCAATAGATCACCCATCGGTGCCATAATCATAAAGTCTAATACAACAGTAAACTGGGTAATAGCCAATATAAAAATGACGAGTTTCTGATAACCAGTTAATGAGACAACTTCCTTTTTTGACATCTGATCGATCTAGGATTACTACGAATTATTCAGTTATACGACACGTACTTAAGTCCATTGTTAATTAATAACATTTCTTAAGCGTTCTACTGCAGAACACCAATTGAAAATATTACGATCCTAGCTCGAATCGTGGTATTTCCGCGGCAATTTAAATAAATAATGTGGATGGTGCTACAGTATTAAATAATTTTAAAAAATATCATTGGAACAACGTTAGCATTCACCGTACTCTACAAGACATCATTTAATTGAAAAAGGAGACCACGAGTGTCTCATTAAAATCGGAACGCTTTAAAAATTAAATAAATTGTGCCCATTAAAATCCGTTCGCTCTTTGTCATATTGAAATTTAGTTTTACTAAAGAGCTCAAGTATGTTCGTTTTATTGGTTAGGGAGATGCTTAATTGATACTGCCGATTTTATTTGCAAGTCCACCCTTAAGTTGCTGTCTGTTCCCGTAGAAACAGAAGTTGTCGCTGGTCTAGTTCCGACTTTTTTTTGAGCGCTTACTTTTTGCTATTCTCAAACATTTTAGCTTGGCGTAACCAGCGTTGTTAGGGTTATTCATTATTTTACTTGTGTTCTATTACAGATGCTTTCTTTTCGTTGAAATTAATCTCTACAAGTTCGTCTTCTGAGGTAAACACTTTATGATAAGCTTCCAATGTTTTTGCCCTTACGGCAAAGGTCTCTTTATCAAAATTAGTGCTGTTGAGCTGTTCCTTCGGTTTAGCGACATCGCTTATTTCTACGCTTTTAGCAATATGATAGGTACTATCAGCAACCTTTACCACCTTAAACCAACCAAACCCTCTTTCTTTACTATCCGCAAAATTTCCTTTTTCTTTATACACATAATACCTTCCAAAATAAATATCGCCTTCGTTTACCGATGCCGATTTAGCCAATCGCTCTTCGTAAGCTTTCTTTTGAGACGGTAGTGTAATGGTTTCATATACAGCATAGCCGATTAATGAAAATGAAAACAACAACATTATCCACCCAAAAATGGTTATTTTGAACCATCCTTCCTGCGGAGGCAATTTTTCCAGTTCTTGTAGTGCAAATGTCTTCATTTCATTCGTCCACTTACCCCTTGCAATATGGCCACCCGTAGGCGTTTGATAATATTTAAGGAATACTTTTTTCGGTCGATATCTATGAAAAGCTGTTCGATTTTCCCGTTGAAAGAAGGCAAGTATCATTGCGTTACCTTGATTTTTCGGATTTTTTAAATGTGTTGCCTCCACTTTTTTTACAATAGAATCGGTTATCCTAATCCACATAGTCTGTTGTTTTTAAAATTATTAAATTTTTTGTTTTCTTATATATGCGCAATAAGAGTTCCACGCCGCATCATATTCGTCCTCCAGAAAGTATTCCAATCGAATTTTGGTAATGGTCTGGTTATTAAAGCTAAATGAAAGCTGGCCGTCGCTAACAATCATCGACATGCTTTGGTCACTTTGGTTAGCCATCCACTGAACAAATTCTCCTTCGTTTTCAAAAGTGATTAAAACAGGATGTGGGCCCATTCCGTCATTTACCTCGCCAAGACAAAACCTCCCATCAAAAAAATACAGTCCGATGCCGCAATAATCCCGGTGAGCATGATAGAGTCCGCCTGTGCCCAGATAGTAGTCCTCTTCTCTTAATCTTGTTGGACTTTCTCTTAATTTCTTAGCAACTGCACCAGCAAGTGCTTCTCCATAGATTTCCCGATTTAAACCTTGGAAAATTTCAAGGTCTCTCGCGCTAAGTGCTGAGGGGGATATGTTAGAAATATACGTTTTCATTTAATTAGCTTGATTTTTCACGTTTTCCAAGGTACCAGCCCTGTGTTTCTATCTCTAGGAAGGACAAGTACGTCCATGCATTTATTCTCTTTTGCATCTCTAAATCTTGGATTGAAACATTTTCCAAATTATTCAGCCAGAATTTGTTTGAGATATCCACTCACCTATCATCCCAGCAATCATAATGTGTTGTCGTTCGAATACATTTAGCTGGAAATGGAAAGTATTAAATGAGGAAAGATCAGTTTGTTCTAGCTTCTGATTTTGCAATTGCTATTGATCATCTGGCTTCAGCAATTCGTTTAGCCCGGCAATTACCTCCGCTTCCAGCGCCTTTATTCTACGCGATCTAGCCAGCACATAGATGCCTAGCGGGAGAAATAAAAACAGCAGTATAACCACCATATCCCGACCATTGGTCATCGTGATCATACCTCGTTCGGGTTTTATTTTTAATCCGATAGATCCTGTGAGTGTAAATCCACTGGTGCGTACCTGAATAGCGCCGAAGTTTGCAGTTATTTTACGGTCCGGTAATTTCTCGCGCAGTCCTTCGATCAGTTGCCCTTTTGAAAATGGCTTAAAACGTAATACTTTCATATGTTTGTTATTTATGTTATAAAATATCTCGGTCAAAAGTAATCACCGTTACTCTGTGAATAAGACCGCTCGTAATAACCCTAGATATAAAGAGACTCTTGCAAAGAGAATGCTGTCAATACAGTATTTTCTTTCATCTTGATCATTATTAAGGCAATACAATATCTTGGAATTGAAACGGAAGCTCCTTTACGGCATCCTTAGTTTCAATAAGAATTTCGATATAACAATCTTTTGTTGGTTGCTCGGTAAGGTAGAATTGATACAAGTTATCGACAGAAGAATATCCGGTATCGATTTTCTCCCGGTTTCCGTTGTAAATAGCTATTCGGTAAAACGCCTCGCTTAAGGGTCTGTTTAGTCGAAAAGTAAGTGTCTTGTGCCTGGACCCTCGGTTGCTCATTCCCATTATACCAGTAAGTAATTGGCGGGCCTGTTTTACTTCCTCTTGTTCCTCCCCGCCTATAGGGCCTTCTTTTTTACGTTTTTTTACTTCTATATCAATCATTTTTTGAACCTCTTCCTGCATATTGAGAAGCTTATCGGTATCCATCAATTGTAGCGCAATTTCAGGATAGGTACGCGCTAGCAGGTTTTCGCCTTTTCGTTGTAAGAAATCACGGATAACAACTTTCCCATTATTGGCTTCGGTCGGTCTAAAGTAGAGCAGACTGCCCTGAAATTGTTCGATCTTAGTAGCGTGGCGGGTGGGTGCTTCAAGGGTAAACTCCATTTTTTTATCGTTGTGATACCTATCGTTTTTGTAAAAGCTATCTTTAATTTCTTCGAGCGATTTTCCGGTTTCATCGACTACTGTAAGCTTGCCGAGCTTTACAAAATGGTAATTATCGAGCATAACACCGTTCACTGCAGTAGTAAATGTAATTTTACTAATGGAATCGGAGGTACTGCGCTGGGTTTGTCCGTTGAGTCTTTCTTCTTTAATATCCTGCATAAACAAGTGAAGCTCTTGCGAAAACAGAGTTATCGAGGAAATACAAAAAACGAGGATTAAAATTAGTTTCGGTTTCATTGCTCTATTGGTTTGGCGGAATGTCCATGACACTTATTGACGCTGCATCCACGATTATCTGCTAAATGTGCGTTCTATTTTCTTATGGTAAGGTAACATCAACAAATTGAAATGGGATCTCTTGGATAGCATCGTTGGTTTTCACAATAATATGCATCCTCATTTCCGGCGTAAGGCTTTCATCTATAGGAATGCTATAGGAGTCGCCATACGCCGACGCCCCGTTAGTGAGTTTCTTTCCGTCTTTAAATATCTCCACTTCAACAACAGCATCATTTGGGTCGTCCTTGTAGAAGTGTAATCGTTTCGAAGCATCACCTCCCCAGTAGCTGTAATCGCTTATTACTTTGTCCAGATAGACTTTAGCGTCCTCAACATCATTCCCCACACCTGCCTTTTTATGGATCTCTTTTATTTTTTTAAGATATCCCGTTTCATCGTTCGCCTGCAGGGTACCTAAGCCCTGTAAATCAATTAGTACCAATTTACAGCCGCTTATTCCCTTCAGCAGATTTTCATGATAATGCTGCTGTAAATTGCTAAAGTTCAGCTCTGATTTAAGCGCCTCTGAGACGGTAAAATATTCTATCACGCCTTGTACCGAGATGCTTACTGCATTTCTTGCGGGCGGTTTGATGCCAATTACTACTTCATTCTGCTTTGTGAAATAATCGGTCGGATACGGATACCCCGCAATCATCTCTAACGGATTATCCAAATTATCTACCGCCCGGATTTCTTTTATGCTAATCTGATGGCTTTGATCGACTTTAACTCCCGTGAGTTCCGTGGTAAGCTCTAACTTACTTGGCCAAAAACCGATGTTTCTTTGTTCTTCGGTGCCTTTTAGCACAAGTTCTCTCTTTTGGGCGAGTAATAATTGGGAACTAAAGATGTATAAAACAGATATTAAAATGCTAATTTTCATGCGTTTATGGCTTGTTCATTAATTTAAACATGTTTGATGCAACGACCAGCGATTGAGTTTTTAAATTACACCTTCAAATGCGCATTAGATAAGTGTAAGCAACCGTCGTTTGGGCATTATTTTTGTATACTTTTCACAAAAGAGAACAGGATATAAAAAACAACAATTTATAGACCAGATAACATTTACAAAGCCTGTTTCGTTGCTGCATTTAGTGAAAAGCCTTCCCTTTTCTTCATAAATGTCAATGAATCCTCTAGGGGAATTAATACAACACCCATATAATATCCGAAACCGACACCCTCTACCCCGAACAGCCGCCGCTGAAGCAACTAAATCTAGCGACTAAAGACATTTAGATGCGCTTTTTTTTCGATTTAAATTATGCCCCATTTAAACAAAAAGTATCCGGCACCGATAACCAAAATCGGCAGTCCAAATGCAAACAGTATGTTGCTTCCTAGATAAATACCCCAATAGGAAATGATGCGTACTTTTTGGTAATTATTCGGGCTGTAAACAATAGGTACTTTTTCACCAATATCGTAGGCCGGTGGATTAGAGCGTGCATTTGGCGTATAGGTCTTTTTCTCGCCCTTCACGGCATATTCTAGCAGCGGCGCGTACATAATGGATGTCCCACTGTTATTGCGAGATTCCATAGCAATATTGTCTCTCACAGTGGCTAGCGTCCTTACACCTGTTTCTCGGAAATTTCGGGACGATAAAAAAAACTGAATTCCCAAAGCCACTAGAGCTAACCCAATCAACACCAAAAGTCCGTGTATCACTACTCCCATCTTCACTGCTTTTTACTTTTCAAAATTTTACTCGATAACGGCCTAGCCCGAATAAAAAAATCGTTTTCATCCTGATTAAACTATTTATCAATAAATTCAAATTTACCCTCAAACAGTTTCCCGATAACCGGTAACGGCTTCTTTGCTTCATTTGCAGCAGCGATGATACCTAATATCATCAGAATAAGGAAAATGATGCCAGAGTAACTAAGTATCGTAGCCAAAGACGGAATTAGCGTTAATAGGATAACAACCAAGATATTGAAAATCAAGGAAGCTACCAGCAGCCCCAACCCTTGCTTTAGATGATACCTACTCAAATCGTTCCGTTCTTCTTTACCACCGAAATAGGCAACCAACCAAAGGATACCAATGTAACTTAAAATAGATTGTACTTTAGGAGTCATAATCATTAAATTTTGATACTACAAAAATCGGTAGAAATCAGCGAACACCTTTTCTATTTAGCTCAACAAACCATCTACAACAAATTATATCGTATATACAAACTATATACACAAATACTATTCGACGTATTACTAGCTAGTTACAACAATAAAAAATAGACTGATTTAACATTGTATATTCAGGTTTCGTCTATTTTTTTTCATTATTTTGTTGGGCTTTGTAGATAGAAGCAATACAAAATCGAGATGTAAAACAATATGAGTAAAGCACTCTTTATTTATATCCCGTGCTCACCAGCCAAAACGATAAATAGATGAAAATACAGCGTATATTATATAGTATAATTTTACTGTTGCTTAGCTCAACCGCTCAAGCCCAACATATCCAGCCCTCTACAAAGGAAACACTGGACAAGTTGGAGAGGTTACAATTGGATAATCAGTCGGCAGAAGCCCTCAAAGTTTTAAAGGCACACATTACGAGGACAACTCCCGCTGGCGATCTGGCCTATTTATACGCACACCAAAGCGGCATATATGCATCAATGGACAGTCTGTTGGTTGCAAAACGGCTCATTGACCGGAGTATGGAGCAAGCAAAAAAATCGAAAATAAATACTTCTTTAGCTGTCGCTTATCGGGCAAAAGCCTTTTTGTATAACGTCATGAATACTCCAGATTCGGTAGTTAAAAGTGCACTGGAAGGATTACGACAGGTAGAAAACATTGACGATGACCTTCCTACAAAATATCATCTCACCTATATGTTATATAGCGCTTACAGCAACTGGGAGGATGCTGAAAAAATGGAGTACTACATCCGTAAAGCAGAGCGTTATGCCTTAAAAGAAAAGAACTTCAATCTCCAAGCCAATGTCAATAACGGGATTGCAAGCATGTACTTGACACAGTATAAAAAGAACAAACAACAGAATCTACTCGATAGTAATATTTATTATTTGAAAAAATCTTTTGCGCTTCTGCAGAAACATCCGGCTGAAATTACGGGCAACACCTTTGCGATTACCTGCATCAATCTGGCGAACTATTACCTGGATTATTCATCAGAAAAACTTTCTACCCGGGAACGTAAAGCTTTTCAATATCTCCAGCTTACCGAAGAGAAACTCAAAGCTAAAGAAGCGACCTCTGAAAAATGGATGAATGTGTTTGGAATTAAAAGTGGTTTTGCAAAAAAGCAGGGAAATTTAGCGCTTTCCGAACAATATCTATTACAAGGGCTCACCCGGTTAATGAGCGCAAAGGGCAATTATTATAAATTAGAGTATGCCATGAATAAAGAGCTCGCTGATCTCGCCCAAAAAAAAGATGATACAAAGTCTGCCTTATCCTATCAGCAAAAAGCGGAAGGCTTATTAAAAAAATCATTCAACGAACAACAGCTTTTCAATGCACAGAAATTAGATGTACAATACGAAACCGCTAGGAAAGATCAGGAACTGCAACTTCTCAAGGAGCGTGAATCGTTTAACCGCAAACAAAAGTATCTCTACGGTGGAATCGCCCTTGCTCTACTTTTTGGGTTGGTGTTTATGTTTATTTCCTATCATTTCAAGCTGCGTTACTCCATCGAGCGGGAGAAGAAACTAGCCAAAGAAAAAGAAGATGCGCAACAACAGGCACTGATGCAGCTTCAATTAGAAAAAGAAGAGCAGGCACGTCTCAAGGTCGAACAGGAATTATTGGATCTGCGAAAGCAACAATTGGAAAAAGAAGCATTAGCAAACTCTTTAATTATCGACCGCAAAAATGACACACTAAAGCTAATCCAAAATAAAATCCAAAATGGCCAAGCCGGTAACATACAGAAACTAATCAAAGAGGAAATGTTACTACAATCTGATTTTGAAGACATAAAAATGCAGATTCAGGACTTGCACCCCGATTTTTTTAACCGCTTAGGCGAAAAAGCTATTCAAAAGCTCACGCCACTTGATCTGAAATATTGCACATATCTCTACCTTAAGATGTCTACCAAGCAAATCGCTCAGGCACTGCACGTAGAGCCACAAAGCGTACGGATGTTCAAATATCGGCTTAAACAGAAATTTGGACTTGGAAAAGAAAAGGACTTGGAAGATTTTTTAGCGGAATAGGCTTTGCCTATTCTCTGAAAAATAAATAACGAACACATCCGGCTGATAGAAATTAGCACTATTTATATAATGTTTAATTGTTACTGCTTCCTCGTGTAAGATTTGGATACTTTGGGGTCGAAAAACCTTAAACTTACATATATCCAGATCATTACCATTTATAAAATACTAGATACTTTGATGTGCTTCAATATTTCGTGTACTTGGGCCTTGGCCTGCCGATCGTTCCCAGGATAGGTGAAGTTTATTTTGAGGTATTGTCCTGATCTGAAGTAAGTTTTAGCCACGCCTTTTATACGCCCACCGACTTCCTGCTCTTCGTAATACACATGCTGTCCGTTCGCGTCATACGCCATGAAGTGCTGATTTGTGTCATCAAACGCATGCCGGTCGTCATCAGTGTCTTCCAGCTCGGTATAAAGTTCTACCTCGCCGCCCGGCGTATCATAACTAAAAAAATAGTCGCCCTTCACCGCTTGTGGAGCGAGCTGGAAAGGCGTGTCCTTGATCTTCAGGTGTACCTTGTTAAGCAAGTATCGCTCCTCTGGGTAAATGCCAATAAATGGATCCCTCCAGAAAGTTTCCGGTGTTTCGACCGGTTTTAACTGTGCGACCGTTGCCTGCTGCCATTCGACTATGCCTAGACCCAGCTGTTCATTTACGGCATTTAATTTTGCTAACGTAGCCGCCGTGTCGAATGGCAGAAGCGGGATAGCTGCTTCAAAAATGAGATTATCTTTTTGATAAAGCCCTAATAAGCATTCTCCCCGAGCCGAACTTGCCCAATAGATCCCCGTTTTATATGTATCCGTTTTGGCAAAAATCCCCGTTTCGGTCAGAGTCGCACTATAACGATTCATCCCCGCATCGACTCCATCAAAAGCAATGTTTCCACTCTCACTATAGTGTTGATCGAGGAAAATCTCTTGTGCATCATATAGCAACGTGGCATGAAGGAATAAGTCACCCCAGTCCGGATCCTTAAACAAGACCGTTTCCTGCTGGTATATCGGGTTATTAGCGCTGTTATGGGAATACTCAAGAACTCCAATAGCATTATTGTATCGCCCCATATAGGGAAATACTTGCGCTGCATTGGTAAATACCATCTTATCATCGTCACTTTGAGAGAGTTCGTTGGAAAAAGGAGCCTTGCGGAGCCATGTAGCAAGGTCTTTTCCGGTGAGCTGCGCAATCTCATCAGGCCATTCGAAATCCCGTGTTTCCCGGTTACAGCTCGCCAATACTAAAAAAAATAACATTATACTTAATTTGTTTAGTTTCATATCAATTTGATTTATAATCGTCCATCCCTCGATCGGGAGGCTTTTTATTCTGCTTCGACACATAAATACCATGCGTTTAGCGCTAGATTGCACCCATATTTCTGATACCGTTCCTGGCGTAATAGGATAATAGGTCTAATTTTCATCTTTTTATTGATTACACATGACCATGCTTTGATCGCTTTACTGAGGCAGAAACATTGCGTCGAACCCGACGCTGCCAGCAGCTAAACCCTACGCTTCGTTTACCATGCTCAGAACCAACGTCCTTCCCTTAGTGAGATTTGCCTCCATCATCCAGTGGTCGCGAAGCGTAAATAAATACTATAACTTTTGCTAGGGTCTATCAACAACATGGTGGCTCCAGCTTTTCATTACAAAGATGAATATAAACGGCAATAAATATAAGCAACAAAGAATCTACCACTCGGTGCGATAGTATATACAAAACGTCTACGCACGCTACCCCATAGCTGAAAACTATGCAATATTCCCGCACGACCGGAATGCCTAATTCTACCACGGTTCTCTGTTTATTGCCCGGCCGTGTACTCCGGTCAACAACCTTCACGGCGAATGCAATATCTTGCTCTTTCTCGAACATTTCCGAACGTTAACGTCTGATCGCCGTAGAAAGTGACTTTTTCTTGGCTGTGCCTCGGTGCCCATTCGCCGTTACATCGACACCAGGACCATTATCTGCATTAATGCTGCATGCTTAATTTAAGCAAAAAAGGTACCGGCGATACCCGTACCTGAATCATTATGCTGGTTCAGTTGCGATTTAAGACCCCAACTCCCTGCAAACATCTTCGACAGTAATAGGAGTAATATATTTAAGGTAATTATGATCACGCGCCGGCCCTCCTACTCTGCCCGAGATTTCTACCACTTCCCCGGAACTGAGCTCCACTACGTTCAACTGTTGTAAGTTCATGATTTATTAATTTTAATACGTGAATAAAATAAATAAAACTTGTATTTGTTGCACAACATTTCTAAGATACTAAAGGAGAGATCGCATTCGAAGGCACAATTCAGAAACGTAGTAATCAATCCGTAACGCAGTCCATTTGAGTATGGATACGTAAAAAAAAGGTACGCCCCCCGCCGTACCTAAATTATCAAGCGGAAACATATGTTGCCAGCCCTGAAGCTTCCTTAGTGTTGCGAGTGTCTCCGCAAAGATTTCAGCACCAAACTCCCTAATAACGTCAATATTGGTAATAGGCTTGATACAGCCACCGATTGTTTCAACCAACTCGTTGGCGTTAAGCTACACTACATTCAACTGCTCTAAATCCATAATTTTGTGATTTTAAAATTCTTTTGCTGCACAACGACTCGAAGATAATGAAGCATAGATCATACTACGCGACAAAATTCAGAACCGTCGCAGCAACTCCGAAAAGTGCACCTATTGGGTTTATATACGTTTCAAACAAACTGTAATAAATAGTGTATTAATGGTTTTATAATCAATATATTACACCATATTCAACAGTGCATACGCCCGTGTTCCTAAAAAACTTAACGCGAGAGCGTGATTACTTCTCCATCCTGAGGAATTATTAATTTGTCTGTACCGATACTCAGTTCGGTAGCTTTCTTACTTAAAGAGACCCTAGTTGTACGGCAATGATCTAAAGCATCCATATGTACCGCGATAACCTTGGCATTTCCACTTTCACCTATTAAAGCCGTTGTTTGGGACTCCTCCATGAGAATTGGTGTATCTTCATAACCTTGAATGAGTGCTCCCCCGGAATTAACAACAATATAATGGGGTTTAAATTTTTTAATAGTCTCTTTGATCTCATCTGTCAAAATTGCGTCACCAACAATGTACACGATCGGCAAATTCTCTCCCTTCAATATAAATCCAGATGTCTTTCCCATCATCTTCAACACCTCACCGCTACCATGCTGCGCCTCTATCCTAGTTATGTTAATATCATTCCAAAGCATAGTACTATCTAAAGCAGTAGCGTTACTAAAACCCTCTTTTTCAAAAAAAACTGTATCCGCGGGCTGGTTTATCAGCCTTATGGACTTACTAAGCGTTTTACTCGCTTCTTCGTCAAAATGGTCTGCATGGGTGTGAGTCACTAAGACCAAATCTACATCGTCAACGATTTCATTTATTGGTAACGGTAGATCAACCGTGGGGTTTGTTTGGATTCCTGCCCAAGACTCAATCGCTCCTTTTGGCGACAACATAGGATCCACTAAAATCTTTTTCCCACCATACTCAATGATCAACGTTGCATTTCTGACTAATTGAAGGGTGGGTTTAGTATCCCGTTTACTTTGTGCAAATGACGAGATAGCCGACAGCACAATCGCTAATGCTAAGATTACTTTTTTCATAAATTTATATTTTGTTTCTTATAAAATTCGCGCTCATTTGTTAAATTTTTCGAGCAACGACTTCGGTACAAAGATCGGAACAGCGAACTATCTGTAAGATATCAATCACCTACCAATTACTACCATTTTGATAAGATGAGTCCCAAACAGAGCGTTAATATCAATACGTTTTTTAAGATATATATTTTCTAACTTTGTCCTTGAAAAGATATAATATGAAAACGATTAAGTTTCATAAAACTGAATGTGGTGTTGATTTTCTGTTAAATGTGCTAACGGAAAAGGATATTGATTATGCTGATATCGGTACTTTCGACACCGATTATTTCGAGATTCTATTTTTTAAAGAAGCAAAGGGCTCCCTCATTCTAAATCAGCAAGAGATCGAACTGAAAGCGGGTTCGATTATTTTCATCTCACCGTTTCAAAAGCGGCAATGGAGATTAGATACGGGTAATATTCAAGTTACGACCTTGATTTTTCAAGAAGCCTTTTTAAATGACTTCTTCGCCGACAAATTATTCACTTATCGCTTACTGTATTTTTATCAATTGGTACATCCTCTAGAAATGAATATAAACAAGGATGAACTACTGAAATATTGTAACCTGTTAGCAGAGATTAAAATGGAGCTGTTGAACAGTGAAACCGATAGTGCGCATATTATTCGTTCTTTGTTATATTATCTGCTACAAACACTGAATCGGCGATATGCAAATCAACACGGTCTGTCGCTGCTGAAATCAGGCAATAATGTTGCTTTGCTTTTCAAGAATTTGATGGAGATTCATATCAAGGAAAAACAGCGGATTGGAGATTATGCTGACATGCTGGGGGTTAGCAGAATTTCACTGAACAAAGCGGTCAATGCTCAATTTAACACTACTGCAAGCCAACTACTAAAGCAGCGCCTTCTTTTTGAAATACAAAACTTGCTTCTTCACTCGAACAAAACTATTAACGAGATAGCCTACGAGCTTAATTTTTCTGAACCGAACCATCTGATGAGATTCTTTAAGATGCAAACCAATCAAACGCTCACGCAGTTCATCAACAATTCCCCGAAGACATCACAGTAGAAACTGAAACATTAAAGGAAAGTGGTCAAACCCATCACTTGAAATCTTTTCAGGGATGGATTGTGCGGGGGCGTATGTTATAGAATTCAAAGCTTGTAATGCGACATTTCTTTTAACAAATGTATATATAACACAACACGTTAACATATGTTAAATAACTGATAATGTAATATTTACTTGTTATTTTTAATCAGTTTAGAAAGAAAAAATCATTACCATTATCGACTATGAAGATATTTTCTAGCAACCTGTTGCTGATCGCCACTGCCATCCCATGCCTTCTTAACAGCTGTAATTATGATGATGCTCCCGAAACGAAAAGTAGCAAATCAGGAAGTTCCTTCTCGCTCTACGCCCAAGCCATTCAAGACTCGTTTGAAATAATTGTCCAACTTCCACTGTCCTATGGTCTCCAGAGCTCTAAAATAAAATATCCGGTGTTGTATGTAACGGATGCGGACCTTTATTTTCCGATGTTGGCACCCGCGGTTCACCAATATGAAGAAATCGGCTTGCTGCCACCTGTTGTGCTTATCGGCATTGGCTACGGTTCCATTCAGAAGATGGACTCCTTACGGACGCGTGATTATCTTTACCCTGCCGCAATACCTTCAGATGAAATGCAAGCGCCCGGTGGTGGACTGGAATTCTATAATTTTATAACAAAAGAACTGATTCCAATCGTAGATAAACGGTTTAGTACCGGTGACCACCGATTGTTATTAGGACATTCGTTCGGAGGCAATTTCGTTCTTTTGGCTCAACAACAGCAGCGTAAGTTAGGCAAGAAGCTGTTTCGAGGTTTTGTCGCAGCTAGCCCAGCGCTTTGGTATAATGATTTTTACTTACAGCAACAGGAAAAAATGCTCAAGGAAACGCATCCGAAAATCGATCTATTTCTAAGCGTCGGAAAAAGCGAAGATAAGCAATGGAACATCGATCCGGTGCTCCAGTATCAAAAAGTGCTAGATAGCTTGGGGCGTGATTCTCTAAAACTCTCTACGGTCGTATATCCGGGCCTAACACATATGGAAACTGGTCTATTTTCGATGTTGCAGGGTGTTATTGCACATAAGTTTGATGGCAGCAAATAAGAAATTCTTCACCAATACATGAGCGAATCAGTCAGAAATAAGAACCATTACAACCTATTTAAAAAACAGTTGTAGTGATTCTTTGATAGTAAATTTAGTGTTTCATCTTTATTTTCAGTTAAACGACTGTCTAAATTTTAACGGTGAAACCTTTGTCTTAGTTTTGAAGAGCTTACTGAATGATTGGGGATGCTCAAAACCAAGTCCGTAGGCAATCTCACTTATAGATAAATTTGTCGTGGAGAGCATTTCTTTCGCTTTCTCAACTAATTTTTCGTGAATATGTTGCTGTGTATTATGTCCAGTAAGCGTTCTAAGTAAACTGCCTAAATAACTCGGCGACAGGTTCAAGTTATCAGCAATGTATTGAACCGTCGGTAAACCCGCCGAAATTAGTTTATCGCCATTAAAGTAGTTTGTCAATAAATTTTCCAGACGTTCTAGAATTTCGTGATTGGATTTCTCTCTTGTAATAAATTGACGGTTGTAAAACCGTTTGGAATAGTTGAGAAACGTTTCAATTTGGGAAACGATGATCTCTTTGCTAAACTTGTCAATATTCGATCTGGTTTCCTGCCTTATATTTTCTACAATCCCATTTAACGTTGCCTCTTCTCTTTCGGATAACTGTAGTGCTTCATGTACTAAGTAGTCAAAAAAATCATAGTGTTTTATACTTTTTGCGAGCGGCGTGTTCCAAATAAAATCCGGATGTATGAGTAGCATCCAACCGGATATATCTTCGTATGTTTCTTTTCCGGTAATTTTAACACTGAGAACCTGGTTTGGTGCCATAAAGAAAAGTGTTCCCCCATCTTCAAAATCGTATTGCTGCTGCCCATACTTATACTTTACGCCTTTCATATGTTTCAAGGCTACAAAATAAAAATCAAATACAGCATTTAAAGTCTTTCCATCCGGTAAGTCGATGAAATCCTCCTTTGTTACTATGCTTAACAAAGGGTGTTCAGGTTTGGACAAACCTCTTAACCGATGAAACTCACTAATCGATTTTATCCGGATTGGTTTTGTATTTACCATATTCAAAGATAATTAATATCGATTGTAAACTTTTGCGAAGTCTTCTGCAAACGTTCTTAATTTTGTTTTCCCCAATTCAGGCCGGTGCTTTAGGTAATTATCAAATATTCTTCCACTATGCGTTTCCGCGTGCATTCTTACGAATTCAGTCGCTAAATGTTGTGGGAACCCGGATTTAATCAAACCGTCTAATAGCTGGTCATCTGGAAGTGAAATCCATTTGAGATCAGGCTTGCCGATGGCGTCGCCTAAAATCTTTGCAGCCTCATCGCAGGTCAATTCATCACTTGCTATATAACGAGTTTTTCTTCCCCGAAATGCTGTAGTTAGTTCTTCAAATGCTACCTCCGCGATATCATTTGGCGATACAAACGCGATTTTATCACTCCCGCCGTAGCCAGCCATTATTACGCCATGTTCTTTTATACTATCAATATCATTGTAGAAATTGGTATAAAAGGAACCGGGACGCAGTTCTACAACTGTTCTATCCGATAATTGGTTAAGAAGGAAAGAGTCTTTTACCTCCGCTGCCCAACCAGTTAGAAATATAATTTTCTCAATCCCGTTTTGCTTGATGGCCTGTACATAATTGGTCTCAATTTTCATGAAATAAGCCCTCTGGTCTTGTTCCATAAAATTGAACGGTATCATACAATACACGGTGTCCGCACCCGCAAAAGCAGTTGTTAGAAAATCAATATCTTCCAATGAACCAATAGCTGGTTTTGCACCAATAGTTTCAATCTCTACCTGTTTGTCAGCTTTGCTGCTGATCACCGTTACCGAATGTCCTTTTGCTATCAATGCTGTAGCAAGTGGTTTGCCGATGTTGCCCAATGAGCCTGTTAATACAATATTCATATCCTGTCTTTTTTGTTACTACAAAAGTGCGCAGATGCCAAAAAACAGAAATAACCAAAACGACTATTTTTGAAGCCGAAATGAGCAGTCTTTGTAAGCAGTCAACCAATATCGGCAGCTGAAATCCAACCGTAATACCCAAGCATAGTATTATTTTCAATCTCCAATATGTTGATTTCCGTTTCTATGTTCTGTCATTTTCCCTTGTAAAATCGGTCCATTGTACTTATCACTTTTGCTTAAATCAGTAATCTATCTTTCGGGTTGTTTCACTACTTCGTTTTATTTAATTCAACAAAATAACGATCTTCATTATTGTGACTTTTCGGAGCTATCGCTAAAATTTTAAGGATTTCTGTGTCTGTATTAGCGAGATGATGTATAACCAATGGATGAATTGTAAATGCATCACCAGATTTTAGTGTTCGTATTGTGGTATTTTCACCACCATTAGTTTTTCCTTTAAATAAACTTGTTTCAATGGATGCTTCTCCGGAAAGAATATAATACATTTCAATCCCCGCTTGATGATAATGTGCAGGCAATGCTTGATTTTTGCTTAATTCAATGATAAATAATGACATTGTATCATTCCCCGTTAAATGTGCTACTTTTTGCATCATTAAGACGTCTTTTGATACCTTTCTAAGGATTTCAAATCCGTTTACAATTTCAATCATTTTTATATGTGGTTAAAGGTCTGCATTTCTCCATGTCCGAAAGACCAATTTTCTTTTTCATTTTCAATCAATGAAATGATGATGTCTTGTGGGTTTATTTTTGCCGAATATTCAATATTATCAGATATACGTTTATATAACCGTTCCTTTTGCGTTATCGTTCTGCCTACAGCAGCAATAATCTGTATGAAAATTATTGCTGCTGTATGTTTTATATTCAGGTACTCTTTGGGGAACCGGAGTTGTATAGGGGGCAGTTTTTCAATAATATGAAAATAGTCATCTTTAGGGATATTAAATTCCTGTACTAGTGCGTTATGGATAGCTTGCGAAATATAAGTCTGTGTTTCTAATTCGTAGCTTTCTGACAAGGTTATTCTTACTAGAGGCATTGTAGATTATTTGATGTTACAATGCAAAATTCCGCAAGATAAATCACTTTATACCTTGACGTATGTCAAGACTTTTTAGTCTCGATAAGGTTTCTGGACGAATTTTAAGATAGGAAGCAATTAAATGCTGAGGAAAATCTTGCTCGATATTTTTTCGATAAGAAATTAGTTCTGAATACCGTTCTTTAGCTTTGAGCTTGACCAAAGAAGTTTCTTTAAAACATTTGTTGATAAACAATTGATCCGAAATGTCCTTAAACAGAACGGCCCACTCCTGTTGGTTCATGAACGCACTATACATTTCCTTATCAAGCGTATAGACGATTGCATCTGAATAGGCTTTTATATATGCAGGTGATAGAATATCTCCAAGAAAACTCCGATAGGATGTAATGACACTGTTTTGAGTATATAGCTCATTGACAATGAAATTTAGGTTTGCATCTTCAAAATATGAATAGAACGTACCGCTTTCAACTATACCAATGTATTTGCATACTTCATTTTCTTCCACAAAGAAATCTCCTTTTTTAAAGGATAACTTCTTCCCTACACTTTTAATCATGTCAATATTTCTATTTGAAAGCATTTTTCATCCTATATTTAGAGATTTACGTTTTTAGTTTTCAATAGAAAAGATATTTAAATAATGCGAAATCTTATAATTAACCGTTCAAAGGTACGATTTAGCAATAAATTACTTTTTATATAAAAGTATCAAAATGGACAAAATATATTTATAACTATCTAAAAAATCACAGGGATACTATTTTCATTGAATACGATATAATTCCACGACAAGTATGGGCTGAAAGAGGACGTAAAGGGTTTCCGTTATACTATTCAGTTAAAGGTCGGATCTCTTTATTTGGACGTTCAATAAGCTAAATATTAATCTGATCCAATTTTTGTCATGTACTTAGGAAGGGTATATATTCTTAACACACTTTCTACTGGAATAGATATTACTTAGGTAGCCATAGATAACTATTTTTAATAGCAATGCGGGATGATAGCTGGAGGCTCCTTTGCTGTAATAAGCATTTAATAAAGAACCCGTCCACATTGATGGAGTCAACCACTTGATTGACAACACGGGCAGGGTGGTTTTCCGGAATCAACTTCTCCAGTGTCGGAGGAAGCGTTATAAGTTGATTCTGATAATGTGCCTTAAAAGTGGGGCTTTTATTACCCAGTCATCTGATTTTTACGCTATAAACATGTGAAAATGAGGAGATTAACGTGTGTTTTCCGAAAGAAATATATACAAAAAAAGAACTGTATCAATGATTTATGACACAGCTCCTTTTTATATTGTGTTAAAACAAAGTTAAACCGTTTCCTGGTTTAAGCCTTGTTTGTAGACTGCTTTCTTAACTTGGATACGACGAGTTACAGACCTTTTCTCGTATGCTTGGCGTGAACGTAGTTCGCGCAAAACCCCTGTTTTTTCGAATTTCTTTTTGAAACGTTTCAACGCTCTGTCTAAAGATTCTCCTTCTTTGATGTTTACGATAATCATGTGCTTAGTATACCTCCTTTCGTGCCTTTTTTAATTTGTGATGCAAAGATACGTTAAATGATATCGCCATCAAAGAAATATAGATATTATTTAAAGCGAGAACTTCTCGATTAGTAGCTCTAAAGGTTCTTCTGTCGTGCACAGTGCGGTTTGAAACCCTAGCTCCATTGCTTTATCTAAATGTTGCGGGCTATCGTCGATAAATAACGTCTGCTCAGGAACGATATTATTTTCATCGATCAGTAGCTGGAAGATCGCTTTGTCCGGCTTCCTGAGCCCCACCTTGTGCGAATAATAGGTTTTCTCAAAAAAATGTTCGTTGCTCTCAACGCCATATACCTCGCGAATATGCCCCATGCAATAAGAATAATGTATCACGTTATTATTGCTCAACAGAAATGTTCGATATTTATCATGTAGATATTCCAACATGCCATGTCTACCCGGAGGCACCCCTACTAATAATGAGTTCCACGCCTCATCAATCGCCGCGTCCGTTAAGGACGAATCGCCCACGATGTGACGAATTCGAGCGCGAAACTCAGAAGCAGTAATTTCTCCCCTATCAAACTCATCAAACAATGGGTTTTGGGTCCGGTGCCCAAAAAAATCATCTATGTTTTTGATCCCCAATCTTCTAAAAGATTCCTGGACTCGATCAAAGTCTATCATAAAGATGACATTGCCATAATCAAGAATAATATTTTTAATTTTTTGCATCGAAAATTTTGTTTTCTCACTACAAATATCGATAATTGCATCGTCAAAAGCGAGTCGATGATCAACTTTTGACGAAAGATCAAAGCGCGCCTATAGCTCAGTTGGTTAGAGTAGAAGACTCATAATCTTTTGGTCCCTGGTTCGAGCCCAGGTGGGCGCACTCATCGAAAAGTCGTTTTTCTGTACAGGAAAACGACTTTTTTCGTTTCTTAGGGCACTTTAGGAGCATGTGCCCTACGCTGGGTCGGATACCCCGATACGGTGTGATTTACATAGTTTTTTGTTGAACTTCACGTAAAACCGTTACAAATACGTTACGGAAAATTTTGCGTGGCAATTCGAAAGAATTATGGCAACCGTTAGCGCCAAGGTGTTCGAACACCACAAGAAAACCGATGGAACGTACAATGTCAAAATCTGTATCCATCACAAAGATCAAAGAAGGTATCTTGACACGAATCATTTCGTCGTCAAGAAACAATTGACCAAGGATTTTAAAATCAAAGATCCTTTCATCGCGGACAAGGTCGAGCAACAATTGCGGGACTATCGCAAAGAAATTAGCGAATTGGATGATAAACTTGATTTCTTTACAGCCGAATCGTTAAGAGATTATCTGCGCGACAAAAATGAGGATATTGATTTTATTAAGTTTTGCAATTCACATATCGAACGGCTAAAGAAGGAAAGTAGAGCCGGAACAGCAGCTACGCATCGAGTAGTCCGAAACAGTCTTGTAGATTATTTAAAAAGGGATTCAGTGTCTATCAATGAAATCCATTCAAATATGCTTGTGGCGTATGAACGTTACCTAAGATCGGAAAGAACGATGACACGTTATAATCAAGATAGTAAACCTGTTGTTACCACGGAGAAAGGTTTGTCTAATAGTGGGCTACACAACCACATGCGTGATTTACGGACATTATTCAATGCCGCACGAGAACTTTATAATAATGAAGATCTCGGAATATATCGTATCAAGCACTATCCATTCAAGAAATACAAGGTTGGTTCTCCACCCCTAACCAAGAAAAGAAATAATACGCTTGAACAGGTGTTGACTATACGAGATTGTGTCACCAAGCCCGGAAGCCGTGCTGAATTGGCCAAGGAACTTTACATGCTTTCATTCTACCTCTGCGGAATGAATGCCGTAGACCTATACCAAATAACAGAGCGTGACATTAGAAATGGTCGCGTCGATTATAATCGTTCTAAAACAGAGGCCAAACGCAAGGACAACGCATTTATCAGCATTAAGATTGTTGATGAGGCAAAGCCTCTATTGGAAAAATATATAGGTAAATTCTCTCTTCGCTATTCCAGTTGCGATTGCCTCAATTGGGCATTGTGTAAAGGCATGGAGCAATTGCGCAAGTTGACCGGAATACCCGAACTCACTTTGTATTGGGCCAGACATACATTTGCCAGCACAGCGAGGAATGATTGCCGTATGAGTAAGGATGACGTGGCCCTTGCACTCAATCACGTCGACGAGGGCAATCGCACGACGGATATTTATATTGCTAAAGACTGGAAAATCGTGGATGACGTACAGCGCAAGGTTGTTGCACAGCTTAAAAAGACCGAGGGTTGGATATTGACTCGACAACAAAAGAAAAATAAAACTGATAAAGTAGCTGCTTAAAAAGCAATCGAATTACATGAGGTGAATTTCCTCATGTAATTCGTCATAAATATTTATAAGATGTAAATTTGATAGATATGAGAACAGTAATTTGGTTTTTTATTACTTGCATCATTGCGACGTTCGGATTTTTTGCTGCTTTGAGTATGGAGAATCCCTGGCCGGGATTTGCAGTTGCTTTTGGTGTTTGGCTGATTTTTATATATAAGACAACGAAGCCGAGGCAGAAAAATTAGTGATTACTACTCTCCCCGTTCAGCTATCTTTTGTCTTAACGCTCTTTAGAAAGCGTCCCAGGGAGGCTTTCACTTGATTCGCACCATAATAAGGAGTGACTTGCATTTACCGTATCTAAAGATTTAAGGAATTACAACACAACATAATGGAATAGTCAACTTTCAAAATAACTCCCACTTAAAAGCTCTGTTGAAATGAAGTAAACAAAACCATTTTTCAGTATCTTTGCGGTAATGAAACATCTGTCATTCATATTTGCATTAATGGTTCTGGCCTTATCGACGATACCAAGCTTTATGGAAGATAAATGTTTTGACCAAACCCATAATACGACCGTCGACCAAGAACAGAATGATGACGATTGCAGCACGGAATGTTGCTCGCCTTTTTTCTCATGCACTACCTGTATCGGATTCGTTTTAACCTCGTTTCATTTTGCAATTGCACTTTCTTCCAAGCAACCTGAAAAGAAATTAGGTAAAACAACAGCTAATCCAATTTCCAATTTCCCCTCTTCCGTTTGGCATCCTCCCAAACTTGCTTAACTCAATACGCTGTGCTACAGCACAAAAATTGTTGTTAGCAGTTTTCATATTTATCATTTATTTATTATTAAGAGCCATCTTCAATGAAGAGAATATTATTGGTGCCATTTTTTACGGTACTCTACCTTTGTGTATATGCACAAAACACATTAAATGCTGTCGTCAATAACAGGGAGACAAAGAAGCCTTTAGTCGGCGTAACCGTATCTATAAAAGGTACTCCAATCGGGGCGACCACCAATGAAAACGGTCAGATTCAATTGACAAACATTCCGGATGGACGGCAGGAAATCTTGTTTAGTTATGTCGGCTTTGAAGAACATATCGAAATTTTTGAGTTTCCAATAACGAACACCAACATTATTGAAATTCTACTCATAGAAAATTCGGAGGAGCTGGAGGAAATTGTTATCTCTTCCACGAGAAGCACGAGAAGCATTCAAAATATCCCTACCCGAATTGAATTTATTGGAAGTGAGGAATTAGGCGAAAAAGGCAATATGAAACCGGGAGATATCCGGATGCTTTTGGCGGAGAGCACAGGAATTCACGTACAGACGACGTCGCCAACAAGTGCCAATGCCAGTATCCGTATTCAGGGACTTGATGGAAGATATACGCAAATTTTGAAAGACGGCTTCCCTATTTATTCCGGTGCTTCAAGCGGATTAGGATTGTTGCAAATTCCACCACTTGACCTCAAACAAGTGGAAGTCATCAAAGGTTCTACATCTACGCTATATGGAGGCGGAGCAATAGCGGGATTAGTCAATTTGATTTCCAAAACGCCGACCTATGAGAGAGATTTGCGTTTTCACCTCAACGGAACATCCGGCAGAGGTCTGGATATAAACGGCTTTTACGGGCAAAGGTTTGATAAAATTGGGACTACCATATTTGCCTCCCATAACCGTAATGCAGCGTATGACCCCGCCAAAAATGGATTATCTGCTATTCCTCAATTCGAACGATATGTGCTGAACCCGAAGCTCTTCGTTTATTTTAATGAAAAGACGAAACTAAACTTCGGCGTCAATGCAACGATTGAGAACCGTATAGGGGGTGATATGCTTTACATCAAAGGAAACGGAGATAATACACACCAATATTTCGAGGAAAATAAAACACAACGCTATTCCATACAATTCGCATTTGACCATATCATTAATGAAAACAATTTTATCCAAGTCAAAAACAGCGTAAGCTATTTCAATCGAAACACAACCATTCCAAACTATCAGTTTGAGGGAACACAAACGGCATCGTTTACTGAAGCCAGTTACACGAACAGTACAGAAAATATAGAATGGGTAGCAGGTATTAACCTGTGGACGGATAATTTCAAGGAAAAGGAACTAACCGCATTTCCGCTTAGGAATTATAATCAGACCACGTTTGGTGCTTTTGTACAAAACACATGGAAAACCACGGATTGGCTGCAATTAGAAACGGGTTTCCGTACAGATTACGTCATGGACTATGGAGCAGTTTTTTTGCCAAGAGTTTCAGCTTTATTCCACGTTGTCGAGGGTTTGACCTCACGGGTTGGGGGTGGGTTTGGGTACAAAACACCCACCATTTTCACGGAAGAAAGCGAACGTATACAATATCGAAACGTTATGCCTATTGATGAGGGAACCAATACCTTGGAAAAAAGTTATGGAGCAAATGCGGACATCAATTACAATACTAACATCGGCGAGAATTGGTCCTTCAGTATAAACCATTTGTTCTTTTATACATATTTGGATAATCCGTTGTTACTTGAAAGCCCGTCTACTGACTTCTTTCAGTTCATTAATTCACCGGGCTACATACACACCAAGGGAACGGAAACGAATATTAAAGTCGGCTATGATGACCTGAAATTGTTTTTAGGTTACACTTATACAAATGCCCGATTGCACCAAAATGGAACAACTGTAGAAAGCCCTTTAACGCCAAAACACCGTATTAATTCCATCCTAATGTATGAGGTAGAAGACAAATGGAAAGTTGGTCTGGAAGCCTATTATTTCAGTCCTCAAAAACTGAACAATGGAACTACTGGTAAAGATTACCTTATTACCGGGTTTATGGCTGAGAAGATTTGGGAAACGTTTTCTCTATACATCAACTTTGAGAACTTCCTTGACGTCCGGCAGACACGTTTTGACACCATTTATACAGGGACGATTACCAATCCCGTTTTTAAAGATATCTATGCCCCATTAGATGGGTTTGTAATTAACGGTGGAATAAAATTTAGCCTTTAAAAGATGAAAAAGACCACATTCAACATAACCAAAATGGACTGTGCAAGCGAGGAGCAGTTAATCCGTATGAAATTGCAAAATTTTGACACGGTGAAATCCTTGGATTTTGATATACCTAATAGAAAATTAAATGTCTATCACAGTGGCGTCCCTAAACCGATTTTATTGGCATTGGAAACATTGAACCTGAATACATCAATTATTTCAACTGAAGAAAGTGATTCAGTTGTCGAGATAGATACGGGCAACGGCCAACGGAAGCTACTTTGGACAGTACTCATTATCAACTTCGTTTTCTTTGGATTGGAAATGTTGTTTGGTATCTTTTCGAACTCAATGGGCTTGGTAGCGGATAGCCTGGATATGCTTGCTGATAGTATCGTTTACGCATTGGCATTGTTTGCCGTTGGGGGGACGATCGCAAGAAAGAACAACATAGCCAGATTTGCGGGGTATTTTCAAATCGTCTTAGCGATTATTGGTTTTGTTGAAGTTGTCAGACGGTTTATCGGAGAGGAAAGCATGCCGGACTTTCAAACGATGATAATCGTTTCTGTTTTGGCATTGATTGCAAACGTACTTTGTCTCTATTTACTGCAAAAAAGCAAAAGCAAGGAATCTCACATGCAAGCCTCTATGATTTTTACTTCAAACGACGTGATTATCAACTCCGGTGTTATCGCGGCCGGCCTTTTGGTCAATTGGCTAAATTCAAGTTATCCCGACCTAATCATCGGAGCAATCGTATTTGTAATTGTGGCACGAGGGGCTTATCGGATTTTGAAATTAGCGAAGGGATAAGGAGTAATTGCAGGTAAGAAGTGTGTGACGGCATTTCTTATCTGCAAAACTAATTTGCAATGACTTAATCATCGCTTATAAATAGCATCAATAGCGGTGCTTGCCAAAGTACCGCTATTTACCTGTGCTACTACTCAATTTATCCAAATAGCTTCCAATATCTAGAAGTCGAAAAGACCGCGGGAAGAGGGGCGTCGTTGTATGTCCATACTTATGTTCTTGCCCATTTTGATCTCATTTCCGGCGGTTTCTATAGTCTATAAAAGCCTGCTTGAATCTAAGCACCGGTAGTTCGGTTATTTTTCCAACAGAGGCCTTTTTATTTTGTAACCTAATAGAGAATTGTAAACTTTAATAGTTTAGGATTGTTTAAAATAAATACAAATGAAGCGGATAATCATCGTTGTCTCTTTCGACCAATAAAAGTGTATTGTATTGATAATGAGGACTAAAAATATAAGACTTTTAATAATATGAAAGCATCATTGACCATACAGACAGTGTTTATTATCATGTGTGTGGGAGCTAATTTAGTGGCGAGCGCACAGCACCGATACGAAAAGAGTGATACAACTCGAGCTAAACATAATCAGATAGTGCAGGATTCCATTCAGAAAATCAATCCTGACGAGATGAGGGACCGCTCATCTGATAAAAGGAATATGGAACAAACGGGACATACCGACATGCAGCACATGCAAATGGATATGAATATTCCGATGACTCACGCCTTCTCCTTAAATCTTCCTATGACCAGAAATGGTTCAGGTACTGCATGGCTTCCTGATGCATCACCGATGTATGGGGTAATGTTATATGCTAAAAAATGGATGTATATGCTTCACGGCAATATTGATCTACGCTATACCAAGCATGACCTTACTAATAAAGGCGCAAGAGGAGATGAGAAATTCGATGCTCCTAATTGGTTTATGGCAATGGCCCAACGGAAAGTCGGAGAAAATGGACTTTTTCACTGGAATGCTATGATTTCTCTAGATCCCTTAACCGAGGGCGGATATGGTTACCCCTTGCTTTTTCAATCTGGGGAAAGTTGGAACGGCGTCCCGTTGATTGACCGACAGCATCCGCATGACCTCTTCTCGGAATTGTCCGTCAGCTATACCCATGCCTTTTCTCCAAAAACAGACCTTATTGTGTATGTGGGCTATCCGGGGGAGCCCGCCATCGGTCCGGTAGCTTTTATGCATCGGCCTTCTGCTCTTTCAAATCCTGATGCGCCGATCTCTCATCATTGGACAGACGCTACTCACATTACTTTTGGCGTTGCGACTTTAGGGTTCCGGTATGATAAATTTAAGCTGGAAGCCTCTTCCTTTACCGGACGGGAACCGAACGAGAACCGCTATAATTTTGATAAACCGCGTTTTGATTCCTGGAGCGGTAGGTTTTCGTTCAATCCTTCAAAAAGTTGGGCGCTACAAGTATCGAAGGCATATATAAAGAGCCCGGAACAACTGCATGCCGGTGAAAATGTTAACCGTACTACTGCCTCGGTTGTTTATAGCAAGCCATTTGGTGCGGAAAATTGGTTAAACACAACAGCATTATGGGGACTGAATAAAGCCAAAGACCATGATGGTGAGAATGCAGCACTGCTTGAAGCCGAACTGCGTCTGCGAAGACTTGCACTTTATACTCGTTATGAGTGGGTGCAGAAATCGGTTGAGGAGCTCGGTCTGGATAAAAGCACATATGGAAAAGAGACTTTGTTTCCGGTAAACGCCATTACTCTTGGATTCAATTACGATCTCTTCAATCTTGGCCCGATCCGACTGGCCGGAGGCGGACAGATGACGCTATATGAGGCTGATAATCGTCTTGACGCATTGTATGGAAAAATCCACTAGCGGGAGAAGTTTTTATCAGGTTGTACCCGAAACTTATGAAATAACAATATAATGTCAATTAACTAAATTTTTAATTATTCAAAACAACGATTATGTCACATCAACAGTATCAGAATTGCATTGACGCATGCTACACATGTGCAATAGCTTGCAGCCATTGTGCTGCAGAATGTTTAAAGGAAGAAAAGGTTCAGGACTTGAGAAGATGTATCCAGTTGGATCTGGAATGTGCGTCTACTTGTAAATCCGCAGCAGATTTGATGAGTCTGGGAAGCAGTTTCGGTTCTCATATCTGCCGTGTATGCGCCGATGTCTGTAATGCGTGCGCAGACGAATGTGAAAAGCACGCTCAAATGGGTATGGAACATTGCCGTGAATGTGCTGACGCTTGTAGAAAGTGTGCCCAGGCATGCGAAGAAATGGCAACCGCGGCTTAGATTTCTTGATAAAGACGTAAAAATTCTATATGTCATTATATATGTGAGTTTATCAACTGACATATGTAGCAAAAATGATGATCTTCTTCTTAGTATCGGAACAAAACATCCTCCAAGCAGCCAACTTAGGGGATGTTTTATTTAGTCATATAAAAATTAATTTCTTCTACACACTACAACTTTGTACAAAAGCTGTTTATTTACTTTATCAATACATAATAATTGTAGTTTTGTCTACGTATTAAAATTAACATATGACGACGTTATTTATTAAGAATATGGTTTGTAACCGCTGCATCATGGTCGTTAAGAATGAACTAGATAAGCTTGATTTAGCGGTTACAAATATAAAACTGGGTGAAATTACCCTTGCAAATCAATTAACTTCCAACGAAAATGAAGTTTTGGGCAAAGCCCTGATACCATTAGGTTTTGAGATAATCGATGACAAAAAAGGCCGTATTATTGAAAAGATAAAGAATATTATTATTGAGTTGGTTCATCATCAGAATAACGATACCAGAACCAATCTTTCGGATGTGTTAAGTAGCAAACTAAACCACGATTATAACTATTTATCCAACCTATTTTCGGAGGTAGAAGGTACTACCATTGAAAAATATTTTATAGCCCAAAAGATTGAAAAGGTAAAGGAATTACTGGTATATGATGAATTGTCTTTGAGTGAAATTGCTTTCCGCATGAATTATTCAAGCGTGGCTTATTTGAGCAACCAGTTCAAAAAGATAACCGGACTGTCTCCAAGCCATTTCAAACAGATTAGAGAAGATAAAAGAAAGCCGTTGGATGAAGTTAAGTAAATATTAGAGCACTCTTAATGAGAATGCTCTATTTTGCGGATTTCATCCGCAAAATTAGATTTAACGGCCCCCATTCCATAAATCTTACAAATCATTCCCAAAATTACACAATAGCCTGCATGATTATAATGCCCAATTTTGTAGTGTAAAGTAACACAACCGAAATATGGCTATAAATAATCAGAATACGAAAAAAGATACCTATCCGGTATTGGGTATGACCTGTGCTTCTTGTGCAGGCAGTGCAGAGAGCATTGTAAAGCATGAGCCAGGAGTTGTTAATGCCTCAGTGAACTTTGCTACGGGCAATCTTACTGTTGAATATCTACCAAATATGACCGATGCCGCCAAACTGCAAAAAGCCGTTCAGGGCGTTGGATACGATTTACTTTTAGAAGACGAAAGTAAGCAGCAGGAGACGCTGGAAGCGATCCACGCTCAAAGATACCAAACGTTAAAAATTAAAACCATTTGGGCACTTGTGCTGTCACTTCCCGTGGTGTTAATTGGTATGTTCTTTATGGATATGCCTTATGGCAATGAAATAATGTGGCTGTTCTCGACCCCTGTTGTATTATGGCTGGGCAGGGACTTTTTCATCAATGCATGGAAACAGGCAAAACACCGTTCCGCCAATATGGATACATTGGTAGCCTTGAGTACAGGCATCGCTTATATATTCAGCGTATTCAATATGCTGTTTGCCAGTTTTTGGGAACAACGGGGTTTAGAAGCTCACGTGTACTTTGAGGCGGCAGCCGTAATTATCGCATTTATCCTGTTAGGGAAGTTGTTGGAAGAAAAAGCGAAAGGAAATACCTCATCAGCCATTAAAAAACTGATGGGCTTACAGCCGAAAACGGTTATTGTAATAGAAGTAGACGGTACTGAAAGACAAAAAGCCATTGAAGACGTGAATGCAGGTGATACAATCCTTGTAAAACCCGGAGAAAAAATAGCGGTTGATGGTATGGTAACTTCCGGTAGCTCTTATGTTGATGAAAGTATGTTGAGCGGTGAACCTGTTCCCGTCCTGAAAAATGAAAACGAAAAAGTATTTGCAGGAACAATCAACCAAAAAGGAAGTTTCCAATTCAGAGCGGTGAAAGTAGGTAAAGAAACTATGCTTGCTCAAATCATAAAAATGGTGCAGGATGCCCAAGGTAGTAAAGCGCCTGTACAGAAACTGGTAGATAAAATTGCAAGTATCTTTGTTCCGGTAGTGATTGGTATTGCTATCTTAACGTTTACCCTATGGCTGGTTTTGGGAGGAGAGAATGGTGTAGTTCAAGGATTATTGGCAGCCGTTACCGTATTAGTTATCGCTTGCCCCTGTGCGTTGGGGTTGGCTACCCCTACGGCAATTATGGTAGGCGTTGGCAAAGGTGCGGAAAAAGGCATCCTGATTAAAGATGCTGAAAGTCTTGAATTGGCCAAGAAAGTAAATGCAATCGTATTGGATAAAACCGGAACGATTACCGAAGGCAAACCACAAGTAACAGACATTAAATGGTTAGATAATGATGATGTTACCCAAGCCATCTTACTAAGTATCGAAAGGCAATCAGAACACCCATTGGCAGAAGCCATTGTGAAACATCTTGACGGTGTAGCAACCGCCTCAATATCAATGTTCAACAGTATTACAGGAAAAGGTGCAAAAGCTGACTATAACAACAAAACTTACTACGTGGGGAATAAAAAGCTTTTGGCGGAAAACGATATCTCTGTTTCTCAGACATTGCAGCAACAGGCCAACGAGTGGGGGAAACAATCAAAAACGGTTATTTGGTTTTCAGACAGCAAACAGGCTCTTTCGGTATTAGCCATATCGGACAAAATAAAAGAAACATCGGTACAGGCAATTAAAGAAATGCAGGATATGGGGATCGACCTCTATATGCTTACCGGTGATAATGAAGCAACGGCGAAAGCTATTGCCGAACAAACAGGTATTAAACATTATAAGGCAGAAGTATTGCCACAGCACAAAGCAGACTTTGTAAAAGAGCTACAACAACAGGGAAAAACTGTTGCAATGGTTGGTGATGGCATCAATGACAGTACCGCTTTGGCAACCGCCGACGTAAGTATTGCTATGGGTAAAGGAAGTGATATTGCTATGGATGTAGCCAAAATGACTATTATTTCATCGGACTTGACCAAAATACCACAAGCAATAAAATTGTCGAAACAAACTGTATCCACCATTAAGCAAAACCTGTTCTGGGCGTTTATCTACAACCTGATCGGTATTCCGATTGCAGCAGGTATTCTTTACCCGATAAACGGTTTCTTGTTGAATCCCATGATTGCAGGTGCGGCTATGGCGTTAAGCAGTGTAAGTGTGGTAAGTAACAGCTTGCGTTTGAAGTGGAAAAGGTAAATCAGTAAATCTCACAAATCAAACAAGAAATTGCATAACAATACTAAACTATAAAGTAGTGTAATTTGCATTATCAAATAACTCAAAATTTTTAAACAATGGAAAATAAACAATTTCAATTCAAGACGAACATCAATTGTGGAGGATGTATCGCATCCATAAAACCACATTTGGACAATGGAGAGGGCATTTGCCATTGGGAAGTAGATACGGCTAATAAGGACAAGTTGCTAACTGTTACCGCCGATGGTGCAACTGAGCAACAGGTTATCAGCATCGTTGAAAATGCGGGGTTTAAGATAGAGACCATCAATTCCTAGTATTCAGAAGATTCGTTAGAAACTAATCTTAGATGGGCATAATAATATAATTGTTGTGCCCATTCTTACTTTGCATACAAAAAATTAGTATTGTTTACAAAAAATAGTCTAAATTTGCATTAAGATGAGGTTTGTTATAACTGAGGTATATGTCTAAAATACTAAAGATATTCTTAAGTGTATGCTTACTGGGATTTTTTCTAATCCCAGGAGAAGCTTCGGCATGCTCATCGCATACCAGCAAAATCATCAAAAAAGAAAAATCTTGTTGCGATCATTCTTCAGATCATCAAAGTAAACAAGCTTGTAAAAAAGATTGCTGCAAGGATGACGAAGGTACAGATACTGATTGTTCGGGAAATTGTGGACAGAAATCTTGTCACAGTTCTTTCCCTTCGTTTTGGATTCACGATACTAGAGAGTCTCAGAACACCTTTCTTCCTGAGAGCAAAAAACCATTCCCATTATATAGTCAACCCTATTATTCATCAGGGTTTCATTCCATCTGGCAACCGCCTAAAATAGCTTAAAAGCTGGCTTGATAGCCAAAAGTATGTCTTGTCGAGAGCTGAACCAGTTTTCGACAATCCCCTATTTTACTATTTTTTACTAATAATCAACAAAATGAAATCGATATTAAAAGTATTGATGGTAATTCCTGTATTACTATCAAGTATAAATAGCTTTTCCGGAATCAAAGCTACAAATGAAGTGACTCAAATCACATCTCAACTTACAGCAGTTTCCGGCAGCTATTTCTCTATCAAAGATGCGCTGATAAGCAGCAATGCGAGTACCGCGGCTACAAAAGCGAAAAATATGGCTACCGCTATTAAAGCCGTGGATATGGGTAAGCTTTCCACAGAAGAACACAATGCATGGATGAAGGTTATGCAAGATTTGACCCGTAGTGCGGAAGCGATCTCAAAATCCAAGGACATTCAACAGCAAAGAGAAGCCTTTAACTTGCTTTCCAAAAATATGTATGAACTGGCAAAGGAGTCAAAACAACCTGTACCGGTATATTACCAACATTGCCCGATGGCCAACAATGGAAAGGGAGCAAACTGGTTAAGTAAGGAACCTGCTATCAAAAACCCTTATTACGGTAATAAGATGTTGACGTGTGGAAGTGTTACTGAAACTATCAAATAGCAATTACTACATGAAAATTATGCTATTCGCTCTGGTCGTTTCAACTGTGCTGACTTCTTGCAACGGAAACTCCAATGAGACCGCGAAAGTTTCGGAGCAACTCGTGACGGAAAGTAATCAAAAATCCTTCAACAAAGGCGATATCGTACCCAGTGATCTAGTGTGTATGGTCAATGATGAATATATGGGAAAGAAACAATTCGAAGTAAGTTTTGAAGGAAAGACGTATTATGGTTGTTGCCAAATGTGCAAAGAACGTATACCAAAGGACCAATCGGTTCGTATGGCAATTGACCCTCTTTCAAAAAAGCAGATAGATAAAGCGACCGCCCTGATCGCTATTACCGGCGACCGTGGGGAGGTGTCCTATTTTGAAAATAAAGCTACATATACAAATTACATAAAACAGTTTTAATTATTAACAAAAACTCATGACAATGAAACATTTATTTCTAGGCTTAATCGCCTCTTCAGTACTGACTTTAACAGCATGTAACGGAAACGCGGAAAAAAAATCGGAAAGCACAGCGCATGCGGATCATGCTACTGAAACAATTCCTTCCGTCAATGATGCTACATCCATCGAACAGGGAAATTTTTCTGAATTGTATGCTCATTACCAACATTTAACATTTGCCCTGTCGTCAGACAATGATAAAGAAGCCGCCAATGCCGCTAAAGGCATGTTGGAGGCTCTTCCTAAAATCAAGTCAGATGGATTCAGTACGGAAGAAAAAAACACGTACGATGATATTGCTGCCGATATCCAAGAACATGCTGAACATATCTCAGACAACGTGGGCAATATCGCTCATCAGCGTGAGCATTTGGTTACACTTAGCGAGGATTTTTACGATATAGCAAAGACGTTTGGCACAGACAAACCTTTATATAAAGTTTATTGCTCGATGTATAATGACAACAAAGGTGCATACTGGTTAAGTGATAGTAAGGAAATCAAGAACCCATACTATGGAGCGGATATGCTTACCTGTGGAGAAGTTCAGGAGGAGTTAAAGTAAGATCAAGGATTTTTTAGCATACAGGTTTCAATTTTAATGAGAATCTGTATGCTAAATTAATATGGCAAAACTGTATATGTATGCTTAATAAAATTATTAAATACTTTCTCAATAATAGAATAATTACCATTCTACTGTTGATTGTAGTGGTCATTTGGGGGCTTATTACAGCGCCCTTTAATTGGCACCAGAACGTGTTGCCAAGTGATCCCGTTCCTGTAGATGCGATACCGGATATTGGTGACAACCAGCAGATCGTAGCAACGGAATGGATGGGAAGATCTCCCAAGGATATCCAAGAACAGATCACATATCCCTTAACGACATCCCTTTTGGGGATTCCGGGAGTAAAAACAATCCGAAGCAGCTCCATGTTCGGCATGTCATTCCTTTATATCATTTTCGAGGAAGACGTCGAATTTTATTGGAGCCGTTCCCGAATATTAGAAAAGCTCAATTCGTTGCCTGCTGGTACGCTCCCAACAGGGGTTATACCCTCATTAGGTCCAGATGCTACGGCGCTGGGACAGGTTTATTGGTATACCTTAGAAGGACGCAATCCTGAAACCGATGAGCCGACCGGTGGTTGGGATCCCGAGGAACTGCGTACCGTGCAGGATTTCTATGCCAGGTATAACTTAGCAGCATCAGAAGGGGTTTCCGAAGTGGCTTCCATCGGTGGGTTTGTGAAAGAATATCAGGTTGATATCAATCCTGACGCTATGCGTGCTTATAACGTCTCCGTAATGGACATTATGTCCGCCATTCAAAATAGCAACCTCGATATTGGTGCGGAAACGATCGAGATTAACAAGGCAGAATATCTTGTGCGCGGACTGGGTTATATCAAGAGTGTCAAAGATCTCGAAGATGCGGTGGTAACCGTACGGAACAATGTGCCTGTTAAAATAAAAGATGTAGGATTTGTAAACTTAGGGCCAGCCACACGACGTGGGGGGTTGGATAAGGAAGGTGTCGAAGCCGTGGGGGGTGTTGTGGTTGCCCGGTACGGGGCAAACCCGATGGAGGTGATCAATAACGTCAAGGCAAAGATCAAACAAATGGAAGCAGGTCTTCCCCAAAAAACATTAGCAGATGGTACAGTTTCCAAGGTAACAGTAGTTCCTTTCTACGACCGCTCAGGATTGATTCAGGAAACGATCGGAACATTGGAGAATGCTCTTGCCCATGAAATCCTGATCTGTATCATCGTGGTCATCGTATTGGTAATTAATCTGCGTGCATCCATATTGATTTCAAGTATCCTACCGATTGGGGTACTGGCCACATTCATTATCATGAGGCAAATGGGTGTAGAGGCGAATATCGTGGCCCTTTCAGGTATTGCAATCGCTATTGGTGTCATGGTAGATGTCGGGATTGTCTTTGTAGAAAGTATCCTACGATATATGGATGAAGAACGAGCCAGGGGTGTTGAAAGCCGAGGAAAAGCTTTTGTAAACTTAATTTCCAAAGCCGTATCCGAGGTGTCGGGAGCCTTGTCAACAGCCATGCTCACTACGATCATCAGTTTTTTGCCTGTTTTTGCCATGGAGGCGCAAGAAGGAAAGCTATTTAAACCGCTGGCCTATACCAAAACTTTTGCTCTAACTTCAGCTTTTCTCTTAGGAATCATCGTATTGCCAACACTGGCATATTACGTTTATTCGATTCGATTGAACGGTAAGAAGCTGCGCCAGTTTGCCAACTATTTCTTAGTGGCAGCAGGTATTGGACTTTGGATATACTCGGGCGTTTTTATAGCGTTTGCTTTGACCCTGATCGGAGTAAACAACTTGTTTACACCCAATTGGAAAGGCGAAAAATTCGCCAACTACATCAATGTAGGTATTACTCTCTTCGTAGCAATGTACTATCTGACGGTGGAATGGCTGCCGCTCGGCACGCAGGCCAGTACGACGCTTAACTTTGTATTTGTGTTTTTGGCAATTGGAGCCATCCTAGGAATGTTGTGGGTATTGGTGATTTATTACGAGCAAATTTTGCGTTGGTCGCTTTCCCATCGATGGAAGTTTATGGCCATACCTATCATAACCTTAGTGTTCGGATTGTTGGCTTGGATGGGAACCGAAAGAAGTTTCGGGTTTGTAGCCAAAGGCTTCGAGACATTCGGATGGAAATCGTTCAAGGAAACAGCTTTTTGGCAGAAATCCACCGAAACGTTCCCAGGTATTGGCGAGGAGTTTATGCCCAGTTTAAATGAAGGTTCCTTCTTGTTGATGCCTACCAGTATGCCACATACCGGTATTGAACAAAACCTGCAATTCATACGGACATTGGACAAACGCATTCAGAATATTCCTGAGGTAGAACTCATCGTAGGTAAATGGGGACGTGTAAACTCTGCCCTTGACCCGGCACCTACCCAAATGTTTGAAAATACCATCAACTATATACCGGAATATATTTTGGACGAAGATGGTCATAGAGAGCGTTTTAAAACCAATAGTGATGGGCATTTTGAACTGATTAACGGAGATACCTACGATCTGGATCAAGGATTCAGACAAATTCCACGAGATAGCCTTATCATAGATAAAGGCGGCAAGTTCTTTCGTCAGTGGCGTCCCGAGATAAAAACGGCGGACGACATTTGGCAAGAGATTGTCAATGTTTCCCATTTGCCGGGCCTGACTTCAGCGCCAAAACTGCAACCAATTGAAGCAAGACTGGTCATGCTTTCTACTGGTATGAGAGCTCCCATGGGTTTAAAAGTATCTGGTCCTGACCTTGAATCGATAGAAGCGGGCGGAAAAGCATTGGAAACTGCCTTGAAAGATATTCCATCGATCATGCCATCTACGGTTTTTTACGACCGTGCAGTAGGCGCGCCTTATATTGAATTGCATTTGAACAGGGACAAGATGGCCCGGTATGGGATTACCGTAGCAGAGCTTCAGGAAGTAATCAGTGCTGCAATCGGGGGTATGTCTTTGACTAATACAGTAGAAGGACGTGAGCGGTTTCCCGTTCGCTTACGTTACCCGCGCGAATTAAGGGATGATCCTGATGCACTACGAAAAATAATCATACCTACAGCTACCGGCGTACAAATACCTTTGGGTGATGTCGTTGACATTGAATACGCAAAAGGTGCACAAATGATCCAAAGCGAAAACACATTTTTGTTGGGCTACGTCATCTTTGATAAAATAAGTGGTAAGGCTGAGGTAGAGGTCGTGCGCGAAGCCGATAACATCTTACAGGAAAAAATAGCTTCTGGGGAATTGACTTTACCCGATGGGGTAACGTATGTATTTGCGGGTAATTATGAACAACAAGAACGTGCGGCAAAACGTCTACTGCTTATCATACCGATGAGCTTATTGGCTATTTTGCTAATTCTTTATTTCCAATTCCGGACAGTTACCGCTTCCTTGATCCATTTCTCCGGGGTGTTTGTAGCGCTTGCAGGAGGTTTTATTTTATTATGGTTATATGGACAGCCTTGGTTCATGGACTTCTCTGTGGGGGGGACGAATATGAGGGACTTGTTCCAGATGCACAGCATTAACCTCAGTATAGCTGTTTGGGTAGGCTTTATAGCCCTCTTTGGGTTGGCCACAAGTGACGGTGTACTAATGGGTACATATATACACGATACGTTCGTTGCCCGAAACCCTAGAACAAAAGAAGAGATCAGGGAGGCCGTTGTCTATGCGGGGTTAAAGCGCGTGAGGCCCGCAGCGATGACTACCGCTACAGCATTGATAGCGTTGTTACCGGTATTGACCTCAACGGGTAAAGGAGCAGAAATAATGGTGCCGATGGCGATCCCAACATTTGGGGGGATGCTGATCCAATCCATGACCATGTTTGTAGTGCCGGTATTCCAATGCTGGTGGAGAGAATCGGCCCTTAGAAAGGAAAACAGGTCAAAAAATAAAAATCAAATAACTGATGAAAACGAATAAAACATATATAACGTCGATCCTATTTGTAGTGTTAGGTTTCTTTTCGAATGCTTTCGCCCAGGAACAAACGAAAGATTCACTATCACACTACATCAAGGTCGCAATAGAAAACAATCCCGGCGTAAAGTCACAGCGCTTAGTGCATGAAGCCTTCCTTCAAAAAATCCCGCAAGCGGGAGCTTATCAGGATCCGGAACTATCCTTGGAGGCATACACAATGCCCATGGAAATTATTGGTGGCCGATCCATTGGAAATATCAGTTTAATGCAGATGTTCCCTTGGTTCGGTACGAGAAAGGCAGCCCGGACAGAGGCAACCCATATGGCCAATATGCAAGATCAGCAATACCGGGAAGCCGTGGATAACCTAATTCTGCAGGTCAGCACGCAATGGTACACGATGCAAAAACTGAATGAGCAGCTACACAATAACGAAGAAAATAAAAAAATATTAGATCAGTTGGAGCAATTGGCCTTGAGGAAATTTTCTTCTCCACCCAGTACTGCTCGACCTACTCCGGTTCCGACCGTTAGTAGCAATGCTCCCTCCACACCTTCAACATCCACTGCCTCATCGGGTATGGGTGGTATGAGTATGGGAAAAGGTTCAACGACGGCGCCAGCTACTAACCCCGGCACGAATATGTCGTCCGGGGGGGATATGGGCGGAATGGCAGGAGGTTCAGGGCCGGGTATGTCAGAGGTACTCCGCATCCAAATGGAAATTGCTGAAATTGAAAATAATATTGAAAGCCTACATTCTCAAATCAAAGCTGAAAAAGCGAAATTCAACGCACTATTAAACAGGGATGCCACCGAAGAAGTTGTATTGGGAAAGGAGATATACAAAGTGGAATTTTTATATAGCGAAAAGGAGGCTTTGGCATTTATTGAACAAAACAATCCCATGCTTGAGATGATTTCGGAGGAAGGTTTGGCCTTCAAAGCAAAAGCCGAGATGGATCGAAAAATGAGTTATCCCATGATCGGTATCGGAGCTGAATATATGGTTGTTGGGAAAACCGACAATATGATGCTCGCCATGGAGGGTATGAACGGGAAAGATATGATTATGCCCATGGTCTCGGTGACCCTGCCGCTCTTTCGTAAAAAGTATAACGCCCAACAAAAGGAAGGCCAACTGTGGCGGAAATCAACTGAGGAAAACTTTAAAAATACTTTCAATTCGTTGAAAAGTGAATACTACGGGTACAAAAGCCAATTGGACGATGCGGAACGGGTTGTGAAATTATATGAAAAACAGACAATCCTTGCACAAACAACCTATAATTTGATCGTAAAGGAGTTCGTAACCGGCAAAAGTGATCTGACCAATGTCATCCAGGTGCAGCGTCAATTGTTGGACTATCAACTTCGAAAAGCAGAAGCGCTTGCCAATTATAACACGATGGTCGTGTCAATAAAGAAATTATTAGCGGACAATAAGTAACGAACTATTCAAAGAAATTAGTAATGAATAAACTGAAAAATATATTTAGAAACAATATAGTAAAATACGGAGCTATATTGTTAGCCGGACTACTACTGGGTTGGGGGATCTTCGGAGGTGGTGCGTCCCATGACCATAGTCATGATCTTGAAATGGAGGTAACCGAGGAGGGCGCTACTGTGTGGACTTGTTCCATGCACCCACAGATCAAAATGGATAAACCGGGCAAATGCCCCCTATGTGCGATGGACTTGATCCCATTGAAAACATCCGGTGGTGGCGACGATGTGGTTGACGATGATGCGATCCAAATGTCAAAAGAGGCAATTGCATTGGCAAATATCCAAACCTCCATGGTTGGGCATCAGGATGCAATTAAGGATGTACAATTGTACGGTACCATCCAAGTGGATGAACGCTTACAACAATCCCAAACTTCCCACGTCAACGGTCGCATAGAGAATCTATATGTAACCTTTACCGGCGAATCCGTCAAGGAAGGTCAACTGATAGCCAAAATATATTCCCCGGACCTTTTAACAGCACAGCAAGAATTACTGGAAGCAGCAAAATTGCAAGATCTGCAACCTTTATTACTTGATGCAGCTAAAGAGAAATTGCGCTTATGGAAAGTTTCAGAGGAGCAGATAAATAAAATTATAGAATCCAACAGCGTTTCTCCTTATGTAAACATTCACGCTAATACAAGCGGTGTTGTCACAACCAAGAATGTGAACCAAGGGGATTATATCAGCCAGGGAAGTGTGTTATATACCATTTCGAACCTTTCAAGGCTATGGGCAATTTTCGATGCCTACGAAACAGACTTACCGTTTTTAAAAGTTGGTGATCAGCTGGAATACACTTTGCAGAGTGTGCCGGGAAAAGTATATAAAGGGCGGATAGCTTTTATAAATCCAATGATCGATGCGAATTCGAGAACCGCAAAGATTAGGGTTGAAGCCGATAACCGTGATCGCAATCTCAAACCGGAAATGTATGCGACAGCGCAAATTACCGCTCCATTAAAAGGGTACGGTAAGGAGATTGTGATTCCAAAATCAGCGGTATTGTGGACAGGAAAGCGTTCAATCGTGTATGTAAAGCAACCAAATACCTCAACACCGGCGTTTAAACTTCGGGAGGTTGTATTAGGACCCTCATTGGGTGATCAATACGTCATCATGTCGGGATTGGAAAATGGCGAAGAGATTGTTACAAACGGTGCTTTTACGGTAGATGCGAGTGCCCAACTGGAAGGAAAGGTCAGTATGATGAACAATGACGGATCGACGGTACAAAGTGGACATCAACATGGTAATATGGAAAATTCCGCTAATAAAACACACGATATGCTAAAGGTTTCCGGGAACTGTGAGATGTGCAAAAGCCGCATCGAAAAGGCAGCGAAAAGTGTTAAGGGGGTAATATCAGCAAACTGGGATGTAAATGCCAAAGTCATCCATCTGGACTTCGATTCAAAAGTAACTTCAAAGAGCAACATAAGCAAGGCTATTGCCAATGTCGGTCATGATACAGAACTGGACAAGGCTTCTAAAGCAGCTTACGATGAATTGCCGAGTTGTTGTCTATATGACCGTTAAACTTTGACAATCTAATTGGTTCGTTATGGAAGGCATCAGAAAAAAAAATGCAATTTCTAAATCAAAACTAATCTTTATGGTTTTGCTGACTGTTTTATTGTTAATACAGTTGGCAAGACCTGAAAAGAATACAACAGCCACTCCAGCGGGAAAGGCTTTTGTTGATACTTTTAAAGTTGGTGAACAGGTCAATGCAATTTTGGCTGTTTCATGTTATGACTGTCATAGCAATAACACGAATTACCCTTGGTACAGTGAGATTCAGCCTATGGCTTGGCTGATGGAAAAGCACATATTAGATGGAAAGGAAAAGTTGAATTTTGATGACTTACCACCTTATGGGTCCCGAAGACTTAATTCAAAATTCACGCAAATCACCAAGCAAATTGAACAAGATAAAATGCCACTAAATTCTTATTTATGGTTGCATGAAGGTGCTCGTTTGAGAATGGAAGATAAGAAGTTGTTAATTGATTACTTTAATTCATTAGCAGACAATGAGTAAATTTAGACTATTAATTGAACAGGCAGATCCATAGATATATATAGGTCAAAAAATGCCACAATCAAAATGATCATGAAACAATCTTAAATCGTTGTTATGAAAAAATACACATGTCCAATGCACCCCCAAGTACTCAAAGATGAGCCGGGGAAATGCCCATTATGCGGAATGGCTTTAGTTCCTTTTGGAAAAACCGGTAGCCACGACCACAAACACCATGAACGCGGGAAACAGCAGCATTCAGCGCACCAACACGATAAACATGAAGGCCATCATACACATGATTTTCTGAGAAGGTTCTGGGTCAGTTTAATTATTACCATACCTATTCTTGCGCTTTCGCAAATGATCCAGGAATGGTTTGGATTCAATCTGGAATTTACCGGAGACAAATACGTGCTGTTCGCCCTTGGAACTTTAATTTATCTGTACGGAGGGATGCCGTTCTTAAAAGGGATGGTTGGTGAAATCAGGGCAAAAGCCATAGGGATGATGACCTTGGTAGCCATCGCTATTTCAGTGGCCTATTTTTATTCCACAGCAGTGGTATTCGGCCTTCAGGGGATGGATTTCTATTGGGAATTGGCAACACTGATCGTCATTATGTTGCTTGGACACTGGCTGGAAATGCGTTCGCAAATGGCAGCATCCAAAGCCCTTCAGACATTGGTAGCGCTCTTGCCAAATGAAGTAACGGTAGAACGGAACGGTGAAGCTTTCAAGATAAAGTTGGAAGAATTGGCTAACAACGATATTGTCATTATCAAACCCGGAGAGAAAGTACCAGCAGATGGAGACGTCATTGAAGGGCTTTCCTATGTAAACGAAAGTATGCTTACAGGGGAAAGCGTTCCGGTAAAAAAGGAAGCCAAATCAACGGTTATAGCCGGAGCCATAAACGGGGATGGAGCACTAAAAATAAAAGCGACAGGAGTCGGAAAAGACACTTATCTAAACAAGGTAATCAGCCTTGTGCAAGATGCGCAAACTGCAAAGTCGAATACACAAAACCTTGCAGATAAGGTTGCCAAATGGCTTACTTTCATTGCAATTGGGGTCGGTGTAGGAACATTCGTTTATTGGTATAATTCAAGTGGAGATATGGCATTCGCATTGGAAAGAATGGTAACAGTGATGGTCACTGCATGTCCCCATGCCTTGGGGGTAGCGATTCCTTTAGTAGTTGCTATTTCGACCACACTATCTGCAACCAATGGACTGCTTATACGGAATCGGACAGCATTTGAAATTACCCGTAATTTAACGACCATTATTTTCGATAAAACGGGAACATTGACCGAGGGTTCTCATGCTGTACAAAGAGTTATTGCTTTAGACAGTTTCACCGAAGATGAAATCATTCAATATGCCGCCGCTGTGCAGCAAAACTCCGAGCACCACATTGCAAAGGGGATGATAAAACTTCTCAAAGAAAAAGGGCTTCAATTATGGAAGTCTGATAATTTCCAATACATGCAGGGAATAGGTGTTAAAGGCACGGTAAATGGAAAAGAAGTTGTAGCTGCTGGGCCAAATTATTTTACGGAAAACAAAATTGACAAACCAGCCACGCCTTCGGAAATAGATCAGGACACAGAAACTATAAATTATGTATTCATTGAAGGCAAGGTAATCGGTATTATCACCCTCGCAGATCGTATAAGAGAAGGATCGCAGGAAGCCGTACGTCAACTAAAAGAAATGGGGATAAAATCATTTCTTTTAACAGGTGATAATGAAAAAATTGCAGCCTCGGTTTCTAATAAATTAGGGATGGACGGATTCTTGGCGAATGTCCTGCCACATAACAAACAGGAAAAAGTAAAAGAATTTCAAGCGAAAGGTGAAATTGTTGCCATGACTGGTGACGGTGTAAATGATGCACCTGCGTTGGCACAGGCTAATGTGGGGATTGCTGTGGGTTCCGGAACGGATGTGGCTGCTGAAACAGCTGATATCATTCTCGTAAACAGTGACCCAAGGGATGTTGTTAAAATGATAGATTTTGGAAAGCGTACCTATCGAAAAATGATACAAAATCTGATATGGGCTGTCGGTTATAATATAGTCGCTATTCCGTTGGCAGCAGGAATATTGTATCCCAATTTTGTGTTGAGCCCGGCTATGGGAGCAGTTTTAATGAGCGTTAGTACCATCGTCGTTGCTTTTAATGCAACGTTATTAAGGCTGAATAAGAAATAATTTAAAAATAGAAATAATGAAACATATTTTTTCACTTGCATTAACGCTGGTTTACATCGGTGTATATGCCCAAACATTAGATTCTTCGACCAAAGAAAGTTTCCAATCTGTCACACATAAGAGTGCTGATGGTATGGCCGAAAATCAATCAGTTTATACGTGCCCAATGCATCCTGAAGTTAAATCCGACAAACCGGGAAACTGTCCTAAATGCGGAATGAAACTCGTGCCAAAAGATAACGGTAAAATGCACAATGCCCATGGAAAAATGGATATGGATGTTAAAGACCAAAAGGTCATTCCGGTTCTTCCCAAAAAGAATATTAAGGGAGGGAAAGTCGTAAAGTATGATCTTTATGTAAAAGATACTATAGTAAATTATGGAGGAAAGCCGAAAAGAGCCATTGCCGTTAATGGACAAATTCCAATGCCTACACTCACTTTCACAGAGGGAGATACAGCTGAAATCGTTGTACATAATATGATGGATGAAGTAACTTCTTTGCATTGGCATGGCGTGTGGTTGCCTAACAAAGAGGATGGTGTGCCTTGGCTTACACAAAAGCCTATCCGGCCAGGCTCAACGTATACCTACCGCTTTCCGATTATGCAGAATGGTACCCATTTTTATCATTCTCATTCCGGTTTTCAAGAACAAATCGGGATGTATGGTTCGTTTATTATGAAAAAGAGATTGGATGACCCTACTTTTAGAAAAGGTACTGATGACCTTCCCACTGTTCCTATAGTACTTAGCGAATGGACAAACCTGAAACCCAGTAATGTTCAGCGTATGCTTCGCAATGCCAATGACTGGTCCGCTATTAAAAAAGGATCAACGCAAAGCTATTTGGAAGCTATAAAAGAAGGGCATTTCAAAACTAAAGTGACAAATGAATGGAAACGTATGCTTGCCATGGATGTAAGTGATGTGTATTATGATAAATTTTTGGTCAACGGAACTGATGGACAACAACTTTCACAATTTAAAGCTGGCGATCAAGTTAGATTAAGATTATCCAACGGCGGAGCCTCGTCCTATTTTTGGGTGAATTATGCGGGAGGAAAATTCACGGTGGTGGCCAGTGATGGAAATGATGTAGAACCTGTAGAAGTAGATCGCTTGATTATAGGTGTTTCGGAAACATACGATATAGTGGTAACTATTCCACAAAAAGACATTTCATATGAACTTCTGGTGACACCGGAGGATCGTACAAAATCAACCTCGATTTTTATCGGAGAAGGTGCTAAGCAAGTGCATCCACCACTCCCTAAGCTAAAATACTTCGAGGGGATGAAGATGATGAACGATATGATGAAAATGAATGGTGATATGAAAGATATGGGAATGAACATGAGTCTTCAGAAAATGGACATGAATGCCGTGATGTATCCCGAAATTGCTGGAAGCAAAGAGACGAAATCCGAAATGTCAATGGATGAGCCGATGAGTGAAACAATGGATCATTCGAGCCATGACATGAGTAATGCTGAAATAGTAACCCTAAATTATGACATGCTTAAATCACCCTACAACACCGAGCTACCCAAAGATCAGCCAGTAAAAGAACTGACTTTCACTTTGACCGGCAATATGAATAGATACGTATGGAGCTTCGATAACAAAGTGCTTTCCGAGGTGGATAAAATACCGGTAAAAAAAGGTGAGATACTCCGAATAACACTTATCAATAATTCCATGATGCGGCACCCAATGCACCTTCATGGGTTTGATTTCAGGGTCTTAAATAGCCATGGAGTTCAAGCACCTTTAAAAAATGTAATTGATATTATGCCAATGGAAAAGAATACCATAGAATTTGCAGCAAATACCGAAGGTGATTGGTTCTTTCACTGCCACATTTTATATCACATGATGGCAGGTATGAACAGGGTATTCGAAGTTGGAGATTATCAAAATCCCGAGCTACCTGATAAGGAATATGCATATAAAAAGCTTCAAAGAGAAAGCAATATGCTGCACATGATGACAGAAAATGACTTTGCTACCAACGGTAATGATGGACAGATAATGTTACAAAATGCAAGATGGAGTTTTGGTACAGAATGGAGGTTAGGCTACAATAATAAACACGGATACGAAACCGAAACCCATATTGGCAGATACATTGGAAAAATGCAATGGTTTATGCCTTTTGTCGGATTCGATTGGCGCTACAGAGAGCTTGGAAGTCATGAAATTGAAAAAAATATTTTTGGACAGAAAAACACCAAAAATAACAGAGCCACACTAAGTGCGGGTTTCGTATATACTCTACCCATGCTTGTAGACTTCCAAGCCGAAGTGTTTACCGATGGTATTGTTCGTTTACAGTTGCGCAGGGAGGATATCCCCTTAACACAAAGATTGAGAGGGGCTTTTTCTGTTAATACCGATAAGGAATACATGGGAGGTCTTAGATACATATTGACTAAAAATACCGCTCTTTCTACCCATTATGACAGCGATATGGGTTGGGGATTTGGGTTAACACTTACTTATTAACTTTGATTCATCAAAATCTAGACCTTGATGAATCAAAGTTAATATTTATACAATAGAATGCAGCTTATAACTACTTTCTATGATGCTGGTCAACTGCAATTTTTAATCTACAAAACAACAAAATTGCAATCGAAAAAGCAAAATGTTATTTTTGGGTCAGGAGATTTAATTGATTTATAACATTCAGTAAGAAAGGGAATTATGATAAGAGCCAGTAAAAGCGACAGAAAATTAGTAGTCGAACTACTGACCCAGTCTTTTAAAGACAACCAAAGTGTAAACTATATTATTCAGCAGGATAGGCACCGATTTCAGCGCATCCGCGCCTTGATGCACTATTCCATAGAGGTTTGTTTGCTGTTCGGTGACGTATGGCTCTCCCAGGATAAAAAAGCCTGTGCCCTGATCCTATACCCACAGCTAAAGAAAACTACGCTCAGATCGCTATGGTTGGACGTGACTCTAATCTTCCAAGCAATCGGCGTTGGCAGTATCGCCAAGGCGATTAAACGGGAGAAGCGGATTAAGGAAAAACAGACCAAAAACCCGATGGCCTATCTCTGGTTTATTGGGGTCGATCCACTTTATCAAGGTTCCGGTATAGGCAGCAGATTATTAAAAGAAGTGATTGCTCATGCCGAAGCGAAAGGACTGCCTATTTACTTGGAGACGTCTACGGAAAGAAACCTGCCCTGGTACCAAGATTTTGGTTTCAGGATTTATGATAAACTTCACCTGGACTATGTGCTTTACTTCCTAAAACATGAAGAAACCAAAAATATAGTATGAATGTGTTCGGAACGGAAATGCGTCTGGTCACCTTTATTTTTTCTGCATTGGAAACGGGGATGTTCATTTTTTTGTTGCCCGGTTACCTAAACAGACCGGGTGATAAGCCCCGCTTTTGGTATTTGATCCTATTATTCTTATTGATTCTTTATAATGTAACCGGTGGATTACTACCTGATCGAGACTATCCCATTCCGATATATGTCCAGAACATTACTGCCTATGGTAGCGGTTTTTTGATGGCATCCTATTTCCCGTTCTATTTCTATAAGGCATTTGACTTGAAGTTGCTCCGTTTCCATGCGCTGTACGGTGTGCCACTGTTTTTGCTTGCACCGTTCGTGCTTTTCTTTGTGATTTCTTATTCGACCCATCAAGATCTAGGCTTTACCGTCAAATACGGTATTATCGCACCTTTTTTTTATTCTATCGTTCTCCTTTGGGCAATCCTGCGGGCTATCCGCGTAGCCTATAAAGAAAACCGGCGGCAACACCACTATGTAGAGGAAATTGTCGTTTATGCCGCGGTGGCTCCATGGGCGGCCATGACCGTTATCACCTATTTTGAGTTCAGCCAACTTACGGAGGCGTTGTTCACCAACTTGGGTTTTTTGGCTGTTACCGGCATGTTCATTTTTAAGACTGTACGTCAGGATAGAAATGCTATCAGTAAACTGGCGGAGATTTCCGCCAATGGAATCAGACCCGAAGTGTTCGGGGAGAATTGTATCCGTTTCCGATTCACGACGAGAGAAACTGAAGTCGTTGTCCTGCTGCAGGAAGGATACCATACCGGTGAGATTGCTGCCCGCCTGAATATCGCGGAGCGTACAGTAACTACCCATATCCAGCGTATGATGACTAAATCAGGTACGCATAGTAGGCTGGAACTGCTGCGAAAACTGGAATGCGGCATTTTTGACGTGTAAAAAACTATGTCCATGTACGACAGCTACGTCAATTTACTTAGCCAAATCTCCTATTAACGTATTTTATATGCCGCTCCGATTATCGATTTTTGGCGATAGTATTTTATAAAATAATCATCATATAAGCTACTGACCTATGAATCAAGTATCTGTTCTTTTGCTGAATTGGGTGGAGGATACCGTCCATCCCCAAAACTTGGCCAATTCCCAGTTAATCGGTACTGATCCTCTGTCGTTGAAGGAAGTCTTTACGGCCGAAATAATAACGTTCAAAAAAATAGTATGTAAACAGTTGATCTTTTCCAAAAAACAAGCCGATATCAACATGAAGCAGCTGGTTAAAATCAGTGATGCAGTCCACCACTATCGATACCGCCTAGCCGCAGCTTGGAACCAAAGCGTTCAAGGCCCTCAAATTAAATCCTTTTACACCTATGCGCTTAACCTCGTGGAGACTGTACTGGCAGATATGGGCAGATTGGCTCCCGCGATTTATAAACAAATCCCCATTACCAAATATGGCCTGCCTACTCTAATGATGGAACTAAAAGCACGCTACAAAATATTTTTGCTTCATCTGGATCGGCTCGATATTGATGGGGATTTAAAGACCATTGTAAAAAAATCGCTTCACCAAATGATTCGTAAAAAAGAGATTAGCTTTTTAGATGTGGCATACTGCCGCCACCTGATGACAATTGTCGGCAACATAAATAGCGCGGACACAACAATGTTTAAAGACCTGCTATGCCGCAACGGATTCAACCCGCCGGAGTTTTATCTTTACTGCATAAATGATTTTAAAGGTATCCTCGACAATATCCCCGGACTACATCAACAGCTGGGGCTGCTTATGACCGAACAGGACAAGCTGAGCAGCTTAATTGTAAATTGCAAAATAAAGATGTTATCCAGCGCTGCGCCCATTGGTGAACAACTTCGGGGTTTCCTGACTGAAAAGAAATTCTATATCAAACAAATGCTCAAGCTCCGGCGGGCCATGCTACAGGATGACCAGTTCGCCAAATCAATGACCCGTCTAAGAATCAATATGCCAGTGGCACAATTTGGGCTTTTTATACGACTGCATATTGAAAAGGGCGTGCTGCTAAAAGAGAACATCGGTGAACTGTTCAATTTTTTTGCAGCCCATTTCTATACACCGCAGACCACGTTTATTTCCGCTGAAAGCCTGCGAAAGAAGTCCACGGAGGTGGAGTTCAGTACAGCCCGGAAGCTAAAGGCCAACCTGATCAGTATGTTGAACTGGCTGAACGAAAATTACAACCTATCTAATTACAAAGGTTCATAGCTGCCGATTCTGAAATTCACCAAGCAGTCCGTGTTTTTTCAGCAAGGTCAGCAGATCGGCGTACCAAGTATAGCTGAAATCCTTTTTTTTGCTCAACACCTCAACCCTAGCCTCAAGGATATCGCCTAATGTCACGAGACCCAGACGACGGGCCTGTTCAACGAAAAGCGTATCTGTATCCAGATCCGCCAACAGTATATTGATTGAAGTCATCGATTACTCAAGATTTCCGACTGAAAAGTAAAAATAAAATATTGATTTGCAGTCAAAATTAGATAATCAAATTTAAACATGAAACATAGTTCATAATATCCTAGCATTTTTCTGTTGCACTTTCGTTGGGTGAAGAATGTTCCCAATGAAAAAACATAAAAGCACTTGGCCAATGGGTACGGGATCTGCGGACCGGCAAAAGCCATCGATAGAGAAATTTACTGAGCTGTCCCATATCGATTACTGCCAGTAGAGATGTCGACGAACTGAAATAGCAACTTATTCTGTAAGGCGAAAAACAGCTTTATTTCTAATAAAAACCCCATTTTTTGACAGGGGGTGACTGGCAGAGGTCACCCCCTGTCACTGTTTTTGCCCTATGCCATTCTCGTGCTTTGTACCCGGATGGGAAAATAACCCCATCGGGAAGTATGGAGTACAAGGAACTGGCAATGCTATTAAAGAAAGCAACCGAACAGGGTGTTAAAAACGCTATCAAAGAAGAACATCCCGTTCCCGATCGGCTGACCAAAGCCGATGCCTACCGCCTGTACGGTCGGAGTAACGTGGACAGATGGTTCCGTGAGGGGCTTATCTCCCCACAGCAACCCGCCAACACTTCCCAAATTTTTCTTGACAGATCCGAACTCGAAACCGTTGCGGCTTCGAGTAATCGGATTACCTACCTGCCCGTCGCGGACAGGTAACCGCATCCGCCGCGATGGCGAGTCGAAAAAACAACGTACGAAACTCAGAAAAGCTTCCGGAGAATATGCAACAGGAAAATTCCTTGGTGAATTAAAAGAACGCTTTGTAGAAAAAGGATATGATAAAGTTGGTTTAATTCCTGTTCCAGCAGAGGATAGCGATCAAGACCCAAGAATTATTGAAGTTCATTATCCGTATATTACAAAACACCCTGATTACGTCCACCCAAGAGTTCAAATTGAGATAGGATGTCGATCTTTAATCGAGCCCTATTCAGTAAGGAAATTTGGTTCTCTTGTAGACGAAATTTATTCTGATCAGGGATTTGCATCCCCATTTATCAGTATACCGACCGTTCATGCAGAGCGGACCTTTTTAGAAAAACTTTTTTTATTGCATGAGGAATTTAGTCGCCCTGTCGAAAAAATTCGTGTAGATCGTCTAAATCGTCATATGTATGATGTCTATCATTTGTCACGTAACGGAGATATTTTGACCGCTATCGAAGACAAAGACCTGTACGAGACTATTGTCAGCCATCGACATAAATATGCTAAAATTGGTGGAGTGGACTATAATCTGCATAATCCAAAAACCTTGAATCCTACGCCACATCCCGACTTTGTAAAAGCTTGGGAAGAAGATTATAATAAAATGCGAAGCCAAATGATTTATGAAGCAAAACCACCAAGTTTCCAAGATTTGGTTTCAAATATTGAACATTTAAAAGAAAAGTTAGCTACGGTTTCGTGGGAATTTGCTCTTGAATTTGAAACAAAGCTATAATCTCAAAGAGAATTGTTGAATTTCTTGTTAGACTGCATAATCCTATTGGAATCGAATTGCAGGAATCGTTACTCGCAAAAAATCTTAGAAACCGTTACAAATGTGTTACGGAACAAAATTTTACGGTTCCAGAAATTGTTCATATATTGCTTCTGTAAGTCGGAAACGACGATTTTGCATCATGTAAAAAGGTACAGGCCAAAAGACTCATAATCTTTTGGTCCCTGGTTCGAGCCCAGGTGGGCGCACAAAATACTAGTTCACGCTAGTCTGAAACCCTGTAAATATTCTGATTTACAGGGTTTTATACTTTTAAGTAGTTCATATTAATCCATAAGAATCCTTCATTCTCGTTACCTATCCGACTACCTATTTTAAATGTTTAACTTAGGTAACACAAAACGATATAATACGGTGTATATCAGATCAATGGTGCTTAAAAAGTTTGCAAAAAGAACGGCTTTTAGGTTTATAATTGGCATAAAAACAGACAATCTGTGTTACCTAAAATGGCCTTAAAACGGGTTAAATTAAGTTTATGGAGATTTAAAGAGTATTTTTATGAAAACATCACAATCATTTGGCGTCCATTTTACCATCAGAGCCGACAAGGAAAAAGAAGGAAATGCACCAGTTTACGCCTGCATCACCGTTAATAAAAAACGTTGCTATATCGCACTGAAACAGTTTGTTGATATCAATTACTGGGATAATACAAAAGGCGCACTCAAAGGAACATGCGAGGAATTCAAACAGATCAACAAATACCTGCAAGATGTGCGGTTGACCTTAGGCGGTATATATCAACAGCTGATCTTAAGCGGAAAACGAGTCACGGCCCAATCGGTAAAGGATCATTTCTTTGGCAACATCGAAGAAGCGCAAACCCTAAGCAGCCTTTTTGAGTATCACAATGAAACCGCTTCAAGCACCTTAAATGGAGCACCCTCAAACATTATTACGTTACCCAACGCTACCTGATCCAATTTATTCAGAAGAAGTTCCGGGCAGCCGACTTCTTTCTCACTGATATCGACTATAAATTTATTTTTGATTTCGAAACCTTCCTACGAAACCATAAACCCCTCGACCATCAAAAGCCCATGAACAACAACGGCGTGATGAAACACATCATCCGCCTGAAAAAGAGGGGGCACCTGGCCATGCGGCTGGAATGGATCACCAAAGACCCCTTTATGAACTATAAACTCAGAATCGAGAAGGTAAACCGAGAACACCTATCCGACACCGAACTGGCTACGCTGGAAAGTAAAGTTTTTGAAATCGCACGAATCGACATGATCCGCGACCTGTTTGTATTCTGTTGCTACACCGGGCTTACCTATGTTGATGTCATCAACCTTACGCACGATAACATTGTGGACGCTTCCGATGGTGAAGTATGGAAACGCACCTTCAGACAGAAAACCGACACCCCTGTGACCACCCCGCTCCTACCTAAAGCCATCGAAATATTAAAGAAATACAAACACAACCTCCGGGCTGCGGTCACGGGCACCGTCTTTCCCGTGATATCCAATCAGAAGGTGAATGCCTACCTGAAAGAAATTGCTGAGATTTGCGGCATCAAGAAAAATATCACCTTCCATCTGGCAAGGCATACCTTTGCAACGACCGTCACCCTCTCCAATGGCGTTCCGATCGAAACGGTGAGTAAAATGCTTGGGCATACTAAAATTGCAACCACACAGATCTACGCCAAGGTATTGGAAAAGAAGATCAGTAAAGATATGGCAGCGTTGAGAAAGAAATTGGGGTGAGGCTGTCGCAATCTGACAGATTAAAACAGTTCAGAATGAGAACCTACTCGGATCAAATGAATTTCATTAATCGGCTCGTTATCCTGATCCCATATCAACAGGAGGTCAGGAAATACATGACATTCCCACGAATCTTTGTAATCGCCTATCAACCTATGAGGCTTCATCCGTTTTGGTATTGCTTCTGCACCCTGTCTAAGTTGTTCTAGAACCTCTATAATAGCTTTGAGCTCCCTAGGTCTTTTCTGATACTTTTTAAAATCTTTTTTAAACTTCCCTGAGTAGGTTATTTTATACCCAGTCATTAATCAGCCATCAAATCATTTAACAAGTCTTCCGTGCTATCATACCTTTTCAAAGAAGGTCTTTCTTTTCTTGCGTCTTCAATAGCCTGTCTTGTCTCGCTGTTTGGATCGTGGAAACGTGTTGCATCAGCAAGAACCGTTTCAATGAAATTATTGACGCTTCTATTTTCCTTTTTTGCCAGCTTCTCTATGTAACTATACAACTCCGCATCCAAACGTAGTGAAGTGGATTTCTTTAAATTTATCGTATCCATAGTGATATCATTTTAAATACAAATATAACAAATATTTTCGATGATTCAACTGCAATCTACCCCAAGAATAGATTCATGGATAATTGTAGCACCACTCTTTTCAGTCAACCTCATCATAACCGCTCGATCATTTTAACCACCATCAATAAGCTTTCCTTTGTTGGTGCATCCGAAAGCTATCCCTTTATCATATCCGTATGCAGGTCATTTAATGATGATTCATCGATCCGCAAATCCTCTACAAGGAAGTCATAGGCATTGCGGACACTTCTTAGTGTTAGTCCAGATGTCGTTATTATTTTGTCGCATAAGGCTTTTTCGAGAGAGGCCACCATCGCATATTGATTAGATGGCAGCCGAAGCATCTTTAAACCAAAGGAATAATACGGCAAAGGAAGTCGGGTGTATGTAAACATGCCCAATACCGTGTTGAAAGAGCGTGACGCCTTTGTCGTCATGGATGATATTTCATATACCCGTTCAGGTATTAAACCATAATAAGACAAAGCCGTTTCCACCGACACTTAGCTTGGTCCCAGTAAATGGTTCGCAACCAACAACAGGTCAGGCTTTTTATCGGTCACCGAAGGACCAGCAATATACAAGCCCTTTTTCAAAGGATATATAAATCCTTGGGCTTTCAACCATAGAATTTTATCATTTGGTCTTCTATAGTCCTTCAACCACGACACCAATAAATGATGTGGCAAGGGCTGATCCGCATGGAGACTTATAGTCCGGGCAATATCCATAACCTAATGTAATAAATTAATAAGATAAACGGAGATTATTCGTTTATCTTGCTTTAAAACTACAACATTTACAGATATTCCAAAATTTAGGCTCCGATACTCCAAAATTGGACCGTAGATATTTTAAATTTCGTGAAGGTACAAACAATATGCTGTCAGTGAATGTTTTATGATTATGGCAACAACAAAAGAACTTATAGAACAGATAAATCGCCTCTTTACTGAGAACAGAATGGAGGCGTTTATGGATTATTTGGCAGAGGACGTCGTTTGGGACATGTATACTGCATCTTCAGGTCGTACTACCTTTAATGGAAAGGCAGAGCTCAGTCAGATGGATGGAAGCGATATGCCGGAACACACTAATTTTCAGTTTAGCACCATTGTGATTGAAGGAGATCGGGCCTCCGTGCAAGGATTAAGCACGAACAAGAAGGCAGACGGCACGGAATATGAGAGCAACTTTTGCGATATTTATCAGTTTAAAGACGATAAGGTAGTAAGAATGGGCTCATATGTGGTTGACAACATCAAATAGGAATTCCATCAACACTAATCGTAAAATTCAAAACAATCTACCCGATACCATTCTCGATATTAAATTTACAAAGCGCTATTTGCTTTTTGACTGCTTTCAGTTCTCTCATTTTCTCATCGATTTCTGAAAGTTTTCTGTTGAGGACTTCGATTTTTGCTTTCTTACTGAATTCTTTTTTATACCAGACGTCAATAACTTCTTTTATCTCAGACAAGGTAAACCCTACAGCCTTCGCCATTTGTATGAACCTAAGTTTCTCAACGACATCATCACCGTAATAAACATATTTGTTGGTGGTGATTTCCTTTTTGGTTTCCCCACTGAAAAGCCCAGTTTTCTCATAAAAACGTATTGTTCCTATGGGTACCCCTGTTTCTTTGGAAAGTTGACTTATCAATTTCATCGTTTATAAAAAAAAATCAAACCATGCAGTATACTGTATACTTGTTGGTTGCAAAAATACTCTTTAGTTTTGCATTTCACAATGAGAGACTACAAACGTTCTAAAATTACAAGATATGGAAATCCAATATTCAGATGAAGAACTAATCAAGGTACTACCAAATTTCACCAATCATTACGCGGATGTAAACGGTACAACAATACATTACGTAACAGGCGGACAGGGCGAGCCACTAATTCTAATCCCAGGCTATCCTGAAACCTGGTGGGCTTATCATAAAATTATGACAATAGTCGCAAAAACATATCGTGTTATGGTGATCGAAATGCGGGGAATGGGAAGTTCAGGCAAACCAATTGACGGGTATGAAAAAAAGAATATGGCTAAAGATATTTTTGAGCTTGTACAGAAATTGGGATTTAGAAAAGTGTACATTGGGGGACACGACATCGGTGCACATGTAGCTTTTAGCTTTGCAGCTAACTACTCAGAAGCAGTTCAAAAATTAATTATCTTAGATACACCACATCCCGATGCAGGAATGTATCAGTTGCCCATGCTACCTGTTTTGGGGGCAACGTATCTTTATCCCTGGTGGCTTTCTTTTAACCAAGTAAAAGAACTCCCTGAACAACTTCTGGAGGGACGCATGAATTTTGTTATAGAATGGTTGTTTAAAAACTTATTGAACGACCCAAATAGCGTAAGTGATTTTGACAAGGCCGTGTACCTTTCAGCTTACAACAGCCAAGATGCCATCCGGTCATCAAATGCTTGGTATCAAGCATTTCCACAAGACATCGAAGATAGTAAATCATACGGCAAGCTCACGATGCCAGTAATTGGAATTGGCGGAAGTGGGTATGAAATGTTAAAGAATTCATTACCAAATACCGCAAGTGACCTGCAACTTAAAGAAATAAAAGAAAGCGGGCATTTTATATTGGCTGAAAAACCCATTGAAACAGCGAACTTAATTATAGAGTTTCTTGATAGACATTAAAATCAGCCACATCCTAAAGCAAAAATCACAATCAACATTCACATATTATGAAAAAGCAAATTCAAGACTTAATCAAAAAAGCGTATTTCGCCTTCAATGCAAGAGACATTGATACTGCCCTTTCAACCATGCATCCCCATATCCAATGGCCAAAAGCATTCGAAGGAGGGTATGTAAATGGGCACACAGAAATAAGAGAATATTGGACAAGACAATGGACAGAGATCAATCCCAACGTTGAACCTGTCGAATTTAACGAAAGGGAAAACGGATCTTTAGAAATCATTGTTCACCAAATAGTGAAAGATTTAGAAGGCAATCTGTTGTTTGATGGCAGAGTAAAGCACATTTACACCTTACAGAACAGCTTGTTACGAAGAATGGATATTGAGCTATAAATGACACCTAAATTTTAAAGCAATTCAGAAAAATTATACAATTATTGCGTGATTCGTAGAGTGGCTAATTAAATTAAAAATATAATTCTGGTAATCAATGTAATAAAACCTAAGTTCTGAACTCTCCCTCCCCGCAAAGCCCGTCTGTAGGACGGACAGCCTTATTTTTTAATTGATCACAGTTTATTAGTGGCCATCGCAATGTTTAGATCCAATCATCTGGTTCTGGATCAGTGCGCCAATCGCTTCAAACGCGGTTTGCAACTCGGGAACCTGAATATAAATGAGTTCCAGATCAAGGCTATCGATAAAGCCAGCTGCGCGGCGTCCTTTTTGGTAATGTTTGCCGTGGCGGTGAAAAAGGGCGGATAGTTTTCGGTTGTCGCATCTGTCTTTGTTCGGGTAAATGCCCATATAGCGTTGGTCTACAGGTGCTTGCAAATGGCGGTAGATTCCCTCCAAATCATGGAAGAACCAGGCTTCAAGATCTTTGGTGGCGATAAGCGGATGGATTCTTTTGACCCTGCCACTTCCTGTGATAAACTCTTTTTCTAGGAGTTCGAGTTGTAACTGCGAAGGTTCATGACGTTCTGCCTCGCGATCTATGGCAACAAAAACGTGGATCTCATTACAATCTTCGAACTTATCATTGGACAAGTAGTACAAGCTTTTAAAAATCAACTAATTCTAACGCTCCTTCACATTTTTTTATCAGCTTTTGAACTATCTAAAAACTATTCTTCCATTACCGTAATTTCGTTTGGCAAATAACACAGGCGGACAACGCTTGTATCTATTAGTTAGCGTTCAGGCAAGAATGACACATCAACAGATAACTTACTGTTGACAAACTCACCTTTTTCACTGATAACTTGATTTCCCCATTCTGTTATTGCTTCTAAAATCGGAACAAAACTTTTCCCCAAATCAGTTAAGCTATAAATAACTTTAATTGGCGGTTTTCTACCGTAAACTTTCCGGGAAATTAAACCGTCCTTTTCTAGTTTTTTCAACTGTAAACTTAAAGTCATTTCCGTAACAGACGGCATTTCTTTACGAAGTTCACTATATCTTTTCGGCTCATCTTTTAAATGATAAAGAATAACTGCTTTCCATTTTCCACCAACCAAATCCATTGTTAGGCTTACCGTGCAAGGGTAGGTTTTCCCTTCCAGTTTTACAAAATCGCCAATGCATTCTGTTTTCATTTCTCAATGTTTTAAACCTATCTGATTTGATAGTTATTGCAAATGTATATTACTCAACTTAGTTTTGCAACTAAAATAATTATAGTATAAATTCTAAATAACAAATCATGAACGTAACTTTCATAGGACTCGGCATCATGGGCCAGCGCATGGCTCGACATCTCCTCAACCACCAATTACGCCTGACGGTCTATAACCGTTCGCCCGAACCGGTCCGGCAGTTAGCGGAGCAAGGTGCCAGGATGGCCGTCTCTCTGGCCGAGGCGGTGCAGGAAGCCGACATTGTTTTTACCATGCTCGCCTCTCCCGAAGCGGTAGAGCAGGTAGCCCTCGGGGACGAAGGATTCTTGCCCCACATGCGCTCCGGAGCCCTCTGGGCCGATTGCTCTACGGTCAACCCTTCCTTTTCCCGGATGGCTCACCAGGCAGCAGGGCAACATCAAGTACACTTTGTAGACGCACCGGTAGCAGGCAGTAAGCCACAAGCCGAAAGTGCCGAGTTGGTATTCTTTGTAGGAGGGGCTACGAGCGATGTAGAACAGGTTATTCCGCTGCTTAAGGTAATGAGCAAGAAGATTGTTCACGTAGGCGAGATCGGACAAGGCACCTCTTTAAAAATGCTGGTAAATGCCCTACTAGCCCAATCCATGGTGCTATTTTCCGAAGTGCTGCACCTAGGAGAAAAGATGGGCTTATCACGAGACTTCCTGCTCGATACCCTTCCTGGCTTGCCAGTATCTCCTCCTTTCATTCAGGCGAAAGCCGAAAAGATTCGTCAGCAGGATTACGCCCCCGAGTTTCCTCTGGAACTAATGTACAAAGATTTGCACTTGGCGGCGCTGACGGCCTACGAGCATCAGCAGCCCCTGTTCCTGGCGAATCTGGCGAAAGAGCTGTACGCCCAAGCTATCCAGGCAGGATTGGGTCGGGAAGACTTTTCGGCAGTACATCAGTGGATGGGAGGAGAAGGAGCAGAATTAAAAGTTTCAGGAGGATTTAACTTAAACACATTATCGTAAAAGCTATGAAAAAGAAAATTTTAATTGTATTTGCACATCCAGAAGCTACTTCGCTTACGCTTACAATGGTGAACACAAGCATCGAAACCTTAGAAAAAATGGGACATGAAGTCATTTTATCTGATTTGTATGCTATGAAATGGAAAGCAGTTTTTGATGAATCTGATTTTCCCAAAAGAGTAAATTCAGACCGTCTTTCATTTATTCATGAATCAGGTAATGCCTATGCCACACAAAATCAATCTGCCGATGTTGTTGCTGAACAGAAAAAATTATTGGATGCCGATGCAGTCATTTTGCAATTTCCATTGTGGTGGTACAGTACGCCTGCAATTTTAAAAGGATGGATAGAAAGAGTATATGCTTTCGGATTTGCTTATGGCTATAAAAACGGCACCAATGAATTTAGATTTGGAGAAGGAATTTTGAAAGGGAAAAAAGCATTGGTTTCTGTTTATACAGGTGGTCCGCAAGCCGATTATAGTCCGAGAGGTGTTAATGGGCCAATAGAACAGCTATTGTTTCCGTTGACGCATGGCGCATTATTTTATCCTGGGATGGAAGTATTGCCCACGCATGTTATTCACAGTGCAGCATTTATTACTCCGGATCAAGTTGAAATCGAAAAGGAACTTTGGAAAAAAAGGTTAGAAAATTTATTTATTGAAAAACCGATTCCTTTTAGAGAGCAAAATGGTGGTGATTATCCTGATAGACATATCTTAAAAGATACTGTTGCCATTGGTAAAACAGGCATTGTAGCTCATATAGTAGATTAAAGAAAATTATATAGAAATCAAATAGAAATTTAGGATCGTCAATTTCTATTTGATTTCTGTTTTTAAAAAGGCATAATAAATAATAATAACAAACCATTTATTTTACATTTTTAAATTGAAACATAAAGAATATACCTATCGCGACTGGACAAGCGACCGTTACATAGGGACAATCAGTGAAAATATTGAGAAAATCTTGCTATAATCATATACAAAATCGCTGTATTTGGCTTAACAATTAGAGTAAACTTGCTAAATGCGTCATTCGTAGAGTAAGGAACTTTTTAAAATGTAAATTACTGATAATCAAAACATGATAGCTTAGGTTCTGAACCCTAGCTGTTTCGAACTTTACATTTCTAGTATCAGTAAAGGATAACCGAACATTATCGTTGAGTCCCAATATTTTTTTACTGATATATCTCAAACTATGGTTGACGGTGATAAGCTGATACTTATTAAAAATTGAAGATAATTCGAAATCAGCTCAGATGGTGTAGAAGATAGGAGTCAAAGATTCTAAGTCTTTTAGTCCGTTCAGAGCCTACATACGATAATATAATTTTAACAAATGACTCACCCCATCCCTTGAAGGTAGTGTAACGCGAACTGTGTCAAGGGCAGTTTTTGTGCTGTTGTTCCCCAATTGGCCAGTGGCAACGTCCATTTCTTCTTAATGTTTTTATGGGCTAGATAGATCAGTTTCAATAACGCCATATCTGAAGTGAAGGCTCCTTTAGTTTTAGTGACCTTACGGACTTGGCGATGGAATCCCTCGATTGTATTGGTGGTGTAGATCAACTTTCGGATGGACTTATCATATCGGAAATAGGTGGTCAGACGATCCCAGTTACGCCGCCAAGAGTCGATGACCACCGGATACTTTTCACCCCCACTTATCCTGAATTTATCCTTCCGGAATCCGGCAAGATCCAATGTGTCAGAGACAAATGCTCCGTAAACTCCTATAACACTCCAATTCATTGTGCTTTTCTATTTGGTCTGTTTTAATCGAACGATTGTTGCCTGCAAAACGATTTCAAATATGAATACTAATTTGATTTTCTAAAAATCAAATTAGAGCCAACAATACTGTTGCACCATGACATTTATTTAGTTCGCTTGGATAAAATCGAACTTAAATAAAAAGGCCATATGTATTTTGGCAAAAAAGGACAACAATGAACAAGCCTATAACATTCTTTTCAACCATATTTTTTTTGGTACTATCATGCAGCATGGTTAAAGCCCAATTCCAGAGTGATGATTCTCCGACACCTGCAATAGAACAATTGCTCAAAAAGATCGATAGTGTTCTGCAGAAAGAACATATGCCAGGATTGATGATTTCCATTGTAAAAAAGGACAGCGTTTTGTTTGCCGGAGGATTGGGGTATGCCGATTTAGAACAAAAAATAAGAGTTGATAGTAGAACGCAATTTCATTTAGCATCTGTCACAAAATTTTTTGTAGCAATGGGCATCCAAAAGCTAATATCGGAAGGCAAGTTAAATCTCAAGGATAAATTACAGGATATAGCGCCAGAAATTCCTTATAACAACAAATGGGAATCTACTCATCCCGTAAGAATCATACATTTATTAGAACATACTGCGGGCTTCGAAGATGTACAACTGAACAAGATGGTCAATACAAACCGGGTACCCCAAAGGGGAATAGATGCCATCAAATTCGTAAAAAACTCTTTTACCTCTAGATGGAAACCAGGAGAAAGGATGTCATACTCAAATCCTGGATATAATATTTTAGGATATGTAATCGAAAAAATTTCCCAAAGACCTTGGGATGAATATATACAAATGAAATTGCTTAAACCGTTAGGTATGCATAATACTCTTTTTGACCTGAGCGGTAAAAGACAATCGTCATTTGCAAAAGGTTATAATTTTAAGAATGGGATATATAAACTTCTTCCACTTTATGGACCCAGTGCTAACGGAGCCGGTAGCGCACTGGTCTCCAATGCATCTGACATGTCCAAATTCATGTATTACCTTCTGAACAGTAGTGAAGACACTAGTGTCCTGCGGGCAAATGAATTAGATGAGATGGAAAAAGTCCACAGCACATTAGCGAGCCAACACGGATTACAGACAGGATATTCACTGGGCAACGAGCTGTTCCCGAACAACAAAAAAGTGACATTTAGGGGGCATAATGGCAAAGGTGAAGGTTTTGGTTCCTGGATATTTTTTAATAGAGAGGCTGGTTTGGCATATGCTATTTCCACCAACTGCAATACAAACCTATGGCCAGTATCCCAAGTTATTGAAGATTTTCTAACTAAAAACTTGGAAGCCCCAAAAATGCACACTGTAAAAATAGATCCATCGAAAATAGAACCCATGCTAGGGTATTACCAATTTATGAATCCCAAGAATGAAAGATGGTGGTTCTACAGAAGAATATTCGGAGGGATTAAACTTATGTCCATTGACAACGACAAACTTATCGTCGATAAAGGGCGTGGACAAGTTGACTCCTTGATTCACATAGGAGGTGGTGTTTTTCAATTAAAAGGAGATATAATTCCCTCAGGTGTTATAGGTCGTGATAATGAGGGACGTCCTTTCTTTCAGGGTTATGGCAATAGCTTTTACAAAAAAACAGTTTATCTACCAATCCTATTACAAAAGATTCCTATTTACCTCGGTTTGATTGCAGCCCTACTGTCTATAATCTACACGATTGCCGGAATACCCTTAACATTATTTAGAAAAATAAAAATAATAGACCTTTGCTTAGTCCTTTTGCCCTCCCTAGGCATTGGCTGTTTTCTAGCTTCCTATCGTCTATTGGGAGCAACGGATGCGATCCATAAGGAACTTTTCACGACCCTGAATGGGACAACTTTTTCCATTTTCGCAGGTATGCTTTTTTTCGGGATCAGTGTTGTGATTGGAACATATTTATTGTACAAACGATGGTCGAAAATTAGTAAAAAATGGATAAAGTTTGCCTTGGCTTTCAATATCATATTCTTGTTTTATTTGGTTGTGTTATTTTCAATCCACGGCTGGATTGGACTCCCTATCTGGAGCATGTAATTTATACTTTTCGCGAAAATATCATAAATTTACGGAAACAGCCCAAATGATCGGATGTCTGAAATAAATACCTTTACTGCGTTCTATGCCTTTTCCGGAGGAGCATTATGGTTATTAGGATCCCTGCTTTTTATCGGGGTCGATAAAGTCAATACACAATCCAATCGATGGCTTGGGGCATTCTATTATATCCTTGCATGCACTTTTACTCAACTTTTCTTGGAAGGATTTGGAATTGGCGGCGATTTCCTGATCCATCTACTTGAACTACCAAGGTGGGCTATGTTTCCCTGCCTCTACATGGCTGTAAACCATTACAAATCGTCTTCTTTACCCAAAAAGGACTGGCTTCTCCATTTCGTACCGTTTCTGCTTTTCCTTATATTTTCTCTGGTACACTTGATGCCAGTTCTGTTTAATGAGCAAAGCCATCTGCCCGCATTGCCTTCGTGGATCGGGTTTATCGTCCGATATTTTTTCTTCTGCCAGATGATTTATTATTGGATTGTGTGTTTGTATCTCTTCCGCTCGCATCAGAAAAACATTAAAATGGTGGCTTCGTTTACAGAAAAAATCGATCTGGAGTGGCTAAAATATCTATTGATTTCCGTATTATTCTTGATTTTCATCCGTATACTGAGTACATCCCATATTCATGTAGCTTATTATTCCCCTATCCTTTATTTCTTGGGGATAATCCTTTTGGCATATTCAACACTTACTCAAAAATCAATTTATACTGTCGAAACGTTTCGGCCGATGGAAATAGACGAAATCACACAAAAAAAGACACTAAACGAACGGCTTACAATTGAACAAGTTGAAGAACTCAAATATATAGTAATGCGAAAGACAGTCGACCAAAATCTATATCTCGACCCAGGCCTGACCCTTTCCGTACTTTCAGACAAAGTAGGCATCAGCACCCATGAACTTTCCTACGTTCTTAATAATGGGCTTGGTAAGAACTTTTATCAGTTTATCAATGAGTTGCGAACGGAGGAAGCAAAATCACTTCTATTATCCGAGGACACCAACCACCTAGATATGCTTGGTATTGCCATCAGAGCTGGATTCAATTCTAAAACTACATTCTACACTACCTTTAAAAAAGCTACCGGCATCACTCCAAAAGAATACATTAAAACAAATTCAAAGGTTACTTGACCATAATTATGTTCAGGTGTATCCACCCGAACTTCGTCTAATAGCCAAAGGGTTATCATTGTGTCATAAAAAAGATAATTATGAAAACAATCAACTCGTTCAAGTCTGCAATCGCTCCCGAAATCAGGGTGGCCATTGGCAGCATTTTATTGGTAAGCGTATTTCTTTCACCGAAATGTTATGCACAAGCATCTGCCCAAACAGTTATTATCGCACAAGGCGATAACCGACAACCCAAAACGATATCTTTGGAAAAATTCTCAGGATATTATCAACTTCCTAATAAAGCGGCATTTATTCAATTTGAGCTTAAAGACAATGCTCTTTTTGCCAAAAAATTATGGGATAACAAAGAATATCAGCTTACCCAGATCAATGAAACAAGCTTCGAAACAAAAACAGAAGGTCACAAAGTCCAATTTTTTAAAGACAGTTCGGGTCAATTCACCTCCGCTAAGATATTGGAAAGAATCGTAACGGTAAAAGTCGGGTTTGATCCCAAAACAATCAAACAGCTACCGGCAGCACAACTTAAAAGGCTCGAAGGCACCTATATCTTAAAGGATGACAACAGCCTTAAGATCGATATCCGATCTTCCGTACACGGATTGACCATAAAACAGCTATGGGACAATAAAGAGGTTACTTTTACGCCCAGATCGGAAACTTTTTTTCTAAATGAGGACAGTACTTTCCCGTTAACATTTTTATTAAGCGATGGAGAAGCTGTGCAGGTCACTTGTTTTGAGAACGATGTGTGGCTCAAAGCGAAATAGTCAGAGCATGGAAAAGTTAGCTAGTCTATTTTTTTTACTTGGCTTATGTTATTCTATTGGATGTCTAATGGGATAGCACAGCAAGTAACAGACGAAAACTTTAACTATCTGGTTTCATTACCTATGTATAAGATTGGAAAAGGTCCCTTGATTTTATTTGATGAAGTACATAATAATGCCTCGACATTAAAGGGCTCCTATTCAACGTTCGGTAAACTGCTCCTAAGTGACGGCTATAATGTGATAAGTAGCAAAGAAAAAGTAAGTCTCGAACTTTTAAAAAAAAATAAAGATCTGCGTAATCGTGAATGCAATGTATGATTTGGAAGATTGGAATCTGCCAGCGAGGTCAGCTTTTTCCCAAGAGGAGATAGATGAATTATCGACATGGGTTGCTGATGGTGCAGTTTATTTCTTGTAACGGATCATATGCCGTGTGGCGTTTCTGTTAACGATCTGGCCGCTAGATTTGGAATAAACATAACTAATGGTTTCGCACTTAGAAAAGATAGTAGACCAGAGGTATTTTCAAAAGAGAGAAAGACTCTTATCTAAAATGAGATTACTAGCCCTTCTGGCAAAGATATCGACAGCATCATGTGCTGGGTTGGAACAGGATTTATTGTTCCGCCCCAGCTCATATTATTTCCGTACTAAGCGAATATGTTAGGGATTATTTTGTAACGTGTTGTGGGCTGTATTCTATCTTGTGCTGGTCCATAATTAAAATTCCAATTCAATATGTCGTTATGAAAAATGGTCTTTTTAGTTTTAAATGTGCCTAAATACGAGTTTTTAACTATCGACGGTATTTCGGTTCATAGCAATCGAAAATAGACTAAAACAAGTTTTTACTACTCATCGTTTCTTTGTAATGTCGTGAATAACATCCTTCAATTGATGTAAATGCCGCTGTGTATGATACGTATTAAACCATGCCCACTCCAATCTAGTAAACGCGCCGTATTCTGGTATGACAAAATCGAGGCAGGTTTCAGAAAGGTCTCTTGTATTTATAATTTCCATAATCTGTGCAACACGATTCTGCAGATTCATCAATAAACGGGATTTATCAAGGTGCTGCTCGGAGGGTAATATTGCTTTAGGAGATTGCATCTGTATAGTAAAATCTGTAAATACATTCCTAATGGAAGACACCTTTTCCTCCGGCGCGCGGTTAGTCGACTCTGTATGTCCGATCATTGTTTCAGCCGAAGCATAGGACTTGTGTATATGATCACTAATCTGTCCCGGGGACCATCTTCCATATTCCGGCTTCATATTAAGTTCATCTTCGTCCAACGTCTCAATTAGCGTGATGAATTCGTCTGTTGCTTGTTGAAAAGCTTCGCTTAGTTTCATATTCCGCGATATTTTTTTTACAAAAATTTCTTAAAAATCACATGACTATTTACAAACCAATCATCGTAGTACAAAGATCATATCAGTCCTCTGCTATTATACGTGATGATCTGTCGTCTCAAATTTATGCGTATTCATTTTTAGTCGACTTCGCATAAGACAAGAAATTGAAATGCGAAATAATAATGTAATAGGAATGAATAGACCAAAAAATCACAATCGACATGTTCGAGGTTCTAATCTCACAACTTAGGCTATTCATTTCTTAAACTATCGACAGGATTACCTCGCGCAGCCTTAATGGCCAAGGTACTGACCGTAAATAATGCGATAAACAAAGCTATTAGGCCGGCTATGACGAACATCCACCAATGCACGTCTATTCTATACACAAAACTGTCTAACCAACGTTGCATTACCAACCAGGCTATGGGTGAAGCTATAACAACGGCTAAAAATACAAGTTTCAGAAAATCTGCAGATAACATCGTAAAAATACGAGCAACCGACGCTCCTAATACTTTTCGGATACCAATTTCTTTTTCACGTTGTATCGTAGCAAAAGAGACCAATCCAAGAAGACCTAAACACGCTATAAAAACAGCTATTCCGGAGAAGATTGCCGTCATGGTCTGTGTTCGTTTTTGTTGAACGAACTTTGAAGCATAGGCCGAATCTGCAAAACGTATATCGACAGGATAACCTGGATTATATTTCTTTAGAATAGATTGTATTTGCTCTATGTTTTCGACGAGATTATTGCGCGTATTTAATCGAATGTGTACGAAGCTAAACCAACTCGCTGGTCCTTTTACAATCATTGGCTCGATAGTTTCATAAGGAGACTGCAAGATAAAATCCTGAATAACACCAACGACCTTCCAATTTTTTTGGTATTCGGTGCCTTTTAATGATATAATTTGTGTGCCAACAGGATTCTTTAGTCCCATACGTTTTACTGCCGCTTCATTTAAAAGCACTGAATTGGAATCAGCAGGGTGGTTGTAAACATCAATATCACGGCCTTCCAATAGTTTAATGCCCATTGTTTTAGTGAAGTCCACGTCACTGCTCATACCGTTGAATACGGCATCGAAGTCCTCCGGTTTACTATTAGGCCAAGCATAACCCCAGTTATTATTTGCGTAGTGGGTGATACGTCCCAGGCTCTTGGTAACACTATTTGCAATTCCATGTTCTATTAACTCATTGCGCAAAACGTTATAGTTCTTATTTAAATTGCCATCTAAAGGTATATATACGAGGTTGTTTTGTTCATATCCATTATCTCGATTTTGTCCATGACGGATTTGCTGACCAATAATAATAGTACATATTCCCAAACATATAGAAATCGTAAACTGTAAAGTTACCAACACCTTTCGCGGTTTAAATCCACGACCAATAGCAGTAAAATTTCCCTTTATCGTTCTCATCGGTTCAAAAGACGATAATACGAAAGCGGGGTAAATACCAGCTCCCAAAGCCGAGAAAATAATAACGACAAAAAAAAGTCCCCAAAACATTAAAGATTGACCATCGATACCAACGTTACTGTCTGCAATCTCATTGAAAATAGGTAAACCGAGTATCGTGAGAAGAAGGGCTAGAGCGCCGGCAATAATGGTCAAAATAAATGACTCAATTAGAAATTGTTGGATTATAGTTCTTCTTGGGGCTCCTACGACTTTACGAATCCCGACTTCTTTTGCACGCCTTTCGGCACCGGCAGTACTAAGATTAATAAAGTTGATACAGGCGATCAAAAGTATAAAAAATCCAATAAGAGCAAACATACGTATTGTAATAATGTTCCCTCCTACCATTTCTCCATTAATAGACTCGTTATACAGGTGCCAACGACGAGCAGGATATAGATAGATACTCGCTTTCACGTCACTATCAGTGTGTCTTCTCACTAGGTCCGCTAAATTGTGATTCGTAGTTTCAATGGAAGCACCTTTTTTGAGTAGCACATATGTCTTATGATTATAATTTGTCCACGATTCATTTTCAATCCAACCGGTTTTTCTCAGATAATCCCAAGAACAAAAGAATTCCTCCCCGTGAAATGTCGAATTCCTCGGAATGTCCTCGATGACCGCTCGTACCACCATCGTGACTGCTGTATCAATCTGTACGGCTTTCCCTACTACGTTAGTTGTTCCAAAAAGTTTTGTTGCCAAGGATTCCGTCAAAACAATCGAATTAGGCCCCGAAATTGGTGATTTTGTATTACCATCGATAAACGGAAAATCAAACAGCTTGAAAAATGAAGGATCACTTACAATACCCGAGGCTTTAAAACTTTGCGATCCGACACGGAGCAACGGATTTGCGTTTCCAATTCGAACAACCTCCTCTAGTTCAGGATGATCTTGCTTTAAGACAGGGCCCAGAACAGCAGCTGTCCCTCCCCAGGTATGCTTTTGGCCGTCAAATTCATCCAGGGTATAAACTTGATATAACCGATCCGAAGTAGAATAAAAACGATCGAAATTAATTTCCGAACTTATCCAAAGTCCCATAATAATTGCGACGCTCACACCCAGTGCCAGACCTACAATATTTATGGAAGAATATCCTTTATTTTTCCATAAAGTTCGCCAGGTTATTTTTAAATGGTTCGTCATCATAAGTAGCATAATGAGTTATTCCAAGTAACTCAAATTACAGTTTCATCGTGTTTTCCAAAGGCTATGCCATCCCATCAAACAATTAAATAACAGAGGATTACACTTTAATACACAATATATATGTCCAGTATCGTGCACTTCACTGTTCGTTATCGAACAGTCCTGTACTAAAAAACAAATATAAATTTTCTTACCGAATTTTTCTTTTTAACTAACGGAAGTGGATCACAGTTAAATAATTTAACTTGTTGCAATTCTAGTATTATTCTTCTTTAAATAATAACGTTATCCGACTTAGTTCCCAAGGCCACCACTAAGCAAAAACAGAACGCGGCCTCATCGTTGGGTGAGTCGAGGAAATCTGAAGTCTATCATAGCTAAAGTCTACGCTGGGGATTCCATCCTAATATTTCGCGAAGTAATTAACCCATAAAACTATATGCGAATCTTTTCCCGCAAATCCTTAATTTCGTCAGCATAAAAATCATAAATAATGAAAAAGTTATTGATATTATTTGTTTTGAGCTCCTCGTTAGCGTACGGACAGAGAAATTTCACTGTGGATGAAACGGTTGACGGACCTCGCCAATTTGCTCCAAAAACAATATATGCATCGAAGTGGATCACCGGTACCGATACTTATTCCAGTCTAGATAGTAATTTTCAAAACCTATTAACCCGGTCAGCGGATCGGAATTGGGAGCCAAAACAACTCCTCGCGAAAACAACACTGGAAGCTGCCTTACGAACGGCAATTAAAAATGAACACTTCGAGCTGAGGTCCATACCTATTGATTATAACTGGGTTGATGAAAATAATATCAACCTGGTAATCAATGATGAAAAAATGAGTTACAATATTATCTATAGTATGCTCAGCAATGAAGCAAAAGTAACCTCATTTATAACCACGGAGCTTGCTAAGAACCAAATAGCAACGGCACATGGTCAAACGGCCTTCTTGAAAGGGAACAATATTAGCATCGTGCGATCCGACGGTAGTGAGATTCAGGTCACCACAGATACAGTCGCGGGGATTATTAACGGATCAGCCACGGTGCACCGTAATGAGTTTGGTATTGACAAAGGAATGTGGTGGTCACCGGACGATAAAAAGCTCCTATATTACACCAAAGACGAAAGCAACGTTAGCCTATACCCACTTCCACAATGGGACACGCGCGTGACGACCATTAAAGATATACGTTATCCAATGGCCGGGATGCGCAGTGAAGAAGTATCGTTAAATATTTTCAATTCCGAAACAAACGAATATATCCACCTGCAGACTGGCGAGCCCAAAGAACAATACTTAACTATCGTAACTTGGGATCCGAACAGTACTTTCGTGTATGTAGGTATATTAAACAGGGGCCAGGATCACCTCAAATTGAATAAATACGACGCCAACACGGGCGTTTTGATGAACACTCTTTTTGAGGAAACCTCGGATACGTGGGTAGAGCCGCAATATGCGCTAGAATTTGTACCAACAAATCCAGAACAGTTTATATACCAAACCGATAAAGAAGGTTACAACCAACTCTATCTTTACAACACCAGTGGACAAATGATCCGCAGTTTAGGATATAAAGACGTTATCGTTACTAATTTCCAGGGTTTCAATAACGAAGGCACTAAGGCGTACTATATCGGCGCGACAAATCAAGGTATGGATCGCCATCTTTTCGAAGTCGAATTGAAAACGGGAACGACGGAACAACTAACGCAAACCGAAGGCACCCACAGCGCAAGTCTTAGCCCCAGCGGTCGTTATATTTTGGATCAATTTAGTAATCTCGAGACTCCAAATGCAATACAAGTTATTGACAGGAAAAACAATAACACAACGAAAGTTCTTTCTGCAAATAATCCTTTCACGGGTGTTATAAATATCCCGAAAATTGAGTTTAAGACTTTTACAGCCGCCGACGGAGCAACCCCTCTAAATGCACGGATCACCTACCCTACCAATTTTGATCCGAACAAAAAGTATCCGGTAATGGTATATTTATATGGGGGATCACATGCCCAGTTGGTAAACAATAAATGGCTTGGTGGGGTCGGGTATTTCGATCTGTATATGGCACAACGGGGTTATTTGATATTTACAATTGACAATCGAGGATCAGATTCGCGTGGTAGAGATTTTACGCGAGTAACACACCGAAATCTCGGGGAAGCAGAGATGGCCGATCAACTCGTCGGAATTAACTATCTAAAATCACTCCCCTATGTCGATAGCGCAAATATGGGTATTTTTGGATGGAGCTTCGGCGGATTTATGACCACTTCCCTGATGACTAAACAAAATAATATTTTTAAAGCTGCGGTTGCTGGAGGACCAGTGATGGACTGGAAATATTATGAGGTAATGTATGGCGAGCGCTATATGGACACGCCTTCGGAAAATCCAAAAGGGTATAAAAAAACTTCTCTATTAGATAAAGCGGGAGAATTGAATGGTCACTTATTGATTATCCACGGAGCGCAAGATCCTGTCGTTGTGCAACAGCATAGTATGGAATTCATTCAAAAATGTATTGAAGAAGGAAAGCCAATCGACTATTTCCTATATCCCACCCATGAACATAATGTGTTGGGCAAAGACAGGATACATATGTATGACAAGATTGCCAAATACTTTGATCTCTATCTAAAAAAATAGTAATCAAACTGCCCAAAGGGATGATTTGACGGGTACAGATAACGACAGACGCTATCTGTGCCCGTTGACTTTTAGTAATTAAACAATCCATTAGCTAGGCCCCCCCCCGTTTAATGCTCTAAAAATGTTTTAGATCTTGCTGGACACGTCCGCCATAACACATACCCTCCCACCGTCGCTTGAAAAGTACAGCTAAATAATTGTAGTCTCGCATGAGGAGCATTTGTTGTTACAAAAGTTTCTGCAGATTTTTGGTTCCTAAAACCCTGTAAATACCTCTATAAACAACTTTATACGAAATTGTGGAATATAATTTCCACGACCCGTATGACCTTATTTTTAATATATCAAAAAAAAAAATAAAAAATTTGCTAAAACGTTTTTATATACATACATTAGCATTGTGAACGGAAATTTTAACCTATTTTAACACACCAACAAGCAGTTACTAACTAACAAAAACCGGCTGCTATTTTATTAAAAACGAATAACTTATAATTTTCGTAACCAAAAATTGACTGATAAACAAGTAGATCAAAATACTATAAACTGAACATTAAAACATTTTGTTCGTCGACCTTTTCAAACCTAACAGGTACGAACACTGAATTGTAAAATTATAAACTAAAAAAAAGAATTATGACAACTCATCTCGCGTGGTATATTCCTTAGGATCAGCCAAACTTAACTCATTAATTATAAAGTAACATTATCAATTAAATTATTAAACCTAAATGTATATGAAGGAGAAAATTCCTTATGCATATAGTATAAGTATACTTGTTGTATTATTCATATTACTATCTGATAACCAGTTATGGGCGCGGTATAAAATGAATTCTGAAGTGCACACACAAACTGCACTGCAAGACACCGTTGTACCCCAGCTTTTGGATTCGGTTTTCGATCTGAATTTTAAAAACATCCGTACCAAATCGATGGTACGAACCCCACGAGACATTGCTTTAAATGGATTCGCAACGATTACCCAAAATCTCAAAGGGGAAGCTGCCGGACTATATGCGACGGAATACAGTGGGGAACCGGGAACCAACAGTTCAATCTTTATCCGAGGGCTTTCTACACCTGTTTTCAGTCACAAAGATGTCTACTCAAATCAACCGCTGGTCGTGCTCGATGATATCCCATTGATTGGTACGCATCCGTTCTCTTACATGATTCAGGCCTACGATATTGATCGAATTGGTCCCGAAAATAATCTGTTGAGTAATATAGAACTAGATAATATTGCAGCAATCGAAATCCTAAAAGATCCTGCCAGTATCAGCGTTTATGGGCCGATGGCAGTAAATGGAGTAATTAAAATAACGTCCAAAAAAAGCGCAAGTATTAATAAAAAGAGAATTAGTCTGAACAGTTTCATTGGAATGTCTCAACGGCCGTCAGTTACTACTATTAATGGTGGTTATGAAAATGATTTTAGAAAGCAGTTTTATAACTTGTATACCAGCAACGGACGTTACGATGAAGACGAGACCTATCCAATTTACCTAAGTGACTCACTAAATAACCGATATTATGGCCCTTCTAACTGGTCGGATAGCTATTATAATAATGGAATGAACTACGGCGTAAATGCGAGTATTTCTGGTGGTAGTAAACGTTCTAATTTTCAATTCTCGTTGGGGAATCTACAAAATTCGGGAATTGCTGATGACACTAAATTCCGAAAATATAATGCCCGGTTCCAGTTAGACTTACAGCCCCTGAAATGGTTATTCTTTCATACGAGTATAAATGCAACCCGCTTGACGCGAAACCGAAATAAAAACTTACGTAATCGGTATGCGATGATGTCGTATTTCCCTGACCTGGGTGCGCCTCTAGCGCCGAACAAGGAAGCATACGACGATTATTTAGCTGAATACGACAAAAGTTTCGATAATAATTACTCGAATATCTTGGAAGGTAATCTCGCATTGAATATCCAGTTTGGTTCGTTTAAACTCAAATCCCGCCTATTGGTAGATTACAATGAAGGCTTCCGGGATTTGTTCTATCCAAGCACTTTATTAGAAGGAAACAACTTCGCGTCCAATTATTACGGGTACAACCAGCGACTTGTCTTTGATAATGTGGCATCGTATGATTGGAAACTAACCGATAAGAGCAACTTATTTTTAGAGGCTGCAAATGTTTTGCAGTGGGACAATCATAAATACAACTACGCATACGCATACAAAGGTGTAAACGATTTTATCAAAATAAATCTTTTGGAATCCGACCCAAATAACGGCAACTATCTCAATCCAACGGTATTTCCAAGACAACTGGTCTTTAAGTTCATTGACCGAACAGCAAACAACCTGATCTCTTTCTATGGAAGAGGAACTTATAATCTTAACGACAAATACACAGCGAGTTTATTACTTCGGTACGATGGATCGTCGAATGCGCAACCGACCAATCAGTGGATCTTCACACCTTCCCTTTCTTTAGGTTGGAATTTGAAAAACGAATTCTTTCGGGACAACGCAATGTATGAAAGTTTCAAGATCAGAGCTAGCGCGGGGAGATTAGGTATCCTTAATCAATATGATAACATCGCGCAAGGCCCACATTATACTGCCCAAGTAGGCTATACGGGAAACGTAATTGTACCAGGGTACAACGGTTTCGCCGCCTTGGTTAGACCCTATTCGGACGGCTGGACGGGATATGACATTCCTTGGGCTTATTCGGATCATATGAATTTAGGATTCGACTTCCAGCTTTCTAAACGCAACGTATACTTCTCTCTGGATGCCTATATCAAGCAAAATAAGAACCAGGTTCTTACCATGCCTGCTCACGCGGAATACGGTTATGAATATGCTATCGAACCCGGAATGGACGTGCAAAACAGTGGTGTTGAACTAACGTTAAGTGGTGACGTTGCGGCCCCCGCGTCTGGAAACTTTCGCTGGAATTCCGGAATAAATGTAGCGTTCAATACCAATAAACTGACTGCATTGCCTGGCGGTGCTAACGAAGTGGTTATTCAAGACCGGATGCTTAAAGTTGGTGAACGCATCGATGCCTTTTGGGTATTGGAAAATCAAGGAATATATGTCTCTGACAGTGAAATCCCAGTAGTTGACGGCGTAGCAAAAAATTATAACGGCATTACTTTTAAAGCCGGGGATCCTATTTGGAAAGATCAGAACGGCGATAACCGCATAACCACGGCAGATCGCGTGTTACGCGGTAATTACATCCCAAAAGTATCGGGATCTTGGCAAAATAATTTTTTCTACAAAGACTTTGATCTCAAGCTGAGTTTCTATTTCAACTTAGGACGTGACATCATCAACCAAGAAATGTCAAGAAGATTTGACTTTATCAGTAATGAGAATTCAGGCAATATCGATGCTGTCAAGGAGATAACGTACTGGGAAAAAAGAGGCGACTATAGCAACTATCCGCTTTATAATCCATGGAGTAGTGTTAGTGCTTACCAAACTGGTCAAGATCTATTCATGGAAAATGGCTCTTTTCTGAAACTTAGACAGGTTTCGATTGGCTATGACCTTACTAAAATTCTAGCCTCCCACCTCGATGGTGGGAAACTATACGTCTATGCGACAGCCAACAACTTACTAACATTATCCAATTATTCAGGACGTGATCCTGAAATAGCCAATTACCTAGGGTTTGATGAGGGATACAATATGATGATCCCCAGGACCTATTTAATTGGTTTCAAACTGAATTTTTAATAGCTGTTTTATGAAAAAGATATTCTATGTTTTAATGGTCGTTTGTATCTCTCTTAGCAGTTGCGAAAAAATGCTCAGCGTAGACTCTACTCGCGTCGTTTCGGACGAAAATATGTGGGAGAAAATGGAGGATACCCGGGCGGGACTGCTCGGCATATATGCACTCACGAAATCCGCATTAGTGGATCACAATGCATATTGGTTATATGGGGAAGTGCGGACCGGCGAATACTCTGTTCCGGTTCGTCGTGACCTAATGGCGATCTCGCAGCAAGATTTAAATGCAAACAATGAAACACTCGAGGCACTACGAAACTGGCGTAGATGGTACGCCGTGATTAATTCTGCTAATGTGTTTATTTCGCGTGCACCCGAAGTCCTAGAAATGGATGATCGTTACAAACAAGCTAATTTGAACGTCGACATCGCTCAGGCACGCCTACTACGGGCATTCGCATATTTCTATATGATACGCGTGTGGGGTGATGTGCCTTTAATTACCAGTTCTTCTGAAAACAATTTCGTCAATAAGCCGCGCGAAAACCAAGAAAAAATTCTCGCATGGGTAGAGCAAGAGTTGATTGACGCTATTCCTGCCCTACCGTTACGTTACAGTGTCGATGAACCAGAACAACTCGGCAACTATTACAACGAAGCGCAGTCCCGTTGGGATGGCGCAATTGCGACAAAAATAGCAGCATACGCGATACTCGCACACGTATCGGCTTGGCAAGGTAATTATCCGAATGTTGCGTCCTATACCGCTTTTATAATGGATAACTATGAAAAAGCAAATATCAATTATACAGCGACAAGCAGCCTTACCTCACCGAGTGGGTTCTTCTTTGACAAGCACAGTAGTCAAATGTTCGCTTTTCCGGGTGTGTGGGCACACTTAGAAGGCGCGTTTACGGGCAATATCGAAGAGCTCACGCTCGCAACACCGGTGATCAATAAAACGATGCCTGATATTTACCTGACCAAAGAAACCATCGTCAATGTGTTCAATGAAGCTAAAGACGAACGCTTTAGTATCGATACGCTTGGTAAACCGTTGAACGAAGATTACTTCCGAAATTTTAACGGTCGCTATCCAATCTTAAGCAAAATAAAATGTATCCAAGGCGGTAATACGGATCCCACATTCCAAATTTTCACCAGTGCGCTTGTATTCACACGCCTAGAGGATATTACTTTACTGCGCGCCGAAGCGTTAGCGGTATTGGGGGAACAAAACGGAGGAATTGATCTACTGAACCGCATACGTGAAAATCGCGGATTGCCAAATTACTCCGAGGCAATGAATGGCGATTTGTTGGATGCGATATTCCTGGAGCGCCAACGAGAGCTCATGGGTGAAGGACACCGCTGGTATGATATTGTACGCTACAACAAGATCAAAAACAACGATCCAGACTTTATACAACTCATTCAGGATGGGGGTATTTATTGGCCAATTTCTGAATCGGTATTGCAGCAAAACCCGCTCATCGAACAAAACAACTATTGGAATTAACCTATATAAAGTAAGTAAATTATGAAATTCCGTATTCTATTTATTTTATGCTGTGTGATGGCTTTCTCCTGCTCTAAGGATACTGGCTTCTACACCCATGAGATACAAAAGATCCGTTATGACGGTGATATCTACGCCTATTTAAAAAGTAAACCCGGGGTTTACGATTCCCTTGTTAAAGTGATCGACCGGGTGGGACTGCAAAATATCGTTGCCGATAGTACGATAACTTTATTTGCACCGACCAACGAAAGCTTTCGTTTGGCAATCGAAAACCTAAACAATATACGGCGTCTGTCCGAACAGCCGATCGAATATTTAGGAAATGTAAAGTATGAACAGCTCGATACAATGATGTCCCAATATGTGATTCGCGGCAGCTATGCCGGCGATTCACTAGCGAATCAAGATGGCGCGTTCATCTATGATTTCCGCAACGGATACCGCATGCACGGGAAGTTAATAGAATCCTTTTCTTCAGGATATGTTGAAGGAGGTCCTTCGCTAATTGAATTTAGTGATACCAAGCTAAGTCCATTCTTAAAAAATTGGGTATCAACGACCACCGCTTCGATCAACATCGAAGCCAATAATGGCATTGTACACGTACTTTCCTCGGAGCATGTTTTCGGTTTCAATGATTTCGTTAAACGATTCACATTGATACCGCCGCCACCAAACTTATTTGAAACCGTGGGTGGAATATTTACCACTTCGCATGAGCATGACGGAGGGCCTAATGCCGTGGAGGCGTCAAAATATGTGTTTGACGGCAACTCGCAAACGAAGTTTCTTCTCGGCTCATTTCCGAATTCATTGTGGCTGCAGGTTGAGTTAGACGAACCGTCGGTTTCCAACGCCTATACCCTAACGTCCGCAAACGATTCACCGGACCGCGATCCGATAGACTGGCGCCTGGAAGGCTCACATGATGGCGAATCGTGGACGCAGCTGGATGCGCGCTCATCCGAGGAGTTTACTGATCGATTTTTGCAGCGCGTATTTCGTTTTAGAAATACCGTAGCCTATAGTCATTACAGGCTGACAATTACGCGTATAAAGAGTGGAACCATGTTCCAACTAGCCGATTGGTCAGTCAATTATGAAGAACAGTAACTAAAAATTTTAACCGAATTAAAACTAAAAAATAACCCATTATGATGAGTTATACCAATTATAAAGCTATCGCGGGTGTTGTCGTACTATCCTTGGGTGTGCTGTCCTGTTCAAAGGTGTACGATTTACCAGAGGACAAAGATTTTATCAGTGAAAACTTGATTTATTCCACCCAAATTCTAGAAGCAACCATGGGGAGAACCTCCGTATTCAATCCCTTGAATTCGGATAATTCGACTCTCCCATTACACTTTGAGATCGTAAATCCCCGTTTTGGAGACGGCACGCCGGCGGCCGATTTCCTCCAGCCTGCGGAAACCTACGAGTGGATACAAGAGTACGACGGTGAAGAGACTTCCATAGAAGAAATTGAAAGTAAACGGCGATTGGTTACCAAACCAATGTTCGAAGTAGACTCCGGAGGACGATTTATTATGCATGCTTCGGCAACCAACGAACTTATAAAACCTAGACCAACAGATTCAGTATTAAAAACCCAAGATATTCGATTCTTTGATTTAAAATTAAGTAATTCAGGGGGGATTCGGTATGTCAAAGACTTTCAACTTATTCCTTGGCGTGAGCTGGATTATGAACCTAGCGATTTGAATCCTTACACGGGGGAAATAGCTCCTGATCCTGTAAGTCCAAATGACCCGAGAAAACGCATGTATCTCGTACCCTCACGGATGCAAAATATAGTGGGCGAGAACACCAACATAGATCTAGTCAATAATGAACTTAAAAAAGACGTTGTCGTTTATATCCGTCCGTTTGAAGGTGGCAACGGAAATAAGCTTCGTATCAAATTCCTTGATAGCGATGAAAACCCAATCCATCCAGATGATTTTAATGAAACACGGTGGGATGAAATGTTCCATGGATTCAATAGAACAATTACTTCTGAGTATGTCGAGTACGACGTACTATACCCCATTCCACTTACGACAAATAAAACACCCTATGGTTCTGGCGGCTGGGCAAACCTAGACATTAAGTATTCGCGTTTAGGATGGGGCGGCATCCGGGTGTTGGGCGAGATGACTTTCGACTTTAAGATATTTAAGAAGGGCGACTGGGAAATTGTATTTCACTTTCGAAACGATAACCCAAAATTTGAAAACGAATAATACAGTTCTCCATGAAAAAAAAGATCATATATAGCTTAGTTTTAATGTGGATGAGCTTTTGTCTCTCCGCTACGGCCCAAAACACGCTGCGCGGTAAAGTCGTTGACGATCAAGGGAATGGCCTTGGTAACATCACTATTATTAATACCACAACAGGACGCGCCCTGGTTGCAACCAACAACGATGGAACGTTCACCGTGTCACTCAATGGAAAAACAACACTACTTTTTACCGCATTGGGCTATGTCAATAAACGCGTGTCCGTTGCGAACAATCAAAGTACATTAAACGTCTCGTTAACGCCTTCGGATCAAGGTATCGAAGAGGTTATTGTCACGCGCGGGTATGTAAAGCGCCCAAAGGAAACATCTACAGGTGCATCCACTATACTAACGGCAGATGATATTCGAGATGTGCCAGGACCACTCGAATCGTTGTTACAAGGTAAGGTGCCCGGCATGAATATCCAAGTAAATACAGGTGCGCCAGGCTATAGAGGAACGACACAAATCCGCGGCCTTTCGACGCTGACCGTCACGGGATCGGGCAACGAATCTATACTGATGCCTACCTCGCCTTTGTATGTAATCGATGGCGTCCCACTGGATGCCGATAGAGCTTCAGAAATGGGCTTACAGCAGCAAGGTCCAGGTATTAGTCCCCTATCAATGATTCCGCCAGAAGATGTCGAGAGTATTGAGATACTGAAAGATGCCCAAGCAACCTCTATGTATGGATCTTTAGCGGCATACGGTGTAATTATCATCAATACCAAAAGAGGTAACTCGGAAATACCGCGCATCAATTATACAAACAACACATTTATTAAAACACCTCCCAAACTACGTCCAACCCTTGGCGGGAATCTGGAACGAAGGCTCAAATTACAACAGATATACGGAAATGCGTTAACGCAGGCAGATATCGACCGCATTCAAAGTACACCGCATTTATCAGATAGTTTGAATGCTTATTTCAACAACTCAACAAACTGGCAAGACCTCTATTTTCAAAAGACTTTTAACCATAGTCACAATTTAAGTGTTGACGGTGGGAACAAGATTCTTTCCTACAAAGCGAATTTGGGTTACTACAGCGAAACGGGGATTATCCGGAACACGGGATTTGATCGTTATTCTACCAACTTACGTATGGATTACAGCCCAGACAATAAGCTCCGCTTCACGGGTCAAGTATTTGCGCAGGTCGGAAAAGTAAATAAAGGGGACGGTACTGGGATCTTGCAATCAGGCGTTGCCAAAGGCGGCCTTTCTTCGACCTTGCTCCCCCCTCCTTCTTTCTATCTGGCTTCCTCCGATTATATATCTTCCATCAGTACGAAAAACACGAATAATGTTCGTTTAATACGTCCGTTTATCGAAGGGTCGTACGAGATCGTAACTGGATTACGCCTTACATCCGCCTTTAGTTATGAGTTTGTATCCAGCACGGAGGACACCTTCACGCCGGCGGCTGCGAACAACCAATTTTCAAAAGTTTACTCTTTCGCAGGACGTGAAACACAACTTTATAGCCGAAGTTCATTGAATTACGTGACCTCAATTAACGATAACCATAATTTATTTTTTAATTTATTTAATGAGGTACGCAATGTGTCGCGACAAAACTCTGTTATCAGTCAGGAGCGTACCCCGAACGACATTTTTCAAGGCCCGCTCGGTTTTGATGGTTACTTTTCACGTGGTGGTGGCTTGTTGGATAACTTTAAAGATGAACGTGCAGTCTCATTTGCAATGTCTACTTCCTACGACTACAAACGCCGATATGTAGTCGATCTTTCTTACCGTATGGACGGTTCTTCCGGAAACGGATTCGGAAACCTATATACGAAAAATCCAGCGATCGGCGTACGCTGGAATGCGCATCATGAACCCTGGATCAAAGACTGGGCACCTTGGTTGAATGTGGGATCAATCCGTGCAAGTTGGGGTATAAACGTCATGCCTAATAGCACATTGGAACGGATATACGGACGTTATAATATCCAAGGAAACTATAACCAACAGCAAGGAATCGGTATCGATTTTGGACAAATTCCAAACCCGAACTTGAAACCAACCACATCGATGCAGTATAACCTTGGGCTCGACCTGGTATTATTCAACAACAAGATCGACTTGGTGTACGATACCTATTATAAAAAGGTTGACAACTTACTATTTGATCAGTTCTTAAACTCATCGGTTGGCTTCAATGTTCTAGCTTCAAATGATGCCGCGATTGCAAATTACGGACATGAGCTTGCCCTTAATATACGTCCACTACCTAATTCGAGCCCTTTTACGTGGACATTTTCAATTAATGGCGCACTAAATAAAGACGTACTGCTCAAACTGCCTTCTCATTATGGCGGACAATTTATAAAGTGGAACTCGGATAACGTGAATGGGCAAAACATCGTTTTCCGTGTCGGGACCTCTACCCTGTCGAATTACCTTTTACTTAATGAAGGGGTATATGCACGTGATGAGGATGTGCCAGTCGATCCGGCAACGGGTTTGCGCTACCGTACGCAAGATGGAACATTTTTCGAGGCGGGAGACCCGATATGGGTCGACCGTAACGGTGACTACATACTGGATACCCGCGATTACGCGCGAACAGGAAACTCACAGCCACTAATTACAGGGGGGATACAGAACACCTTTACCTACAAAAATTTCCAGTTGAGCGTCTATGCTTCATATACTGCAAAACGAACCATCCTCAACAATGCGCTCGCTGAACGTATGGGACTGATGGCCGATCCCTTTGGACAAGGAGAAGACAATAAAGTTGTTGTTCCGCTAGAGGAATATGACATGTGGCAGCAGCCGGGCGATATCGCGAAGTACCCATATGCTTATGCTTATACCCGTAGCGAGACGGTTAGGCCATTTCGTTACGATCAAACACTATGGCAAGAAAACGGTAGTTACTTAAAAATTAACAACATTATCCTCGCCTACAACTTTCCTCGTCCCTTCCTAGAGCGGTTTGGCCTACAGCGCCTGCGTGTATACGGCTCCCTGGACAATATCGCAACGTTTTCAACGTATAGCGGACCAAACCCAGAAAACGTGACGAGTATGGGCCGAGATCTTTCTAACGGCTATCCCGTCCCACGAACATATAACCTAGGTTTAAATCTTTCATTTTAATCACCATGAATAAGCAGCATTTTATCAAGAACTATAGAACTCTCGCCAAGCTTGTGATTACGGCAACAATATTGATTACCAGCAGCTGTCAAAAATATCTCACGGTAGACCCAATCGACCGGCTAACAGGTAATAACTTTTACCTCTCTAAAGCGGATGTCGAATCCAACATGGCTTTTGTTTATGCGAAATTCTTTTCGAAGATTCAGGAAAGTTGGGTTATGGGTGCTACGGGCGAGGCTCGTTCAGGGGAAATAATTGCATCGCCGCAGGCCGGCGACGCTCGAACGCGCCCACTTGACCCTGCTGAACGAAGGGTCGTTGAAATACTAGGCAATAATGACTTATTAACGGCCATTTACAACCCGATCTACGGAGACTACAAACTCGAGAATATTACTAAATGGGATGGTTATTATCAGGTTATCCAAAGCCTAAATATATTATTATCGAAGTTGGATGAAGGTATCCCTGGTGTCGAGGGAGCTGATAAAGACCGCTATGTTGCCGAAGCAAAATTCATGCGCAGTTTCACCTATTTTTGGATGGTTCGTCTGTATGGCGATGTAGTTTATTATACGGAACCTTATTTTTCAGAATCCTTGCCACGCGAAGATATGGTCTCGGTAATAAACAAATGTATTGCGGACCTAGAGCCCGAAAAAGAAAAAATAACCTGGACGCTAAGCGATCCGGCCGAGCGTGGTGCTCGTCCCGCAAGGGGAGCCATCGTAGCACTCTTAATGCACATGAATGCTTGGAATGCTTCCTTTGATCGTGGAAATAGCACGAGCTACCACACGAAAATTACGGAGCTCGGTAAAGAGCTGATCGACAGCAAAGCACATCGTCTCTACCCTATGACCGAAGATTCGTGGGCGGCGGTTTCTAAAGGACGGACCGAGGAATCTTTATTCGAATTTTACCAAAGTGTCAATTATGGTGATGCGACATTGTTTCCAGAGACTTTAGATGTGTTCGATGTACGAAATCACTACCAATTTTGGAGTCATTTCCTTCGCTGGCCTTATCTTTTCCCACGCCATGACAAGTCCATTAGTCCAGCTTACTTTAGCTCGATTTATATGGAGAAAATATACCCTACCGGAGAGGCAGACAAACGGCGCGACGTGTGGTTTGAGGATATCCTTTCGGATGATGGGCAATTTGTGATGAAAAAATTCGGTGGAAATGTTTATACCTCGGGTAACGAAAGCGGATATCCTGACAATTCCATTATCATCTTCCGGTATGCCGATGCGATTTTATTATACGCTGAATCTTTAGCGGAATTAGATCGTACTGCCGAAGCGACTGCAGCAGTTAACTTAGTGCGCAGCCGCGCACAGGCATCCAGCTATAGCGGTGAAGGCGGTGGTGCTTTGAAGAACTTCATCTATTTAGAGCGGTGCAGAGAGCTTATCGGTGAGGGACAGCGCTACTTCGATTTGATTCGTACGCGTCGCATACTTAACGCCGAGTGGACCATGGCGCCAATGAATATCGATCAGTACAATCGGCGAGCATGGACATGGCCCTTAAACGAGAGCGCACGAATTTACAATCCGCAAATTATATTAAATGAATATTGGACTACAACAGGCAGATAATACAATGAAAACACTAAAAAAAATCATGTTTAAGGTCGTCGCATTAGTATGTGTAACTTGTATCTATGCTACTTCATGTTCCAAAGACGATTATTATACCGATGGGGAGCGCGCAGTTGCCGAGTTCGACGGTACTGTAATGGATTACCTCGATAGTAAACCACGCGAGTTTGATACCATCGTACAGATTATCCGACTAGCGGGAATGGAAGAGAAGTTTAGCAGCGAAGAGTTTACTTTCTTTGCGCCTCGCGATGAGGATATAAAGAGTCTAATCGGTGACGTCAACACGAATGGACTAAATAACCTGTTATTTAGTTTAGGTCTGGATACCGTTAAACAGCTTAGCGATGTGGATTCAGTGATTTGGAATTTCTATCTCCATCGCCATATTTTCAATGGTAAAAACAAACTCGCCGATTACCCACAGGTAGACTACAACCTAATGAGCGTATATGGCGGTCAGAATTACAGTTCGCAAGGCGATGCAGTATTTAATATCGGTGTAAAATATAACGATGCGGTTAGCTCCGACGGGAATTCTGTCTTAAAGTACATGGGATACCGCCAACTCCATATCGCCTACATCACAGATCTGGGCGAACCGACGGTATTCAATGCCATCCCTGTTGCATCTTCCGATATACAGCCTACTAACGGCATTGTCCACGTCTTAAATTACGTGGATGGGCAGTTCGGGTTTAGTGACTCACAGATAAGATCAGATATTATTCAAAGCAAAAGGTAGGATTCATGAAAAATGTATTAAAAAATTATTTATTTACGCTATTGTCTTGTCTTTTTATGCTCAGTAGCTGCGTGAAAGAAAGCACGTTTTTCTCCGAGCCTTATCAAGAGGGTAAGCCAGCACTACCTGTCGTATTCGATCGATCACAGCCACCAGTCCCCGCACAAGGGTCGGAAGGTACACTTGTGAAGCTCAAAATAGCGGGATTATCCGAATTCCGGGATAAGGCAGTCTTCAAGTTTAATGGACAACAGGCGGAGATTATCAATGTCACCGACACGGAGGTCGAGGTGCGCGTCCCGGCTTATGCAAGCACGGGGGTTACTTCTATAACGATCGATGATATTGTCGTATTCGGGCCGGAGTTCGATGTCGAAGGAAAAGTGAAAATTGACCCTACTTGGGAGGCCATACAGGGTACCAACAACTGGGTAAACAACCGCTTGGTGCTCCCCGATGGAAAAGTAATTTTCGTAGGGAGTTTTACGGATTACAATCGTCGTGGTTTAGTACGGCCAATAAACCGTTTGGTACGCACGTATTCCAATGGTGTTTATGACGTGAGTTGGAGAACGGGGCTCGGAGCGAATGGTTCGCTGAATAGCATCACACAGATCGGCGATCGATATTATATTGCGGGTTCGTTTTCGGGATTTGATAAGAAAAATGAAAGCATCTCCAATGTTACCAGTTTACACCTCACCGGGGGATTAGATTCTATTGGTATTAAACCATTCCGAAGGCCGGATCAAGCTGATACTACGAAATATGTCCCAAAATTCAATGGTGGTTTTAATTCGGCTGTTTCGAAACTTTATCCAGACGATGACAAGCTCATTGCTACGGGTAATTTCCGCTACTATGTTAGCCGCCGTTACGACCAGCCCAACCAGCGCGAAACAAGGGATTCGGTTATCTTGGATAGTATCGAGATACGTCACGTGGCGCGTCTGAATCTCGACGGAACCTTAGACAAGACCTTCCGCTTTAGCGGAAATACCCCGTTTGCCGGCGGTAACGGAAGTGTTGCGACCCTGCGTCACCAAACGGGTGCATTAAAGGGGAAGATCGTTGTATTTGGGTCTTTCACGACGTTCGACAAGGTTAATGTAGGCTATATTACGCGGCTGAACCAAAATGGTACGATTGACGAGACGTTTAATACCGGTGGCACGGGCGCCGATTACGCAATATCAAATGTAACCTTCAACGAACATACCCAAAAATATATGGTTATAGGACAATTTAAGAGCTTCAATGGGAAACCGGCACAATTCATGACCCTGCTCCATGCAGATGGAACGGTCGATGAAAGTTTCAGGGCGAGAAGTTTTGTTGGCGGGACCGCAAACTACGCAAAGCAGCTAAACGATGGACTCATTGTGGTCTCGGGTAGCTTCTTAACCTATGATGGGATTACAAGAACCCGCTTTATGATCCTGAAGTCCGACGGTAGCCTCGCTGCATCCGACTTAAATGCTACCGGACAGTTCGCCGGCTCAATAACAAAAATCGAAGAAACGACATCCGAAGACGGCAAACGAGCCTTATTGCTGATGGGAAACTTTAATAAATTCAATAACCAAGACGTATCCAACCTAATTAGAGTAATTATCGAATAAATGAAGCTCATGAAAAAGAAAACGAAAGTAAACGCGATAAAGCTTCTGGTATTCTCCTTGATTGCCACGAGTGTATTTAATAGTTGTAACCAAGAGTTTACAAAGATTATTCCATCCGGAGAAGAAGACGAGGAACTGGTCGATATCGAATATGGGCAACCTAAAGTCCTTTTATTGATTGTCGACGGTGCGCGCGGGCAGTCGGTTCGCGATGCGAAGACACCGGTATTCACGCAGCTATTACCGCAAGCAATTCATAGCTGGTCATCGTTGAGTGAAGAAGGTGCGCAGGGCATTGCCGCCAATTGGACGGATATTATAACCGGGGTGGGTATCAATAAACATGGTGTGGTTGATAATGATTTTTCAACGAACAAGTTGGACTTGTACCCTACTATTTTCTCGAGAATAACCAACTTTAATAGTGATTCAAAATTAGCGCTGATCAGTGCCGACCCACAGTTTTTGGAAAATTATGGTAACGATGTGACAACCGAGCAAGCTTCTAGCGATGAAGATGTTACCAGTAAAGTAAAAACCGCACTTCAGGCGGATGACTGTACGATGATTACAGCACACTTCCAGGATGTGCAACGTGCTGGATTGGAAAGTGGTTTCGATCTTTCCTTCGACACTTACAGCGATGCTATCTACACTTTTGACAGCCAAGTTGGTGATATTTTAGAATCGCTCAACCAGCGTGAAAACTTTGACCAAGAAAAATGGTTAGTGGTTATCACGTCCAGTCAGGGAGGAGAATTTACGATTCCGGAATCCGAGAACGACAACACTGTATTTAGTGAACCTGCAGTGAACACATTTACGATTATGTATTCACCAAGCTATAGTTCAAAATTCATCGGTAAACCCTATATCGGTAATAAATTTTCTGGCGAATTCATGCGCTTTAATGACACAAAATATGCGGAATTACAATCCAATGAAAATGAATTATACAACTTGGGAGACGAGGATTTCACGATCGAAATAAAAGTAAAGAAGAATCGAGGATCGAATAATAACTACCGATTCAGCCACCCCTCTTTAATTGGTAAAAGGGAAACTTGGCAAGGCGGATGGGATCAAGAATTAATGAATGGATGGGTCATCCACTTGTCGGATAACTTCTGGGTTTTCAACGCGCGTGGTGATACGGGGTACGGGGAGATTAAGGCTGACGAAAACCAACGCCTAAACGATGCAACTTGGAACACCATCACGGTTGTGGGTTTACAGCGTGAGGGTGAGCGCTTCGTGCGATTATACACCAACGGAGAATTCAACCGCGAGGGGAATATCACCGGCTGGGGAAACATGGATTCTGACTGGCCGCTACGTATAGGATTTCTTCCGACACGTGAGGGCTGGCGGTCGGACGCTTACTTGGCTGACGCCAAGATCTGGAAAATTGCGATGCCCGAAGATATGGTTGCCCAGTATAGTTGTGAGGTCGGTGTGGACCCCAATCACCCTTATTACGATTATCTTGCCGGATACTGGCCACTCATGGGGGCCAACTCAGAAGGTATGGTGTTTGACGAGGGACCATTCGGCGCAAACTTGACGCTCGGTGAAGCTGGTTACCCAACCACATTATTAAACGACTACATATGTACGCCCTCCACCGAGGAACTCGGCCAGCTAGTACCACGCACGTTCGATGTGCCGGCACAAATTATCAGCTGGTTAAAAGTTCCACGGCAGCTCAACTGGCAATTGGACGGACGCGTATGGTTAGATAAGTAACTCGAACATGACAACGATGAAAAAAATAAAACATATAGGCTCAATCCTGGTGCTACTTTGCATAGTAGCCGCTTGTCAAGAATCCAGTTTAGAAGATTTTAATCTTACTGATGCGGGCAGTGTCCTGGTGTCTGCGGGGTCTACAACGGACAATATTACCAAAACGAATGAATCGATTACCGTTACGATTGGTTTAGCCTTGAGTGGGCCGTCCTCACGTGCATTCGAGATTGGATTACGCGTCAACCAAGAAGCTGTTGAAACACAAATTGCAGCGGGTACGTTAACTGATGTATCTGCGATTTCTGCTGCTGCAATCCATATCGACAATGTTGCCAAAGTTGATTATGGGTCCGATCGCGCGGTATTTAAGATAACGATTTCTCGAACCGAAGTAGAGAGATACTTCGGCGAAGATATCGCTATTGGCTATACCTTGGCTAATGCCAGTAAAGACAACACGGTGGACAAAAATAACGATACAGGTGTCATTGTATTGAGCACTAACGAATTGCTTAGCAATGAGGATATTCACTTTATTTCCTTGCAAACCGGCGGCGAAATAATAAACGTCAGCGATCGTTTGAACTACACGAGTGCGTCGGGAGGGATAAACATCCCGATTATGGCGAGCTTGGCGAGCTTCCCTGGGAACGCTTTTTCGGTGAACATCAGCGCCAATGCTGACACCATCAGTGATATGGTGGGTAACCAAATTCTTCCAGAGAATACCATCGCCATGCAAAGCGACCAATATACCGTCGGTTCAAAATTAAACTTTACCAGCAACTCGAGTGAAGCAACATTCTCGATCGACGTACCTTGGAGTACGATCAACGATAACGAAGGAAAGTATCTGGCGATTGTCGTCAGCCTATCGGACCCTAGTTTGCATCTAGTTGATCCATCTAAAAATTCAACGACCGTGCTGATCGATTGTAATAATATACTGGAAGAAGATGTTACCAATTTAGGGGTTTTTTCCGTTAATAGAGACAATGACGGTGGACCGGACGCCAATGAAGGGTCAAACAAACTGATTGACAACAATTATTCTTCGAAATTCCTCCAAGGGAATTTCACGGGTGACCTTGAATTGACGCTAGTGTATGATCAAGCACAAAAAATCGGTGCCTACACCTTTACCTCAGGTAACGATGCAAACCAGCGTGACCCCAATTCGTGGGAACTCCTAGGCTCAAACGATGGACAGACATGGACAACTGTCGATCGTCGCGAATCCGAGGTCTTCGAAACGCGGTTAATGACGCGGCGTTTCAATGTAGCCTACCCCGTAGCATATACGCATTACCGCTTAAAAATAACTTCTATTGTAGGAGGTACGAACCTGTTCCAAATGACTGAGTGGCGAATGATAAAAGTACGTTAAGACTTAAAAAGAACAAATTATGAACATAAAATATTTTTTTATAATTGGCCTTCTACTAAGTGGAGTTACTGCTTGTAGCGACAAAGACGATCCGATTATTGATAATGAAGGGTTACTTGCCAAGCCTACAGCGGCATTTACCTATCAAACCGTCGATGCAAAGGATCCTTTCACCATCAAGTTTGTGAATAGCTCGACAAATTATGTAGAAGCGCAGTGGTCATTTGCCGACGATAGCACCTCGTCCACAGCATCACCTGTACATACATTTTTAAACACGGGCTCGTACAATGTGAAAATGGTCGTCCAAAATGACGAAGGATACTGGGCGCAGCGCGAGGAATTAATCGATATTCTACCGGAAAAATTGGTAAAACTAGTTGCAAAACCTTCGAGTGATAACCTTCAGATGAGTTATGATACGCCGATAGAGGTAGAAAGTATACAATGGTTGGAAATGGTCGATGCCAACACATATATCGTTCGCTCGCAAGAGCCAACCATGGATGTTAGTATTCCCGAGGGCGAATTTAAAACAGTTTTTGTAACCTTACAAACACCCAAAGGATCGACATTAAGTTTAGAGATGCTACTTACTGGCCGGGGTGTCGTGCAGGATATGACGATCTTAGATAGTGAATTCTCCATCTCGCACGAGAATGGCTCTGGGAGAGATGCGGGGGAAGGATCCTTAAAACTTATCGATAACGACATCAACACCAAGACCTATGTAAACGGTGTAAACGATGATTATTTCTATTGGCAGTTCGATTATTCGCAGCCGACAGTAATTAACGGGTATGCAATGACCTCGGGCAACGATTCAGAAAGCCGCGACCCGAAAAGCTGGGAAATCATGGGTTCACAAGATGGTGAAAATTGGGATGTGATCGACACACGGACCGATGAAGTGTTCACCGAACGTAAGCAAACGCGCAGATTTTCCTTCGACAACAGCACGCCGTACGCTTATTACCGAATTCATATTATATCGCGGATATCCAGCGGTAGTTTTCAATTATCGGAATTTCGAATGTTGAAACTCCCCAAGTAATTGCTTAAGACGAAGGGCGCATAAAAAAATTGTAATAGGTGAAGTTTGATGTTGTAGTTTAGCGAAACCTATCTTGAGGATTCATGGCTCTTTTATGAGCCATGATCCTTCATTTTGTTTTAGGGTATCTTTCTACTCACGCGTTCTATTTACGACCGACTCACCGGCAAACAAATCCTTGAGTGCCTATATCACGATCGCTCCGCCGTATGCCCCATAGCGGTTGGACCAAGTTTTTTAGCTAACTTTGTGGGCGGAATCAAAATATACAAGGCGTGTCATTAGAAAAATTAAAATTAAGCAAGCGGTTAACTGCATCAGTGAAAGAATTAGGTTTTCTTTCAGCCAAAGAAATTCAGTTAAAGACAATGTCTAGAATCCTTGGCGGCCATGATATAGTTGCTATTGCACCAGAGGGAGCGGGAAAAACGACAACCTATATACTGAGCGTGCTAACTAGTTTAAAATTCGAACCGGCCGAAGCTCCTAAAGTGCTAATTTTAGCGCCCGATCAGGAGCGTATCACTGAAATTGTAGATCAATTTTACACCTTAAGTAAAAATAAAAATTTAAGCATTGCCGGCCTACGTACCGGTGGTAGCATGGAAGAAGAGATCGATACACTCGTCGATGGAATCGATATTGTTGTAGCAACTCCAAGCCGCGCACGTGCCGTATATCTTAAACTGGGACTCAATTTAAATAAGCTAAAAACATTCATCGTCGATGATGCTGAGGAAATCATCAAGCAAGGGATGTCAAATACCGTTCGTGAGCTTGCCCAAAGTGCACAAAAATGTCAACACCTAGTTTTTAGTACAGTTGAGCACGATAAACTGCATCATATGATTGATGTTTTCATGAAAGCGCCAACGACCATCGAAGCAGAAGAACCCTTGGAGCGTAAGCTTGATGTGTACCCACAGTTCATCTACCATGTGCCGAACTTCACCACAAAAATTAACCTTTTAAATGTATTACTTGCCGATCAAGAAATATTTGACAAGGTTGTATTACTTGTAAACACACGCCATACCGCAGAGAAATTGGCCGAATCGTTATTTCAGACCCAGCCCTATGAAGTAGCCATATTAAATCCGCTATTCTTTGAGACGTTTGGATTTGACGACATCCAAGGATTTAAAAAGCGTCCGGACTGCCGCGTGCTAATTATAGCAAACGAACACACCGATGAGGTCGATTTAAACGATATACCATTTATCATTCACTTTGAACTCCCAGAGCATTCTGAACAATACGTCAAATATATTGTCCGGTCGACCGAAGAGGAAGTGCTTGCTTTTACACTCGCAACCGACATCGAACTACCGAGCGTCAAGCGTATCGAACAGCATACGGGTGAAAGAATGCAAGAGATGGAACTCCCAGACGGTGTCATTATTTATGATCCAAATAAAAAAAGTATTAAAAATAACCAAGCGCAAAAAGATGCCGAAAATAATCGCGGCGCCGCTTTTCACACGAAGAAAGCTAGCAATGCGAAAACCTATAACATAGGTGCGGGTAAAAAGGCGCGACAAGAGATGAAAAAGAAAAAAGGCTAGCATCTCTTATGCCAGACTTCGCGTGACCAAATTCTACTGATTTTTTGATCATGTTGTTACTCCGCGCTTCACGCGTTATGCTATTTTACAGTTCAAATGTACAAGGCTGATTGCGCACTTGGTACATTTCATCTAAAACCGAGGCGTTCAAAAAAGTGGTGTCCTGGTCTTTATACATCCCGTAGCCCTCGTGAATATGTCCAAAAATATGGTATAGCGGCTTCACCGCCCGAACGGAATTAAGAAGGTCGGCGCAACCAGTAAGCTCATCGCCGACTGTTTTATCAAGAATTCCACGTGGCGGACCGTGCGTAATCAAAATATCGAGCTCTGCCGGAATCAGGGCCCAATGCTTCCTGATATCCTCGCCCGGTAGCCTGTTAAAAGCCCAATTATTAAACCAAGGCGTGATTGGCGAGCCCCAAAACCGCAGACCTTCTAATTCAACACCCGAATCGTTCAAATAAGTAACTCCGGGAGGAATCCATTTTAGAATTTCGTATTCGGGTAATGCTTCAAAGAAAAAATCATGATTGCCCGGTATAAAGATCTTATGTGGATGTTTTAGACTAGCAAACCAGTCGAAAAATGCGACCACTTCGTGTTTACGCCCCATCGAAGTTACGTCGCCTGCATGTATGATTATGTCACCATCAGGAATTTCTATTTTGCCGTGCTTGCCATGTGTATCAGAAAGGGTTATAATTTGCATGAACAAATCTAAAACTTTTCTATTAACTCACATCGCAATTTCCGACCAGAACATTGTATTATCGTAGAGTTATAGGTCCTCTAGTGAATTGAATTTATCATTCCTTGAAACACATTTTTCACATCCAGGTGTAAAACTAGCACAAAAAACAGTCGAAATATCGCTATATAGTCTATAATCCCCCCAAAAAAAACGAAGGAGAGCGTGTTATTCGAATATTAAAACACTAAATAAAGTAATCAAACACATTTATTGATATTACACTTGCGATATCAATTATAAAACCAACATATAAGACTAAAAACCACAACTAAAATGGGATAAATTAATTTTTATCGATAAACCAACATGCTAAAACACTATTATTAACACAAAATAAGACTAAAATCTATACTTTATTAACTATATTTACTTAAATAAATTAAAAACAATAAAAAGACATCGATAAATACCAACACAATACACAAACAGATAGAATGAGTGAGATTTTAACCGACAAATACGGACGTATACATAACTATCTTCGGATTTCTTTAACAGATAGTTGTAACTTAAGGTGTTTTTATTGCATTCCGGAGGAAAATTACGCCTCTACACCGACAAAAAACTTGATGCAGCCTCATGAAATCGAGACAATCGTAAAAACATTGGTTGAAAACGGCATCAATAAAATCAGATTAACTGGCGGCGAGCCACTTGTGCGTAAGGATATCCGGGACATACTAAAGGTATTCGCGCAGTTCCCCGTTGAACTACATATGACCACCAATGGGATCCGGATTGACGAGCTACTTCCGCAAATCATAGCAACTAATTTTTCAAGTATAAATATTAGCTTAGATACACTAAGTCGTGAAAAATTCCTAAAAATAACACGACGAGACTATTTTGATAAAGTTCGCGCCAACATTGACCTACTCCTTCAACACGAGCTCAAAGTGAAAATTAACGTCGTTATGATGAAAGGGGTCAACGACGAGGAGCTAGTTGATTTTATTGAATTGACAAGATCAAATAATATCGACGTTCGGTTTATTGAGTTTATGCCGTTCGACAATAACAAATGGACGAGCAATCAAGTCATGACATATCAAGAGATTACGGATCAGCTCGCACGCTCTTACGCTTTCGTACCGATCGCCGGTGAAAAACACGACACATGTAAATTGTATTCAATACCGGGCTACCAAGGTCGATTTGGAATTATAAGCACGCTTACGGCGCCATTTTGTTCGGAATGCAATAGAATCCGGCTGACCGCGGATGGAAAACTAAAGAATTGCTTATTCTCCAAACATGAAACGGACCTACTTAATCCACTACGAAGAAGTGAAGCCATACTACCGTTAATTAAACAAAATATTCTCGCTAAAGCCAAAGGACTCGGTGGTCAGCTGAAAACCGATTTCACTATGATTCAGCCCGAAGTGCTGCAAAACCGTAGTATGATATCAATTGGCGGGTAATTTTAATAATTTGCTACTGACAAGATAAAAACATTGCTATTTATCCATATCTGTCTCACGCAAACCGAATCGGACTCATTAGATTACACTTTTAAAATTGATGAAATAGATGTGTACGCCCTAGAAAACAAAAATCAAAAGACCGAGTACGCGCGAGCGAATCTACACTTACCAAAGGGACAAGAAAGAAAATCCGTTGTATGTGGGAACGAACATAGATTCAGCGGACTGTTTACACGAACACGCTATTGGGAAAGGCCGCAATGGAATAAACAGATTATCTATTTTAATGCTAGCAACCGTATGAACGAGTATCATTCCATAAAAACGCTTATATTTTACGACCACTGTAGTGTGAAAATTTGGAAACGGATTTCTCTTAACATAGGGCGGAATAATATCTTTGATAAAAATTACGCACTCAACCAAAGTGAAGACGTAACGGGGCGTATGTTTTACACAATGCCTGCTTTATAAATTTTAAGCTATGGACTGGTTTTACATACTACTTTTTTTTGTTGCTTTTTTATATGCATCGGTGGGGCATGGTGGCGCGAGCGGATACTTGGCACTTATGGTACTCTATGGTGTTGCACCACAAGCGATGAAACCCACTGCACTCGTACTTAACCTATTTGTGTCATTAACTTCTTTTTTGCAGTACTACACGGGAAATCATTTTAAGAAAAAGCTATTTTTATCAGTTGCAATAGGATCTATCCCTATGGCCTTCATAGGGGGTACAATAAACTTAGACGACTATTTATATAAACAAATATTGGGCGGGTTATTATTCTTTCCTATCATCAAATTTTTCTTTTTCAAAAGCGCTGACCATGATAAACTTAAGGATTCCAATAACTACATCGCCCTTGTTATAGGTGCAATTGTTGGCTTACTTTCAGGCATGATTGGGATCGGTGGAGGAATCATACTTTCCCCTATACTAATTTTACTGAAATGGACGAATCAAAAACAAACCGCCGCAATAAGCGCAGCGTTCATATTCGTAAACTCGATAGCTGGCCTTGGAGGCATGTTAACCCAAGGCATCGTATTTAATAATCATATGTGGATCTATGTGATTGTCGCATTTAGCGGCGGGATACTAGGGGCATACGTTGGCGCTCGAAAATTAAATCAAGAAGGGTTAAAATATGTACTTGCCTCCGTATTGGCGCTCGCTTCTTATAAATTACTTTTCACGATACCAAAATTATGAAATTATTACTAACGGTTATCCCAATTTTGAATCTATGTATGCTTTGCGCGCAGACAAATGATGTCCGCGGCAAAACAACTTTTTGCAATAAAATAGTCTGGATCTCGAGTAAACATATATACGCTTTGGATCAACGATCGTCAGAAAGCATAGTAATAAGCAATCATGCAGAACAATACAAAAGCACCTTCCACGAAGTAAAATCCGTCCATTTAAAAGACGTCCTAAGAGATATATCGTTCGCGGAAAATTTGCCAAAGGAATTCAGCAATTATTATATTGTGTGCACTGCGCGAGATAATTATAAAGTTGTATTTTCGTGGGACGAACTGTTTAATACGAACGTCGATGACGGCCTCATTCAGGTATGAAATATCCAGGAGGCTTCCGGCGGAAGTCAGGAAGAAAGTTTCGCATTGCTTTCACCCACGGATGAAGTCACCGGTCACCGGTAAGTAAAGAAACTAAAGAGTTTAACAATATTACATTTGAAATGATGAGTATTACCATTAAAAGCTATGGGTCATTGGTTGACGTGCTTGGAGACACCCTCACACACAAGGCAACCAATACAGATGCGTTAATCGACGACATTAACAAAGCATTTCCAAAATTAAAAAATAGCAGTTTTGTGATTGCCGTTAATAACACGGTAATTAAAACAAACACTCAACTTAAACAGGGAGATCAGGTGGCTTTAATGCCACCCTATTCGGGAGGTTAAAAATGAAATTAGAAGAGCGCTACGCGAGACATTATGGCTTACGTGATTTTGGCCCACAGGCTCAAGAAAAGCTACAACGAGGTTCGATACTTGTTATTGGAGCGGGCGGACTAGGATGTCCGGTGTTGCAGTACCTGACCGCTTCAGGTGTTGGTAAAATTGGAATCGTCGATAACGACCGAATCTCTTTGAGCAACCTACATCGGCAAATACTATATGACAGTACACAAATCGGTGAATACAAAGCACAGGTTGCATCCGACAGACTGAAATTACTGAACCCGCTGGTCAATATTCAAACATATATCCTCTACATTTCTCCAGAGAATGCCATCGAATTAATCGAAGGTTATGACATTGTGATTGACTGTACGGACAACTTTTCTACACGTTATTTGCTCAGCGACATTTGTATGTTACTTGATAAGCCATTGATATTTGGAGCAATATTCGAATACGAAGGACAAGTTGCTATATTCAATAAGGCTGATGAAAGAGGGAATCAAACAACCTACAGAGACTTATTCCCCACCCCTCCAAATCCACTCGACTCGCCAGACTGCAATGAAAGCGGTGTGTTGGGTGTTTTACCGGGCGTAATCGGTGTGCTCCAGGCAACCGAAGCACTAAAACTGTTAACCGGTGTTGGAAATCCCCTTGTCAATAAATTAATGATCATCAATATTAAAGACTACAATACCGTTATTGTTGATATCTCTCCCAAGCAGCGAGTAAGCGACAGTTTCGCTCCTAGTTCGCTGGCGGAATTTGAAGACTTCGATTATGCTGTTCATTGCGGCATAAAAGGAAATAACGTACCATCGATTAGTTCCCAAGAGTTTCTCACGATTCAGGATTCAAGTAAGGTTCTAATCCTTGATGTACGCAACACACACGAATTTCCTAAATTGCAGTGTAAACATATCCAAATCCCATTAAGTCAGCTATCCGACTCGTTGCAACAAATCGATAAAAAGGAGATAATCGTCGTATGCCAAGAAGGAAAAAGAAGTCAGGCGGCCGCACAAATGCTTACAGAGAAACTTGGCACAAGTTATTCCATTCGCAATTTGGAAGGCGGACTTTCAGCTATGACGCTTTAATCACGATGGAAAACCGAATCACGAACATATTTACTGAAGGAGCAATACCTGTTCAGATGATAACGGACTCTATTCTCCGGCACGAGTCGAAAACCGGCGTCGGGGCGCACGCGCTGTTTCTTGGACAAATTCGAGCTGACCCTATCGATAACAAACCGGTATTAGCCATACAATACACGGCAAATATGGATCTCGCAATGCTGCAAATGGAGGCAATCAGCGAGAGCGTTTCTAGCAAATATGCCCTAGACAGCATCCTAGTTTACCACAGTTTGGGATCAGTCAGTGTGGGGGAAATCTGCTTTTTTGTTTTTGTTAGCAGCGAGCGAAGAAAAGCTGCCATAAGCGCTTGTGAAGAAGTTGTCGAACGCGTAAAAAAAGAGCTCCCAATTTGGGGGAAAGAATTATATGCCGACAGCACGTATACATGGAAAAAAAACTATTAAAATGGTCGACATAACTTTTAAAAACTTCACCTTGCGCAAAGCAATTGCGGGGGCAACAATCATCGTTTCATCGCCCCAAACAATGCAAGCTATACGAAACAAAACCGTTCCTAAAGGTGATATTTTTGAGTTTGCTCGAGCATCGGCCCTGCTCGCAATAAAAAAGACCAGTGATATGATTCCGGATTGTCATCCCTTACCCATCGAATATGCAGCAATACGATATAATTTAAATGCACTCACCGTTGATATTGAGGTTGAAGTCCATACCATATACAAAACTGGCGTGGAAGTCGAAGCGATGCATGGTGCGTCGGTTGCTGCATTAGTAATATATGATATGTTAAAACCTATTGATAAAGGGATTACGATCGACGCGATAAAGCTGATAGAAAAAAAAGGAGGAAAAAGTGACAATACCGCCTTCCAAACACAAGATCTTAAAGCGGCCGTCGTGGTATGCAGCGATAGCGTATATCGACAAGAAAAGCAGGACCAGTCAGGAAAAACGATTGTCGCCTTTCTTAAGAATCATCTATTCAGTCCTATACTATACACAGTGGTTCCCGACGATCAGCAAGCAATTGCTACGCAGCTTGAAGCATACAAAGCCCAGGGGGTGGATCTTTTGATATTCACTGGCGGCACAGGCTTGTCGATCCGTGACGTCACCCCCGAAACCGTACAACCATATATTACAACCGAAATTCCAGGAATCATGGAGCAGGCACGAAACTATGGTCAACAGCGGGTGGGCACCTCTATGTTATCGCGTAGCATTGCCGGCTTTTCGGATAGTACGCTTATCATTACATTACCGGGCTCGAAGAATGCGGTAAAGGACTACTTGGCAGCTCTTTTCCCACAGGTACTCCATGTTTTTCAGGTCCGAAGTAACAATCCACATTAGCGCACCTCTTTTACCGGAAAATAATCCCTGCACGTTCTGGTGGAGCGGCTTTGCACCCCATGCTGTATAAATTCACGAAACTCCGCTCGCACACGGGTTATGGCATCATAAAAAATTGATAATACGCAGTTTTTCCATTAAGTTAGCGTAATGAAACTTACATTACTGAATATGGCCCTATGCACGGCTATCTCGTTCGTCCTTTTTAATGCGTGCGGTTCTTCGCATGGGGAGCCCAATGCGCTTAGCCAAGATGAAAGTGAAGCGGGCTGGGAACTTTTATTTGATGGAAAAACACTAAAGAATTGGCATATATACAACAAAAAAGATGCCCCTTCTCCTTGGGTCGTCCAAAATGGCACGATTTACTGCGATCCAAAAAGTGACTCGCAAAAAGGCGACTTAATCAGTGATAATACCTACGAAAATTTTGAATTTATCTTTGATTGGAAACTTGAAAAAGAAGGTAATAGCGGCGTGTTTATTAATGTAATTGAGGATACAAACATCAATGCCACTTACCATTCAGGGCCGGAATATCAACTACTCGATGATGCACATGTAGATTTCGATAAACCATTGAAACGTTCAGGCTGTTTGTATACGTTTGCACCCCAGAAAAATTTTGTAAATACAAAACCTCGTACTGAGTGGAATAAATCAAGAATAGTTCAGAAAGATGGCAAAGTGACCTTCTATCTAAATGATGTCATGACTGCCGAAGCAGATTTCAACTCCACCAAATGGAAAGAGCAAATTAAACGTAGTGGATTTAAAGATTACCCTGAATTTGGTAAAAATACACAAGGGCAAATAGCGTTACAAGATTGGTCGCGCGGTGTAACCTTTAGGAATTTAAAAATCAAACAGCTCTAGCCCGGCTAGATTCAGCTTTAGAAAAGCGCTACACAATTAACCTGTCGTAGCGCTTTTCATTTTGCAGGTCTGGCACGCTGCTACAGGAAGGATCGTTATTAAAAGTCGATGTCATCGACTACCCCACCAGTTCCATTCTCCTTTTTGAACTGCTCATTGTACTCATTCTTTTTCTGTTCTTGGTAAGCCATCATTTGGGCCATCACACTGAAATCATTCATATATTTAGTCCCGGCGCCATTCACCTGTCCCACGGAAAGTCCAAGATTATCGATTAACCACTGCGCGCCATCCATACCATTGGCATAAGCAGCCTCAAGCGCGCCTTGGATCTCGAAGAAATAATGTTTGTCGGTTTCCAACCTTTCCAGTGTCGCTTTTGCATCCTCAGAAAGCACATCGGTCTGCGGTTTGTTACTCGGGACTAGGGTCGCAAATTTTGGGTGTTCTTTTGCCTGACCAAAATGCTTCGAGTATACGTTCACAAGGTTATAACTCGTATCATCCCGCATTCTGTTATTCCAAGTCGTTTGCACCTCATCCCATATAGGTCTTTCAACTCCCAGTGCTGCGGACACTTCATCCGCCGTACAGCCCTCTCCTATTTTATAGGCACCAGCGGCATAATCACCGATCGTTAAACCATGAACGGGAGCCAGTAAGGGATCGTTTGGATCTTCGGTTGCTGTATTCATCGTTTTAACGCCGACCGAGGCCGTCCCCATGTCAAAAATTTTCTGCATATCCTCTTGCCCATAATTGGCGCTGGGTTGTTCTGAGGTATTCTTTTCAAGCTGAGTTTTCATCGCGTCTTTCGCAAAATCTTCAACTTTGTCATTAAACTTTTTTATTAGCTTTTTAAACATGATATTTTATTTTTAAGTGTCTATTTGTTTTTCTTTTCTTACCAGGGCAAAATTTCGTTTTCAAAATCTGCCAACATACGTGTACGATAGTTTTCATGCTGCTGCGACATTCCAGGTAGGATGGCATTCATTTCATCGATCAGTGCGTCTAGATAAGCGTGGAACTCCTTTTTAGCGTCTTTTTTACTTGTCAGCTCCTTTTTCTCTTTATAAAGTTGATACGATTCTCTACACCGCGCGCGTGCCAGTGGTTGAACAATATGTTCAATCATCCGTGCTTTGGTTCCCGGATTGAATGTATTTTGTGTTTGACAATAGGTACATGTGATATAAGATGATTGAAAATAGAATTTATCTATCTCGAGCTTTGCTCCACACTGCATACAACTAAATGTATGAACGGCGGAATTGTATTCGTCCATTGCTTGGGCATATTCTTTCTCCAAGTCACGCTCGAGTACGCCATGAAACAACTTTTGCATCGTATCAACCATACGTGCATTCCAATCGCCGTAAAAAGGAGCTATTTCAAGCATCTCCATACCCCGTGCAGCAGGAATAACTTTTGTTTGGTAGGTTGCACTTGCTTTCTGAATAATTTGTGTGAACTGGGCTAGGATTGCAGATTTGAACTGTAGAAAACTTCGCTTATACGGATCTGTATCCGCATCTGCAATAATTTGGGCCGATTCCTCGACATCTTTCACGATCTCTTGAGCGCGCTCGTCTAGTTTTGCCAGAAACACCTGAAAACGGCTAAAAGCGGACGTAGATTCCAATGGTTGCGCCTTATCATCTCGATCCGTCTTTTTTTCTTTGTTAAATCCAAATATATTACTCATATCTCAAATTACTACTGTGAATTATCCTTGGACGTTATATTTATACCATCGTTCAATACGACTTCAATCAATTGCCGCCCGCAATAAGCGCAATGTGTCAACCCATCAACTTTAGCGCGCCCTGCACCGCAATCAGGACACTGAAGCATCGTTGTATTGGATTTCTCTAGGACAATCGGCTCGCGTTTCTGCTCCAATACTTGCTTCTTTAGTCGTTCAACTAATGAAATTCGTTGTTTATCTGGTGTATTCATTGTTAGCTTATAATTTTGAAAGTAATTCTGTCTTTTTATCCTTATATTCCTTTTCATCAATTAATTCCGCATCGAATAGCTTTTTTAATTGCAATAAGGAGGCGGTAATATCGTTAGAACTCGGCTTGGCAGCGTCATTTGCAGGCAGTACCGGTGCCGCGGGAGCGCTTTGCATTTCTTTAATGAGTAGCCCTAATCCGACACCTTGTTGAACGTCGCCCGACACCGAGTTGTCAGGTGATCCAATTGCCAATGAAGTATTAAAATCTCGGAAACGAGCTGTATCGTCGGCAACCATATTCATTCCGGTAACTTTATCAAAATACTCATTTACCTGATCGGGTAGGCTAACCGAAGAAACGGTAAATTGAGTTATACTTACTCCAAAATCTTCAAAATAGGGTTGTATCAAGGGTTCAATTTGACTGTTCAGTACCGAAAAGTTACGTGCAATATCCAGCACAGGAACTTGTAAATCGGCTAAGGCTTCGGCAAATTTAGGAGCGATGTAGTCCCGAAGCTTCGCTTCGAAATCCTTGATCGTCAGCATTGCGCTTATTCCCGCATATTCCCGAAAAAAACGCTCAACATTACTTATACGCACGTTGTAGCTACCAAATGCGCGTATACGAACCTGCCCAAATTGCGGATCACGTAACAGCACCGGTGCGGGGGTCCCCCATTTTAAACTCACAAATTGTTTACGCGCAAAATAAAATACATCTGCTTTGAAAGGGCTTTCAAAACCATGTTTCCATCCTTTAAGACGACTCAATATAGGGATATTCTCGGTCTGTAAAACATGAGTACCTGCCTCGAATATATCCGCTACTGTCCCTTGTGTCAGAAACATACTGGATTGTCCCTCGCGAACGATCAGCTTCGCCCCATTCTTTATCTCGCGATCCTCATCAGGCACTTTCCACATCATAACTGGTGCCGGTTGATCATGCCATTCAACGACTTCTATAAATGGTAAAAAATTGTGACCTTTATTCATCGGGTAGATTTTTAGTTAAAAATACTTTGCTCCTAAATCTACGTCAGAAGGACGCCACTTGCTATATAATGGCTGACTACAAACCGACTACAAAACACATAAAAACCTTTATATCAAGAGCTTAAAACGAATTAACACATGAGCTAAAAATTACTAATTAAGGTTTGCAGATAATTATCTAAGTCAGTTTCTTTGGATAATTGCAACTTTTGTTTAATTCGATATTTGCTAACGCGTACACTTTTAGGTTCGATATGAAAGGCGGATGCAATTTCTTTGGTGGTCAACTGTAAATGAATGTATGCACAATGTTTAAGTTCGAGTGAAGTTAGCTTATCTTCGGATTGATTTTTGAGTTTCTCAAAGAAATCCGGATGAATATCTTTAAATGCACGTGCCGATTCTTGGACCTTTTCCTCTAGCCGCATTTCTTCCTTTATGATATGATTGATAAAGCCAACATTACCCGATGTATCCAACTGCTTAAAGCGCTCCTTTAGCTGAATAAGGAGCCTGTTTTTCCGCTCGATCTGCAATGCATCGGCCATTGCTTCCTTATGTAACTGTTCTTGTCGGATATACAGAAGCTCCTGCTCGGACTTTAGTCGAGCTTGCTCCTGGAGCTGAAATTGCTGCTCCAACTTTGCGCGCCGCTCGTTGTCATCTTTCTGTTGCTGTAGCCTTAAATTGCGCTCGCGGGCCAACCTATGTTTATTTTGACTTGAAATTCGAAGAAGCAAGAGAATAATAAAAAGCAATACACACAGACCAATTAAAAGTATTACTTGAATCCGGCGCTGACGTTCACGATCCTTTCCTATCTGTATCTCAGCTTGCAATCGACTATTTTCAAACTGCGTTTCTAACCGCTTGGCTTGCCGCATTTCTGCTTCGTCGAAAATCTTTTGATTAAATTCTTGCTTCTTTTGCTGGTAAAATAATGCTTTCTCAAAATCATCTCGATTATTATAAAAATCACTTAGACCTTGCGTAACGTTGGCAAGGGCATAATACGAAGGCGCCTTTGCGGCATTCAAATGAATATAGGAGTCCATTAAATAACTTTCGGCAGCGAGGTCGTTCCCACGTTTCTTGGCCACTTCTGCAAGCAAGCCGTTTACATTCCCCATAATCAGATAGTTTCGGTCGTGCATCAAGTAACTATCTTTGGCGACATTTGCATACTTTAGAATGCTATCCTGGGTCGCACTATTCTCGGGCGTATGAAACTTAAAAAAATAGTTTGCCAGATTTACGTTAGAAATTGCATAGGTGCGTTTACTGACGGCCGATGGATTATGATGATAAACTTCCAGCGAGCTACGTAAATGATGTTCAATACTATCAAGGTAACTTGGATTTTTGTCCTTTCTGTACTGATATTCCATTACTGTTGCATACGCATTAAATGCGTTCGCAAGTAACTCGTAATCTTGGGCCCGTTGTGAATTTTCGATCGCTAATTTTGCATATTTGTTTGTTAAGGCAAGATCATCCCATCCGGAGTACACGCCATATAAAATATAGTATGCTCTAGCCGCAAGTGCGTAATTGGAGCGTTGCTCCACCAGATGTATTGCTCGCTGCGCATACTCCACGGCCATGTTTCCGATATCTAAATAATTATAGTAAGTGGCCGCACCAATGTATGCTTGGGCTAATGCATCGGGGTTGTTCGCAACCTTAGCCAGCGTCAAATTGGTATCTACATATAGTTTTGCTCGATCAAAATCATCGGTTACCAAATAATGTTTACTTAATTCAGCGAGCAGTTTCCCGCGTTCAACAGGGTAGTCATCGAGATCATTCCGCTGTTTCATTTGCTGAAGTAAACGATAGTTTTCTTCGGAATTAGCTTCCATACGTGCGTGCGTTGCTTCATCTAACAATACGTTTAGAGAATCTTGCTGCGTCTGTACAGTAAAACTAAATAGAATAAAAATAAAACAACTAAAATATAAAATCTTCGGCATGTTTGATTTACATGGATTGAATTAAACCAAAAGTAGAAATTACGCTATCCAATGGAAATAAAAAATAAATATATTAATTTAATTCAACTTCATGGATTGTCTAAACGATCATAGGAATTCGTTTTACCTGGTAAATGTCTTCTGTGAGCGCATTTGAGATTGCGCACGAGAGATTCCAGCTGCCCCGGACCTCGCTAAATTAACCGATGTACGGGCGTGAGGAATCCGGAAGCGATAGATCGGACTCCGCGGGATAATAATCCTCTGCCAATATTACTTTCGAAGGGTCCTCAGGCAAATAAAGAATTGGCAGTTCGGTTTCGGTCGTTGTGTGTAGTTTCAACAGACTAATAATTTTTGTTATTTCTCCCACACGGACCTGACCTTGTCGGTCTCTAAACTCAAATTCGAAACGTACTTGCGGCTGCTCGTTTATATAGGTGCCTGTAAGGCTTCTATTACGCAATTTGGCCATTGCAAATTCACCCTGCATAACAATTTTTCTATTTAAAACGGCGTCTTTCGAGTGCACACCTACCACATCACTAAACATTAATCCTCCAATGAGCGAACCAAAGAACAATCCCCAATAGGGTATCGTGATCCAGGGATGAAAAAAGTGTAAAAATCGCCACCCCATTCCATTATTTTGAAGCCAATAGGAAAATAATAAATAACCGATGCAGAACACAAGAAGAAAGATAAATCCGTACGTATAGGAGCGCATTACACGTGATTTGCCTACCCAGGCCCCCTCAATAATATACAGCGGATCGCCCAAACCACGATTAATACGGATGTTGAGTTTCGTTCCCTTTTCAAACCGTTTCTTTTCTGGAGCGCTGTCATTAAGCTCGTAGGGCATTTTTAAAAACACATTAGCCAGGTTTTTAAAACGCAGTTCTAACTCTAATTGCTGCGTATCTTCGGTCTCTTTTCGAATCGTCTTCGATTCTATTCGCGCTACTCGCACAATCCCGTCACGCAAAGTGGCTTCTGCATTTCTCGCCGTTTTTATTCCTGCATTAATCGTTTTCAAATAATAAACGCTGATAAGAACGATCCATCCGAGAGTTCCAATAAACAGATATAAAATAGACATCCAAGGTGACGTGTAGCCAACTAGGGGCCCAGCTCCGAATAATAGCGATGGATATTCGAAAACCATGGGAAAGATAAAAATGAAAAACATTAAATAGTAAAACCAAAACCGTCGCGACATATCTTATTTATTAATCTCGTTCAAACCTTAATATTTCGCCAGATAGCGTTGCGCGTAAACTATATGTTGCGCGCGCGCCCTGTAGCGAAGCGTACCATTGATTACCGATATTTATTGGCCTTATTATTAAATATATATGACTCACATCTGCTGCCCCTTCAATCGATTGTGATTCTTTCCTCAGATAGTCATAAATCATGGTTACGGTACCAAAATCAACCGTATCGAGCGGTATTAATCCGTCGTTTAGGCTATCGTGGCCGCTCACACGCATTGCTTCAGGCGTTTGCCATTGACCATCGCGAAAGGTATAGGTGTCAATATTTTCAGCGATCGAGGGATCCTGTAAATTTAACATGATGCGTCCGTCATCGTAGAAATGTATATCGCTATAAACGTTCAACACTTTCCCCTGGAATTTTGTCAATTTCTCGAGCTTTTTCTTCGCAGCACGTAGGTATCCAGCGTCACGCAGGTAATTTGTTCGCTGCTCATTTTCCTTCTCTCGTTGTTGCATACTCGCTGCTGTGCCGCCGGGCGAACCGCCTTCGGCAGGTTGCGTAAATGTATCTTTAAAACTTTGCGTAACCTGGGTACAGCTGCTCATCAAAAACATTAATATCGCCAAAGTTATTCCGCTGTGGGCATGAATACGTATTGCTTTTGCATTATTACTTTTATTCAAGTTCATGATTTTTATCATTAACCGAATATACCACTCCTGCGTCCAACACATTAATTAATTGGAAAGCAAACACGACTACAAATTGACTACACATTATGCAATATATTGTTTTTTAGATCTTTATAAATTCATTTAAGATAGTGTACGCGTACGTGCTAGCTGCCCTTGGGGAAATGTTCAATTGCTAAAAATGCAAGATGCGTCCACAAAGAAAGATGGTCTTTAGCTACATTATGGGGCCGAGTGATCTCGTAGAACGAAAACAGGAATGCGGCTTTGTTGGGGTGGCGAATAATAAAATTTAATCCCGGTTTTTGATTTGAATTGAAACAAATTCTTGTATTTTGCGGTTAAATTCTCGTGGACTTAAAACGAAACTCGACAGAGAATAACATATTACTTACACGCAAGCAAATCAACTAGTCAAAATATCTATCTTTAGTTACGTAATAGACAAACATATGAAAAGGAAACTACCAGCATTTTTGTTACCAGCATTCGGTTTATTGATAGCCTCTTGTAATAATAATACAGCGGCATCGAACAATTCTTCAGATACCACTGCCACAGACAGCATCTATCCGCCTGTGGAAACGCAAAAAGCCAACGCGGATTACAAACCAGCGTTCGAAGGGCAGACGCGAATCGCCGGCGTAAAAACGACGACAGCTTATGAAAGTACGGTTGTTACCGACAAGCTTAAATCTCCTTGGGCTATCGCCGTATTACCTGATGGGCGGCTATTGATCACAGAAAAAGAGGGAACTTTACGTATTGTCGGTCTAGATGGAGCCGTCAGTGAGGCAATCATCGGATTACCCAAAGTTGATGCCGACGGACAAGGAGGATTACTAGGCATTACCTTAGACCCCGATTTTAGCTCTAACCGGACAGTTTATTGGGCGTTCTCTGAGCCAGCGAATGGTGGAAATCATACGGCGGTGGGTAAAGGCCGACTTTCCGAGGATGAGAAAACTATTGAACAAGCATCTGTTATCTATCAAGCACTTCCAACCTACGATGGTAAACTGCATTATGGTGGACGGGTATTATTTGGAAAAGACGGGTTTTTATATTTAAGTACCGGAGAACGATCAGATCTAGAAACTCGGCCGCAAGCGGCAGATTTAACTTCTGCCTTGGGTAAAATTATACGAATTACTAAAGATGGCAAACCAGCGGAAGGCAATCCATTTGCCTCTCAGCCAGATGCTCGTCCAGAGATTTATTCCTATGGACATCGTAACGTGCAAGGCTTGGCCTTCCACCCTGAAACGGGAGACTTATGGGAAACTGAATTCGGTCCTAGAGGGGGCGATGAATTAAATAGAATTGAACCAGGGAAACATTATGGTTGGCCAGCAATCACCTATGGACTCGAATATAGTGGAGAAAAGGTAGGCGATCCGGTTATTCAACAAAAAGAAGGCCTCGAGCAGCCAGTTTATTATTGGGACCCTGTCCTCTCTCCTAGCGGAATTACATTTTACGAGGGTGAACAGATACCTGAGTGGAAGAACAATTTATTCATCTCGGGCTTAAGCAGTACTCATATTGCACGTATCGTAATTAAAGACAAGAAAGTAGTGGGTGAAGAGCGACTCCTTGCAAAAGAAGGTCAGCGCTTCCGCGACATCAAACAAGGTGTGGATGGAGCGTTATACACGATTACCGATGGCGGTAAATTATATAAAATTTCTAAAAAATAAGGTAAACAATAATACAGTTACAATGGGCACTTGGCATACCGCAAAGTGCCCATTTTTTTAACAAGATATTTATCATTGGTCTATAAGAAATCTAATTATAGTCTGTATTTTTGTAAAAAATTCATGCGTATGAAATGTTCATGGCATATAGCGATATTGCTAATTTCGCTGTCAATTGTGTCCTGCAAAACACAACTACACCCGGATATAAGTAAGGTACAATATTATCAAATTGATAGTACCATGGCGAGTGATACGGCAATCGTAAATTATTATTCCCCTTTCAAGAAACAGCTCGAAGAAGAAATGGACCGCGTCATTGGCGTCACTGATGTTTCATTAACTAAAAACCGGGGGGCAGAAAGTCTTGCAGGGAATTTCTTTGTTGATGCGCTTTTATGGAAAGGAAAACAGCTGGATCCGGAGGTAAGCGTAAGCTTTGCAACTAAAGGCGGAATTCGTGCGGAGATTTCTAAAGGGGATATTACCGTTGGGAATATTTTTGAAATGATGCCTTTTGAGAATGCGATTACTATACTGACGGTTACTGGCGCGGATCTACAGCGCTGGGCCGATTACATGGCTAGCATGGACGGGCAGCCTGCTGGGGGAATTAACCTTGTTATCCAAAATCAAAAGGTGATTAGCTTCCAGGTCAACGGAAAGCCCGTAAACCCGCAAGGTACCTACAAAATGGTGACTTACGACTACCTAGCAAACGGGGGCGATTATATTACATTCTTGGATTCCGTGCTTGCACGTAAAGACTACCCTCAGCGCGTTCGAGAGACATTAATAGAATATGTATCTCTTTTAACTAATCAAGGCAAACACATTCAGACTAAATTAGATGGAAGAATTCGTACCGCGAACTAGAAGACAGTTTATAAAACAATCTATTGCACTAGGGGCGATTGCTACACTCGGTGGCGGCTATCAAAATGTCCTGGCCGGCGCAAAAGATGTACGATTGACAATCCTGCATACCAACGACGTACACAGCCGCATTGAACCTTTCCCGATGGATGGTTCAAGGAATCAAGGACTAGGTGGTGTGGCGCGTCGAAGTACACTTGTTCAAAAGATACGTGCGGAGCAGGACAACGTGCTACTCCTTGATTCGGGAGATATGTTCCAAGGTACCCCGTACTTCAATTTATTCGGAGGCAAATTGGAACTAGAGCTCATGAGTAAATTGGGTTATGACGCCGGCACTTTTGGCAACCACGAGTTTGACAACGGACTGGACGGTATAATAAAACATTTTGATCGTGCGAACTTTCCTTTCTTAACGGCCAACTATGACTTTTCTGGAACGGTGTTAGCAGGTAAAACAAAAGACTACGTCGTTATTCAGCGCAGTGGACTGCGTATAGGAATCACGGGCGTGGGGATAAATATAGAAGGACTCGTCGACCCGAACAGCTATAAAGGGATGACTTATTTAGACCCTGTTCCAATTGTAAATGACGTCGCGAAGCTTCTAAAAGAAAAGGAAAAATGCGATCTAGTAATCTGTCTCTCACATTTGGGTTACGCATATGATGACGACCAGATATCCGATTGCAAGTTAGCCGCGAATATCCGTAACGTAGATATCATTCTGGGCGGGCACACACATACGTTTTTAGATAAACCAACGATAGTTAAAGATCTCGATAGCAAAGATGTATACATAAACCAAGTGGGTTTCGCTGGCATACGACTGGGACGTCTAGACGTCATATTTAACAAATCCCAAGGGAGTAAAAAGGTAATTGCACAACATTATACGATCGACCGGTCATTCGACCAGACGGTAACTACCTAAATCATCAGCATAATTTTAATTGAAAAAATTAATTCGTCTCTATATTGACTCTTATCGGGGCCTCTCTAAAGAAGCTTGGTTACTAGCAACGGTCATGCTTATTAACCGTATTGGATCTATGGTGATTCCCTTCTTGGGTATATATATGTCCTCAGAACTCGGGTTTAGCAAGCCACAGATCGGAGTCGTTTTAGGCTGTTTTGGACTTGGTTCCGTCTGCGGATCGTGGTTGGGTGGCTGGTTAACAGATAAATTTGGAAACTATAAAGTGCAGTGTTTTAGCCTACTACTAACTGCACCTATATTTTTAGTGTTACCAAGTTTCCAAAATGTAGAAACCCTAGCGGGCATGATTTTTTTGCTCACGTTAGTTGCCGATACGTTTAGGCCGGCCAACTCTGTTTCTGTAGCCCGATATGCAAAACCTGAGAATCTCACCCGCGCTTATTCGTTGAACCGGATGGCTATAAATTTGGGTTTCTCCATAGGCCCAGCGTTAGCGGGGGTATTAGCAATGATCTCTTACAATTGGATATTTTACGGGAACGCCATAGCCGTCTTACTCGCGGCATTCGTTTTTATCGTATTTTTTCACAACAAAAAACCGCGTACAATCACCAAGCCTTTAGCGGCACCCAACGATAAGAGACGAACATCAAACGATCGTAACGCATACCTAGACCCTCCGTTTATCATATTTAATATATGCTGCTGTTTGTTCTCTATGGCTTTCTTTCAACTGCTAAGCACGCTGCCGCTGTACTACAAAGAGGAGATGCTTCTTAATGAATCCCAAGTAGGATTATTAATGGGGTTCAGTGGATTAACTATCGTCATATTTGAAATGTTACTCGTACATGCTGTTGAACATAGACTCACGCCGCGAACGGTCATGATCTTGGGATCCGCAATCGCAGGTGTTTCCTACTTGATGTTATATCTACCGTTGGGTATAATTTGGTTGTATATGTCCATGTTTATTCTCTCGGTTGGAGAAATGCTTACCTTACCCTTTACGGCAACCATTAGTGCTTCGCGAGCTACGCTAAACACACAAGGTGCGTATATGGGTTTTAACTCGCTGGCTTTTGCCGCGGCCAATATCTTTTCCCCATTTTTCGGGACCTATTTAGCCGAGCACTATGGTTATGATATACTGTGGCTGTGTACAGGAACGCTTTTAATCGTTACGAGCTTCGGCTTTTCGTGGATCTTAAAAAAAATGTAAATGGACAATATTATCCTGCATTTTTTTCATACGGTACACGGGTAACTATTGACCTCCCTAGAGTCAACTCGTCAACATATTCAAGTTCACCTCCAAAGGCAATACCGCGTGCGATAGTGCTGATTTGGACATCAAATTCTTTAAGTTTACGATATAAGTAAAATATCGTAGTATCTCCCTCCATGGTCGCGCTTAAGGCCAACACAACCTCTTTGATTTCCGTGCTCCTTAATCGTTGAACGAGCGCATCAATTTTTAAATCCGAAGGTCCTACCCCGTCCATCGGTGATATTAAACCACCTAATACATGGTACACCCCCTGATATTGATTGGTATTTTCAATAGCCATTACGTCGCGTGTATCTTCAACTACGCAGATAATCTCTTGGTCGCGTTTATGCGAACTGCATATTTCGCAGACCGTGTCGTCTGAAATGTTAAAGCAATTTTTACAGTACTTGATTTCTTCTTTTAATTGATTGATTGAACCGGTAAAGCGTGCTACTTCTCCATCAGTTTGCTTTAGTAAATGTAAAACTAGTCGCAAAGCCGTCTTTTTCCCGACGCCCGGAAGTCTTCCAAACTCATCAACCGCTTGTTCTAATAATCTCGAGGAGAATTGCATATTGCAAATGTAAACAGTAAAAAGGGAATATTCAAAAAAGAGAATAAGCACCAAAAGAAACGATACCCATGTTTGGCATCAACCTGCCATTTGCATCATCTATAACATATTGCTTGAGTCGATTAAAATTCAAAAAAAGAAAAAAATCACTATATTGGAAACATTAAACAATGATATTAAATATGGTAAAAGAGGATAAAATCCGACGTTCATTTGCCAACAAAACTTGGCAAGAAATTAAAGTTAAAGATTCGTGGCAGATCTTTAAGATAATGGCAGAATTTGTCGATGGATTTGAGAAGCTCGCAAAAATTGGTCCGTGTGTATCAATATTCGGCTCTGCACGCACCAAATCAGAACATAAATATTACGAAACAACAGTAGAAATAGCGCGTTTACTAGCCGAAAAGGGCTATGGAGTTATCTCCGGCGGCGGGCCGGGAATAATGGAAGCTGCCAATAAAGGTGCATTTGAAGCTGGCGGGAAATCCGTCGGACTAAATATTGAGCTCCCTTTCGAGCAATTTAATAATCGATATATCGATCACGATAAACTTCTTGAATTCAATTATTTCTTTGTTCGTAAAGTGATGTTTATGAAATATTCTCAAGGTTACATTGTGTTACCTGGTGGCTTTGGAACGATGGACGAACTTTTTGAAGCCATTACTCTAATTCAGACAGGAAAAATCGCACGATTCCCGATTGTATTAGTCGGCAAGGAATATTGGGAGGGGTTATTTAACTGGATTGAAAAAACTATGTTGAGTAACGCGAACATATCCGAAGAAGATTTGAAACTATATCGATTGGTAGATACCGCCGAAGAAGCCGTTGAGCATATCTTTAGATTTTACGATAAATACCTATTAAAACCCAATTTTTAAGCCAAAACATAAAAATACAAAAGGTCCTAGTCGATGTGCTAGGACCCTTTTGCTTATCAGCGACTAATTGTTATTAGAAGGAATAACGTAATCCTATCATCGCACTCCAAGTAGTACCAGTCGTACTCGCAGGACGGAAAGGCGTATCGACTAAAGTAGGTTCATTCTTATTAACATTCGGGTCCTGCGTGTAGGTCATTCTAAAGGTAGGCACACCATCTTCAACACTTTGCGTTCTTAATATATTTCTGCCAGCAGAAAGGATATCGGTTCTTACCCCCCATTCTGAGTTCAACAAGTTACCGATATTGACCACATCAACGGTGAACTGCAATTTATCATCTCTTAGTGCTATATTATTAAATAGATTCTGCGTCCAACGGACATCAATTCTATTCAGCCAAGGCGTTAAGAATTCATTTCTTGGCAAATAACCACCACGGTACGATTCCAAGTCATTTTCAACGATGAATTTCTCAAAAGCTTTCTGTTGATCCGCAACAGAGAAATCTTTCGTTAGGGTTTCACCGGAGGGGGTTGTATACTCTTGAGAAAACGCTTGAAAAGTAAGTTCTGCGGTTGACTCAGGTAGATAGATTAAATCCATCGCTTGCCCATCACCATTTAAATCGTTTTCATAGTAGTATGAATATCGTCCTTGATTGGAACCATTATAATAGATACCCAATGTCGTGTTCTTAATGGTGTAGCTTACATTAGCAACGACACGGTGTGGGATAGCAAAATTAGATATACTTAATATATCATCATTCGGTGAGCTGACTACGGGCGAACCGCCCCACGCAGAAGAAGCATTCGATCCCGCATTAGCCGAAACTTCTTTCGCATTTGAATATGTATAAAACACTGATCCAGATAAACCATACCAAGGAGCTGCCGTAGCGCCAAATGTTGCGGAGAATGCATGCCCTTTCGAATTTGTATTGGTTAAAACCGTAACCGTATTTGCGCCCATTTCGGGATTATATTGATACGACTCGCTAGTCGGATAATACTCACGGTTGTCGCCAGAGTAGTTCATCGTAAAACTGGATGGCTTCCTATTTGCCCCATACTGGAACACGGCATTCACGTCTTTGGTATAAAGAATGTCAGTGGTTAATGTAATCGGCGTATTAGGAATTCTGTAATCCGCGCCAAAGCTTGTTCTCCATACTGAGGGCATCTTAAAATTGTCATCAACTAAGGAGAACGAAGAGGGGGCGCCTTCATTTGGCGTGTTGATAAAAACGTCCTCCGCCCCTGCTGGAACGTTATTTACGTGATAGTAAATATCCTCTGGGTGAAACCGCACGTTACCAATCCATCCAGCCACATCATCGTACGAACCCGGCTCGACATTGTTTTGTAAAACACCCGAATTAGTTGGCATATTTGTCAACCAAACAAAAGGAACACGTCCGCTGAAGATTCCCGTCCCCCCACGAAGCGTTAAGCTACGATCGCCAAAAACATCGTAGTTAAATCCTAAACGCGGAGAAAGCATAATACGAGACTTCGGCCATGATCCCGACGAGTATGTACGGGGTGTACCGTCAACATCTAACAATTCAAGTGCATCAATTGACGGATTGGGAGTTAAATCGTTGAGATAAATCGGTAATTCCGCCCGTAAACCAACCGTGAAGTTAAACCGGTCGTTTAGACTAATCTTATCTTGAGCGTATAATGAAGCAAGTCCGAAGTTCACACGTGCATAGGTCTCTTGCCCTTCATAAGGATACGTTATTCCAAACATCGTTGGTGCCACCTCGGCGGCGGTTCCTGTTGTCAGAAAGTCCTCGACGGAATTATAGCGATAATACCCCGTACCCATTCTTACGTATGAATTACCAAACTTCTGTACTTCATACGCAGCACCACCGGTGATACTATGTTTACCGACGTTATATGTTAAGTTATTTGTAAAACTGAAGTTATCATTAACCACATCATTTAAATGCGAGAACAACTCCGTTCCAAAACTAATATAATTAAGCGAACCGCCATCCCAAATGTCCACAAAAGGAAAAAGGGCATCGTTTGGAGTGGTCCGGGTGTCTTGAATTTTTGAATAAGTGAACAAAAATTTATTCGAAAGCGCAGAATTAAAATTCGAGTTCAATTCAGCAGTGAACGAGCGCACAATATTTTCGAAAGCATAGTTACCATTCTCAAAGGTCATCGAGTTTTCACTAACCCGGTTTGAATTGGAACGTGGTCGAGGTCCAGAGTTGCCGTTTGCAACTTGCATGGATTCACCTTTAAGCACGTTGTAGCGGAATGCCGCTTTGTGCTTTTCATTGATGTTCCAGTCAATCCGAGCTAAAAATTTATTTCCATGCTGCTTCGCTTCATTGGCATATCCTTGGTATCGACCTGGATCATACCCAAATTGATTAATCAAATGATTTTTAACCGCGATTAAATCAGACTCCTTTACCCGCGAAATATTTTGCGCCGGCTGTGCGATACCATCGGTTGAGGCTTTCCAAAGATTCGCACCCGAAGCATTCACTCCAGTGGCTACTTCCTTTTCCGCGCTGACGAAGAAAAATAGTTTATTTTTGATGATCGGTCCGCCTAATGTTAGCCCATAGTTTTTCTTGGTGCCATCGACAAACTCAATGTTCTCTTTATTGATTTTTACACCATTCAGGTTTTCATTATTATAATAGCCATAAACTGACCCGTGAAATTCGTTCGTTCCCGATTTTGTTACCGCATTAATTCCCGCCCCGGTAAAACCGGATTGTGTAACGTCGAACGGCGCAATATTAACCGAAATCTCTTCGATCGCATCAAGCGAAATCGGTTGAGAGTTTCCACCTGGTAGTGGCTCGGTGCTTAAGCCAAAACCATTGTTGAAGTTTGCGCCGTCAATCTGCAGATTGTTGTATCGAGCATCGCGTCCCGCAAATGAATTCCCATTCGCTTGTGGCGTTAACCGGGTAAATTCGGTAATACTTCTGCTGGTTTGAGGAAGTTCTTGAATTTGTTTCAACCCGACCCGGGTTGCAGCGCCTGTTTTATTAATATTTGCACTGTTCGATCCCGTCACAATGACTTCTTCCAAGGCCATTACGTTGCTCGTAAAAATTGGATTAAAAACAAATGGTTGTCCGAGTTCCAGGTAAACATCTTCAAACACGAGCGGATCTTGTCCCACATATGTTACCTCAATCCGGTAAGGTCCACCAACACGCATGTTCGTTAAGTTAAAACGTCCCGCGACATTCGCCGATCCGGAATATGTTGTTCCGGACGGTTCATGTGTTGCTTTAACAGTCGCACCTGCCGTGGCGTGTCCCGAGGACTCGGTGACAACGCCAGACATACCACTAGTGGTGACCTGGGCATAAATTGTGCCGTAGCTGGCTAAAACTAAAGCAAAGAACAGTAGAGATTTTTTCATATGAATTTTGTTAATATTTAGTGGGACAAATTTAAAGATATGTGTTGATAAATGTTTGTGTTAACAAAAACTTAATATATAGATACCCAACAACATAGAGCAGTTTTTGAGAAGAAACCAGGGCGATAAACTAAAAAAAATCAAAGAGTGAGAAGATAATCGGTCTCCGAATGAAAAAATTGCAATTTTTCTCAATTTTTATTTAGAATTTAACAAAAATTAACAAATACCAGATTTGAAATAATATTAAGAATATTTTTAAAAAAACTCTGCAATTACAACAGTTCTTGTTATCCTACTGATAAAGTAGATAATCGAGATCCGAAACTTATTTTAAATCAACAATTTAGTTTTCAAAGTAAAAAGCTAACTTTGCGCCAATTTTAAAAATTGTATACACAAAATGCAAAAAAAAACCACAGTATGGCTTGCCTTTTTGGCATTAATGCTAGTCGGTAACGTCGCTCTCGCTCAACGAGTACTTACCGGAAGAATTACAGATGGACAGCAGCCTATCGCAGGAGCATCTATCACAGTTCAGGGCACAGTAGCGGGAACATCTTCCGACAATGACGGTGCTTTCTCGATACCGACTGATCAAGAAACAGGTAATTTAGAAATCCGTTACATGGGCTTTCTAACCAAGCTCTTACCCTATTCCAATCAATCAAATTTGGGAACTATTGTTTTGGAACCGAACTCTAACGAGTTCCTTGACGAGGTCGTTGTGGTGGGACGTGGAGTCATTGATATTGCGGAAGGAAGAAAAACACCCATTGCCGTATCGACAATTACGCAAAAGCAAATTGAAGCAAAGGTTGGTTCTCAAGACATCACCTCTTCACTCGCTAATACCCCGTCGGTATACATTACCGGACAGGCGAAAGGCTTTGGTGAAACGGCAATGACTACGCGCGGTTTTGACCAGTCCAACACGGCTTTCTTATTGAATGGTCAACCAATCAATGGAATGGATAATGGCAGCCTTTATTGGTCGAACTGGTCAGGTATGTCTGATATCGCGTCACTTATTCAGATTCAACGCGGATTGGGCTCCTCGAAACTCGCCATTTCATCCGTGGGGGGAACCATTAACTTTGTCACTAAATCGACTGAGAAGCAACAAGGTGGTTTTTTAAAACAAAGTGTAGGTAACGACGGCTATCTAAAATCAACCATCGCTTACAACACTGGCCTAATGAGCAATGGCTTTGCGGTATCTGCAATGTTTACGCATTGGCAAGGAGATGGCTATGTGGACGGTACAGCAGGTAAAGGACAGAATTACTTCGTGTCGCTCGGTTACAAAGTAAACGACAAGCACAATCTAAACTTAATGATTACCGGTGCGCCCCAATGGCACAACCAAGGGTATACTGCCACACTACAGAAGTATTTAGACAACGGTCGTCGTTTCAATAGTAATATTAGTGAAGTCGATGGCAAATCAGTCAATTACCGTAAGAACTACTACCACAAGCCCGTTGCTAACTTAAACTGGGATTGGGAAATTGATGATAATGCTTCGCTTTCGACCGTAGTATACGGCTCAATCGCACGTGGCGGTGGACAATCGCAGCGTACCGATGCGACCGATGAGCGGGTTCCTTACTTGGCCGCAGACGTTAATAACCACCAGTGGTTCGGTTTAGTAACCAACTACAACCGTCAGCTGAATGAATATCTGAATTTCAACTTAGGTTTTGATTTACGAGATTACAAAGGGGAGCATTACAGACAAGTCACTGACCTGTTAGGTGCTTCGGCAATCAGCCACACCGGAAACGTAAATTTTGACGGACCAATAGTTACCTCGAATACATACAGCACCAATCCTTGGAGCGCATGGTCCGATCGACCTGGCAATGCCGAAGACAGACTCGCTTGGGATTATAATCAAATAATTCGTTACGGCGGTCTATTTGGACAGATTGAATATGCCAGAGACGGCTTCTCCTCTTTCTTCCAAGGATCGATATCACAACAGCAAAACATCCGTAAAGATTTTTTCCAGTATACGTCTGGAAATCAGAAATCTAAAGATGTAAATAACTTTGGTTACAATGTAAAAGGTGGCTTGAGTTACTCCATAGACAACCATACCTTCTTTGGTAATGCGGGCTACTATTCACGGCAACCGTTCCAAAACAACATTTTCATGAACTACGCAAATGATATTAATCCATATGCCGAAAATGAAGAAATAGTTGGGCTAGAATTGGGTTATAAATTCACTTCACAATACATTGACGTTAACCTTAACGCTTATAAAACTACTTGGGCCAATCGCGTGACTGGTGAATCGCGTAACGCATCGGCAGAAGACGTGGAGACATACAATCCGACCGGAGATCCTTCTTTGCTCGTAGAAGGTGACTATTTGTATTTTTCATATTACGGGGTTAAACAAGATCATCAAGGTCTTGAACTAGACTTTGTCTCACGTCCGTTTACAGGTCTTCAAGTCACCGGATTTGCGTCCCTGGGCGACTGGGTGTACGATGGGGTAAACACCAGTATTACGCGGAACGAAGATCGTGCTGTTTTAGCAACAACAGAAACGGACCGTACAGGTGATCAGGTAGGTAATGCCGCACAAACCAGTTATGGATTAGGGGCTTCATACAAGATTATAAAAGGATTGTACGTTGACGCAGACTTTAGAGCATTCGATAGATTATATTCATCTAAAGAGTCCAAATCAGGCGAGGTAATGGAGCTTCCAAGTTATCAACTATTCGACGCCGGTGTTTCTTACGAGTGGAACATCACTCCTAAGAATACATTAAGCTTCCGTGTAAATGTGAACAACCTATTTGACAAGTATTATATCTCTGAAGCCTCGACGAGTATATTCCAAGAGGACGGAGCTGAATATTGGAACGGCATCAACACCTCAAATACTGTACTAGTCGGTGTGGGCCGTACATGGAATGGTACCGTTAAATTTACATTCTAAGTACTAAAAATATTTTTAATAATAAAGCCCCTATTTTGGGGCTTTATTATTAAAAAACAGTTTTTGTTCTGGCTTTCGAATTCACAAGTTCCCGTTTTTAGATACATTCGGCGTAAGGTAACTACTGCACGGCAAAACGAATATTTAACCGTCCCCCGGGTGCCGTATCTCCATTTATATACCAATCTAGCGGATCATCTTTCATCATATTATCGGACCACTTAAAATCAACAATGTACTTCTCTTGGGTAAGGCCTACGAGTTTATTGGGAATTGTTATTATTAATTCCCTATCCGAAGTTTCAAATTCAATCATCGCAAAATCTTTCCAGACTCCATTCCTATAACGTTGCAATCTATCGCCACGAATTATCCGGTAATCATACCCATGCCAGCCCGAATCAAAATTCTCATCAACATTCAACCATAGCACCATCCAGTTTTCCTTGTCGCTTTGGACTAACTTGTTTGCTGATTGGACGTAGAAACCCAATTTTTCATTAGAAACCGCAACCTTCAATGTTTGTAAATCATTCCGACCTGATTCATTCACGTACTGTACTTTAGGTTCGGATTGGGCGCCAGGATGATCTCTGTTTATTATGTCACCAACATAATCCACATACAATTCCGGAATATTCGTCCATGCTCCTATAGCGGGTACTTTGGTCACTTTTTGGATGGGTTTTAGGGTGTCGGTGCCTTTATACCGAAGAATATTCGCGATCATTTGCATGTAATAATTATCCTTCAATCCTCCCGTCCAGGTAGGTTCTATATCCCGACTATATTCCGAATTTGCTTGATCGACAAAAAGGACTTGGTCTTTCTTATCATCTGACCGAGCCCATTTTCCTGCTATCCATTCATTCCAACCGGTAATAAATATAAACGGTACATCTTCGCCCAGCGCAAAATTCCATTGTTCCTGTATATTATATCCATAAAAGATATCCTTTTCTGGATTTCCAGGGTTGTTCTTTCGAAAGCTTCGCCCCCAGTTCCCGGCAGCACCATAGAAGGCAGAGCCACCCATAGACGCATCTAAATTCGGATGTTGTGCGGCCGAAACGTTAACAATTTCGCGTTCGCCACGATTGTTTTTATAAACCTTTTGCGGCCGCTGGAATTCTATCCATGGCCATCCATCTACCCGCTGCGGCTCGTTTGGCCATTGCGATTCCCGGATGGTAAAGAATTTTTCATAATTCTTTCCTTCCGCTTCGTTCCCTTTACCGATGATCAGTGGCTTGTTATCTAAGAAATACCAATTGTCTTTATATTTTTCATCTACTTTTTGCGAATAGAAATTATCATAAATTTCTTGCATAGCCTCGCCAGAAGCTGTATTCGTGTAGAAGACTAATTTGGGAGCCCGCTTGCCCTGTTTTCTTACTGTTTCCATAGCTGCTATCAATGACTTCACTTGATCGGGGTAGGTCAATCGATTCGTAGCGTCAATGACTAAAAAGTCAATCTGCGCATCGGTAAGTAGCTGTATGTTTTTTAAATGCACCCAATAATCATCCCCTCGGTAGTATCCATAAATAGGTTCTCCCCAGAAATAATATTTACCAGGACCGGCAGAACCGCCACCCCAATTCGGATGATGAAAATCATGAAATACTTCGGGATAACGCTGATATAATTTTGTTAAATCCCAATGGACTTGCGATGTGGGTGAGCCAGAGTGTCCTTGCCACAAAAAGTAAAATATACCGACCTGCTTGTCTTGCTTTTTATCGCCTACCTGCTGATGTTGCGGTACTATTCGTCCTAAATCATCGGCAGCCGAAAAGACCTGTCCTTGTAAAGAGATACTCATGAAAGCAGGCAGAATTAGCAGTAATTGCTTGCTTATAGCTTTAATCATATTAAATTTTCAAGATTATCGATAAGAAATTTTGGTTCCATAGCGCTATTTGCTCGTGTTATAAATAAAATTAAATCGGCCTCCGGGAGCAGTATCTCCATTCACGTAAAAGTCCATGATATTCCCGATTTCTTGCATATTATCATTCCACTTAAATTCCAAATCGAGGACGCTTCCACTGATGCCTAATAACTTCTTTGGTAGTGATATCTCAAGCGTGTTAGCCTTTACCACAAAAGTCACTTCTCCGATCGCCTCCCATTGCCATCGGCCCGCAACATTCCGTTCTACGCTTACTTTCCCGGCTTTTGGATTTCGCCTGTTGACCATATATTCATAGCCATTCCATCCGGTACGCTTGTCTCTATCGGCATCGATAAACAGCATCATCCAATTCGGGTCTGTCGACGGTGTTAAATTTTCCGCTGTTTCTACATAAAAGAATAACGTATCATTATCTCGAGCAACTTTAGCTTCAACGATATCGTTTCTACCGGTGTTATTTGTATAATATTCACTATATCTCCCACGGTGATCTCTATGCATGGTATTGCCCACGTAATGTTTGTACACCGGAAGTACATCTTCCCAATCGCCAGCTTTCCCGAGCACGATAGACTTCGGTTGCGAGGCCGTTGCGATGGGATTCATCCCCTTGAACCTACGAACATTATCAACCAACTGCTGATAATACACATCGCCTTTATCACCCCAACCTTTATTCGGTTCAATATCTCTACTGTGATTCCAGTCGTATTGATCGACAAAGGAGAAAGGATCTCCTGTCCAACTATCTTTAGGCAACCACTGCCCCGCAGTAAATTCGTTCCAACCGGTAATAAATACCAACTCCGGGTCCAGTTCATGCGCTCTGTCCCACTGCTCTTGGAAATTCCATCCATATAAATAACCGTCTATTCTGGGATCAAAACCATTGCGCATACTAAAGTTCCTTCCGTACGTGCCTGGAAGGTTAAAGGCAGAGCAATGACCGTCTGTCGAAGGACCCGCATTTTGAGCTACACCAACCGCGACTTGCTCAAATTTACCGCCGTCTAGCGGGACGTAACCATGCTGCGGATAATTTTCCAACCACCCCCACTGATCTTTACGCGTAGGTCCATCGACATAGTCCGGCTGTCCAGGCCGGAAAGTAAAAAAATTAGCGATTTTCTTATCGGTACCCGATTTTTCTAAATTGTCAGGATAAGCCATTATGCCGGGCTTCCCTTTCCAGATAAACCATAAATTTTTGTATCGGCCCGGTTCGTACACATCTTTATACAACTGGCGCAGCGAGACATCAGAATTTGCTACGGGACCAAAAGGCAGCATAAAAGCAATTTTCGGGACATTGACACCATCTTTTTGCGCCTGATCCCACGTTGCCAACAACGCTTCGTAGGACTCCTTCCAGGTCAGGCTGCCATTGGTACAATCAAAAAATACAACGTCCACGCCAGCATCAGCCAGCATTTCGGCATGCTTGCGGAGCACCCAGGGGTCAGTCGTTTTGTAATACCCGAAAAGAGGCTGTTCCCAAAAGAAGAAACCGGGCTTCTTGGTACCCCAGGCGGGGTGATTATAATCCTTCATCGCTTCGGGATGCGCTCGAACAATCTCCGTAATATTCTTTACCTGGTAGCTCGTATCATCTTCCCCTTGGTGCCAAGTCCAGTAGAACATGGCAACGGTTTTATCTTTCTTTTTGGCTCCCGCCTGATCAGGACCAATAACTTTTCTTCCTAACGCGTCGGTAAACGCCCAATCGTTACTGCTGACATAAGGCACCTGTTGGGAATGTGCACTGACCGAAAATATTAATATCAGTACCAATAATAAGTGTGATAATCTATTCATCATAAAAAGTATATGTTTTCCGGAGGCTAGTCAAGCCATCCGGGATTTTGCCAATTTTCGCCAGTTAATTCAAAGATTTTGTTAACTTCCGTTTGATCGACCGGGTACAATAAAAACTTCTCGTCCGAACTTCCTCTGTCCCGAAATTTGAATCGTGTATATGTTAGGTTCGTGCCATTCCTTTGAATCCGCATGCCCGTAATAAACTTATCAGTTTGGTCTAATATTTCCCACCTTCGTACATCGAAATACCGATGCTCTTCAAATGCTAGTTCAACCCTTCTTTCATTTCGATATCTTTTTTCAAACGCATCTTTGGTTAATCCCTTTTGAATAGCAGGCATCTCCGCTCGTGCTCTTATGGTATTCACCGCCTGTCGGGCACTTAATCCCAGGTTAGCCTCCTCCACGACCACATCTGGTCCGACGGACTGGTAGGCGGCTTCGGCAAAATTCAAGTACAACTCACCGAGCCGGAACAACCTGACTGCGCCATCTGAATTGTTGCTCGATCCGGAACGATGGTTATTAAATTTTCGTAAATAATACCCGGTCCGGGTAAACCGTCTATCGGTACTGGAAATCCCTTCATTGCCGCCTACGAAAGTTTCAACTTGCTTGCCGGCTAGATCTCTATCTGCTCCATTAAAATAAATTGAAGCATAAAAGCGAGGATCTCGTCCTTCGTACGGGTTATTGGGGTCGTAACCCGAGGTCGTATTTATTTCAGGTTGCAAATGGTCCGCATCGGCATAGCCTAAAATAGCCGGTTCACCATTCGCCATTTCGTAACTATCGATAAGCTCTTGTGAGGGATTCGGTCCGGCCCTCTCCATCCCCGGATTTGTCGGCAGACCGGCATTTTTCCACATGAGCATCTGGCCACCCAACTGGTAGATCGTCTCCTTATCGACCGATCGCTGGTCATTGGAACTCGTAATAAAATATAAAGCATATGCATTTTGGGCGATGCCCTCGGCGGGCTTAACATCAAACAATTTATAATCGTTCGCTAGGCACGCTGCTAAAGCCTCAGCGGTAATTGTCGTGGCATCCGCCCAAGAGTACGTACCATCGGTCCACAAGGAGCTAGCCGCGTAGGTTACTGCCTGGGATTTAATAGCATAGGCTATCGCACGGGTCATTTTTCCAAATTGATTTTCATAGATCGCCCAAGAGAAACCCTCCCTGGTGTCGTCAACCTTCAGTGCTTCATCACAGTCATTCATTATAAAGGCAACGACCTCTGAAAACGAAGATTTATGATCTTGTGAAAAATCATGATCAATGGCTAGCGGCTCTTCGAATATAGGCACCGAACCATATCTTTTTATCAACTGGAGGTAATACAATGCCCTTAATGTGTGGGCCTGTGCTATCCACCCACTTTTTTCTTCTTCACTAGCATATACGGAGGCTGTTTTAATTTCCGACAAGAAAACGTTACATTTTCTTACTCCTTCATATAACCTCGACCACGGGCTCCCATCAGGTGAATAACTTGCAAAGCTCGTGGTCGTAATATTTCCACCGTACCACATGGTGTATTTTGAACCGTCAATTACATCGTCTGCATCTTGCGCTTCATCTGTAAATGAGGACCGCGTGACGTCTGGCATTGGTGCATAACCGTAGCATGAATTCAAGTATCCCCTAGTTCTGTTATAATCGCTAAATACCTCGTTCATACTTATACGGCCATCACTCGGTAAATCAAGTTGCTTGTTACACGAGGTTGATACGCCTATGAGCAGCGAAGCGTATAAGATTTTTTCATATAGTTTCATAATGAAAGTTCTGTTTATTGAATAATTTATTCACAAAATTTTATAGCTTTAGATTAACTCCAAAGCTATATACTCGGTAAACCGGAAAACTCATGTAACCTGCGCCTTCGGGTCCAAAATCCTTCGTTTTCATTTTATCCCAAGTAAACAAATTTTGACCGGACAACACGATACGAATTTGATCAAAACCAATCCTTTTAATATTATTGTTTGACAAAGAGTAACCGATTTCTAAATTTCTCAACCTTAAATACGATCGATCAAAATTAACAAAGTCACTCTTTTCATGATTCACGGATTTTTCTGTGGAAAGTGCAGGCCAACTGATGGTTTGTCCATTATCATAGCGCTCCTGTGTCCAAGCATTCTGATGCAAAGCGGTAAACATTCCACCGTTTGCCGTTTCCCAAATCCCATTTCCATCCATCATGCTCGAATAGTTGCCTAAACCTTGGAAAATAAAGTTCAAATCGAATGCATCGTACTGGAATCCTCCTGAAAAAGAATAGGTAATTTGCGGAATTAGCCCATTACCAACTGGCCCTTGGTCCCTCTCGTCGACCGTCCCATCCTCATTTAAATCTTGGTACCGTAAATCTCCTACTCGAATATCACCAAATCCGTAAGAGAGACCGGATGCATCGATTTCCGCTTGGGAATTGAAAAATCCATTTCCTTGGCTATAATCTACTAAATAGCCAAACTCCTGCCCGAATGAATAGCCTTCCTCACGAATACGATATGCAAAATCTGCGGTTCTTTCCGCTTCATTCCACCGGATAACCTTATTATGATTCTTTGAAAATATCCCCGCCAGGAAATAGGAAAGTCGGTCATTTACGCGGCGATCAAATCGCAGGCTCAATTCATAGCCTTTATTTTCAAATACCCCTTCGTTTAACTTCGGATAGTTACCTAGCGGAATCCCCTGATACGACGGTATGGTTGCTACGGCTCCCACAATCATATTGTCCATATCTTCTTTAAAGATATCTGCCGTAAAAGTAATCGCGTTAAACAGACCCAAATCGAGTCCTATATTTGTTTTGGTAGAAATCTCTGCCTGCACGTTGGGATTGCCGGTCTGATTCTCCTGTACCAAATATTGCAAATAACCGATAGGTCCACCCGGCTGAACGAGTATTTGATCTAAGTAGGCATATCTTTGCAGGCCGCTCTGGTCGTTTGCTGTTTTACCCCACGATCCCCTTAGTTTTAATAGACTTAACCACGGTTTACTGGAGGCCAAAAACGATTCATTACTCGCGATCCAGCTCGCGCTTAACGCAGGGGTATATAAGTAGCGATGCGATCGCGCATATTGCTCGGAACCCGAATATCCAAATACACCTTTTAACAAGTACCGATCGTCATAATTGTATACCACTTGTGCGCCCGTACTGAGCCGTTTATAAGGCAAAAGTTCTGGTGCATTGGTGTTGGATTTTGTTAAATCTTGAAATAGACCGTAAGCCATGGCGTCAATTTTATGATCGCCAAATTGGCGTGAATAACCTAATTGTCCTTTATAGGTAAGATGGTAGTAGTAAGAATGGGTTTTTGAATAGCCCAGCGGCGTATTATTTTGCTCCCCTTTTTTTGTAAACTCCAGCTCATCCCAGTCTTCCGAACGTAAGAAACGCTGATAGTCTTGTTTGGTCGCCAAGCTACCCACTGAGTTGGTTTGATAAGCAAAGATCCCGGAGAGATTCAATCCTGGCGTTAGAAAGCTCATATCCAGATCTAAACCAAACTGCGAACTAATATTTGTTACCGTATGATTTACATATCCTGACCTATTGAGTATCCCATAGGTGGGGTTATCAACACGGTCGGTCGTCACGATCTGTCCCGCTTCAACAAGGACATCGCCATTGTCATCCAAGATCTCTGGTGTCAATGGTCCATAGCTCGTCGGCGGCATAAGAAAGATACTACTGTAGGCACCTTCATTTGATGCTCCCCCTGGAACTTTCTCCCTTTTAACATTTCCACTTAATCGTAGAAATCCACGAAGATACCTGTTAAATTGAATATCAACATTTGAGCGATAATTTAACCATACATTTTTAGGATTTGCATCGTAGTCCGTTGACTCGGTATTAAAATATCCGCCCTGATGCATAAAATTTAGATTCGAAAAATAAGTCACTTTGTCGTTTCCTCCAGTTACATTTACCCCCACCCGTTGCATGGACGCATATTCTTTCATGTAACGTTTATACCAATTATTACTCGGGTATAGCGGAGAGTCATTGGACTGGTAATGCGCTATTTCATCCTCGGAAAACAGGCTAAAAGGACCTAATCCGTCATTAATACCGGCTTGGTTGCTCATCTGCGCGTATTCCAGCGCCGAATACATTAACGGTGTGGTGGTCATCTGCTGGAAGGATTGATCCAATCGTGCTTTGATTTCTACCGCTCCTTTTTTTCCTCTTTTTGTTTTTACCACCATTACACCGTTTGCCCCTTGGATACCATAAATAGCCTGCGTGGAAGCATCTTTCAAAATAGTAATCGACTCAATTTCATTAGGTGATATATACTCCAACGACTGATTACTATTGTAAGATGTCGGGATACCGTCTATCACTACTAGCGGATCCCCTTTTCGTGCAGCTGATATTCCTCTAATAAATAGATCGGTGTTCGCCCGAGAAAGCTCTGAAAATGTTTCTTGTGTGGTCAATCCGGCTAACCTGCCCGCGAAAGTTTGGCTTAGATTTGCTACGGGATGTCTTTCTAACACGTCGCCCGACACGACGGAAACTGCACCGGTTAGCTCGTTACGTGTAACACTACTATAACCCAGATCAATCACTTGATCCATGTGATGGTTATCGGTTGTGAGTACCACTGTTAAACTGTCATGCTGCGATTGGACACTAACATTTTTCGAGCGATAACCTACTAATTGAAAACTCAGCTGATCGACGGGCTCGCCGAATTCCAAAACGAAAGTGCCATCCCAGCTCGTTGAAGTTCCTGCCCTTTTATCTTCTGTGGTAATAATTACATCCTTAAGCGGGCTCTGAAATTCATCAACAACCTTCCCCGTTATTTTTAATGGCTCTTCCTGCGCAATCAACTTGAAGTTGGTTAACGTAAGTACAAATACAAGAACGTATAACTTAAAATTTATTCGAAAATTTGTCATCGTATTACTTTTAATAATTTTACCATCCTGGATTCTGCCAATTTTCTCCAGTTATCGAATTCATCCTATTTGCCTCCGCCAATGGCATTGGTAGCCAGATAAACCGATTCGCGTAGTTACGCCGCTCGACATCTCGTACGACTCTCCGATTGTACGTATAGGTGCCATCTGCATTTCGGGTAATATTCATCGCGGTAAGCCATTTGTCCGTTTTTTCCAAACTTTCGTTTGGCTTTGCCCATCGTCTCACATCAAAAAATCTGTTCTCCTCAAATGCCAATTCTACCCTTCTTTCATGTTTAACACGCATAATCATTTCTTCCTGATCGAGCCCTAAGGGGATCGCAGGCATGCCTACTCGATCGCGGATCTCATTGACTGCGGCAGCAGCCTCTTGCAAGTGCCCCGCCTGCGCTGCTGCTTCAGCAAAATTTAAGATCACTTCACCCAATCGGAATAATTTTGTATTTGCGCCAGCAACAGTATTATTGGTACCCGCAGTTGGATGTAAAAACTTCCTTTGGTAATAACCTGTCCTCGTGCCCTTTCTGGCGGTTCGGCTAATACCCGTTTGCGGTTCACCAGCATAAGTGGCGATGATTCTCGCCCTTGCTCCAATCCCTGCAGGAAAGTTCTCCGGAGATTCGGCAACTTCGGCGAAATTCCAGAAAGCATACCTCTTTGAGCCGTTGTAATAAATGCTTGCGTAGAACCGCGGATCGCGGTTAGCATATGGATCATTCGGGTCATAGGTCGTATTATCTTTATTGTAATTGGGCTGCAGATGTTTTTCATCTAAATAAGGGTTTGCCAAGTCGAGAATTGGCTCTCCATCCACCGTTTCGTAGGCATCAACCATTTCCTGTGTCGGACAGGTACCAGTTTTATACCCGTCCTGCGCACCGATTCCGTCGATATTCCAAATATTTCCTTGACCGTCTCGACTTTGCCATATCGTCTCCTTATCGACTCTAGTTCCAGAGAACTGCATCCCCTGCGTAAAATATTCATTATACAACGATGCCTTCTCATCCACCTGCGGACCGATATAAGAGCGGTCCGAAAGATAGGTTTGTGGATAGTTCACTTTATCGTAAAGTTGGTATCCATTATTTCGCAAATTAGCTAACGATTTTTTATTGATCTCATAGGCTTGCTCCCAGTAATTCTCACCACCGTTATTCTGCGCGCTCGCAGCAAATAAAATCATTTTCGATTTTATCGCTTCCGCGACAGCCTTGGTTATTCTATGTTGCTCCCCTTGATCTGTGATTGTCCATGGTAATTCTTCGGTGGTTAGCGCGGCATCGCAGTCTTCAATAATAAATTTTACAAGTTCATAATAAGTTGGTTTTTGCGTGTCCGAAAAGTCCACATCAAATTCTATAGGTTCCCGCATGATGGGAAGAATAGCGCCATACCATTTCAGGAGCTCATGGTAATAATATGCCCGAAGCAGATGTGCCTCTGCTTTCCATCGTCTACGATTCGTTTCACTGTTTACAACAGCATCATCTATATTTTTGATAAAAACAGCACAATTTCTTATTCCGGCCCAATAGCGATTCCAGTAGTCTCCATTTCCCACCTCGGCACTAACATCTGTCATCGGGTGGTTATTTGCAGAGGCGTCTCCGTTATAGACGCGCCCCGACATTAACGTTGGTTCAGATTCCGCATCTGTATCCCACGCTTCATCACTCCATACAACAGGACCGCGCATCCAAAAAAAGTATCGCGTGCCTTTTGCCGGAATTTGATCATAGCAACTATTCAGAAAAGCAGCAACCTTTAGATTATCTTGAAATACATCATCGATAGAAAAATATCCATCGGGCGCCATTTCCAACGGCTTATTGCACGAACTAAATCCGCCACACAATATACAGGCGAGTGTAATTCTATATACGTATTTTCTTAAGCTCAAATTCATGATTCATACATTTTAAAAAGTAACACTTAATCCCATATTCCACATCTTGGTTACGGGATATCCTATCGGATCTACATTCTCGGGATCCAAATGGTCCATCGATAACTTATCCCAAAGGAATAAATTATGCCCACTCACATAAACCCGAAAGGCTCTCACCCCAACAGATTGCAGTACGCTGGCGGGTAAGGTGTAAGCCAGTTCAATGTTCCTCAACCTCAGATAAGACCTATTCATGATGAAATAATCATTACTTACTTGATTCGTATTGCTTTGGGTACTTAAAGCAGGGTAAGTTATCTCCTCGCCATTGGCATACCGCTCGGCAGTCCATGCTGTTTTATGATATCCGAAATAAGTGCCTTGGTAAGTATTCTCATATACTCCTTGCGTACCACCCCAGGGACTTGCATAGCGGCCCACGCCTTGAAAGAATGCAGATGCATCGATTCCGGCATACGAAACCGTTAGTCCAAATCCATAAGTTATCCCTGGAATCCCAGACGCACCTATAGGAACTTGATCTTTATCATCGACAACACCATCTTCGTTCAAATCAGTATATTTAAAGTATCCGACCCGTGGCACGCCAAATCCATAGCTGGTTGTTGATAAGTAATCATCCAGTTCTTCCTGGCTGTTGAACATACCGTTGCCATTGCTATAATCGATTTTATAACCGAAAGATTGAGCTAGCGCGTAGCCTGTACTCCGGTACCGATGTACATACGTCTCATCCCGAATAGGTTCATCGATAAATTCTACGACATTTTTATTCTCGCCGTAGTTTCCATTAAACGTGAGGTGTAGCTTGTCAGTTAACGCCTTTTTATAACTGAGCTCGATCTCAAAGCCTTTATTGTTGACAATACCCATATTTACCTTCGGAATATTGGATAAGGAGATACCCTGAAATGAAGGCACAGACTGTCGTTGGATAAGAATTTGGCTTCTATCTTCTATAAAATAATCAACGGCGATGTTTAGGTCTTTAAATAGGCTTACATCAACACCATAATTTTGCTTTTGCGCAAGCTCCCAAGTGATATTTGGATTACCAATTAAACCTTGAATAACACCTTGACCGCTTCCGGCATTTCCAGGCACTGTTGCCAATGACCCCAAGGGTCCGCCACCAAGCGTATTTTTGGTTTGGTAAAGAAACCTTAAGTTGCCCATTTGGTCATTACCAACCTTACCATAAGAAGCTCTAAACTTCAAGCTGCTAAGCCAGTCATACTTCGGCATAAAAGGTTCATTACTTAAAATCCATCCTACAGAAAAAGCAGGGAAAAAACCAAATCGTTTACTGGGTGCAAATTGCTCGGATCCGTTATACCCCATATTTACTTCTGCTAGATAACGGTCATCGTACGCATAGGTAAATCTTCCTGCAACACCAATTACATTAAATGGAATTTCACCTGCGACAGTTTCCCAATAATCTCTTTGCGCCAGAATCATCCCACCAACATCGTGTTTATCGGCAAACGTCCGTACATAATTTATGCTCCCTTGCAAGTTAATGCTGTATCTCGAATCGGCGCCTTTTGTTAGGCTTAAAAGCTCTTCTTCAGACCTTTTAACCGCATAGTTCATCGTGTTTGAGGAAGGGACAACTTCAGCTAAATATAAACGCTCGCGTTTATAACCTTGCGCCGCAGTTGTCGCGCGCGCATCATAGGACATCATACCTTTTACACTCAGACCCTTTACAAACTTTTCCAGAGAAATATCCATACCTAAGGATACATTCAGATCCGATCTGACTTCATTCCTGTAACCCATTCTATTTAAAATTTCGAATGCAGATCGATCCATATACCCAGGATCGACAATTTGCCCTGGTTCAACACCAAATCCATCAATCGTCGTCGGTCCCGGAGTAATCGGTAAAATAGATTGCGCCTGATAAATTAAGTCACGCATCATCCAATTGGTATCTCCACCGTACATACCGGCCGAAGGCATATTTACCTGTTCGATATAGGTTCCAATATTTAAGAAGGACTTTACGTATTGACTAATTTTATAATCTAGATTCGACCTGAAATTATAGCGACGCATCCAAGAAGAAGGGTCGTAACCCAATTTTTCCTCGGGTTCAGTTATTAAATTACCGCCTTGTTTTAAAAAGGCCGCATTCACAAAATAGCTCATCTTCTCTGTTCCTCCCGACCCGTTAATATTAAGCCGGGTTTGGGGGGTATTTTTAGCAATGAACTCGCGATAATAATCGTGATCGGGGTACATGTAGCTCAGCACTTTTGCCTGCTGGTCATATTCCGGGTCATTCGGATCCAGGCCCGCTAACGGGTTTGCGTACTTGTCGATAATATCTTGTGAATATGGCGCCTGAAGACCGTCATTTAAAGACGATTCATTACGCAGGTTAAGGTATTCCAGTGAAGTTAATCTTTCGGGTTCTCGGGTGAACGAGGTCCAGCTTTGGTCAAGACTGGCATTAAGTTCCATCTTTCCTTCCTTACCGCGCTTTGTTGTAACAAGTATAACGCCATTCGCTCCCCTTACGCCAAACACGGCGGTAGCTGATGCATCCTTTAGTACAGTTACCGATTCAACTTCATTCGCATCGAGCGTTCGAATATTATCGCGAGGCACGCCATCAATTAAAATCAAAGGTGATTGCCCATTAGTCGTCGCCGCTCCACGTAGGAACATAGTCGCATCATCTCGCCCGGGTTGTCCCCCACCACGCTGCATTGCCGAAAGCCCTGGTAACTTACCTGCTAAAGCGACCGCCAGACTTGCCGAAGGACTTTTCTTGAGCTCATCGCTCCCAACAGAAGAGACCGCGCCTGTCACCGATATTTTCTTTTGTTGCCCATAGGCGACTACGACAACCTCATCTATATCTTCCCCCTGCTTGAGTAAATTAACAGAGATGTTCTTGGATGAACTTATATCCATATGCTGCGGTTTATAACCGATATAGGTAAAGCTTATCGTCTCGTTTTTTGGGAGTTCGAGTTCGAACCGACCGTTTTCATCACTAGATGTAACGATATCGCTATTTAAAACCCGGACGGTAACCCCGGACAAGATCACCTTGGTCTGCGAATCTCTGATGGTACCTTCAATCTTGAATCCACTTTGTGCAAAAAGGGGGATCCAGCTGATCGATAGAATAAGGAAAAGACAGAATGACTTGAACAAAAAACTTTTCCAAAATAGTGTTCCTTTCATCTTTTTTAGGTTAGTTAGCGTGTTATAGGTTGTGCTCGTATTAAATCGATAAAATAATCTTTCAATACCAGCGTAAATCTCTCTATGATTTTTTGAAAAAAATCGTGAAATCAATAAAGAGTTACTGTAATTTGGTTAGACCTTTAGGTGTTTATATTGAGGTCGGTTTATGTTATTGATTTTCTCTACTCAAAACTAATTATATAGCTATAAAATCCCATCCTGTACCGTCCTGATCGCCACTAAAGTTTTGATTACCAATAAAACAATTACGCGTATTAAAGACTTGCTAAATCAATTAACGTCGTTCAATTCTCTAGAAATATAATTAACAAACGGCGCTAAATAACGCTAGATATAGTTCGTTATCACGCTATCAGGACACCAAAAAGAAATGGTAAGCTTTTATTTAATGACACAATCGGAAAGCAATAATTTTATCGTCCATGAGTCACGGGGGTGGATTTTCATGAATAATATCGTAGCTGCGCCCCTCCTCCCAATAGTCGTTGGCAGCCTCGTCGTACAAGCCAGCGGCATATTGTTGTTATAAAGGAGCGACTAAAAACGAAAAACCGTCCAGCTCTATCCGATGTGCGCGTACGTCACACCATCACCACCGCGATCAACATGCTCATCCTCGATGCGCGAGACATGGTTGTACTTACGTAAATATTCTCGAATAAATTTCCGCAAAATGCCATCACCCTTACCATGAAGGATTTTTAATGAGGGATATCCTATCATCACTGTTCGATCAAGAACAGTTTCGAGTCTACGTAGCGCATCATCGGTGCGCATACCTCGTAGATCCACTTCGGGACTAAAGTCAGCCGCCGAACCTGCACCGAAGGTACTGTGCTTCTTCACTGTCTTCGCCTTTTCTTTTCCCTTAAGTTTGATCACCTTATTCTTCTTCACCACTGTACGAAGATCGCCTAATGCTAAAATTAGATTATTTCCTTTAGACACCTCCATCACTTGGCCTTCGGTTTCTGTATCGATCATACGCACCCAGTCACCTACTTCAATCACCTCGTCCAAGTCGGACACCACCGGATTCAATTTTGTGCCTTGCTGCGGCTCGGAATGTTTATCAATTGCCAAATGCAGATTCTTACGAATTGCTTTGGTTTGTTCTTTATCTGCTTGCACGGACTTGATGTCCGCAATTGTATTCTCCACCAATCGATTCGCGTCTTTTAAGATTTGTTTGGCTTCTTCTCTGGCTTGCCGGATGATCTGAGACTTATTGTCTTGCAGACTACCATTCAACCCTTCATATTCTTTCTTCAATGCTTCCAGCTCGGCTTCACGCTTATTAATTGCTACTTTCGTATCGTACACATATCGCTTGTCGCGCTCCAGATCGATCAGCAGCGTATCTACTTTCTTTTGCTGGGTGCCAATTTTCTGTCTCGCAGCCTCTAAAACATTCTTTGCTAAACCAATTTTTTGCGCGATTTCGAAAGCGTACGAACTCCCGGGTTTTCCAACTTGAAGAATATATAATGGACGCATTGCCACATTATCAAACAGCATTGAGGCATTCTCTATCCCCGGGGTATTACTAGCGAAGACTTTCAAGTTTGAATAATGTGTTGTTATTACGCCACGGACATCTTTATCGTGTAGAACTTCCAGTACCGCTTCAGCAATTGGTCCTCCAAATAGCGGGTCCGTTCCCGTCCCAAACTCATCGATCAGCAAAAGCGTTCTCGCGTTCGCAAACTCGGTAAAATGTTTCATCTTGGACAAATGCGCGCTGTAGGTACTTAGGTCGCTTTCTATTGATTGGTCATCCCCAATATCGGCGAATATTTGTTTAAATACCCCTACCTTAGTGGTTGGTTCCGAAGGAATTAAGAGGCCTGATTGCGTCATAATTTGCAACAAACCGACGGTCTTCATGCATACGGATTTACCGCCCGCGTTTGGGCCAGATACTAAAATCACGCGATCTTGATTATCAATCTTGATATTTAATGGAACTACAGTCTGGTCACCTTCTTTTTTTGCGTTAATATGCAACAGCGGATGGCGCGCATTCACTAAATTGATTTCCGCCTCTTTGGATAATTCGGGCATTTCTGCTTGGATATCTATCGCAAAAAGTGCTTTTGCACGCACAAAATCTAACTTACTCAATAAACCGTGATAAGCTAGTAGTAGCGGAACATGCGGTCGCAGTTCGGAGGTTAAAGTGGTTAGTATACGGATCACCTCGCGGCGGCGCTCAAACTCTAAATCTCTAATTTTATTATTCAACTGAAAGACTTCTTCGGGCTCAATATAAGCAGTTTGTCCCGTTGCAGACTCATCGTGAATGAGCCCTTTCATCTTTCTTTTGTTTTCGGCGAGGATAGGGATACATAATCGTCCGTCGCGAACTGTCAGATTTCCATCAGCCGTCCAGCCGTGGCTTTGCGCAGATTTAAAGACTTGATCAATGCGTTTACGTGCCTCTTGTTCGCTCTTTATGATTTGATGATTTATTTCAAGTAGTAATCTTGAAGCGTTTTCCTTCATTTTGCCCCGATCATCAATTACAGCCTCTATTTGCCTAACAATTCGTGTCTCAATAGGTAGGTGCTCAAAGAGAAGTTCGAGATGCGGATACTGTCCTTCGCGTTCGTTGAAATATCGAATCACAGCGTATACGGTACGCAATGAAAGCAAGATTCGGTAGAATTCGTCCTCTCCTAAAAAAGCCCCCTCGACCTTTACTTTCTCTGCGTAGGGCTTTATTGGATAAAGGTGATCTACGGGTAATGGATCATCGTTAATAAGTATATCTTTAAATTCCTGGGTTTGACGTAGGAAACGATCTATTTGATCGAGTTTTTGTTGAGGTTGAATCTTATCCACCATCATCCTTCCGGATTCACTCAAACATTTTTCTTTAATAAATTCCTTTATTTCGTTGAAACCCAGCTTATCTATCGCGTTCTTAGGAAAAATCATAGTACAAATTAATTATCAGTAGTTGCTTCAGCGGCGTGCTCGGCAGGTTCCTTCTTTTTATCGGGACCGGCCGAAGGATTACGTATCGGGGTAGCACTTACGCTGCCCGATTGAACGTTTTTAGCATTCGGTTTCGAGTTATTTGTCCGTCCGTTATCGGCGCGAACGTTAATGCCTACCCGTGCTATGAACTCCCTATGATACTTGTCAAAGGAGAGTGGTACGGTATCTAATTTCGCCTCGAGTATTAATGAACGCTGCTCGCTGGCGAGCTTCGTATAATATTGTATACGTTGAATACTGTCATTTCGTATAGCTTGTATTGTCGAGTCCGCTCGTCTGAACTCGGCATCTCTTTGGGTCATCGATTGGTTGATAGTCCCATATAATTTTTTCGACAATGTTGGGTTTCCTAAATAATAATCTACATTTTTTTGAAAACCCGCAGAATCAAGTTGATATTTATCAAATATATGACCATAAAGACTATTAATTATTTTACGGCTACTGTCAATAGACAAAGTACTGAGATAACCGTCAACCAAATGCACCTCGGACATCAACTCTACCATGGTTTGTTCCGGCAATATGCCTTCTGGTGTCGATTTCCGACAGGAAGTAATCAAAAAAATCGACGTCAATATAATGAGTAATAAGCGTTGCATTTTGTAAGTTTGTACAAATTTACAAAATGCCATTTGAATAAATGCTTTTTAAGTTTTTGAACAAAGAATTTACGACCATCATGAGTATTGCTACAAATATCGAAGCGCTGCAAACAGACTTTAAACCAATAAATGTAAAATTAGTTGCTGTATCCAAGACCAAGCCGGTTGAAGACATTCAACAAGCTTATGACGCGGGACAGCGTCTGTTTGGTGAAAATATGGTACAGGAACTCATCGAGAAGCAGCAAACACTTCCCAAAGATATTGAGTGGCATCTGATCGGGCATTTACAAACAAATAAAGTGAAGTATATTGCACCTTTTGTAGCCATGATACAAGCGGTGGACTCCTTTAAGCTTCTCAAAGAAATAAACAAGCATGCACTTAAAAACAATAGAACAATTGATTGTCTGTTGCAAATCCATATTGCTGATGAGGACACTAAATTTGGGTTGGATCATGCCGAACTCATCGATTTGTTACGCGAAGATGAATTCAGCGCATTAAAAAACGTAAGAATACGAGGTCTTATGGGTATTGCTACCAATACGGAAAATGAAAAGAATATCAAGGAAGAGTTTTATGAGTTAAAAATGTTGTTCGATGGTGTTAAGGTAAGCTTCTTTCGATCTGAAGATTCGTTCGACACACTTTCCATGGGTATGTCCTCGGACTACCAGCTCGCAATAGGTCAAGGAAGTAACATGGTTCGTTTAGGAAGTACGATCTTTGGAAAACGAGTAACCAAACAATACAAATCAAAAGATGGTAACGATTAGAAAAGCACGCAAAGACGATTGCACGGCAATGATGGACCTTATTCATGAATTAGCCGAATTTGTGAAGGCTCCCCAAGACGTAACCGTTTCTATGGAAGAATTTGAGAATAGTGGCTTTGGTGATCACCCGGTTTGGGGCGCTTGGCTAGCCGAGCGCGATGGTGTCATCCTAGGGATGTCTTTGTACTATATCCGTTATTCAACTTGGAAGGGACGACGGTTATACCTTGAAGATTTAATTGTAACACAATCCGAACGCGGAAATGGGATCGGCGGAAAGCTCTTAACACATACCATAAACTTTGCTAAAGAACAAGGATTTAGTGGAATGATGTGGCAAGTTTTAGATTGGAACGAAGCGGCAATCGGCTTCTACAAGAAATATCAAGCCGAATTTGAAACGCAGTGGCTAAACGTGACTTTAAATTTTGATAAATAATGAAATACAGTCTCAAATATTGTTTTCTTTTTGTTTTTTTATTTAACCTACAATCTTGTAATTCAACAAAAAAACAGGATGCAGAAGCATCCACTGAAAAAATTCCTTCAGAAACCGAGTCATTTAAAGACACCCTGGTATACCATACCGAGCAGTATAAAGAATTTAGTCCTTATTTCTCCAAAAACGATGGTGATTTTGATTCCACAACTTATACGGCTGTCTATCCTGTTTTTTCTTCGGAGATCGATAGCTTATTTAAACCGGCAATTTTCGTGGATGGAGAAAGCACTGCTGCACAAGTTGCTGCTAGTTTCCTCGGTGGGTTTAATGAGTATGCCGAAGACAGTATGGATGCGGGAAACAACTCTTTTCATACTTGGTTTATGGATCAGCAGTGTCACGTGATCATGAATATACCTGGCTTTGTAACCTTAAAAAACAACATATCAACTTACTCGGGAGGTGCTCACGGAATTGAGCTCAACCTTTGGTTTAACTACGAACTGGCCGAAAGAAAACTTTTAGCGATAACTGATATCGTCAACGACACCACGCGATTAAAAGAAATTGTAGAAATACATTTTAGGAAACACGAGAAGCTAAGTGATAATGAAACCTATGAGCAGAAATACTTCTTCGATAATGGGCAATTTGTTTTAGCGGATAACTTTGGATTAACGACTAAAGGATTGGTCTTCCACTATAACCCCTATGAAATTAAGTCATATGCGGAGGGCCCGACTACTATAACAGTTCCCTATGCAGAAATAAGCGGTATTTTAACGCCGACTGGAAACACTGTGTTAAAAAATATCGCCCAAAAATAATCGTATCAGAAAGTTAAATGCAAGTATTTAAATTTGGAGGAGCATCCGTAAAAAATGCTGACAGTATAAAAAATGTTGCGTCAATTATCGCTCGCTACAAAAAAGATGAATTGTTAGTTGTCGTGTCTGCCATTGGAAAGACCACAGACAAACTTGAAAAATTAACTAAGGAATACTTCCGCGGCGCGGCCGATACGTTTGAACTGTTGGAAGAGATAAAGCAAAATCATCAGGTGATTTTAACCGAGTTATTTCCAGATCGACTTCACCCGGTGTATAACGATATTGCAAACAGTTTCGTTGAAATTGAATGGATTCTCGAGGAACCACCCGTAGATCCCTACCCTTATTTGTTTGATCAGATTGTTTCCATCGGTGAAGTTCTCTCATCAAAAATACTCGCAGCATATACTAGCGAGACCGGAATCGAAACAAATTGGGTTGACGCTCGCGATTATATATTCACGGATAACAATTACGGTGAGGCGAAAGTAAATTGGCAAAAAACAGAATCTAAAATTAGCAACGACTTACCGCGTATTCTGGATAAGTTTGTCATTATCACACAAGGATTTATCGGATCCACCTCTGAAAATTTTACCACGACACTGGGCAGAGAAGGTTCTGATTACTCGGCGGCAATTTTTGCATCCTGTTTACAGGTGGACGATCTTACAATTTGGAAAGATGTACCCGGCGTGCTAAATGCGGACCCAAAATGGTTCGATCGTACCGAGCTCATTCCAGAACTTTCCTACACGGATGCTATTGAATTGACATACTATGGTGCAACGGTGATTCACCCAAAAACAATTAAACCCCTGCAGAACAAAAAAATAGCACTAAACGTACGTTCATTTATTAACCCTGCAGAAACTGGAACCATCATACGCACCACAAATTCAGGTCTGGCCATTCCTTCGTTTATATTTAAAGTAGATCAGGTACTTATTAATATTCAGCCGCGAGATTTTTCCTTTATCGTTGAAGATAATTTAAGCCACATCTTTAATGCTTTCCACAGTCATCGTATAAAAATTAACATGATGCACAACAGTGCGATATGCTTTTCAGTAAGCGTTGACGACACAGGAGAAAATATCGAGGAGTTGCTCGAGGAATTGGAGAAACGCTACACCGTAAACCTTGAGCGAGATTTAGAGCTAATCACCATTCGATACTTTAATCAGCAAACCATCGATCGTGTATTGGTCAATAAATCAATCATTAGGGAGCTTAAAGATAGCTATACCTGTCAGTTGCTTGTTAAAAACATATAGCGCTTTGGCATGTTACTGCATTAAACTAAATCGCCATGCTGAACAGGAAGATATTAGCTGCTGAGGTTCAACGTTACCTAACTTTGCACCTAGGTGAGAACCCCGCGAATGTAGCCTTAAAAAAAAGTCCTTTTGCCGGTATCAGCTCCAGCGAACTTGCCCAGCAAATTGACGGCCGGCAGCGTGCGTTAAAAAAGATTCCCGAATGGCTGCGCCATTCGGGAATATACTTTCCCCCCAAGTTAAATCTAGAACAGTCCTCTTCCACGCTTACGGGAAAATATAAGTCAAAACTAATTTCTCCCGGATGCTCGCTCATTGATCTAACCGGGGGATTTGGTGTCGATAGCTTTTACTTCGCCGCCGTGGCCGCCTCTGTAATACATTGCGAGGTCAATACCGCGCTATCGGAAATCGTCGAACACAACTTTAAAACACTTGCGCTGAAGAACATCGTTTGTTTAGCTCAGGATGGCATAGCCTCACTACGCCATGCAACCGGCACTTTTGATTATATCTACCTGGACCCCTCCAGACGTGTGGAAAGCAGGAAAGTATTTCGTCTTCAGGATTGCCTGCCGAATGTGTGTGACCACCAATCCTTATTTTTTAAAAAATCAGATACGATTATTACAAAACTTGCTCCCCTACTTGACATATCCCTTACCTTGGAATCCCTGCAACATGTCGCTTCTGTATATGTTCTTTCGGTGGAAAATGATTGCAAAGAACTGCTCATCGTGCAACAAAAGGGTTTCACTCAGGAGCCCACAATACACGCGGTTTTATTGGGCAAAGGAGAAACACGCGAATTCACATTTAAAAGTAGTGTCGAGAAAAACTTGACGCTTGACTATAGCGCACCGCAGAGCTACCTTTACGATCCGGATGTCGCAATCACAAAGTCCGGCGCTTTTAAAAGTGTTGCCGTAAAATTTAATGTCAGCAAACTTGAAGCGTCAACACATCTGTATACCAGTTCGGTATTACAATCAGATTTTCCGGGGCGCAAATTTAAAATCCTAGAAACGCTTCATCTTAAAGAGTTAAAAAAGATGCGCGATATTACTCAAGCTAATGTGGTAGCAAAGAATTTTCCTTTAAAAGTCGAGGCAATCCGCAAAAAGTATAAAATAAAAGATGGCGGTCCCCAATATCTGTATTTTTGTACGCTAGCCAGTGGCAATATGGTGGTCGTGCGTTGTGAGCGATTGCCAGAGGAAAGCTAGTACCGTAATCCCCTTCTCTCAACGTGTTCATAGCATAGCAGATAGATTGCTTGACAATGGCATTACATTCAATTGAAATCCGATTCGTAATTTTATGACCTATGAGAAAGATCAAATTATCCGCTTTAGAATTGGCGACCGTCTGTAAAGGAAGTACCGCCAAAGACGCGATAGACCGCAGTGTTGAAGGGGCTAAATATATAGAGGATTTAGGGTATGAACGTATCTGGTTCGCGGAACATCATAATATGGAACATATTGCAAGCTCGGCTACCGCCGTCTTAATCGGCCACGTGGCTTCCCATACAAAGTCCATTCGCATTGGCTCGGGAGGAATAATGCTACCCAATCATTCGCCCTTAGTCATTGCCGAACAGTTCGGTACATTGGAAACCATCTATCCAGGAAGAATTGAACTCGGGTTAGGTAGAGCGCCAGGGACCGATCAGACAACCGCCATGGCACTTCGGAGAAACAATTTAAACACGGCATTTTACTTTAAAGATGATGTTCAGGCTCTTCAGCAATATTTCCGAAACGATGACCCCTCTGAAAAAGTTCGTGCATTCCCGGGCGAAGGTTTAGACATCCCGATCTATATTCTTGGGTCAAGCACCGACTCCGCACATTTGGCCGCACAGCTGGGTCTTCCTTATGCCTTCGCGGCACACTTCGCTCCTGCGATGTTCGCTCAAGCATCCGAAATATATAGGAATGAATTTAAACCCTCCGAAACTTTAAAAGAACCGTATTTCATCGCCTGCGCGAATGTTATCGCAGCCTCGTCTACCGAGGAAGCTAAATTTTTGTCTTCCAGCTTATTTAATATGTTTGCCGGGATTATCACCAATCATCGTCGTCCATTAGGTCCACCAACCGAAGAGCTGATTTATCACGGAATACCTGAAATTGAAAAAGCAGTATACAGTATGACCTCTTGCACGTTTGCCGGAGATAAAACCACGCTAAAACAAGAACTGTCGGAGTTTACCGATCGCTACCAGATTGATGAAATAATGACAACAAACTATATCTTTGATAATCAGAAGCGATTAGCATCTTTTAAATTATTAAAAGAAGCCCTGTTCGACTAAGCTCGGAGAATGGCGGGGCAATTTGTCCGCTTTTCAAAACGCATTCAAACAAGCAAATAAATCCGTGGTTTCTCTGCGATACCCTGATTAAGTTCTAACTCGGTTTACGATTTAACAACGCATGCTGGGATGCCGTGAAAAGGTGACGGAAGACAATATTAATTTCATTATGCCGCTGGGCGCCAGCAATCCCCGTAAATGGAAATAACGCACTGACCGACGTTCGGATATGCTGGACACATTGTTCGGTTACTTCAGATATCTGAGATTCGATATCGTCACTTGGCCTTCCTTTGCCCCAACTACCCCGCATTAACCCGTATAGACGATCCGAGAATGATTGAATTATCGTCCGAGAGGCGTCAATCTGTTTAAATAAGAATTTACCCATCACTGAATCCCAGGCTTGGGTATTTACTTTAACGAGTAATTGCTTTTCAAATAGGTCCAGAAATCGTCGAGCCATACCGATATAATTTACCCCCAAAGTGCACTCAGCGAAAGACAAGAACGAGTAATCAAAAAGAGGCTCTTCACTCCTACGCTTCTCGTATTGCAAATCAAAACATTGCGCGTTGGAAACTTTTAAATTCATCGTCGAAAAGCTATGACTGGCAGTACATTCCAAGCCAAACGTATCCCAATCATCATGAACCAATACGTCGTCTTTGAGGACATAAAATGAATGCACCAAGGGCTGTCCCCGTGAATCCAGTATTTGCTTCCCCTTTTCAAGTACTGTAGCATTTAATGTAAAATGTGTTAAGTGCGGCGCGCCAGTCGCGTACTTCCAGTTCCCATTCAATATATAACCACCGTTAACCTTTTCTGCCGTCCCGGAGGCCATTCCGCTCCCTCCCCAGCATACATTCCGCTGAGAAAATATTGTTTGGGCAAGTTTAGGCTCAATAAATCCAGCAAACATATTGGCACCAGAACATAAAGTTACCGTCCACCCTATCCCCCCATCGATATACGCGATCTCCTCGAGCATTCGACAACCTTTAGATAGCTCGAAATTCAATCCACCATACCGCTTAGGCACCCAAAGGTTAAACCAATTTTGATCATAAATAATTTCTAGTAGGTCTGCCGTTAGGCGTTTTTCAGCAATAGTATCTGCAATATGCTCTTGGATTGACCTTTGTAGTTCGACACTCAACATAATAATTAACTAAATACAGTAGAAGATTTAATAGATTTCCATTTTAGATACCCAAAGATGGCGACAATAAACAGCACAATTGTTAGGCAAGCAAATAGGTACAAATTTTTATGAAATAATAGTGGGATAGCGATAATGTTACTAATATTTAGCAATATCCAATTTTCTATCTTGCGCTTCGCTAATAACCACATGCCGGCCCAAGCTGTACTTGAGACGATAGCGTCCAAGAATGGTACGTCAGAATCTGTAAAATTCACTAATGAAGAATATAAAAAGATATATCCCCCCAATACGATGGCAATGACGATGCCCCACTCTCGCTTCGTACAATTAGTGATCGGTGTTTCTTGGTAACTCTTGAATTTCCAGTACCAAATACCGTAGATGCTCATTGCTAAATAATACAGGTTAAGCAAAATCTCCGCGTACAAGCGCGCGTCAAAATAGACGGAAATTGTTAATAGGATAGATATAATTCCGAAATAATAATTGGATAGTTTGTTCGCCTTCGATAAAAACACCTGTATGACGCCGAAAGCTACAGCCGATAACTCAAGCCACGAGGTATCGTGAAATGCGCTCAAAATGTTATCTAAAAAATCAAAAAAAAACATGGTGCATATAAATAAAAATATACACTTATGGAGATCATTCGCTCGAAAAAGAAAATTTCCCTACGCCAGCATTACCTGGATCAGGTTTCTCCTATCATTCGATAAGATTGGGTCTGTTCTCAGCCGCATTCTCTTCAGGAATTATCCTGTTGAGTGAGCACCCCATAAGTATGAATCTAAAACTAAATCAACTTAAGCGCTTGATGTGAACGTTGACGAACCTCTGTACATAAAGTCTCATCGTCATTCAATTCTCTTCCCCATGTTGGAATCATCTCGCGTAACTTTAATCTATATTCCTCCGATTTCGCACGTTCAGGGAAACATCTTTTCAACAGATTTATCATAATAGGCACGGACGTTGAAGCCCCCGGCGAGGCACCTAGCAAGGCTGCGATACTCCCATCGGCACTTGACACCACCTCCGTTCCGAATTCAAGAATACCACCGTGCTGCGGATCTTTCTTGATTACTTGGACGCGTTGTCCAGCAGCTTCGATTTCCCAATCTTCCAATTTAGCCGTCGGCATAAACTGCTTCAAGGCATCTAACTTATCAGATGGGCTTTTCATCACCTCAGTAATTAGATACTTCGTCAAATCCAGGTTGTCCAAACCAGCTGAAATCAGCGGACGAATATTTGACAATTTAATCGATGCTGGCAAATCGAAATAAGAACCTTTCTTTAGGAACTTCGTTGAAAAACCTGCATATGGCCCGAACAATAATGACTGTTTACCATCGATGTACCGTGTATCCAAATGCGGAACAGACATTGGAGGTGCACCAACGGATGCCTTTCCGTATACTTTGGCATGATGCTGTTTAATTATTTCTTCATTGGTACAACGTAGCCACTGCCCGCCAACCGGAAAACCGCCATATCCTTTTGCTTCAGGTATACCGGATTTCTCTAACAGCAGTAAGGAATGTCCGCCGGCACCGATAAAAACAAATTTTGCTTTAATCCCGCGTTTCGCACCTGTTTCACTATCTTTCACTTCGACTTCCCACAGGCCATCATCGTCACGTTCGATGTCACGAACTTCTTGATTCAGGGAAAGCTTAATATTATCTTTTGTTTGTAGATGTTTAATCAGGTCCCGCGTGAGGGTCCCGAAATTCACATCAGTACCAATATCCATTCGAGTAGCAGCAACCATATCATCCGTTGGGCGATTGTCCATCATTAATGGAAACCACTCTTTCAATACTGCTTTATCTTGGGTGAATTCCATGTCTTTAAAGAGATTCTCCTTAACCATCGTCTGGTGCCTGGTTTTTAGAAAAGCTACGTCCTTCTCACCGAACACAGCGCTCATGTGCGGTACTTGACGGATAAATTCGGTAGGGTTTTTGAGAATATTCTTTTGGACTAAATAGCTCCAAAACTGTTTTGAAACCTCAAATTGCTCTGCAATATTAATCGCCTTGGTAATTTTAACGCTTCCATCAGCCTGCTCGGGCGTGTAATTCAATTCACACAGCGCAGAATGTCCTGTTCCCGCGTTATTCCACGCGTCTGAACTCTCCGCTGCCACTACATCCAGGCGTTCGATGATCTCTATATTAATCTCAGGATTGAGTTCATTGATTAAAGTCCCCAATGTTGCACTCATGATACCTGCGCCGATCAAGACAACATCGACTTCAGATTTTTTAGTTTTTTTACCCATGATATTTTGATTGGTACAAAATTAACATTCAAAACGGTTTTAACCGAATCAAATTGTCAAATTTCTTTCATTATGATATGATTTTATCCATTTCTCACTCTTTGTGCGGGTTTAATTAGACGGGAAACATCCTGCAACAAATCATCATCTAGCTACAAATAAAATATAAATTGTGTTTTTAGGCTAATTATTAACATTTTTGTAAATTATTTGGAAAAAGGAAAACGCATAAATTAATGAAATTATTAGCAGGTAAGACCGCTCTTGTTACGGGAGCTTCGAAGGGGATCGGGCGTAAAATTGCCGAAGTTTTTGCCCAACAAGGAGCTAACGTAGCATTCACCTATTTATCGTCTGTAGAAAAAGGACAGGCTCTCGAACAAGAATTAACGGCTTTTGGCACGAAAATAAAAGGGTATCGCTCCGATGCTTCGCAATTTACTGAAGCTGAAAAGCTTATTGAAGATATTATTTCAGAATTCGGAACCATCGATGTCGTTGTTAATAATGCAGGTATCACTAAAGACGGTCTACTGATGCGAATGACGGAAGAAAATTGGGATGATGTATTAAATGTTAACTTAAAATCTATTTTCAACGTCACTAAAGCAGCATCGAAATACATGATGAAGAACCGCAAGGGATCATTCATCAATATGAGCTCAGTCGTGGGAATCCAAGGGAATGCTGGGCAAGCCAACTATGCGGCATCCAAAGCAGGAATTATCGGTTTTTCCAAATCCGTGGCACGAGAACTAGGCTCGCGAAATATTCGGACCAACGTTGTAGCCCCCGGCTTTATCCGTACAGAAATGACGGATGTTTTAGACCCAAAAGTCGTTGCCGGCTGGGAAGCAAACATACCGATGAAGCGTGCTGGTCAGCCCGAAGATATTGCGAATGCTTGTGTGTTTTTAGCATCTGATTTGTCTTCGTATATTAACGGCCAAGTCCTTCCGGTGGACGGAGGCATGCTTTAATACGGAGGCAATCGACGAAAAACATTTTTGATCCGCTATTGAATAGATGATTCATGACATCCGTGACTCATCTGTTCAATTCACAAACTATTCCTTAGATATTGCAAATATGCTGGAACAAGTATTCTCGATAGAAAGTCAAGCTGATTTTGAAAGAACGTGTTTGGATGTTTTTCGTCACCAATATGCCCATAACAACATTTATCGTCAATACGCCGACTATGTAAAAAAGGGGGTAGAAGCTGTACATACAATAAACGAAATTCCGTTTCTCCCTATCGAATTTTTTAAAACGCAAACCGTATATAGCTCGTCTAAAGATCCAAAGATAACCTTTCACAGTTCAGGAACTACGGGCAGCCTAACAAGTAAACATTTAGTAGCTGACTTAAATTGGTATGAGGAAAGTTTCAAGAAATGTTTTAGCACCTTTTATGGCGATGCGCAAGATATTGCAATTTTAGCGTTACTCCCATCCTATTTAGAAAGATCAGGGTCCTCACTAATTTACATGGTGGACGACTTGATCCATCAAAGTAACCAATCGGAATCGGGTTACTTCCTTTATAACCACCAGGATCTTTATCAAACACTATTAGCGCTGCACGAAAAAGGAACGAAAACAATCTTGATGGGCGTAACATATGCGCTACTTGATTTCTGTGAGAACTACACCCTAAATTTCCCAGAATTGATCGTCATGGAGACAGGCGGAATGAAGGGAAAAAGAAAAGAAATGATTCGGCCCGAGCTCCATCAAATTTTATGTACGGGATTTGGCGTGTCGCAGATACATTCCGAATATGGCATGACCGAGCTGCTGTCACAAGGTTATTCCACCGGACAGGGGGTGTTCAGAACACCCCAGTGGATGAAAATAAGAATCCGCGATACGAATGACCCATTCACCTATCTAGCGGACGGAAAAACTGGCGCAATAAACGTAATTGACCTAGCAAACTACAATTCGTGTGCTTTTATCGCGACTCAAGATTTAGGAAAGCATCGTCCAGATGACAGTTTCGAAATTTTAGGGCGTTTTGATAATAGTGATATTCGCGGCTGCAACCTATTGGTACAATAAATCTACTTCAGGCTTGGATCTCCAAACGTGTTTCCGGCATTTATATCGCCCGTTTCATACCCTTTCTTAAACCAAGCTGCTCGCTGCTCCGATGTACCATGACTGAAGGTCTCTGGATTCGATTGACCGTACGCTTGCTCTTGCAGGTGATCGTCCCCAACCGCGGCAGCCGCACGCATTCCGTCTAAAACATCTTCATAGGTCAGTTCAATGTCCGTAACTTCGTTCACATGATGCGCCCACACCCCTGCGTAGAAATCTGCCTGCAACTCAGTCATCACCGATATTTTATTGTACTCAATTTCGCTCATCTTTGCGCGCATTGCGTTGGTCTTTTCCAGTACACCAACGATATTCTGGATATGGTGTCCTACTTCGTGCGCGATTACATATGCCAAAGCAAACTCACCGGTGGCACCATGTTTTTGCGTCAGTTCTTGATTGAAGCTCAAATCCAAATAGATCGTTTGGTCGCCGGGGCAATAAAAAGGTCCGAAACTAGAATGACCCGTTCCACAACCACCTGTTTCCTCTGTTCCGGTATATACCGTTAATTTTGTCGCTGGATATTGCTGTCCTTGCGCTTGAAACACCGCTCCCCAGACATCTTCGGTACTCGCTAACACTACGTCGGCAAATTCAAGAAGCCGATCCTCTTCAGGTGTCGACTCATAAGTCCCCGTTTGCGTGGGTGCACCACCTGCTTGGCCCTGTTGCATTTGATTTAGCAATTCCGAAGGGTCCCCACCTAACAAAAATCCAACGATCAGTACGATTACCCCGCCAACCCCACCTAGAGTCAACTTTTGTCCTCCACTCATACCTCGTCTATCTTGCAGATTTCCGCTTCTGCGTCCGCCTTGCCATTTCATAGCTTTTAGTTTTTATTAATCAATAATACTAATTTTTAACAGCATATTACATAACTTTGACAAATATTTGGTAAATATAAGTTGTAACTTCGCCTCAAAATTTAAGTAGATGTCTATAGAACAAGAATTAGTTAAACGTAGCGGCAATTCCTGCGAGCTATGTACTTCTCCCGACGATCTGTCGGTCTATGCGGTACCACCTTCTGACCTAGATTCCGTGGACAATGCCGTTTTAGCATGTCAAACATGTCTGGATCAAATTGAAAAAAAAGAACAATTAAATGTTGATCACTGGCGCGGCTTGAGTGAGACTATGTGGTCCGAGTATCCATCGGTACAGGTTGTTGCATGGCGTATGTTAAGTCGGCTTCGGAACGAAAGTTGGGCCGCAGACAGTCTTGATATTCTTTACCTCGACGAGAATAACCTAGCGTGGGCAAAGAAAACGGGTGACCACGAACAAGACAGCACGGTCAATTTTCACTACGATAGCAACGGAACGCGTCTTTATGAAGGTGACACTGTGGTACTCGTAAAAACGCTCGAGATAAAAGGTTCATCCCTTTCGGCAAAACTAGGAACTGTAGTCAAGAACATACGTTTGGTTCAAGATAACAATGAGCAAATTGAAGGAAAGATCGAAGGCCAGACGATCGTAATCCTCACCAAATTTTTGAGACGAGGCTAACCAATATGGTTAGCTTTTTCATCGCTAAACCGCTACTTAAATTATTGGCTGATAAATCGCTAATTATCAATGATCCATTGAAAGAAAACACCTTGGGCTGTCATTATTTCATTCTGGTATTCATACTTAAAATCAATATAATCATCAATTGCAGCCACCGTATCTGAACAGCAAAATTGCCGACTAATCATAAAGTGCAAACGAAAAATCCCGGCATATCGTTCATCATCGTATTCAAATTTCGTCACACGCATATTGACAACCGCTGGACCACCTTCGCGATCAGAAAGTGCATCAATAATATTTGATTTTATACAATCTAGCTGTGCGTGCCCTATTAAATCTAATAATCTGCTGGGGGTATTCTGCATATTTTCAAACACAAATTGGGGCATAACAATTTTTATTTCTATCGGATTACCTGTACTCATATGCTAATGTTTTTTGTATCGCTTTTGCAGATGTGAAATATTTGATTTCATAAGATTGCTTTTGCGATTCATCGATTCCAAAGTACAAAGTTAATGCATCAAAAACGCAATATTCAATATACATAAGTTCAAATCTATGCAAACGCTTATCAAAAGAGATACGGCTCGCTTTTTTATCGATTATAAAGGGATGGCGATCTTGTTTGCGAAATCCAATCTGCGGAACTAATTTATCAAGCCGATCTTCCCATGTACTCACATAGAACAGGAGGAGCTGATCAAGTAGCTGCTGTTTCAAATGCATTTTAAAATTATTTGAAATGACACTTCTGTTTGTAAAGCAGAATATCATATTACCGGATAAATAAGATTTCCCAGTTCCTTTTCGTAATATTACCGGCCATACCCTGCCGAAAATATCCAATTCTGCATAATACTTCTGGTGAGGCGCGTGCCCCCCTTTTTGTTGGATATTCCGAATTGTCCATCTCACTTCATCATTCGACATCGCACCGGGTACGTAGATAATCTTATTCGAGTTGTCCCATCGACACACCTGCACATCCAATCCACCCGTAATTAGTACCTCAACCTCGTAGCCATCTACATTCCAAATCATCGCGAAAATTACTTATTATTAGACTTTGTTGGAAGATAATCGTGATTTTTTTACAAACAGAATTACTATGTTTGCATAAAGAACATAAAAACTATTTGTATGAAAAAATTTCTTGCTAGCGCCGCGCTTATAGCGGCTACAGGAGGTTGTTTAGTTGCGCAAGAACACGCCGCAATTAACTTGTCATATATGGACACTACTGTCCGAGCACAAGATGACTTCTATAATTATGTTAACGGTAACTGGATGAAGACAGTTGAGATCCCTTCCGATAAAGCACGCTGGGGGTCATTCGATGAACTACGTGAACATACCGACGAGGCTGTGCTTAAAATTCTAAAAGAATCACTAGACAATACGCATGAAAACGGATCTGACGGTCAAAAAATCGCCGACCTATATAAATCTTTTATAGACTTCGATACACGTAATACACTAGGGATAACACCTATTAAATTAGATTTAGAGAAGATAGATGGCATCAAAAATATTCAAGACCTCTATGATTACCTCCTCGAAGTAGGGCCGACCGGTGGCAACCCATTTTTCGGCGCATACGTATACGCACACATGAAAAACAGCGATATAAACGCTGTTTACCTAGGCGGTGGAGATTTGGGATTAGGACGCTCCTACTACCAGAAAATCGATGAGAAAAACACGGAAACTTTAGGACAATATGCGAGCTTTGTTTCCACGTTATACAGTACTATCGATCAACGTACACGTGACCTAAAAGGACCAAAGATAGTCGCATTCGAAAAGGAATTAGCATCGTACCTGAAAACAATCGAAGAATCTCGCGACGCGCAAAAGCGCTACAACCCGGTCGCTGTAAAAGATTTAGGGTCCCTTGTGAAAAACATTGATGTTGCAAAATATATTAAGGAACTGGGTTTCACGGCCGACACAGTGATTATCGGCGAGTTAAAATACTACCAAAACCTCGACAAGATCATTAACACGGAAAAACTCCCACAAATCAAGGAGTTTTTGAAGTACAATGTTATGAACAGCGCGACGGGTTATTTGACAAAAGATTTGGATGAACTGTCCTTCGATTTTTACGGACGTACCCTCCGCGGGCAGAAAGAGCAGCGCAGTTTGGACAAGCGAGGATTGGAATTTGTGAACAGCTCTGCGGGTGAACTCATCGGTAAGCTATATGTGGAAGAAAATTTCCCACCCGAAGCGAAAGCGGCATGCGAAGAAATGGTGCAATATCTTGTAAAATCTTTCAACAAGCATATAACCCAACTTGACTGGATGTCCACTGACACCAAAACCAAAGCACTGGATAAACTGTCAAAATTCAAAGTAAAAATTGGCTACCCGGATAAATGGAAAGATTATTCCAAATTGGAAGTAGGCAACTCGCTATTTGAGAATGTAAAACAACTTCAACTCTGGTCATTCCAAAAGAACCTTGAAAAACAAGGAAAACCGGTCGATAAATCAGAGTGGGGAATGACTCCACAAACTGTCAATGCATATTACAGTCCATTATTTAACGAAATTGTATTTCCTGCCGCAATCCTTCAAGTGCCGTTTTACGATTATAAAGCGGATGCAGCGGTAAACTTTGGCGGTATTGGGGCTGTAATAGGGCACGAACTTTCCCATGGATTTGATGATTCGGGTTCGCAGTACGATGGCAACGGGAACTTAAACAACTGGTGGACTTCGGAAGATAAAGAAAAATTTGATGCCGCAGCAAATTCGTTAGTCGCGCAGTTCGAAGCGTATCAGCCTGTTCCGGGAGTATTCGTTAACGGTAGATTTACGTTAGGCGAAAACATTGGTGATCTTGGCGGATCATCTATCGCATTTGACGCTTTACAAATGTACCTAAAAGATAAAGGTAACCCCGGTTTAATCGACGGGTTTTCGCCAGAACAGCGGTTCTTCCTTTCATGGGCTACAATTTGGAGAACAAAAACAACGGATGAGTTTGTTGTAAATCAAGTAAAAACAGACCCCCACTCTCCTGCACAATATCGGGCAGTAGCACCAATTATTAATATGGATGCTTTCCACGAAGCGTTCAATATTAAAGATGGTGATAAACTGTTCAAAACCAAGGAAGATCGTATAAAAATATGGTAACCTAAACGGACGACATGAACAAAGAAGGTGCAATTAAAAACTGCACCTTTCTTTTTTTTCGTTAAAATTTTCAACTATATGGAACGCTCATAGCCGGGTTTATCCATTAAATGATCGAGGGAATACTTTCCGGACCCCATAACCAAATAAACGAACAACAAAACTAACACAACGAGTGAGAGCCAGAATTCAGAGTTTAAAAAGCTAAACCCATTGGTGATATTGACAAAAAATACGGCACCTATGAGAATAGGGATCTGCAACAGAACAGCTAATCGAGTTTTCAATCCCAAGATCATAAAAAGTCCACCGACTAGGTGGGCAAACACCACGTAATGAACGGCCGACCAAATAGATAGTTGAAAATTTGTTTCTCGAAATAATTCCGCTACTGCCGCTCGATCATTGACAAACCCCACTCCTTTTGCAAATATTATGATACCGAGTGCAATGCGCACGATATCAATCCAGCGCGGATGATGCTTATCACCCCAATGCTCAACTTTTTGGACCAAGTTCATATTACCTCCATTTTTAAGGGTTACTAAGAATTCAATACCTTAATTTCTATAAAATATTGACTATTAAGTTTATACACGAATAATCCAGCAAATATCGTGCTCAACTACTCCGGAGAACAAAAAATGCCAGCATCGGTAAGATACTGGCATTATAGCTATGGGGTAAAATATTACCTATTGTTTAATAGCCATTTCGTCTACATAGTCTTCATTTTCTTCGTAGTCAGCTACTATTAACGCGTTATAATCAGTCTTCTTACCACTGCCAAATCGTCTAGATAGGCCGTCGAAAATCGAATATACGACGGGCACAACGACAAGCGTAAGAAAGAGCGAGGATAGCAGCCCCCCCATAATTACAATGGCTAATCCTCTATTCATGTCTGCACCATCACCAGTAGCCAAAGCGATTGGAAGCATCCCAATAACCATCGCAATCGTCGTCATCAAAATAGGACGGAAACGAGCGTGGTTAGCGGCCACCAAAGCGTCAAAAGTATTCGCCCCATTGTCTTTTTGATGATTCGCAAAGTCAACAAGCATAATCGCATTTTTAGCAACTAATCCTATCAGCATGATAATACCCAAGATTGTAAAAATATTCAACGTTTGATTCGTCAGCGCAAGAGCGAGCAGTGCCCCAATAAATGACAAGGGTATCGAAAATAATACCACAAATGGCGTTACAAAGTTATCGTATAGAGCGACCATCACCAGATATACAAGTAGAATCGATGCTAGAAGGGCAACCCCTAAGGTCCCGAAACCTTCTTCTTGGTTTTCCATATTTCCGCCCCATTTAAAGGACACTCCAGGTTTCAACTGTACTTTTTCGAATTCAGTTTGCCACTCGGCAGCAACCGTACCTGTTGGACGGCCAACAACTTGTGCTTGCACCGAAACGGACGGTGACTTATCTCTTCGCTCGAGCAAACTTGGCCCTGAGGCGAAGGCTACATTCGCAAACTGATCCAGTCGTAATGTCCGACCTGCGCTATTTACAAATTTCAACGCCTGCACGTCTTCGATGCTTCCTCTTCCGCCTTCTTCAAATCGAATATTGATATCATATTCGGTATCTCCAGCACGGAATTTAGTGTCCGTATTACCTGAGAACGCCGTTTGCATGGTCACCCCGACGGTTGCCACATCAAGCCCGAGGGAATTCATCTTATCCCTATCAACTTGAACCGAAATTTCGGGATTACCATCTTCAGAAGTTAATTTTACCTCCGTCGCGCCGGGCACTTTGTTTAACAATTCTTCAAACTCTCGCGCAGTCTCTAAAGCATCCTCCTGAGAGGAACCAATTACAGTGAGGCTCAAAGGCGCTTGCTCTGCCCCCATGATACCCATATTCACCGTTTTTATTTTTGCTCCCACTAAAAGACCTTCCATCTCACGCTTCAATTTCGCGGAATAGACTTTCGTTGGCTCGGTCTTGTAATACCCTTCTTGCAAAATAATATGGATTTCCGACTTATATTTTGTACCCGAAGTGTTGAAGGTACCGTCGGAGGCCTGCCCAACGGTGGTAATTAACCGTTCGATTTCCGGTTTTTTCGACAATATCGCTTCTGCTCGTTGGGTCATAAAGTTCGTTTGCTCCAGAGAAGCATCTTTGTTCATCTCGATTTGAAGATAAAACTCCCCTTTATCATTTGCCGGAAAGAAATCACTACCGATATACCCTTTACCCACTAGCATAAAGGATAGTACGAGCAGTACGATCGATATAAGCAATGTTATCACTTTGTTTAACCTAGTTTTCAATGACCATTTCAACAAACCAGAAATTCCGTCCGTTAATTTCGTTAAACCTGCTTCAAAACCATATAATATGCGTCCAAAGATGGTGTCTTTGTCGATATGCGAAAGTTTACCCATACGCGAGTACATCCACGGTACCACCGTAAACGACACCAAAAGTGAGAGTAAGGTCGAAACCATCACTGTTACACAAAACTGACGCAAGATATCAGACACGAAACCAGATGATAGTGCGATAGGAAGAAATACAACTACAATTACCAACGTAATTGCAGACACGGTAAAACCAATTTCCTTCGCTCCATCAAACGCGGCCCGGACTTTATTCTTCCCCATTTCCATGTGACGGTGAATATTCTCAATTACCACAATTGCGTCATCGACCAGAATCCCCACAACAAGAGAAAGTCCTAACAACGACATTAAGTTCAAAGTGTATCCCAATAAATTCAAAAAGATAAATGTTGCTACCAATGATAAGGGAATAGCTACTACTGCAATAAACGCATCACGCACACTGTGCAAAAAGAACAACATAATGAATGCTACCAAAGCAATTGCAATCATTAAATCATGCACAACATTATTCGCTGCCGTTAACGTATACTCGGTGGTGTCATTGGCAATTTGGATTTTTATCCCTTGCTGCGCGTAATCTCGCTCCACAGTCTCCATCGTACGGTGGACAAATTCCGAAACCTCCACAGCGTTCGCATCGGATTGTTTGAACACTTGCATCATAATCGTATTGGAACGATCGATACGAGAGATCTTTTCCACGTCTTTAATACCATCTTGAACGTCTGCAACATCACGAAGACGTATGTGAGCACCGGATGGTGTCGTCAATGGCAGGTTACGAAGTTGCTCGATAGAAGTGAATTTCCCCGAGAGTCGAAGTGTCGTTTGATTATCTCGGGTCTTCACATTTCCTGTCGGGAAATCTAAATTGGATGCAGCAATCGTCTGTTGCACTTGTACAATTGTTAAGCCGTAGCCTTCTAGTTTCTCTGGGTCGGCGCTAACTTGAATTTCGCGTTCTTCCCCGCCAACCATATCAACTTTTGCAACACCATTTATACGGGCGAAAACAGGTTGAATTTTTTGATCCAACAAATCGTAAAGATCCTTTTCTGTTAGGTTCGATGTTACCGATAAATTCATTATAGCGATATCATCGATTGAAAATTTAGAAAGGGCCGGCGTTTCCGCATCATCGGGTAACTCGTTGATGACTGCGTTGATTTTTCGCTGCGCATCGGTGAGCAAAAAGTTTACGTCCGCGCCCGTATTCAGGGTGATACTTACCACAGAAGCGGATTCCATAGATTTGGACTCAATTTTTTTTACATTCTCGAGCGACGCAACTGCATCCTCAATAACTTTCGTCACCGAGGTTTCTACTTCTGAGGGTGCAGCGCCAGGGTAAACTGTCTGCACGCTAATCACATTCACTTCGAATTTTGGAATCAACTCGTACCCCATTTGGGTGTACGAAAAGATACCACCAAGCGTAAGAATAATAAACAGTACTATAATTATACTTGGTCTCTTTATGGATATTTCAGATATTTTCATCTATTAGAATTCAATATTTTACTTAATAATTTTCACAGGTGTTCCGTCAACTAGATTTATTTGACCGGAAGTAATCACCACTTCGTTTTCTTGAACACCGGATACAATTTCAACGTCGTCTCCAAAGCTTCGTCCGGATACCACCGTTTTAAGAATGGCTTTCCCGTCAACTACAACAAATATGTTGTTAGAACTGACACTACCTACGAATGCGCTGCGTGGCACCACCATTGCTTTAATCTCTCGGTCGCTACCAAAATAGGCTGAACCATACATACCCGCGCGCAAATCGTTGTTTGAGTTGTTGTTAATTTCTAACTCAACCGGAAAGTTTAAACCACCATCAGCTTTAGGTGCTATGAAAGTAATAACGCCATTAAATTCTCTATCAGAAAGCACAGCTGATTCTACTCTAACGGTTTGTCCAAGCGATAAGAAACCTATATTCTTCTCATCTACATTGACCATAAGTTTTAATGTAGACACATTGACAATTTCGAACATTTCTGTTCCCGGGCTTACGTAACTACCCGGTTCAATACTCCGCCGGTTGACAATCCCTGCAAATGAAGCGGAAACATTCACATCGCCCGCAGAAATCTGTGCCGTTTTGAGATTATTACTCGCATTCTCAAGTTGTAACTTAACCTGATCCAATTGTTGCTTGGTTACCCCGCCAGTAGAATAAGCGTTCTCAAAGCGATCGACTTCGGCCTTTGCATTTTCGTAAGTCGCTTTCATGTTAGCGACGTTAACATTTTGTTTATCACCATCCACTATCGCTAGTGTTTGCCCCGCACGAACAAATGCCCCCTCATCCACCAATACACGGGTCACTTTCCCTGCAGCTTCAGCGGCTAAAATAACCTCTTGCTTCGGTGCAAAAACACCATTTGTAACATATTGGGCATTTACTTTTCGAATGCCGGCGGAATCGACGCGAACAGCGACCGATGAGTTCTCTATGGCAACGACAGCCGTTTGTTCCTCATTTTTCGTCTTGTTTCTATCCAAAATATAAAAGATACCTGCCAGAGCAGCAGCAACAATAAGTACTGTAATTATCAGACGTTTCATATATAGTTAGTTATTCGTTTACTAAAGATTTTAAATTTCCGTTCGATTTAATAAGTTGAATTTCTGCAACTTTATAGTTTAATAGCGACGTGTTTAGATTATTCTGTGCATCTGCATATGCGTTTTCCCCATCTAGCAAGTCTGTTAAAGTTGCTAGGCCATTTCGGTAGTTGTTTTGAGTATCTGCTAATACTTCTTTAGCCAGCGCGACATTACGCCGGTTTGCATCGACAGTCAAAATGCTGTTTTTGATCTGTGCTTTTGCATTCTCACTCGCTAAATCCAGCGCAAGTCTCGTGTCGTCAAAGTCTATTTTCGCCTTCTTGATTTCAATTTCAGCTTGGTTAATTTTCGATTTTGTCTGACCACCATTAAAAATCGGAATTGTTAAATTTAAACCTATAGCCGAAAAAACAGAAGTGTTTGCATCACTATTAAAAATTGGTAAAGATTCCCCGAAACCTGTATAGCCCAAATTGCCTGTAAATGATAGTGAAGGATAGTACGCGGCTACCATGGACTTCTTGTTGAGTTCTAAAAGTTCGATCTGCTTTTGTAAAACAGCTACTTCTGTCCTGGTCGATAAATCATTAGTTTCTAATGATATAGCAGGATTCACTTCAAAGGTTTCTTCAGGAAACTGTATATCCTGAGTAATATCCATCCCGATCGCAAACTTCAACGCGTTTTCCCTTAGTTCGAGCGCATTGAGTAATTGCTGCTTTTGCGCAATTAAATTATTTACCGCAACTTCAGTACGGTCGAGGTCGATTTTCTTCATTAACCCAGCTTCTACCATTCCTTTCAGCACCCGCTGTGTTTTTTGTGTATTTTCTAAATTATCCTCAAGAGTTTGAAGCTGAAGTTGTGATTGATATACTTCATAGTACGCATTCGCTACTTTTTCAATAAGCTGTTCATCAGACAACTGATTATTAATTTGATAAAATTCGCGTGTCGTACGCGCAGCCTTCAAACCCGTAAAAAGTGATTGATTAAATATCTGCTGGCTCACTTCCAAATTAGCTGTTCCCTGCCATGGTTGACCAAACTTCAAGAGCGTCGTAGTGGTCTCTCCTGTTTCAGTAGTCATCGTAATTGCGTTCTCCTGAATTAATGGATTGTAGGTCAAACTACCTGAACCACTTACTTGGGGTAATGCTCCGGCTCGAACTTCATCGATCATATATTGCGCATTTTCAATATCCAATTTAGACTTTTTGGCTTCCGCTTTATTCTCTAGGGCAAACTTAGCTGCTTGCTGTAGGGTTAACGTTTCTTGCCCCTGGGCATGTCCCACAAAAAATAACGTGCCGGCTGTTAAAACACTCAAAAATTTAACTTTCATTTTTGAAAAGATTATCTGTTTTTACGAATTTTTACTAATTAATTTATTGGAAAAGATGAACCGAGTTGCTAACTTCTGACTCGCTAAGATACTGTCCACGTTAACCGAGTTTGGAATCCCAGAAAGCATATCTCCGATACTTCTAATTAAGCTAAGACCGATCACAATCTCTACAAAACAGTTTGCAAGCGCTTCGATCTCGTCGAGTATAATCTCCCCATGGTCCACCGCGCGCTTAAATAGGTCTATCGTCGAATTAACGTCAGCGATATGCACCCGGCGGATTATCGTCCCGACGCCATCACCTTTGATCCACTCTAAGTTTTCATTGATATGAAGTATATAATACTCCCGCAGAAAATCGGCCCGAAGTTCGAGTAACCGATCAAGAATATCCATCAAGTTCCCGTCGTAGCTTTCAATAATTTCCGATTGCCGTTCGGTAATCTGTTCGTGAATAAACATCAACACATCTTTTATCAATGCATTTTTATCAGCATAGTAATAATAGAGATTAGCTTTTGTGATATTCAAATCCAAAGCGATCTCGCTCATTGTGGTTTTATTAAAACCAAAATGTGAAAATCTTTTTAAGGAAGCTTGAATAATTTGATCTTTTCTAGTGTCCATTTTACCTTCTTACTTTTTGACTATTCTCATAAAACGTTCAAAAGTACAAAAACATTACACTCTTAATGAAATAAAATCACATAAATTGTAACTTTATTGTCATAAAATGCAAAAGAACCAGAAAATTTAGGTTTTAATCAATACCGAGCTGCTTTTGAAATTTGCGCCGGTCAAATTTATAGAGTCGAGCCGCGCGATAAGAAACTCCTTTTTGAACTTCGGGTAGCTCTTTAAGGAAGCCTGTGTTGGCTATTTTCTTCCTGAAATTCCTCTTGTCCAGTGCACTCCCTAAAACGGCTTCATAAACTTGCTGCAATTGCGTTAATGTAAATTTCTCTGGCAAGAGCTCATATATAGCCGTAGAATAGTTGAGGCTATATTTTAAATTCTGTAAACTTTTTTGGATAATTTGAGCATGATCAAACGCAAGTTCTGGTAATTGGTCGATGGGAAACCATCGCGCTTGTCTCATATAAGTCGTAGTCGGCTTGATCTTCGATTTCACGTCGTTATACTTGACGATGGTCGAAAATGCAACCGTCATAATTCTTCCTTGGGGATGTCGTTTCACGCCCGCAAAAGCACCAAGTTGCTCCATAAATATATCTTTCAGACCGGTATGTTCATATAATATCCTTTTTACCGCGTCTTCCATTTCTTCATCCTTTTCTACAAAAAAACCGGGAAGTGCCCACCAATCTTTGTAAGGATATTCGTTACGTTCATTAAGTAAGACATGAAGTTTGCCTTCGGTAAAACTATAAATGACACAGTCAATCGTGAAATGGCTTTGCAAAATAATTATTAATTTAAGTGCGAATTTGATTATCGTGATTGGACACAATCTACTTCAATTATATCACAATAATCCAAAAAAAGCAAAAAAAAATTTAATAGTGTAAAAAATACACACTATATTCGTAAAACCTAAAATGAGTAATCGAGTGAGAGAAATAAAAAGAATCGGGGTTTTTACTTCAGGCGGGGATGCTCCCGGGATGAATGCTGCTATCCGCGCAGTTGTAAGAACGAGCCTATACAACAACAAAGAAGTAACTGGTATATATCATGGATACCAAGGCATGATCGACAATACGGTGTTTGACATGAAGAGTGATTCTGTAAGTTCTATTATCCAACAAGGTGGTACAATCTTAAAAACGGCACGTTGCATGGAGTTCAAAACCGTAGAGGGTCGTGCAAAAGCCTATGAAAACTTAAAAAATGCCGGGATCGATGCGTTAGTTGCTATCGGTGGGGATGGAACCTTTACAGGTGCCGAGCTGTTTTCGCGGGAACATGATATCCCAGTCATGTGTATACCCGGTACGATAGATAACGACCTAAATGGCACGGACCTAACGATCGGATACGATACGGCGAATAATACCGTTATAGAAGCAATAGATAAGATTAGAGATACGGCAGCTTCCCACAATCGGATATTTTTTGTTGAAGTCATGGGACGTGACTCTGGGTGTATCGCCCTAAATGCTGGTATAGCAGGCGGAGCCGAAGCAATCTTACTGCCGGAAAAAGATACGGCAATCGATGAATTGATCGAACTCCTGTCGGATGCGGCTGGACGTAATAAATCGTCGATGATTGTCATCATCGCTGAGGGGGATAAAAACGGTGGCGCCTCCAACGTTGCTAAACGCGTGAACGAAAAATTTGATAATTTTGACATAAAAGTTAGTATATTAGGGCATTTGCAACGTGGAGGCTCTCCGAGTAGCGCAGATCGTGTTTTAGCTACTAGAATGGGCTATACCGCGGTAAATGAGTTGCTAAAAGGCAATACACGTTCCACGATAGGAATTCGTGGTTCTGAGATTGTAACAACACCTCTTGAGGAAGCTTTAAGCAAGAAAGAAATCAAATTGAATGAAGATCTCGTCGAGATTGCAAAAATAATGACTATTTAATAATCTCTATGATTGTAGTTGTATTTAGTGGTTCTAGATATGCAGATTGGAGAATCGCGGACAAACGCCGTGTTCTACATGGCTTTCGTACTGCAGGCATAAATTCCTACATTCAGGACGAACGTTACATTTTACAGCTGTTAAACAAGAGCACTCATTTAATTAATAATGCGGAAAAGATTCGAAAAATTTATTTTTTCGGAGCCGGTGTGTCCTCGCCAGAGCGCCAAGAAAAGATCGAACGTGTATTTATGCAGTTTTTCAAAAACGCAAAGGTAAAAGCAAGCCACGATGTGTTAGCATCTGCAATTTCCACATTCGGAGATGAAAAAGGGGTTATCGGTATTATTGGAAGTGGTTCGAATGCCGCTTATTATACGGGGAAGAAAGTTTTAGGAAATAACAACGGACTGGGCTATATTCTTGCCGACGAAGGATCGACAAATTGGCTAGGTAAACAACTGTTAAAAGATTTTCTCACGGGGAATATGCCTACCGGACTGCGGGAAAAATTCTTACATAAGCATTCGATCGACAGAAGAATTGTTTTGGAGCGTGTATATTATAACCCGAACCCAAATCTTTTTTTAACAAGTTTTGCTGATTTCATTTATGAAAATAGAGAGGAACCCTATATTGCCCAGCACATAAAAAAGGGATTGGATATTTATATTAAGACATACCTTCTACCGTTTACCGAAAGCTACCCAGACTGCCAGTTCAATTTTACAGGCTCCGTAGCAAGTAACTATGCGGAATGGTTGCGCGAAATCGGTCAAGAATATGGATTACACATTGGTTCTATTGTGAAAGAACCAGTACAAAATTTAGTAAAGTATTACATAAATAAAAATTAATAAAATGAAAATTGGAATTAACGGATTCGGTCGTATCGGCCGTCTAGCATTTAGAGCAGCAATTAAGCGAAATGATATTCAAATTGTTGGAATTAACGATTTAGTTGAACCTGATTATTTAGCGTATATGCTTCAATACGATTCAACACACGGAAAGTTCGATGGAACGGTAGAAGTCAAAGACGGTAATCTTATCGTTAATGGTCAAACTATTCGAGTTACAGCAGAAAAAGATCCTGCAAACCTTAAATGGAATGAAGTTGGTGCAGAGGTAGTGATCGAATCAACTGGTTTTTTCTTGACTAAGGAACTTGCACAAAAACATATCGATGCTGGTGCAAAAAAAGTAGTAATGTCAGCTCCTGCAAAGGATGATACCCCTACTTTTGTTATGGGTGTTAACCACAAAGAACTTAAAGCGGAGTACACGATCGTTTCGAACGCGTCTTGTACAACGAATTGTTTAGCTCCGATTGCTAAAGTATTGAATGATAACTTTGGTATTACCGAAGGTCTTATGACTACAATCCACGCGGTGACAGCTACACAAAAAACTGTTGATGGTCCATCCGTAAAAGATTGGAGAGGTGGACGTGGCGCTTACCAAAACATCATCCCTTCTTCTACTGGTGCTGCAAAAGCCGTAGGATTAGTTCTTCCTGAATTAAAAGGAAAATTAACAGGTATGTCCATGCGCGTACCGACTGCAGATGTATCTGTTGTAGATTTGACAGTGCGTTTAGATAAAGGTGCTTCATACGAAGAAATCAAAAAGGTGATGAAAGATGCTTCAGAAGGTGAACTAAAAGGAATTTTAGGGTATACTGAAGACGCAGTTGTTTCTACAGACTTCTTAGGTGACGAGCGTACTTCAATTTTTGACGCAAACGCTGGTATTTCCCTTAACGACAATTTTGTAAAAGTAGTTTCATGGTATGATAACGAGTGGGGTTACTCCAACAAGATTATTGACTTAGCGCAAGAAATCAACAAACTCTAATCGTTGAAATTATTTTCTAATTATAATAAAGGAGAGGGACGAAACGTCCCTCTCCTTTTGATATATGTATCCACGTATTCTTAACCAACAAAGCTCCTATTTCATCAAAAAGCCGCCACCTAACAAGTCATCGCCTTCGTAGAAGACAGCAGATTGACCTGGTGCAATTCCTTTAACATTGTGCGTAAAGTCGACCTGAATAATGTTGCCATCTTTTGGGGTTAATGTGGATTGTGCCCCCGCGTCTTTATACCGAATTTTTGTCACCGCTTCTTTAGATTGTTCCAATGAAGCATATTTTATTAAATTCACATCCCGTACAAATGCTTGGCTTTTTTCCAGCTCGTGTTCTTCACCGAGTACGACTGAATTGCTTTCCGGAAGGATTTCTATGACGAACATAGGTTTACCCAGTGCAATACCGAGCCCTTTGCGTTGGCCAATCGTAAAGTAAGGGTACCCTTTATGTTGACCAACGACAGTGCCGTCGGACAAAATGAAATTACCGGGACCAATCTCTTGATCAAGTGTAGGCCGTTTATTACGCAGAAACGCACGATAATCGTTGTCTGGAACAAAACAAATCTCATAACTTTCAGATTTTTTTGCTAATTCCTCCTGCCCCATATCAAGGGCCATTTGACGAATTTCAGACTTTGCAAAATTACCCAGTGGAAATTGCGTACGGGCTAAATTCTCTTGAGACACTCCCCATAAGACATAGGATTGATCTTTATTCTCATCACGCCCTTTGGAAATGACATAACGTCCATTATCATGTACCCGAATATTCGCATAATGCCCAGTAGCAATAAACTCGCAATCCAATTTATCCGCTCTTTTCATCAATGCAGACCATTTAATATGCGTATTACACAACACACAGGGGTTTGGTGTACGCCCTGCAATATATTCATCGACAAAATTGTCGATGACGTAATCGCCAAATTCGTCTCGTATATCCAAAATATAGTGAGGGAACCCATACCCTACTGCTAAAGCGCGAGCATCGTTAATGCTGTCAAGACTGCAACAACCAGTTTCTTTCGAAGAACCTCCCGCGGAAGCATAGTCCCAAGTTTTCATCGTTATGCCAATGACATCATAACCCTGCTCGTGCAACATGACTGCCGCAACCGAACTATCCACTCCCCCACTCATTGCGACTAAAACTCTACCTTTTTTACTCATAATAAATTTGTGAAGTGCAAAGATAGCTTATTTGCGAATTTACAGTGTTTATTTCGTGTAATTTTATCTCAATAAGAATCAATTAGTTGAAAATATCAACAAAAATAAATGATACAAAAGTTTTAGATTTCAAAAAAAGAACCTAGATTTGCAACGCAACAAAGGGATATACCTTGTAGTGCGGTGCCATAGCTCAGTTGGTAGAGCAAAGGACTGAAAATCCTTGTGTCGCTGGTTCGAACCCAGCTGGCACCACACAAAAATCTGAAAGTAACAGATTTAAATCAAAAACTTAAGGTGCCATAGCTCAGTTGGTAGAGCAAAGGACTGAAAATCCTTGTGTCGCTGGTTCGAATCCAGCTGGCACCACTCAAAAATCTGAAAGTAACAGATTTAAATCAAAAACTTAAGGTGCCATAGCTCAGTTGGTAGAGCAAAGGACTGAAAATCCTTGTGTCGCTGGTTCGAATCCAGCTGGCACCACAAAGAAGCACCGTTTCGGTGTTTCTTTGTCTATTAGTCTCACTCACTGCCCTTAAAAGTCTTCCTAACGTCTTCTCTTAATTTCAAGCTATTATTTGCTATTTCTAAAATTTCAATTATATTTGTCCATTGATCATCTAATACACGATCAAACTAATCAACACCTTCCTTCGGTTGGTCTTGGTTTATAAAGAAGTGGCGAGAGACTGGCTCTATGACCCGCTGGCAACCTTCAATAACGATTGAAAAGGTGCCAATTCCTGTCCAAGGCAATATTGCTTAGGAAAATATAAATAATAAGACAATGACAGCTATTCAAAGAGTATTTATTAATAATTTCATCGGGCATATGATTGTCAGTTCCACACGGGAGTGCTTCTTTCGAATGCGATAGTCGTTTGCGATGTATTGGATACGACTCCTCCAAATCACGTTATTATAAACGACTTTTTACGACTCACCGGAGTATTCATCAATTTTTAAAACTAAAACATTTCAATTATGTCAAACAATACGAATCTAAAATTTGAGACCCTACAAGTACACGCCGGCCAAGAAGTAGACCCAACTACCGGATCCAGAGCATTACCAATTTACCAAACAACCTCTTTTGTATTCGACAATGCCGAACATGGTGCGAATCTTTTTGCCTTAAAGCAATTTGGTAACATATACACGAGAATTATGAACCCTACAACGGATGTATTTGAAAAGCGAATTGCATCTCTTGAAGGCGGTGTTGCGGCGGTGGCTGTCGCTTCAGGTCAAGCTGCACAATTTTTAGCATTGACAAATATTGTCGAAAGTGGTGAAAATTTTATTGCAGCTTCAAATTTATATGGCGGGACATACAATCAATTTAAAGTCTCGTTCAAACGTCTGGGCATCGAAGCTCGATTCGCCCACAACGGAGAGCCAGATAAAATGGAAGAATTAATCGATGAAAATACAAAAGCAATCTTTATCGAAACTATTGGAAACCCGAGTTATATCATTCCTGATTTTGAGAAAGTTGCTGCAGTAGCTAAAAAACACGATCTGCCTTTAATCGTTGATAATACCTTTGGAGCCGGAGGCTATCTTTTTAAGCCTTTGGAGCACGGCGCGCATGTTGTTGTTGAATCCGCCACCAAATGGATTGGTGGACACGGCACTAGCATTGGTGGTGTTATCATAGATGGCGGTAATTACAACTGGGGAAATGGAAAGTTCAAGCAATTCTCCGAGCCCTCGGAAGGTTACCACGGCCTCGTATTTTCAGAGGTTTTTGGCCCGGATAGTCCATTTGGCAATATACAATTTGCCATTCGTGTACGTGTTGAAGGTCTTCGCGACTTCGGCCCTGCCCTTTCTCCATTCAACTCCTTTTTACTCGTTCAAGGGCTTGAAACATTATCCCTTCGCGTACAGCGCCACGTTGACAACACATTGGAAATTGCACAGTGGTTAGAATCGCACCCCCAAGTTGAAAAGGTTAGTTATCCAGGGTTGAAGAGCCACCCTTCGCATCAAAACGCGCAAAAATATTTAAAAAATGGCTACGGCGCGGTATTATCATTTACCCTAAAGGGTGGAGCTGCCAAAGCAAACGATTTTATTGATTCGCTATCTTTAATTAGCCATTTAGCAAACGTAGGTGATGCCAAAACATTAATTATACATCCTGCCGCAACCACACATCAACAACTTAGCGAGGAGGCCCAAAAACGTGCTGGAGTTTTCCCTGGAGAACTTCGCATTTCGGTCGGTATTGAACACATAGACGATATCAAAGCCGATCTACAACAAGCATTTGATAAAATTAATTAGAAGATATTCGAGGTTGTAAAGATGAGTGTGAAACAATTAAAGTCTTCTGACGATTTTATCCTAGAGAACGGTGAATGTATTGAAGGGCTCACGATAGCTTATCATACATACGGCAAGATAAATGCGGCAAAAGACAACGTTGTATGGGTATGTCATCCCCTGACCGCCAATTCGAATGCGTTCGAATGGTGGCCCGGGTTATTCGGAGAAAATGAGCTTTTCAACGATAAGGATCATTACATTGTTTGTGCAAATGTGCTGGGCTCACATTACGGGACGACCAATCCCTTAAGTATAAACCCCACTACAGGGCAGCCGTATTACCATACGTTCCCGCAGTTCACCATTCGCGATATTGTACGCGTACACCAATTGTTGGCCGATTTTCTGGATATAACCGAGATAGCCATTTTGATTGGCGGCTCAATAGGGGGACAGCAAGTTTTAGAATGGACAGCTGCCTCGACAATTCTAATCGGACGACTTATTGTAATAGGGTGCTCCGCGCAGGCTTCACCTTGGTCCATCGCATTTAATGAGAGTCAACGGATGGCTATTCAATCAGATAGCTCCTTTTACAGTTCGCATGATCTGGGAGGCATGCGAGGCCTAAAAGCTGCACGAAGTATTGCGTTGCTCTCCTATCGCAATTATTACACTTATTCCAAAACGCAAAAGGAAACGGATCAGCAGGTAACAGATGATTACAAAGCTTCCTCGTATCAGCGTTATCAAGGTGACAAGCTTGGGAGCAGGTTCAACGCTTATAGTTATTGGTATTTAACGAAAGCCATGGATAGCCACCATCTTTCGCGAAATAGAATTTCAATGCAACAAACACTATCTGAAATAGATGTGGAGACACTCGTTATTGGCACCCCTTCGGATTTGCTATTTCCCTCGAGTGAGCAAGAATACATCGCGAATAATATTCCCAATGCGGTGTATTACGCACTTGATTCAAGCTACGGCCATGACAGTTTTTTAATTGAGACTGTGACCTTAACAGAAGTAATAGGCAATTTTTTAAAGCAAGAAAATATACAAACTAAAGAACTTTTACAAATAGGATAATATAAAATGAGTGAAAAATTAGTAATAGGAATGTTCGGCTTTGGTGTCGTGGGGCAAGGGCTTTATGATATAATAAAAACTAAAGACTTAAACCTGGAGATTAAGAAATTCGTAATTAAAAATCCAGAGAAGAAACGTTCACTCCCCGTGGAATTATTCACGACTGACCCTGAGGCTATCCTCTCGGACCCAGAAGTCAATACCGTCGTCGAGCTTATTGACAACGCAGAAGACGCATACGAA
>NZ_FUKU01000055.1 GCF_900163865.1 Sphingobacterium sp. JB170
AATTGTTTGACTCATATCTTTTTAAATTATTTAAACAAAGGAAGGCATCACATTTGTCGCATGACTTGTCATTTGACAATTTCGGTCAAAAATTGAGAGCCTGCAGCTTTGAGGCAAAGCCTGGTATAAAGCAATTGCTTTTCGGTGTTTCCCCAATAGCCGTGTATGGCGGTAAGGTAATGGTAGATATTGCTCCAATAAAGATCTGTACCGTCGCCTACCAGCAGACGGAGCGCTTCCAATAAATTTGTGTAGGCCTTGTCGGTATTTCCTACAACATGCTCCCGCCAGCCTCGCTAAGATGCATATGTCCTTGCTATTTTATCTGTGGTACGGGATGCGTACCACTCAGCACTGCCTATGGCTTGAAAGGCAAACTTCAAACTATCCTTTTGTACATGCAGATAACTCAACCTCGATTGTACCAAAGCATCATAGCGTCCATCTTTTTCGCTTCCCGGATAGATGTCAAGGCTTAGTTCAAGTCGTTTTGGGTGGCCATTATTTTGGGATAATCGCGACATGGTTTTTATCCGATCTCCGTTGGTGGTACCTGGATCGTCAATAACCATGTTCTAGGAGTACATAAGCACGGACTACGCCTGTATTCCATGTGGGCAGAACAGGATAGTGACCAGTGCGAGGATACCTATAAACAACGATCTGTTCATCCATGAAAAGTATGAAAATGGGGGTGCTTTACCAATGAGATCAATTTTGTAGATGCTTTGTAGACGTTTTCCGTAGACATGTAGTCGCCGTACATGCCGTGAAAAATCGTTTCAGAAAGAAAGGTTTCCTAAATTTGCTTTTGAAACTTTTAATCAAAAAATCAATTAATTATGACTGCAAAAACCATTTCAATCGTGTCTTACGTCACTATCATTGGGTGGGTTATTGCCTATCTGCAATACAAAAGCAGCAAAAGAAAGAGTGCCCTCGCTTCTTATCATTTGGTACAGGGCTTGGGCGTGTTCATTTTTGCGTTGATTGGTTTTCTACCCTTGATATTGTTAATTTTCGGCAATATCGCAGCCAATAACGATGCTTTGACGCCGGCTCCACTGATCGGGGCATTTTTTGAGGGGAAGTTTAATTTTTAAGCCGAAAAAATAAATAATCTAAACAGATGAAATTAATACTCACTTTCAGCTTGCTACTTTTTGTGTACTCGACGAACGCACAGTTTGCCGTGGTAAGTAGTGACGATGGTTGTGCAGATGTGAGGATAGCACCGAACTCTATTGCAAAAATTTCTTCCCCATTGCAAAATAACATAGCGGTATTGATTGACGAAAATTATGCAGACGATAACCCGGGAACCGAATGGGTGCGTGTATATTTCGGCCAAGAACCCTATTGTTTTGACTGCACACCGGATATGACGCAGCATGCATCGGGATATATCCACAAATCTCAACTTAAAGTACTAGAGGCGTTGGAACCGGTAGCGGACACTATTTTTAATATTGTTTACACGTTAGAAACATTTGATCCCTCTGATAAGAATATGATCTATGACGAGGGGAGGGATGCTATCGAAAGCATCAATGGCCGTGCTTTTTTCGGAGCGGACTGCGGAACACCCAATACAGAAATTGTAAAAGCAGTGGCCTTCTTACAAGGCTCGAAAGACACCTATTTCTATATCTCGATGGATTTTCTTTGGAGTATTTTACACGCCGATAATCATTTCACTTATTACAAGAATGGCGACTCCTACTTTGCAGTGCAGCAAGTGGGCGAAGGGGCATGTGCTACGGACTTGGTGTGGGTATTCGAACCAAGAGGATTAAAACAACGTTTGATGGGAGGAAGACTTTGATGATGGCGAGAAAAGGACAATTAATTAACGGGTTTTTAAAATCAATGAAATTCAAGAAGATATTACTCGGGTTTGGTATCTTGATCCAGCTTGCCTTTTGCAAGATCTATATTAATTTTTCACGATATAGAACGTAAAAAATCCGATTACCATGAAACTACCGAAATCAAAAATATCGATCGAAATGCATTCCGATAGCGAACTGAACTTGTAACTGAAATACTTTCGTGCCGATAACAAAAAAAGGATCAACAATATTTAATAACCCTATACTATAAATCAAGTGATATGTTTTTTAGCATTAGACAAAATCAAATAGCCACCCATAAAACCGAAGGATTGGAAAATCCTAATAAAACTGGAAACGCGATGGAACTGGTTCTATTCCGCACTGAGGGAAGATCGTTTTTCCACACATCCCATACCAAGCAAGCCTTTGGCGAATATTGGGATGTTGTGCAGGGCAAGGAAATACCCAAAAGGCTTTGGACGACCGAAATGAAAGCCAATTGCACAACAAAAGTAAAGGAAGCTCCCAGCCCCCCGTTTTTCTTTAAAGTAACCATCGTTGGCTGGCTATTTCTGCTGCTTGCTTTTGGCATCATTGGATCTCTTGTTTATGAAGGAATACAAGCTCCGAAACAAGCGGAAAAATACCAACAGGAACTTACAGAAAAAGCCCGCATTTCTGAAGGGGATGTTTACTTTGGGAATTATAGGGTGTATAAAGAAAAAGGCAATGTTATTGGAAGCGAAGGTGGATTTGGCTGGTTTAAAGTGGTAAAGATTGAAGATAGCACCTATCACATTTCCAAAAGTGTGGAAACGAGTGATGTTGCCAAACCAAAAGAAGAGGTGAACAGCACCGATTTTGAACAGGAAACAAATGCGGTAAAAGCAAAAGAACTAGGAGCCCACCATAAATCGTTTGTTTCGGAAGATGGTCTTGTAGAATTTTCTTTTAGCGAAAAGAAAAACAAATAACGTTGACGAAACTGTTTAAAAGCATTGAGTGATAATCGTTCACTAAAAAACATCCCCTTTTACATCAACGAAGCGAATATGGTTCAATTGAAATATTTTATCACATTTTTAACATTGATCGCCGTTATGTCAGCACATAGCCAAGAGCTGTTTTCGACTTATGGCAACTGTACAGAATATACCCACGGTTTTATAAGTATCGAGGGCGAAAGCAAGGACATCGCACCCCTTTATTGCGACGCCATGAGTTTTTCAGAAGGCCTTGCCGCGGTAAAAAAAGGTGATAAATGGGGCTTTATCGAAGCGAACAACAACGTGGTCATTGGCTTTCAATACGATGGTGCCCGTAGCTTCAGTGATGGGCAATCCATTGTGCGGCAGGGCGATTTTTATGGCGTAATCAATAAGCGGGGCGAGTTTGTGATACCACCGCGGTATTATGATCTAATGTCTTACGAGTTGGAAGGTAAACAGTACTTTATTTCTCGCGACAGCACCTTTTTTCAGGGCATCATCGATCGGGAAGGCAAAGAAATCCTTCCACACCGATACACGTATATCATTACATTGGAACCTATTGTCACAACAGAACGGAAATTATATAAAAACATACCGTTTTACACAGCGTTTCAGAAGATCGATAGTAGCCAAGGCAGTTTTTACGAGCAATTTAAAGGGAATGCTTTTCAATTTTCTCCGGAAAAGGGCCGACACGATATCTACGACCTGCAGTTTAACAAGCTTGCATCCAAATTAGCAACCAATTATTCGGACGGCTTCCAACACCATCAACTCCAACGGATTGATACTTTTCTGGAAAAAAACGCGCATAAAAAGATGGAAGAAAAGACAATGGCCATTGACAGCTTACTTGCACTGCCCGAGCTGGATTCAATGTCTCAGGTTATCGACCCGTCCTACGTGGGTTCGGGAAGGATGACCAGTAATGAGATAAACAGTTACTTGGACAGCTTGGGGTACCGGGTATTTACCGAAAACGGAAAAACTGGGTTGAGAAAAGGAAACGAGATCCTTATTCCAGCACAACATACGGAATTAGAGCGAGTAAATGGCGTCATCCGATTCCCACAGTCAGAAGATATTGCTATTTTGGAAGAACACTACGGAGGGAGGTTTCGTAACAAAATCAAGGGCATTTTTGATGTGTTTATGGTGATCCCCCACGATGGCGAGCCTACCCAGGCCAGTCACCAATACAGCTTGAGTGGTGCTATAAAACTACCTGTCCGGATAGTCAACAAACAGAGCAAAAAGGTTATCAGCCGTATTACGCCCCTTGGGTTTCTGTACCTCCACACAAAAGCAAACGTGGCCGAAAAAGAAAGCAGGACATATAGTCTCGTCAATTGGAGAGGGCAGGAGTTGCTGCCTGGAGTCTATCAAAATATTGAAGTTTTAAAAACAGGGCATGTGCTGGTCACCCAAGAGAAGGAAGTGGGAAACGGTATGGAAGAGCATTTTGGATTATTTAACCGCAAAGGAAAAGAAATTATCCCAGCAGGGATGTATTCGGATATCAAACCCTTTGATAAAACCAGTGACAACCTGTATCTGGCTATTTGGAGCGAGCATTACCCAACAATCGCAGAAAAAAAGGAGACCCAATATGCGAATAAAACCTATGTGATTATAAAAGTTGATGGTAATTCGACCAAGGTTATCAACACTTTTTCTGCAAGTATGGTTTATCCATGGCACCTTGACCCCGAAACCGGCATGTTGCGTTATAAGAGAAATTTTGAAGATAAATAGATTGAATTAGGTTTCTTGTAGTGGTTCGAGTTTTGTACCAGAAACTTCACAAAGAAGCAACTTCATTGGTACCTCCGTTTTCTTAGATGCATTAAGGCATTCAACCACATCATAATGATTACGGATCGATTTGTAATTTAATGGTTCGATTTAATACTGGCCATTTAAGGAGACAATAGCTCGGTATCAAAGAACATATAATAGTCATATTTCAGACGCTCCATTTAGTTATGATTTCCTAGATTCTTTCTTAAAAACTCAGTATGACGCTGAACAAAGAACGGCAATAACGACCGTTCTATTTGCATTCTTGGCGATTGTTGTGGGGTGTTTAGGTCTTTTTGGATGGGCAAGTTTACCTACAGAAAAGAGAGCAACAGAAATAATTATTCGGAAAATTCTTGAAGCATCCATGAGTTCAATTAGTAGATTTGGACTTGCAAATAAAATCGGCAGTGTCAGTTGATCAATTTTTTTAAGATATTCTTTTCGGTTATTGAATTGCTCGATGAGAACTAAGTTTCCCTGATTTTGGGACGTTCAGTAAATTCTTTAAAAGTTACCCTGACAAATCACCGGTTGCTTATCGGAATCAGATGGTGCGAACTACCAAAAGCTAAAATGTTTTCCGGGCTCTAATTCCCAGTCGTTTGGGTCCAAAATTCAGATAATTTGGCATTTCAACACGATTGAATTATTGAATAATAAAATCTAAAAGTCAGATTTTCGAATAGTATTATTTATCTTTACAAAATGTTTAAAACTTCTCATTTAACAGTACTAGAAATTATAGTACTTATTTTTATATCTACGTTAGTCTGTACAGGTATAATCATCGCACGCATCGATATTAGTTTGTTCGAAGAGGTATATGTGGCGGAAGACGGTTTCGTTGAAAACTGGACGGTATTGGTCATGTTGGTGGCAGCTATGTATGCGCTATATAACTATGCCACTTTGAGAAAAGCAAAAACATTTCACTTTAAGCTTACAATGATTATGATTGCCTTATTTTCATTATTTATTGCTGGGGAAGAGATCAGCTGGGGGCAAAGGATCTTTGGGGTTGAAAGCTCAGAGTTTTTTAAAGCTAATAACGGGCAGGGCGAAACGAACTTGCACAACCTAATTGTTGGGGGAGTTAAAGTGAACAAGATCGTGTTTTCGCAGTTATTGATTTTGGTTACGAGTTTTTATTTAATTCTGCTCCCGATTCTGTATGAGAAGAACGGTAAAATCCGTGAGATTGTCGATCGGTTTGGATTACCAATTGCAAGATTGTACCAAGTGGTTGGATGTTTGGTTCTTTTCGCATCTATCCTTTTAATTCCATCAGGAAAGAATGCCGAGATATTAGAAGTAGGAATTACTACACTTTTCTTATTAATATTCTTATTTCCCAAGAATAAGCATGTGTTTCTCCGGGAAGACCGCTACTAACTACAATCAGATAACGGGCGTGAAAAATGCTTGCTAGCAATATCCTTACATTTATCTTAATAGTTATCTTTTTATAAAAGACGTTAACTTAAATTGAATATTGGTTCTATGGAAAAATGGTGCTTATTTTTAGAATTTGTTCAAAAACCATTGGTGGTCGGCAAAAAGATAGCGGATTACCAAAGAAAGGTAATTCGCTGGGCAGAGTTGTTATCAGTAGATCTACAAGACAATTTGTTTACAATGTCAATACATACCTACACATAAACGTGAAGTGGAATCTATCATCAGGTTCTGTAGGATAGAAGGGTCACTTAATAGTATCTTTCCATAAGGCTACACCAAGTCCTAAAAAGACTAAATCTTTCAAAATAAAAAAGTCCGTCACAAACACTCCATCTACCGTCTTCCATACTCCAGGAGTTGTAAATAAAAAACTAATTGTAAATCCAAAAATCAAGATCATTAACAATCCAGCCCATCTTAAGCTACTTTTTATTTTTATTCCTATCAATAGCATTAATCCCGTGATAATTTCTATTATCCCGATTATAATTGAAACGGTTCTAATGGACCATACGTTATAACTCCATCTCATCAAAGGATGAGCTTGAATAAGCGATTTAATTCCTTTGGCTTCTGTTAATGTAAACTTAAAAATACCAATCCATAGTAGAACAATTGCTGCACCTAGTATCATGATTAATAGTCCGGTACTTGGCATTTTTATGCTATTTGAATTTTCCATCGGTCTTTTATTTGTTAAAACAAAGGTATTTATAAGAATAGCTTGGTTAGTAGTCTATATTTCCCTAACATATGACGAAATTACCTTTAATCGAGTAAAATGGAATTGCTCGCGTTCTAATTTTTATTCTTATAGAAGATCTTATAAAGGAATCGGGAACATAGTAGGAGTAAGGGGCAAATTTCAAGGCGCAGGACGTTTTGATTCAGGCTCATTAAAACTTCCTGTAAAATTTATTTACTTTCTTAAGACAGATATATTTTGCAGAATTTCTTTTGTTTCTCTCCTATAGATTAACCTTCGATACGAGTAAGTATATTTCACTAGCCGTTATTGGTCTGTTTATCGTAATTCAATTGTTCGTATCAATTAGAATATGGAGAATACGGTTTACAAATATCGAAAACTCATTTAGTTGATCTCTTCGAGATATAACACCAAAACCTAGCATTAATGTTCAGTCGAAAATTCAGTTAGATTGTTGAGATCGCAGTTTTTGGGTTAGTTCCACATCGGGGTGCGATGCCGAGAAGCATATTATCCCGCGTAAGTTCAGATCTATAGGCATCATTTTTGATAGAAAAGAAACGGCAATTCAATACTTTCTTTGCTATATTACCGTTAAACTTAAAAAGCGAAAATATGATTGATCAAATTAAAGAAGTAATCCAGCAATTTACGACACAGGAAGTCGGGAGTAATGAACAAATACCCAACGATTTGGCGGGAAAGGTAGCGAGCGAAACAGGCTCTTCGTTCATAGATGGAATTAAATCAGCAGTCTCTGGTGGGAATTTAGGAGATCTGACGAACTTGTTCAGCAACACTGATGCCAATTCGTTGACATCGAATCCCGTAGTGAAAAACATTACGGAGTCGCTAGGCACTAAATTAAATTCAAACGTCGGCCTAGATGCTTCAGCCGCGGGTGGTTTTGCGAGTACAATTGTTCCAAAGGTTATCACCCTAATCTCTGAGAAAGTGAAAAGTGGTGATTTCAACATCAGTGAAATTTTTGCTTCGCTGACTGGTGGTGATGCTTCCGCTGCATTAGACCAAAACGGTGATGGAAAACTGGGCTTAGATGATGCTATGAGCGCACTTAAAGACGGAAAATTAGGAGATACACTTGGTAATTTATTTAAATAATAAATAATCTTTGTCTGATAAAATGTAGTAGGTACCAGTAGGCTACCTATGTATAATAAAAACGTCCCGATCGAATAGTATCGGGGCGTTTTTTGGTACATGGTGCACCGATTTTTGAGAATTAGGACAACAGATTAAAATGTCCTTTAATTTTCTAGTAAGATCTCTAATGGCGTTTCTGTTCTTCAATCTTTGTCAATGAAAACATATCAGTAAAGACGGATCAGCAGCGAAAGTAAACCAAGATCGGTATCTACATTGATCCGCACCCCATTGGGATAGATAACCTCAACATCCCCTTTTCTGCAAGCCTTATCGATCGTAACAAAGGCGTCGCTGAATGTGTCGTTTTCTTTACTGCGCGAAAACCAGTAATAAAACGTAGCCTCATTGATTCCATTTTCCTCGCCGTAGTGTTTCTTGCTCATACCGCTCTGCGGCCAGTCTGGTATCATCGCAAACAGCTGTGCTCTTTTTTCTTCTTTGCTCATCCAGCAAAGCTACCGACGCCATAAGATGATCCATAGACGTGGATCATAGGGCGGATACGTCGAAATTGGAATGGAACGTATCAAGAATAACCCTGATTTACAGCATTTGGGGCGGCAGGGGTAAACAACTTCTTATTACTATATTAGCATATCGAACTTGAATAAAAAGCAATGCGACAAAAATCAAATTCTATACCTGTAAATTCTATTGCCAATACGATCGGCACAGAAATTTTTATTGGAAGAATGACGAGTAAGAATTTTCATTCTTACGAACATTTTGAGGAATTTGAAAATATAAAACAATCACACAGGGACGAATATCATTTGTTCTTCTTGCAAGAAAAAGGAACAACTACAATTGAAATTGATTTTCATAAACACACCCTAAAACCGTCATCAGTTATTTTTATTCATCAAAATCAGGTGCATCGAACCTTGTCGTTTAAAAACGCAGTTGTAAGCATTTGGGCAATCAGCAATGAAAATCTAAATTCAGAATACCTGGATTTTTTGGAAGACATCACACCAGCAAAACCTTTATCATTAAAAGCAGAAGTGTGTTCTATTATATCCGAAGCGGTTTCTTTGAGCATAAAAATTTTTGAAAGAAAAAACGACAAACTATATCATGCGTTATTAAAAGGCAGTTGCAACACTTTGGTTGCTTTAGTTGCTTCACAATATTTAGTCCAACCAAAACCGATCGGCAACCTTTCACGCTTTGAAATTGTATCAAAAGGTTTCAGAGCCTTGTTGGAAGGGAATTTTACCACTGCGAAACGTCCAATAGAATACGCACAGCAATTAAACATTTCCGTTGCTTATTTGAACGAATGTGTCAAAAATACAACAGGGTATTCTGTTACGTATCACATACAACGGCGTATTATTTTAGAGGCAAAACGTTTGCTTTCTCATTCTAACAAATCGGTAAAAGAAATTGCAACCGAATTGGGTTATGATGATTACCCTTATTTTTCCCGATTGTTTACTAAAGTTGCGGAAATGCCGGCTTTGACCTTTCGGAACAAAAACCGTGAATAATCCAATACTTACCACTTTCCTGCCTTGTTTGATATTATTGTTCATTGTTCCTTTGCAGTGAGTTATAAAATAACAAACAATGATTTCAAGCATACCCAAATGGGTCAGTAATTTATTTGGAAATACTTTACGACCAAATGTGAAAATTGTAGAAATATCTTATTTGAGTCCACAAATAAAAAAGATACGTTTTCAAGGTGATATATCAAAATGGAGTTTTCAAATCGGTTTCGCAAGCGTAGTTCGTGTAAGTGAAACAGAGTTTAGAAATTATACAATTGCTTATCACGATAAGGAAAATGGAATTTTTGACATTGTTTTTCATATTCACGGCAGTGGAATTGGCAGCCAGCTTATCAATTCATTAAAAACAAATGACGAGCTGTTTATTAGTCCACCGAGAGGAAAAAAGTTTTACGAACCAAGCATAAAACAGCAGTTTATTGTTGGTGATGAAACTTCGTTAGGACTTGCTTGTTCGTTTCTATCTTTTTTGAGACAAGGCCAACATCAATTTCAATTCTATTTTGAATTGGACGAAGAAAACAGAAATGTTCCAGAATTATTAGGCTTGGAAAACTGTACCATATTTTTTAAAAACGGCTCTTTCAGAAATAAAGAATGGATAAGCAATTTACCGATTTTTCAGACATTGGATTTGGCTACCGCAAGTTTTGTTTTATCAGGAAATGTAAAATCTGTTCAAACGTTCAGACAGATTTTGAAAAACAAAACCGCAGGTAAAATATTCTCTCAAGGTTATTGGCTTGAGGGAAAAAAAGGATTATAAGATTAAATTTCAGTATCATGATTTATGTATTTAAAACATCCGTATTCACGGATAATGACGTTCAGTCATTAAAACCACATTTGGATAAACTTCCACAAACGCAATGGAACTTTGACCTTGGAGATTGCGACAAAATTTTACGCATAGATAGTCCGCAAGGAGTGTCAGCAGAATTAATAATTAAACTTTTACAGGATAAAGGTTTTGACTGCGAGAACCTGTTATTTTAAACAGGTTCTTTTCTCTAGAGACTTTTTCTCAATACTTCAAAACATCTGAATGGATAAATTTTGCATTGAAACACTAGTCTGAACGCAAGGCATCGACTGCAAAGACACTAAAGTCGATTCTCATTTCGAAAGTTAATTGGCTTAATAAGACTTTCAATGGTTAACACTTTATTTTACTTTTTCGACTGCTTGAAGGTCAATTTAAATATCTCTAGCTAGACAATGTTTATATTCAACGGCGTAATTTAAAAATACGCGTTTGAAATTATCCACTTATACACCTACCTCATATAGTGTCTCGCAGATCATTTAGCGTGCGTTAACTGCAATGGTTCTCAAGCTGCTGTTATTTCATCTTTTATGAATTATTTAGTAACTTTACAGTGCTATAAATGCAGACAATAATAACACAACCAACTTTACGAGGATTTCTCAGCATACTTAATTTTGTTTTAGAATGAAAAGCATTAGCCTTGATGTCGTGCAGGATAAAATACTTGCTATATTTAATAATATTCAACCGCTTGGCCAAGAACTGACTGACGAAATCCGGTTGCATGGTAAGCTTACTCGGTCCGAAAAAAAATGCGACCTATTACAATTCCATCAGATCAATAAATCTATACATTTCATCCTAAGTGGTTGTGTAAGAGTTTATTGTATCAATGATAAAGGAGAAGAGCATACCTCGTGGCTCTTAACCGAAGGTGATCTCGCAATATCGATATCTACATATACTTGGATAACCGGAACTAAAAATGCTGTAGGCTCTGCAGTAGGTGAGGAGGTTCCTGCAACAAGACGAAGCCATGCAAGTTACACTGTCACCGTGGATGAGCGTACTTTTCGTAATGTATGTAACACGTCCGCATGCAAAGGTGCCAGTCAATATGATCTAAATAATTATAATTGTATAGCTTGTGCAATTGATGTGTTTAATGCTGCATTGCCATCGACTAAACCTTTCAGTGTCGCAGATAGCCCGATTGGTTTTACTACACCTGCCGGTTTATATGGAAGATTGAACCAAATAAACAGTGCGGGTGTTTCTGGAGTATCAATGAATCAAGCGAATGCCCCAGTTAACAGCTCCCCATGTAACTAAAAAAATAACGATATGAAAATGAAAACAGTTATCATAACGGGATTAATTATACTTACGATTCCTAATTTACCAATTATCAACAAGTATATTGCCCATAAACTTGATGAAGGCCATTTCAAGTATGCGAACTTAGATGGATCATTCACAATGACGCAGAGTTTCTCTTTTAAAAGTCCCGGCTTTTCGACGTTTGGTTTTAAACACTTTATCAAAGAGACCACTCCAAGCGCTGAAAATCAGAAGTTATATCGGCTATACACCATTAATCCGCTTTGTTTTTGGCGATGGAATAATTATTTACGTCATGGGATACATTTTGATTATATGGAGTGGAGCATAATCGAAGAGAATAGAGGGCAAAAGGGAGTTAGTGAAGGCACCGGTTGGCAAAGTTTTTAAATCGTCATAGTGTTAGCTTGTAATAGGCGCCACCAGTAATTTTGGTTACATGGATAACAGTATAATTTGTATAAAGTTAAAGATTAAATATTTATTTAATAGATTGAATCTCGCTCCTCTTTTCTTTGTCTGCAGAATATTAAGACCATAAGTCCCAATGACATAAAGGACCTGTATCTGCCGAACGATAAGAAAATTAGTCCGCAATCAAATGTGTAGTTAGTAGGGCAGATATCTTTGGATAAACCGTTGTTGCAAGTAAGTCTATTAAAATATATTGGGAGTAAGTGTGTTGAGCACAATTATTTTTTAAATTACACCTTTCGCTGGTTACTTCATGATGCCGTGTGACAAAGAAAAATTACTTCTTTTGGGTGTAATAATTTACCTTCAATAGCCCTTGTATTTGGATTGGTTTCTTTCTTTTTTTCTATGCTGGTTACACGGTGCATTTATTATTTGCTTATTGCACCTTAACGATTGGATGCAACAATACAGTGAACACCTGAAAATTAGATTTACTTCGCTTGTTTTATATGTAATATATTGTTAATATTATATTAACCATTAATTTACAATACTTGTATTAATTTTGACGGTGTTGTTAAGACCAAGTTTGAGCGAAAGAGAATACTAACTTTAAGAAATAAAACAGATGTCGCAGTATCGGTCATATTCAGATGAAGCATTGGTTCATCTGGTTGCAGATGACGATCATGCAGCCTATATGGAGATTTATGATCGATATGCAGGTGTACTTTATGTCCATGCCCGGAAAAAATTGAATGATAGGGAAGAAGCAAAAGACCTGATTCAGGAGCTGTTTACCTCATTTTGGAAGAACCGTGCTAAATTGCAACTTCAAACCCAATTATCAATCTACTTATATACGGCTATACGTTACCGTATCATCAACTGCATCACGCATAAAAAGCTAGAATCTACCTACCTGGAATCACAAAAAGATATTTTCCATTTCGAGTCTGTACAGACGGATCATTTAGTGCGAGAAAAAGAACTTAAGCGATTGATTTCAAGTGAAGTGGATTGTTTGCCGAAAAAAATGCGCGAAATATTTCGTATGAGTCGCCAGCTGAATCTTACCCATAAGGAGATTGCCCAAGAGTTGGATATATCGGAAGCGACAGTAAAAAAGCAGGTAAACAATGCCTTGAAGGTGCTGCGTGTAAAATTACGGCCCTTATTTTCTTTTCTAGTGACTCTTTTTGTATAGAAAGAGACATCCCTAACATTTTTTTATTTTTTTTCTACGCCCTAAGCCGACTTGCCTTGACTATAGTAATGTAGACCGGGGCGAGATGTCCCAGATAATATGGAGAAAAGAGCATTAAAAGACTTATTAAAACGCTACCGAGAAAATAAATGCACGGAGGAGGAGCGTGCTTATATAGAAAGCTGGTACAACAAGGATATTAAAGATGAAATTACAATATCCGAACAGGAGATTGAGCACGATATACAGGCTATCCGGGAGCAATTGCCGGTTCCAGTCCGGCGGCCCGCCATTGCTTGGAGAGGCTATGCAGCAGCGGCGGCAGTAGCTATTATCTGCGGACTGTTTATTTATATTCGTAACGTGCCGGATGCTAAAAATTTATCCTCAAAATCGGTGGTAGTAACAGCCAGTGACGTGATGCCGGGAAGTAACAAGGCGACATTGACGTTGGCCGATGGTTCTGAAGTTCTTCTCGACGACCAGGCTGTAGGAACCATTGCTCAACAGGCTGAGCAAATGGTTTACAAAACAGAGGATGGGCAGATTGTATACCAGAGCGGTGAACAGCAAACCGATTTGTCAAAACCTTCATTCAATACCATCACAACGCCTAGGGGAGGACAATATCATGTTACTTTACCGGACGGGACCAAGGTCTGGATCAACGCGGCTTCTTCCTTACGGTATAATACAAGTAACGTGGCAGGCGAACGCTTGGTTGAATTGAAGGGAGAGGGGTATTTTGAAGTAGCTCCAGATGCCGATCGTCCGTTTAAGGTCATCACCGACAATCAGGTTGTGGAAGTGCTGGGTACGCATTTTAATATCAACAGCTACAACGATGAACCCTCGACAAAAACCACCCTCCTTGAAGGGTCGGTAAAAATCCTAGAGAAAAAGACGAAAAGGACGGCTGTTCTTAAACCCGGGCAACAAGCTTCCTTGGGTAAGAATAACAAACTCATGGTGAAAAACGTTGCAGCGGGTGACGCTGTGGCATGGAAAGATGGTTTGTTCCGTTTCAATCATTCCGATATTGAGATCGTCATGCGCCAAATGTCCAGATGGTATGATGTTGAGGTTGAATTTGAAGGGGAGGAGCCCGCTATTAAGTTATGGGGGGAGGTATACCGGAACGTCAATGCTTCGCAAGCATTGGAAATATTAACCTATTTTAACTTGAAGTATCGAATAGAAACTAAGGATGGTGTGAAGAAAATCATCATCCATTCATAAATATGCATTTTACAACCCTAAATCTTAAACAATGGAAGAAACAATATAAAAAGGGAATAACAAAAAAAACACCTTCTGACGGCTATCAGAAGGCGTAAAAATTGAGTTAAACCTTAAAACTCGTTATTACAGATACATTAATTATTAACCCAAAGAATACAAATTTAATGAAAATTAACTTGTGTGCAACTGGCCGGATTTTAAAACGGCCGTCTCCACGAATATTATCCTTTTTTTCTCAAATAAAAAAAGATAATAATTTGATTGCCAGCGATATTTTTTTTGTGCGGTCCAATCTTATGATCGGTGTTTTAGTGCTCGCTTTTGTACTGCTTAGTGCAAGCAGCTTTGCACAAAAAGTGACTATCGATGTGAAAGATGAAACCATGGAAGCAATCTTTCAAGCGATTAAAAAGCAAACGAACTATGTGTTTGTATACGATAGCGAGACTTTGAAAGATCGCAGAATAAACTTAAAAGTTGAAAATGCTTCGGTTGAAGAAACCCTAACGAAATGTTTTGTTGGCCTGCCCTTTTCCTATAAGATCGTTGCCAATAATATTCTCATCCGCGAGGTGGAGGAGGATCTCAAAGAACCCCTAACGATACAGGAACGAGAATTAACCGGGACTCTCCACAATAGGCAGGGTGAGCCAATAGCAGGTGCAACGGTCAAATTAAAAAACACCAATTTGGTGGCCGTTACCGACCCCGAAGGTTTCTACCGGCTGAGGATCACCCAAGCGGGACCAGTCGTCTTGCTGTTTTCCAGTATAGGATATGAAAACGTTGAATCGGTCGTTAGCGCTGATAGCCAGATGCTAAACGTTACCTTAACCGAGCACGTTAGTGATCTGGATGAGGTTGTCGTTGTCGGATATGGAACACAGAAAAAGGTAAACCTTACCGGCGCTGTTAGCCAGATTTCTGGTGAAGACTTTGAGCAGCGCCCGGTAACGCAGCTTAGCCAGGCGCTTCAGGGAGCTGTCCCTAACCTCAACGTGACCTTTGGATCGGGAAGACCAGGTACTAGCGGTAGCCTAAACGTTCGGGGGACAACGTCCATAAATGGGGGAGGACCGCTGGTGCTTATCGATGGTATCCTAGGTACGTTGGACCGCGTCAATGTGAACGATGTAGAATCGGTAACGGTGCTGAAAGACGCTTCGGCGACAGCTGTGTACGGAGCCCGCGGAGCGTTTGGTGTCATATTGGTAACTACCAAAAGTGCCAAAGATGGCAAGACCAATGTAGCGTATACAACCAATATGGGCGTTACCACCCATGCGACAAATACCGATTATATTACTTCTGGTTATTGGAATGCGAAGATCAGTGACGATGCGATGTACAACGCATTGGGATATGGTACGACCCGCTATAGCGAGGAAGATTACAAAGAACTTTGGGACCGGGTCGACGATAAGACGGAACATCCGGATCGACCTTGGGTGGTGATTAAACAAAATGCCAGTGGACAGGACATGTACCGTTATTATGCAAATTTCGACTGGTTTAATTACCTCTACGATGATAGCCGTCCCAAACAGGATCATAACCTGACCATCTCTGGAGGCGATCAGAAAACGCAGTATTCACTGACAGCTGCCACGTCGAAAGAACAAGGTATTTTCAATATTAATCCCGATCATTACAAACGACATAACCTAAGAGCCAAGATAAAGAATTCGGTAACCGATTGGTTAAGTATAAGCAACAATACGCACTTCTTTAAATCGGCTTATAACTGGCATGGCCTATCCACTAATTTCAACGAAGTGGAAAATGGTGTCAGTAACGATCCGACGTACCAATATCATCCGGCTTATGTGCCCCGGAACCCCGACGGCACCCTCACCGGATACACCCAGATCAATAGCTACCCTATCGGTTATGGCATGCACAATGCGCTGGAAAGCGGTACGATGAAAGGGTATTCCAATGGAACCGAACTAACCAATACCACGGAGGCCATATTCAAACTGACCGAAGGGTTGACAGTAACAGCTAATTATTCCTACCGGGAATACCGCTCCGATTATTCTTACCGCCAAACGCCGCAATATTATTCGGTTTATCCCGGAACGCTCGAAAGAAGTAACCTTGCGGCCCTTAGCGCGGACCGGCTCGATGAACATATGACCAAGACGCACTGGAACTTTATCAATGTGTTTGGAAATTACAACAAATCCTTTGGCGAGCATAATGTTAGCGCGATGTTGGGTTTCAACCAGGAAGACCGAGCATACAAACGTATTGGCGGTATAGGCGATAACCTACTGTCCGAATCGCTGAACGATCTGGGGCTAGTTGTGGGGAACCGCCAGTTTAAAGGGGGTGCTGATGAATGGGCCGTTCGCGGTGGCTTCTACCGCTTAAATTACAACTACCAAGGCAAATACCTTTTCGAGGCCAGCGGTAGGTACGATGGTACTTCGCGTTTTCCAAAACATAGCAGGTTTGGATTTTTTCCATCCTTCTCTGCCGGTTGGCGTATTAGTGAAGAAGCCTTTTTTAGTACTCTTAAACCGACTATCAACGAATTTAAAATCAGAGCTTCTTATGGTTCTCTAGGAAACCAGGAAGTAGACACCTATGCTTATATATCCGCTATGGGGACCGGGCAGATTGGTTATGCAGTAGACGGGCAGCGGCTCACAGTAACCCGACCTCCTGCGCCAGTGGCTAACACATTAACATGGGAGAGTGTAATGACCAAGAACTTGGGATTTGATCTAGCGATGTTTAGAAACCGCTTAACTGTAGAGGCTGATGTATACATCCGTGATACGCGTAAGATGCTCGGGCCGGGTATGCAGCTGCCAGGGGTATTTGGAGCTGGAGAACCAAAGGTAAACGCTGCCGACCTGCGTACCAAAGGTTTCGACCTCTCCGTCGGTTGGAGCGATAGGTTTGATCTCGCAGGGAAGCCCTTTTCTTTTAATATTCTTGGTATTCTCTCTGACTATACTGCTCGCGTCACCAAGTTTGACAACCCTTCAGGGAGTCTAGGTTCGCACTACGAGGGTAAACGTTGGGGCGAAATTTGGGGTTATTCTTATGGCGGACTTTTTAAAACTAACGAAGAGGCGCAAGCCTGGGCATCCATTGTGAACCAAGATCAAATCAATAAGCGACGCGTGCAGGCGCCTACAGAGGAGCTCCGCATGCTACAGGCTGGTGACATCCGGATTCTGGATATTAATGGGGACGGGATAATTAATACCGGTTCCAACACTTTGGACGATCCAGGTGATCGGCGAATTATTGGCAACAGCTTGCCGCGGTACTCCTACGGACTTACGCTAGGCGGGCAATGGAGTGGCATTGATCTCACCGTATTTTTGCAGGGTATTGGTCGCAGAAACTGGTATCCAGATCCAAATAGCCAGGCATTCTGGTCGGTTTACTCTCGTCCGTATGCTTCGTTTATACCGACGGATTTTCCAAGCAAGGTGTGGTCTGCGGAAAACCCGGACGCATACTTTCCTTTCCTGCGCGGTTATACGGCTCAGAACGCTGAACTATCGGTGGCCAATGATATGTATCTGCAAGATCTGGCGTACCTAAAACTGAGAAACCTGACCATCGGCTACACTCTGCCGACACGCTTGACTGATCGGGTCAAGATGAGCAAAGTACGCTTTTACATAGGTGGAGAGAATCTACATACCTGGAGTAAGCTAGATACCGATTATTTAGATCCCGAAGCGGTCATGACTGACCCAACAGGTAGAAGCTACCCGATGGGCAGGACTTATTCCATCGGTGCACAAATCACTTTTTAATCAATACGGCATTTAAGATTAGTATATTATGAACCTTATAGGACTAAACATAAATAAGATATTCCTTTATTGTGCTATTGCGGGTACTTCCAGTTTGATATTATCCGCCTGCAACGACGATTACCTGGAACGTTATCCATTGGCAGAACTGTCACCGGAAACCAATTTTCGTAATGAGGCTGAACTCCGGAATTATTCCAATGGTTTTTACGATCAGTTACCCGATGCACTGGATGTCTATTATTCTAACCCAAACCAAGGCGATGATGAGGCCCGTAACACCCTGCCGGATGAATTTCGGGGTACCCGGATAACACCAGGCAGCGGAGGGGGGTGGTCTTGGACTGCGTTACGGCGTATCAACTTTTTCCTAGCGCATTCTCATCAATGCGAGGATGAACAGGCTAGATTGCATTACGATGGCATCGCCCGGTTTTTTAGGGCCTATTTTTATTTCCAGAAGATAGTCCGCTTTGGAGATGTTCCCTGGTATGAGACGGTATTGGAGGTAGATGACCAAGACTTACAAAAACCAAGGGACTCTAGGAAAATGGTGTTTGAAAAGATGCTGGAAGATATCGATTTCGCAATCGCAAATGGAAGTACGGAAAAAAGTGGTCAATTGATCACCAAGTGGACGGCGTTGGCCTTGAAATCGCGCATGTGTTTATTTGAAGGGACTTTTAGAAAATATCATGGTATAGGGGATTGGCAGGAGATCCTGGAGCAATCCGTTAGCGCTTCAGCGGATTTAATGAATTCCGGTGTATATGATATCTATACGAGCGATGCCGGCAAGGCATACCAAGAACTATTTACCGCTGAAGACGCCATCTTGGAAGAAATGATCTTGGCACGGCAGTATACCGAATCGATTCCCTTGGTGCATTCCGCCCATTCCTACCTGCTTTCAGCCTCATTCGGTAGACCCGGCGTGCAAAAATCACTTATCGACAGCTATCTTATGACAGACGGCAGCCGCTTTACGGATATCTCAGGTTACCAAACCATGGAATTCTATGAAGAAACCAGAGACAGGGACCCCCGTTTGGCGCAAACTGTCCGCACCCCCGGCTATAAACGCATCGGGAGCAGCGAGACGACGGTTCCGGACTTTGCTACGAGTATGACTGGTTATCAATATGTGAAATACGTGCTTTCCCCAGCCTATGATACCGGGCGAAGCATTAACGATATACCGATTTTCAGGTATGCTGAAGTTCTTTTAAACTTTGCAGAAGCCAAGGCAGAATTAGGTAGCCTCAACCAAAGTGATATTGACCGCAGTATCAAGTTGCTGCGCGACCGGGTCGGCATGCCTAACTTAGATATAGCAGCCGCCAATTCCAATCCAGATCCTTTTCTAATTGATGAGTATCCAAATGCGGATGCGGGAGCAAATCGGGGTGTGATCCTAGAGATTCGACGGGAACGCCGCATTGAACTAATCAAAGAAGGATTCCGTTATGACGATCTGATGCGCTGGAAGGAAGGCAAGCGGTTAGAAAGACCATTTTACGGTATGTATTTTCCAGGAATTGGCGACTATGACCTAGATAGAGATGGCAGAATTGATCTGGTTATTTACCAGGGGAATGCCCCTACAGCGGTACCCGGCAGACAATATCAGAAGCTTGGGGAATTGGTACTGGAAGATGGTAACAGCGGCCGGATTATTAACCTGCCTGATATTACCAAGAAATGGGATGAACAGAAAGACTACCTATATCCCTTGCCGCTCGAGGAATTGCAGTTAAATACAAACCTAACGCAAAACCCCCATTGGGACAATTCTGGAAAATAATTTTATGAAATTGACAATCGAAAAAATGAAAACGATAACCAAAGTTAATATATGCTGGATTCAGATTCTACTATTGTTGCCCACGCTAATGGGTTGCAAGAGCAGCGGCGAGTTTGATCCCGGCCCTTTCGCGCCAGGTGAAAAGGAAGCCAAAACATCGCTGACTTTTAACGTATCAGATGCCTCGGGAAACCCCATTGAGGGGGCTTACGTAGTGTCATTTCGGAAACTGGCTCCCTTACATATCCGTGTCGGTGAAGGATTTACAGATGCGCAAGGATTGATCCAAATTGAGGATAATACCGATACAAAGGAAGGATACGCCAATATTGTGGCCCCAGGTTACAATTCCCACAAGGTAGCCCTGAAAGTTGACCAGAAAAAAGAAAATAGGATCTCTGTTACCCTAACGAAACAAAATGTACTTAAAATATTGAGCTACAACGTAGAGGAAGGTTTCAAAGATGATGCGGCACTCAGGAAAAAGTTTGCTGAATGGGTAGCGCAGTACGACCCTGACGTAATTCTTTTACAGGAGATGCAGCATTTTACGGATCAATCTTTTGGCGAGTTTGCGAAGTCCTACGGGCATGAGTATGCCGTATTATCTAAAACCGTGGGATTTCCTACGGGAATAACCTCCAAAGAGGAAATCAAGGATATCCGCAAGGTAATAAAAACGGGTGTGCTACACCACGGCTATGTGAGTGGTGAAACCTTCGGCATACGATTGTTCTCGGTGCACCTTAATCCATATGAACTGGACAACGACCGCAATATTCATAAAATTGCCCGTAAAGATGAAATCAAGATTATTCTAGATGATGCACAGTCGTACGCAGGTCAGCCGGTAATCATCGGGGGGGACTTGAACGACCATAATGAGTTCGATAGAGACACCTTCGGCCCAGGGTATCGTTACGGCGAACGGGATCACACCGTAACCAATACCTGTAAAGCATATGGATACTTTGATAGCTATCCTTTACTAAATACTGAATTTAAAAGTACGTCTGTTGAGAAAAACAACACCACCAATGAAGGTTATCGCATTGACTATATTTTTGTGAACCAGCTCCTAAAAAGCAATGTCGTTTATGCTGATATTGTTCAATCTGCGTACACAGATCAATTTTCCGACCATTATCCAATGTATATAGAAATTAAAAAATCTAATTAATTATGAAGGACAAAATGAACTTTCAGACCCTGCCTAGAATGCATTGGTATTTGGGTATATTCCTGGGGATTCTATTCCTGACAAGCTGCAGCAAAAGTGATTTGAATACTGCCTCTACCCTAGAAGTGAGTGAATTGAAACCTGTAATTGATGCTTCTGAGGGAACGGTGAGCATAGATATATTATCGAATACTTCATGGAAGGTTGGTAAGCTTGAAGCAGGATGGCTTACTGTGGACCAGATGGAAGGGAGTGGGGACGACAAATTGTCCCTTACCTACGCTGAAAACACGGGTATAGAATCAAGGACTGCAGAATTTTTTATCGTGGCCGAAGATGGTAGAAGCTATCAGAAAATAGAACTGACGCAGTTGTCGGCGAATCCCTTTATCTCTCTCGAGCTTGAGAAGATGGAGGTGGTATCCAGACCTCGTAGCCATAAGGTTGATCTGAGCAGCAATATTCCCTCATCGGCCATTGGTGTTGAAATCCTGTATGAGAAAGAAGTGGACGATGCCTGGATTGTTGGGGTGAGTATGGATGGAGATAGCCTGCGATTCCAAACGACCGTTAATACGCTTGCTGAAAAACGAACAGCCCATATTATTTTATCCTATGAGGGAGCTCTGGAAGAAGAGACGGATATATGGGACAAAATAATAATCACGCAAATGGATGCGAGAAATGATTCCCCGCCACAGGACAAGGATTTTGCATACGTAAGAGAGCTGCCCCTAGGTGACATTGAGGAGAATATAGCGATCCGAGGAAATATCGTTTCCACAGGAACCTCCGATAACTTCAAAAAAAACACCTATATCATTCAGGATGGAAACAATACTGCCGTGGCTTTTGAAACGTTAGAAACCCTCCCGGTTAACACATATGATAAAGTACAGCTACTCTTAGACGGAGCAAAAATCGAGACCTTCCAGGAAGCTGGGGAGAGCTATAGGCTTATCACAGGCATCAGTGCTGCCAATATACTCGAGAAACAAGGGGATCCTGGGTTCTCTCCAGCGAGCCTTTCTATACAAGAGCTTAGAGATGACCATCTCTTATCGCTAGTTACATTGAAAGACGTGGAGTTTGCTATTCCCCACGGTGGCTATTCAAACTTCCACGAATATTATCCTACGCAGAGTTACGCGGAATATGCGACAAGGCATTATCCAGCTCCTATCCGGGATATACTAGGGGATAACCTTTATCTAATTACTAACCGCGCGGTTGGATATCGTAGGAAAAGTGTTCCTAAAGGTTCTGGTAAGATCACAGGGCTGGTCGTTAAAATTAAGGACAGCGCCTACGGCGAACTTGGCGAATACTCAATCCGCCCGCTAAATGAATCAGATATTGCGGTGAATCCAAACGCCGGAAACGGATTCTCAAAAACATTAGTCGAATGGGAACAACAATGGAGTGCTGGTGATTTTAATGATGGCGCAGGGAACTTGCCGCCTACTATAGGTCCAGCAGATGCTATTTTGAAAAAAGATAAAAGCGATGGTTTTTATTTTAATACGAAAGTAGGCGGTATATACCTTATTGACAAGTATCGAGGAGATAAAGCGGGCTCTGGTACCAGTGTTTCTAAGTCCACCTATAATGTAAACAGCTGGGGTGTGGGTAGATACTGGTTGTTTGATAACGTCTCTACACTTGGCATTAACACCTCTCTATCTTTACAGATCGAAGGTAACAGCAGTTTAAATTCGGGACCCAGAGATTTTGCAGTGGAATATTCGCTGGATGGAGACAACTGGAGCCGTGTAGGCACTTATCAGTTATCGGGTCAGATCAGCGCAGGGGAGAGCGAGTACGTGATCGCCAGCGGTAAAATGTTTACTTTTAAACTGCCGGATGTCTTACTTAATCAAGCGAATATAAAAATAAGGCTTATAAATATTAGCGCGACATCGGTAAACGGGACACAAACAACTGCGTCTGCTACAAGTAGGTTAAGCCATTTTTCGATAAAATACAATAAGTAGATTACCTTCTTGCCTACTGGCAGGAGAAACAAGAAAATCTTTCAGGGCAACGCTCTGGAAGATTTTCTATTAAATAGCTAAAGTTCGTTTGTAAAGGAGTTTAGCGAATCCACGAGACCGTAATGGTGTAATTGGTCACATTGTTTCCTACCTGCGTTTAAGTTCGTCTGTGTTGTTGATGTAAAGTCAAACGAAAGGCGTTGCAGCTTTTTACATTATTGGAATATTCCCGATTCATAAGTTACCCAAGGAGAGAATTGAACTGGATAGGTGAAAAGCCTACAAGATCAACTGTAAAGGGATAGTCGTATGAGACCCAATACCGAAAACAGGAAGCCAATCGACCTCCTGTTTTTTTAACAGATGTATAGATGCTCTTTTATATTTTGTAATTTATTACAAAATAATTATTAAGCAATTACTGTTTCAGTATAAGCAACACCTTCATAACACGCATTGTAAATCGTTTTCAATTCATCTAAAGAAGGAACTCTTGGATTGAACCCTGTACACGGATCTATTAGAGCATTGTTCGCCATGAAATCCAGATTTTTATTCCAATCTTCTCTCGAAATCCCGAATTCTTTGATGGCCGACTGATTATTTACTTCCGAACGAAGCGTTTCGATGGCTTGTGCCAATTCTTCAGTCGTTTCCTTTCCGATCACCTTTGCCAAATCTGGATAACGTTCCGTAGCATAAGCGTTATAACGAATCACATTTGGAAGGAAAATCGCATTCGCAGCCCCATGGGGAATTCCGTACAAAGCACCAACTTGGTGAGACAAGGAATGCACAATTCCCAACCAGGCATTATTAAATGCCAGACCTGCCATAAATGATGCGTCATGCATATTCTGACGAGCAGTAATATTGTTCGGATTTTTTACTGCTTCTTTCAGATTAGCAAAAACTATTTCTAAACCACCTTTCGAAAGCGCATCAGCAATATTGTCATCGATATTTGACACATAAGCTTCCACACAATGCGTCATGGCATCTAGACCTGTATTTGAAGTTACGTGAGCCGGCATTGAAGCACAGATTTCGCCGTCAATAATTGCAATGTCCGGAGTCAGTTCATAAGAAACAACGGGGTATTTCACTCCTTTTTCTCGGTCTGTAATGACAGCAAGCCCCGTCGTTTCGGTTCCTGTTCCGCTTGTAGACGGAATGGCGATAAATTTTGCTTTGTTTCTTAGAACCGGAACTGTAAAAGGTTTGATCATGTCATTAAATTCCACATCAGGGTATTCGTAAAACACCCACATGATCTTTGCTGCATCAATTGCAGAACAGCCCCCTAATCCGATAATCCAGTCCGGTTGAAAATTCTGGATGATCTCAGCGCCTTTCAGACAGGTCGCAGACGACGGATCTTCTTCCACGCCTTCGAAAACCTGAGTTTGAATTCCAGCTTCAGTAAGATAAGCAATAGCTTTATCCAGTGTCCCGCTTTTTCTCATGGAGCTTCCTCCGGTTACGATTACTGCTTTTTGACCCTTAATATTTTTTAACTCTTCAAGACTTCCCGCACCGTGAAAAACTTGCCCTGCGATAAATAATTTACTCATTTTTTTTTATTTAATTTTTGATAAAACAAAGTTAAATAAGATCAAACGAGTGATGATATACAAACAAGACTATGTGTTATACATTTGTGCAAGTTCTTGTTGAAGCTCCGTAGGAGTCTCTTTGAGTTTTGCTTTTACAAATTTATTAAGTGCCGAAGGGGAGTTAAAACCGAGATCAAAAGCAATTTCTTTATGCGATAAATCGGAGAACATGAGCTGTCTTTTGATCTCCATTAAAATCCGGTTATGGATCGTCTGAATTGCTGTTTCCCCACAGTGTTTTTTAGTAAGAGAATTTAACTTTTTTGTTGATATTGATAGTTCTTCAGCATAATGTTGAACCGTTCTGTATTGTTTGTAATATTCATTTAACAGCTTTTTATACCGGAGGTAAATTGGTTTATCTGCGGTATCTGTATTTAAAATCGGCTGCAAACCGTGAACGGACTCTATTAACCCCAACAGAAAAATTTTAATTTGAAATCGAGCCTGCTCTTTTTTAATAAGACTTGGCTTTTGATAAATTTCCTGGATTATTTTGATGGCATATACGCCTTCTTTAAAGTCTTCTGTTGAGAGAACAGTACAGTTTAATTGTGTTGAAAGATTTACATTGTACGTGCTCAGTTCATTTTTTAAAATATCGGAACAGAATAATATTTCTTCAAACAGAATGATTTTACCCTTTAAATCATCTGTCAGATCTGAAATAAAATGTGCCTGCCCTGGAAATATGACGGAAATTTTTTTTGGTTTCAGAAAATGAATTTTATCTTCGATATGAAGCTGAAGTTCACCATTTTCTATGACAACTATACAGAAATGATCCTTTTTATGTGGTGTTAAATAGTGATATAAATTCTCCTCATTCAAATCGAAAACTCTAAATGACAAGTTATTATCTTCCGGTTTCTGAATGTATTTTTTGATCTCCAGTTTCTTCATTTTTCCTATTCTTACTGAGTTTTAAAGCAGGGTAACAAATTTAGGATAAAAGATTCTAAACTTTCTAAATACAGAATTTTTTAGAAAATTGATAGTCTGAATTTATTTTGCAACACAATAGTGGCTGTACAAGTAAACATCGTAAAAGAAAGAACTATTATTAAGGTTCTTGTTCTCACCGCGGAATTTGAAAGAAATATTTATCCTGTGGGTAATTGGACTTGATTTTTTAAAAAGGCTTGAGAAAAAAATATTTTGGGTTGTTTTTATTTCATCACATCACTACAATAATGGACGATCCGGAAACGTGATGAGAATTTGAAATATCATTGTTCCAACGGTTCATAATATATCGTGCTTTCCCAGTTGGAATTTGCATATATTAGGGATACCGTTGATTCGGACTCTTTGAAGGCGGTTTCTTGTGTAATGCCTAACGCATAATTTGATTTTCTCTTTCATTTATTTCGTATTGTAATTTTACTCAATGAATAGATTGTTAGTTACGAGCTTACTAGTAGCGATCAAACATTCTAATTTCTTGCACCAGCAAACAAGTCGATATAATTCATTTTTATTTAAATATTTAAAATCAAAAATTTTATGAGGAAAGGGTATGATATTAATGTAAGGACCATTTTCTAAAAATGAAGAAAGGTTTTTTTAGAAAATATACTCGACAAACAAGGGGATCCTGGGTTCTCTCCAGCGAGCCTTTCTATACAAGAACTTAGAGATGACCATCTCTTATCGCTAGTTACATTGAAAGACGTAGAGTTTGCTCTTCCCCACGGTGGCTATTCAAACTTCCACGAATATTATCCTACGCAGAGTTACGCGGAATATGCGACAAGGCATTATCCAGCTCCTATCCGGGATATACTAGGGGATAACCTTTATCTTATTACTAACCGAGCGGTTGGATATCGTAGGGAAAGTGTTCCTAAAGGTTCTGGTAAGATCACAGGACTGGTCGCTAAAATTAGGGACAGCGCCTACGGCGAACTTGGCGAGTACTCAATCCGCCCGCTAAATGAATCAGATATTAAGGTGAATCCAAACGTCGCAAACGGATTCACAAAAACATTAGTCGAATGGGAATAACAATGGAGTACCGGCGATTTTAATCACGGGGCAGGGAACTTGCCGCCTGCTATAGGTTCATCCATTATGTATTTTTATTGTTCGAACCGAGAGCCAAGGTGAGGCAATAGCACATACTATATGCATTTTGGCCCAAACTGTGCCAACCAGATATGTGCGTATCTAAAAAAATACGTACGTTTAAGCATATGCTAAATTGTTTTTATTAATTTTAATGTTATAAACACATCTATCATGAAAACGATATTTTTTTACGCTTCGGTTTGTATCACCATGCTGCTCTGCCATAATGCCGCTTGGGCACAGAGAGACTGGCATAACACTGATAAAGATCGAGAAGTCGCTGCCGATAAGGACAGTATTACAAAAAAGGGTTATACGTTGATTTGGATCAATAAAGATCCCAACTTTGATATGGAACTGAAGAAACGTCTAATCGACACCTATTTTATTAATTATCCGAAGCTGGCTAAATATTTCAATCGCAAGACGACCAAAACCGTAACTTTTGTGATTGATCCTGATTACGAGGGGGTGGCTGCTACTTCAGGCGGAGTAGTCCGGTATAATCCAGCGTGGTTTGTTAAAAACCCGACGGATATCGATGTTGTAACCCACGAAGTAATGCATATCGTTCAGGGTTATCCGCATCGCGCGGGCCCGGGATGGATCACTGAAGGCATAGCAGACTATGTCCGTTTCAAATACGGAGTGGCCAATGAAGAAGGAAACTGGAAGCTACCGGACTTTAATGAGAAACAAAACTATGACAACTCGTATCGAATTACCGCAAGGTTCTTTCACTGGATTGTAAAAAATCACGATAAGAAGTTTGTCAAAAAGCTAGATAAAGTACTTCGATCAGGGACATACAGCCCAGAATTTTGGGTAGCGCGTACTGGTAGTACAGTGGACGAATTATGGGAAGAATATGCGGGAAATCCGACAATATAACGTCTTTAAAATTAGTATACTGTCAATATTTAGTTGTATAGATACTTTATACACGTATGTAATGGTAATTTAAATTTGGTAGGCTGGTTGTATGAAGATGGTCAACCGTGGCAACACCAAATTGTGCAATAATATCGCTCGCGCATTTTCCAAGTGCGCGAGCGATATTAAATGCGTTTAGGTACGGCACATACAATGCCGTACCTAAACGCTGTTTTGAAACCTGCCGCTTAGTAAAAGCTACTTTTTATTAGTCAGTCTTCTTGCTCCTAACTTCTTGACGCATCGGTTTATTAATAGACCTGCCTGCGTACCGCATACACGCTCTGTAATTTTAACTCCAAGGCTTCTTAAACCTTTAACTTGTTTTTCTGTAATTCTATATCGCATGCCGTTTAATGCGTCAGCAAACATCAACAGGTAGCCGAGAACATTTTTTGTTTCCGATAGTCCCGTGCCAATTAACGCAATCAGTCGCACCGCTTTAATAAAATGGGTCACGTGAGTGAAGTGCGAAATCGTAATAGCCCAGTCGGGCATACTAGGGCGATGTGTGAAGAAGCCGCACGCCAGCATCAAGATTAGCGGCACAAGCGGCATCATAAACATCATCGTTAGCATCGTTTGAACCCTTAAAATATGACGAAACGCTTTGTGTAATATGAAACCCAAGGTTTCGTTATGAATAGGTACCTGATCTCGCGAAAAACGTATTAAGGGTGTGCCACTAGTCGGAGATGATCAGGTAATAATTGTCTAAATCTCTTACGATAAACTGGTTTTTAAGTGAATTTTCATTGTAGTGAATTTCTTTTTCGATGCGCGCATTTAAATTCGTTGCATTGTCGAATATGGTAGCAAGATTGTCAACCCGAAAGAACAGGATTAGTCCGTTGCCTGCTTCCATTTCCGAATGTTGCATTGTTGGATGCTGGTGCTCGCCCCACTTGTGCAAGCATAGCACAACCGTGTCGTCACTCGTCAGGATTTCAAAGCTATCGCCACCGTGCCCGCTTATACAACCTAATAATTTTTGATACCAGAGGGAGCTTTCTGAAACGTTTTTTACCGCTATAATTGTCTCGGTTTTTATCATAATCACTTGATTTTTCAGGGCATTTTACAACGACCTTTTTACTTTTCTGCGCACCTTTTAGCGTGAAGATACGTTGATGCATCCCTGAATCCGTTCGTTTGTTGAAGTTAGCACAAAATGATTAATTATGCGAAGACGAAAGCAATATTACTCTTCAAAAAGGGAAAGACGAGAAATCAGAAAACTGATGGTTCATATTTCCAATATCTTGTAAAGAGGCCTTTGGGCTACTTTAGGTGATGTGATCATCGTCTAGCGAATTTTCCGACTACGATGAATATGATTGTATCATCTATCAGGCTATCAAATCCGTTATTAAATGCATGTCGTTTTGTTTTCGTTGACAATTTTTTCCGAAAAGTAAGGTTACTGTTTGACCTTATCTGAACGGTATGAGGCTACCATGTTTTTTGTTAAAAAGTCACTGACCGGAGTCGGCTTTCGATCTAAGAAAGTGGATAGGGTAACATCTACTTTATCCATTGTCTGCTGCTCAAGCGCAGTGGCCCACATCTTAAACATCGCTACGTACATGCCCGGAATACCTGCCTGTTCTAAGATATTTTCAAAATCGTTCACATCAGGTGATTTGTATTCAATTGTTTCACCTAATACACTAGAAATAGTTTGAGCTATCGATTTAAAGCTAACCGATTCGGTGTTGGTCAACGTATAGGTTTGGTTTATATGGCCCTCGGAGATTAAAATGTAAGCGGCTGCTTCAGCCAATTCTTCACGAAGTGTCCAGCTTGCCTTTCCTGTGCCTGCAGGGAACAGAATGGTTTTGGTATCAGCAAATTTATTCCCTAGAAAGGCAGGTATCATTTCTGCATAAATACCATTCTGAAGAATCGTATACGACATTCCGCTCTCTTTCAAAAAAATTTCGGTCTCCAGATGCGAATTTTGAAAATCTGCTATGGCTGAATCTTGAAATCCTGGTTTTCTCACAAACGAAGTGTAAACGACGTGTTTTACACCCGATTCTTTTGCCGCTGTTATTGCATTTTTATGGTGCTGTGTGCGGTTTTCAATAGCTTCTCGGTTATTACTTGAGACCAATAGCAATTTATCGACGCCTTGAAATGCTTTTACCATCGAACTAAGGTCTGTATAATCACCCTCTTTGATCTGTAATCCCTGTTTCTTTAAACCTTTGCTTTTAGCGACATCTCTAACTAAGACTGAAATTTCGGAGGGCTTCACTCTTTTTTTTAATAAATGTTCGATCGCTTTTGAACCAAATTGACCCGTAGCACCAGTTACTAATATCATAGTTTTTATTTTTTTGCTTATTAATAATTTTTATTTATTTTTTTGAAGTTTTGTGTTGTATACATACGACACAATTAAAATTCCGAGAAAAGCGATTCCAGTGATAACTTTACTAAAAGGATCGCCAACGACGAAGTGGGCTAGGGAAGCCGAAGAAAACATAATAGCGAAACCGATGTATGCAGTCTCTTTCAACAGGCGTACAGGCAGCCAAATAAAAACGGCACCGATTAGTTTTGCGATCCCCAATTCAATTCTGAAATAATCTGGGAATCCTAAATGTGCCATCGAAACTTTGACTTCAGGTTTTGTTATGGTCTCAAACGCAATAAATAGCATCATCATGGAAATAATGCTCGTTGTGAGGTAATACGTGATTTTTGTTGTTTTCATTTTCTTTGTTTTAACAATATGATAGCGCAAATTTACGTATATTAGCTTACCAAAATATAGTACTTAACTAAACGTTAGTACTAACGTTTAGTTAAGTACATAACAAATTAAAGTATGGCAACAAGTAAATTAGAGTATTCGCCGGTACAGTGCAAAAACCGTATATCGGCAACTGAAGATGCAATTTATGTTCTTGGAGGTCGGTGGACGATACGCGTGATGATTGGGATCCTGGGCGGGAATAGAAGATTTAATGAATTGCAGCGTACAGTAACAGGCATTTCTGCCAAGATGCTGTCCAGCGAATTGAAAAAGTTAGAAGTAAATCAATTGATTGAAAGAATAGTCTTTAGCGAGCAGACCCCTGTTGTCGTAGAATATATCCCTACACCGTACAGTGAGTCTTTGAAAGATATCATTACTGCTTTGTCCCAGTGGGGTGCAAATCACCGAACGAAAATTACGACGGCAAATTAGCGTATGAGAATTTTAGTCTGTTAAAAAAGGGGTTATATGGATAAACGGAGGAGCGCAACACGCATTGACCAATGCTGACAAACAAGCTCACCTTATTTTGCCCTTTCGCGAGCGGAAGCATCTCGGATTAAAACTGGGCCGGCGGCAATATTCGCTCTTTTCCGATCACATTAATAAAAAACTCATAAATGGTCAATTCATGAGCTTTTGTATGTTTTTATTTTAAGATTTGTGTTCTCCCCCCCGGGGCCACTTACGCTAAAGCTATGCTAAATAATGTATGGAAATAGCCGCTTTTGAGGTTGCCCTATAAATATATTCCAGTGGAAAGTCGGGAAATGTCCGATTTAGACCATCTCCTTTAATGTAGCAATGGCAGTGTTCAGCGCTGCAAGAAGGCTGTCGCGATATTTAACAAAATTATCTTGACGGTCGGCTTCTTCACTCACCTTTAGCGTGCGCTTAAGAAGTTTTGCTTGTTCTAACTCGTTTTTATATTGCTCGGTAAATAGTTCTGGCTTTTTGTTCTTTAATATGCGAATCGTATGCGAATATTGATCAAAAACATCGGTAATGATAACAAGACTTTTCTCGTCGTAATACGTTAAACCACCAACTTTTTCAGCCAGTTTCTCAAATTTTACTCTTTCTTTTGCGTAACCCATATTGTTGCAAATATACAGTATTTAGACGGTTTTTAGCCTCCGAGTTGGAAATTCGAAATTTTACGTGTTTTTAGCATTCCGTGATAAGCAATAAATTTCCCCAAGGGTTCAAAAAAGGAGCACAGGGGTAGCCGCCACATACGCTATCATATTCTTGCGTGCCGCCCCGCTAAGCTTTAAAAGGCAAATCGCGCGTGCTGTAGCATAAAATTTGCATCGTGTTGCCATTTGCGTTATATTGTGCGCAGTGCAATTAATGACCATTATTTATAAACTCTTAGTGTGAAAAGGACCTCCCTAACCATATTTTTTCTCTTTTTTTTATTTTCCGGCCTCTATGCCAAGAGCGAGGTCGACTCCTTACTCGCGGTATTGGACAAAACGATCGTCAACCGCAAAGTGTACACCAGCCAGAAGGAAGGCCGGATAAAGGCTATAAAAAGCCGGCTCGTTAGCGCGCGGTCGCTGGAAGATAAATTTCATCTTCATGAAGAGCTGATAGGCGAGTACCAATCTTTTAAGTGCGATTCCGCACTTGCCTATGTGGAGCGCAACATTGAAGTGGCAGAAGCTCTCAATAACCAGGAATACCTGCATAACAGTAGACTCAAGCAAGCATTCGTATTATCGCTATCGGGATTATTTACACCCGCTTTAGAAGTACTGAAATCGTTAGACTATCAGCGTTTGCCCAGTCATTTAAAAGTTCTGTACTGCTGGAGCTATATACGTTATAACGAAAATCTGATTAAGTACATGGAGAATCGCAGGTATGAAAAAACCTGTTTTTTAGAGATAAAGCGGCATCGAGATTCGTTAATGCGCTTATTGAACCCGGATAGCGAATTGTACCTCAAAGAGCAGGCTTTTAAATTGAGCAGCGAGAAAGCCTATCAAGCCTCTGCCGAACTACAGCTGGCACTATTTCGCGACGAGCAGCCCAATACCCACGGTTACGCGATGTCCGCCATGGGGCTGGCCACGATCTACAAAGAACTCGGCGCATCGGAGTTGGAAGAGAAATACTTACTGCTGGCGGCGATAACCGACGTGCAGCTAGCGGTAAAAGAGAATGAGTCGTTGCTGGCCCTAGCGGCCTACCAATACGAAAAAGGAGATACCGATCGCGCCTTTAATTACATTCAGGCGTCCCTGGAAGATGCTAACTTTTATAACTCGCGTTTTAGAAACACCGTCATTGGGCGGATACATCCGATTATCGAAGCGACCTACCTGGCGAAAATCGAGCAGCAGAAACGTAATTTGCGGCTCTATGCTCTGGCCCTTAGTGTATTCGTGCTCATTCTGATTGTCACGCTTTATTTGCTGTACCAACAGGTGCGTAATGTCTCGCGCGCAAGAAAGAAGCTCAAGGATATCAACGATGAACTGTTATTGGTAAATAAGAAGCTCGACGAGGCAAACCTCATTCGCGAGCGTTATATCGGTTATTACATCAATCAGTGCGCGGTGTACTTGGATAAACTTGAAGAGTACCGTAAATATGTGCATCGCAAAATCAAGGCCGGACAGATCGATGACCTGCAGAAGTTAAGCGCTTCCAACCTCGTCTTCGAGCAGGACGTAGAGTCTTTGTACAGTGATTTCGACGCGACATTCTTCGAAGTATACCCTAACTTTGTCGAGCAGTTCAATGAGCTGCTGCGCGCGGATGAACGGTATGTGCTGAAGAAAAACCAGCTTAATACCGAGCTTCGTATTTTTGCGCTGATACGTCTAGGCATAACTGACGTGAATCAGATCGCCACATTTCTACGCTATTCGATCCAGACGATTTACAATTATAAGAGCAAAGTAAAGAGTAAGGCCCTGTCCGAGGGTGATCATTTTGAGCAGAAAGTAAAAAAAATAGGTTCCTTTTCACGCAAATAATTTCTATTAGGTTTACTAATTTATTTTTATAATAATTTTTAAAAACCTCATTGTTTGCTCGTTACGTAAATAATGCATTATAAACACCTACCACGCGGCCTACTTGCACATGCAGGTAGGCCGCTTGGTTTATAACTTTGTTTTGCCACAAAAATAGAGTAGGGCAACCTCGCTTGCTAGGGTGACCTTTCTTTATTATTGAAAGCAACGTTTAACCATTTAAATTATAAACTACCCACACGCGACGGCAGCACGATTTATATGTGCATTCAGACGGTAAACTTTCACGGGTGAAATGAACTAATCTATATAGCTTATTATGAAGAATATACTTTCCTTTATGCTGCTCCTGCTATTTTTCGGGTGCGAAAAGAAACATGAACTTCCCCCTTCTCCCGGACGGATGATTAAAGACTTTAAATTGGAAACCGGCCAGTATGGCAATGCTACGATCTATCAGGAGGAAGGCACATTTAAGATTCTCGTACGCGTGCTGAGCGGTACGGATCTTAAACGTGTTGTACCCATTATTACTTTATCACAGGGAGCCAGTTGCAATATTGCCACGGGTGAGCCCATCGATGCATCGGACAGTGGCAAGATAATATTCAGTGTCACGGCCGCCTCCGGGGAGGTGAGAGACTGGGAGGTGGAGTTCAGGGTCTACGACTCGAGTATATCGGATTACGGCACCTACAGCATATCGGTGAATGACGGATCGGCTGTTATGCAGGTGATTGGGGATCTCTCATTTAACGAAAAGTATGTAGCGGGCGCGCTGATTCATGTAGCGGCTGCCGAAGCAGAAACGGGCGAAAACCTCAAGCGCTGGCAAGAGTGGGATATTATCTATCATTCCTCGGCCGGCGGAGCGAAGTACTATCAGCTGCGCAGCCTGCATAGCGGTTTGTTTTTGAATGCCGCGGAGTCTGGCACGCAGCTCGCACAAGATTGGGAACGCACCGATGGAAATATTGATGAGCAGCTCTGGCAGATCGAAGAATCCCCGAATGCGGGTAAATTTAAAATATCCAATAAAGCGAATGGCTTGTTTTTGACATTAAGTGCCGACGGTGGCGTAATAGCCCAGCCCCAAAAGGAGCAGGACAGCCAACTATGGGCCATCACCAAGCTGCCTCGGGATAGCTACCGCGATGGCCGGGTGACGAATTTTTTCAACAGGACGACCGGGTCCGTTGCTTTTGACCAAGGAACGAGTATACCGCTTAACGATGGTCGCGTTTTATGGATTACCCAGGATGCCTGGTACGAGGGTTCGCTCGCTCCCAGCGGGAATCTATACGGCAACCATTTTATTTCCTACTCCAACTCGATTATTATCCAACCGTCGATCGATAATTGGAGTCCACAAGCGCCAATGATGAGTGCCGACGGGCGGATGCACAATATCGGTAATATCGTACCAAAGCGCGAAGGTAAAGATTGGAGCTGGCCTGGGCCGGGCGTGCAGCTCGGTGATGCTGTATACCTACATGCTGGGGAAGGCAATAACCTTGGCTCGGCGGACGACAATCAAGCCCTGTTTAAGCTTACGCCCGTATCGGCAACGCACTGGAACGTTGAGCGTACCACTCCGCCCGGACTAACGGCGGCAGAAAAGCTGATCAACTATGCCGCGGGGATGGTTAAAGCGTCCGATGGGTATGTGTACGCCTTTGGCACGCGCGGTGACCCAGAGAGTTTTGGCTTCGCTTCGTACTTGCATCTCGCGCGGTTCAAGCAAGATAACCCGCAAGAATGGACATTTTGGGACGGCAGTTCCTGGGAGACGGTAGCCTCGTCTGCCGAGCAAGCCCGCGTCAATAATGCGCTGGGAACAAGCTCCGTGGGGTATTTAAATGGGAAATACATCCACCTAACGATGGACCAAGGTTTTTACTGCGGGATTCCTTCGCTAAACATGTATATATCGACCGCGAGCAGCCCGACGGGCCCGTTTAGCACCCCGACGCTGGTACACCACTTTACCGAATTTTATAAAGGATACAACGCGCGGGTGTACACCCCTTCGTTGCATACCGAGTCGGTCAATGGGCGCAATGAGCTGCTGGTGACCTACAGTATAAACTACGGTGCGTGTGAAGAAAACGGCGAACAGATCAAAGAGGAGGACGGTAACTTTGATCCCTATTACTACCGCGTTAAAGGCATCCGAATACCTTACGAGATGTTTGGTCTCTAGTTGCCATTTTTGTGGCGTGCGGACGCGAAACCTCGCGACATGCTCGGAAAAGGCCCGCATTTAGGCTTGAAATCGTTCTACAGCATTTACCAAATTAGATGGTAGTTCATGTTTTAAAATATTGTTATTAAATGGTTTAGGTGATTCGATACTTTACAATCATTTACCACAGCCTCTACCGCTTAGTAAATATAGCGCTAGTGGTTTATAAATTTGTTTGCCATTGAGGTGCGGCACCAGCCGGCTAGGTTTACTGGCCAGAGGCGAAGTCTGCATCTTGAATGCTCAACCGGTAGAAAATTATAAACTCAACATGAAAAATCTATTATTAAAAAAATGGTACCTGTCCTTTTTATTGTTCGCTCTGCTTGATACGACATCCCATGCGCAGCAAATAGCGCCATTCAAAGAGAATGACCGCGTGGTATTCTTAGGCAACAGCATCACCGATGGTGGGCATTACCATTCGTACATCTGGCTTTACTATATGACACGCTTTCCGGCAATGAACCTCACGGTGCTGAATGCGGGCATTGGCGGCGATACGGTATGGGAAATGCTACGGCGCATTGATGGCGATGTATTCAGCAAGCAGCCGACGGTGCTGTTTACCACTTTCGGTATGAATGACACGGGGTACTTGGAGTATAATGAACAGGAAGCGGATAAGTTCGCTGATCAGAAAGTAGAAGAATCTCGCCAGGGATATATGCAGATGGAAGAGCGCTATAAGCAGCTCGTGGATACCCGGATCGTGTTGCTGGGAAGCTCTCCTTATGATGAACACGTAAAGATAGCAGATAATACGCCGCTAAAAAGTAAAAATAAAGCCATGCTGCGCGTAGTAGACTTTCAGCGCGAGTCGGCCCAGGCCAATGGCTGGGAGTTTTATGATTTCAACCAGCCCATGAGCGCATTCAGTGCGCGTATGCAGAAAGATGATCCTTACTTTACTTTGTCGGGAAACGACCGCGTGCACCCGGATCTCGATGGGCACATGGTTATGGCGTATCTGATTTTAAAAGCGCAAGGCTTTAGCGGCACCAAGGTCGCCGAGATGGATATTGATGCAGCGCACGGTAAAGTGCTGGTGAGCGAGAACTGCAGTCTCTCGGATCTTCACAAGACTGCTGCAGGGTGGAACTTCGATTACCAGGCTAACGCCCTTCCTTACCCGCTGGATACCGTAGCGCGCGGCTGGGGTAGTAAAAAGAGCCAGTACGATGCGATGGCGGTTGTACCCTTTATGGAAGAGATGAACCAAGAGCTGCTGCGTGTGCGCGGGCTGAAAGGAAACTATAAGCTGCTGATCGACCAGGTGGAGATTGGTAGCTGGTCCGCAACCGCGTTTGAAAAGGGGATAAATCTTGCTGCGCTGGATCACACCCCGCAATACCAACAGGCGCGGCGCATCATGTACCTTAACGAAGAACGCTGGGAGATTGAGCGCCGCTTTCGCGATTACGCCTGGGTGCAGTACAATTTTTTTCAGCCCAAAGGACTTTTGAACGCCAATAACCGCAAGGCGATTGAAGTGTTTCAGGAGCATGAGCAAAGTGACGGCTGGCTGCGTGCCAAGGGCGATCTATACGCGAAAGCCATGTTCCCCGAGATCAGAAAGGCATGGAACGACGAGATGGAGCTCTTGCTGCAAGCCATTAAACGTACGAGCGTGCCGCAAAAAAGGACGATCAGCCTAGTGCGTATATAGCAACCTCCATTAATGAGAAGAAAAACAAACATATTATCCCTGTTGCTGGCTTTATCAGCCTGCACGGGCCTATACGCACAAAAGCCTTATTTTGTTGATGGTTATCACGGCGGCGTGTACGGGCATTACCCTTCTTGGGTAACGGGCTTTATGATCGAAAAGCTTGCTGCGCACCCCGAGTGGAAGATCGGCATGGAGATCGAGCCAGAAACCTGGGACTCCGTTAAAATAGACCAACCCCAGGCTTACGCCGCGTTTGCCGAGCTCGCAGCCGATCGCAGAATCGATTTTACCAATCCAACCTACGCGCAGCCGTACTGCTATAATATATCCGGGGAAAGCATTATCCGGCAGTTTGCATACGGTATGCAGAAGATTAACACGCATTTCCCTGCCGTTACTTTCACGAGCTACGCCGTGGAAGAACCCTGCTTTACCAGCAGCTTACCGCAACTGCTCAAGCAGTTCGGTTTTAAGTACGCGGTATTGAAATGCCCGAACACCTGTTGGGGTGGCTATACCGCAGCCTACGGTGGTGAGCTGGTGAACTGGGTTGGTCCTGAGGGAACCTCAATCCTCACCGTGCCGCGCTACGCCTCCGAAGCACTCCAGGAGAACTCCACCTGGCAGACCACGGCATGGAACAATTCCAATACCTTTTTACAGGCCGCTTACGCGCAAGGTATCGCTAATCCGGTCGGGATGTGTTACCAGGATGCCGGCTGGGACAATGGTCCGTGGCTAGGGCATGGCGAGCAGGTGAAAAACGAATCCACCTACCTCACCTGGACAGAATATTTTAAAGATATATCCACGGGCAAGTCTACCGATGACTGGCGGCTAAGCCAAGAAGATATCCGCGTGAACCTCATGTGGGGGAGCCAGGCGCTACAGCGTATCGCTCAGGATGTGCGTAAATCAGAAAACAATATCATGGTAGCGGAGAAAATTGGTGCGATGGCTTACATCGATAATGATTTCCGGCCCGCACCCGAAGATGAAAACGAAGCCTGGCGAACCTTAATGATGGCCCAGCACCACGACTCGTGGATTGTGCCTTACAACCAGCTTGCTAAAGGACGTACGTGGGAGCAGGCCGTACGCGCGTGGACCAATACCAGCGATAGCCTTTCCACGCGGATGATCGCCAGCGCGCTGGATAGTTACCCTATTTCAACGGAAGTGTCAAGGCAAGGCACAAACGATACGATCGGTTACGTGAAGGTTTTTAATACCGTCGCCGCCAGCCGCTCGCAAGTGATGCGCGTAGCCTTGCCGCCGGCGCTATCTATTTATGATATAACCATCTATGATCAAGGTGGTAAACATTCAGTTAGTGAAGTGTCAGTACAAGATGGTCGCTCGTGGCTACTTTTTCGCCCGGAGTTCACCGGTCTTGGGTATCAAAGCTATGTATTAGTAAATAAGGAGCCCCATCGTAGCCAGAACAAGGCGATCCAGCAGGTGCATGTCGATGCAAAAGGGAACTGCATCATCGAGAATGCCATGTATAAAATCACACTCGACGGGACTAAAGGAGGCGTGATCAGCAGCCTTAAAGCGAAATATGCCGCAAACAAAGAATTCGTGGAGCAAAATGGTGAGTATGCCTTTGGTGAGCTGGCAGGGCATTTTGTTCAGCAGGACAGTTTCCTTTCGAGCAAGAACAAGCCCGCGAAAATTACGGTGCTCGAAGATAACCCGTTTCTAGTACAGGTAAAAGTGCAAGGACATATCGGGGAGCATCCTTTCAGCCAGACGATCACCCTAGAAGCCGGGCAACGGCGCATAGATTTCGATCTACAGGTGGACTGGCTGCACAACGTCGGCATTGGCGAGTATAAGCAACAGCACGACTGGACGGACAATAGGCGTGCTTATACCGATGACCGCTATAAGTTAAAAGTGCTGTTTCCCAATTCGCTCGTCAAGCCCAGTCTGTATAAAGACGCGCCATTTGATGTGACCAAAAGTGAACAAGAGAACACATTTTTTGGCTCTTGGGACGCTATAAAACACAACGTGATACTACACTGGGTGGACTTAATGCAGCAAGATGAAGCGTACGGCCTCGCCTTATTTTCGGATCATACTACCTCGTACCTGCACGGACGGGACTACCCGCTAGGCCTGACCGCGCAGTATTCCGGGGTAGGCCTGTGGGGTGTCGACTACAAGATCACCGGCCCACTAAAGATGCGCTATGCACTTCTGCCGCACGTCGGCAGCTGGCAACGCGCTAAGATCGCAGCGGAAAGCAACTTCTGGAATGAGCCCTTGCTGGGCGTAATCGCGGCGGATGCTGGCCAGAACAAGAATTTTGTGCGCTTGGGAGATAGCGGGTTGGAGGTGTCGGCCATGAAGGAGCAGGGCGATGAGCTGTTGCTGCGCCTTTACAACGCAGCGGGCGAAGACAAACCGCAGCAGGTTGACCTGGGCTTTACTGTTTCTCAGATCCACCAGGTGCTCCTTAATGGTAAGCTTGTCGCTCCGATGGCCTTTCAAAGTAGCGGCGGTAAGACCACCTTTAACGTTGAGATACCACAATTTGGAATTCAAACGTATCGAATTAAGAAAAAATAAAGATAAAAATATAATACATGTTTATAAGAGTACGAATATTTGCCATGCTGTTTTGCGTTCTATGGTCCCTTCATTCCTGCAGCGAAACGCGCCGTGAAAAGCCGTTAAATGTAGTGGACTATGTCAATCCGTTCATTGGAGCGAGTACCAATGTAGGCGCCGCGGATGCTTACCATGGTTTGGGCAAAACATTTCCTGGAGCGACAACACCCTACGGTATGGTGCAGGTGAGCCCCAATACCATTACCGGCGGCGATAACAGTTCGGGGTATAGTGATGAGCATCGTACGATCGAAGGGTTCGCCTTTACACAGATGAGTGGCGTGGGTTGGTATGGTGATCTAGGAAATCTACTGGTAATGCCTACAACTGGAGACCTGCAGCTTATCGCGGGCAAGGAAGACGGTAGCATAAGCGGGTACCGCTCGGGCTACGATAAAAGCTCCGAAGTAGCAAAAGCAGGCTACTACAGCGTGGATCTCACTGATTATAACATTAAAGTGGAAACTACCGCCGCCCCGCACAGTGGCATGATGCGCTTCACCTTTCCGGAGCATAAGCGCTCGCGCATACAGATCGATCTAGCGCGCCGCGTGGGGGGGACATCCACCGAACAGTTTATCCAAAAGATCGACGCGCATACCATCGGCGGCTGGATGCGCTGCACGCCCGAGGGCGGCGGCTGGGGCAATGGTGAGGGTAGCGCCGATTACACGGTTTACTTTTACGCCAGGTTTAGCAAGCCGCTGGAGGATTACGGGGTGTGGAAGGCTGATATTCCGGATGACTGGGTGCGAAAACGAGAGGAAGTAGTCAGCGCCGATTACCTCGCGTACGTGCAAAAGGCATCCTTGATCGATCGCCCCGAACAGCAGCAGGGCGATCACCTGGGCTTTTTTACGGAATTTGAAACCGCGAGCAGTGAGCAGGTCACCCTGCAAGTCGGCATTTCATTTGTCGATTTGGCGGGTGCTAAAAATAACTTTAATCAAGAAATAAAGGGCAAGTCCTTCGAGCTGGTGCGTCAGCAGGCAAACGATCTATGGAACAAGGAACTCGGCCGGATTGCAATCCAGGGCGGGACGGGGGATCAAAAGACTATATTTTATACTGCGCTATACCACACGATGATAGACCCCCGTACCTATACCGATGTTGACGGCCGTTATATAGGAGGCGATAAGCAGATACGGGAGGACAGCTCGTTCACTAAACGCACCATGTTTAGCGGCTGGGATGTCTTTCGCAGCCAGTTTCCCCTGCAGACGATCATCAACCCTGAACTGGTGAACGATCAGCTCAACTCGCTGATCACCCTTGCCCGCGAGTCGGGCCGCGGGTATTACGAGCGTTGGGAAATTATGAATGCCTATTCGGGCTGCATGATCGGTAATCCCGCACTATCGGTACTCGCCGACGCCTACGTGAAAGGGATAAGAGGATACGACCTCGAGGAGGCCTATCGTTACGCGCTGAACACCTCTAAAAAGTTTGGTAACGATTCTCTCGGATATTCGGGGCCTCCTTTTAGTATCTCCAACACGCTGGAGTATGCCTACACGGATTGGTGTATCGCTCAGCTTGCGCAGGGACTTGGAAAGAAGGACGATGAGCAGGAATTTTTACAAAAATCGCTGGCCTACCGCGAAATATTTGACGCCGGCAAAAGGTGGTTTCGACCGCGTAAAATCGATGGCAGCTGGGAGCCGTGGCCCGCGCAGGGGCGCATAAAAGAGTGGTACGGCACAATCGAGAGTAACCCTTATCAGCAAGGATGGTTTGTGCCGCATGACATTCCTGGCATGATAGCACTTATGGGCGGTAGGGAATCCGCATTGGCTGATCTGCGCGCTTTTTTTGAAAAAACGCCGCAGAACATGCTCTGGAATGATTACTACAACCACGCCAATGAGCCGGTCCACCTGGTGCCCTTTCTATTTAATTACCTGGGCTCCCCTTGGGAGACACAGAAATGGACGCGATACATCTGCGAAACAGCGTATAAGAATTCTGTCGAAGGGATCGTGGGCAACGAGGATGTCGGGCAGATGTCGGCCTGGTACGTGCTCGCTTCGGCGGGGCTGCATCCGGCATGTCCGGGAAGCACGCGCATGGAAATAACCAGTCCTGTTTTTGCGCAGGTTGACTTCCGCCTGGATAACGATTACTACGAAGGCAAGCAGTTTACCGTGAAGGCGCATAATAACCTAGAGGGCAAAAACAGCTATATCCAAAAAGCGCTCCTGAACGGGAAGCCTTACCAAAAGTCCCATATCGACTTTGCGGAGATAGCCGCCGGCGGAACACTAGAGCTTTTCATGGGCGATAAACCCAACAAAGGGTGGGGGATAGCGGCAAGTTAAAATAAAACTGACGCGTGAGAAGATGTAGGTTTCCCGTTAGTCGCGGCGGGATATATGCTGGACAGAAAGGGAAATAGAGGAATTAAGAAAGCTAACAATGGAACAAATATGATGAAAATAAAGATTTTTACCTGGCTTATGCTACCGCTTTTGGGCGTGGTTGCCTGCTATGGGCAAAGCCGTGACCTGGTGAAGTACGTTAATACTCTGCAGGGCACAGATTCCGAGTGGGCGCTATCCTATGGGAACACCTACCCAACGGTTGGCCTTCCTTTTGCCGTACACTTTTTCTCGCCACAGACAGGCAAGAATGGCGACGGTTGGAAGTATACTTATAAAGCGAGCACCATTCGCGGCTTTCAGCAGGTGCACCAGTGTAGCCCCTGGATGGGTGATTACGCCGTGTTCTCGCTCATGCCGGGTATCGGAAGTCTCCGCGTGGGGGAAGATCAACGGGCGCTTGCGTTTAGTCACGACAACGAAGTAGCCAAGCCCCATTACTATTCGGTTAAATTTGAAAACGGCATCCGCGCAGAGATCAGCCCCGTGGAGCGCGGCGCACATATGCGTTTTTCGTTTCCTAAAAACGAAAAGGCCTTCTTGGTATTAGACGGTCTGTTGAAAGATAGCCAGGTGCAGATTATCCCGAGCGAGCGTAAAATAATCGGTTACGTGAACAACGGACGCTTTGTGCCTCAGGGGTTTAAAAACTATTTTGAGATTACCTTCGATGCCGATTTCAAGACCTTCGGTACGTGGAGAAATGGCGATAGTACCGTGCAGGCCGGCAGCAAAGAGCGCCACGGGCAGGGCGCAGGAGCGTACCTGGAGTTCAAACCTGGTACGCGTGTGGAAGTGAAGCTTGCCTCTTCGTATATCAGCCCCCAACAGGCGTCGCTGAACCTCAGTCGCGAGCTCGGCGGGAACAAGAATTTCCAGGCAACTAAAGATAAAGCATTTAAGATATGGAACACCCTATTGAATCGCGTGCGTGTTCAGGGAGGGACAGAAGCGGAGAAAGCGACATTCTACTCCTGCCTTTTCCGGGCTAATCTTTTCTCACGTAAGTTCTATGAGATAGACAAACAGGGAAATCCGTACTACTACAGTCCCTACGATGGGGAAATCCATAACGGTTACATGTACACTGATAATGGGTTCTGGGATACCTTTCGCGCGCAGTTTCCACTAAGTAATATCTTGCACCCACAGATGCAGGGCCGATATATGCAATCGCTGCTGGACGCCCAGCAACAGGCGGGTTTCTTTCCCACCTGGTCGAATCCGGGCATGTCCGGCGTGATGATCGGCAACCATGCCATTTCACTGCTCACCGATGCGTGGGTGAAAGGGATCCGCAGCTTTGATCCCGATAGTGCTTTAACAGCGTATTACCACGAGTCAACCAACAAAGGATACTGGGGTGGCTCGAACGGCAGAGAGGGCTGGAAGGACTACTTCACCAAAGGCTTTGTTCCGTACGGCCAGGTTCATGAAAGTACCGCCAAGACGCTCGAGTATGCTTACGATGATTTCTGCGCTTATCAGTTAGCGAAGCTCACGGGAAATGAATTTTACCAAAAGGTATTCGCCCGGCAGATGTACAATTACCAGAATGTATTTGACAAACAGGTCGGATTCGTGCGTGGCCGTTTGCCCAGCGGGCAGTGGCGAGCGGATTTCGATCCATTTGAATGGGGCGGCCCGTTTACAGAAGCCAATGCCTGGCAATATACCTGGTCGGTGATGCATGACATAAATGGGTTAATCAACCTGATGGGGGGGCAGGACCGTTTCAATGCGAAGCTGGATTCCTTTTTCACCATGGAACAGACGATCAATTATGGCAGCTATAAACAAGAGATACATGAGATGCGCGAGATGCTACTGGCGAAAATGGGGCAATATGCGCATGGAAACCAGCCTACCCAGCACGTTCCATACCTATATAATTTCAGTGGCCAGCCCTGGAAAGCGCAGCAGCGCGCACGTAAGGTGATGGCCCAATTGTATAATGCTACCGAGAAAGGCTACCCCGGTGATGAAGACCAAGGTCAAATGTCCTCCTGGTATGTGTTAAGTGCAATGGGGTTATACAGTGTATGCCCGGGTACCGAGGAATATGTTTTTGGTAGTCCGGTGTTCCAGCGCGTAGCACTCAAGCTCGAAGATGGCAAGGAGTTCCTCATACTGGCCAAAAATAATAGTCCCCAGAACGTCTACATTCAGTCCGCCAGATTAAACGGCGAGCTATACGATAAGAACTATATCCGGTATGCCGATATCGTAAAGGGTGGTGAACTGGAATTCGTTATGGGGCCGAGGCCGAACAAGGAGCGTGGGATCTCCCCGGACTCAAGGCCGTTTTCACTAAGCGCGCTGCAATAGCTCTTCGCCTGCTGTAGGGGAGCAGCAGGATAACGGGGGAGAAGAAGTACGATACATTATAAATCAAGTTATGAAAAAGGGGTATTTAATTTACTTAGTATTAGCCGCACTAGCGTTAGCCTCGTGCGAGAAACAAGGGTTTTTAGATTCTACACAGTCCACGGACCTAAACGAGCAGGTCGTCTTTTCCGACAGTGCGTACACCATTAATTTCCTTTCGGGGATATACGCCGATATCGGCTTTGCCACTGCGCCCAAGCGTTTTGGTGGTGGCGGACTCGATGCGAGCACCGATGAAGCCGAGGGCGCTGGCTTGGGTACAATCAATACATTCATTCAGTTTGCTACAGGCACGGTAAATGCAAATATGATTACCGACGATGCCTGGTCGAAAAGCTATACGAATGTGAGGCGAGCGAACATCATGCTTAAAAATTTGCCGCAAGCGAAGTTCGGTGATGACATCAAGGTGCGCGTGAAAGCAGAGACGCGCTTTCTACGCGCTTACTATTATTTTATTCTCCTCGAGCATTATGGTGGTGTCCCGCTGATGGGAGACAGCGTCTACCGTGCGACGGATGAAATTCCCTCCGCGCGAAATACCTTTTCCGAGTGTGTGGAGTATATAGCCGCTGAATGTGACGCCGCAGCGCAAGACCTTCCCTGGGTACATAGCGGCGAGAATTACGGCAGGATCAATAAAGCCGCCTGCTATGGTTTGAAATCGCGCCTGCTTCTGTATGCCGCAAGCCCATTATTTAATGGCGAAGGAATAGCGGCCCAAGAGCCCCTGCGCAGCATCAGCGGATACCCAGAAAAAGATAACGCCCGCTGGGAGCGGGCCCAAGCGGCTGCCGAGCAAATTATTTCCTCGGGCGAGTACAGCTTGCACATCAATAACGCTTCGGAGGCCGGGTACGGATTTTACGAGCTGTTTCAGCTGCGCAAGAATAGCGAATACCTGCTCGCTAGGATGCAAGACGCAAACCGCGAACTGGAAGGGATCTGGAATCCACCGACCTTCGGTGTGAGCAGCCCTGGCGCTTATCCATACCTGGAGACGGTCAACGCTTTTGGCATGAAAAACGGTCTGCCGATTGACGATCCGTCCTCGGGCTATAGGCCTGAAGAACCTTACCGCGATAGAGACCCCCGGCTTGCCAATACTATTACGCGCGATCAGTCGCTTGTTTTCCACCGCGACGGCCTCGCGCGGCGCCCCGTGAACATTTATATTGATAAAACAAACCCCAATAATATTAGCTCGGGTCAGGATGCGATATACAAGGGTACCCCGACGGGTTACTACAGCTATAAGATGGTCAATCGAGATGTAGCCGCTGATTGGTTTAATACCGTGACCCCGCGTTGCCTTCCTATTATACGCTATGCGGAGATCTTACTGAATTATGCGGAGGCGCGCAACGAAATACTATCGGCGCCCGACCAGCAGGTATACCAGGCCATTGAATCGATACGTGAGCGCGGTGGACTCGAGCCTTTCGTACTACCGGCAGGGCTATCGCAAGACGCCATGCGCGCGATTATTCATAACGAGCGCCAAAAGGAACTTGCTTTTGAAGGGCACCGCTTTTTTGATGTCCGCCGCTGGAAGCTTGCCGAGCAGCTCGAGGACAGGCAGCTACACGGAACCGAGCCCGTGCGCATATCCTCGGTAACGTCCTACAACACCATAGCGGTGCGTAAAAGGGTGTTTGATCAGCGCATGTACCTCTGGCCGATCCCCCAGTCCGAAGTCGCTAAATCGGTAGACCTGTTACAGAATTTTGGATATTAAAAGCTATACATGATGAGAATAAAGCAACTATTAGCATTAATCGCGGTATCGAGCTTCCTGGTGATGAGTTCGTGTGAAGATGAGATATCCAAGATCTCGAGCGGCGATGAACCCATCAAAGAGATCGCCGGCAAGTGGCACGTGGTGCAGCTTAGCCGCAATGGTGAAGAGCTGAGTGAGCGGATGGACATGACGAATTTTAGCATTGAATTTAAGCCAGACGGCACATATAGCGTAGCCGAGCAGCTGCCATTCATGCTCCAAGGGTCGGGAAACTACCGCTTGAACGATCCGCAATACCCTTTCAGCTTACTGATGAGCGCTCAAGATGATGGGCAGGAGCTAGCAGTGAGCATGCAGTACCCCGTCGTCAAGGGAGAGCGGCAGCTCAGCCTTTCTTTTAGCTTGGGCTGCTCAGGAAATACCTACCAATATAATTTTGAACGTGAATAACCAAAGCCATGAAAAAACCAATTAAAACCATATCATATTTATATTTCTTGGCGGCACTGTTGCTTACGATCTGTTTGGTTCAGTGTGGGCTGAAATCGTTGACAGTGACCGTTCCTCCACAGGGGGAAGTGGGCCAGCGAGTAACCTTCACCATGCACAGTGGAGCCGAACCGCGCATTGAAGGCTCTGGAACGTATACCACGCAGCTGCTCGCAGGCATTATGGTGCCCAAAGGATGGAACGCCCGTGAAAACGCCGTGCTGACCTTCACCAGCCCCAAAGGTAACGGAACACTGCGCCTGATACCCGATAGTGAAATCGAGCCCGTCTCGGGGTTAAACTGGCACCAGGCGGCAAAAAAGATGTTCGGAATCGGTCCCAATTTGGTCGATGATTTCGAGTGGATCATTTATCGAAGTACGCAGTCATATACGTTTGCGAATAACGAAGATATAGACTTTAACGTCAAGGTGGAATGTGACCTCGGTGAGGAAAATATGCTGCTGCGCCTAGGGTTCTATGTCGGCTCTGCGATCGAGAATCTGCGTCCTCAAGATACGGACTATAAGAAGTTTGCCTTTTCCAATATATTCGAGGTGACTGGTGGCCAGGGTGATCTGATCGACTTTGTCAACCCCCAGCTGGGGACCGTGCAGCCTGTGAAAACCTTGGATAACGATATCATTACCCTAAATTTTAATGCCGGTGTAGCCAATACCGCCTTAGATAACCTGGACGATGTTTACTTGCGTGTGCGCGCTTTTGATGCGAACGATCAGCTGATTGCTGAAAGCAGTGCCCCGAATGAAAAGACCAAGCTTCAAGGCGTTGGTGGCAAGCGTTTTTTAATTGATATCTGGCCCCGTGGGTTCTTCGGCCTCACAGCGGACATGCAGATAGCGCGCCTTGAATACTTTTTTACCGACCAAACGGGTACCAAGACCGTCGGGTATGGGAATACCGATGAGCCTTTTAGATATACTTTTCGGTGCGATTAACCTGCAAGCCAATTTTAAAATACGAATCAAAAATTAACTGAACATGTTGAGTCATTATATAAAAATAGGTTTCTTAGCGGTGCTCCTTCTACCGTTAAGGAGCTACAGCAGCAACAGCCTTACCTTCCCCTTGGCGAATGCCGCGCACGCGCCGGAGGTTTCGTTAACAGTCTTCGACGAATATGGTAAACCCTTAATGGGGGCAATGGTTTACTCGCAGGACAATGCGTTATTAGCCCAGACTAGCGAGGACGGTAGCGCTAGCGTACCGGCCGAGATTGGATCTCGCGTCGTTATCCAGCATCCCGGTTATTACCCGCAGTCCATCCTTCTTAAGGCGGGAATGCAGGTGGCGCTCGTAAGCCGCTACCTGCAGCGCGAAGACACGATCAGCGTGTTGTACGATAAAAAGACGATCCATAATAACCTAGGATCGGGCTCGGTAGTGTATAATAATCAGATTAAAGGGACACCGACATCACTTTATTTAAATGCCCTTACGGGCAGGATTCCCGGCCTTTATACGCAGCAGGTTAGTGGTTTTCGGAACGCCCGTTCGAGTGCGATCACAGCGAACGATCTGGCAGGTTCGCTACCCGCCGAGGGAACACGGTACAGCGCCAGCCTTAGCGATAACAGTGAGTTAAATTTTCAGCTTCGCGGACAGCAGCCGGTCACCATTATTGATGGCGTGCAGCGCGAGATCTACTCGATCGACCCCGAAAGTATCGAGTCAGTTACGATCGCCAAAGATGCTCTTTCTTCGATTCTACTTGGCCAGCGTAGCTCGCGTGGTGTGTTGCAAATAACCACCAAAAAGGGCACCGTCGGTCCGCCGCGTATTTCTTTTACTGCGCAAACGGGCATGCAGCAATCCCTCAAGCAGCCCGAGCCGCTCGATGCTTATCAATATGCGTACCTCTATAATGAAGCCCTACTCAACAGCGGTCGGCAGCCTGTATATACACAGGAAGATTTTAACCTGTACCGCGATGGCAGCTCGCCACTGCTTTATCCAGACGTAAATTGGTACGACGCAGTACTGAAAAACAGCAGCCCCATTACCAAGTACAACCTGGGGGTGAATGGGGGGATTCGAAATGCGCGTTACGCCCTTTCGCTAAGCTATCTTGCCCAAGACGGGATGTTTAAATCGGTCGACGACTTTGATTACTCGACTAACCTTGAGCAGCGCCGCTACCTGATAAATAGCTCTATCGATGTCGACGTGACCAAAGATTTCACGATTGGTTTGCAGCTGTTTGGCCGTATTCAAGAAGGCAGGCAGCCAGGTGCTGGTACCTCGAATATCCTAAGCGGCCTGTACAATACCCCGAATAATGCGTATCCGATACGCAATGACGACGGATCGTATGGTGGATCCTCGGTATTTCGAACAAACCTCTATCAACAGACCACCGGTTCGGGGTACCTGATTGATAATACCAGAGACGTATTTGCGAATCTGGATTTCCAGTATAAGTTCAATCAATGGCTACCGGGGCTATATGCTAGCGGAAAGGTAAATGTATCGTCCACCTCTTCGAGCTTTACCAATAGAAGTAGGCTGCAGCCTGTTTTCGATGTGCGCTATAATGAGGCCGGTCAGCTGATATATGTGCGCTATGGCGATATTGCCGATCAGCCCAATTCATTTGAGACTACTTCGACGGCCAATTTCTTTTATTTTCAGGGCGCCCTGGGGTACGATACGCAGATCGCTGGTGGTCACAAACTGGGTGCAAAGCTATTCGTCGATCAGCAAACCGCAAATTACCAGTTCGACCTGCCGGCGATCCATACCAACTTCGCCGCAACAGGGAACTACGCATTTCAGGATAAATATTTTGCCGAGCTGGCCGTGAATTATTCGGGTTTTAACCGCTTTCAACCCGGAAGTAAGTACGGCACTTTTTTCGCTGCGGGCATTGGCTGGGACCTGGCAAAAGAATCTTTCCTTTCCCAGAGCGCTGGCTGGCTCGATCAGCTTAAGTTAAGAGCCACCTACGGAAAGACGGGTAATACCAACGAAGGCGCCTTGGGCTACTACAGCTGGCGCTCGTCCTACGGTCAGGATGGTGGGAACGGGTATAGCTTCGGCTCAGAATATTCGTACGTCAATAGCTTGGTGGAGCGGGGGCTGGCCAATGTGAATGGTACTTGGGAGAAAGGAAGTAAGTTTAACATCGGTCTAGACGCTTCGTTTTGGAATTCGAAGTTCCGCCTAACGGCTGACTATTACAGGGATCGGTATTACGATTTACTTCAACAGCGCGGTTCCACAATTGAACTCATCGGTATCGATTATCCCAATGAGAATATCGGAGAGAATTTATATGAAGGGCAGGAGCTGAGCCTAACCTATCAGAATCATGCAGGTGCGTTCAATTACTTTGTCACCGCGAATGCCTCGCGTATGCGCACCCAGGTGCTGTATATGAATGAAGTATTCCAGCAGTATGACTGGAACCGCCGCACGGGTATGCCTATTGGGCAAACATTTGGCTACCTCGCCGATGGCCTTATTCAGAACGAGCAGCAGGCCGCTCAGGCGCCGCTGCTCGGGGGAAATGTGGTGCACCCTGGTGATGTGAAGCTCGTGGATCTAAACGACGACGGCATTATCAATATGTACGATCAGACGGCAATAGGCAATACAAAACCGACTATTTTCTATGGCGCTACGCTAGGATTCAACGTATCGGGATTTGACTTTAGCGTCCTGCTGCAAGGCGTTGCCAACCGCACGTACCAAAAAACAGACTATTCCTTTGGTAGTAATGGCGAGAGTCAAGGCTTTAGTTATTTGGTTGGGCGCTGGACGCCGGAGACCGCAGAGAGCGCGAGTTACCCTCGCCTTACAGTTGGTTCAGACCCGACTAATACGCCGTTTTTGAACACCTCGAGTTACTGGACGCGCTCGGGTGAATATTTGCGCGTAAGGAATCTCGAGCTGGGATACACGGTCCCTTTCCAGTTGAGCCGACGCATCAATATTGCTGGGCTTCGTATTTTTGCCAACGCGCAAAACCTATTTACTTTCACCCCCTATAGCCGGCTTGATCCGGAGATCAATAATGAGACGTCCTATCCCGCGCAGCGGACGATTGTTCTGGGCGTAAATATTAAGTTATAAACCTTATTGTGAGACTGATTATGAAGAATATAAATTTTAAATGGCCCTTATTGTTTGCGACATTTGCATGCGCCTTAAGCAGCTGCGAGAGTGACTTAGAGATCGTACCAATCGAGCAGCAGGTCTTGGAGCAGGTATTCGATACAAAGGATTCGGCGGGCGTGAATGCAAACCGCTTCCTGACGGATTGCTACCGCTTTCTTCCCGAAACTGGTAATAGAGTAGGTGGAGATTTCCTGGATGCGGGTACCGATGACGCGCTTTCATCAAACCCGACCAATACCTCCGTACAGCAGCTCGCATTAGGGACCTACACCGCCGACAGCTATCCGGATAACCGGTGGGGATCTTTCTACCGAGGTATCCGCAAGACAAATATTTTTATCCACAACATTGACCGCGTGCCGCTCAAAGGGCAGCTCCAAAATGGAACACCCCTGAAAAGAGTATGGAAGGCTGAAGCCAAGTTCCTGCGCGCACTATTTTACTTCGAGCTGCTCAAGCGTCATGGGGGTATCCCCCTGCTAGGCGATGAGGTTTACCAGCTGGACGATAATATCGAGCTTTCCCGGAGTAGCTTTCAGCAGTGCGTGGATTATATTGCCGCCGAGTGCGATGCGATAAAAGATAGTTTGCGGACGGATCCTTTCGATCTGCCAAACTATGGACGACCAACTAAAGCCGCTGCGCTGGCGCTGAAGTCGCGCCTTTTGCTGTACGCCGCAAGCCCGTTATTTAACGGCGAGAATATCGATGGGCAAAATCCCCTGACAGGCTACGCTGACTTCTCGATCGAGCGGTGGCAGCTGGCCGAGAACGCGGCCATGGACGTCATGGACTTAAATCTATTCTTGCTAGAATCGGAGTTTACAAATGTTTTTATCACCCGCAATAAAGAACGAATATTCGCCAAGCAGGGCGACAACAATACCAGCGTGGAGAATAACAATGGTCCCGTGGGGTACGCTGCCGGCATCAACAATGGCAGGACCAGTCCGACTCAGGAACTAGTGGACGCTTTCGGGATGGAAAATGGATTGGATATCACCGATCCCAACTCGGGATACAACGCCGAGGAGCCCTACCTGGGTCGAGATAAACGCTTCTATGCAACGGTATTTTATAATGGCGCGATGTGGTTAGGTCGTCCGGTGGAGACTTTCGAAGGGGGGTCGGACAAACCGGGAGGCTCGCAGCAGCAGACGAAAACAGGGTATTATCTGCGCAAGTTCATGGGAGATTTTGAATCATCGGTCAATTACAGCAACGTGAACCACGACCATATTTTATTTCGTTATGGCGAGATACTATTGAATTTCGCAGAGGCGCGCAATGAGCGTTTGTCGGCGCCTGATGGCTCGGTCTACGCGGCCGTTGAGCGTATTCGCGAGCGTGCCGGCCTGGCTCCTTTTGCACTTGCAGGTGGGTTGTCAAAATCGCAGATGCGAGAGATAATTCGTCAGGAACGGCGTAAGGAGCTGGCCTTTGAGGAGCACCGATTCTACGATGTGCGCCGCTGGAAAATCGCCGAGGACCAGTTTGACAAAGAACTGCACGCGGCGGTGATCTACCAAACAAGTACCGGCACCATACGCCAAACCGTACCCGTCTTACAAATGAAATTTGAAACACGGATGTACTTGGCGCCGATTCCTTTTAGTGAGGTCATCAAGAACCCACAAATGGAGCAGAATCCAGGATGGTAACCAAATCAATTAACCAATGAAGTTTAATCTGATGAAAAAAAGTATATATATCATATTATTAACGGTCTTTGCTCCGTTTCTAATATTTGCACAGTCCATCATTACCGGGATTGTGAAGAATAATGCTGGACCCTTGGCAGGTGTCACGATCACGCAAAAAGGAGGTGGCACGGTTCAGTCCGATCGTAATGGTCGATTTAGTCTGCCAATAGATGGAAGTGGTATGCTCGTCTTTACCAATATAGGCTATGCAACTCAGGAGCGTAGCGTGCAGGATGAAAACGAAATAGAGGTTATTATGCAGTCGAGCGCGCAAGATATCAACGAAGTTGTTGTGGTCGGATTTGGGACTACCAAGAAGCTAACCAATACGGGCGCGGTTAGCTCCATCAAGGGGGCTGATATCCGTAATGTGCCGACCTCTAGCGTGCAGAATGCGCTCACCGGGCGACTGCCGGGCTTCGTATCGGTGCAACGGTCCGGTCAGCCGGGACGCGATGCCTCGGATTTTTATATCCGCGGGGTGAGCTCGCTCAACTCCGAAGGGAATCAGCCACTGATCATCGTGGACGATATCGAGTTTACCTACGAGCAGCTCTCGCAGATCAATGTCAACGAGATTGAGAGTATCTCGATATTGAAAGACGCTTCCACGACGGCCGTATTTGGTATTAAAGGAGCCAACGGCGTACTTGTTGTGAAAACGCGCCGCGGGCAATCGGGCAAGCCACGGATCAATGTGCGCATGGAATCCGGGATGCAGAGTCCCGTAACGCGCCTCAAGTTTTTAGACGCCTATGAGTCGGCGCTACTATGGAATGAGGCGATAACCAATACGGAAGGCGATAACACCAACAAGCTGTTTGATCAGACCGCCTTGGAGCATTTCCGTATGGGGGATGATCCATACGGCCATCCCGATATCAACTGGTACGACCGTATTTTTAAGCCGGTAAGTTTTCAGTACAACACTAATGTAGACATCTCGGGCGGTAGTGAGACGATCAAATATTTTATCTCCGGCGGCGCCCTTTCGCAAGATGGAAACCTGTACAGCTTTGCTAATGAGGGGGATCAGATAAATAACAATTATTATTACCGTCGGTACAACCTGCGCTCGAACTTGGACGTCCAGGCGACCAAAAGCTTAAAGTTAAGGTTGGACTTCCGGACAAACTTCAATAAAATTAACTCACCGCGCGCGGGAAATGTTGTCGGCGAAGTGTTCGACTTCAATAAGATTCGTCCTTGGTCTGCACCCTTTTTAAATCCGGATGGTTCATACACCTACGCGAATGATACACAGGAACTTCTGCCTACGGTTAATGCGCGGTTAGCGACAGCCGGTTATAATTTGGATCGTCGGAATGATATTAACATTCTCTTTGGTGGCAGCCAGGAGCTGGACGCTATCACCAAAGGACTTTCGTTCTCCACGCGTATCGCTTACGCGAGTGTTGAATCCAATAAACGCGAACAGGCGCGCGATGAGATCCCCGTATACCGGTATTACCCCTATACCGACGACTACCAGCTCAAAGGCGGCGCGCCCTATGTGCTCGGCAATTACACCTTGCGCGCTTACCAAGGTGACTACAATAACCGCATGAATTTTCAGGCCAACTTCAATTATGACCGAACTTTTGGTGCCCACAATATAAGCTCCCTAGTGCTCTATAACAGAGAATCCTATAAAACTAAAGGCGACAAGAAGACCAACTGGATTCCGCAAAACTTTCAAGGATTTACCTGGCGTACGGGCTACAATTACGACGAAAAATATATGTTGGACCTTACCTTAGCGTACAACGGGTCGGATCGCTTTCAATCCGACAAACGTTACGGTATCTTTCCGGCAATCTCAGTAGGGTACAACCTAGCGCGAGAGGAATTTTTCAAACAGCGGTTTGATTTTGTCGATCTTTTTAAAATCAGAGGATCCTACGGGGTTGTCGGTTCAGACAAGGTCGCGGGCGACCGCTATTTATTTCAGCAAGTGTACAACGATGGCGGAGACTACTCATTTGGCGAAACACATCAATCCGCGCCAGGAATAGTGGAGGGTAACTTAGGCAACCCGATTGTAACTTGGGAAAAGCAGCGGTCTTTTGACGTGGGGCTAGAAATGAACATGTTTAAAAGTAAATTTTCATTGGTCATTGATTATTTTAATAACATACGATATGATCAGCTGGTCACCTCGCAGTCGCTGCCAATTAACATTGGCGTAGGAGTGTCCCCATCGAATATTGCCCGTGTGCGCAACCGCGGGTTAGAGTTTGAACTGAACTATAATGACCATATCGGCGCGTTCAATTATAATGTAAAAGGCGTATTTACCTACTTTAAGAATAAGATCCTATTTCAAGACGAGCCAATGCCTGCTTATCCATGGCTACAGCTGACCGGGCATCAGATTAATCAGCCTATTGGCTACCTGTTTGATGGGTTTTACTCCGAAGATAATATCGCCGATAGTCCAAAACCAACAGGAGGTTATGTGGTGCAGCCGGGCGATTTGCGTTACAAAGACCTTAATGAGGATGGTATTATTGATGATTACGATAGGACAACTATTGGCAGGCCAAACATTCCCAATACCAGTTTTGGTATTACTCTGGGCGGAAGCTACAAAGGCTTTAGCTTTAGCGCGCTACTGCAAGGGACGACCAGTTATAGTTTTAGTGTGCATGGTAGCGGTATCGAGCCTTTCCAGAGTCAGTTTCAACCTATTCATCAAGAGCGCTGGACGCCGCAAACAGCAGCGACCGCTAAATTTCCACGCTTGACGACAAACCCGACAACGATAAGTAGCCCTTCCTCGTATATGTCAGATTTTTGGTTAATCGACGCGACCTACCTCAGGCTAAAAACTGTTGAGTTGGGCTACCAGTTACCAGACCGCTGGTTGCCTCTTAAGATTAACAACGCGCGGGCGTATTTGAGCGGCTATAACCTGTTTACATGGACCAATTACTCCTTGTATCAGCAGGACCCGGAGGTTACTTCCAATACCGCTGGTGATGCTTATCAAAACCAAAGGGTCGTAAACTTAGGAATTCAGATAGGTTTTTAACCCTAGCAGCGCACAACACTTTGAAAAGTTCATTTCGAAATGCTGCATCGGTTAACAATTAGGAGCGGAAATCAAGCGGAGATGACACGAACAATAACGTAATGTTAAATGCCTACAGCACGGATGCTATCATGGCAATATATCACGACATAATCGGCGAACCTGCCGGTATGGGCGTGATAACCAGTCGACACGGGTGCCAGTTTCTCTCCGTGATCACCCAAGCCAATATAGGGGGGAATGTCTCGATGTGTTATCGCTAATTGTCGGGGAAAATCAATTGGCAATATTTCGCGAATATAGAAATCGGGCAGGGTTGTAAAACCGTGTATTATACTGGCAACGATCTCGCTTATTTTTCGCGCACCTTGAGTGGCTAAAAAATTTAACCAGAATGCAGTTTAACATTAAATAACTATTAAAGAATGGTTTTTTAGAAACATAGTGTGCCCTTATTGGTTATTAGATTAAACAAAAGAAAGGAAATATTATGAGTGAATTAACATGGAAAGGCCGTTGGAACGAGATCAAAGGAAAAGTTAAACAGCAATATGCTGATCTAACAGATGACGATTTACTTTATGCAGAAGGACAAGAAGAAGAACTTCTGGGTAAGTTGCAAAAGAAAACTGGTAAGACTAAAGATGAGGTCAACAATTGGTTGAATGATATGTAAGATATTTTAACTTCGTATAATAAAAAGGAGTAAGCTGAAACAGTTTACTCCTTTTTATATCTAAAAGGATACTGCAAAAGAAATAAGAAAATTATGATTAGAAACGACACTATCCCATGCATTTGCTGGATCGCCTTTTTTTTCCGTATAGAAACCGTGATAATTAAATATAAATAACTATAAATCAACTAAAACAACACCATTTTGAAATTTGGTTGATTTCCTATACGCGATATATAAAAGCATTGATGTTCATACCTGCACCGACCGAAGCAAAAAGTAAAATATTTCCGGAATTAAATGTGTGATTGTCCAGCATACCTCTATTAATTAGGTCATACAGCGTTGGCACTGTTGCGACGCTGCTGTTTCCTAATGTGCCGATAGTCATCGGCATTATATTGTCCGGCGGAGTGAGATCATATAATTTGAAAAACCGTTCAATAATTGCAATATCCATTTTTTCATTTGCTTGATGTATGAGGATTTTGCTAATCTCTGAAATATCAACCTCCGCTTTCTCTAAGCATTGCTTTAGAGCAAGCGGAACGTTAGTCAAGGCGAATTCATATATTTTTCGTCCTTTCATTTTTATGTACCTATGATCGTCGTTTCGTTCCGTATTAAATGAGGGCCCGAAGTTTAGATACGAAGTTTCGATTAGGCTATAGGTCGCACTTTCAAAAGCGAGTAATCCAACATCATTGCTGGACTGTTCTACAATCACCGCGCCGGCACCATCGGCATAGATCATTGAGTCGCGATCGTGTGGATCTGTCACGCGAGAAAGTGTTTCTGCACCAATTACTAGACACCGATTTGCCATCCCAGCTTTAATAAAAGCGTTTGCTTGAATCATTCCTTCAACCCATCCTGGACAGCCGAAAAGTAAATCGTATGCAACGCATTTGGGGTTTTTTATCCCCAGTTTATGTTTCACACGTGCAGCTATACTTGGCACGGTATCAGATTGGATTGAGCCTTCCAAAATATCACCATAATTGTGAGCTAGAATAATGTAATCGATCGATTCGCTATCAATTGCCGCATGTTCGATTGCTTTTCTTGCCGCAGCCGCAGCCATGTCGGAAGTGACAAAACCATCTTCGACATAACGGCGCTCTTCAATTCCTGTAATATCCTTGAATTTTTTAATGATATTTTCGGTGTCAGGTAGTACTTTTCCACTCGAATCATGAAAAGAGTGATTTAAGAAATAGTCATTTTTAATTACTAATTCCGGAATAAAACTGCCCGACCCTATAATTTTTATATTCATGCGTATGTTGAATGTCTAATTGATAACAGTGCTACTTAAAGCGCCGAGGTAATATCGGAATTAATTCGGGTTAAACCTAATGCTAGACCGTCAAATCAATACAATCTAATATTCAGCGAAACGTAAGATTTCACAGACTAATAATTTTGTCCGTAATTATTTTGTATATTTCTTTGATCATTCGAGCTACCATATCCGTGCTTCATTGTTCAATAGGTGTAATTTTTTAAAAAAAAATTGGCGTTATGTTTGGAGAAATATGACTTGTCGTGTCCGTTTGGCTATGACGGAAAAGGCGGTTTGAGAAAGCGTTATAGGTGTTCCCATTTCATGATAAAGAACAATTTGAGTGTAAAAGCTATTTGCTTGACAAAGATTTTAAAACATGCCTAGAAGAAAACTATTTTGAATATTTTTCGAACACGGTGGGGGTGTTCATTGAACACGCTCGTGAGATGGGGTTAATAGGTGGCTCAGAAGGCTTGGGATACAAATTAGAGAACGCAGTTGTTGCAAATTCAATAAATGCGCATAGGTTTAGTCATTATGCAAAGGAGGTTCTCGAATCGTATTTATATCCGCAGCAAGTTGAAGATGAATTCTACGCGGTGCAACTAGTCAGTGTGCGTGCTGTTCCGTTTTCGTGTTTGATCGAAAATATGTGGTATCTGGAGCGCAATCGGAAGAGGATTTTATAAAAGTGTTGAGCAAGTGTTTTAAGGAACGGGAGGGGAAGGTAATTCAATTTTCGATAGTGAATATTTGCAATCAAATTCTTGTGTAACAGATAAATGAAATTAATTGCAGCGATGAAATTGGGATATCGGTGTCTAAAAAGTCACGCTTGTTTCGTCTCGTACACGAGAATTAATGTGTATATTTGCTTTGGAAACAGAGAGAAATAAACAGCAAATTTATGGGTTTTTCGAAAGAGAAGATAGGGATGGTGGGGAGCGGTAGCTGGGCTACAGCGATGATCAAGATACTGGGTGACAATACTACCCAAAAAGATATTCTTTGGTGGATACGAAAGGATGCAGATTTGCAGTACATCAAGTCGTACCGACATAATCCCAGCTATTTGAGCGCCGTGGAGGTTCGTGTCGAAGCGGAAAATCTATATCTCGATGCCAAATCCGTTGTCCAGAAATCAGATATTGTTGTGTTGAACACTCCATCGGCTTATTTAAAAGATGCGTTGAAAGATGTTCAGCCATCCGATTTTAAGGACAAAATTGTAGTCTCGGCGATTAAGGGTATCATACCCGACGAAAATTTGATTGTCGGTGAGTATCTTACCCGCAAATACAACATCTCGTTAGAAAATATTGTCGTAGTGGGAGGGCCATGTCATGCTGAGGAAGTATCCGCAGAGAAATTATCCTATTTAACGTTAGCATCTAAAGATCAAGGGAACGCCGAGCGAGTCGCAGAATATTTTAGGAATCGTTATATTAATTCGATAATATCCGCAGATACATTTGGGGTCGAATATGGTGCCGTGTTAAAAAATATTTACGCGTTGGCCGGAGGAGTTTGTCACGGTTTAGGATTTGGAGACAATTTTCTTGCCGTGCTAATTTCAAACGCGATTCGCGAGATGGAGGTTTGTTTGACAGCCATTGACCCGGAAGCCGATCGCGAGATTAATGCATCCGCCTACTTAGGTGATTTGCTGGTAACGGCCTATTCTCAATTTAGTAGGAACCGTACATTTGGTCACATGATTGGCAAAGGTTACACAGTACAATCAGCACAACTGGAAATGAATATGGTTGCCGAAGGGTATTATGCGTCGGCATGTATTCAAAATATCATACATCGCTATCATTTGGAAATGCCTATTTGTAATATGGTCTATCAGATATTATACCGTAAACAAGATGCAGCAACTGAGGTTAAAAAATTAGTTTCAAAATTAAGTTAAATGGGAATAACGAAAGAAGAAATAGTAATCGGCTACCAAGCGATTCAAGATGAGATAACTAAAGATTTAGAGTTACTCGATGGCAAAGCGTTTTTTCAGCAGGAACTGTGGAATCGTGAAGGAGGTGGGGGTGGAAAGACTCGTATTATACAAGACGGAAATATCTTAGAGAAAGGTGGTGTTAATTTTTCGGCTGTTCAAGGTAAACTTCCGCAGGCGATTATGGATGCCTTTGGTGTGGAAGAGGAAAACTTTTTCGCTACCGGCGTGTCCATCGTAATTCACCCGAACAATCCGTGGGTCCCTATCATTCACATGAACATTCGTTATTTTGAATTAAACGAGCAAATTCGCTGGTTTGGTGGCGGAATTGATTTAACGCCTCACTACGTTATTCCCGAGGACGCAAAATATTTTCATCAACAGGTGAAATCGACATGCGATAATTATCATCATTCATTTTACGAGGATTTTAAAACCAAGGCAGATGATTATTTTTATATTAAGCACCGGGATGAAACGCGAGGAATCGGAGGTGTTTTTTACGATAAATTAACGCCCGAGAAAACTGGTTTAACCTTTGACCAGATCTACAGGTTTTCGTGTGATTTGGGGCGATCATTTGTTCCTATATACAAAGAATTAGTGAATAGAAACCGCCATAAAACATTCTCTGAGCAAGAAAAGGAATGGCAGTTTTTAAGAAGAGGGCGTTATGTAGAATTTAATTTGGTATACGATTCGGGTACTCGGTTTGGACTGGAAACGAATGGTCGAATTGAATCTATTTTGATGAGTCTTCCTGCGCAAGCGAATTGGGCATATAATTTTCAGCCAATTGTCGGATCCCCGGAATATGAAACATTGGCTTTTTTGAAAAAGGGCACTAATTGGGTCTAATAAATTACAAGCTTAAAAAATATAAATGATAAGTTATCAACAATTTAAACTCGAGAACGGGCTGCGCGTATTGGTGCATGAAGATCATACCTCAGCGATGGCCTGCGTTAACATTTTGTACCAAGTCGGAAGTAGAGATGAATCGCCAGACAAGACAGGGTTTGCCCATTTGTTTGAGCACCTGATGTTCGGTGGTTCGGTAAATATTCCCGCTTTTGACACCCCGCTTCAGGAAGTCGGTGGGGAGAATAATGCTTTTACCAATACGGATATCACCAACTACTATATTACACTTCCTGCTGTAAATATAGAAACAGCTTTTTGGTTGGAAAGTGATCGCATGTTAAGTTTAGCCTTTAGCGAGCAAAGTTTAGAAGTCCAACGTAATGTTGTTTGTGAAGAGTTCAAACAACGGTACCTTAATCAGCCATACGGTGACGTTTGGTTGCGTTTACGGCCTTTAGCCTACAAGACACACCCGTATCGGTGGGCACCCATTGGTAAAGAGCTAAAACATATCGAGGACGCAACAATGGATGATGTGAAAGCCTTTTTTAGAAAATACTATGTGCCCAATAATGCAATTATGGTTGTGGCTGGGAATGTCACGCTAGAATCAATCAAGAAGCTCGCTCAAAAATGGTTTGCTTCGATTCCAGCAGGAGCAGAAATTGATCGCAATTTACCTAAAGAACCCAAGCAACTCGAAGCCAGACGTGAAGAGGTTTATGCTGACGTTCCTGTCGAAAGTATTTACGTCGCATTTCACGGGCCGGACAAACATCATCCAGATTATCCGGCAATGGACTTAGTTTCTGATATATTATCGCTTGGAACTTCTTCCCGGCTATATCTAAAGTTGGTAAAGGATAGTCCTTTTTTTAGTGAGATTAATGCATATGTTTTGGGGACAGTTGACAATAATTTATTAGTTGTTGAGGGAAAACCATCAGCAGGAATTTCAATAGAGCAAGCCGAAGAGCAAATGTGGAACGAGTTGTTACGGTTGACCGAGGAACCCGTGCCCAACGAAGAGCTGCAGAAGATTAAAAATAAAATTGAATCCACCATGGTGTTTTCTGAGTTATCGATACAAGACAAAGCTACAAATCTTGCCTATTATGAATCTTTAGGTGATGCGAATTTATACAATAAGGAAGTAGAAACCTATCAGGCCGTAGATGCTGAAGATATCAGACGTGTTGCCAAAAATATGTTCTTAAAAGAGAATTCCTCAACCTTGATTTATCACCCTAAAACTACAGAGAATGTTGGATAGAAAAATAGCTCCTGCGCAACATGCGATAAATAGCCTCTCCTTACGCGAACCTACTTCCGTAACATGTAAGAACGGGCTGAAAATATTTGTTTTTCCCGCGGATGAAATGGAATTAATAAAGGCAGAGTTTGTCTTTGATAATATTTTTAATGAACCCGAAAAACCGCTTTTGAACACTTGTTTAAATAAGATGTTGAAAGATGGCACCACAACGAGGACCAGTCGACAAATTGCTGAGGAAGTAGACTACTTGGGCGCATATTTAATCACGGAGCACAGTTTTGATCACGCCTCCCTTACTTTATACACTTTACAAAGACATATAACGCAGTTACTGCCGTTAGTGCATGACGTTCTTATCAACTCTGTCTTTCCTGAAACGGAGTTAGATACTTTTAAACGGAACAATAAGCAAGCATTGCAAATTTCGCTTCAGAAAAATGAATTTTTAGCACGGAAGCTATTTTATAATCATTTGTTCGGCGAGAATCGATATGGTATCACGCCTACAGAAAGTAGTTATGACGAACTGAATCGTAGCGATTTACTCGCTTTATATCGGCAGCAAACACAGCCAAGCAATTGCACCTTGTTTTTGTCGGGTAACATTACGCCCGAAGTACTTCGGCAAGTACGTGAATTTTTTGATTATAATTGGGAGAATACCGAAGCGTTGCCGCCAGCGACATCTATACACCCTTTTGATGGGTTTAAATCCGATTTTATCCTCGACGAACGCAAAGACGCTCTTCAATCTTCTATTCGATATGCGATGCCTAGTATTAGTCGTACACACATTGATTTCCCCGCAGTGCAATTTGTAAATACGATGTTGGGCGGGTATTTTGGATCACGATTGATGCGTAACATTCGAGAAGAAAAAGGATATACATATGGTATTAGTTCGGCAAACATTAGCCTCAAACATGGTGGCTTTTTTACCTTGGCGACAGATGTCGGTGCGGCAGTAACAAAAGCAACTTTGCATGAAATTGAACAGGAGTTTGATAATTTACGTAATATTCGTGCCAGCCAAGAGGAAATATCATTAGTCAAAAACTATATGTTGGGCGCAGTTCTAGGAAGTGTAGAATCGATATTTTCGCATGCCGATAAATTCAAAACGGCTTATTTATCTGGTATGAGCCTCGATTATTTCAACAATCACAACGAAGTCATTCGTACAATGGATAGTGATCGGGCGCAGCAAATCGCCAACAAATACTTTGACTACGATCGCTTATTAAAGATTGTCGTAGGCAAATTGAATTAATAGCAAATTGCCTATTTTAAGGAGGAATTTCGTTAACCGTTTTAGCAATTTCTCCTTAATTTTTTTATTTTAACTTAAATTAATGTAAATCAGCGATATAACGCAGTGTATATTATACAATAAGCTGAAAATCAGTTTTTTAATTAGTTTTTTCTTATGTAGTTTTGCGCCGTGACATGGATATTCACACAGGTGAAAGCTTGACGTGATAAATGATCATTTTTAAGTTGGTGCAGGTATAAAAACGAACATAATAGTATTTTCATGACTTTTAAAACACTAGGACAGTTTATCATTGAAAAACAAGCAGATTTTCCTTACGCGAAAGGGGAATTATCACGACTACTTCGTGATATTGGAATTGCAGCAAAGATTATTAATAGAGAAGTCAATAAGGCCGGTTTGGCGGACTTGTTGGGTGAGTATGGTGCGCAGAACATCCAGGGAGAGGCGCAAAAGAAGCTGGATGTTTACGCCGACGAGCAATTTATTGAAGCGCTGAGTCGGGGGTGCGAATGTTGCTATATAGCGTCTGAAGAGCACGAAAATGGAATAGACCTATCGAAATTAAATACGGCTAATCGCGGTAAATATTTAGTATGTATCGACCCATTGGATGGCTCGTCAAATATTGATCTCAATGTATCTGTCGGCACAATTTTCTCCATCTATCGGCGGAAAGACAGTGATGTGCCAATACGCCCAGAGGAGGTGTTACAGTGTGGTATAGAACAGGTTGCCGCCGGCTACGTTATATATGGATCTTCAACGATGCTCGTTTATACAACCGGGAAAGGTGTTAACGGTTTTACGCTAGATCCATCAATAGGCGAATTTTGCTTGTCGCACCCGGATATGACGATACCCGAGACGGGTAGAACATATTCTGTAAATGAGGGAAACTACTTAAAGTTCCCGCAATATATTAAACAATATATCAAATATTGCCAACAAGAGGACGAACGTACTAGCCGCCCTTATACTTCACGATATATTGGGTCGATGGTGGCCGATATACATAGGACACTCGTTATTGGTGGGGTATTTCTTTATCCAGAAACATCCAATTATCCGGAAGGTAAACTACGGTTGTTGTACGAATGTAATCCGATGGCATTTATTATAGAACAAGCGGGCGGGAGAGCTGTTACAGGTGTTAATCGTATTCTCGAGCTGAAACCACAACATCTTCATCAACGTATTCCTATCGTAATCGGAAGTAGAACCATGGTAGATAAAGTGTGTGAGTTCTATATTCAGGAATCTGACCAAACTTCCTCAGAAGTAAGTGGATATACCTTTTCGGGATGATGTTCTGCGTATTGCTGGACAATATTTTGCATATAAAAGTTGGAGACACATTTGTCACGATAGGAAACAATATCCTCTACATTCTGCCATTGCTGCGTATTATCGAAAAAACCGAACGCGAATAGCGAATTATCTTTAAAGTAGATATAGCTGTTTTCTTGCTCGTTTCGGCCACGGTCGATAATTAGGAACGATCGCTTGGATGTTCTAATATATTCAAAGAGTTTCTCCATCTTCTGTTGATACGCCGTAATATCGGGTGAATTATCTAATCGGGTAGTTCGATTTTCCTTAGTGTTTGTGGACGGTGAGTAGAATGTACATAAACTTGGTGGCAAATCAAACTGATTTAATAACTTGGTTAAGTTTTGGTTTGCTTGTGCCGCAGTTTCAAAATATGATAGGGCGCCATGATGTTTGTTTATCTTACTTATGGCTAACCTATCGTACCCTCTGGAATCAAAGTAATGGATAAGTGCATATTTGGGATCATATTTCTTTAATGCCCTGTTATGAACCGGCCAATGTTTTTTGATTGTCTGACATTCCATGAGTAACGCCATTAGTTCGGTTCCCGATTCTGTAAAATCAATATGGGAAATATCGTTAATAAACTGTTGTCGACGTAGTGTTATATTTGTTCCGGTAAAATGACTCAAAACTCGTTTTTTAATATTTATCGCTTTGCCTACGTAAATAATTTTTCCCTTGGAATCTAAAAACAGATATGTGCCTGGCGATTCCGGCAATCGGTCAAATTCCTTAATCGATAGGTGTGTTGGTAAACGATGCTCTGTGTTTTTTTTAAGACTTTCTAAGATATAGTTCTCTTTATCGTTCTTGTACAACAAGTGAAAAAGTTGTACGGTTGCTTTTGTATCACCTAAGGCACGATGTCTATCGATTATTGGGATATTAAGATATTTGCAAATATTACCTAGACTGTAGGAGGGGTGTCCTGGGAAGATTTTTCGAGAAAGCCTTACGGTACATAGTTTCGGTGCCTGCCAGTCGTAGCCGGCCTCTTTTAACTCTCGCCGTATAAAGCTGTAATCAAAACTCACATTGTGTGCTACGAAAATTTTCCCTTGTAATAGGTGGTAAATATCTTCTGCAACTTCGTTGAAAACGGGGGCGTCATTAACCATATGATTGCTAATTCCAGTCAGTGACTGTATCGCTAATGGTATGGGTATTTGCGGGTTAACTAAAGTATGATATTCTTCTAGTATCTTGCTTCCAGTTACGACGATTATAGCGACTTCGGTAATCCGGCTACCACCCGCATGACTTCCCGTTGTCTCTATATCGACAATTGCAAATTTCTTTTGTTTACTCACACTACAATAATACTAATTTAATTAGTCTTATCATAGTGTGCGTACATTTTTAGCAACGAATCTTGTGAAAAACGAAAGTTGCATACTTCAATCTGTTACCGCACTTCTATACCGCTAAGTTCACGTATGGCAACAGATGCGATTGCGCCTCCGAAAGCAGCGGGAAGGTACGACATAGTCCCATAAGCTGATTTTTTGTAATTTGTTCCGTCCGTATAAAGGAGAGATTCTTTTTTTGGTAACTCACTTGAAAAAGCGACCTTAAATCCATCATTGATTCCATGTTTTCGGAGTTTTTTTCGAATATGGTGTGCTAATTTGCAATTGTAGGATTTGGAGATATCGTCAATCTGAATTTTTGTCGGATCTACTTTTCCTCCGGCACCCATTGAGCTGACAAATTTAATTTTTCTTTCCAAGGCTAGTCGTATAAAGAATAGTTTTGGGGTGATGCTGTCAATAGCTTCTACGCAATAGTCTGGAGCTAATGCAAGTATGTCTGGTATCCTTTCGGGGATAATAAACTCTTCAATAATAGTCAATTCAAGCTCGGGATTAATCGATAATAAGCGATCTCTCATGATTTTCGCCTTGGAAACGCCATGATTTGTTGCTAAGGCGGGAAGCTGTCGGTTACGGTTAGAGGGATCAACGGTGTCCCCGTCGATAATAGTCATTTTTCCTACCCCTGCACGGCAGATGAATTCTGCGGCATAGGACCCAACACCTCCCAAACCTAAAACCATCACATGAGCATTGGTTAATCTTTCAAGTGCTTGGCGCCCGGTTAAAGCTTCCGTTCTCGAAAGCCACGATAAATCCTTCATTTTAATAGCTGATAGTTAAATATATTTTTGAAGTTTCGATAAAGTTGTTCCATTAAATCGGGGACTTCTATTTTTCGAATGGCGCAAAAATACGTATAAACATCTATTATTTTTGCAGATCTATCGTCCGTTTCTAAGAAAATATTGTTCAGTGGTAATTCGGTTATCAATTCATTCTTTTTACCATTTAATACCGAGGGGCCAAGACTTATATAATATCCGTCTTTGATAATCTGTTCGGCTAGTATGGCGTTCTTTTCGAATCCATGGAATATTACTGGAACGTCCACACCATTTGCTTTAAGTATTTGTAAGCACTCTTGATGTGCTTTCACACAATGAACGATCAGGGGTTTTTGAATAGCATTTGCGAAATCGATCTGCTTTTTAAAAGTCTCTATCTGCACGGGCCATTCCGTGTCGCAAAGTTTATCCAACCCGCACTCGCCGATTGCTAATACATTGTCTCTTTTCGCATAGACGTTTAGCGCATCAATCTGTGCTGCGTTGGAAGATTCTACATACCAAGGATGTATTCCTAGTGAACAAGGAGAAGACGTGAGGTAATTCTTCGAGATAATAACATTACGGATTGAGAATTCCAGTTCCGTACATTCGAATGTATTATGTGTATGTATGTTGATGTATGGAACATGCATACCCAAATATACTATTTCTGCTTCTTAGAATCGAAAATTTTCCAGGAATTTTGTTGTATTATAGTTCTTTATGTTTCTTTACCTACGGTGTTGCTTTCAATACATTTAAAATTGCCGACGCTTTTAAGAGACATTCTTCATATTCTTTCTCGCCATTGGCTTCTAAGGTAATAGCGCCGCCGGTATGGAAGGACAAATAACCCGTTTCTCTGTTGTATAGGATAGAACGAATTACGACGTTGAAATCAAAATCATTATCTGGGTCAAAATAACCAAGCGCCCCTGCGTATGGGCCTCTTTTACTGAACTCGTAGAGCTCACAAAGTTGCATGGCACTAATTTTGGGCGCACCAGTCATGGAGCCTGCAGGGAAAGTGTTTTTAATTGCCTGAATTGCAGATGTATCTGACGATAGCTGACAGCTAATGGTAGATATCAGCTGGTGAACTTGGTTAAAACTATGTATCTCGAATTGTTTATCCGTTTTAACCGTGCCGGGCATAGCACTTCGTGTTAGATCATTTCGGACCAGGTCGACGATCATAACATTTTCAGCAATCTCTTTGGGATTGCTACGTAGTGTTTGTTTTATTCGTTCATCCTCTTCGCTTGTCTCGCCACGCGGCGCGGTACCCTTTATTGGTTGAGAGATTAGTTTGTTGAACCTTTTCGCTAAGAAGCGTTCAGGTGAGGCCGAAAGGATATACTGGCTCCCGTTTTTAAAGTAACATGAAAAAGGGGTAGGCGAAAGGTTATTTAATTTTGTGTAGAGAAAAAGCGGATTTATTTTAACCTGTTCTGCGAAAAATTCCTGACAAAGGTTTATCTCATAAATATCACCACGCTGGATATGCTCTTGCATTGTATTAAATGCAGTAAGATATTCCGCTTTGCTCATGACTGGTTGTACCTTAATTGTCGGAATGTCATCGGATACGGGCTGATCCGTATAGCGAATTATCGCGGTATATATATTTTTTGGATCCTCGGATTCGATTTCAACGCTTTTATCCCAAAAACGCAAGAGAATTTTAGGAACGAAAAAATATGCTTCCGGAAATCCAAGTTTGTTTTGGAAATTAGAATCTATATTTTCCGTCTCATTTTTTAAGTCGTAACTCAAAAAGCCAGGCATCCAACTATTTGGATGCTTGGCTCTGAATTTTTCGAGTTGTTCAAACGTATCATCTTGTGCATTTGATTCAAAACTATATTTCGCTTGAATAGCTAATATGGAGTCGATATTACTATACTCATCATGATAACCATTGGATTGAAAGAAGCAAAGTTCCTCGAATTGATCAGCCCATGATAATGCCTGTTTACGGAAAGTTTCCGTCTCGATTTCAAAAATGGCTTTAGCCATGGCTACCTATAATTCGATCGTTTGTGTTCTGTCGGGACCAACGGATAAGTACTTGATCGGTACTTCTAAAGCTTTCTCTAGATAAGTGATATAGTCGTGTAATGCCGTGGGTATTTCGTCTTTTGTACGAATTCCTGTGACATCTTGGTTCCAACCCTGGATTTCTTCTAAAACAGGTTCCGCTTGGTTTGTGATAATCTCATAAGGCATATAGTCAATTACCTCACCATTATATTTATAATGGGTACACACGCTAATTTTCTCGAATGTATCAAGGACGTCTGCCTTCATCATAATAAGTTCGGTAACGCCATTTAACATGATAGCGTATTTTAGAGCAGGGAGATCAATCCATCCCGTCCGGCGTGCGCGTCCGGTAGTCGCACCGAACTCGTGGCCAAGCTGACGCAATTGTTCACCAGTTTCATCTTCAAGTTCTGTAGGAAAAGGTCCGCCGCCAACGCGCGTAGCATATGCCTTAAAGATTCCGTAAACAGAACCAATAGTATTAGGCGCAACGCCTAAGCCAGTACAAGCCCCTGCTGTTGTCGTGTTGGACGAAGTTACAAAAGGGTAGGACCCGAAGTCTACGTCGAGTAGCGTACCTTGCGCACCTTCAGCCAAAACTGATTTACCTTCTTTTAGATAGCGATTGACCAAATGTTCGGAATCCACGTGTGGGATTGTTTTTAAAAATTCGATAGCACTTAGAAATGCGGCTTCCTTTTCGGAGAAATCAGGAACTTCACCATAGTGCGACAGGATCTCTAAATGCTTCGCTTTTAATTTCTCGTAACGTTCTGTAAAGTTCGAGAGTGTAGTGTCCCCGACACGTAGTCCATTTCGTCCGGTTTTATCCATGTATGTTGGACCTATACCTTTTAAAGTAGAACCGATTTTCCCTGAACCCATTTTTGATTCCGAGGCTGCGTCGAGCAGTTGATGCGTCGGTAAAATTAAATGGGCGCGGCGTGCGATTACCAAATTGCCCTTTCCAACTGGGTCGAAGCCAGCTGTGCGCAAATTGTCTAACTCTCTTTTAAGGATGATAGGGTCAATCACCACACCACCGCCAATAAGATTAAGCGTGTCTTCATTGAAAATTCCAGAAGGAATTGTATTCAATACGAATTTCTTGTTATCAAATTCTAATGTATGTCCCGCGTTGGGACCACCCTGAAAGCGTGCAATTAAATCGTATTTAGGACAAAATACATCTACTATTTTACCTTTTCCTTCATCGCCCCACTGCAGGCCCAGAAGCACATCAACTTGCATAATATTTGAAATATTGAGATTTAAAATTTAATGATTTCAACAACCGTCTTAAAAAAATAAAAGTTCAGAAAAGATGGGAAAACCCATTTTCTGAACAAAGGTAATATATTAATGCTCGATTACTGCATTAATTTGAAATTACGGATTCCTTGGTATTTGCATTTTCACTTTCCGCATTTGCTTGTTGGCAAGATTCACAAATACCGTATAAATTTAGAGAGTGATGTTTGATGTCAAATTTCAACAAATCGCCCATTAGGCTTTGAATTTGGTTTATTCGTGGGTCACAAAATTCAACAACACTATTACATTCGATACAAATTACGTGGTCATGTTGCTTGAACCCGTACGACTTTTCAAATTGTGCCATGTTTCTTCCAAATTGGTGTTTGGTTACCAAATCGCAAGAGACTAATAATTCTAATGTATTGTATACTGTAGCCCGGCTTACACGATATTTTTTGTTTTTCATGTGTATATACAATGATTCCACATCAAAATGATCTGATCGTGAGTAAATTTCCTCAAGAATAGCGTAACGTTCCGGAGTCTTTCTTAGATTTTTGTTCTCTAAGTAAGCTTCAAATATTTTTTTTACCGTTTGATAGTTTTCCACTTGATTCTCTTTTTTATAAAATGCTTCACAAATTTACCTATTTCTTGCCTAAAAAACGATGGTTTTACAAAGGATGACATTTTAAGGATTAAAGGTCTGCCTCATAGCGTGAAACACCCGTAATTCCATTAATTTCTTTTAAATTTTTCATCAAGTTGTCAAGTTGATCGATATGATTGACGAAAACCATAATGTTACCTTCAAAAATCCCCTCGTTGCTACTGATTGATAATGAACGAATATTAACACTGAAATCTTGCGATATGACGTTGGTGATCTTGTTTACTAAACCGACATCATCGATACCTACAATGCGTAGGCCGGTTAAAAACGCGACATCTGTTTGCGACGATGCCCATTTCGCTTTAAGAATTCGATATCCATAATTCGCCATCAACTTGGATGCATTCGGACAGCTAGTACGGTGTATTTTTATTCCATCGTTAACCGTTAGAAAACCGAAGATATCATCACCAGGGATCGGGTTGCAGCATGGTGCAAGGGTGTAATCGATTTTCTGTAAATCGTCACCAATCAAGATGGTATCAATCTCCTTCTTGTTCACCTTTTCTAGGAGTCCCGGAATATGTGTCGTGAATTGGTTGTGGTTCTGTTCCGGTACTTTTTCACTTGCAACAAATTCACGTAGGCTTTTAACGTCAACCACCCCTTTGGCAACATTGTAGAATAATTCCTGCGAGCTCGGATATTTAAAGTAATTGGAGATTTTATTTAAATTGTCTGTATTATAAGTGACCTTTAATGATTTTAGCTTCCGTTCGAGAATCTCTTTACCATCTTCGGCCACCCGTCTTTTTTCTTCTTTCAGCGAAGAGCGAATTTTTGATTTTGCTTTGGCAGTAATGACGAAATTTAGCCAATCTTCCTTAGGCGTTTGCTTGCTCGAGGTAATGATTTCCACTTGGTCGCCATTCTGCAAAGGATGACTGAGCGGTACGAGTTTATGGTTGACCTTCGCGCCGATACAGGTCGCACCAATGTCTGAGTGAATTTCGAACGCGAAGTCAAGCGCTGTCGCTCCGTTAGGAAGCTGCACAAGCGTTCCCTTTGGAGTGAAAATGAAAATTTCATCAGAAAATAAGTTCATCTTGAAATCGTCGACAAAATCTAACGCATTTTCTTCCGAACTGCTTAACATGTTTCGGACATTTTGAATCCATTGATCTAGTCCACTGTCCGAATTCGATTCTTTATATTTCCAATGTGCGGCAAATCCCTTTTCGGCGATCTCATTCATTCGCTTGGTTCGTATTTGGACTTCAACCCATTGTCCACGCGGACCCATTACAGTGGTATGTAAAGATTCGTAACCGTTTCCTTTTGGTGAAGAGACCCAATCGCGCAAGCGATCTGGGTTTGGCCGGTAGAGATCCGTGATTATAGAGTATACCTTCCAACATTCGGTTTTCTCACGTTCTGCAGAGGTGTCAATAATTACCCGGATAGCAAATAAATCATATACTTCCTCGAAAGGGATTGATTTTTTACGCATTTTGTTCCAGATAGAATAGATGGATTTGGGGCGACCATATACCTCTGCCTTAATACCTTGTTCTACTAATATGTCTTGAACTGGCTTGATAAAATCCGCTACAAATTTTTCGCGTTCAGCTTTCTTTTCATTTAATTTTCTTGCTACAAATTTATAGGTGTCGGGATCTGTATACTTCATCGATAAATCCTCGAGTTCGGATTTGATAGCATAGAGTCCCAGACGGTGGGCAAGGGGCGCATAGAGATAGCTCGTCTCAGATGCAATTTTTAATTGTTTATGGCGCGCCATAAACTCCATCGTTCGCATATTGTGGAGCCGATCGGCAAGTTTTATTAATATTACTCGAACGTCATCCGCCAAGGTGAGCAGCATTTTTCGGAAATTCTCGGCCTGCATAGAGCTGTTTGGATCGAATATTCCCGAAATTTTTGTTAACCCGTCAATGATTCGCGCAACCTTTTTCCCGAATTGCGCTTCAATTTCTGGGAGCGTAATGACCGTGTCTTCGACCACATCATGGAGCAGGGCACAAACAATCGATGTGGTACCTAAGCCGATTTCCTCTGCAGCGATTTGTGCAACTGCAATAGGATGGTAAATGTAAGGTTCACCTGACTTACGCCGCATCTCCGTGTGGCTTTCTAGTGCTAAATCGAATGCATTACGAATTTCTTGTTTATCTCCACGTTGCAATGTTGGTTTACATGCACGCAACAAAGCTCTGTATCTTTTTCTTATTTCCTTATTTTCTGCTTCAATATCAATCACATAATCTTCCATATACACGCTGAAAAAAGTTGCTTTATTGTTTTTTTATTACTATTTTTATTACCGTAGTTCCCGTGGTAAAAAATACTGCAGAAAACTACATATAAATATAGTAATTATTTTAGAGAGATTAAAATACAGTTATTATTTTCAACAGTTCGATGAAACGGTTATTAGGGATGTGTGTGATACTGTTCGCTTTGGTACCTCGAGGAGGTTACGGGCAAACCCTGCAATTGCCACACTTCGGTGAGGGAGAGGGGGAGCATGTGGAACGGTTCGCAACGACTAAACTTGACGACGGTCAGGTTGTTCCGTGGTTTCCGATTGAAGACGTCGTAGTGACGGCAGTACGTACCTTCAAATCTGATGAAGATCGAATAAAATTTCTACGCCTGAAGCGAAATGTGTTGCGGGTGCTGCCTTACGCAATTTATGCACAAAAGCGCTACGAAAAACTTGATCGAGACTTGGCAATGGTTTCTAGCAAACGTGAAGAGGCTCGGTTGGTGAAAACTTGTGAGAAGGAGATTAAAGATATGTTTAATACCGAGATCAAGAAGTTGAGTGTTTCGCAAGGGAAAATTCTTATTAAACTTGTTGAAAGGCAAACCGGAAATACGGGTTTTGAGCTGGTTAAGTCTATGAAAGGAGGATTGTCTGCATTCTTTTATCAATCTGTAGCTCAGGTGTTTGGTCATAATTTAAAAGCTATATATGATCCGCACGAGGATTACGAAATTGAAAATATTATCAGGAGTTACCAGCAACAACGTCCGATTAAGAATCTCTACAACCACTAGGAAAGAATTAACGAATTAAGTAATAAATTATATGCAAACGATATATCAGTTTCATGGATTACAGTTTAACGGGGAGAAGAAATCGTTGAAGGAATATTCTGGTAAGGTCGTTTTGATTGTAAACACGGCAAGCCGTTGTGTATTTACCCGGCAGTTTAAATCTTTAGAGAAATTATATCAAAAATATAAGGACCAAGGTTTCGAGATACTCGCATTCCCTTCCAACGACTTCCATGGTCAGGAACCGATGACTGGGCACCAATTAGAAACGTTTTGTCGCGTACATCAGCAGGTTTCATTCCCCATATTTAAACGGATTCATGTAAAAGGTGAATTTTGCGATCCGTTGTTTCGATATTTGTCTGATAAATCCGCCAATGGAATGGTTGGGGTGAAACCATTGTGGAATTTCCATAAATATCTCATCAATAGAGATGGAGAGGTGGTTGACCATTTTTACAGCATTACAAGTCCGCAATCATCTAAGCTTATGACGAAAATTGAACAATTAATAACAAAGTGATCAGCATGAAGTTCTTATCTTTGTATTCAAAGTTAGAATAAAATGAAATTAGATCTATTAATTGTGACCGCGCATCCTGACGATGCTGAACTCGGCGCAGGAGGGACGATTGCAAAATATGTTTCCCAAGGGAAAAAGGTTGGTATATTGGATCTTACTCGTGGCGAATTAGGGACGCGCGGCACGGCAGAAACCCGAAAAGAGGAAGCGAGTCGAGCAGCGGCTATATTAGGCGTCTCTTTTCGTGAAAACGTAGGCCTAGCGGACGGTTTTTTCGTAAATAATCAAGAGAGCCAGCTTGCAATTATATATTATATACGCAAATTTCAGCCAGAAATTGTTATTACTAATGCGTTGGATGATCGTCATCCCGATCATGGACGTGCTAGTAAATTAGTCAACGATAGTTTGTTTTTAAGCGGCTTGCGGAGAATTCAAACGAAAGAGGATAAACAGGTGCAGGAACCATTCCGACCTCGCTTGCAGTTGCAATTGATTCAGGACAAGTATATAAAACCCGACGTCGTGATTGATATTACTAATTTCTGGGACATCAAAGAAAAATCCATTTTAGCCTATACGACTCAGTTTAACTCGTCTGGTGATGATCTAGAGCCGCAAACCTATATTTCGAACCCTGATTTTATGGAATCCACGCGCGGAAGAGCTAGCGAATTTGGCCGTAACATCCAAGTTAAGTATGCGGAGGGATTCACCGCGCGTAAGATTTTAGGTGTCACGGATATTTTTCATCTTATTTAAGTTTTTGTGGCAATCAAAATAAATAGAATTCATCACGTTGCTATAATCTGTAGTAACTATGCTCGTTCTTTAGCGTTTTACGTTGATGTCCTCGGGTTTACCTTAACGAACGAGGCATATAGACGTGAACGGGATTCCTATAAAGCGGACTTGTCACTAAATAGCGAATACGTCTTAGAGTTGTTTTCGTTTCCAACACCGCCCGAGCGGTTATCATTTCCCGAAGCTGCTGGCCTGCGGCATTTGGCATTTGAGGTTGATCATATAAGCGAAACGAGGTTGTCGCTGCTCCGGTTGGGTGTCCTTTGCGAAGATGTACGTACCGACCCCATCACGAAAAAGGAATTTTTCTTCATTGCTGATCCAGACGGACTACCCATTGAGTTTTACGAGACAGGTTCGTAAGGCCTTTTCCCTTGGGGCGGAAATATAATGGCGATTTGGGTTTCTAGTTCTCTATGTATTTGTCGCCTCTGAAATATTCCCTACATTTTTGCGGGACTTAGGGCACCCTATAGATGATAAAAAATCTTATAATCAGCATGTTAAAATCAGTTTGATTTGGAGGACTAAACAAATTCTCCTCCTGAAAAGATCGTGAATGGACTTGCAATCATATGATCAATCCTTGATCAAGGGTTGTTAGCACCCCAAGAGACTCTTCGTATGGTCCTTTTCAGATTGGAGAGTTTGCATCGTACTGGTTTCTCATTAGCAATGTTTGCGTCCACGAATGCCCATCGCGTTAGCCGTCAGTACTTTGTATAGAAAGAAGCTTTCTAGGGGCGAATGCATGGTAGCTAATCGAAACTTCAGGGACAGGTAAAAAAGAAAAATCCTGAAGCGGGGACTTCAGGATCTTACCAAACTAATTATTAACCTAAATTATGAAAATTATGAATTGTATTACTAATCATACACCTATTGAACGCGAATTGGTTATGAATCGTATTTTATAGCACCGTTATTAACATTTTTTAACACCCAAAGTGCTCATAGGTCTTTTTTAAACCAAGAACGCCGAACTTATTTATCAAGTCGGCGTCCTTGGTTGGTTTTCTGTGATTACCCTTAGAGAATTTCTGCAATAAAGTTGCCCGTTTGGTTGATTAGATCTCGTTTGGAAATAATCTCTCTTAAATTAATTTTTCCAATGACATATTTGAAATTCTCACCATAGAATCGCTCCGAAATGGTGATGAAATTAATTTGATCCAATACACTATCCTTCTCATACCTTAAGTAAACAGTGAGGTCGTAATCTGTCGTATATTGAACCTGACCGGCGTCAATGTGTTTCTTGTATTCGTAACGATATCCGTAACGTAGCGCTGCGATATCTGATAGGACTGCAGAACCAGTTGGGTGTCCGCCAGCGCCTTTACCATAAAAGAATTGTTCATCGGCGAAAGCAGCCTTAACTAAGACACCGTTGTTTTCATTTTCAACATTGTATAAAATATTGTCCGCACGCAGAAGTTTCGGCAAAACATACAAGACAACTCGTTTGTCATTGGTCTCTTTGGCAAGTGGTAAGAGTTTAATTTTGAAACCTTTCTCTTTGGCATACTGTACGTCTTGGTTGCCCAATGTGTTGATCCCAATATTTAAAATATCATCGGGGTTCACGTATATCCCGTATGCGTGCGACGCAACGATTGCAAGCTTATATTTTGGATCGTAACCACCAACGTCTAAGGTGGGGTCCGTCTCTGCAAAACCTAGTTCTTGTGCCTTTTTCAAAGCCACATCGTAGCTTTGATTTTCATTGAATATTTTTGAAAGAATATAATTAGAAGATCCGTTGAATATTCCGCTGATAGAATGGAGCAATTCGTTGTCATAATATTCTTCAAGATTTCGAATAATGGGGATACTTCCACACACGGCTCCTTCGTATAGTAAACTCGTTCCGAATTCTTGCTGGATATTAACGAGTTCTTCGAGATGAGTGGCAATCATCTTTTTGTTTGTCTCATATACACACTGACGCTGCCGACGAAGGCTTAGGTGTAGATCTCGGTGGTCGCCGTATCATTAAAAAAAAAAGGGGGGGGGGGGGGGGGGGGGGGGGG
>NZ_FUKU01000030.1 GCF_900163865.1 Sphingobacterium sp. JB170
CACTTGCTCAGCAGTTTGCCAAAACTGCATTCACTAAACACCCTTATGGGCGCACGATGTACTTTTCCGTTACGTCATCGCCATTGCCTACACGGATATAATCGGGCAATTTGGCTGTGATAAAAATGCGTTCCCCTTTGCCCAATGCACCTGCGGTTTCGTAGAGAATACCCTCGCCACCGCCTACGATAGCATCAAAGAAATTAAAGGCTTCCCGATTTTGAACGATGTGGTAATCCTTGCCGACTACCCCCAATACTGCATTATTATCGGTGCGAATATTGGCGAAATAGTTGGGTACTTCCAATTCACTACTGCCTATCTCTATAACGTTATCCGTTTCGATTATGCCCGAACCTTTGGTAAATAGTGGGGATTTAACGACATCATAGTCTAACCCTGCGTATCGGATTGCTTCCTCGCTTGTCGGATAGTCTTTTACGATTTGCCCCAAACCGTGCCACGCTTTTTGTTCTACGCTAAAAAATGAGTGTTGTCCTGTTTGCTCGTTGAAATTGATGTTATGTGCCATTTTGATAAAATTTTGATGTTAAAAAATGATTGAATACTCGTTGTTAAAATGGGAGGTCGTCCTCTATTGCCTGTGTTGTAAATCCGTTGCTTTCTGATTGTGCAGTAGCTTGTACGGTTTCGGCTCTCCTGATACCTCCGTGCAGTTTGATTTGTGAGGTATGGAAGTTTAGCCCTGCTCTTGGCTCTCCGTCTTTGTTTACCCACGCCCTTTTACCCTGCCTGTGAGTTCTACCAAAGTGCCTTTGGTGAGTAGCGTTGCCACCTTTGCAGAAATCCAATAGGCACAATCGAAGTAGGTTGTTTGTTCTACTCGTTCGCCTTGTTTGTTGCGATAGGTGTCGTTTGTAGCAATTGAGAAATTCACTACCTGTTTGCTGTTCGACAAGGTGCGTACTTCCGCATTTCTTGTCAGTCGTCCGATGATGTTCATAATCGTTCTGTTTTTAAAAATTTGACATTTTGTTACGTTCGCTTTTCTCGTTCCCTGCTTCCTGTTGTGGTCTGCTCCGCTTCGCTTCGCATAAATTTTTCCAAAAGAAAAACCGGAAAAAAGAAAGCAGATAATCCAAGCGGGCAACAGCGAAAACCAAGAAAAAAATGATTTAATGGGGGTTCCTTTAGGGGGAAACCGTTCATTCGTTTTTTTTATTGGTGGGGGTGTGCGGTGGCTGCCCGCTATAACTTAGCTGCCTTTTTACCGGTTGATTGTGGAAAATTCTGGTCTAATATTATTTTGATATGGGGTATCAATATTCAGGCTGTGATAGCCTGTGAAAAGAGATAGGAGTAATCGAAAAGTAGGGGCAATAAAAAAAGCAGGAATAAATCCTGCTTTAATCTGAAAATAAAGAATAGACTATGTTTTAAACCATAACTTCTTCGGTATCGTAAAATTCAAGTGTAACTTCATTTAATAATTCTATTTCTTCACTTTCCATTTGTATAAGAAAGGCATCTTCCATAGCCTTAAATTTGGGGGCAACCAAATCCATATCTTTACTGATTTTCTGGCTTGTGATTTTAGCATAAATCTGTGTGGTAGAAATATTTTTATGTCCCATCATTTTGCTAAGGCTTTCAAGCGGTACGCCCTCGGTCAAAAACATTGTAGCGAAAGTATGACGGGCGGTGTGGAATGTAACTTTCTGTTCAGTAATAATGCCCGCTTCCTCAATAAGTTTAGTTATATGCTTATTACAGGTTGCATTAGACGGCATTGGGAATACAAAATCATCTTTTCTAACGCCACGATATTTCTCAATAATGCGTTTTGGGATTTCCAAAAGACGGACATTGGAAGCCACATCAGATTTTTTCCTCCTGCTGATTATCCATTCGTGTCCGTCAAAGAATGATTGGATATTTCCCCATTTCAGCTTCTTAATATCAATGTAGGAAAGCCCTGTAAAGCAACTGAAAATAAAGAGGTCTTTTACAAGTTCATATCGGGGATTTGACGGCTTCAGAAACAATAAGGTTTCTACATCTTCTTTTAAGAGGTAGCTCCGGTCGGTTTCCTCCATACTGATTTCATAATCCTCAAACGGATTTTCACGTATCAGCCCTTTTTTGATAGCCAGTTCTGCCAAAGCAATAACGGGCATTGTATAAACCCAAACCGTATTATGGGTACATTCCTTATCAATGCGGAGAAAGAAATCAAACTCCCGGATAAAATCAGAAGTAAGCTCCCGGAATGCCATATCGTCCCTATGGTAACGCTCCTTTATAAATTCGCTAAGGTGGTTGTAAACCGTGTTATACTTACTATAAGTGCTTTGGGAGCGTTTTCCCTTAGCGACCATTTTTTTAAATTCCTCATTTTGGTCGTTGAAAACCTTTAGTACAGCATCGTCCATTACACCTACACCGAGAAATTTAATCTTTACTTTCTGTGCAGTGGCAAAACCCTCGTGTTTGAGCATATCTTCATAAATCTTGTCGATACGCCCACGTATATTATCCAATTTTTGGTTAATGCTCAATGCTTTGGCACTCTTGCCCTCAACTCTTCCAAATTTCAAATCCCAGATATTGGGGTCAATTTCTAACTTTGTACCCATTGTTTTGGGCGTGCCGTCAATGGTAATACGTGCCATAATCGGTACGTTGCCATTCTTTTTCGGCTCGTTCTTTTTAAGGTAGAAAAGGAGTTTGTACGTGGATTTTTTTGTCTGCTCCATAACTCAAATCTTTAATGTTTAAAATTAAATTACATTGAGTTACAAGGAAATATAAAAAGGGGCGCAAAACACTGAAATATAACCTGTTAAGTTGTTTCATTACCTATATAAATCGGTAACGATTTAGTAACCTAACCCTGTCAATTTAAGCCTAAAATCATACAGACACGGGCTTCCAATCTAAGACTACTGTTTTATAAAGCATTGTATAGCAACGGTTTTAATCGTTTTGCTTATTTTTGCTTTTATCTAATCTTTTTTATCTAAAAAATCTTTAATATTTATATCTGTCATCTATGGAGTGTCCTCAATTTTGTATGCCTCGCGTTTGTCCAGTTGAATAGTGCTACCGTCCAAAATACTAGCGCCTAATAAAGATCGTATATATTAACTGGAAACTGCACGCCGATGAGCCAATTGGTCACCAAATCCAGCGAATTTTATGGTACCTTTGTACCAAAATTAAACAATATGTCGCATTCCCCACAAAAGAAATCACTACATCCACGTAACATACATGGCATAGGTTATGACTTCAAAAAACTTACGGCCAGAAATCCTGCCCTCAAGGATTATATCGTTCTCACACCAGCAGGAACGGAATCGATAGATTTTGGGAATCCCGACGCTGTATTTGAGCTGAACAAAAGTTTACTTCAGAAGTATTATGAAATTGAATACTGGTCAATTTTGAAAAATAGTCTTTGTCCGCCTATACCGGGTAGAGCCGACTATATACATTATCTAGCAGACTTGCTAGCCGAGGATAACAATGAAACTGTCCCCAAAGGCAAGCGCGTGCGTATCATGGATATCGGCACCGGTTCCTCGTGTATTTACCCGATTCTGGGACAAAGGTTATATCAATGGTCATTTGTAGCTACGGAAATAGATATCAATGCGATCCATCATGTGCAATCAATATTAAAGAACAACCCTAATCTAAAAAACAATATTGATGTACGGCTGCAAGAAAATAAAGAGAACATCTTTACCGGGGTAATTGAAAAGGGCGAACATTTCCAAGCTGTTGTCTGCAACCCTCCTTTCTTTAAATCACGGGAAGATAACTGGTCAAAATCGACCAAGAAATTTCACAATTTAAATAAAAAACCGGGGGCAATGCCTGTTCAGAATTTCGGCGGACATCCCAACGAGCTGTGGTGCGAAGGTGGCGAACGTCAATTTGTACGGACCATGATTTACCAAAGTATGGAGTATAAGGAACAGCTAGGCTGGATAACTTCTCTTTTATCGGACAAAAAGAATTTAAAACCGCTAGTGGCTATTTTGGAATACCACAAAGCCAAAGCTGTGAAAATCATTCCGATGACCCAAGGTAATAAGACAATTCGTATCCTCGCCTGGAAATGGAGTTAACACTTTTTTTTATGAACTTGTAAAAGCTCCTCATAAAAAAGAGGCCATCTTCAATTAAATGATGTGACTCCAAAATTTTGGATGGCCTCTTTTTTTTATTTAATGATTTCTTGAATCTCAGCGATAATTCGATTGGCGATATCTTCCGCTTCTTGCTGCGTGAAACCTTCCGAATAGATACGGATAATCGGTTCCGTATTTGATTTGCGTAAGTGCACCCATTGGTTCGCAAAATCAATCTTTAAACCGTCAATTGTACTATGGTCTTCGTCTTTATATTTCTCTTGCATCTTCGCTAGTAAGCCGTCGATATCCAACCCTGGTGTTAAAGTAATTTTATTTTTGGACATGTAATACTGCGGTAGGCTCGCGCGATATGCAGACACCGTTCCGCCTAATTGCGCTAAATGGCTTAGGAAAAGAGCGACACCCACAAGCGCATCTCGCCCATAATGCGAATCCGGGTAGATTACTCCCCCATTTCCTTCGCCGCCAATGACGGCGTGTACCTCTTTCATTTTTGTAACCACATTCACCTCGCCAACTGCCGCAGCATAGTAATTACCGCCATGCTTTGTCGTCACATCACGCAAAGCACGCGTGGAGGATAGATTCGACACGGTATTACCTGGCGTCTTGGATAAAATATAATCCGCCACGGCAACCAATGTGTACTCCTCACCAAAAAGCTCCCCATTTTCCATCATAAACACAAGTCGATCAACATCTGGATCAACAGCGATCCCTAGATCGGCTCCATACTCTAATACAGCACCGGATAAATCCGTCAGGTTTTCTTTCAATGGTTCCGGGTTGTGCGGAAATTTACCGTTTGGCTCGCAATGAATTTTATAAACAGTTTCTACACCCAAGGCTTTTAATAACGCGGGAATAAAAAATCCACCTGTGCTATTTACCGCGTCAACAGCTATTTTAAAGTTAGCCGCGCGAATTGCATCCACGTCAACAAGCGGCAATGCTAAAACGGCATCGATATGCTTTTGCAGGTAGGAGTCATCGCTTCGCTCAACTCCAAGTTCTTGCACCGCAGAAAATTCAAAATCCAAATTTTCACCAAGTCTAAGTACCTCTTGTCCTTCTATATCACTAATAAATTCGCCTTCATTATTTAAAAGTTTCAGTGCATTCCATTGTCCAGGGTTATGAGAAGCAGTTAAAATGATCCCCCCTGCTGCTTTCTCCATCGGAACGGCGAGCTCAACGGTTGGTGTTGTTGAAAGCCCTAAATTCACAACATTAGCTCCAATACTTTGTAATGCTCCTACAACTAGATTACTAACCATCTCTCCTGACTCCCGAGCATCACGCCCGACAACAATCGTCTTGCTGTCTGAATTCCCCAATAGAATCCGTCCGAAAGCAGCTGTAAATTTAACAATGTCGATTGGTGTAAGACCATCACCTGCCTTACCTCCAATTGTACCTCGAATACCCGATATCGATTTAATAAGCGTCATATAATTTCGTTTTAGGTAAAAATAGCTTTATCGAACAAATATTCCTATAAAACTTTCACTTTTACGTCTAATAACGTACTTTTGTTGCAACACTGTTTCGTTTATAAAAATGAGTCATTGTTACTTATTTTTCCTTATTTTTAAAATCGAAAACAAACATCTACACGACATATGTGGAATCAGCTTATTCATTTTGACCAGGAACTTTTCCTAGCTGTCAACCAAGGATTGAGTAATCCCTTTTTCGATTGGCTCTTGCCGATCCTAAGAAACCCATATACATGGGCCCCACTATACCTTTTTCTCATCATTTTCTTCATCAAACATTACGGGAAAATGGGTATTATCATCGTGGCCTTCACGCTCGCAAATTTTGGAGTTTCAGATCTCGTTTCCTCACGCGTTGTAAAGAATACGATTAAACGTGTTCGCCCCTGTAATGATTTGGTATTTAAAAACGAGGTGAACATTCGGATCCGGTGCGGTTCGGGCTATAGTTTTACTTCTTCTCATGCTACAAATCATTTTGCGATGGCTTTTTTCTGGATCGTACTTTTTAGACGCCGCTGGAAACACGCTATGTGGCTTGCCATCACCTGGGCATCTCTGATCGCTATTTCACAAATTTATGTAGGGGTTCATTATCCATTAGACATCCTCGCCGGTGCGGCACTCGGTATCTTAATCGGAACAAGTATAGGATACCTCTTTAAGCACTTCTTTCCTGCATTCTTTAAAAACAATGATTCGGCAGAGCCGACAACTATATGAATTCATTCCTAATTGTTACAGTATTATTTATCTCAGCCTTTGTTGCGGGATTAACGGTATTCTTTGTCAAAAAAGACAACACCTCGTTACTGAAATTGATATTGTCCTTTAGTGGCGCTTATCTATTTAGTATCACCGTGTTACATCTGATACCGCACGCATATCTAAGTCATACCACAAGCCCACAAATAATCGGGATTTATATTCTGGGCGGATTTTTATTTCAGCTGATCTTAGAACAATTTTCCCAAGGGATTGAACACGGACACATACACCATCATAACCATTCAGTTTTTCCAGTTGGTATTATGATAAGCCTTTGTCTGCATGCATTCTTAGAGGGAATGCCACTTGCTGCCGGGCACCAATCAGAACTAGTCTTTGGAATAGCAATACACCACATTCCTGCCGCATTCGCCTTAGGTAGCCTTTTAATTAACACCCACCTCTCGCGCACTAAGATATGTCTCTTTATTTTTCTATTTGCCGCAATGACGCCACTAGGTTTCATAACAAGCAAAGGAATAAGCGAAGGGGAAATCGGTAATATTGCGAAGTATTTTGACAAGATAATGGCGATCGTTATTGGTATCTTTTTACATATTTCAACGACCATTCTTTTTGAATCCGGGTCAGCCGACCACCATAAATTTAATCGCAAGAAACTGATTGCGGTACTGCTAGGAATATTAGTTTCGCTTTTCAATTTTTTATTCGACAGCCACGGTCACAACCATGAGGGACAAGACGTGCAACATATCGAACAACATGATCATGAGAGCTCTCATGATCATGTTCATTAAATTTACACCGAACTGCCACGTAACTTATCTAGAAGCCTCGTCAACATTTCCGCCTCCTGGTCACTTAGATTTCCAGGCAAAAGATCGGTTAACATCATCTCATCTTCAATTTCTTGGAGTAAATCGAGTCCACGGTCGGTGATAAACAAGTCGACGGCTCTTTTATCGTTTTTATTTTGGGTTCTTAAAACAAGCCCCTTACTCACGATACGATCGATCAACCGCGGGATGTCCGGCGTATTATTGATCAAACGGGACCCTAGTAGATTGTTAGTTGTTGGTTTAGGCAGTTGTCCGCGAAGTATTCGTAACGCATTAAACTGCTGCAAAGTAATATCAACTTTAGCAGCTCGACGCTCTAAATTCCGGGTCAACCAACTGGCGGTGAAAAGTATATTAACGGTGCATTTATGCCAATTATCACGGAATTTCATGACCTTGATTTCATCCTCTATTCTCATTCATTTTATGATTTAAACAAAAGTGTGACACCGACAATACCGTAGAACAATTCTAAATTAGCTATCTTTGGTTCAATTTAAATTGATAACAACGCGAATATATATTTAATATTTTTTTTAAACGTTAGAAATGCAAGAAAGTTTCAGATTAGATATCCTAAAAGTTGGCGAGGTAGCTACCATACGTACGATTGATGAAGCCGTAGTCCCCTCCAAATTTTTCGAGTTGGGCCTGTTACCAGGAACAACTGTCGAGATCAAACACAAAGCACCGTTTAGCGGCCCCATCGGTCTGCATATTCACAACTCAAACACACTAGTGGCTATCCGTAAATCAGAAGCAATACATATTTTTGTAAGTAAGTAACTATGACCAACCCCATTATAGCGCTATTGGGTAATCCCAATGTCGGAAAAACATCCTTATTTAATCGTATTACCAAACTTCATCAGAAGGTCGGAAATTACCCCGGAATAACAGTCGAAAAAAGAGAGGGCACGCTAAAATCTGGAAACAAAACATATACTATTGTCGACTTACCGGGAACCTACACGTTATTCCCTACTTCGCTCGACGAAGAGATTGTATTTAATACCCTTGCCGACAAGTCCAATAAATTTTACCCAGATCTTGTGGTGGTCGTGGCCGAACCGAACAACCTCACCCGTTCGATCATATTGTACCAACAGGCTCGAGAACTTGGATTGCAGGCAATTTTCGTGATCAATATGATCGATGAAGTTGCAGCTAAAGGGCTCGATATAGATTACAATAAATTGGAATCTTACCTACAATGCCATGTTTATACTACCGACGCGAGAAATGGCAAAGGAATAAAAGAGCTCATCCGTGCATTCGATGACCGGCCCGGAACTTATACCGGAGGCTTCAATATTGGATCCGACTACGCCACGATAATGGAGGAAGCGAAAGGCTTATTCCCACTTTTAACAGAATATCAGACCTGGCAATTTGTAGCCCAAGATAAAATTAGTTTTCTTTCAAAAGAACTAAACGATGCTATCCTCGCGTTGCGCGCGAAACATCAGCTCACGGCAAGTAATTTGCAAAAACATGAAGTTGTAAGACGCCATAAAACGGTTGACAAGAATACGGAAGCTATAATCAGTAAGATTGAAAATAAGCACCTCACGAAAACAAATGTCATCGATAAATACCTATTACATCCTGTTTTTGGGTATATAGTCTTCTTTTTAATATTGTTCTTCACCTTCCAGTTGGTCTTTACGCTCTCCACACCAATAATGGATTGGATTGATGAAAATTTTTCGGCACTAATCGCCTATACCTCGACCGTGCTCCCTGATGGACCGATCTCGGACCTTATCACCCAAGGGCTCCTCGCTGGTATTGGTGGAATCGTGATTTTTATTCCGCAGATCGCGATCTTATTTTTGTTGGTATCACTGATGGAGGAAACGGGCTATATGAGCCGGGTTGTATTTTTAATGGACAGATGGCTGCGACCTTATGGCTTAAATGGAAAATCCGTTATTCCGCTCATCTCCGGGATAGGATGCGCAGTTCCCGCAATTATGTCGGCTCGTAATATCGAAAACACCAAAGAACGCTTACTGACCATGCTGGTTACGCCATTTATGACCTGTGCTGCTCGCCTGCCGATATACATCGTGCTGATAGGCCTTGTTATTCCCGACGAAACATTTATGGGGATTGGGCTGCAGGGGCTAGTGTTGACGCTGCTCTATGTGTTGGGCGTCGTTGCTGCATTAGTATCCGCATGGGGTTTGAACTTGGTGATCAAAAGCGAACATAAAAGTTTTCTTATCTTCGAACTACCATCTTATAAAACCCCGGATTGGAAAAACGTAATCACCAATATTTGGGACAAGACCTCGAGCTTTATCTTCGGAGCAGGTAAGATCATTTTAGCGATGTCTGTTATCTTATGGGTACTGGGTAGTTTTGGTCCGAATGATAAGTTCAGCGAGGCCCAAAAGTACGTTCAGCAAGCAAATCCCATTTTAGAGGGGGCGCACCTGGAAGAGAAAATAGCGTCATTCAAACTTGAGCACTCCTTTCTTGGTTATATAGGCATGGGAATCGAACCGCTGGTAGAACCGCTGGGTTACGACTGGAAAATGGGGATTGGTCTTGTATCCTCCTTCGCTGCTCGTGAGGTATTTGTTGCGACAATGGCAACCGTGTACAGTCTCGGAGAAAACGTAGACATCGAAGATGAAGGCCAAAGAGAGACTTTGTTAAGCCGAATGCGTTCAGAAATCAATAGAAACACCGGGCTGCCGGCATATAATCTTGCCTCAGGCGTATCCTTATTGCTTTTTTATGCATTCGCAATGCAATGTATGAGTACAATCGCCACCGTTAAAAGAGAAACAGGATCGTGGAAATGGACAATCTTTCAAACAGTGATGATGACTGGAGTTGCCTACATCTTCGCTTTTATTGCATATCAAACCCTTAAGTAAATAAATATGGGACTTTACATTCAATATGGAATTATTGGGGTAATTTTTATCATCGCCCTCTTTTTTATTATAAAAAAAGTAATACCCTCCAATAAAAATGGGGGGTGTTCCAAAGGCTGCGGATGCGGCATCGCACTTCCTGACGATCAAAAAAGGTAACTGTACACCTCTTTTTTTGATGCGTTGTGGAATTTCGCACTTTACTGCATCCATGGTAAAAATTAAAACGATGAAAAATAAACACGCCCTATTAATCGCCATCGGTGCGATATTGAGCGCTACGACATTCGCGCAAGATAAACTTACTATAAAACCAGAACTTAAACATGTGACGGTGTTTACTAGCAATGCCGAACTCCTGCATGAGACATCCGTTAACTTACCTCAAGGAAGCAGCGAGATTACTTTCACACATGTGGCGTCGAAAATCGACGAGAATACTATTCAGATCGGTTCCACCCCATCGGTTACCATCTTATCCGTACGGGCCGCCAAGGATCCGACTACCGAAGAGATCAAATCACCCGAATACCTCGAATATGAGGCTGCTTTTAAAAATGAGCAAAACAAACTAACCGAATTAGAGAATGAAAAGCAAACGGAAGAGTCGATCCTTAAGCTCTTGGAAAGCAATCAAAAAATAACATCGGACAATTCTGGAACAACGGTCTCCGAGTTGATAAAGATGACCGAATATTACAAACCAAAATATCTTGCGGTAAAAAATAACATCAGTACGATTACAGAAAAAATAGAACTACAAGCGCCTTTGGTAAAGCTTGCAAAAGCACGTCTAGATGAACTTAAAGGACAGACTTCAGCAGCAAGCGGTCAGCTCATTGTACAGGTCATGAACTCCAGCGCAGGTATAAAACCCTTCAAAATGACCTACCTCGCTTTGGGCGCCGGGTGGAAAGCCGCGTACGACGTTCGTGCAGAGAATTTAAAACAGCCGCTGAACATCGTCTATAAAGCAAACGTGTTTCAAAATACGGGTGTCGACTGGACAAATGTCCAATTGCAGTTATCTACCGGAAGTCCTACGCAGGGCGGAATGTTGCCGGTTCTACAGCCTTGGCGACTCTATTTCAATAAGCCTTTTGCTCGAACAGCTGTAGGACGAGCACCGCAACTCCTTAATGAAATAGCCGTAACCACGACAAAACGCAACTTGGCGAAACTGGAAATGGCAGCCCCGAGTGTAGTACAAACCGAAAACCAAATGTATACAACATTTGACATCGAGGTCCCTTATACGATTATTTCAAACAACAAAACACATGCAGTAAACTTGCGTGAATATGAAACGCCAGTCACATTTAAATATGTTTCGGCGCCTGGAATTGACCCTGGCGTGTACCTATCGGCGGAACTTACGAATTATGAGAAGCTGAACCTGATTCCCGGAGAAGCGAATATATTCGTCGAAAATATGATAGTCGGAAAAACGCGGTTAGATCCCGCCACCACTGCAGACACCTTACTGCTAAGTATGGGCCGCGATAGGCTTATTCAGGTGAAGCGGGAGCTCGTTGAGGACCTTTCGCAAGTCAAAACATTTGGGAACAATAAGACCCAGCTTTTTACCTACGAAATCAGTTTGAAGAACAATAAAAAAACAGCTGTCTCCGTTGAACTAAACGATCAATATCCCCTATCGACTGACAAGGCGATGGATATCGAGTTGCGCGATAAAGATGGTGCTTCCGTTGATGCAGAAACAGGAATTCTACGCTGGAACGTCAAGATGGCACCGGGAGAAACAAAAAATATAAAATTCTCCTATTCGATCAAATATCCAAAAGACGAAAGCATCACACTCTAATATTATCAATGCCGCAATAGCACTGGGGGGAACGTAGCTAAGTTATGCACGGACTCTCCGACAGCATTTACAAAAGGGGGCATAATGTCCCCTTTGCCATCGGATACGCAAACCGAACGGGAAAACCAGCGGTTCAAGTTTTTCGTCAAAACAGGTCAATATTTCAACAGAAACATCTATCTTGTCACTGAATTTTTTGAATCAATTAGCGCTAAAATACATTGAAAACAAATACCACGGAAAGTAAAACACTTAAGCGAGGACTGAGCAACAGACATATCCAATTAATTGCGCTCGGCGGGGCAATAGGTACAGGGTTATTCCTTGGGGTAGGGCAAGCTGCTATTTTGGCCGGACCGTCCGTTATTTTAGGGTATGGGATTGCTGGAATAATTGCCTTTTTTATCATGCGGCAGCTCGGAGAAATGGTCGTTCACGAACCAGTGTCGGGTAGCTTTAGTTTTTTTGCAAACAAATATTGGGGTGCATTCGGTGGTTATGCCTCAGGATGGAACTATTGGGTTCTTTATTTATTGGTGAGCATGGCAGAACTTACCGCTATTGGTCATTATGTCCAGTTTTGGTGGCCCGAGATTCCATTATGGATTTCCAGCTTGTTTTTCTTCCTCGTCATTAACGCTTTGAATTTAGCATCGGTAAAGGTATACGGAGAGACGGAGTTTTGGTTTTCCATCATTAAAGTCGTTGCTATTATCGCAATGATCATCTTCGGCTCCTATTTGTTAATTACGGGTAACGGAGGCGAACAGGCTACTTTGAACAACCTTACCAACGATGGGGGATTATTCCCTAAAGGGTGGTTGACTGTTAGTGATAACGGCGCATTTGAAGGTTTGCTTGCAGCACTGGTGATGATTATGTTTTCCTTCGGCGGCCTTGAGCTCGTGGGCATCACGGCGGCAGAGGCCGAAAATCCTGAAAAAAATATCCCCAAAGCTACCAATCAAGTGCTATGGCGAATCTTAATCTTTTATATTGGCTCATTGATCATTTTGTTTTCACTCATGCCTTGGCGAACTATGACGCCACAAACTAGTCCCTTTGTCGAAGTATTTGCAAGCCTGAAAGGCATGCAATTTGAACTATTTGGGTCAACCTATTACTTTACAAACATTATTGCAAACGCACTGAACCTGATCGTATTGACTGCCGCACTATCCGTATACAACAGCTGCGTGTATAGTAACTCGCGGATGCTATATGGTTTGGCCGAACAGAAAAATGCACCCAAATTCCTCACAAAGCTCAACAAGAATCACTCACCAATCAATGCCATCCTCGTCTCAGCGCTACTCGTAGCCGTCTGTATTGTAATTAATAAACTAGCCCCGGAGAAAGCGCTTGAAGTACTTATGAGCCTGGTCGTGTCATCGCTGGTAATTAACTGGATCATGATTTGTTTAACACATCTGTTCTTCAAAAAACAAATCAGATCGAATGGGGAAAAATCGTCTTTCCCGTCCCTATTTTATCCGCTTAGTAATTATATCTGCTTACTCTTTTTAATAGGGGTACTAATTATGATGTGGTATACTGGACTGCAAATATCGGTCGAATTAATTCCTATTTGGTTATTACTATTATATATTACTTACCTGCTCGTACAGCGTGATAAAAGGAAACAAAATCAATTATAGCACGCTAAAAAATAAACAGCACGCCCGATGTAAAGTGGCACGTTATTTTTTTAGAGACTACTTTCGGCATACGCCGGCAACTTATTTGATGTATGAATCACCGGCTAGCCTTCATTGTAATTCCATGTCAATAACTTCTCTTGTAGGATTCTGGATATCTTATTAAAGTATCTCTTTTGCTTATAGCCCATGACCCACTGAACACCCTGCGTGGCGTTCGTACAAAAAATCTCATCGGCTTGCTTCATGATTTCCGGGCTAATCTGCGCCTCAACGACAGGAACACCCTCGTCATTGGCCATATCCATCACAACTCGGCGCATCACTCCTTCAATACAACCTTCGGATAAGGCGGGTGTATATAGTACTTTTTCGAAATAAACGAAAATATTAGAAGTCAACGCCTCGCATAAGAAGCCCATTTGGTTCAAAATGAAAACTTCGTCGAAAGCATATCTCTTCTTATGAACGCCCGCTAAAACATAGACCAAGGCATTATTCGACTTCAAGTGAGAAAGATCACCGAAAGGCTTCTTCACATCCGTATAAAGATCGATAATCAATCCCATCTTTTTATCACGTAGTGTTGCAGGCATTCTCGATAATTGAACACAAAAAACAGGTCTATTCGTTTCCGGTGAATACAGTCCTGCTCCAGCACGAAACACGCTAAAACGGACGCGAAACTGTTGCCCGATAACGTTATTCTTTCTAGCTAGTTCATCCACTTTGGAGCGTATGAAAAAACGATCAAATTTGGTATATTCTTCGATCTGCAATAATTCCATTCCTTTCTGCAACCTTTGAATATGAAAATCTAAAAATCGAATATCGCCGTCTTTCCATAGCATGGTCTCAAAAAGTCCGTCGCCATATCGAAAAGCTCTATTATCAACAGTAGCTACGGGCGAATCTGCGGCAATAATTTGCCCATCAAAATTTATATATTGTAACGACATCGTATTTGTTCTTAAATAGTACTGCTCAAGTATTATTGCTCAGGCATAGATGAGTAGGATCGCCATTTATCAATAACCCCTTGAAAATCTGAAGGTAATGACACGTCAAAGTCGACCATCTGCTTGGTACGCGGATGCATAAACCCTAAGTGTTGGGCGTGTAAGGCCTGCCGAGGCATGATCTGAAAACAATTTGCTACAAACTGTTTGTATTTGGTGAAAGTTGTTCCTTTCAGTATCTTTTTCCCACCATATAGTTCATCTGAAAATAAGGGGTGACCTATGGACTTCATATGTGCGCGTATCTGATGCGTACGACCTGTCTCCAAAGAACATTCAACCAAGGTAACATACCCGAATCGCTCAATCACGCGGTAATGTGTGACAGCCCACTTTCCTTTCTCAGGCTCCTCATAAACATCCATTACTCGCCGATCTTTTAAACTCCTGCCAATATAACCAGTAACCGTGCCATCTTCCAATACATCTCCCCAAACTAACGCTGTATATTTTCGATTTATTGTGTGGTCATAGAATTGTTTGGCCAAAACTGTCATCGCCCACTCGGTCTTGGCAATAACCAATAAACCGGATGTATCCTTATCAATTCGATGTACCAACCCCGGCCGGCCAATATTGCCCGGTAAAGTAGGAAGTTTACTGAAATGGAAACTCAGCGCATTGACCAGCGTCCCCGTGTAATTGTTATATCCGGGATGGACGACCATACCCGCCTGTTTATTAACGATCAGTAAATCATCGTCTTCGTAACGTATGTCTAACGGAATATCTTCGGGGTATACTTCTGTGTCGCGTGGCGGCTCGGCAAGGACGAGTGTCACTACATCAAACGGTTTAATTTTATAGCTCGCTTTTACAAGGTTGCCATTTACAAACACCGTTTGTGCGTCAATCGCATTCTGAATCCGATTACGAGAGGTATTTTCTACTCTATTCATCAAGAACTTATCCAATCGGAGCAACGCCTGTCCTTTATCCGCCTCGAATCGATAATGCTCAAAAAGTTCGCGGTCGTCTTGTTCCTGTAAATCTATTTCCTCTGCCATCACGCAAAAGTATCGAAATCCTTTAAAAACTACTAACTTTAACAAAGTATTATGTTGGCATTTGAATTTCACAGTCCGGAACAGGAAATAATTTTTCCTTTATATAAACAAAAAGGCATTCGCGTTTTCGTCAAAAGAGATGACCTTATTCATCCCTATATCTCGGGCAACAAATGGCGCAAGCTTAAATATCCCGTCAATCAGGCAAAAAAACAAAACAAACAGCGACTGATCACCTTTGGCGGCGCCTGGTCTAACCATCTTTTAGCGACCGCGGCTGCGGGTGCTACTTTCGGTTTCAAAACGGTCGGCTTCGTACGCGGTGAGCAAGTCGAAAACACTGTGTTAAAACTTTGTCAGCTCTTTGGAATGGAGCTACGTTTTGTCTCCCGAGAGGCTTATAAAAACAAACTCCTGCTTTTCGAGGAAAACTATGGATTGGATTCACTGGCTTTGTATATCGCAGAAGGAGGTTATAGCAGACAAGGTGCGCTCGGTTGCAGTGCTATTATCCATGAACTTACAAGGAGCTACGATAGGATATATTGTGCTTGCGGTACAGGCACAACGCTCGCCGGCTTGCAAAACGGAGTCAAGGAGTGCAAGCTTGAAAGCACTATTATCGGGGTCCCCGTGCTAAAAGGAGCAAATTTTCTACACGATGAAATTAAGAAACTAAATGTCGCAGAGAATAATGAACTCACCCTATTACTCGATTACCATTTTGGCGGTTATGCGAAGACCACACCCGAGCTCATTTCATTCGTCAAAAACTTTACTCAGAAAACAGGCATAATGATTGAACCGACCTATACCGGAAAACTTTTTTATGCTTTACACGACCAGATTGAAAGTGACAAAATAGCACCTGGTTCGACCATTTTAGCCCTACATACAGGTGGCCTCACGGGGATACTCGGCGTATTGGATAAATTTTAATCGACCAAGCGACGCTATTCGAAATTAATTTCACCAAAGAAATTGGGTAAATGGAAATTTGGTGTAGGATTATCGATTTGATTCCACGAAACAAAATGCGCATTGGGTAGTTCGTCTCCACATTTATAGAGGTTGCAATGTCCCTTGAGTTGGGCGAAACTCGTTATTTTCGCTGCCTGAAATGTTGCTACCGGAACCGCCCAGATCGTGGACCAGGTTTTCCTCCCTTGCGCACTAACCACCGAAGTTGCCGTTTTAACTCTTTCAATCTCTTGCGAGCTCAAGCGCTTCCTCTGAGATTTAATGGAACTGCCGTAACCGATCAACCCTGTACCTAAAACGTTAAATTCTAAATTATAATAAGTTTGCTTGCGGTCAAAGGAAATAAAAAATTCAACACAGCTATCCTCCCAGACAGCTTCATTTGGACGGATATACTGTGCTTTTATAAATTCTTCTTCGACAGCAAAATGCACATACAACGTCTCATCGTCGTGGGCAATCTGAAAATTCACCAACGGTTTATAGGGGTACGATTGCGGCCAATTCACTTGTGAGATGCTGTGCCACGGAAGATCAACCAGACTATTTTGCATCTGAAAGTAATTGAACTTACCAGTTGCAATATTTACCCTAGGAACTAAAAGACTGCTCATAGATTTCGTTATTAAATGCTCATGCTAGCATTGAGAATGTTTGCTAGCATTTGCTCATTTGATTCCAATTCATGCACTAATTTAAGTTGTGCATTTGTTCTAACCAAATTATGTGTAGGATATTGAATTTTATAGTAGGTATCACCATTTAAATAGTCCGTCAAGAACCGAACGGCTTGCATGTACGGTAAAAGAAAAACGCCGTGCAATAACGAATCGCGTTCATCTGCAGTCAAGAAGTCTTTCGCTTCACTCAAATATCCTCGTGAATAAGCTTCATACAGCGGAATATTTAAAATTACTTTCGATAAATCTTCTTCATCCTCCGCCGCAGAATTGATAATCGTACGGATGGCGTCACCAAAATCATAGGCAACATATCCAGGCATTACCGTATCCAAATCAATAACACATTGTACATTGTCATTCATATCTAACAGCACGTTATTGAATTTGGTGTCGTTATGGGTTATCCGCAGCGGCAGTTTCCCTTCGTTTCCCATTTTCAAAACCGTACGCATACGGTCTTTGCGGTCAAAAATATAGGTTAGTACATCCTGTACTTCTACCGCCCTACCTGCCGCATCTTCAGCGATTGCGGCTGCCAAATTTGACATTCGAAAATCAATGTTGTGAAAGTTCGGTAAAATCTCGACCAAACGCGTGGCATCCAAATCGGACAAACTTCGCTGAAAATCACCAAAAGCTTGACCACCAGAAAATGCTTGTGCGGGAGTTCCAACGATATCGTAACTCTTGGTATCTTCAATCAAGATGAACATGCGCCAACAATCGCTTTCTTGGTCCTGAAAAAATAACTCACCTGTTCGCGTTGGAATAAGCGTTAACGTCTTTTTCTCGACGTCCGGTTCTTGCCCTAGGGATATCAACTTCCTCTTTAAGTGGTCTATAACAAGATTGGTATTGTCCATCAATCCCGCGACATTCTGAAAAATATTGCTATTCACGCGCTGTAGTAAGTAACGTTTCCCCCCTGGACGGTTCGTCGTTACACAATATGTATCATTAATATGACCCGAACCAAACCGTTCGACGCTTTTTATATCTCCCTCAATTTCAAATTGATTTGCGGACTTTATCACATCAATATTTTTATATTCAAACATTCGGAAATTTCAAAATAAACATAAATTCATTCGCAATATCATTAAATAAAGTCAAAAACAAAAGAAACAAAACAACACAAACGTTTGCTCATTTTTTTGGTTATTTTGTTTTTAAGAAAACGTTTCAGCAAAAAACATTTGCCTTCATTTTGCCAACCACACACCTCTTTTTCACTAACGACAATTTATTCTTCAAAATATTTCGTATTTTGGCTACCAAACTTCTTTTATGCTCACTGAGATTTTAATTATCCTTTGCCTTATCGTTATCAATGGTATTCTATCTGCTTCCGAAATATCAATAGTATCTAGTCGTAAAGCGAGGCTAAAAACTGCTGCAGAAACGTCTAACAATGCGAAAATAGCCCTCAAACTAAAAGAAAATCCAAATCAATTTCTCTCGACAATCCAAATTGGAATTACCCTTATCGGTATATTGACTGGTTTTTTTAGCGGAGGTACGATTTCAAAATACTTGACCATAATATTACAAAATATACCAGCAATACGGGCCTACAGCGAACAAATTTCCACCACTGTAGTCGTTTTGATTATAACCTACCTGTCATTAGTTATTGGTGAACTGGTGCCTAAACGCATCGGAATGGCCATTCCTGAAAAATATGCCATGCTGGTGGCAGTACCCATGCGCGTGCTAAGTAGAATTGTAAAACCTTTTGTCTGGCTCCTGAGTATTTCGACCGACGCCATCGTTCGTATATTAAACATCAAAGTAAGTAAGAACACCGTGACCGAAGAAGAAATAAAAGCGATGGTGGATGAAGGTGTTAACAGCGGTGTAATTGAGAATTTCGAGCATGACTTCGTCGATCGCCTCCTTGTATTAGGCGACAAGAGAGCTGTCAATTTAATGGTTCACCGTTCAAATATTGACTGCATAAACCTAAAGGATTCTTTCGAGGAAAATAAAGAGATTATTCGAAATTCGAAACATTCCGAGTTTCCAGTAGTAGACGGAAGCTTCGACCAAGTTAAAGGTGTTGTGCATGTGAAAGCGCTCATGCAAAATATTCTCGATGAAAAGCCAATCGACTTAGCGAAATTAACATACCCCATCCCTTTTGTAAATGAAAACACATCTGCTTACAACGTGCTGAGTGTCTTCCGTAATGCTAAAGCACAACTTGCCATCGTTATCGACGAATACGGGATACCACAAGGAATCGTCTCGATTAAGGATATAGTACGAACCTTATTCGGCGAGATGGATTCCATTGATGACCGTGGAGTATCTTTCGCATTCCGTAAGCGCGAAGACGGATCAGTCGTTGTCGAAGGCCGCACGCAACTAGATGATTTCCTAGAATACTTCCAAATTAGTCTTTCCGAGGAAGATCAGGAAGAGGTTGGCGCGATAACCACCCTTGGTGGTCTTGTATTCCTCACCCTTGACCACGTACCTGAAGAAGGGGAATATATTAAATACAAAGGCTATCAACTAGAAGTTATTGACATGGATGGTCGCCGGATTGATAAAGTCCTAATTACAAAATTAGCAACTCCTCTCAATTCTATTACCGAGAACGAAGATTAGCTTCATGAACTAGTGGTGCTTGTCAATAATTTCAATTAGCTGTTCTTTGCTCAACACGCCACTTTGCCGCCATACTTGCTGCCCTTCCTTGAACAACACCATGGTGGGCACACCCTGAACCCGGTATTGAGTAGCCAAATCTTTATTTTTGTCGACATCGATTTTGATTACAGAAAGCTGATCTGCGTAATGACTTTTCACCTCCTTCAAGATCGGCCCTAATACTTGACAGGGGCCACACCAAACTGCTGAAAAATCAATCAGTACCGTTGGATGCTGCTCTATAATTTCACTAAATTTTGCCATATATATGTAACAGTTATTTTGATCAAATGTTTCTAAGCAATATGCTAATACGGTATTGCAAGTTCCTCTAAACGCTCCATATCACCTTTGAACAAATTAAGGTCCACAGGCCCTTTAATTCCCCGAACGAACCCACGCTCAGAAAATTGCCAGAAATTCCAATGCTTCTTAGGCTTTTCTACCCAAAAATTATAATTGGCGATCCATAATATATAATCCGAAAATTCCTTTTGAAGAAAGTCCGTAAAATAACTATCGCCTGAGTAAACAATTGGTTTAATTCCATAATGACTCTCCACCAATTCAAGCCATCGTCGTAGCCCTACTTTTAAGGAATCCATAGATTGCTTTTTTGGCCGCTCTTCAATATCGATCACCGGAGGTAAATCCCCCGAACGCAATTGCACGGATCCAATGAAGTTTTGTGCCTGACGAACGGAATTCTCATTCGGCCGAAAGTAATGGTACGCGCCGCGTAACTTTGCTCGACTCTGCGCTGCTTCCCAGTTTTCACCAAAACGGGTATCGACTGCCTTTTCCCCCATCGTCGCCCGGATAAACACAAAATCAAGCGGTATTTCGTCGTGAATTGTATTCAGGTCGATCCAATTAATTTGCCCCTGATATTGTGAGACGTCAATACCATATATGTAAGTGGTGTGCTCCCGCATTAATCGCAAATTGCGTCGTGCATGTTCGGTGACACTGTGGGGGGTAGTTCTCTCCTGGCCAAAAATAATTTTTTTAAGACTCTCTGACAAATTGGCCCGCCAGAATATAATACCAGTCACAAACACCAATATAAATGGTATCGTTATACTCCAAAAAAGGAAACGATCTTGAATTACCCCCTGCTCCTCAATGATTTTCTTGGATTTTCGTTTAACTGGTTTTATGACTTTCCCCATATCCGGCGTGAAAATAGGAGAATTAATCTAATTTGACAACGAATATCCAGCCTAATGTTTGGTTCCATTAGCCACGCTCTAAATATTTCCAGCTTATATTTTTAAAGAGAAAAAAATAATCTCACTCATTTTCAAAGCATAAAGATCTTGATCGGAACTAAGTTTTGTAGATCTGAATAGAATTTCTACTTTTGTCGCGGAGAGTTGGCAGAGTGGTCGAATGCGGCGGTCTTGAAAACCGTTAACTGTCACAGGTTCGGGGGTTCGAATCCCTCACTCTCCGCGGAAAATGCCTTTCAGAAATGGAAGGCATTTTTTCGTTTCGAAAATTCCGTTCCCGAAGGTGTCGAAAAATATGTGGGGCAATTGGTAGTCTGTCACATGTCTCGCTTCTTCAGATTCGGGACGATATTTATTCATAAATTTTCAGAGGGAATCACCTTTTAACGGCGTTATGAAAGGTACTTTTTCGCGCGTAAATCTTTGACCCACATAATGATATTCATTTTCTTTTGAAACTTTTTCTGCAGTTTCGAAGCCGCTGATTTATTTTTAGTAAGAAATGAAAAAAACGGCTAAAAGATCGACATTCACTAGTCTCGATGTAGAACTTTGAAAAGGTGAATAAGGTGCAGACGCATTGGGTGCCTTCGGAATGAAGATGTCTTTAAACTTTATGACTTCGGCATCAAATACAGAAGAAAATTCTTTCCTTCTGTCCCGCGTGTAATTGCGAATTCCGTTAATTGTTATTTCTTGTATCGCAATCGGACTGACATGCAAAAAAACAATCCAGTGTCGGCTTTAATGCCGCTACCATAAATGACGGAATTGGATTCGTACCCCATATGGCTAATTAACATGGTATCCCCAAAATGGATATTTTCCAAATTACACCGCGCGGAGAGACCGGTAAAAGTGATAGAATTAGGTATGGTTACTCTTGCATTCATTATAGGCTTTTTAGTAGTTTCGCCCACCACGAACCCGATTACCTGTTACGCACGAAGAGTATTTGAAAGGCAAACAAGAAATATTAACACACTTAATCTTATAGTAAATTTCAGGTCAGAACGAGTCTCATACATCTTAAAATTAACATTCAATTTACGAAACAAAAAAACGCTAACATTCGTTAATGCCTTTATTATGTACACAATAGAAAAGAGATCGCTTTTCGGAGATTATTGTCGAACTCAAAATTAGCAAAACTAAAATACAGGATATCTAGCAGAAAAAATCGTAGCAAATTTTAGCGAGAGATATGCCTAACCGGTCAGGAATTCGTTGTTCGGGGCTATTGTGCCCAGAGCCCATTCCGCTTCCGTCGTGCTTTACGTTGCAGTTCCAAAAAGTAATCAACGTAACGTACGTTTGGTGGAAAAGTCGCCACCACTGCATAGCCACCTTGAAGGAGTGCTGCATTCAGAAACAGACCATCTTCCAGGTAAACATATGCCAAATCCCGTTGATAACGGTCTGTAGACTGCACATCATATTCCAGTCTAACGAATTTACCTTCACATAAACGACGTACAAACTCCCTGGCTTCACTGGCAAAGTAGCCTTTCTTCTTGTATTGTGAATTACGTATTTCCGGTGCATCCACACCAATAAAACGAACTTTAAATCGACGGCCACGCCCTTCTACCCAAAAAGTATCTCCGTCGATGACTTTTATCACTCGAAATAAACTATCCCTGACGACATTGCTCATTATTCGGGCACTCTTACCGGGTGGATTAGGAAGCTCACGTGCTAAACATGCTGAGCCGAATGCTACATGCAAAAAAGTCCCAAATGAAACGATTAAAATATAAGATCGCAGGTAATTACTCATCTATTATCTAAAAATTAAACCATGATGTTAGCTCCTGATACGGGCATACGGCTGCAAAGATAATTCTTCCACTCTTTTTTTTTGCATCCCCAGCCTGACATTGTTGCCACTAATAGCACGAACCAGATAATGGTTAGCTACATGCACCAGACCAAACGATCAAATCCCATATTAGGTTGTTAACTTCTGTTAAACACTAATATCATTCAAACGCCCGGCATGCTATTTGCAAAAGTATTAGCATTCATAAATTAGGTTAATATTGGTTAGTTAGTAAAATCCTGAAGCTCCCCGCTTCAGGATTTTTTCTTGCGCCGCATAGCATGACACGCTACAAAAAATAATGATGTGTCGTATTGTCTACTTTTGTCAAAATAGGAATGGCTGCAAAAATGAATTGTATTGCAACCGTGTCTCAATTTCATCAAAACAGCGCGCTAAATCGTTAAAATATGTTAACAAATCGCACAAATAATCAGCTAGGCACATCTTTTGCACTTCTATGGATTCATAATTTAGGTTAATAATTGGTTAGTAGTAATAATCCTGGAGCTCCCCGCTTCAGGATTATTCATTTTATTCCTTGCCAGCAAAAGTATTCACCGAACACAAATCGACTTTTACCGAGAAAACTCCTGATCTGATCTAATTACTTTTCGGCAAACACCCTGTGCGCTATACCTTTGATGTATCAAATAAGAAAAAAAGTACTTAACATATTCCACAACATTAAAATCTTAAATACCATGAAAAAGTCAATCACAACTATCGCAGCAGCCATTATCATGATTACCTCATTCAGCGCATTTGCCGCTAACCATGCAAAGCCGGTAGAAACAGTTGAATCCGCAGCAATCATAAACGCCTACATCGATGCCACTACACTTGGCGCGAAAGAAATGAATAATCTTCTTTTCGCCGAGGATTTCGAGTATCAAAATGTTGCAAATGGCGACACCTTCAACAAAAAAGTCTACACCCAATTTTTAGAGAATAACCAAGGGGTACAATATGACTGTGAGACATCCTATCAGATATTAGATGAGAATGCACAAGCGTGTCTTGCGAAGACAACGATGAAGTTTAAAAACTTTACCCGCGTTGATTACATCACTCTAAACCATACCACAGAAGGATGGGAAGTAAGTAAGGTAGTTACATCTTACCAAGATTAAGAAAGTCCCGCACCTCAACGAGGGAAATATTGTTTGTTTAGTTTAATTTAGTTAAGAGAAGTCTGCAGCGATGTGGACTTCTTTATTCTTCGATTATTTCAACACTTCTAAAACAATATCGCAGTAGTCGCTGTTTAAGTTAAAAACGCGTGGATTATTGGCACACGTTCGATTTGACAGTTAGATTGAGGTTTAATAATTGGTTTGGTTTTAGTCCTGAGGTACGCAATATCTCAGGATTTTTTATTCCGATGATTAGTTATTTAGTCTTCCACTCGTTTGATGATCATTGCCGATGCGCCGCCCCCCCCATTACAAATAGCCGCCAACCCGTACCTGCCTCCCTCCTGCCGTAAAATATTTGTCAATGTTACTAAAATACGTGCGCCCGAACACCCCAGTGGGTGTCCTAGCGACACTGCCCCGCCGTAAATATTAATCTTGTCTCTTGGGATACTTAGTATTTGAGCGTTTACTAAAGGTACGACAGAAAAGGCTTCATTAAACTCGAAATAATCGATATCGTTTAGTTGAAGTCCTGCTTTCTCAAGTACCTTTTCCGTTGCAATGCTTGGACTTGTCGTAAACCATTCTGGTGCCTGTTCGACGTCCGTATATGCGACAATCTCGGCTAGGGGCTTCATCTTTAAACTGCGTGCGCGATCCTCACTCATCAATAGCAAAGCAGCAGCACCATCACTGAGCGAAGAAGCATTGCCAGCGGTAACCGTTCCATCGGATGAAAATGCAGCTTTCAACCCCCTAAGTTTTTCAAAATCTACCTTGAGATATGCTTCGTCCTGTTCTACAAGCATTTCACCACTACGCAACTTTACGGGTACCGGTATTACTTCTGAGCAAAATTTCCCTTCTGCCCATGTTTGCTGTGCCCGCTGATAAGAAGAAATAGCATAATCATCCTGCGACGTGCGAGAAATCTCATAACGTTGCGCACAAAGGTCTCCGTAATTGCCCATCGCCTGCTCGCTGTAAACGTCGACCAGACCATCGTGTTGTACTCCATCAAGAAGCGATTGCGCGCCATATTTTGCGCCCCAACGTAAGCTAGGCACGTAATAGGGAACTTGGCTCATAGACTCCATGCCACCAGCAATGGAGATATGCACATCATCCAGCAAAATAGATTGGCATGCCATTGTAACGGCTTTCATTCCGCTCGAACATACTTTATTAATGGTCGTTGCCGAGGTATGATCTGCTAACCCCGCATATCGCACAACCTGACGCGCTGGAGCCTGCCCCATACCGGCCTGTAAGGCGCATCCCATTAAAACTTCTTGAATTTCCGCGGCAGGCAAACCGGTACCGTTTAATAATCCTGCCACAGCATGCCCGCCCAATTGTGTCGCCGAGAGCGCCGACAATTTCCCACCAAAACTTCCAATTGCCGTTCGTTTTGCTGCAACAATAAATACTCGCTTGATCATAATTTACACCTTCTGTTTAAAAAATTTCCGTGCGCCGCCGTCTTTTTGAGATCATAACTGCGAATCCTATCACGGCTAAAGTATATAACATATACCCCAGTAAAGATACACAAACCGGACCAATTCCTTCTGAGACAAAAGCTTGTTAAAAGTTTCGATATGGAAATGGTTAGCAAATAGGTCTTCAAAGAACAGAAAAAAATAACGATTAAAATCACCATATAATCAGCTATTTATACTAAATTCGTTGCTCAACGAAGGACGCGCGGCGATCTTTGAACAGGCAATGAAACCATTAAACTCGAACGCGTATGCATGCAACACAGCTTACCGAAGAACATCAGGAATTTCGTGAAATTTTGCAAGCTTTTATTCGAAAAGAAATTTTACCAAATACGGACACCTGGGAAAAAGAAGGACAAATAGACCGTGCTATTTGGAAAAAGATGGGCGCGATGGGATTCATGGGCATAAATTACCCACAAGCATACGGTGGGGTCGAGTTAGATTTCTATTACGCGATGATCTTCTGTGAAGAAATTTCAAAATGTTATTCCGGCGGGTTCAGCATTGCGACACTCGTCATTCAATTCATGTCCGCTCCCTATTTATTAAAACATGCTTCTGAATCGCTAAAACAGCGCTATTTAACACCCGTAATTTCGGGAGACCTCGTGAGCGCGATCGCGATCACCGAACCCGGAGCGGGCTCTGATATTAAGAATATAAAAACATACGCCGAACGGGTCGACGATCATTTTATCGTAAACGGCTCAAAAACGTTTATTACGAATGGCTTCTATGGCGACTACTTTATCACTGCGGTAAAGACCCATAAAGGTGACAAAAATCGAGAAATCACCCTTTTATTGATTGATAGGAATGCGCAAGGGGTTCACTCGAGTAAGATCAAAAAAATGGGTTTATATGCTTCGGACACCGCTGAGTTGGCGTTCATCAACGTTAAAGTTCCCATTTACAACGTAATTGGCGAAGAAGGTGAGGGGTTTAATTATTTGATGGATGGTCTACAATTGGAACGATTGATTACCGCTATATATTCCTTGTCCATGGCAGATTCTGCTTTGCAATATACGCTCAGCTACGTCCAGAGTAGGGAAGCGTTTGGAAGCCGAATTCAAGAGTTTCAAGCTATCCGCCACCGTATCGCTCAAATGGTTGCGGACGTCGAAAGCTGCAGAGCTTACATCTACCATTGTGCCGACCTACAACAAAAAGAAACCTATGCTGTCAAAGAGTGCTCCATCGCGAAATTACAATCAAGTGAATTAGCCATTAAAATTGTGCACCAATGTTTACAGCTTTTTGGTGGATACGGATATACCGAAGATTATAAAATAGCGCGTTTATATCGCGATGTGCGGGTGGGTACAATAATCGCGGGCACGTCAGAGATCATGCTCGAAATAATTGCTAAAATGGAAATTGATCGAATAAAATACGAATCCAAACCCAAATCACGATCGTTAGGGAACTCAGGAGCACCTTCCACATAAATTCAGTTGATGAAGTAGAATAAATGAATATATAAACTCGAAATCATGGATAACACCGCTAGTCAATATTTTGACATCCAGCAGATCGCCGCAAATATATATTGGATAAAGCCGCGCACAACCGAGATTCCTTCGATCGATCATTTTTTCGATAAATTACATCAATTTATGGACTTGGCGACCAAGCTTATTGCAGAACCAGCAACGAGAGGCATTATCTATAGTCCGCCCGTAGAGGATCTCGATTACCTTGCGTTATATAAGGCCGCAGAAAACAACACCGACTTTTATAATAAACTCTCCAAGTTAGTACTGTCCTCAACAATCTTTCAAACGGCCCGCAAACCCATTATCGGTCTTTTGGACCGCTCGTGTCGAGGTACCGCATTCTCGATTATGTTATGGGCATCCTACCGTATAGCATTTCAGGACCTCGAAATTGGTTTTCTAGAAGCTAAATACGGTTTGTTCCCTGGGTTCGGCGCAACGATCGTCACCTCCCGACTTCTCGGCCCCGAGCAAGCAATTCCACTTTTAACGCAAGGTGTCTCATATTCCGCGCTAGAAGGGTACCAACACGGGATCATCAATCGACTCCTAACGCCCGAGCAAGATCCGATCGCATCGGCCGTCGAATGTATAGAAAATTTCGCAGAAATCACGCAGGAGCAGATTGCGCTGCGCGGTCAAAGGTCTTTAGAGATTGATGAAGAGCAGCTCGTACAAGCCAGCACCTTTGTCATAAAACGAACTAACGGGTTAAATCCGGGTATCAATGCTTGTATCGAGGTTGTAAAACGCACCTTAGGGCTGCCCATCAAAGATGCGCTATTGGTGGAAGCCGAAGTATTCAGTATGTCTTGGAAATCCCCACAGACCTTATCGATGCTCCGCACCCACTATATGGGCATAAAACAAGCTCTAACGCACAATCTTTCAGCCGCTCCTTTTAAGGTGAACAAAATTGGCATCATCGGGGCTGGAATGATGGGAGCCGGCATCGCCTATCAAGCAGCAAAATCGGGGGTTACCGCTATTTTATGTGACCAGGACATACTATCCGCAGAGCAGGGCAAACAATACGCAGAAAAAATCACAAACAAACAAATTCAACGCCATCAGATCTGCAAGCTGCAACAAAACGAACTATTAGCCCGTATATATCCCACTGCGGATTACGATAAATTAACTGGTACACAATTAATTATTGAAGCTATATTCGAAGACAGAAATCTAAAGATCGAAGTATCCAGACAGCACGCACGATACTTGCATGAGGAGGGTATCTTTGCCACAAATACCACTTCTATTCCGATCACCGATCTCTGCGAGTCAGTGCCCCATCCAGAACGTTACCTGGGGATGCATTTTTTCTCGCCGGTAGACAAAATGCCGCTGGTGGAAATTATAAAAGGAAAAAAAACAAGCGACGAAACGGTTGCAAAAGCACTTCATGTAGCTTACCAATTAAACAAAATACCCATCGTCGTACATGATGGACCGGCTTTCTTTACGTCAAGGATCTTCTTTAATTACATTCTCGAAGCAATTACCATGCTACTCGAAGGGATTTCCGGGGCAAAGATTGAACAAGCAGCACGCGAGGCCGGCTTTGCCGTAGGCCCCCTCGCAGTACTTGATGAAGTTTCCGTAAGCCTAATGATCAACGTGTACGATCAGCTCCCTCAGATGCACGCTAGCCAGCAACGTTGCTATAATTATTTGACAAAACTCGTAGAACTCGGTCGAAATGGTCGCAAAACTGGACAAGGATTATACGACTACGACGTAACGGCAAGCACCAAAAAAGTTTGGATAGATCAAGATCTCGTTGCACTAAACGAACAGTACTCCGATGGAACAATAAAAAACCGGCTGTTACACGTGATGGCTTTGGATAGCTTCCGCTGCTTAAATGAGGGCATTTTAGCCAATGCGATCGATGGCGATATCGGATCCGTCTTAGGCGTCGGCTACCCGGCACACACAGGCGGCGTATTTAGCCATATTGATCAAATTGGCGTGCACATCTTCTTGGAGCAATGTGCTGCTTTTCGTAGCTTGGGACAGCAATGGGAAATTCCTAGTACGCTCGAAGATTTAGCTTCGACGAACTTCTCATTTTACAACAAATTTACCCCATGCCCCCTTCCTATTTAAGGTGAAAATTAACGTTTGTTAGACTTTCTTGACCATCAGGTCGACCAAAGTGTGTACCGGGAGTTTCACAAATTGACCGTACGATTTGGTGGCATCCCATATTTGTTCCTGTTGCGCAGTAGAAAATATTCGGGAAAGATTAAGCCGATACTTGTCCATTAACAACGGAAGGCCTTGTTCGCGCCGTCGTGGGTGCCCAATTGGAAATTCAACGCTGATTTCATCTAGGACGCTACCGTCATTTAAAGTTACGGTAAGTGCATTTGCAATTGCACGCTTAGCCGGATCGTGGTAATCTTTAGTAAACTGCGGATCTTCGTGGCAGGTTATTTTCGACCGTAATTCATCAATTCGCGGATCCGCAGCGATATCGTTCTCATAATCGGCCGCGGTTAGCCGTCCGAAAATTAATGGAACGGCAACCATGTACTGGATACAGTGATCCCTGTCAGCAGGGTTGTTCAACGGTCCCTTCTTATCGATGATTCGAATTGCCGCCTCATGCGTACGAATGGAAACACTTCGTATATCCGCAGCGTGTCGACCGATCTGGTTAAGCTGTTGATGGAGCGTCATAGCCGCTTCTGCCGCCGTTTGTGCATGAAACTCTGCAGGAAAGGAAATTTTAAATAAAATATTCTCCATTACATAGGTTCCATATGGACGTTGGAACGAAAATGGCATTCCTTTAAAGGACACGTCATAAAAGCCCCACATCGGAGTGCTTAATACAGATGGATACCCCATCTCTCCCGTTTGCGCAATCATCGCTAATCGGACGCCACGTGAGGTCGCGTCGCCCGCTGCCCATGATTTTCTACTTCCCGCGTTGGGGGCATGCCGGTAGGTGCGCAAAGACTGCCCATCCACAAAAGCTAGTGATACAGCATTTAGTAATTGGTCATAGGTTAAACCTAATAATTTACCCACTACTGCAGTTGTGGCAACTTTCACCAGAATAACATGGTCTAAGCCGACCCTGTTAAACGAATTTTCTAATGCGAGGACTCCCTGAATTTCATGCGCAAACACCATAGCCTCCAGGAGATCACCACATTTAATCGATGCTAAACCTTTCGCAGCATTACTTCGACTTAACCAATCTGCAGTGGCTAAAATCCCACCTACATTATCCGATGGGTGCCCCCATTCGGCAGCTAACCATGTATCATTAAAATCTAGCCAGCGAATAGCAGCGCCGATGTTAAATGCGGCCTGAACAGGATCTAGCTCATAAGCGGTCCCCGGAACACGGGCACCGTTGGGCACAATTGTGCCGGATACGACTGGCCCAAGCAATTTTGTGCACGCGGGATAAGTAAGCGCTTCAAATCCACATCCAAGGGTATCTAAGAAACAATAATATGCCGTTTGTAGCGCAACAGGGTGCTCAATTTTGTAATTCAGGACGTAATCTACAATATCTACTATTACTTGATCGAATGGTGCTCTTTCGTTAAAACTCTCTGATGTCATAAATTAATGTGCGTTTTTAAATGCCGACTTAGTTGTTAACTACGATCGTGAAGTGGAACAAAAGCCCTATTTTCCGGTCCCACATAATTCGCGCTTGGTCTTATAATTTTACCGTCTTCGCGCTGCTCGAATATATGGGCAGACCAGCCCGTAATGCGTGCGAGCACAAATAACGGCGTAAACATCGCCGTCGGAATCCCCATCAAATGATAAGACACCGCAGAATACCAGTCGAGGTTGGCAAACATTTGTTTCTCTTCCCACATAACCTTTTCCAGACGTTCGGCAATTGCAAAAAGTGTCATATCACCTGCCTGTTCGGAGAGTTCCTTAGCAATTTTTTTAATCACCTGATTTCGTGGATCAGCAATACTGTATACGGGGTGTCCAAATCCAATTACCACCTCCTTATTTGCTAATCGTTTACGAATATCCGCTTCGGCCTCATCGGGGCTGGCATAGCGGCTTTGAATCTCGAACGCAACCTCATTAGCCCCGCCATGCTTCGGTCCGCGTAGCGCGCCGATCGCACCGGCAATGCAGGAATACATATCTGACCCAGTCCCTGCGATAACACGCGCGGTGAAAGTGGAAGCGTTGAATTCATGTTCCGCATATAAATTTAAGGAAACTTCCATTGCATTCTCCCAGAATACCGGTGGAGGTGTTCCGTGCAGCAGATGCAGGAAATGACCACCAAGAGTGCGGTCATCCGTTTCCACGGCTATTTCACGACCATTTTGACTAAAATGGTGCCAATACAACAGTGCGGAGGCCATCGAGGCCATCAACCGATTAGCAATATCGCGCGCGCCAGCCAATGGATGGCTTTCCTTTTCAGGCTGAATACTTCCAAACACGGAAACATACGTACGTAGTACGTCCATTGCATGGGTAGTGGTGGGAAGCTGCTTAAGTACCTGTTGAATCGAGATCGGTAAACCCCGTTGATTTTTGAGTTGAATTTTGTATGCCGTGAGCTGCGGGGAAGTAGGTAGATTTCCGTAAATCAACAGGTAAGCGACCTCTTCAAACGAAGCTTGATCAGCAAGATCGAGAATATCGTAGCCTCTATAATGCAGATCATTGCCATTTTTACCGACAGTACTCAGCGCAGTATTGCCCGCAGACACCCCAGAAAGTGCAACACTTTTTTTAGGTCTAAAACCACGTTCATTCGTTTCTCTCATTGTTTGTTGTATTAAACAGTTGATTTAATCGGCTTTCGTATGCATAGTAGTCGATGCTATCGTAGAGTTCCTCCCTTGTCTGCATAGTATCGAGTACATTCGCTTGTGTCCCATCCTGGCGAATATGTTTAAAAACATTAGCCGCCGCTTTATTTGCCGCGCGGAAACCGGAGAGCGGATACAGGATCATCGAAACATCGGAGGCACCGAGCTCAGCACGCGTATAAAGGGGTGTTTTTCCAAACTCAGTAATATTTGCCAATATTGGCAGACCAGTTGTCTGACTAAAACGCCTGTAGTGCTCTATATTTTCGACCGCTTCGGCAAATATAAAATCTGCTCCGGCCTGCTTATAGGCTAGGGCTCGATCCAACGCACGATCAATCCCCTCCGAGGCTAGCGCATCGGTGCGCGCTCCAATTAGGAAACTTTCCTCCACTCGACCATCGCAAGCTGCTTTGATCCTATCGGACATCTCTTGTGGGGAAACGAGTTCTTTCCCCGGGCGGTGACCGCAACGCTTAGCGCCCACTTGATCTTCTAGATGCACCGCCGCAGCTCCCGCTTTACTAAGCGATTTGACTGTACGAACTACATTAAACGCAGAAGGGCCAAAACCTGTATCAATATCAACGAGCAGCGGAACCGCACAGGCACCAGTTATGCGCTCAACATCGATCAACACATCATTCAGATTCGTGATTCCCAGATCCGGAATTCCCAGCGATCCTGCGGCGACACCGCCGCCAGATAGGTAAATGGCTTTAAAACCCGCCTGCCCCGCTAATAGTGCATGATTGGCATTCATTACGCCAACCACCTGTAAGGGTTTTTCTAGTTCTAATGCCTCACGAAATAACATACCTGGATTCTGTCTCATATATCGATTATTAACGGTAAAGAAATATTGCTCCAGAAAAAAGCAGCACACAATAATTACCCGAGCACGCGCAGTGATCGATGACCTCGTATATGCTAAAGATACAAATTATTGTTTACAGTTATTACGCGCCTGATAAGCTCTATCTCCCTGGGTAAGAAGGACACCACATAGCGCGCTATAACTTGTCGATCGCCTGGGCCAGTCGTCGATCTTTATCAGTCACCACATCATCTTCATCATGACTGGTGAGCCAAATTTCAACTACATTGTAGGTGTTTTTCCAGCTCGGGTGATGGTTCTGCTGCTCGGCCAATAGCGCAACGCGGGTCATAAATCCGAAAGCCACCGAGAAGTCCTCAAATTCGAACGTTTTATATAATTTGTTGTTTTCATTTTTCCAGTCCATAGCTTTTATATTTTCATAACACGACGTACAATTATCAAACGGCTCGCTAGACAAATTGTTTGTCCGAGAAACTATTCCATAAGAAAAAACGGCAGAACATATTTGCTGCTATGGCGAGAATCACGTACCTTGGTTTACAGAAAATGGTCCAGAACCGCCGCTTATTAGCAGGTATTTATAATCTTGGTGGCAGTTGTGATGAAAAATAAAAAGACGCCATCCCTTAAAAATACAGAGAATAATACACGTTTTCGGGCCCTCAACAACAAAAAATGGCAAACCAAAAAGATTTAAACATAGCAATTCTAATCGACGCAGATAACGTATCTCACAAAAAAATAGCGGGGATACTCAACGAAGTAAAACGCTATGGCATCCCCACAATAAAACGAATATACGGCGACTGGACAAGTCCGTATGTTGAAAATTGGAAAGACAATTTACTTACGCACGCCATTACACCGATCCAGCAGTATAGTTATACCCAGGGTAAAAACTCCACAGACTCTGCGTTAATTATCGATGCTATGGACATCCTTCACTCGGACAGAGTTGACGGATTTTGTATCGTCTCAAGTGATAGCGACTTCACGCGATTGGCAACACGCTTACGAGAATCTGGAAAACTAGTCATCGGAATTGGCGAACGCAAAACGCCCAAACCATTTATCTCCTCCTGTGATAAATTTATTTACGTTGAAATCCTCGAGAAAGATGCGCAAGAGAAAAAGGTAAAGAAGAAGCCTGTAGCTCCTGTAACGCCTATTGCATCGGAACCAAAATCCCCTGCTAAGACGGAAAGCGACAACCTAGCCCTGGATGAGGAGATCATGTTGCTACTAAAAGACGCCGTAGACGACACAGCCGATGAGAGCGGCTGGGCTTTTCTTGGCGAAATTGGTAGCCTGATCATCAAACGCCAACCGGATTTCGATTCCCGGAATTATGGTTTCGAAAAAATATCGCACCTGTTTAAATCCATGAAAAGCGATTTCGAAATCGACGAACGCACAACCGAAAAGTCCAAGATTAAGTTATATTACATTCGAAACATCATCGATCGGTCCAATAACCACGAGGAAATATTAAAAGTAATAGATTCTGTTATTATCCCTTCCACCGGCAATCAAATCACGGCCGAAGATGTTCGAAAGAACCAGATAAGGATTACCAAAGAATTTAAACATTTGTTCCCCAGTCGATCAAAAAAAATAAAAGTGCGCATAAAGCATGAGCATGAATGCGCTTTTTCGCGCCACCGCGACCGCTCCTTCGTATTAAACCTCGGTAAGCCTGCAGCAACAGAACTAGAGCTGCACGAGGGAAGTTCCTACAGGTTAACTAAATACGAGGATCAAAGCTATAGCATTGAGAAGCTACTTGGTAAAAACACGTAATCCATCTATTAACAATCGATCATACCAAAGAATATGCAATTATCGAACACTGGATTTGCAATTATTGGCACAGGTGCGATCGCGCACATACACGCCGAAGTAATTCAATCGATCATTGGAGCAGAACTAATCGGTGTATACAACCGTACAGCTTCTAAAGCCCAAACATTCGCCGATCAATATAATTGCGTCGCTTATGAAAGCTTGCAAACGATGCTGGAGAACCAGCAAATAACGATCGTTTGTATATGCACGGCCTCAGGTGCACACCTGGAACCGGCACTTGCATGCATTAGCGCTAATAAGCACTGTTTAATTGAAAAGCCTCTCGAAATAACCGTAGAACGCTGCAAAGAGATTATCGATGCGGCCAAAGTGCAAGGTGTGCGCGTAGCTACCATATTTCCCTCACGCTTTCACCCCAGCAGTCGACAAATAAAGCAAGCGTTAGACCAAGGGCACTTCGGGGATCTCGTACTTGGTAGCGCATACGTCAAATGGAGCCGCGAAGAAGCCTATTACAACTCAGCGCCATGGCGGGGAACTTGGACGCTAGATGGTGGGGGCGCGTTAATGAACCAAGGAATACATGCACTGGATTTATTACAATGGTATATGGGCTCGGTAGAATCAGTATTCGCTTATGCAGTAAACAGGCGACACAAAAATATTGAAGTGGAAGACACGGTGATCGCTACCATCAAGTTCACCAGCGGCGCGGTAGGAAGTATAGAGTGTACAACCGCCGCATACCCGGGGAGTTTAAAAAAAATCGAAATTGTGGGCACCGAAGCTTCGGTCGTGTTGGAAGAGAACAATATCCTGAACTGGCAGTTTGCTGACGGTTTTGAAGCGGGCCATCTGAAAACAGGCTCCGTCAGTCGGAGGCTAGCAAAAGGAGGTGCAAGTCAACCAATGAATATTAGCAGTCACGGACACCGTCTACAGATTGAAGAGTTTTTATCTTCTCTACACAAGGGTGTATTATCCCATGTCGAAGGTGAAGCGGGCGTTGTCTCCGTGGAGATCATTTCGGCAATTTACGAAAGTGTCCGCTCAGGCAGTCCCATTCTTCTTGCAAAGCACACTGCGCCGCGTTGAAGGTAGCTCACCAAGTATATAGGCATAACATGTCTAAAAAATCGAAAAACACTAAATTGATCCCCACGATCTAATTTAGATTGATTTAAAAAAGTCGCCAATTCCCATAATATCGAATTGACCTATTAGGATAGAAAACACGAAGAGATTGGACGTTAAGAAATTACAGATAATTCGTACGAGGTCGGTATATTTAAAACAGCCTCGTTGCGCGACGACATGAATATCGCTCGGTATATGCATAACGGACTAATACCAAATCTTATACGTACCATTAACCTATACAATTCAGACATGCATATGATTGATTCCACACCCGAGCAAAGGCTGTCGACCGAATGTATTCCGTAACCGACCCTCGACTCAAAAGGCTAGACCTCACGAAGGTATAAATTCAGGACATCGCCGCCTTTTTAGAACCAGTGACTGGGGAAGTATACAAACATCCGCGACCATAACTACCGCGCGAGTACTATTTCAATAATAAATAAAACAGCTATAAATAAGACACTTACAATATTTTGTAAAAAAATAATAATAAAATATACAATATATAGAATTCCATAACGTTTTATACTTAAAGAGAGTACCATAATCTCGAGGGATTTTAAATTTATAATAAAAATAAAGGCTCTTATGATATCTAAAAAAGAATAGACACTCGGTTTATTCAAAAATAGAAACAGAGAAACAGAAAATAAAAAGGATATCAAATTTAAAAGAGTTGAGAAAGGGTTTAGAGTTATCTAAACCCTTTCGTATTTTTTCAATATTTTGCCATTACAGTACGGAAACCTAAACCGCCATTATTTCAGAAAATCGTTTTCCGGCGAGCAAACAACACCTACTATATAGACCGAAAACCACATAAATAGCAGGAATTCAGGGAGAATATGGGCAATATTTAATAATTTGTTTACTTTAAAAAATATATTTTCTATATTAGAAGACGGAAACGTAAAAAACCCTAATAAACATAGGTTTAAGCAATTACAAACAAAATCTTAAAAAAAGAGTTTATAACTTCAAAATGGTACCGCGGAGCACAAAATTTTGCATTCTGTATGTAAAGTGGCACAAAATTAGTAAGTAATCTATCAATCTTAAATTTAAATATAATGAACAAAGCAGACTTGATTAAGCACGTTGCCAGCGAGGCTGGTATTACGCAAGCACAGGCAGAGAAAGCCGTAAACAGTTTTACAGGAGCAGTGTCGTCGTCCTTATCGCAAGGTGAGCCTGTTACTTTAATTGGATTCGGAACTTTCGGAATTTCTGACCGTGCAGCGCGTAATGGTAGGAACCCGCAAACAGGCGCCACTATTAAAATAGCAGCTAAAAAGCTTCCTAAATTTACTGCTGGTAAAGCACTAAAAGAGGCTGTTGATAGCCCCAAAAAAGGTAAGAAAAAGTAAAGAACCATAATAATAGGAAGTTCTAGGGCTTCCTATTATTTTACATACCGGTCTTTTTCCCCTTTCGATCGCACGCGTTAACTTCTCCTTTTTCCCCTCCTTAGCGACGAAAACTATCCCCATTTAATTATATCTTTAGACAATTTAAATTTGGTAGATTTGCTTGCGAAAAGCAATTCACACTGTCTTAAATTTATGATAAAAACAATATTAAACTGTATTATACTCTGTTTAGCTGCTTTAACAATCTTCGCACAAGAAAATAAAATTGGCAAACGGAGTCGAGACTACGGCATTTCCATCGGTGTGCTTCCCACAGGAAAAAATAATGCGATAACCGACGTTGACGGTGTGCAGGTCGGGCAAGTCACGATAAACAAAGGCGACACAATTCACACCGGCGTAACAGCGATTATACCACACCCAGGGAATGTTTTTCAACAAAAGGTGCCTGCGGGGCTATTTGTAGGTAATGGTTTCGGCAAGATGGCCGGCATAAGCCAAATAAATGAACTCGGGAATATTGAAACCCCCATTGTATTAACAAATACGCTCAATGTTGGCACGGCGATGCAGGCAGTCGTGAATTATACTTTATCGCAGCCAGGAAACGCGAAAATTAAATCGGTGAATGCCATTGTGGGTGAAACCAACGATGCTACCCTAAATGATATTCGTGGTACCCACGTCCGCGAATCAGACGTATTAAACGCAATCCAAAACGCGAAACCAGGAAGGGTGCAGGAAGGAAATGTCGGCGCCGGAACGGGCACCGTATGTTTCGGTTTTAAGGGCGGTATTGGAACGGCGTCGCGCGTACTATCAGAAAAACTAGGTGGTTACACGGTCGGTGTGCTTGTTCAAAGTAATTATGGTGGGGTACTACAAATAAACGGCGCACCGATCGGACAGGAGCTGCAACAGTTTTCATTTTCCAATGCGCTTCTCAACAACGTAGATGGCTCCTGCATGGTAATTATCGCCACGGACGCCCCCTTATCGGATCGCAATCTGGAGCGCCTTGCAGCGCGCGCATTCTTAGGTTTGGGAAAGACCGGAGGAATTGCCTCAAACGGCAGCGGGGAATATTTCTTAGCTTTTTCAACGCACAAATCGGTTCGCGTACCCTACCAATCTGCCAGCACTGAACTCAATCAACCCACGCTTCACAATGACGCGATGTCACCACTATTTATGGCCGCAATTGAAGCCACGGAAGAAGCGGTAATCAATTCGCTGTTTGCGGGCGTAACCGTTAAAGGACACCAAAAGACTGTTCCTTGCTTACCCTTGGACAAAGTTCTTCCTCTACTAAAAAAATATAACGCACTCTCACCCGTCGGAAATATCAAAAAATAAAAATGAACACACCACAAGTAATAATAAATGGCGTAATGCACCGAGAGAATACCGCTTCATTGAGAATCGATGATTTATCGATCGTTCGCGGTTACGGTATATTTGACTTTTTAAAAACAGTCGACAATCATCCTGTATTTTTGGAAGACAATTTAGATCGGTTTTTCCATTCTGCGGACCAAATGGATTTAACCGTTCCTTTTTCGCGTCAAGAAATTCGGGAACAGATTCACATGCTCATGCAGGCGAACACCATCCCCAACTCAGGCATCAAAATATTGCTTACCGGAGGGTACAGTCCCGACGGGTATACTATCATCGCTCCAAATTTGATTATTACACAATCCCACCTGGAGCGAAATGTAGCCAGTGAAAAACGAGGCGTACGCTTAGTTACCTTTCCTTATCATCGCGCCTTTGGTACCGTCAAGTCGATCGATTATGTAATGGGGATAAAAGCATTAAAGAAAGCAAAAGAGGCCGGTGCGGACGACGTTGTATACACCCAAGACGACCTTATATCTGAATGCCCAAGAGCAAACATCTTTTTTGTAGATAAAAACGGAACACTCCTTACACCAAATGACGACGTGCTGGCGGGGATTACACGTAAACATATCCTGACGATTGCTAAAAATATCTGTCCAGTTGAAGCTAGGGATATTACGTTAACCGATATGCAAAATGCAAAAGAAGCATTTATAACCAGTACGACCAAAAACATCACACCGGTTACGGCAATCGACAACATTAATTATGGTCCCGGAGCTGGTCCCTTGACTAGAAAATTACAAGAATCCTTAGAAGAATTAATTTTTAAAAACTACGGCATATTCCCGCCAATCGATTAAAGGATTTGGCTACCGTCGCCGCTATTGCCCTTAAGATAGCGTGCCTACCGAAATTAAGAAAAGAACGGCAGGTCTGATTGGGTCATTTTCCAATGAAATGATCCTGCATCCGAATAAAATGTTATTCAGCCGCTTTATTCAATTTTTTGGAATTATTGAATTTCCTTTTTCGGTTATTTTGAAACTTGGAAGGCTTTCCTCCCTTGCTTTTTGCTCTCGGATTGTATTCCGGTCCAGCGGGGAAACCCTCGGGTACAGGAATTTTAGGAACTTCCTTCTCGATTAATCTTTCGATACGCGAAAATTTCCCTTGATCTTTATCATTAATAAAAGTAATCGCCGTTCCGGTCGTTGCTGCGCGGGCGGTCCGCCCTACTCTATGGACGTAATCTTCGGGGTCTGGTGGAACATCATAATTCACGACCAGGCTTATTCCTACAATATCTATTCCCCTTGAGATCACATCAGTACCAACCAGTACCTTCAAACGTTTCGCTTTAAAGCGCTGCATGATCTCCTCGCGTTTCACCTGCTCCAAATCCGAGTGAAACCCTTCTACTTCCAAACCAGCTTTTGAAAGCTCTCTGGTAAGCTTTTTAACGATATCTTTTTTGGAGGCAAAGATAATCGTACTCAAATACTTGGGATTGCGCAATATCTGTTTGATGAGATCATTTTTATGCTCATCATACACCAAATAAGCTTGTTGATCAATCCCTTCAGAGGGTTTAGAAATCGCAACACTTATTTCAGCTGGCGTATCCAATATCTTTTTGGCAAGCGTGCGGATCTTTGGTGGCATCGTTGCGGAGAATAATAAACTCTGCCGCTTTTTAGGCAGGTAACTGATAATCCGCATTATATCATCGTTAAAACCCATATCTAACATACGGTCGGCCTCATCGAGCACCAGATGTTCGAGTGCACTGAAGTCAAACTTATTCGAACTCATATGTGCAATCAATCGACCCGGGGTAGCTACAATAATATTTACACCGTCATGTATAGCACGCTTTTGCTGCTCATAACCAATGCCATCGCCCCCGCCGTATACACATATTGATGTAGCACCAGTAAAATAACCAAAACCCATAATCTGCTGGTCGATCTGCATCGCTAACTCACGCGTGGGAACAAGGATAAGTGTATTCACTTGGTCCTTTTTATTTAATGTTATTTTATTCAAAATTGGGAGCAGGTAGGAAGCTGTTTTTCCAGTACCTGTTTGGGCACAAGCAATTAAATCTTGTTGTTTTAATATTAGTGGGATCGTTTGTTCTTGGATCGGCGTCGCATCTGCAAAGCCCATACTATCTAATCCTTCTTCAAGCGGCTCAGAGAAGCCAAATTCGGTAAATTTCAAAATATTCTAATTCGTTTGCGTTAAAAGTAAACTAATATTCTCAATTACACAACTATTTCAGCGCTAAGTATCAAGCAGTACGATCGTCAATTGAATAGAAAATTCAGAATATAACAACGTCAAAACGATTATCGGGGAGTAACCATTGCACGCTTGGCGCTCCGCATGGTGGTTTTTCTGTCTCGGTAGTATAACTATGAAAAAATCCCACATAAGAGATTAGCTTATATGGGATATAGAATAATATCGATCGCTTTGTATGTGCCTTACTTCGCGTCGCGCTCTTGAACAAATTTCGTATAAAGCGGCTTTTGTTCATCGCTCAATTGTTCTGCAATTTTTGCATCAGCGGAGGCTTTCAAACTTCCCTTTTGCTGTTCTAGTGCGTCTGCAGACAAGGAACCATCTGCTTTTAATGCTGCCTTAGCTTTTTTATGTTCTAAGACGACGTCGTAAATTGCGGTCTGTTGCTCACTAGTCAGCGTTAACTTTTCAGTTAACTTTTCCACGGTTGCTGTTGCCTTTTCCTCTGGTGTACCGTCCTGTGCAAATGTTAGCGTTAACGCAAATAGGAAACTGAGTCCCGTTAAAATTAGCTTTTTCATCGTTTTAAATTTTTTAGTGGTAAAATAAGAATTCCAAAATTTATACTAAAAGAACGACCGAAACTGAAAATAGTTTCACTAATTGTATCTTTTTTGTTACAAATTAACACTTTTTAACGAAAATATATTGATATTCAATAAGTTAATACTGAATAACAACAACTTAGGTAGCACAGTTATACCGCGCTCTCGGCCAATGCCGTTTCTAAATCATTGATCAAATCGGCTGGATCCTCGATACCCACCGATAAACGAAGCATGTTTTCCAGCACACCAACTTTTTCACGTTCGGCAATAGACATCGACCCGTGGCTCATCGTTGCCGGGTGATTAACTAAAGATTCTACCCCACCTAAGGAATCGGCAACGGCAAACACCTTGAAGCGCGATGCTATTCGAAATGTTTCCTTCAAGTCTGCATTTTTTAATACAATAGAGACCATCCCTCCAAAACCACGCATCTGCTTTTTTGCGATTTCATGCCCGGGGTGATCCAGGAAACCCGGCCAATAGACTTTTTCAATTTTAGGATGGGTTTTTAAATAATTGGCGACAAGTGTTCCATTTTCGCAATGTGCTTTCATACGCAAATGCAGGGTCTTTAAACCCCGTAAACATAAAAAGGCATCTTGCGGCCCTGGTGTTGCTCCACACGTATTATAATAAAACCGTAATTGTTTATACAATTCAGGCGTGTTCAGAATTAACGCGCCCATAACTACGTCAGAGTGCCCATTAAGATACTTGGTGGCCGAATGCATAACGATGTCAGCACCGAGCTCTAACGGGTTTTGTAAATACGGCGAGGCAAATGTATTATCAACGACATGAATAATATTATGCTCTTCGACTAGAGCACTTAAAGCCGCAATATCTGCTATTTTCAGCGTCGGGTTTGTTGGCGTCTCTACCCATAGCATTCTAGTTTTCTCTGTGATCGCTGTCTCAACTTGTGTCAGGTCAGCGAGGTTAACGAATACGAACCGGATACCGTAGTTCTCGTATACCTTCGTAAATAACCGATATGATCCGCCATACAAATCTTCCCCAGCAACCACTTCATCCCCGGGTTTGAGTAGCCTTAATACAGTATCAATCGCCGCCATCCCGCTGGCAAAGGCAAGTCCATATTTTCCTCCTTCGAGTGCCGCTAAACAATCTTCTAATGCGCGTCTTGTAGGGTTTGATCCCCGAGAATATTCATACCCCAAGTGTACCCCTGGTGCGGATTGCTTATAGGTTGATGTCTGGTATATTGGAGTCATAATTGCCCCGGTGGAGGGGTCTGGTTGCTGTCCGGCATGTATCGCTTTGGTAGCAAATTTGTAATCCATATGCGTGTACTTTATATTAAAATTCCTTTTGGATCCTATTGTTTAACAAATCAAATTTAACGAATTAAATGCCAATTATTGGAAATAAAAGTCCCTCCAGCAGACAAATCCGAACAATAGATTAAAATAAAAGTGGGCTAGGCAATAAAAAAGTATATTGAAGTTCTTTGGTAATTTTATCCCCACGCACGATCTTTTGAAAGCTATCCGAATTTTCGAACGAGCTGGGGAGACTAAGGCCATGCTTGTTCGCCGAGGCCAATATAACATCTCGCTTTAAGGGATGTTCGGGAGAGACAATATTATACAACCTCTCTTTTAATACTTGGGTAAACCCTAAATACATCAACTCGATTAGGTCAAATAAATGAATAAAATTTGCCTTTTGATCTCCCGTGGTGCAGCATCTATCTTGAAAATATTTAGCGAATACACGGTTCATTCCAAACAAACCTCCTAAACGGTATATTGTAGTCCGATCGTTATTTAATATAGAACGTTCAGCGATCGCTAGATTACTGGTGTCCGACACTATAACTTCTTCGGTAAACTCACCCGATATGTCGGGGTAAACACCTATGGAACTTAAAAATATATTTTTTCTAAACTCAATCGTCCCCAAAAACCGTGTGATATTTTCAAATCGTCGCCGAACGCGATTAGAATCTAAACTACGGACAGCCGGTACACTTGTCACCACATAGTCAAACCGCGTGGGCAGGTCGTCCAATGTTGCGGGATTTTCGAAATCCATGATAAACGCATAAATACCATCGTCGTTTAGACGTTGGCATTTATCCGTCCGTGTAGTAGTGGCATACACCTGATGACCGCGTTTTTGCATCTCTTTGCCAAACGCCTCACCAACCCAGCCACAACCTAAAATTAAAAATGTTAAAGCCAAGTCTTTTAAAAATTAATAAGCCTTAGCAAATAGCACGCGGTGTTTCGAAGGCTTGCCCGTAAAGATACACACGCCTTCTTCTTGCTCGACATCGAGTGGAATACAACGAATAGTAGCTTTGGTCTCCTCTTTGACTCGTTTCTCTGTTTCAACAGTACCATCCCAGTGACACAAGATAAACCCACCTTTATTGTCTAGCACCTCTTTAAACTCCTGGTAAGATTCTACTGGCGTAATGTGACTATCTCGAAAATCACGTGCTTTTTGATAAATATTCTCTTGAATAATACCCAATAGATTTTCAATGGTTACCGCTAAACCCTCTTGCGAAACAGTTTCTTTCGATTGAATATCGCGGCGTGCAAGTTCGACTGTACCGTTCTGCATATCTCGGGATCCAATAGCGATACGCAATGGCACCCCTTTGAGCTCCCACTCCGCAAACTTATAGCCGGGACGCTGGGTGTCTCTATCGTCATATTTGACCGACACATCCATCCCGTTTAATTCCTGGGTAAGCGTACGTACATATGCGTCGAGCGCATCCTTTTCTTGCTCTGTCTTAAAAATTGGTACAATAACGACTTGAATAGGTGCCAACTTCGGAGGCAAAACCAGCCCCTGATCATCGGAATGTGCCATAATCAGAGCCCCCATTAACCGCGTCGAAACTCCCCAAGAAGTTGCCCAGACATTTTCTAACTTCCCTTCTTTGGACGTAAATTTAACGTCGAATGCTTTAGCAAAATTCTGACCTAAGAAATGTGATGTACCCGCCTGTAAAGCTTTTCCATCCTGCATTAGCGCTTCAATACAATAGGTGTCCAACGCACCAGCAAATCGTTCGTTTTCTGTTTTACGCCCCCGAACAACCGGCACCGCTAATGTATTTTCTGCAAAATCGGCATACACGTCTAACATACGTTCAGCCTCTTCGATGGCTTCCTTTTCGGTGGCATGTGCAGTGTGCCCCTCCTGCCATAAAAATTCAGTCGTACGCAAAAATAAGCGTGTCCGCATTTCCCACCGTACAACATTTGCCCACTGGTTAACAAGAATTGGTAAATCGCGATACGATTCGATCCAACCTCTATACGTGTTCCAGATAATTGTCTCCGAGGTTGGACGAACAATAAGTTCTTCTTCAAGTTTCGCCTCTTCATCCACAACAATATTCCCACTTCCGTCATTTTTTAAACGATAATGGGTAACAACCGCGCATTCGGTCGCAAAACCTTCCACGTGTGAGGCTTCTTTTGAGAAATACGACTTGGGTATAAATAAGGGGAAATAAGCATTTGAATGACCTGTTTCTTTAAATCGCTTATCGAGAACCGCCTGCATGCGCTCCCAAATTGCATATCCATAGGGCTTAATGACCATACATCCGCGAACGGCTGCGTATTCAGCTAAATCAGCTTTAATTACTAAGTCATTGTACCACTGTGAATAATCCTCACTGCGACTTGTTATTCCTTTTCCCATTTAATTAGTTTGTTATACTTGTATCAAATTATGTATTTTTTTTGTCTTATTGCAAAACCATCATGTGCAATTTGACTTTTATTTATATTTTTGGGCAGGGGGTTAAACCTCCTGTAAAAATACGCGTCTAAGTTAATAATTAAAGACTGTATTAAAGAAAGTTTTAACTGAAGTGACTGCTATGAAAACAAATAGATTATTATTCGGAAGTCTTACAGTGGCGGCGATTTTCGCGCTAAGCTCCTGTTCGACAAGTAGGCAAATTGCCTACAAAGACGATGTGTATAATAATCAATCCAAAGCTACTCAAGATTACCAGAGTCCGGATTATTATTATACGGATGGACAAACGCAAGATCAAGAAGAACAATACGTAGAGAACGAATATTACGCAGATGAATACTCGGATGAAGAATATGTGGAAGGCTATGATTATGATGAGAATTTAGAATACGCCAACCGTATCAATCGTTTCTATTATAGTTCACCTGGGATGGCCTACTATGACCCTTGGTTCAACCCTTGGTATGGTTATGCTGGATTTGGTCTTGGTTGGGGATTTGGATCAGGTTGGAATGTCGGCTTTGGCTGGGGGTACCCATCTTTGGGTTTTGGATACGGCTACGGTTACCCATATTATGGCTATGGCTATGGCTATGGATACGGTTACGGCCGTTGGGGCTACAGTTCGTGGGGTCACCCATATTATGGTTATAACAACTACTACGGTGGGGGTGGTTACTACGGAAATCGCCACAGCATACGTCCAGCTAACTCTTCGGTACGTTCTGCTTCCCGCGCATCTTATAACTCACGCGTAGGTAGTTCCGCTAGATCAAGATCATCCAGAACAGCAACTAGCGGCGTTAGACGCGATGGTAATGGACGAATTGTAACGGGTAGATCGGCAACTAGTAGAGCTGGAACCACGCGTTCAACGGTAGGCTCATCGAGATCCCGCACTTCTCAGGGAAATGTCACACGTGGTACGGCTAGAGGCACCCAAGGACGCAGCGCGGTTGGCCGCACCAGATCGACAAGTCGTCCAACGGGAACGGTGAACCGCACAAGAAATGGTTCGACACAACGTCCTGCAGTTAGAAATCGTCCAGCAACAAGACCTTCAGGTGTTTCTCGTCCTACAAGAAGCGCTCCTTCAAGGCCTACCATGTCCACTGGTGGTGGTGGTAGAAGCTCCGGCGGCGGCGCAACCCGCTCATCCGGTGGCGGTGGACGAAGACGATAAGTTTACTAAAATTATTGAATAGCCAATACGTACTCTATTGGCTATTTTTTTGAACTCAACATATAGATTTATGCAATTTAGAAACATACTATTCACTTCTTTATTAGTTTCAGGGTTAAGCTTTTCGGCCCAAGCTCAATTTGTAGGCGACGCCCTCTTGTTTTCAAAAGAAAATAATGGTGGTACCGCTCGATTCCGAGGTTTAGGAAATGCAAACACTGCTTTAGGCGGTGATCTCAGCTCAATTACCGGTAACCCGGCCGGTCTCGGTTTTTATGGTCAATCGGATATTTCAATCACGGCCAATTATAATTATGCCAATAACAAAGGAGACTATTTTGGTACAGGTACAAAAAAAGGAATTGGCCAATTTGACATCGACCACGCGGGATTTGTCTTCCATTACCCCCGTAACGAAGGTTATCAAGGATGGCAAAACTTCAATATCGGATTGAGTTATGAGAAATCGAATAATTTCAAAAACAATATTCGCTACGAAGGTATCAACCCAAATAACACCATCGTTAGTGCATACACCGATGATATAGCGTTTTATGATGATCAAAATTTCGCCCGTGATTTGTCGAACATGAAATTAATCGAAGGCTTTCAAGATGCACAATCGGGATACTTCCCGATTACCAACGAGATGAATGACAAGACACAGGTAAGTGACGTGCTTACCCATGGATACAATTCCCGTACAGCACTTGCCTTTGGCGCTAATTACAATAATAAGTTATACATCGGAGCGAACATCGGCTTCACAGCCTTCCGTTATGAAAGCTCCAGTCAATTTTCAGAATACGGGTGGACCAAGGATCGTGCTGCGATCGTTGCAGACAATCCGAAATCTACATTTGCTGACCCTACCCATGAAAACTACGACTTTCTTGAAGCGAACTATGAATTGCTTGATGACTACTACCAAATATCAGAGGGCACTGGTATAGATTTCAAAATTGGAGCGATCTACAAGCCTGCGGTGGACTGGAATATCGGAGCCACAATTGCCTCGCCAACCTGGCTAACGATCGACGACTACACCGAGAGCTATCTAGGAGTTGACTACTTCGATAGCGAGGACGCAACTTCCGCATTTAGTTCAAAAGAATTGATAAGTACGCCTACAGAAGACTCTTACAAACTCAACACCCCTTGGAAATTCAGTGTCGGTGTTACAAAATTCTTTAATGGAGGACTATTGACAGCTGACGTCGAGTATATTGATTATGCGAGTATGAAACTAAAATCGTATGACCGAAACAGTGCAATCGAAGACGCCTGGAATTCTGACGTAAAAGCGACATATCAAGGCGTTGTTAACGCGCGTGTGGGGGGAGAAATACTGCTGACAAGTATATTAAGTGGACGTGCAGGTTTCAATTACTACGGGAACCCCTACAAGGACGCCGACAATAAAGAGTACAGTGGTAGTCTTGGTGTAGGCGCTAAGCTTTCGAACACCATGTATCTCGATTTAGCTGTCGTGCATCAAGTTAATGAGTTTAGTGTTAGCCCTTATATTGTTGACGAGTTTTGGGGTACACCAAGCCCCGTAGCTGACATAAAAAAACAACGTACAAACGTGGTGTTAACTTTAGGTGCTAAATTTTAGAACTATTAACATAATCGCCCATTAGTCGATATCTCAAGCTGTTAAAAACAGAAATGATTTATATAATGAACGGACCGTATCAGGATAAACTGGCACGGTCCTTTTTATGTCTATTCGAAGCGGCAATTTTATGCGATGATAATAGTTCCATCATCCCGCACGAGATCATTCCCTCACCACACAAGAAGCGTTTAGACCCACGATGACTTTTCGCGCGATGCCCGGCTCGCTTCTGCCAAAAAGGAGCTACAGAGAATGAATTACCTTTTAATTATTCGGTTTTTCCCTTCATTGCCGCATACATCGCCATTGCATGCCCGTGGCCGAGTTCAAAATCCACTTTTAGCCAGTTGGTAATTTGGGTGGCTTTTACGCGCACTTCGCCATTTTGCAGAAAGCCTTTTTCTTCTGCTAGCTTTTTAAAGTCTTCGGGCGATTTACCCGTCTTTTTTTGAATATTGTCTATATACGCTTGAAATGACATAAAATTAATTTAGTAAATTTCCATTCAGCAAAGCAGCAGCGCATTCTCCACTCAATATGATTAGGAAACGGGCATATCGGCACGCCGACGAACAAATAAATTATAATTCTCATGTTTAACAACATAGATCTCCTCGCCCGGGTCAATAAACCCATCGAGTGCAATTGCATCATACCAAACACCCGCGACTTCTATTTTCCCTCCTGGCCGTAATACCGTACGAGCGACGCCTATTTGATTTATTAATTCTGCTTTTTGCGGTGAGGAAGTAAAGCCTACATCAGACTGCTGTTCATCTTGCAAAACCAAGCGCTTAAATGCCCGCGAGCGCAAAATATTTTTACCGAAGATCACCATCAAAACGACGGACAGTACCATTGCGCCACTAACGATCAAAAAAGAATTGATCAACAGTCCAGGGGTTGAAAGTTTAAAGTTTAGAAAATCGTTATCAACCATCGAAAAGGCTAATCCGCACAGCACACAAATAATACCCAGGATGCCCGCGACGCCAAAACCAGGAATCACGAATACTTCGAGTACGAGACATAGCACCCCAATCAAAAAGATTGCGATCTCCCAATTATCCGCCAAGCCTTGTAAATAAAGTGGTGCAAAAAACAAACTACCGCAAATAAGTGCGACAATGAAAGCAAACCCAATACCGGGCGTTTGCAGCTCAAAATAGATCCCTCCAATGATGCCCAAGATGAGTAGCCCACTGACCAATGGATTTATCAACATCGAAATGATGCGATCGATCGTTGTTACCTGATGTTCAATTACATTCTGCTTGCTCACTGAAGCACGTTGATATACCTCATCTATCCCATTGACCTCCGCTTTTATAATCCCAGCAGCCAGCGCCTCCCCAGACGTCAAGGTCAGCAACTTGCCATCGGGCTTTAAATTAGGTATAGAAACCTCGGCATCAACGAATGCCTCCGCAATTTTAGGATCCCGCCCTTTAGCTTCGGCCGTTGCGCGCATCAATCCGCGCATATAAGATTGGTATTTCTCGGGCATTATCTCCCCACTTTGATCCACCACGCTCGCTGCGCCGATACTCCCCCCTTTGTGCATATAAATTTCATCCGATGCTAATGATATTAATGCGCCCGCCGATGCTGCGTTGTTGTTGACATAAACAATAGTCTTCATTGTTGCGTCCAACAACCGAGAACGAATTGAGTCTGCAAAGTTTACTGCCCCTCCAAATGTATTTAATTCAATTAAAAAAATGTTCGATTTATTCTCGAGCGCTTTAGTGTAAGCTTGGTTGATCGTCCGCCACGCATTCGGACCTATCTCTTCCTTTAAATCGACTTTATAGACAATCTGGCCGCTTACGAATGCGTGGGCAAACAGCATGGCAAAAAGAAACGCGAAAACAGGTTTTATATATTTGTGCATATTAAAGAGATAAACGTTTTATGTCACTATAACGACTCAAGATACAATATAATTTTCATTTTTAACGGTAATAGTTAACACGGTGATGCGTGCTTTTGTTTTTCTTTTCGGGTGTAGAATCGATAACAACCCATCCAATAACTGCGTTAAAGCAAAATAGATACATTATTCCGTGACCATCATTTTTCGTAGCGCCAAAAATATGATTCATCGTTCGTGTAAAAAAGACAGACTTCCCGAGCCCTTCGCGTGAAGTTCTTTTTGAGGGATGGCATGCCCGGGCGACGGATTTCATAATCGATGCTTCGATTTAGTGTTCCAGCTTTGTTATCTTTACTGTATTTCGTACAGTTTATGGCTCGTCGTTTCTGATCGATTCGCACCAGTTGCTCGGGCAGAGACGTCACATACATAATGATAATGTCCGATAAAACGCAATTAAAGTGAAAAACACAGAAGATATTATAATAAAAGCATTTGAAGTACACTTTCCATCCCAAATTTGGAAAATCGTCGTCGACCCCCTGCTGAAACAAATTGCCGTGGAATTACGCGACCCCGACAGCACGCTCCCTGTGATTCAAGTGCTCGATTTCCACGGAAACATACTGGTCAACAAAATAGAAATTCAGGAGAAAGAATGGACCGTAGAAGCCTTACAACACCGCACGCTAATTTTAAAGCGGGTTGGCGATGCCCACCCCATAGCTGCAGGCATTCAGCTACTTAATTTTGAGGGAGAAGTCCGATACATCACACACGAATATACCTGGGTGGAAACCTGCCAGGACTTTATTAAGATCAGACATCGCAGCTTTCAAACGGGATTTGAAGAGTATCTCGGTATTCCCGAAGCTAAAAAGCTCCGCGTGCCGTCCGCCAGTCAAGAATCATTCCCATCGGCAATTAAGATGCCAATACCGTATACGGGACCGCTGCCCTCCTTCTTAAAAAACATTCCCATCGAAGACTTCCCATGGGTAAGCAGAATGCATGATAAATTCCTGTGGTCGGTTCACTCCAAAGAAAATACAAACTACAATTTAAACCTTTACGTTGCTGATGCATCCAAAGTTTTACAGGTACATAGTCTTCTCAATGATATGCCAAAAATGATTCCACAGCCCTATTTCCAAATAGCGAATCAAATATTCTTAATGTCATATAATAAACGAGAAATTGTATCGTATTTAGTATAATTGCACCGTATGAAAAAAAATAAAGCTATTTCAAGCTGTATTAAGTTGGGGATGTTAGGTCTGTTTTGGTCTCCACTATTTTTAAGCGCTAGCCCCGCAAATACAACATATAACGAAAATCCCAGTGATGCACAACATATCACCATAAACCCCGATTCTATCGGGACGGAAATTATAAACAATGAGATCTTCATCATCCACCGTATTGAACCCAAAGACACATATTACGCTTTGGGTCGTCGTTACGGAGCCCAAGTGAACCGTATATTAGCGGAGAATAATAAAAAGAACCTCAAACCGGGCGATACGGTCAAAATTCCTACAGGCCGAAGACCAGAGCCGGTTATTATTCCACAGGAACCGAAGAAGAAAACACAAGAACAAAAACCGGATCAATCTGAGCAGAGCGTGCTTACGGAGTATAAAGTCGGTGTGAAAGAAACACTGTATGCAATTTCTAAACGCTTCAATACTACGGTAGAGAATATCAAAACAATGAATGAACTTACCTCCGACAGCTTACAGCAAGGGCAAGTTTTAAAAATTCCGGATTCCGATTACCGTGTGCCGACACCAGAGATACCCGTCGTGCCCATTATCGACACGGCATTAGTGGCCGAACACAAGCTAAAGGATTTGGGCTTTGAAACCAACCGATACGGTATTCGTGAGAAAAAGGAAAAAGGTATCGGCTTGTGGATGGAGAACCTAGAAACCGACGGAAAGAGCAACCTTGCATTGCATAAGACGGCACCGATAGGGACGATTTTGAAAATTACAAACCCAATGACCCGCAATGTAACCTACGCGAAAGTCGTCGGGAAATTTAAAGAAACGCAGGAAACACGCGACGCTATCGTCGTTCTATCCAAGTCTGCAGCATCCTACATCGGCGCCTTAGATAGACGATTTTTGATCGAAATCGCTTACGGCGTACCTTTAAATTAATTTATAATTATCTTTGCATCGATGAACAAACCGTACGTTATTGGAATCGCTGGCAGCAGTGGGTCAGGCAAAACGTTTTTCTTAAAACGTTTTTTAAATCATTTTCTGCAGGATCAAGTCACCTTGATTTCCCAGGATGATTATTACATTCCCGCTAATACGAAAACTCGTGAAGAAAATCGGCTCTACAATTTTGATGTGCCCACCGCGATTAACCGAACTTCGTTCTATCACGATATAAATGAGCTGTTTTCCGGCCGCACAGTATACCGTGAGGAATACACCTTTAATAACCCGGACATTAAACCTAAAATGCTCGAAATTAAACCTGCGCCGATCCTGATTGTAGAGGGATTATTTATTTTTCATTATCAGGAGGTAAACGATCTACTCGACTATCGCATATTTTTAGATGCAAATGAATCGGTTGCCTTAGAACGAAGGCTGCGACGCGATTTAATAGAACGTGGGTATGACCATGATGACGTGATGTATAAATGGATCAACCACGTAATACCTTCGTATAACACGTATTTATTACCCTATAAGGATACATGCGACCTTGTTATCATCAACGACACCGACAACCCAAATATCATTGATGATGCTGCCAACAAGATCTGTGCGGAGTTAAAAAATGAAAATTCCAATGTTAAAATTATTTAAATCCATTCTAAATTACGATCTTTAACCCGATGCAAGAAATGATAGATTGTAATTTAGAGGAACTCGCAAACAGCAGCTCTTTTTTGGAGGACTTAAAAATGGCGTTAAAAAACCACGGCGACTCCCCATGCTGTGTTTTTAAAACGTGTTGCAAAAAATTCAAAAAAGGAAAACGCTGCAAAAAGTGTCCAAACAGGTAGGTACTCTGAGAATTTGATGTCTCATATTCTACAAACAGTGCCATGTTTACTCTAAACTCTTGTACCCTGCTCGATCGGAAAAATCTGGCCACCACGCGCGCTCTGCTATCCCAACTTTAACCGATCTTTCAATCGCTCCGTACAAACAAACTATGGTTTCCAGCCATCCTTTATCGGTTAAAAGATGAATATAATATACTGCAGGGGAAAGATTATTGCAATTTGCAGATAAAACACATGCACACGCGCCCTATATTTGCACTATGCGGCTTTCTCCAAAAATACTTAAATGGGTATTGCGATTCTATCCTCCGTTTTTTTTTCAAAGAATATGGGTAGTGAAGGTATCGGCGGACTTTCGCCAAGCAGACATCAAGATCACCAAAAGCTTCCTAAATATTAATTCTAACAAAACCATCTTTGGCGGTACGATGTTCGCTGCCGTCGACCCCATACATACCCTCCTACTGGATCAGTTGTTGAAACGCAGGGGCATCAAAACTACAGTGACCTGGTTGAAGTCTGCAAAAATCGAATACCTGAAACCCGCGCGTAAAGACTTACTTTTCTCGATCATTTTAAACGATGCAGATATAAACGAAACGCTTTCTGAGGTTAACCAAAATGGAAAGATCGTGAAAACATTTGCAATAGAGATAAGGGATAAAAAAGGACTGCTATGTGCCCGCTCGCTTAACGAAATATACATTCGAGATTTGACCTTCGAGCGTAAAAAAGCTAACTTGGTCACTAAATAATTTTTACTACGATGAAGAAACCAACGTTAATACTTCTCGCCCTCACCATTCTGCTATTTGGGGCTTGTCAAAACAGCGCAAAAAATGATCCCAGTGCGATCTCTGCCAAGTCGATTGCCGTTCACGATGAAATAATGCCGCAAATTAGCACTTTCGATAAGCATACGGTCTTAATCGACTCGCTACTCGCAAATATGGCAGCAGTGCAAAACCAAGATCCGACGCGCGACACGCTCGAAGTACGGGACAATCTCTCCGAATTAAAAGCGGAATTAGAAATGGCAACGGACAATATGATGACCTGGATGAAAGACTTTGAGCCTGATAGCGCAGAGACCGCTTATCAACAAGCCGAGTTTGAATCGATATCCCAGCTAAAAGAAACTTTCTCGAGCGCAGCGCAAAACGCGGACCGCTTATTAACTCCTTATAAAAATTAAAAAATGAGATTTCCATTTTCACGACTGTTACTTCTGACCATTCCTATCGCTTTACTAATTGCAAGCTGCAGTGAAAAACAGGTAAAGAAGCTACCTATCATCGGTGAAAGAGACACCCACGAAAGTATTGTCGAGGGGAAGACTGTCGTTGACACCACCTATCATCAAATACCTCCGTTTGAATTTTTAAACCAAGACAGCGTACTTATAACCGATAAGGATTTCGAAGGGAAAGTCTACGTCGCCAATTTTTTCTTCACCCATTGTCCGAGTATTTGCCCTACAATGCAACGCAATCTTCTTACCGTTTACAAACAGTATCAAAATGACGATCGTGTTTCCTTCCTTTCACACAGTATTGATTTTAAATATGACTCGCCCAGTGTGCTAAAATCGTATGCTCAGAAACTTGGCGTAACCGATAACAGGTGGCAATTTGTAACAGGTAGCAAAAAAGATATATACGGAATTTCGGAAAAATACCTCGTGTATTCGAAAGAAGATTCTACAGCACCTGGCGGATACGATCACCAAGGTTATCTCGTACTCGTTGATCAGAACAAGCATATACGAGGAGCCTACGATGGCACCGTTACCGAACAAGTTGATCAATTAATCGCAGATCTCGCTATTCTTTTGAACGAAAAAAAATAAAGCTACAATCCATGTACAACGCGACTTTGACATTAACAGGCATTTCAATCGTCATACTTGTAATCGTATTTGCATGCAGTCCAAACGTAAGTATCAAAACGGCGCAATACGCGTCGAACGGTCAAAAACTTTACGCCACACATTGCCAGAACTGCCACGGGACCAAGGGGGAAGGATTAGGAACTTTATACCCACCACTAACGGACTCCGAATTTCTTTCAAAGAATCGTTCACAACTAGCCACAATTATCAAATACGGTATGAATGACACAATCGTTATTTCGGGGAATACATTTGTCGGTCCGATGCCTGGCATACCGTCTTTGACAGATATCGACATCGCATATATCTTAAGCTATGTGACCACTACATTTGGTAATGAAACAGAAATATTTAGCGAGCAAGAGGTTCGAAACAATTTGAGCGTCTTTCAATAAATAACAAAGGTTTCCAAACGGGGAGAATGGAAACCTTTTCACTAACCAATTATAAACCTAATTATGATACACCAAAGGTAAGTGTACATTCAACACTAAACAAGCCCCAAAACATCATTTAACGAAGATTTAACAATCTCTTCTATTTATCTTAACACCCTGAAAAGATTCATTGGTTTATAACATTTATTTGACAAAGTAGAATTCAAATTTTTATTAGCTTTGCAACCGAATGAACATTCAATTACTCGATAAAAAGGTTGCGATATTCGAAAGTACACTTTCGCTTGTCTACAAACATGGCTTTCATGGTACACCGATGAGCCTAATCGCCTCGGAGGCAAATGTGGCCACAGGGACGATCTATCATTATTTTTCATCAAAAGAAGAATTGATCGTCGAACTCTTCATCTATTGCCGGAAAGTAACAAATGAGTACATCTTCTTGGAAGACGAAAAATTAGAATATAAAGAGCGATTCAAGTATATCTGGAACAGACTAGTTGACTACTACGTAAAAAACAAAGAAATATTTTGGTTTGTAGAACAATTCTACGCTTCGCCTTATTTGCAACAAAAAAAGACCTACCTATTATGGTGTGGATAAAATGAAATTATTTTTTGCGGAAGGGATAGAAACTAAAATGATCCGTGAAATTAATTTTTATACTTTAGTATCAATATACATCGGTGCGGCAACGTCACACGTTAGATTGGTCACTTTTGGATTCGATACATCGCGCGATGATAATCGTGCGGAACTACTCGAAATTATTTGGAATGCTGTCAAAAATCAATAAAATGGAATTTAAAAAAACCGCTGTATTACTATTACTGACGACATGCTTTTCTGGTTTTGCACAAGCACAAACCGAGCAGAGGTCAGTTCCACTTAGCGACAGAGCTACATTGGATGATTTAATCAATTACGCGCTCAACAACAAAATTGAGATAAAACAAGCTGAAATTGATAAGGAAATTGGAGAACGCGAGATCGGGTCTGCCCTCTCGGGTTGGTTTCCACAGATCAACGCAACAGGCTCCTATGTACACAATATGCAAATCCCGACGACAGTCATTGATGGTAATTCTATCACTATGGGGCAAAAGAACACAAGTGGCGTAACGTTTCAAGCCGACCAAAGCATACTCAGCCCAGAACTCTTCCAGGCTTCACGGGCAGCAAAATACATCCGCGAACAGAATAATCTTAATCTTGAAGATACAAAGATCAATACGGTCGTCGATGTGAGCAAAGCGTATTACGACATATTGACCACTGAGGAATCAATCAATATAGTCAACGAAAACATTGATCGACTGACACGTCAATATAATGAAGCGAATATTCGCTACGAAACAGGATTAGTCGACAAAACAGATTATAAAAGAGCGCAAATATCGTTGAACAATGCGAAAGCGGAACTGAAAACGTCCAAAGAGATGCGTAATTACAAATACGACTATCTAAAAATGTTACTTGGAATGAGCAAGGTGCAAAACATCAGCCTCTCCTTCGAAAATCAATCGATGGAGTCCAATATACTATTAGACACCACGGAACTGTTAAATATTGCTAATAGAGTCGAATTTAAGCAACTCAATACGCTAAAAGAAATCCAAAAATTAAATACACAATATAAAAAATGGGATTTCTTACCACGCTTAAGTGCTTACGCAAATTACAACCTCAACTACAGGCATGATGACTTTGGAGACCTTTATTCCGATAACTTTCCTAGTTCACAAGTAGGCCTTTCATTGTCTGTCCCTATATTTACGGGAAACAAGCGTATTCACGAGATTCGTAAATCTCAACTACAGGAAGAAAGAATTGATTGGGATTTACAAAATCTGGAAAACCAAATTAGTACCGAATATTCCTTAGCAATGGCTGGTTATCGTTCCAACATGAACGAATGGCGTAATGCAAAGGAAAATATGGAATTATCCGAAGAAGTATACAATACCATCAAATTGCAGTACGATGCCGGAATAAAAACGTATTTGGAATTAATGACATCGGAGACAGATTTAAAAACAAGTCAGCTTAACTATTTGAATGCCTTATATGCTGTACTCGCAGCGAAACTCGATATTCAAAAAGCGCTTGGTACAGTAGAGACAAATAATTAATCACCCTTTTCAAAAACCGAAATAATCAAACCATGAATAAGAAATATTTATATTCCGCATTAGTCCTAGGATCAGCAATATTGTGGCAATCCTGTGGTTCGAACGACGGAGCAGGCCAACAACAGGCAGCTGGCCTACAGCAACCCACAATCCCAGTGTCGACGACAACTGTTCAAAAACAAATTGTTTCCGGTCTTAAATCCTATCCTGCAAGTGTTGTACCGCTACAGGAAACTCAAATTTTTGCAGAGGTAACTGGGTATATTACAAAGATACTCGTTGCGGACGGAGCTTCTGTTTCCAAAGGGCAAGCCTTGTATGAGATCGATCGTGTGCGTTATCAAGCAGCTGTCGATCAAGCAAAAGCGACTTTGGAGATTGCTAAAGCAAATCTGGACCGCGTCAACAAAGATTTGGGTCGTTACCAAACACTCGCTGAAAAAGATGCGATTGCCAAGCAAACATTGGATTACGCGCTTACAGACGTGAATAATCAAAAAGCACAAGTTCAAGGTGCACAGGCGGCATTAACAACCGCACAAACAAATTTACAACGCGCTGTCATCCGTGCGCCGTTTTCTGGTTCTGTCGGGATTTCTCAAGTTCGCGACGGAGCCCTGGTAACCGCCGGTGGAACTTTATTAAATACCTTGAGTTCAATAAACCCTATAGCCGTAGAATTCCAAATAAGTGAACGTGAGATTCTTGAATTTTCGAACTACCAAAATGGAAAAGCCGCGACAGAGATTACTGTTCAGCTTCCCGACGGCACGAATTATTCCGAAGTCGGTAAAATTTCAATTATTGACCGGGCGGTTGATCCACAAACGGGAACAATTAAAGTACGTGCAAATTTTGCAAATGCCCAAAATGTGCTACGTGCTGGTATGAATCTTACTATGATGGTGAAAAGCACCTCGAGTACAGAACAACTGGTTATCCCATTTAAAGCCGTACAAGATCAATTAGGTGTTTACAACGCATACGTCGTAAGCGACAGCAGCACGGTTACGCAGCGCGCCGTCGAATTAGGACTTAAACTTGATGAACTTGTTGTTGTAGAATCTGGTCTAGAAGAGGGTGAAAAGATTGTTGTCGACGGAATTATGAAAGTAAGAACAGGCGCTAAAATTGTCGAGAACAACGAACAAAAATAAATGCTTGTCCCTAAACAAAAAAGAATAGTATGATTTCAGAAGTATTTATAAAAAGGCCGGTCACCGCCATCGTTATCTCTATATTGATTGTAATTATAGGTACGATATCGCTGATGACATTGCCTATTAGTCAATATCCATCTATCGCCCCTCCTACAGTGAATGTTACGGCGAATTATACAGGCGCAGATGCCCAGACGGTGGAGCAAACGGTGACCACGCCGATTGAGAGTCAGATCAACGGTACGCCGGGCATGATCTACATGTCTTCGAACAGTACCTCAAATGGGCAAGCACAAATCACAATTACATTTGAAGTTGGAACGGATATTGATATCGCCACACTCGACGTACAAAACCGTGTTGGGATTGCTGAACCAGCCTTACCCGAGGCCGTACGTCGCTTAGGTATAACAACCCGTAAAGCAAACAGTGATATCTTAATGCTTGTCTCATTGGTATCACCAAATGGCACACGTGACGATAATTTTTTAGCAAACTACGCCAACTTATACATCAGAGATGCAATTATGCGTGTTCCTGGTGTCGGTGACGTAACGGCATTTGGGCAGCCATTCGCCATGCGTATATGGTTAGATGCTAACAAACTAACCGCGATTGGTTTAACGCCAGATGATGTATCCTCGGCAATTGGTGAACAAAACCTTCGTATCCCAGGAGGATCAGTAGGTGCTCCACCACAGGCGAATTCCCAAGTATTTGAATACCCCGTAATTACGGACTCCGATTTATCGTCGGTCGAAGATTTCGAGGAAATAATAGTAAAATCAAATACAGACGGTTCCATCGTCCTTCTAAAAGACGTTGCTCGGGTAGAACTGGGACAGTTTAACTATGCCACTACAACACGGGTAAATGGGATGGTATCGACCGGTATGATGATCGCGCAGACGCCAGGAGGAAATGCCGTAGAAACTGCCGAAGGTATCTATGTAGCATTGGACGAGTTGAAAAAGTCCTTCCCAGATGACGTCGATTACGTCGTTGGATACGAAACGGTTTCGGTTGTCCACGCATCCATTGACTCCGTTGTCCACACACTGATCGAAGCATTATTACTGGTTACAGTCGTTGTATTTTTCTTCCTTCAATCGTGGCGTGCCACACTAATTCCAGTGCTTGCAATTCCAGTATCGATTGTGGGAACATTCATCTTCTTCACACTCTTTGGCTTTTCAGTCAACAATTTAACGCTATTGGCTTTCGTACTCGCGATTGGTATAGTGGTGGATGATGCCATTGTGGTAGTTGAAGCTGTTCAGCATTACATCGATCATTATAAGATGAGTGCGACAGAGGCGACTAGGCGTGCGATGAAAGACATCACCGCTCCGGTAATTGCAATTGCTTTAATCCTCGCTGCTGTATTCGTTCCGGTAGGTTTTATTCCGGGAATGGTAGGGCAGCTTTATCAACAGTTTGCGATCACGATTGCCGTATCGGTTATGCTCTCTGCTTTTATCGCTCTTTCCTTGACACCGGCTTTATGTTCGTTGCTACTTAAGGAAACTTCAGTTAATAAAGACGCTAAAGGATTAAATAAGTTCTTTTATAAATTCAACCTTTGGTTTGACAAAGTAACGTTCAAATATTCAAGTGGTGTTCGTGCTTGTATTCGTAAAGCACCACTCGCACTTATTATAGTGCTATGTATTTTCATCGGTACAGGGGTTATGTTTACTACAAAACCTTCCGGATTTATACCGAATGAAGACGGTGGTATGTTCTTCGCTGGGGTTACACTCCCCGAAGGTTCATCGGCCGCCCGTACGGGAGCAGTTTTGAATGAAATTGAAGCTGACATTCGTAAAGACTACCCAGAGATTGAACACATTACGCTAATTTCAGGTATCAATATCTTGAACCGTTCTTTCAAGTCTAATGGTGCGACCTTATTCGTATCGTTGAAGCCGTGGGCAGAACGTACAAGAACAGCAGCTGAAGTTTCAGGCGGTATCATGGCGAAATATGGCAGCTACAAAAAAGCAACTGTTCTAGCTGTTACGCCTCCTGCTATTCCGGGATTAGGTACCTCGGGTGGTTTCTCCATGATGATCCAAGATCACGAAACGGTTGATATTAAACAGTTTGAAGCCGTTGTGGGTACATTCCTGGCCGAGGCAAACAAGCGGCCTGAAATTGGAATGGCCTATACTTTGTTTAGCTCGAACTCTCCGAACTTCAAAGTCTCAGTAGATAGAGAACAGGCGAGAAAAATGTCTGTACCGGTATCTTCCGTTTACAGCACGATTTCGGCCTATTTGGGTTCTTCTTATATCAATGACTTCACCCGGTACGGTCGTAACTTCCGTGTGGTAACACAAGCTGATCAGGAGTTCCGGATGAATATTGAGGATATCAATAAACTATACGTGAAAAATTTGAATGGACAAACCGTTCCAATTAGTTCACTTGTGACCTGGGAATTGATACAGAACCCATCAATTATCAATCACTATAATATATTTAGAAATATTGAAGTGAGCGGTGCCGCGGCACCAGGATATAGTTCCGGTGATGCATTAAATGCCTTAGAAGAAGTCGCAGCGCAGACCTTGCCGAATGGTTATGGCTATGATTTCTCGGGACTATCATTACAGGAAAAACAGTCGGGAAGCACGACGGTAATGATTTTCGCGCTGTGTATCATTTTCGTGTTTTTACTACTTGCAGCACTATACGAAAGCTGGTCTGTTCCTTTCTCAATTCTTCTTTCGGTACCTTTAGGGTTATTCGGAGCAATCTTAACATTGACGTTAATTCCTGCATTGGACAACAACATCTATGCGCAGATTGGTTTGGTAACAATCATCGGTCTGGCGGCGAAAAATGCGATTTTGATCGTGGAATTCGCCAAAGAACGGGTAGACATCGGTATGCCGTTATTAGACGCAATAATTGATGCGGTTAAGTTGAGGCTTCGCCCAATTATCATGACTTCGTTTGCCTTCATTCTAGGTATCATCCCACTGATGCTCTCAACGGGTGCGGGTGCTATTTCGAGACAAACAATTGGTTGGACAGTATTTGGAGGAATGACTGCCGCAACTTTGCTTGCAATATTTGTCGTTCCAGTACTCTTCTACGTAATCACAAAATTAGCGTACGGAAAAGCAAAACTTGCTGAATTAGAAGCAAACTATGATGCTGAAAAAGCAGCGAATTTAAGTGCACACTAAGACAGCATTAACATAAAAGTAAAAAGTGGACATTCCGAAAGTTTTGTCCACTTTTCTTTTTGTATCCAACAGCACTTATTTATAAGCAACAAACGAAGCAAAACTTAGATTTTTATGTAATATATCGACAGACTTAAAGCCTACCCTACGCAGCAAATCCAACTGTTCGATAAGTGGCCGAGGAGTATCTTCCTTCTCAATATAGCTAAATACCTTTTCGCGGTATTGTTCACCGTCTAAACCTGCTAAATATTGTCCGTATAATTCCGAATAGATCAGATCTTGTAGTTCATCACTATTTTGCTTAACCAAATCGAATACCCAAAGGCTTCCACCATCTGCAAGTAATCTGAAAATTTTGGAAAAATTTTCACTCCAATCAGCATCCTCGCGCAAGTGGTGTAGAACAGAAGTGGCTATGATTACATCATACGATTCACCCGGCAAGTTTACCGTTCTAAAATCACCATGGTAAGCCTTGACGGCAGTTGGCCCATGGGAGTTTATGCGTTGAACTGCACGCGCCAACATCGGTTCACTTAAATCGAGTAGATCAACTGCAACATCCTTTTTCTTGGTGAGGAGCTTGATCGTGTAGTTCCCTGCCCCACATCCGATATCCAGTAATTTGATCTTTTTGGGGTAAGTACGAGTGATACCTTCCGCGATGAGTTCCATATTGAGTACCGAGTCAATTGTACTCTGTTGCCCAAGGTACAAGTTTGAAAAACGTTCAACGTCAGCGTCGAAGCGTTCCTGAATTTCCTTAACGGTTGATTTCATATCCTTTTTTTTCAAAAATACATTATCAATATATACGCTAAAAATACTATTTTGGGCATTATTCGATACCTTTAAGGTATGGAACTACGTCACATACGCTATTTTCTTACGCTTGCTCAGGAACTTCATTTCGGCAAAGCCGCACAAAAGCTTTGTATTACTCAACCTCCACTCAGTCGTCAAATTAAAGAAATGGAAATGGAACTTGGTGTACAGCTTTTCCTGCGATCAAATAAACGAGTTGTTTTAACAGTTGCGGGGGAACATTTTAAAAAAGAAGCAAGCTCTATCCTAGCGCAATTAGAACTCCTCAAGCAGCAAACAAATCAAATTTATCACTCCTTCGCAGGAGAGATCAAAATAAGTCACACGGGTTCTATTGATAAGAGGCAATTAGGCCTTCTAATCCAACGTATCGACGAGTCTTATCCCTTCTTAAATGCGAAACTATTTGAACTCTCTAGCGACCGCCAAATACAACTGTTGACGGACCGAAAAATGGACCTAGGTATCATACGTGCGCCAGCAAGTTCTCCACTACTTCATTCTTTGAAACTCTATGACGATGGTTTTGCATTAATGTATCCTACGACATTCAATTTACCGGTCGACATGTCTCTGCTATCTCAAGAAGCATTTATCGCATTTGACATGGATAATGCGCAGTTCTATCATCGGCACGTAACCGCTTATTGCGCACAATTAGGTTTCACACCCACGGTGCGTCACGAATGTAACAACATGGCATCCATAATCGAGTTTGTGCATCTGGGGTTAGGAATCAGTGTCGTTCCCCAATCGCTCCAAGAACAATGTCGTAATCTCAATATTAATTTTTTAAATTTGGCAGACATAACGCTAAAGACAGACGTCATGCTTGCATATAGTAAAAACAGTAAGCATCCAGCGATGGATGAATTATGCAATTTGATACTTCAAATTTTTAAAGGATGAGATTATATTCAATAGATACTGGTTTTTTTAAACTCGACGGTGGAGCAATGTTCGGCGTAGTTCCCAAATCAATTTGGCAAAAATTAAGTCCACCTGACGAACGTAACCTATGTACGTGGGCTACTAGACTCCTACTGATTGAAGATGAGGACCGGTTAATTCTGATAGACACGGGGCTGGGAGACAAACAAGATGATAAGTTCTTTTCTCATTATCATCTTCATGGCGAGGATACCATCGATTCTTCGCTCGCTAAATACGGATTTCGACGTGAGGATATAACTGATGTTATCTTGACCCACCTGCATTTTGATCACTGCGGTGGCGCAATAACACGGGATGGTGAAAAATTAATTCCGGCATTTAAAAATGCAACATACTGGAGTAACGAAAAACATTGGCTATGGGCAACTGATCCGAATCCTCGAGAGAAAGCATCCTTTTTAAAAGAAAACATACTACCGATTCAACAAAGCGGACAGCTAAATTTCATAAAAGAAGGTGACCCTTTTTCTCCTGCAATAAATATACGATACGCGTTTGGCCATACCGAAGCGATGATCTTGCCACAAATTCAGTATAAGGGACATACCATACTATACATGGCCGACTTACTTCCTTCGGTTGCCCATATTCCCCTTCCGTATGTGATGAGCTACGATGTTCGCCCACTTGTCACGATGCAGGAGCGCGTCGATTATTGGACGGAAATCGCGGATAACAAATATATTCTTTTTCTAGAACATGATCCAGTACATACATGTTGTACCTTAAAACATACCGAAAAAGGTGTGCGTTTGGATCAAACATTTCAACTGGAAGACATTTAAAAAGCCGATTTATGGGGATTACCACCCCATCTAGCGCAAAAGGAAGTATCCCGCATAAAATCGACCTTTAGTCGTTCCGAGGGTCTCGAACTAACCTATCGGTTCAAGGTACTGCGCGTAACAATATCCTTCTTCTCCGTCTCGGGTCCGAACTAACCACCACTGGTCATTAGCGCGGCTAATTAAGGTAATAACTTCATCTTTGGCCGCCTTTCCAACGATCGGTTGATCCGTTCCCGGGCCTTTGCGAATGTTTAAATTCGTCGATTCTGTTATAACTCGCACTTCACTACCGACAATCGCAGAGGAAACATCGACATTCATGACAACATCTCCCGAAAGGAAATTTGGGTCAATTTGATTGTAAATATCCCATAACTTATTCTTCACATCCGCGTTAGGCGCTGTGCCTCTTATTTGCAAAACACCTTCCTGTTCAGCAACCTGTAAATCCAGTATATCAGCCGATTTGGCTGTATCTAATAAAATTTTATATTTATCTAATAACCCCATAATATCTTACTTGTTTTTATCTAATTAATGGCTAGTGCCGACATATCGACTTTCTTTGGATTTAACGCATCGAGAGCCATTTTTAACGGCTGCACACGTGTTTGTTCAATATTACCGGTTACCGTAATGACACCGTCTTTAACATCAACATTAACCGTTGGATAATCTTTAGTTGCATCAATCACCTTAGTGATAAGGTCCGCATCATCCAAATTCGTTTGGATCGGTGCCTGCTCAACGATTAATTCATTTACGACAGATTTCACATTGTTAGCATCCGCATTCTTGGCAGCTTCCCCCAGTGAGGTTTTCTCTTCTTCGGTCGCGACCGTTCCTGTAAGCGTCACAACCCCTTCTGCAACTCCGACGACCACGTTCGGGCTGCCAGCGGTTACAGTTTCAACTTTAGCTTGTAAATTAGCATCTGAAACTTTGCTTTTACAAGCTACTATCGAACCGGTAAGCAATAAAGCCAATAATATGGCAGACCATGTACTTCTTCCTTTTTTAATCATTTCCAATTCCATTTTAGTGTTTAACATTTGGAGGTTTATAATATTAAAGAAACAAGAAATTAAAAGTTTTGTTTGAATAATGTGAAAAGGTCGCTTAAGCCTAGAATACCTGAACGATAGTTTGACTGATGCCATTAAACGTAATGCTGTCCCCCGTGCTTTTCCCCAGCATCAATGCCCCAATTGGCGAGGAAGGAGAAACGACCATATAAACGTCCCCGTTATATTCGATTCGCCCCAGGCTAATAGCAATAAAGTAGAATGCTCGATCCGTTAGAACCACCGCGCCCAAAGCAACCGTCAATTTCGCTCCTAAATCAATTTGATGCAACAGATGTTCGTCCACTTTTGCTTGCGCCAATTGATCGTGGAAGCGGTTGAGATCTTGTTGTATCATTTCGCGCGTGGTCTCATATTTGTCCCCCGCGCTACTTTTAGTATCGTTTTCAATAGCTTCTTGCGATTGCCCAATGGCGTGATTGATTTCGTCCAATCGGGCGTTATTCCGTTGTAGGCAAACCTTATACAAAACATCTTTTATTTCCATCGCGCTTTTTATATCTATCTAAAGCGTACTAGCGAGGAGGAATATTTCGCTATCGAACGCAACAAAAAAACGCCAAACACAAGGTTCGGCGCTTTCATCTCATGAAACTTTTAAACTATTTTTTCAACGCATCATTTACGTCGTCTGCTTTTTCTTTTGTTTTATCTACCGCTTTATCAATGGCATTTCCAGTTCTCTCCGCTGCGCCTTTAGTGGCGTCGAGCGCATTATTTGCACCTTCATCGATTTTTTCACCTGCCTTGTTTACTGCGCCTTTAACTTTATCCCAAGCAGAATTTGCTTCGTCGTACGTTTTTCTGGCTGCTTCTTCTGCTTCTTTATCACCTTTGGCAACAGCAGCATCTAGATCCTCTTTTGCTTGTTGAAGCTTCACTTCGGCATCTTCTAATTCCTGATCAACTTCCGAATGCATATGATCCGCATGTTCGTCCACTGTTTCTATTGTGCTATCAAGTTTTTCTCCCACTGAAACTTCACCATCGCCATTCTTGTCTGCCGAGCTGTTACATCCCGCAAAACCGATTGTTCCAACTACTAAGGCTACTAACGCTAATTTCTTCATGTTTTTAATTATATTAATGGTTAACAATGTGCTAAATCAAACAATTACTGTACCAAAACCAAATTATTTCATATAGATCGTTCCCTTTGCGGCCTCCAAAGTATTTTTCAACAAGCCAACAATTGTCATCAAACCGACTCCACCGGGTACCGGCGTAATCCACGATGTTTTTTGTGATACAGCGTCAAAATCAACATCACCATACAATCGATATCCGGATTTCGTTTTACTTGAGACCTCCCGATTAATCCCAACATCAATAACAACAGCTCCAGGCTTTACCATATCCGCGGTCACAAAATTTTTGCGCCCAATTGCTGCTACGATTATATCTGCCTCTAATACCTCTTGTTTTAAATTTTGCGTACGACTGTGTGTTAAGGTCACTGTACAATTCCCAGGATTACTATTTCGAGCGAGTAGGATGCTCATCGGTGAACCAACGATATTGCTACGGCCCACGACAACAGCCTTTTTACCCGCTGTTTCGATTCCATAATGCGCTAACATCAACATGATTCCATACGGGGTCGCAGGGATGAAACAAGGCAAATTACGTTGCATCCTGCCTAAATTAATCGGATGAAAACCATCGACGTCTTTACGATGATCGATTGCTTCGGTAATCTCTTCCGGATCAATATGTTTTGGAAGCGGAAGCTGTACAATAAGCCCATCAATATTTGGATCCGCATTAATTTCTTTGATCTTCGCTATAAGCTGTTCTTGGGTGATATCTACGTCGTAGCGTATATTGGTAGATTCAAAACCGACAAGATCACAGTTACGCATTTTACTTGCCACATAGGTTTCACTTCCTCCGTCGTTTCCCACCAAGATCGCAACCAAGTGTGGTTTACGTCCAGACGCAGCGATAAACGCAGCCGTTTCTACTTTAATATCTTCTTTAATTTTTGCTGAAACCAGCTTTCCATCTAATAAGTTCATCTTCAATTCGAATAGTAATTAAAAAACTGTACGGATGATCAAGGATTTATTAGTCCAATTTGAGTACCGCCATAAATGCTGACTGCGGTATCTCTACGTTTCCAACTGAACGCATCCGCTTTTTACCTTTCTTCTGTTTCTCTAAAAGTTTACGCTTCCGCGAGATATCACCACCATAACATTTCGCCGTTACGTCTTTACGTAATGCCGAAATAGTTTCGCGCGCAATGATTTTTGCACCAATTGAAGCCTGAATTCGAATTTCGAACTGCTGTCTGGGTAAAAGCTCTTTTAATTTCTCACAGATTTTCTTACCAAAGTCGTAAGCATTAGATCTATGAATAAGTGAAGATAACGCATCTACCGGTTCGTCGTTTAGGCGTATATCTAAACGCACTAAATCCGATTGACGATACCCAATTTGGTGATAGTCAAATGAAGCGTATCCTTTTGATATCGTTTTCAACTTATCGTAAAAATCGAACACAATTTCGCCCATGGGCATTTCAAAAACCAATTCAACACGATCTGAAGTTAAATATGATTGGTTAACAATTGTACCACGTTTCTGTATACACAAGGACATCACCGGTCCCACATAATCGGACTTGGTGATAATGTTCGCTTTGATATAAGGCTCATCAATGGAGTCGAGCTTACTGGGATCAGGAAGATCCGATGGATTATGCACGACAACTTCTTCATTATCTTTTGTCAGATATGCGCGATACGATACGTTCGGTACAGTCGTAATCACCGTCATATTGAATTCGCGTTCTAACCGCTCCTGAACGATCTCCATATGGAGCATTCCCAAGAAGCCACAACGGAAACCAAAGCCTAGTGCGGCTGATGATTCAGGTTCAAAGACAAGTGATGCGTCGTTCAATTGTAAACGGTGCATCGACTCGCGCAATTCTTCGTAGTCTTCAGTTTCTACCGGATAGATCCCAGCAAAAACCATTGGTTTTACTTCCTCAAAGCCTTGTATAGCAGAAGCACATGGACGTTCGCGGTGTGTGATGGTGTCCCCTACTTTTACTTCCCGAGCTTCCTTAATACCCGAAATAATGTATCCTACATCACCCGTTTTGATCACGTCTTTCGCGACCTGATTCAACTTCAAAGTACCGATTTCGTCTGCAATATATTCTTTGCCCGTTGCCACGAATTTTACGCGATCGCCCTTGCGTATTTCTCCATTTTCGACTTTGAAATAGGCCATAATCCCCCGAAAGGAATTGAATACAGAATCAAAAATAAGAGCTTGCAGAGGAGCGTCTGGTTCACCAACCGGCGCCGGAACGCGGCTAACAATCGCTTCCAAAATATCGCTAATTCCCATTCCCGTCTTTCCTGACGCTGGAATAATATCTTCACGGCGTCCACCGATGAGTTCCACAATCTGATCTTTCACTTCCTCCGGCATAGCACCAGGAAGATCCATCTTATTTAAAACCGGGATGATCTCTAAGTCGTGTTCGAGCGCTAAATAAAGATTCGAAATTGTTTGTGCTTGGATACCCTGAGATGCATCAACAATCAATAGCGCGCCTTCGCATGCAGCGATTGAACGAGAAACTTCATATGAAAAGTCGACGTGACCGGGCGTATCGATCAAATTCAACACATAGTTCTGTCCATCTTGAATGTATTCCATCTGAATAGCGTGGGACTTTATCGTGATGCCACGTTCGCGCTCCAGATCCATATTGTCCAATAATTGAGCTTGAGCCTCTCGTTGCGTGATCGTCTTTGTGAATTCCAACAAACGATCTGCCAAGGTACTCTTGCCGTGGTCAATATGCGCGATGATACAAAAATTACGTATATGCTTCATACAATGTTTTATCCAATTTTTCTAAACGGCAAATATAATTTTTTTCGGGCAGATAATACGTGTTATCCACGGAAATAAAACTTAAGTGATACCAGACCTCGGACTCCTGCCGTAGAATAGTTCAAAAACTCTCCGCGACCGTAAATACCTAGAACAGTAACCATATCATGATGCAAGCCGTGAAGCTTTCCCCCTGCTAATGCAAAGGCTTAGCGTCTACCCGACGAATCTGGGCTCCTATTGCTTTAAGGCGTTCTTCGATATCCTGATAACCACGTTCAATCTGATCGATATTATAGATGATCGATTTACCTTGGGCCGAAAGTGCTGCAATCAACAAGGATACCCCGGCTCTGATATCCGGCGACGTCATTTCTATTCCACGAAGTTTTGTCTGGTTATTTAAACCGATCACGGTCGCCCTGTGTGGATCGCACAGAATTATCTGTGCGCCCATATCGATTAATTTATCGACGAAAAACAATCTGCTCTCAAACATTTTCTGATGAATAAGTACATTTCCTTTTGCCTGAATTGCAGTGACCAGAACGATACTCAATAGATCGGGAGTGAAGCCCGGCCAAGGTGCATCGGACACGGTTAAAATTGAGCCATCAATAAACGTATCAATTTCATAGGACTCTTGCGCAGGAATAAATATATCATCCCCGCGAAGCTCAAACCGGATGCCCAGTTTTGCAAATACCGTTGGGATGAGTCCAAGTTCCTGAAAGTGCACATCTTTAATGGTCAACTCTGAACCGGTCATCGCCGCCAATCCAATAAAAGAGCCGATCTCGATCATATCAGGAAGCATTCGATGGCTGGTTCCACCTAATTTCTCAACACCCTGAATCGTTAATAAATTTGACCCAATACCCGATATGTCCGCTCCCATTCGGTTTAACATTTTACACAGTTGTTGCAAATAGGGCTCACAAGCCGCATTATAAATGGTGGTTGTGCCTTGTGCTAGCACTGCGGCCATAATAATATTTGCCGTACCGGTAACTGAAGCCTCATCCATCAAGATATAGGCACCCCGAAGCTCTGAGGCATCGACATTAAAGAAATTCTTCTCCGCATCGTACACGAACTTAGCGCCGAGTTTTTCAAAGCCCAAAAAGTGGGAATCTAAACGGCGTCGCCCAATCTTATCGCCTCCCGGTTTAGGAATAGCAGCCTTACCGAAACGAGCCAGTAGCGGCCCGACAATCATAATAGATCCCCGAAGTCCCGCTCCTTTTTCTTTAAATTCCGCAGATAGAAAATAATCGATATTAATCGCATTCGCACGAAATTCGTAGGTATCTTTATTTACGCGCTTAACCTCGACACCTAATGATTCCAGTAAATCGATAAGCTTATTTACATCTTTAATATCCGGAATATTGCTAATGGTAATTTTCTCCTCCGTCAACAAAACGGCAGACAACACCTGCAACGCCTCATTTTTAGCTCCCTGCGGGATAATCTCCCCTTTTAGCTTCTTTCCACCGATTATTTCAAATGCGTTCATATATCGTTTGTTTTACTTTTATGTATTTCAAAAAATTAAAAAAAGAGCAATTGAATAACGAACGTCGCTACACAATTGCCCTCAAATGGTATACGTTTTTCTAACAAAAACTACCGCTTAAAGTGACTCCTTTTTGGTCCAGCACTAAAGCTCTTTTTGCCAGCAGCATGTTTTTTGTTATTGTTATTATTGCTATGACCAGACCCGCCCTGATTATTTCGTTGATTATTGTTATTAGTACTTGAGCTACTCGACGATTTCATACGGTTTCCCGGAGGAGGTGTTTTGAAATCCAACTTGGTTAACACCGTATCGGCAGGTAAAGTCAGCTGGCCCTTTGAAACCTCTTTTAAGTCTTGAATGATATGCTCATCTTGCACACTATCTTTGTTCCAAGTCATATACGCCATCTTCATAAAATTAGCAATTGATAGCGCCATACGTTCGCGGTTCTCCGGACTTGGCATCGCTAATGCCTTTTCAATCATGCGCTCCACTGTGAACCCATAATGTTTAAACCGTATCCGATGCTGCGGATACCCCAGCAATTCAGGCTGCTGATGAATCGCATTGCGATCAGGAATTGGATATGGCGAATCGACATCAATCTTAAAATCAGATATGATATGAAGGTGATCCCATAATTTATGCTTAAAGTCGGAAACATCTCTAAGGTGAGGATTCAACACCCCCATCATATCAATGACAACTTGTGCGTAACGGTTTCTTTCTTCTTTGGTCGGAAGGGTACAAATATAGTCTACCATATTTTGCACATTTCTTCCATATTCCGCCAAAATAAGTTTTGAGCGGGTACTATTATAATCGAAATCCATATTGTGTAGTTTCACGCTAATCTAACGTGTAATTAGCGCCGTTATTATTTTAAGTGGTAATTTATACTATTCTAAGTTTAGCAAATTTAAGCAACAATTGTTTCTGTCCCAACTCTTTGAAGAAAATAGTTGCTTTTATATCCGGTTTATTGCCTTCTAAACTCACAACTTTACCGTAACCGAACCGTTCATGCTCGACTTCCATCCCCACTTGCAAGCCCGAGGTATCCGAAGGGGCGAAGTTCTCGGACGGCACATGTGCTTTGGGTAATATTGAAGTAGTTTTCACTACTTTGGGCTTGGGTTTCGAGTAGGTATCGGTATCTTTTTGCTGCCATGTGACCCTTTCCGATTGGAACCCATTATCCAAGCTTGTGGATGCCGCCCGTTGCTGAAAGTCGATATCGAGACACGCGGGGTTCAATTCATCGAGAAAACGACTCGGCTCGCAATTATTTAATGATCCCCACCGATAACGAGAAGTCGCATATGACAAATGAAGGTTTTTTTCCGCCCGTGTAACGGCCACGTAAAATAGACGCCGCTCCTCCTCGAGCTCCGAACGGGAATTTAACGACAACTGCGAGGGGAATAAGTTCTCCTCGAGTCCAACGATAAACACATTCGGAAATTCCAACCCTTTCGAAGAGTGAATGGTCATCAATGAAACGGTATCTGCATTGGGATCTTTGTCATTATCGTCATTTGTTAGCAACGCGATATCCTGCATAAAAATATCGAGTCCCTTTTCTTCGATATCCTCCCGTTCGGAAAATTCTTTTATTCCATTGAGTAGCTCCTGAATATTTTCATAGCGGCTTATCCCTTCGACGGATTTGTCCTCATAAAGGTCTTTCAATAGTCCGGAATGTTGCGCAATGTGCATCGCTGTTTCAAAAGCACTTTTCGATTTGGCCAGGGCTTGAAAACTCTGAATCATTAACCCAAAATTTCCTACCGCGGAGGCACTGCGCCCATCGAGAAAATTAGATGCATTGGAGACCACATCCCATAGCCTATAATTTTGTTGATCGGCAGCAACCATCACTTTTTCTACGGTTGTATCGCCAATCCCTCGACGCGGGTAATTAATAACGCGTTTTAACGCCTCTTCATCGTTCGGGTTAAACGTCAATCGAAAATAAGCTATTAAATCTTTAATTTCTTTCCGTTGGTAAAATGATGTTCCACCATGCAGCTTATAAGGCACTCCAATTTTACGCAAAGCCTCCTCCATTGAGCGTGACTGTGCGTTTGTGCGATACAAAATCGCAAAATCTTTATAATTCGAACCCTCACGCGAACGCCTTTGCGCAATCTCTTCTGCAACGATCTTCCCTTCTTCATTATCTGAAAAAGCGCGCTTCACCTTTATTTTCTCACCGTCCTCATTCTCCGAAAAAACATTTTTTTCTAACTGGTTTGTATTCTTTTCAATAATACTGTTTGCGGCATTAACGATCATCTTGGTCGATCGGTAATTTTGCTCCAATTTAAACACCTTTACATCAGGGTAGTCTTTTTGGAAGTTTAGGATATTCTGAATATTTGCCCCCCGGAAGGCATAAATACTTTGCGCATCATCCCCGACAACACAGATATTTTCTTGAACAGCGGCGAGCCTTTTTACAATCAGATACTGCGAAAAGTTGGTATCCTGATACTCATCCACCATTAAATACTTGAATTGGTGTTGATATTTATGAAGTACATCCGGATGCTTGTTTAATAAAACATTCGTTTTAAACAAAAGATCATCGAAGTCCATGGCACCGGCGCGGTAACACCGCTGCGCATAGGTCATATAAATTTGTCCTAACTGGCCACGTCCGTTCGCGATATCTTCAGCCAGGATCGCTTCATTCTTATTATATTCCTGAGCAGAAATCAAATTATTCTTTGCCGAGGAAATTCGGCCGTAGACATGATTCGCATTGTAAAGCTTATCATCTAAACTCATTTCCTTGATAATCGAGCGAATTAAACTTTTGGTATCATCCGAATCATAGATGGTAAAATTCTTGGGATAACCAATCAATTCTGCCTCGACGCGTAAAATACGCGCAAAAACCGAGTGAAATGTCCCCATCCAAATATTTTTCGCTTCCGATCCAACGACTTGCATGATACGCTCGCGCATCTCCTTTGCAGCTTTATTGGTGAATGTGAGAACCAATACATTAAACGGATCGATTCCTTGCCGAATCAAATGTGCTACTCTATAGGTAATTACGCGTGTCTTTCCAGAACCTGCACCCGCGACTATCATCACTGGACCTTTAATCTGTTCGACCGCCGCACGTTGAGAAGGGTTTAATCCTGCTAAAAAATCCAAATTTGTCTCCTAAATTTTAAAATAAATTAATCAAAAAAATCGTGTAAAAGTAAGAAAAATAATTTACACCAAGGGAAGGCCAATAGAATACTCTACCGAGATATGACGGAATCTAAATGCATCTTTTTGAATTCGTAAAAACAAAGCTACAGGTAGCTAGCTAGGTCTAAAATGGTGCATCATCTGGCATATCATTCATACGAGAAGGCATCGTAATACCGCCGCCGCCTGCGGGAGGATTACTCGTAAAAGCATCCGACGGATTTATTGCTGAACTAAAAGAATCCGTACCAAAACTATCTGCACTAGCACCGCCGAAATCCTCTTCTAGATCGACAAATTTGACGTATTTACCAATAAACCGCAACGGCACAATCCCCGTTTCACCATTTCTATGTTTCGCGATGATTACCTCACCCACCCCAGCTGTTGGACGTCCCTCTTCATCTTCGGTCAATCCATAATATTCCGGACGATACAAGAACAACACCATATCGGCATCCTGCTCGATAGATCCAGATTCACGTAAATCAGATAACATTGGTCGCTTACTGTTTCCAGGTCTCGATTCCACGGCACGACTTAACTGCGACAAGGCTAGCACAGGGACATTGAGCTCTTTTGCCACAGACTTCAACGCCCTCGAAATACTACCAATCTCTTGCTCGCGGTTCCCCCCCCCCTTACCTTCGGGTTTACCATGCATCAGTTGCAAATAATCGACAATCACCATTTGAATATCGTGCTGCGCTTTGAGTCTCCGACATTTCGCACGAAACTCAAAAACATTTAAAGCTGGCGTATCATCAATAATAAGCGGGGCCTCTGTAAGTCGTCCAATTCGTGAATGCAATTGCTGCCATTCGTGATCAGCCAAGTTCCCTTTTTTTAGTTTTTCTTGCTCAATTTCCGTTTCCCCGGCAATTAAACGATTCACGAGTTGCACCGAGGACATTTCCAAAGAGAAAACCGCAACCGGACGCTGGTGATCCACCGCAGCATTCCGCGCAACAGATAACACGAATGCCGTTTTACCCATTGCAGGACGCGCAGCAATAATCACTAAATCTGACGGCTGCCACCCAGAGGTCATACGGTCTAACGCTGTAAGTCCAGACGGAATACCTGTCAAGCCATCGGTTTTATCGCGAAGCATTTCTAAATTGTTGATTGCTTCGCGCATAATATCGTCCATCATACGCGAGTCGCGACGAAGGTTATTCTGCGCGATGTCAAATAACGACTTTTCAGCCGTATCTAATAAATCAAATATATCTGATGTTTCATCGTAGGCGCTATTAATGATCTCCGTAGAAACCTTAATTAATTCGCGTTGTATAAATTTTTGCGAAATGATACGAGCGTGAAACTCAATATTAGCCGCTGAAACGACGCGATCGGTCAATTGAGTAATGTAGTATGCCCCACCAATAATTTCTAATGCCCCCATCTTCCGAAGCTCCGCCGTAACGGTCAAAATATCAATGGGAGAACTTTGTTGAAACAATCGAAAAATTGCCTCGTATATTTTTTGATGCGCGTCTTTATAAAAAGACTCGGGCTTTAAAATATCAATAATCTCACTTAAGGCATTTTTTTCTAACATCAAGGCCCCGAGCACCGCTTCTTCGAGATCGAGTGCTTGCGGCGGCAATTTTCCAAGCCCCCCGACTAAATTATTCAAATTTGCGCGCTTTTTAGCAAAGTTAGTTTTGCTGCCCATGTTATTGGAAAATTCACTGTCTGTCGTCATTCGGAAAAAGCTTCTGCTGTTAATATTTACTGTATGCTCCTGAGTACCGCACTCGTAATACGGGGAAACAAAAATAGAAAAAAATAACACGATAAAATTAACTAATTGTGAACATCACATTTTAATAATTCGGACATTTCTGTAGCCCCCTTTACATCAGTGACAAATAACACCTAGTTTTACACATCGTTATGTTAGTAACGAACAATCGTCTCCTATAGTTTATTAAAAATCAAGCACTTTTACGATTGTTAATAACTTTAAGACATGTTAACAACTCCAACCGCGACTTTAATCTGAAGCAAAAATCTGAATACATCAACTCTTCAACCTAATAGCCAAATACTTATAAACTTAATCCCCAAAATATTTACGAGCTGAATTCTTTCTCGATGCTTTTCAATATCGTATATTTGTGTTATGGCAAACGATACATCAACGATAAAACCTTACAAAACAAAGGAAGGTGGCAAAAAAGAACAAGTGGCAGACATGTTCAATAATATATCGAAAACCTACGATGTATTAAACCGTCTGATGACCATGGGAATCGATACGATATGGCGTAAGAAAGCAATTAAATTATTAAAAAGTATCCAGCCTCAGCTCCTACTCGATGTCGCAACAGGTACGGGTGATTTTGCCATCGAATCTTTACGTATTTTAGAACCTAAAAAAATTATAGGTATCGATATCTCATCGGGTATGCTTGAGGTAGCCAAAGAAAAAATCGCAAAAAAAGGTCTGCAAGATCGCATCGAGGTTCAGCTTGGGGATTCAGAAAAACTCCAGTTTGAAGACAACACTTTTGACGCGGTCACCGTGGCATTCGGTGTTCGAAACTTCGAAAATTTAGAAAAAGGGCTCGCCGACATCCACCGTGTACTCAGACCAGGCGGAAAAGCAGTCATCCTCGAGCTTTCTAATCCATCGAAATTCCCGATCAAACAATTGTATCATTTTTATTTCCACAAATTTACACCGGCACTGGGCAAACTGATATCTAAAGATTCGAGCGCGTATTCATACCTCCCGGAGTCTGTCGCAAATTTCCCTGATGGTGCCCGATTTGCCGCGATCACATCCAAAGTTGGTTTCAAAGACACCATTGTTCGCCCACAGACATTTGGCTTCTGTTCGATTTACGAATGTTCAAAATAACAGCGAAGTCCGTTATGTAAGCGACCACAACGCATGTTGAAAAGTAAGGCATAATATATAGTCTGTAAAAACAAGACAAATACAATCCTTTAAATATCAAACAATGAGAACAGTATTTATTACAGGCGCGAGTTCCGGAATTGGGGAAGCTTGCGCACAAGTTTTAGCCAAAGAACAATCTTACCGGTTAGTGTTATGTGCACGCCGTTTATCCAGGCTAGAGCAAATCAAAAAAGATATCCTAGAGAGCTATCCCAACACTGAAATATATTGTTTTGAATTAGACGTAAGAGACTTCGCGCAGGTGGAACGCACTCTATCAAATTTACCGGCCGATTGGCGCGCGATTGATATACTTATTAATAACGCGGGATTGAGCCAGGGCTTGGATAGCATTCAAAATGGCGATATTGGCGATTGGGACCGTATGATCGATACCAATGTGAAAGGTTTGCTTTATGTCAGCAAAAAGGTCATACCAATGATGAAAAATAGTAATCACGCACATATAATCAACCTAGGATCGATCGCTGGCAAAGAAGTATATCCCAACGGAAACGTGTACTGCGCAACAAAACACGCTGTCGACGCACTCACAAAAGCGATGCGTATTGATCTACTCCAACAAGGCATCAAGGTTACTTCGGTCGACCCGGGAATGGTCGAAACCGAGTTTTCGCAAGTACGGTTCAAAGGCGATCAGGAACGCGCTAAAGATGTGTACCACGGACTCACTCCTTTATCAGGTACAGATATCGCCGAAATAATTGCTTTTGTACTCGCTCGGCCGGCTCATGTAAACATCAATGACCTGCTGGTGATGCCAAGTGCACAAGCGACTGGAACAATCGTCAACCGAGCACCAACTATTCAAAAAAAATAATTTTTTAACTTTAATTTTCAATAAAATGTCATTAGAACAAACGATAAACCAAGATATCAAAGCAGCGATGATTGCCAAAGACAACGCCCGTCTTCGTGGACTTCGGGCAATTAAGGCTGCCGTACTTCTTGCTAAAACTGAAAAAGGTGCTAGCGAAGATCTAACCGAAGAAGGTGAAATAAAGGTTCTTCAAAAACTAGTTAAACAACGTAAAGAGTCGGCAGAAATTTATAAAACCCAAAATAGAGACGATTTATACGAAGTCGAAGTCGAAGAACAAGAAGTTATTGAACAGTATCTTCCTAAACAATTAGACAGATCGTCTGTCGAACAAATAATAAAAGATATTATAGAACAAGTGAATGCCACGTCTGTTAAAGATATGGGGAAAGTTATGGGTGCCGCAAATCAAAAACTTGCTGGTCGGGCAGACGGACGCACGATATCCGAGGTTGTAAAGTCACTGCTAAGCTAAAACTAAATGGAAATCAATTGGGAAATTAAATCGTTTCAGGAACTTAACACGACGGAATTGTACCAAATTGTTCAACTGCGTATCGATATTTTCATGCTGGAGCAAAACTGTTTCTACCGCGACTTAGACAACAAAGATTTCCCGTCAAATCACTTAATGGGCTGGCATCAAGACACTCTTGTTGCCTATGCCCGTTTATTACCCCCGTCTATCTCCTATGAAGAATGCTCAATTGGAAGAGTACTCGTCCATCGTGACTTTCGAAAATTTGGCCTCGGTAAACAGCTTATGTTGCAGGCTATAGCCTTTCTAAGCCCGCCGTCCACGCCACAGCCGATACGGATCAGTGCACAGCTATATTTGCAAAGATTCTATGAAGACCTCGGATTTGTACCTACAGGCGATGAATATCTGGAGGATGATATCCCACATATTCAAATGTTACGCCCTTCGTAATACCGTTCAACTCGCAACACGGTAACGACCACAGGAAGACTAAACTTGGACCATAACAGAACAAAGTAGAGGTCCGGGAATCGAACCCCATAAAAAGGATATATTAATAAAACAGAAAATATAAGAAATTATTTCTGAGGCCGCACTCCAAAATTTCTATCGCGTTCAAAGGTAACCATATGGCGTTCTTTTTTCGCCGGGTAAATATCGTCCAATGTAATCATAATACCGGTCTCTTCCACCTCGCCAAATTCATCGTTCATTGCGGTACCGAACGTACGCATGGTTGGTGAGAGATTCATATAAGTATTGATCAACGGCGGAATGTTTTCACCAAGCTCACGCACTTTCGTATTAAGTACTTTGTAACCTTCCTTATATTCAAGCCCGTCAAAAAGACTGCGAAATTTGGATATATCCGTCTTATAAGCAATATTCAGGTGTGCGACAGGGGTAACCAATTTATCTGGATCTGGGAAATAATGTTCCATAAAAAGAATCAAAAGGTCACGCGCTGTCTCATTATAACGTGGATACATGGTCACCTTTCCAAACAAATATTTAATATCCGGAAATATCATAACCAAAGCGCCCAGACCATCCCATAGATTGTCCAAAGAAAATAACCCTCTTCGATTATCAATCGCGGGTTGATAACGTGGTTGAACCCAAGAGCGTCCCAGCTCCAATGTCAGGGGAAGATACTCTTGCTTAAACCGGTCGGAAAAATCAAAATAATGAGCGGTAGAAAGATGCAAATCACCATTTCCGTCGACGGCATCGCGACACTGTATCACCCGATAACCAGCAATAATTTCTTCGTCGTCCGGATTCCATGCTATAAGCTGATCGTAATTATGCGCGCCCGTATCGTTCTCATCGATATCGAAAGGTAACCCTGTTCCGCCGCCAGCCCCACGGAACGTTAATTCCCGTAGTCGCCCGATCTCTTTCATTATATTTGGTGCTTGATGAAAGTTTATCAAATACACCTCATTGTTTCCATTATTTGTATAACGAATAAAAGCCTTTTTGGTTAACTCGGCCTTAATTAAACTTCTTTCTACTGGTGCAATAATTTCTTGCATATATTATTTCTTATCCCCCATTTTATAAACTAATGACCTTACTTCACCGGCCCACTCACGTTCGTTTTTCGATTTATCAAAAGAGGCGTAATCGATACGCTCTCCTATACGAATCGTTATCGTCTGTCCTCGTTGCGAAAACATTTCATCAGGCAAATATAACATCTCTAAATTTGCTTTGAGCCCAACTTTCTGTCTTAGACTAGCTAAATTATAGAAAAAACTAGAATTTTTGCCTTCAATATGAACCGGAACGACGTCTCGCTTATATTTTTTTGCTTTATTAATAAAACTCTTCTTCCACTCCAAGTCGCGAATCTGTCCCTTTATTTTCCGTGAAACCAGCCCCGCTGGAAATATGAGCAGTGCATTATCCGAGGCATATGCCTTGTCAATTGCGAGTACGCCACTCTTCGCTTGGTTACCTACTTTATTTACCGGCACGAAAAGAGGTTCTAAATTTCGAATATTCATCAAGATATCGTTCACCAAGAATTTAACATCGCGGCGATAACGCCCAATCGCATGCATAATAGCAATTCCATCAAGCCCCCCCAAGGGGTGATTTGACGCAAAAATAACGTTTTCATCTAATGGAATATTCTCCCCCCCCACCAGAACGACATTAAGCCCCAACTCATCAATAACGGCATCGACAAAGTCCAAACCATACAAATCTCTAAACTTGGTCATGAGATAATTGATATCATCTTCGTGTAATACTCGTTCAAGATAGCGTACAATTGGGCTAGGGATCCATTTGGCAAGTTGCGGACTTTTCGTATGAATTACCTCTCTAACTTCAATAAATTTTTGTAATCCTTCTTCTTCGATCATTTGCTTTTCCAAATACTAATATGTCTGATAATCGACAAAATCAATCGTAAAATTAATAAAATATATTATTATTGGTTGTAAAAACATATTTACAAGGCTATCATTGTTTACTACCATATTCTTTTTAAATTAGCTATATTTAAAATGGAGCAATGATACTTGACAATTTCACTCCAATTACGACATCAAACGGCTGAACATGTACATAGGTGAGATTCTGGAACAGAACTATTTTGAAATTGACGCTTCCACTACGATCGAATTAGGGCTAGACAAGCTAAATGAAACGCATGCTTCTCAACTAGCAGTAGTCAAGAAGCATGAATACCTTGGTTTGGTGACCGAGGATGATCTTTTAAGCGTGAGCGACGTATCAAAACCTATATCCTCGCTGGCTGTCACTTTAGGATTCCTATATCTTTATGAATATCAACACGTTTACGATGCCTTACAATACATGACTGCACATCAATTGCAAATCCTTCCGATCCTAAACAAGGAAAACACTTATTTAGGAGTTCTTACCTCGCAAAACCTAATAAAAGCACTTAATAGCACATTAGGTAACCAAACCCCCGGAGCGATCATCGTTTTGGAACTCGGAAAAAACGACGTGTCTTTTTCCCACATAGCGCATATTTTTGAGTCGGAGAATGTCCGTATCTTAAATGCTGCGGTACGAGACATATCGGACACTACTAAGATTGAAATGACGATTAAAGTTGATAAACAAAATATTTCGACGCTCGTTTCCTCGTTATGGCGTTTCGATTATGTTGTAAAAGCAACTTTCAATGACGGAAGCCAGGATTCGGATATAAAAGAGCGCTACGATATCTTAATGAATTACCTTAACTTATAGTATCTCGCGCTTTTTTTAGCATCTTTGCAGTAGAATTGTCAAAACAGATAAGCATGCACAAAAAATCAATTGCGATATACGGGAGGGCATTTAATGCCTCGGTCGTTCCCTATGTTGAGCAACTCTTCGCTTATTTAAAGAATAAGGACATTCACATTTACATCCACGCAGATTTTTATAATTCCCTCAAAGTACAGTACGATTGCTCGAGCGACTTTTTGATGTACCACAACCACGAAGACCTCCCTCAAGATATCATGTTTTTACTTAGTTTAGGTGGAGATGGAACCATGCTTTCTGCGGTATCACAAGTGCGTGACTTGGGGATTCCGATAGCAGGTATAAATTTTGGACGTCTTGGCTTTCTCGCTTCTATCAACAAAGCGGATATGATTCAGGCACTAGACGATATATTCGCTGGAAACTACACCTTGCAACCCAGAGATCTCATAGAGGTAAGTGGAAATGACAAAGCGATTTTCGGAAATGAAAATTACGCTTTAAATGATATCACTGTATTTCGACATGATACCTCCTCGATGATTACAATTAACGCGACCCTGGATGGCGAACTATTAAATTCTTATTGGGCAGACGGAATAATTATCGCTACCCCCACCGGCTCTACGGCCTACTCGCTAAGCTGTGGCGGTCCGATTATCATGCCTGGTAGCGGGAATTTTGTAATTACACCAATTTCCCCACATAACCTCAACGTGCGCCCGTTGATCATCTCGGCAAATAGTGTCCTTGAACTGGAGATTGAAAGCCGCACAGATAAGTATGTATTAAGTTGTGACTCTAAAACCGAAATGCTTGACAGGACGACCAAATTACGATTACAACGTGCGCCCTTTCAAATAAACTTGATCCGTTTGCCCTCAGACAGCTATTTCTCTACGCTTAGGGAGAAGCTCTTATGGGGTTTGGATGTCCGCAATTATTAACTTGATTAAAATTTGTATTAATCATATTGTATTAAAACAATTATATTTACGTCACAAAGAGATGCCTTTGTTATTATTTGATTTATCAATTTGCGCGAGTGCCCGTTTAATCGAGCTGTGCAAAGCTTCAAAATCAACATATATTAACAAAAACCTCGACGTAAAAATTTTCTCAAACATGCCATGAAATGGACCGCATTTAAAGGACATTATCAACAAACGATACGGCATGAAAAAAGGGAACCTATTAGTCTGCGACATAAGGCAGGCTAAGAAAACATTAATGTGTTCTATAAAAAATGAGTTTCAAAGAAAGACTAAAGAAAGATAACTTGCCACAGCATATAGCAATCATCATGGATGGCAATGGACGATGGGCAAAGGGGATCGGAAAACTCCGCATATTTGGACACCAAAACGGTGTGTCGGCGGTACGTGAAGCTATGGAAGGATGTGTGGACGTAGGCATAAATTACCTAACATTGTACGCCTTCTCTTCGGAAAACTGGAACAGACCCAAACTGGAAGTACGCGCGTTGATGGAGCTGTTGGTAAACACCTTAGCGAAGGAAACCAAAACATTTATGGACAACGGCATTAAGTTACAAACCATTGGAAATATAAGCGATCTCCCAACGAATTGTCAAAAAACCTTAGCGGACACCATAGATCTTACAAAATCAAACGATCAGTGCGTGCTCACACTCGCTTTAAGTTACGGATCGCGGACAGAGATCGTTGATGCTACCAAAGCCATCGCGCAAAAGGTGGCGAATGGACAACTAGATATAGCAGATATCGACGAAGCCACGATCAGTATGCATCTATACACACACGGTACACCTGACCCCGACTTAATGATTCGTACAAGTGGTGAGCAACGGATCAGCAACTACCTCCTTTACCAAATGGCATACACCGAACTCTGCTTCTTAGATAAAATGTGGCCGGAATTCAAACGCGAGGACCTGTTTGAAGCAATATATAACTATCAAAACCGTGAAAGAAGATTCGGGAAAACAAGCGAACAATTGTAATATTTATTTACCTTTGCAGCATTCATTAAAAGCCTAATCAATTGTCTGGCTATTAATTATATTCTTTTAACAAAAATTAACAAGAGATTCGTGTACTTTAGCACAGAGAAAATAGATTAAATGAAGCGCATATTATACTTAATAACATTTACCTTACTATTTGGAGGACAAGAATTATTTGCTCAAATACAAGGAAATAATCCGATTAACTTAAACAATCCTAGTGAAATAAGTTACTTAGAACCTAAAGACTACGTTATCGCTGGAGTTCGCGTTACAGGAACGGAGTATTTGGATGGCGATGTACTAGTTACCATATCGAAATTAGTTGTCGGACAATACATAGAAGTTCCAAGTGAGGCTACTGCGAATGTTGTTAAAACGTTAATGTCGCAAAACTTATTCGACGACGTACAACTATACGCCGAGCGAATTGAAAATGAGAACATCTATTTGGAAATCCGCGTACGAGAGCGCCCGCGCCTTACACGTATTGATATAAACGGGCTAAAGAAAACAGAATCTGAAGAAATTCACAAACGCTTAAATACAAGCGCAGGTAAAATCGTTAATGAAAACCTAATCAAAACGACAAAATCAACCATCGAGAAGTTTCTTCGTGAAAAATCTTTTCTCTACCCGGACATTAAAATCCGCACCGAAAAAGATACCGTACAAACAAATAACGAAATTGTTATTGTTGACGTTGAAAAGAATAAAAAAATAAAAGTACACGGTGTTAAATTTAGCGGCAACGAAGCTTTCTCCAACAAACAGCTACGTAAATATTTAAAAGGTGTTAAACCACGTCGTTGGTTCCGGATATTTGGTCCCGGAAAATTTAAAGAAGACAAATATGAAGAGGCCAAAACTAACTTGATTGCTAAAATGCAAGACAAGGGGTACCGCGACGCGCAAATCGTAAATGATAGCATCGCTCGTTACGATAACAATGAGGTTGATATATATGTCGATTTATACGAGGGCCCGAAATATTTCATGGGAAATATCGAATGGTCAGGAAACTCAAAATACACCGATTCGGTATTAAATATCATTTTAGGGATCGCTAAAGGCGATGTATACAGTGAGGAGAAACTGACTACAAAACTAAGCGGACCTTCCCGTAATAGTGACGACATCAGTGCATTATACCAAAACGACGGTTATCTAACCTTCAACGTGCAGCCGATTATAAAACGAATCTACAATGATACAATCGACGTCGAAATTGTACTAAGTGAGGGAAAACAGTTTACAATAAACAATGTAATCGTCAAAGGTAATGACGTGACCAATGACCGCGTTGTTCTCCGTTCAATATACACAAAGCCGGGTCAAAAATTCTCTCGTGAGATGCTTATGCGCAGTGTACGAGAGATTTCACAGTTAGGCATGTTCGACGAACAAAAAATCAATCCAGTACCAACGAATCTTAATTACGAGGAAGGTACAACTGATCTTGAATATACCGTTGTCGAAAAACCTTCGGATCAAGTCGAGCTTTCGGGTGGTTACGGAGCAGGACAAGTTATCGGTACCTTAGGTTTAACATTTAATAACTTTTCCACAAGCAATCTATTTAAGAAAGATGCATGGAAGCCTCTCCCACGTGGAGACGGACAGAAATTAAGCATACGCGGACAGACATCCGGTAAGCGCTACCAGTCGTATAGTTTCTCTTTTTCCGAACCTTGGTTGGGCGGAAAGAAACCAATATATTTCGGATTGAGCGCCTATACGTCCAATTCCTCGTACGGCGGATTTAACTACTATACAGGAGAGCAGATGGTAAAAGATTCGGAATTGAATCGGATATGGATGACCGGTGTAACCGCTACCCTAGGTAAACGTCTACAGTGGCCAGATCCGTATTTCCAAGTCAATACGTCCTTATCCTTCCAGCGCTATAAACTTCAAAACTACGGCAACTATTTCCTTTTCTCGGACGGAACAGCCTATAATATTAACTTGACTCAAGAGATAAGCCGTAACACCATTGACGCACCTATTTACCCAACATCGGGATCAAATATAAAATTCAGTGTGCAATTAACACCGCCATACTCATTATGGAACGACATTAATTACGAGACAGCAGAAGATAACGTTAAATACAAGTGGACAGAGTACCACAAATGGAAACTGGACGCGCAATGGTTTGCGAAAATAGCCGGTAAATTGGTTTTGAAAACTCAGGCGCAGTTTGGTTACTTGGGAAACTATTCCAATAAAACGCCAACATCTACTTTTGAACGCTTTAAATTAGGTGGAGATGGTATGCAAGGATTTGACTTCTTACAGGGTTCTGAGATTATCGCGATGCGTGGTTACGCAAATGGTACAATCATCCCTGAATCAACTGGTTATAATCAAGAAAACATAGCAATCAACTCAGGTAGCCCGATATATGCAAAATATCAATTGGAACTAAGACATCCGGTAATGCTGAACGATCAAGCTACAGTATTCGTACTTGCATTTGCAGAAGCAGGTAATACCTGGAACAAATTCAGCGAAGTGAACCCATTAAAAATGCGCCGCTCAGCAGGTGTTGGTGCACGTATCTTCCTACCTATATTTGGTATGCTAGGAATCGATTACGGACATGCATTCGACCCTATTCCAGGACTGCAATCAAGTCAATGGAAACAAAACTTCACATTCAGTATTTTACAAAATATGGGCGGCTTTTAAACCATTTGCAAACAACATAGTCCTAAAAAATAGAAAAGCGAAATAGTAGCTATTTAGAAGGATTTAACGTTTCTTAAGGGAAACCAGCGAAGGTACGTGAATTTAAGGCACATTATTCGCTAGAGTATTATAATACAGTAGAACAATAGATCGTTCAAACAAAATTTAACATACATGAAAAAGATAATATTTGTCATCGCTATTTTATTAACCGCATCCTTTGGTGCTGTTAAAGCACAATCAGTTGCTTACGTTGATTCTGAATTTATCCTTAAACATATTCCGGAATATGTTACAGCACAAAAGCAACTTGACGAGATGTCTACCAACTGGCAGCAGGAAGTTGATAAACAATATGCGGCAATTGAAACGATGTATCAAGCCTATCAAAACGACCAAGTATTATTGAATGATGATATGCGTAAGCGTCGCGAAGATGAAATTGTCAACAAAGAGAAAGAAGTCAAAGAATTTCAACGTCAAAAATTCGGATTCGAAGGCGACTTATTTAAAGAACGTACACGTCTAATTCAGCCCATACAAGATCGCGTAACATCGGCTATTAAAGATGTAGCTACCACACAAGGTGTAGACCTAATACTTGACAAGGGATCGGAAGTGACATTCTTATTTGCAAATCCAAAATTGGATAAAAGCAACGATATCATTACAAAATTAGGTTATAAACCAGATCCGAGCTTGGCAAACTAATTTTTTTGATTATAATTGTTTAATTAAATCAGTGAATCTATTATAGTAATATTAAAAAAACAGTATCATTTACAAAGAGAGGGATACAAAAAGTTTAAAATGAAAAGAATGAGAAATTTATTTAAAAGTGCAGTTTTAGCAGCAGTGGTGTTTTTAGGCGTTCAAAATGTTAACGCACAACAAAAAATTGGACACGTAAACGCGGATGAAATTTTCCAATTAACACCAGAATTCAAAACTGCAAACGATCAATTGAAAACTCTTAACGATACAAAAACAAAAGAATTACAAGGTATGTATGCAGAGTTTCAAAAGAAACAAACTGATGCCAATGAAAAAGTACGAACTCGTAGTGAAGCAAATAAAGATGCTGTAGATGCAGAACTTCAAACTTTGGGTCAAGAGCTCCAAGCTATCGAAACTCGTATCCAAGAGCAACAACGTGCTGCACAGGAAGAGCTAGGAAAAAAACAACAAGAGTTGCTTACTCCAATTCAGACAAAAGTAATGACAGCAATAAATACTGTAGCGAAAGAGAAAGGTTTTGCTTACGTATTAGACATCTCTAACGGTAGTGTGATGTATTTCGACGGTGGTGAAGACATCTCCGCTGACGTAAAAACTAAACTTGGAATTGCGGCGAATGCAACTCCACCTGCGAACCCAGCAGCAACTGCTCCAGCGCAACAATAAACAGAACGTATTTTGTAAATGAACGAGGCTACATCCATGATGTAGCCTCGTTCATTTTTAAGGTGATATTTTTTACGTTGTACGCCCTGACAATTCATTTGATTCACACCATTAATCGGAGCGATTAGGGACGAACCTCATCGTTACCTGTAGCACTTTTCGTTGCCGATAATTCATCGCTCGGTATCTCTGCCACTTCACGCTCTACCTCCCTAACCTCTACGTGTACGGCGAAATCCGAAGGTGCGATAGGAATGCCTTTTAATGATGCATATTCACGTGTAAAGATCGCGCCTAAATAGAGTATCGCTGCTGTATAATATACCCACAAGAGGATCAACACAATAGAGCTCGCCGCTCCATATGTCGATTCTGTATCTGAAAACTCGAGATAAAGGCTTATCAAAAAACGGCCAAAGACGAAGAGAATACTCGTAAACAGTGCCCCAGAGCGCACCGTTCGCCATTCAATTTTCACGTCGGGTAGCGTCTTGAAGATTATTGAGAAAAGAACAAAGATTATTAAAAACGAGATCAAGAAATTAATAGAATTGAACAAGAACACCGTCATGTCTTGAAAATAGCGTTGTAGTCGCTCGGTCATTGCTACGACAACACCATTGATGATTAAAGTCACGACCAGCAAAAACCCAAGGCCAATCACTAATGATGAGGACAATAAGCGATCTTTTAAGATTTTCAACCACCCTTTCTTTGCTTTCGGTCGAACGCGCCAAATCTTATTGATAGAATTCTGAATATCGCCGAACACCGTAGTTGCTCCCACCAGTAACGTTATTGCACTGATAATTAATGCAATATTAGATTTCCCAGACAGCGAAAGATTTTTAATTATATCTTGAACTTGCCGTGCGGCACTAGGACCGATTAGTCCAGTTAACTCTACGACAACTTTTCCACGGATCGCTTCCTCTCCTAAGAATATCCCCGCTAAAGATATCATCAGCACAAGAATAGGCCCGAGAGAAAATACGGTGTAATAAGCTAAGGAAGCGCTGTACTTAAGGCTATCTTCCTTTGTAAATCCAATGACCGTATTCTTAGATACCGTAAAAAATTCCTTAAGATCAATCGCTAGTTTACTCATATATTATTTCATTTGCGAACCGATAAATTATGCGGCTACCCGTGCCATATCTTCCTCACAGTTAACCAACCCACTTATAGAGGTAAAAGTTTTAGAAAACTTAAAATTAGCGCGATCGCCGCCCGAAGAAATTGGGCCATTTAGCATCGTATTGAAGTCAATTTAGGCGCGCGTAATGAGCGGATCCTACGAGGAGTAGACCAAGTGCCAGGAGAAACTTTACGACACTCTATTACCTCTCTTACTGTCGAAATGCCAATCCCCGTTGCAAATACGTTTTTTTATGCTAGATCAGCGACGACATTTTATGCGCATAGTCGCGGAATACTTCCTTGGCGCAATATCTGCAATTTGAATTTCGTTCCCCCCTAAAGAAATGAGGCTATGGACCAAAAACAACGCCTAAAAAAAGGAGCCACTTGGGCTCCTTTTAAAGTATCTAACAAATTGATAACGATTTAAAACTCTATTTTACTGCGTCTACAACTGCTTTGAAAGCATCGGGGTTATTTAAGGCTAAATCAGCTAAAACCTTACGGTTTAAACCGATATTCTTAGCATTTAATTTACCGATCAACTGCGAATAAGAAATTCCATGTTGACGTGCTCCTGCATTGATACGTTGAATCCATAAAGCTCTGAACTCGCGTTTTTTAGTTTTACGGTCGCGGTAAGCGTACTGTAAACCTTTTTCTACTGTATTTTTAGCAATAGTATAAACTTTGCTTCTTGAACCGAAATAGCCTTTAGCTAATTTCAAGATTCTTTTTCTTCTTCTTCTGGAAGCGACTGCGTTAACCGAACGTGGCATATTATTTAAAATTTAGTTTGGTATTAGGCGTTACGTTTCTCAGTAATCTTACTACCTGATACCCGGTCAAAAAATATTTGTTAAAATTGAGATAAAAACTTATTTACCCAGAGCAAGCATACGTTTTACGTTGCCTAAATCCGCGTCATGTACGTAGCTAGTTTGTGTCAAGTTACGTTTTTGTTTTTTTGTTTTTTTCGTCAAAATGTGGCTTTTGTAAGCCCCTTTTCTTGCTATTTTACCTGTTCCAGTCAATTTAAAGCGTTTTTTCGCGCTGGAATTGGTTTTTACTTTTGGCATAATCCTATTTTTTATATCAATCTGTTAGACTCTCTATTTTTTTGGAGCTTTGGGTGCAAGCGTAAGGAACATTCGTTTACCTTCTAATTTAGGTAGCAACTCAACTTTTCCATAATCCTCTAACGCCTGTGCGAACCGTAATAAAAGAATTTCTCCATGTTCTTTAAATACGATAGCACGACCTTTAAAATGCACGTATGCACGCACTTTCTCTCCGTTTTCTAAAAACTTCATCGCGTGCTTAAGCTTAAAGTCAAAATCGTGGTCACTTGTATTGGGACCAAAACGAATTTCTTTAATTACTGTCTGCTTAGCATTCGATTTTATTTCTTTTTGCTTCTTCTTCTGTTCGTAAATAAACTTACTATAGTCTATAATTCTACAAACGGGAGGAGCCGCATTTGGCGAAATTTCCACAAGATCAAGTTCCAATTGATCAGCTAATTCCATTGCCTTACGAGTTGGATAAATTCCTTGTTCTATATTATCGCCGACCAGGCGTACCTCAGGTACCCTGATAAATTCGTTAATGCGATGTTCTGGTTCTTTCTTTCTCATTGGTGGTCTAGAACCACCACCTCTATTTAATGCCAAATATTTTAAAATTAAACGGTTATCTCTTTAATTAATAATTCCTTAAAATCCGAAGGGCTCATCGTCCCTACCTCGACAGACCCATGCTTACGCACAGAAACTGTGCCACTCTCCATCTCCTTTTCCCCCACAATCAGCATATAAGGGATTTTTTTCACTTCCGCATCACGAATCTTACGGCCAACTTTCTCATCGCGATGGTCAATCAGTCCGCGAATATCGGAATTATTTAGGGATTCTAAAAGGTTTTTCGCATATTCTTCATATTTTTCTGACACTGGCAAGACGATAAATTGCTCTGGAGCAAGCCATAATGGAAATTGCCCTGCGCAATGCTCAATCAAGACTGCAACAAAACGTTCGATAGAACCGAAGGGAGCGCGGTGAATCATCACAGGACGATGCTTTTGGTTATCACTACCCGTGTATTCAAGCTCGAAACGCTCGGGTAAATTATAATCCACCTGAATCGTGCCGAGCTGCCATCTGCGTCCTAATGCATCCTTCACCATAAAGTCTAGCTTCGGACCATAGAAAGCCGCCTCCCCATATTCAACCGTCGTAGGAAGTCCCTTTTCATCAGCTGCTTCGATAATCGCCTGCTCGGCAAGCTGCCAGTTCTCATCTGTCCCGATATATTTAGTACGATTTTCAGGATCACGAAGCGAAACTTGCGCCGTAAAATCAACAAATCCGAGTGCATCAAAAACATAAAGTACTAAATCGATGACCTTTTTAAATTCCTCTTTTACTTGATCCGGACGACAAAATAGATGTGCATCATCTTGCGTAAACCCACGTACACGGGTTAAACCATGAAGCTCACCCGATTGTTCATAACGGTATACTGTTCCAAACTCTGCAAATCGAACTGGTAAATCTTTATACGAGCGCGGTTTGACTTTATATATTTCACAATGATGCGGACAGTTCATCGGCTTCAAGAAGAATTCCTCCCCTTCAACGGGCGTATGAATCGGCTGAAAAGCATCAGCTCCGTATTTCTCATAATGCCCGGAAGTAACATACAGTTGTTTATGTCCGATATGCGGTGTAACAACCGGCTCATAGCCCCCTTTGATCTGTGCGCGCTGAAGGAAATCCTGTAATTTCTGACGCAATGCGGTGCCCTTAGGCAACCATAATGGCAACCCAGCGCCTACCTTTTCCGAAAACGCAAATAGTTCAAGTTCTTTACCTAGTTTACGGTGATCTCTTCTCTTTGCTTCTTCAATAAACTTAAGATATTCCGTCAACTCTGACGCTTTGGGGAAAGTCACACCATAAATACGAGTCAACTGTTTACGCGTTTCATCCCCACGCCAAAATGCACCCGCAACGTTCGTTAATTTTATCGCTTTTATTACCCCTGTTTGTGGGATATGTGGTCCTCGACAAAGATCCGTAAAATTACCCTGCGTATAGAATGTGATCTTCCCATCTTCGAGATCCTTTAAAAGGTCAAGCTTATATTCATCACCTTTTTCAGTAAAATACGCAACTGCATCAGCCTTGGAAATAGGTTTGCGTTCGAAGACCTCCTTTTGCTTTGCTAAAGCAAGCATTTTATCTTCGATCTGTTTAAATTCATCTGAAGAGAATGTGCGGTCACCAAAATCGACGTCATAATAGAAGCCAGTTTCGACGGAGGGGCCTATCCCTAATTTCACGCCCGGATATAAAGCCTCCAACGCTTCAGCCAACAAATGTGCAGATGAATGCCAAAAGGTAGATTTTCCTTTATCATCATTCCAAGTGAGCAGCTTAACCGATGCATCTTCTTCGATAGCACGAGTAGCATCCCAGACCTCGCCATTTATTTCTGCTGCCAATACGTTTCGTGCAAGCCCCTCAGATATTGAAAGTGCGACCTGCATTGCGGTAGTTCCTTTTTCAAACTGACGTACCGAACCGTCAGGTAATGTAATGTTAATCATTAACAAATATGATTTAGAATTTGTAAGTTATTCGTTTTTAAAACTTTACAAACACCCACCCTACTATGGTGTAAATTATTTGTAAATCTTTTTTAAAAACGTAGCTCAATCGAGCATTCTTTACAAATATCTCCAAAACTTTACAAAAAGTCGCAAAATGTTTTGACATTTTAATTTCTACTCTTATTATTATACTGCTACGTCGGATTTATTTTAATTTTAACAAAATTGTTTGAGATAAAAGTCGGCTAACTGCCGGAATGTGTAAATCTAAATGAAAAATTAAATTACCATATTGAAGCAGAATATTCTGTTAAGGTTTTTCTTAGTGATAATAAAATACAGATTTGTTGCCTATTGAGCCTCTGACTCCTATTAGCCGTAATAAAGAAGAAATTAAAAAGTAACTAAGCATTTTCAAACCGGGGTTCGATTTGCAAAATGTACTTTTCAATTACAACAATTTGATGAAATTCCTGGAAAATCCGGAGAAACATTGGGAAATAGATAAACAAAAAAAGTAACCAAATGACTTTTGAATCGTAGCTTGCATTTAGAAAACCTTAATAACATAATTGACTGAATATTAGATACAAAAAGAAGCTATCACGATGAATTATACTCTTTGCGGGAAATAAACTACTTAAAATATTAATAAAGACCAAATTGATATATTTAATCGTTTCTCTCAATAAAAAATAACTAATAAAAAAGGGAACAAAAACACGTTTTCAATCCACAATTATGTTCGTAAACTAAAAGATTAAATCATTAATTAAATAAAATTGTGATTAAAGTCCAATTTGACTATTCGCTCTTATAGGAATTTATCAAAAATTATCCAAGATAGACTTTGTCGATGATTTTTATATTTCTACCGATATACATATTGTACCAAATCCAATCAGACCATTTTTATAAGTTTAACATTTTGAATTTCCGTCCTAGTCGTTTCCGGTCGGTGCATGTGTCATCAAAAAACGAGGATACAATTCACATTTTGAAAAAACTAAGACATTAGCCTAACTTCTCCTGTACTTAATTTTCGTACCTTTGTCCTCGAAAATAACTAAGAAATGTCAAATCAGGTTCCAGAAGACGGAAGACTCCTCCCCCTAATGGAGGAATTTTACACAATACAAGGAGAGGGATATCACACCGGAAAAGCTGCTTATTTCATACGTTTGGGAGGTTGTGATATAGGTTGCCACTGGTGTGACGTAAAGGAAAGTTGGGATGCGGACGTTCATCCTCTCACCGCAGCCGACACGATTGTCGAACATGCGAAACTACATCCCGCAAAAACAGTCGTTGTAACTGGAGGAGAACCTCTTTTATATAATTTAGATTATCTGACAAAAAGATTGAAAGAAGAAGGTATCCAAACCTTTATCGAAACATCCGGCGCATATCCTCTTTCGGGTTTTTGGGATTGGATTTGTCTGTCTCCCAAGAAATTTAAAGCTCCACGTCCCGATGTATTGAATGCAGCGGGCGAACTCAAAGTTATCGTATTCAACAAAAGCGATTTTCAATGGGCCGAAGAACACGCCAAATTTGTGAGTAAAAACTGTAAACTATACCTTCAGCCCGAATGGTCGAAAGTCTCGGAAATGACTCCAGCTATTATTGAATATGTTAAAGAAAACCCACAATGGGAAATATCTTTACAAACACATAAATACCTCAATATACCGTAGTGATTTTGATGGAAATTTCTATTTGTTTGGCAACACTATGAACAAATAATCTAAAAGCGCTTACTGAGCACGCAAGATAATATTTCACCCGATTGCGAGCAGCATCGCTCCCCGATAGCAGCTACAGACAAATACTTTATAACTTCACGACCTCCCCACTTCGTACAGATTCATCGCAGGCAAAAGCAATTCGCAAACTATTAAGTGCATCTTGCATTGATTTCTCTAGATTTAAATCCTCTTTAATTGCTTGCAAAAAGAATTGTTGTTCGCGGTTGCATAATTCCTGGTGGTCGGGTTCATCGGAAAGATCAACCCATTGATCGCTATGTACGAAATTATTTGTTTCATCAATGTCCGCATAATGCACACGTAATGATTCGGTTTTTGAATGTGCTTCTACGGAATCGGACTGTCCGATTGACGCTGCTTGGTTTGCAACGATCGATACGGAACCTTTAGGACCGATCACATCTTTCACAAAAAATGCAGTCTCGCTAACCATTGGCCCCCACCCCGCCTCATACCATCCTACTGAGCCGTCGTCAAACCGAATCTGTAACTGCCCATAGTTGTAGTTGGTCTTGGGGATCTCGTCGGTGAGTCGCGCACCGATGGCATAAACCTGAGTAGGTTTCGCGGCTGTCATCTGGCACATCACATCGATATAATGTACGCCGCAATCTACAATAGGGCTCAAACTGTCCATCAGGTTGCGATGCACGTCCCACATATACCCATGACTTTGCTGATTAAGATTCATGCGGAACACCAAGGGCGTGCCTAATGTTTGACCAATTTCAATAAATTTAATCCAGGAAGGATGGTAACGTAAAATATACCCTACAACCAACTTCTTACCAGATTTCTTTGCCGACTGTACAACACGTACAGCACCAATAACACTATCGGCAAGCGGTTTTTCTATAAAAACATGCGCACCGATTTCAAAAGCCATGATTGCATATTGCTCATGCGTATCGGGATAAGTGGAAATACAAACAGCATCCGGGACCGTTTGATCAAGGGCAGTCTCATAGCTATCAAACAACGGATAATTCGCTCCTAGCTTCCGATTCAAGGCGCTTTTACTCGCTCCTCGTGAGACTAAGCCGACAATTTCAAAGTCATCCATTTGGTGATAAGCCAATGCATGGGAGGCGCCCATATTACCACATCCAACAATTAAGATTCTAATTTTCTCCATCTTCTCTTATACAAATTTATACGCACCTGGCCTAGCAATTGGGAGTTCATCTACTTCGGTGTCCCAAGTATATTCTTTAGCCGATGGCCCTAAAGTTTCCGTTGAGTTTATAATTTCCTCGTATGATATAGTCTTTCCTGAATAAGCCGAGGCACGTCCCCAAATAGCCATTAGCGTCGAATTTGCCATATATTCGCCGTCCTCGATCACACGATTTTCACGAATTGCCTTAAATAATTCGTCATGTTCGGTTTGATACATATTGTTTAACTGCTCCGTGTTCTTCCATGGTTGATCACCGAAAATCTCATAACTCGTATTCAAAGCTACATTAACTCTGCCCTGGGTACCAAGCGCTTCAATGGTATTGCGCGGAGTGGTTCCATTTTGCTGGCGACCAAAGTGGAAACCACGGAATCCATCGTCATAGACAAATTCCACGCTGAAATGATCATAAACATTTCCAAATTTATTCCACGGACGACTTTGACGCCCCCCCATAGCTGTCACTTGGGTCGGAACCTTTTCCTTCAACATCCAGTTCATAAAATCGATGCTATGAACAGTTTGCTCCACAATCATATCACCTGAATAACGTTGATAATAAAACCAATTTCGAATTTGTTGTTCTAATTCAGAACTTCCGGCTAGGGGCTCACGATAACTCAACTCGCCACCTAAACGAAAAGTTGAAATCGCATGTATATCTCCGATTGCTCCTTGATGCACTTTAGCAACTAACTTCCGGCTAGGGAATGAATACCGGAAACAAAACCCACTCATTACACAAAGCTTCTTTTGCTTCGCTAGTCGTACAGCATCGTGGACAATATGCACCCCAGGGATATCTACTGCAACAGGTTTTTCACAAAAAACATGTTTTCCTTCCTGTATTGCAAGCGCTAAGTGTGCTGGACGAAAACTAGGTGGCGTACATAAAAGAACGACATCAACATTTGATTTTATTAGCTTTTCGAACGCGTCGAAACCGATAAAGGCACGATTTTCCGGTACGTCAATTCGATCACCATACTTCCCCTTCAAGGCGGTAAGCGTCTCCTGAAGATTATGATCAAATACATCTGCAAGTGCAGTAACCTTTACATCTGGATCAGCTTGCAAAGCTTGGAAGATCGCTCCCGTCCCTCGACCTCCGCAGCCTATAAGGCCAACATTTAAAGTTTTATTTTTTTGAATAAGACCTGCAGCCGTTAGCGGCGTGTCAATTGCAGTAGCCCCTAAAACGATGCTACTAGATTTTAAAAACTCACGTCTATTAGTCATGCATATAATTTACGGTTTAGAAAAAAATCTTGCATCCACACGCAAGAATAACAAAAAATCAATTGCCAATAAGGAATATTTGCATAATTTCACGACAAATTAACAATAACCCCAAGATTATGCAAGATGCTATCAAAGATATTACACCGCTAATCAAAGATAATGCTGCCACGTTTGGATTATTAATGGCAGTACTAGGCGGCGTATTTTACACCTCAAATCTTGAGAATAAATATATTAAAAATTTCTATTCGATTATCCCGCCATTGCTGCTATGTTATTTTGTTCCGGGTATCCTGAATTCCACCCATGTAATTGACGGAGCAAACTCGCCCTTAGCTAGCATAGGAAGCCGCTTCTTTCTTCCGTCCTGCGTAATTCTTTTCACCCTAAATCTCGATCTGCGTGAACTGTGGAATCTGCGCAAACGTGCGGGGTTAATGTTTATAACGGGCACGGTGGGTTTAGTTTTGGGCGGTCCTATTGCCGTGTGGCTCACCGCACTCGTAGCACCTGAGGTTGTTGGGGGAATTGGTCCCGATGCAGTGTGGCGTGGCCTAGGCACACTGGCAGGATCGTGGATCGGAGGCAGCGCAAATCAGGTTGCATTACGTGAAATATTACAACCTTCAGGGAAGCTTTTTTCGTCCATAATTGCGGTGGATGCATTAGTGGCTTACCTCTGGATGGCGCTTTTATTGTATGGCGCTGCGAACGTCAAGAAGGTGGACAAATTTTTCAAAGCGGACGCTAGAGACGTAGAGGAACTTACGGTGCGGATGGATCATTTATCGAAATCTAATAGTAGAATACCAGAGACAAAAGATATCATCATGATGCTTTCATTTGCTTTAGGCGGTACAGGTTTAGCTTCTTTCTTAGCGACACCTATCTCGGAATATATGCAGGTTAATTTCCCACAGCTAGAGACATTTTCATTAACTAATAATTACTTCTGGATCATACTTATAGCAACCATAATCGGGATCACACTTTCGTTCACGCCTGCTCGGAAACTAGAGCATGCCGGTGCATCTAAGTTAGCGACTGCATTACTTTATATGCTCATTATAACTATCGGTATGCAGATGGACATCTTAGCTATCTTAGAAAACCCAGGGTTGTTCGTTGTTGGTGCGCTATGGCTTTCATTCCATGCAATACTTTTAATTATCGTTGGGAAAATCTTAAAAGTTCCATTCTTTTATTTCGCAGTAGGTAGCTTGTCGAATATCGGAGGTGTTGCTTCTGCGACCGTCGTTTCTGCCGCATTCCACCCATCGCTAATTTCCGTAGGTGTGATACTTTCTGTTTTTGGTTATGCAATAGGTACATACGCCGGATGGTTAACCGCTATTTTAATGCAGCTAGCAGCTGGCGGATAATTAAATCGTTTTTAAACTGTACTGGGAATATTTTTTGTAATTTCACCTACCATGGAAGATAACAAAACCTACTATCAGGGCCAGGTCTTGTGGGCGCAACTAGATCCCAACCGGCACCTTCGTCACTCAGCTTATGCAGATTTTTGTGCGCAAGCACGCAGCAATATGTTAAAAGAATCAGGACTATCACTTGAAGAGTTTGCTAAAAGCGGAATCGGTCCTATTCTATTTCGTGAGGAGCTTATCTATCACCGTGAAATAGGCTTGGACGAAAAAATCACCGTAAAAGTTGAGCTAACAAAACTCAATACCTCGAACTTTAGATTTTCGTTTCGCCATGAGATATACAAAGAAAATGGCGTTAAAGCAGCGACTGTAATTGTCGATGGTGCTTGGTTGAATTTAAAGGAAAGAAAATTAACAAGTATCCCAAAAGATTGGGAGTCACATATCGACAGAATTCCCAAAGCTCTGGATTATCAGAGCGAATCAACTCCAAAATAATAACCAGAGGTTCGATCAATCTGATCCGGTAAAATAACTATCGGTAAAAGAAAATTCGTTCTACTGAAGATTTAATTAGTACAGTAACGAATAAACATTGGCGACAGCTGGTATTCAATGAATTTTCAGTCCCGAACTAAAGCCAATTGAAGAACAAACTCTCTAAAGTGCCCATCAAGCGGTTACAAACTGATTGTGTATTGCCCGGATGTCCCCCCCTCCTACACCCTATGCTTGAGGGACATTTAGATCATCATCATGAGGAGAATAAGCCCCACAGGTAATTCAAGTGGAAGGAACGTCCATACCAAATGACGGTTAGAAACCTTCTATTTATTCTTTACAACAACCTCATAAAGATCATTGCGCCGATCTTTCAATAATTTTACCGTTCCGTATTCATGCAAATCACGTAATGCATATAAATCGACATCTGCAATTAATACCATCTCCGTATTTGGTGTCGCTTCTGCCTTGATACCGTTATTTGGAAACGCAAAATCTGAAGGCGTAAAAACCGCTGATTGTGAATACTGTATATCCATGTTATTTACACGCGGTAAATTCCCAACACAACCTGCAATGGCAACATAGCATTCATTTTCAATTGCTCGTGCTTGTGCGCAAGATCGAACCCGCATATATCCATTCTGCGTATCGGTCATAAAAGGTACGAACAATATCTGCATGCCTTGATCCGCCATAATTCGGCTTACCTCCGGAAATTCGACATCATAGCATATAAGCAACCCCACCTTACCACAATCCGTATCAAACACACCTATATCACTCCCTCCGGCCATGCCATAATACTTGAACTCATTCGGTGTTATATGGATCTTTTTATGTACATCTACTTTACCATTTCGATGGCACAGATATGAGGCATTATATAACTTCTTATATTCCATGATCGGCATCGAACCGGCAATAATGTTTACATTGTAAGATATCGCCAACTCTTGCATCTTAACAATAATCCCCGAGGTAAGCTCCGCTAACTTTTCCATCGCGGCACGCTCGGGAAGGTGATTATAAGGGCTCATCAGGGGTGTATTGAAAAACTCCGGGAACAAGACAAAATCGGCGCCATAATCACTAACCGCATCGACGAAAAACTCTACTTGGTCGTAGAACTCTTCTACGTCTTTAAATGAGCGCATCTGCCATTGAACGAGTCCCAAACGAATAGTCTGTTTTGTCGTCGAATTTGATTTGGCATCCGGTTCATAATAAATATTGTCCCACACGAGTAATGTGGCAAATTCGTTCGATTCTTTATCTCCAGGTAAATAGTTTTTTAAAATTTTCTGAACGTGAAAGTCATTCGACAACTGAAACGTTAATGTCGGATCGAAGATCTCTTTGCGCTTTACCTTTTCAATGTACGTCCGCGGTGTCATTTTATCCGCATAGTTATGATAATTCGGTATCCGTCCACCTGCGACAATACCTTTTAGGTTCATCTCTTCACAGAGTTGTTTACGCGCATCGTATAACCGCCTTCCAAGGCGCAGTGCACGATGGTCGGGGTGCACGAATACTTCGATCCCATATAAGGTATCGCCTTCGTCATCATGTGTCGTAAACTTCCCGTCATCGATGATCTCATAATACTTCTTCTGTAGATTCGTTTTTTTCGAGTCTATTATCAGAGACAATGCACAAGCGACCACCCTGCCATTTAATTCAACGCATAGTTGACCTTCTGGAAACAGCGTAAGTAGATCTTCTATATTTTCGCGCGTCCATACGCCTCCAGAATCACCGCCGTACGCCTTTTCCATAGATCGTTTAAGATCCTTATAATCTTCGTCCGTTAATATCCTAACCTCTATATCCATATATTCCGTTCTTGCCACAGCGAACTCTAGCTATCAGCCTCGCCCATATTATCTAAATTAAACAAAAAGGAGAACTTCCCGTTCTCCAATCTTTTTCTATAACAGCTTACGCCTCTCCTTTAGGACCACCAAAGTTCATGGGAATGGGAGGATCGTTAGTTTTGATCGGACCATTTCCCTCTTCATACCGGTTCACATTATCTTGAAGTGCCCCAAGGAGTCTTTTCGCGTGCTCGGGCGTCAAGACGATGCGAGACTTAACTTTCGCCTTAGGAATACCCGGCATGATGCGGATAAAATCTAAAACAAACTCACTATTGGAGTGCGTAATAATTGCCAAATTACTATATATGCCTTCTGCAATCTCCTCGCTCAGTTCAATACTTAACTCGCTATTTTCTTCCGGCTCTGTACTATCGTTCTTCAAATCCATAAAATTAACATCAATTTTCGACATTCTGTTTTTTCTAACTAATATATCAAATTATTACCGCTTATACGTTTATTTTGTAAACGTTCGGAAGTCCTGCCCAGATTCGATAACTAATATAGCTTCATAAATTAAGCGAATCACATTGTCTACATCTTCCTTATGAATCATTTCCACGGTCGTATGCATATAGCGAAGTGGCAGGGAAATTAGTGCTGAAGGCACTCCACCATTGGAATACGCAAAGGCATCCGTATCCGTACCCGTCCACCTCGAGGAAGCCTGACGCTGGAACGGAATACTATTCTTTTGCGCAACTTCGATCAACAATTTATTCAGATTAACCTGTACCGCAGGCGCATACGATAACACCGGCCCCTGGCCACAGGCTAAATCTCCTTGGGTAATTTTATTAATCATTGGCGTCTGCGTATCGTGTGTAACGTCGGTCACGATTGCAATATTCGGCTTGATGTAGTCTGCAATCATCTCGGCCCCACGTAGACCAATTTCTTCTTGCACCGAATTTACAATATATAAGCCGAAGGGAAGTTTCTTTTTATTTTCCTTCAATAGCCGCGCTACCTCAGCGATCATAAATCCCCCTGCCCGGTTATCGAGTGCACGTCCCACATAATATCGATCGTTTAAGACCATAAATTCATCTTCGTAGGTCACCACACATCCAACGTGGATACCCATCTGTTCAACCTCCTCGTTGGATGTGGCTCCGCAATCCAAAAAGATATTTTTCAGATTCGGGGTATCCTCTTTTTCGCCCGAACGAGTGTGGATTGCCGGCCAACCAAACACAGCTTTCACCATCCCATTATCTGTATGGATATTGACACGTTTAGATGGCGCAATCTGATGGTCAGATCCTCCATTGCGGATAACATAAATAAGACCATCTTTGGTGATATAATTTACGAACCATGAAATCTCATCGGCATGCGCTTCAATAACGACCTTATAAGGCGCCTTAGGGTTAATAATCCCCATTGCTGTACCGTAATTATCGATATATGTTTCATCCACATAGGGCTTAAGGTAATCCAACCATAACCGCTGTCCCTGCCATTCAAACCCTGTAGGCGAGGGATTATTAATATATGTTTCAAAAAAACCAATTGACTTCTCGGTAACAACCGAAACATGCGTCTTCTCTTCTTTTCCTTTTTTGTTCGCCATGTTTTAAAAATTTGATAGGCAAAATAGAAAAAATTACAGGCATTTCAAATAAACAATTGTTCGGAAATTAGGGAATAAACCATTTTGCTGTTGGAATTTATTAATGGATAACGTTATATTTACCATTTAAAATAGAACTATGCTTTCAATCCTAAATGTCTTCCATTGGAATATTGACCCAATTATTTTTCAAATTGGTTCTTTTGGTTTACGCTACTATGCATTGTGTTTTTTAGCGGCCTTCGTTGTTTCGTACGTACTTATGCTTCGTGTTTTTAACAGAGAAGGGAAATCGCAAGAATTATTAGATCAATTAAGCATTTATATTTTCCTAGGCACACTGATCGGTGCACGGCTAGGCCATTGCCTATTTTATGAGTTCGACTATTATATGGCACATCCGCTAGAGATGATTCTCCCGTTTCGCATAAGCAATAATAATTTTGAATTCACAGGTTTTCAAGGTTTGGCTAGTCACGGGGGAGCAATTGGCATCATTACGGCATTATGGCTGTTCTCGCGAAAGACAAAAACAAATTTCGTTTGGATTGCCGACCGTCTTGTCCTCGTCGTACCACTGGCAGGTGCATTTGTACGATTGGGGAATTTTTTCAATTCAGAAATCATAGGCCTACCGACGAGTTTACCGTGGGGCGTTGTTTTTGAAAAGCACGACGAAATAGCGCGACACCCCGCACAAATCTATGAAGCGATTTGCTACGTCATTATATTTCTTATTCTTTGGGCGATGTACCAGAAAAATAGTAAGCCCAAACCTGGTTTATTATTCGGTATATTCTTGGTTTTATTATTTGGCGTACGCTTCGGTCTTGAATTCTTCAAAGAGAATCAAGAGGCATTCGAAGAGGGCATGAAATTTAACATGGGCCAGTTACTTAGTCTTCCATTTGTGGCTATTGGATTTTATTTAATATTCAAAAAACCCAAAGCAGCACCGGCCAAAAAATAATACAAAAAATCAGCCGCAACAAAGATTTATTCACGAAATACTGCTACCACAATTTTGGCACCATACAATGGCTCATACCAAAAATTCGTATATGGTAAAAATTTAGCACAAAACTTTACGCTATACGTCGTACATTTGCGGAGTCGTGCCTGAGCACGACGCTTTTATCTGCGTACGCATGCAACAAACTAAAAAACCCAGTAGGACATTAGTCCTATTCATCCTCGGCTTACTCTCGGCAATCGGTCCATTTTCAATCGACATGTATCTTCCGGCGTTTAAAATTATAGCATCGGATTTCGATACTTCTGTTGATTTGGTTCAATATTCGTTAACAAGCTTTTTCGTCGGTATTGCATTCGGTCAGCTAATCTACGGTCCATTATTGGATCGTTATGGCCGAAAAAAACCTCTATTAATTGGTTTAACGATCTATATTGGCGCTACTTTTCTATGTATTTTCACCCGCGATATAGAACACCTTATTCTTCTACGTTTTTTTCAGGCGCTAGGTAGCTGTGCGGGTATGGTCGCCGCACGTGCAATGATTCAAGATTATTACGAACCGCGCGAAGCGGCACGCGTGTTCAGTCTATTAATGCTTGTTATTGCGATCTCTCCAATATTGGCGCCCAGTGCAGGAGCATTCTTGATGAATCACCTCGACTGGCATTACATCTTCGTTTCCCTGTTGGTGATAGGGACATTTATTCTTTTAGCAACATACTTTAAACTACCCGAGTCATACCCGGGTAATAAGGACTTCTCCTTACGCCCAGCTGCAATCACGAAAAACTTCTGGACAGTATTTACCAACAGAACCTTTTTAAGCTACAGTATGGTGGGATCAATTGCCTCGTCAGGCTTATATGCATACCTCGCTGGTTCTTCGTTTGTCATGCAGGAACAATACGGGTTAACGCAGTCTGAATATGGGCTGGCTTTCGCATTCGTAGCTTCGGCAATGGTGGTTGCTACGCAAATCAATCGGATTATTTTAAAAAGATGGACCAGTCCACAGATTAGCCGAATTGCAAATATCTGGCAAGCGCTTGTTGCACTCGTGCTCTTTGGTTTTCTTGTCAGCGATTTATTGACATTCCCGATTATGCTCGGACTTATTTTCTGCTACCTATTAGGACACGGTTTTATATTTCCCAATACCTCGGCGATGGCACTCTCTCCATTCAAAACTCTTGCCGGAAGCGCATCAGCACTACTGGGCTGCATCCAAATGGCCATCGGCGCAGTTACCTCCGGACTGGTGAGTTTTTTTCACAACAACACGGCCTATCCAATGATATGTGTGATGGCAGTAGCAGCGGCAGGATCTTTGATCATTTCTGTTGTCGCCGCAAAACCCGGCGACCAAGGGGCAATTTAGTGTCTCGCTGGATTTGGCTAGAGAAAACTTTGAAGCCCCAAACGGTAACTAGGGAGGCCAAAACCACAAATGACACCGACACAATTCTTTGCTAAAAAAGAATGATGTCTAAAATCTTCTCTTTGATGCACGTTGGAAATGTGCACCTCGACCACCGGTGTTTGAATCGCAGCTATCGCATCGCCAATCGCTAAGGACGTGTGGGTAAATGCACCCGCGTTGAGGACAATCCCGTGGTAGGAAAAGCCAATCTCATGCAGCTTGTCTATGATCGATCCCTCGTGGTTACTTTGAAAATAGGTCAATTCCACTTGTTCATATTCAGCTTTCAGCTCCTCGAAATAAGACTGAAAATCCCGGTCCCCATACACACTCTTTTCGCGAACCCCTAATAAGTTTAAGTTCGGTCCGTTAATTATAATTATTTTTTTCATCGAATTTCCCTAAACACTAAAGATAGACAATCTCCTAAATATCTCCATAAAAATTCCGGAATGAAGAACGCAGCCCGATATTAAATATTCCAGACTTCTGGGTTGGGAATCCTTTAATCTGGTGATAGCGCTGCGTATACCCCAGTTCAAAACGGAGATTATATTTTGGATTTAAAACATAAGAAGCTTTGGCATCTAGATAATACAAATCATTCTTCACCCCCTGCCCTATTTTGTTCCCATACGTTTCAGGAATGGTCCGGTAGGATTGAAAAATATCACCTCCCATATTCGTTCCATCTGCAGGGTCCGTTCCAAAACGGCTATACACGCCTTGCAAGGAAAAATCAAACCGGTTCCAAGAATAATTAGCTATACCAATGAGCTCCTTGAAATTCGCTCCACGTGGATGTGCGAGCGGTTCCCCGTTATTACTATAATTAGAGATCGAGACAAAATGTTGATAAGTATAAGGTCTTACGACGTTATACTCCGCAAGAAAATTCAGGTGTTTAACATTAAAAATATCATAGCCGCGCGCCCCCACTTGTGCGCCCCATTTGTTATGGGCGTATCCATCACCTCCGAAAAACTCCTTGGCTGTAAATTCACCGAGTAAAAATTGCCCATAAGCCGTTACGTTACGTAAAATTTTATACTTCGCGTTCAGTCCCAAAAACATTTTGTCGGGTGAGGTAGAATTATTGGATTCGACAGGCCGAATAAAAATCACTGGGCTTATATAATTGAAATCAAAGCCACGGTGTCCCGCCTGGTTTTTATTAGCCCAGACCACAGCCTGGAAAAAACCGACCGACAATCGATTACTAACGTTATAATCTAAGTATTGAAAAGCGCCCCATTTAGCTCCATCGCCATATTGACTACCTGAATCCAAAGAGTCAACTCTCGGATTGTCCGGATCGTTCATATACGCCCAAATCGAAGTATATTGCACGTTACCAATTTTACCGGTCAGTTTTAATTGGGCATAATTCGATGAAAAATCGGACAGCAATAATGATCGATAACCATCACCTATATGATTTTTATCGTAGGCAAGCGTCGTTTGAAAATAATCGCTAAAATCATAGGTGACACTCGCCGTCGCGTATAACCAATCTTTTTTATTTCCAGATAAATGATCCACTCCTCCTTGCCCTGGTATAACCTGGTTACGCTCGGCATACTCCGAGAGGTATCTTGGGAATACTCCTCGATTCTTATAGATACTCGCATAGTAGGTAAACTTATCGTTGATAGTCCCCCCGACTTGCGCGCCAACCGTACCGAGCCAGGTCGTTCTTTTATCCGAATCAATCATTTCTTTACCGATAACCAATTCAGGTAAAAAGTCTGCATAAAACGTATGATTTTCATCTTTAACCTCAATAAGATGTTCATTAAATAATTTCCGTAGAAAACCGTTCTGCGTATCCATATGATTTGATGTGGCTAACGAATCATATTTTGTCAATAGTTCACCTCTTAAAAGATATGGTTTCGAGGCTGTATGGTAGCGTGTATCAGGCGAATAAAGTAGCTCATTGTATTTTTGAAAATGTTGATAAGAATAAGGTAGATTCTTCACCTGTGCGACCACCGATTGCATAAAAGAAATTGCCAGCAGAACAGCAGAATATATAATAACGTTATTACGCTTCATAAATTAACAAATAATTTGCAGTTGACCATTGCAATTATTATTCCGAAATAATAATTCATAACAAATGTATACATAATAAATCAAAACCGCGCAACATCGAATAACATGCTAAATCGATTATCTGTCATTAATTTCCAATTTAATAACTATATTAGTTGCTACAACAGAACTAGAATTTGAATATAGACTGAATAGAACGAATGAAACGAAGAAATTTTCTTAAAAACACAGCAGCCTTGAGCATGGGTTTAGCAGTAAGCAAGTTCTCTTTTGCCGATTCATTTAACGAATTTCCGACGGTTCGCGTGCCAGCCGATAAAAGACATTTCTCGAGTAAAGTCATCGAAGATGCCATCAAGGAATTTCAAAAAAATGTTTCCAACAAGGAATTGGGATGGCTTTTTAATAACTGTTTCCCAAACACACTTGATACAACAATTTATGACGAGTCAACCGCAGACAGGAGGCTTACCTATGTGATCACGGGTGATATCGATGCGATGTGGCTGCGTGACAGTAGTGCACAGGTATGGCCCTACCTTCCGTTCATGAAAAAGGATAAAAAGTTAAAAGATCTAATATTGGGTTTAATCAACAAGCAATCGCAGTGTATAAATATAGATCCGTACGCGAATGCATTTTACAATGACCCAAACAAAAAAGGGGAATGGTTTTCCGATCATACGGATATGACACCAGGCATCCACGAGCGTAAATGGGAAATAGACTCTTTATGTTACCCGATCCGCCTTGCGTACCATTACTGGAAACAGACCAATGACGCCACTCCATTTGATGACCAGTGGGTACAAGCACAAGAAAATATTTATAAGACCTTTACGGAACAGCAGCGCAAAAATGACGTTGGTCCCTATAAGTTCGCGCGAACAACCGACCGAGGTTCTGACACACTGCAGGTCGATGGATTAGGCTATCCGGTAAATCCTGTGGGATTAATCTGTTCAGCATTCCGCCCATCAGATGATGCGTCAATTTTTCTTTTTCTCATCCCCTCCAACCTATTTGCCGTGGTAAGCTTACGTCAAGCTGCAGAGATACTACGCAAAGTAAAAAACAATACGGATTTAGCATCTCGTATGGAGGCATTAGCTAACGAAGTAGAAGATGCGGTAAATCGATATGGTATCGTCGAACACCCGGAGGCCGGAAAAATTTATGCTTTTGAAGTTGACGGGTATGGAAGCCAGATTTTAATGGATGATGCAAATGTTCCATCATTACTCGCTTTACCATATTTAGGCGCAGTAGACGTAAATGACGAAGTATATCAACGAACCAGAAAGTTTATTTTGTCGGAAAAAAATCCATTTTTCTTTAAGGGTTCCGCAGCAGAGGGCGTTGGCGGTCCACATATCGGGCGTGACATGATTTGGCCAATGTCAATCATTATGCGCGCATTCACCTCGAAAGATGACCAGGAGATCCAAGCGTGTATCCAGACACTTAAAAAAACGCACGGAGATACCGGCTTCATGCACGAGTCCTTTCATAAAGATGATCCTAAAAATTTCACGCGCCATTGGTTTGCATGGACCAATACCTTGTTCGGCGAACTCCTTTGGCACACCTATAACGAGAACCCGAAATTACTCAAAGCCTAAGCCCCCTCAACGGCCTCCGCTTATAAAATAGGAGCGAATTAAAATCGGATGTGGTAAAACAGCGAGCTATCACTGTTTTACCACATTTAAGCCCTTTCCTAAGAAGCGCGCGAAAGAACAAGATGGTTTACTTTTATGTTGATTGGATATAAAATTAAGGATCCCGAACCAGCGACAAATTAGGGTATCTGGAACGCTTTAACCCAAAATTCAATCGAAGCTACCTCCGTCGTAGTCTGCAAAATAACAGCACGACAATTACGCGAATTCAGTTTTGAAAAACAAGTGAGAAACCTCATCTTTGCTTTATTATTCAGCGATAAGCAAGACAACATGGAGCAAGGTCCGATTGGTATATTTGATTCTGGGTATGGGGGTTTGACCATATTTCGAGAAATAAAAAATGCTCTTCCAGCATACGACTATATTTACCTGGGCGACAATGCACGTGTGCCTTATGGACCGCGATCGTTCGAGACCGTGTACACCTACACAAAGGAATGTGTATTCGAACTTTTCGAGATGGGTTGCAATCTAGTCGTGATAGCCTGTAATACCGCCTCAGCCAAAGCACTCCGCACGATACAACAGCGCGACCTACCTCCCGGAAAAAAAGTCCTTGGGGTGATTCGTCCCACAACCGAAACACTAAACAACTTCACTCAAAGTGGAGAAATAGGCATCTTAGCAACCTTGGGAACCGTTCGTTCGGACTCATACAAGATTGAAATCAATAAATTTCATCCCCATGTACAAGTATATCAGCATGCTTGTCCACTCTGGGTACCTTTGGTAGAAAACAATGAAATTAATACGCCGGAGGCGGAATATATTATCGCACAAGATCTTCGGGAGCTACTCTCAAAAAGTGCAAATATCGACGCGCTTGTATTGGCTTGCACCCATTATCCTTTACTATCCCCCGTTATCGAACGGTATGTACCGAATCATGTGCGTATAGTAGCGCAGGGGCCACTTATCGCTAGCAGTTTAACGAACTATTTATACCGGCATACAGAGATTGAACGATTATGTTCAAAAAACGGCACAATGAGATTTTTCACAACCGACAACCAGCGAGATTTCCAAGAAAAAGCTGCCTTATATTTTGGTGAGGAAATCGAAGCGTCGTACTTAAAAATGTAGTATAGGCAATTGGTAACTATGCGTTCTTCGCCTGAAGTGCGAGCGCAAACAATTTCATTTGTTTAACCATCGAGAGTAGCCCATTAGCACGGGTGGGTGAAAGATGCTCCTTCAACCCGATCTGATCTATGAAATAAAGATCCGCACTAGACACCTCGCTTGGGGTATGTCCGGAAAGCACCTTCACCATTAAACTGACGAGCCCTTTTGTAATGATCGCATCACTATCGGCTGTAAATTTAATTTTTCCTTCTACCAGCTCAGCATACAACCACACTCTAGACTGACAACCTTTGATAATAAAATTATCGTTCTTATATTTATCATCTATCAACGGAACTTCCTTGCCCAATTGTATGATGTATTCGTATTTCTCCATCCAATCCTGGTAAAAAGAGAAATCTTCAATAAGTTCGTCTTGAATCTCGTTTATCGTCATTATTAATTCATATTATTTGAAGCTTTGAGATCGAGTTATCTCAACATATCAACCGCCCGTTTCAGCGCCGCGGTCAATATATCAACTTCTTCTTTTGTATTATACATTGCTAAGGAAACTCGAACCGTCCCGGGGATTCCAAATTGTTCCATTACCGGTTGGGCGCAATGGTGTCCGGTACGTACAGCTACGCCCAACTTATCCAAAATGACCCCAATATCGTAGGGGTGAATATCACCCACAACAAATGAAATCACAGATGATTTATGGCTTGCCGTACCGATAAAACGAATATCTTCTACTTCAGATAACCGTACTACAGCATAGTTCAACAGCTCTTCCTCATAGGCTTGAATTTCTGCAAGACCAATAGCATTTATATAGTCGATTGCATCACCCAAGCATATACCTGCTTCTATATTAGGGGTACCTGCTTCGAACTTAAAGGGCAGGTCATTGTAGGTTGTCTTTTCGAAAGTAACATCTTTAATCATATCCCCCCCTCCTTGATAAGGTGGCATAGCGTTTAGTAACCTTTCTTTACCATACAGCACGCCAACACCAGTAGGACCGTACATCTTATGTCCAGAAAACGCAAAAAAATCAACATCAAGCTCCTGAACGTCTACGGCAATATGCTGGATCGCTTGCGCGCCGTCGACAAACACGGGCACTTCATACTGATGCGCGACATCAATCATCTCCTTGATAGGGTTGATCGTTCCTAAGGCATTTGAAACATAGGTAACGGAAACAAGCTTCGTGCGGTCCGAAAACATCGATTTGTACGCCTGTTGGTCGAGCTCCCCCTGTTCATTCATAGGAATAACGCGCAGCTTACACCCACGTTCCTCGCATAACATCTGCCAAGGAACGATATTCGAGTGATGTTCCATCGCCGAGATTATAATTTCATCATTTTTTTCAATAAACATGCGTCCATAGCACGTAGCCACTATATTTATCGCCTCAGTGGTTCCTTTGGTTATTATGATCTCGTGGTCGTATGCTGCATTGATAAGCGCTTGTGCCTTGCGGCGCGTAACTTCGAAAGCATCGGTAGAGATTTGACTTAAATAATGAACGCCTCGATGAACATTACTGTTCATCTGCGTATAGTAATTCACGATAGCATCAATCACCTGTTTAGGCTTCTGCGTGGTAGCCCCGTTATCTAAGTATACCAGTGGTTTGCCATTCACTTCACGCTTAAGAATCGGAAAGTCCGCTCTTATATTTTCAATATCAAAATTCTTCAATTTACAAATCGCTTTTATGATATACAAAGTTAGCATAATAAGCGCTAAAAACGGTTCCCTAGTACACTTTTCTTCACTATCGCTGAGCGTATGTTAGGAATATGACATTCTTCACACGAAATTATTTTATCTAAAAATTGACAAAGAAATTTAATGCTAATTGGCTACCTTTGTAGTAGATATGCAAGAATTACCATTAAATATCCCAGAAGGATCACGCAAAGAGGTGATGGCTTATATGGAGCCGTTCATGTTAAACGAAATGAGCGAATACCTGAAGCCTGTGGAACAAATGTGGCAACCTGCCGATTTTTTACCGGACTCCTCACGTGATACATTTTTTGAAGAAATAAAAGATTTGCAGGAGAGCGCAAGGGAACTTCCGTATGATCTATTAGCTGTCCTTGTCGGTGACACCATTACCGAAGAGGCCCTACCAACCTATGAATCCTGGTTAACCATGGTGGAAGATGTTGAAAAAAATGAACAAGGAGGATGGATGAAATGGGTAAGGGCTTGGACTGCCGAAGAGAATCGGCACGGAGATTTATTAAATAAATACCTTTACCTTTCCGGTAGAGTAGACATGCGTCAGTTTGAGATGTCAACTCAATACCTCATTCAAGATGGCTTTGATATTGGAACGGGAGCCGACCCCTACAGAAACTTTATTTACACCTCCTTTCAGGAATTAGCCACCAACGTCTCGCACAGACGCGTAGCAGGCCTTTCAAAAAGTTCCGGCGACAGGTTACTCGCGAAGATGTGTGGTGTTATTGCCGCCGATGAAGCACGGCACGCAAAAGCATATATGTCATTCATTACCCATGCGCTAAAAGTTGATCCAAGCGAAGTCATGCTTGCATTTGAAGACATGATGCGCAAAAAAATTGTCATGCCCGCACACTTTTTACGAGAGGCAGGAGAGCCGCAAAGTGAAGCATTTTCACATTTCTCCGATGCAGCACAACGCTTAGAGGTCTATACAGCGATAGACTATGTGGATATCTTAAAAACACTCAATGACGAGTGGGAAATTGATAAAGTTACAGACTTAAATGACAAAGGAGAAAAGGCACGTGACTACCTAATGAAACTTCCCGATCGTCTTCTACGTCTAGCAGATCGTGCTAAAATCCCAGAAGCAGAATACAAGTTCAAGTGGATTCTCTAAAAACATCGAATTTCAATTCTTCCAAAGACGTTACGTTTTAAATATGACATTTAAAAGAGGGGCTTAGACTCCTCTTTTTTGTTTATTGAAATTCTTAATCGTAAATTAGTTGCTGCACTAATAATTGATATGCTAATGGAAAAATACAATCAATACTCATTTATTTTGGATCAAACCGCGCGTCGGGTAAAACAATATGCACAAACATCATTCGCGCAAAAAGAATTTGATATCACGATTGATCAATGGGGTATTCTAAAAATACTTTTCCAGCATCCTGTTCATTACACGCACAAGGAACTCGCCGAATGTTCGGGTAAAGATCAGCCTACATTAACGCGAATTATTGATAATATGATTAAGAAGAATCTGGTCGAACGTATAGAACACCCAACCGATAGACGTTGTCTACAGATATGTTTGACAGATCAAGGAAAACAAAAGGTAGAATATTTGTCACCGGAAATCGCACAAATCAGGATGAAGGCATGGGAAAACCTTACGGACGAAGATTTCAGCCATTTTGTACGCATTTTAAACACGATTTATGAGAACTTAAACAAGGAGAAAAAATGATAACAACAGATATATGTGTCATCGGCGCAGGGCCGGTCGGACTATTCGCCGTATTTCAAGCAGGGTTATTAAAAATGCGCTGCCATGTGATCGATGTACTGCCGCAAGTTGGCGGGCAGCTTTCTGAAATATATCCCCATAAGCCCATCTACGATATCCCGGGCTACCCCACAATCAAGGCTCAGGAGCTTATTGACAATCAAATGGAACAGATCGCCCCATTCGCTCCAACATTCACCCTGGGGGAAAGGGTTGAGCAGGTTAACCGGCAACCAGACGGTAGCTTTTTGATAAGTGGATCTGCAGGAACGACGATCCGTGCAAACGTCATCGTCATCGCTGGAGGGCTAGGTTGTTTTGAGCCAAGAAAGCCTGAACTGAAAAACCTTTCTCAATTCGAAAACAATTATGTACATTATATGGTGCGTACGCCAGAGCATTTCCGCAGCAAAGAAATTGTCATTGCCGGGGGAGGTGACTCCGCACTAGACTGGACAATACATCTGGCCGGTATCGCAAAAAAAGTCACACTTGTGCATCGATCTGACACCTTCCGAGGAGCGCCGGATTCGGTGGAAAAGGTTTATAAATTAGCCACCGATGGAAAAATCACTCTCCTATTGTCGCATCAACTCCACTCCTTGGAGGGGAACGGGCATCTGGACCACGTTAGAGCCGTCAATAAACAAAAAGAAGACGTACAAATTCCAGCTGAATATTTTATCCCGCTGTATGGGTTAAGCCCGAAACTTGGTCCAATTGCGTCATGGGGACTGAACATCGATAAGAATGCTATTCCGGTGAACACATTCGACTATTCGACTAGTATCGAGGGAATCTATGCGATTGGTGATATCAATACGTATCCCGGTAAATTAAAATTGATTCTGTGTGGTTACCATGAAGCCGCTTTAATGGCACAAAGCGCATTTAAGCAGGTTTATCCAGCACAAAAATTATCGTTCAAATATACGACCGTAAACGGAATAAATAGTTTTTAAATGGAGGACAATATAATACACATAAACGTTACCGATCGCGACGGAAGCGTTCAAAACATAGAGATTCCAACAGATGTAAATATGAGTCTCATGGAGCTGCTAAAAGCTTGGGATTATAACATACTGGCGACTTGCGGCGGAATGGCACTTTGTGCGACCTGTCACATTCAAGTTCTCCGGGGAGCAGAAAATCTGAACGAACCGGGAGATATGGAACTGGACATGCTGGACACTCTCCCTGACGTGACGGATCAGAGTAGGTTGGCCTGTCAATTGCGACTCGGAAATGAAAATGACAATCTTTCTATACAGATCGAAGGAAGTTTGGCGGACAACCTTAGCTAAGTGTATAAAATACACTTAGATTTCGTACTTTTGATTATTGAATTTAATTTCAGAAAAGGCAAACGTTCAACATGGCGTTATCAGACAGATAAACGGTTCGAATATTTGTAAAATACTAAACATTGAAAAAATTTATAGCATGTTAACAGATAGGTCAGAACGAAGCTTTCCAAGGGTAATCATTATCGGCGCTGGTTTCGGTGGTGTTGAAGCTGCGCGAAAATTTAAAGATAAAGAAGTAGAGGTATTGCTGATTGACCGCAACAACTTCCACACATTCCAACCATTAATGTATCAAGTGGCTACAGGTACGTTGGCGGCCGATGCAATCTCCTTCCCTATACGTAAAATGTTCAAGTCGCAAATGAATTTTCATTTTCGAATGGCCGAAGTTAAAAAGATTGATGAAAAATCTAAAATTGTAACTACTTCAGTGGGCGATTACGATTACGATTATCTAATTGTCGCGACGGGTGCAACATCAAATTTCTTTGGCAACAAACAAGTCGAAAAATACGCTTTGCCGATGAAAAGCATTAGAGAAGCACTTGACATCCGGAGTTATGTATTGCAAAATCTCGAGGCAGCTGTACTACGCAAGAATACCAAAGATAGACAGCGGTTTTTAAATTTCGTGATAGTCGGCGGCGGTCCAACGGGTGTCGAACTCTCTGGAGCAATAGCGGAGATACAACTTCATATGCTCAAAAAAGACTACCCGGAGCTTTCCACCCATGAGATGAATGTCTACCTGGTTGAAGGTACAGACAAAATTTTAGGGGCATTATCGGAGAAATCATCCCAAGATGCATCACGTTATTTGCAAGAACTAGGCGTCCAGCTGAAATTAAACACGCAGGTAACGGGCTATGATGGCAATACCATAACATTTTCCAACGGCGAAAGCATCGAAACCAAAATAGTTATTTGGGGTGCGGGCGTAATGGGACAATTTCCCGAAGGTATCCCTGCTGAGATAATCCAGCGTGGAAACAAAATCACGACGGATGGACAATGCCGAGTAGAAGGAATGACGCACATATATGCTATTGGCGATGTGTCCGCAATGATTACGAAACAGAACCCCAGAGGACTGCCCGGTGTCGCTCCAGTTGCACAACAACAAGGGTCCTACGTAGCGGAACACATCCTTAGTTCCGTCAACGGGCAGAGCTCAGCCGATTTTAAATATTTTGATAAAGGCTCCATGGCGACCGTAGGTCGCAACCGTGCAGTCGTAGATATGGGGAATTTCCACATGAAAGGATTTTTAGCGTGGCTAACATGGATGTTTGTACATTTAGTTTCTATCTTTGGTTTCCGGAACAGAATGGTCACATTTATCAACTGGACCGTTAAGTTTTTTACAAAAAACAGCGGCATACGTTTGATCATAAATAAATATGACAGATCCGCGATTGAGCCGGAATCAGAAATCGAAAAGAATTAATTAAAGAACTCTAACTCGAAAAAATGGATAATAAAGCAATAGCCAAAGCATTTAAATTTTGTGGTCAATTAATGGAATTGTACAATGAGAATACTTTTCGATCCAAAAATATGGCTACTGCTTCCTATAAAATTGAAAAATTATCGTTCCCTGCTGCCGAATCTACGGTGGAGGAGCTAAGTGCCAGTCCTGGCATCGGAAAAAGCACCGCCGAAAAAATCATTAAGCTCGTCCAAACCGGCGCGTTTGATGACTTGGACAGCTACCTATCGAAAACACCCAAAGGCATTCTAGAGATGCTTTCCATAAAAGGACTCGGCCCCAAAAAGGTCCAGGTACTTTGGCGGGATCTCGAAATAGAAACCGTCGGCGAGCTACTGTATGCATGCAACGAAAATAGGCTTGTACAGGCCAAAGGTTTTGGATTAAAAACACAAGAGGAAATACGTAAAGCAATCGAGTTTTCCAACGCTAATCAGGGATTATTTCTATATGCAAAGGTCGAAGCGCAAGCCGAAGCGTTCAGGAGGCATCTCCAAACCAGTATTCCTGATGCACAATTTGAATTTACTGGAGAATTCAGGCGTAAATGCGAGATAGTTTCAGTAATCGAGCTACTTAGCAGCGCACCCCTTGAGCACGTTGCAAGTTTGCTTACTGCCATCGATGCCGTTTACCCTCTGGAGAAAAATGACAACGATACAATCATTGTAAGTGGGGAACAAGGTCCTAAATACGAGATTAAACACAGTCCTAGTGACCGGTTTGTTCTCGATCTATTTTTGACAACCGCCAGCCCCGCGCATCTGGAGAAGCTTCATCAACTCAACAAGGAAATTTTACCCCTAACAACCGAACAGGAAATATATAATTCTTTGGGCTTACAGTTCATTCCACCGGAGCTCCGCGAAGGACTTCAAGAAATAGACTGGTCGTTAGAAAAACGTATTCCCTCTCTTATTTCCTTCGCAGACTTGAAAGGATCTTTGCATAATCACTCTACTTATAGCGATGGGGTTCACTCCTTAGAACAAATGGCACTTTATTGCCGAAACAATCTGGGGCTGGAATATTTCGGAATATGCGATCACTCCAAGACGGCCGTTTATGCACAAGGCCTACAGGTCGAACGGGTGCAGCAACAATGGGATGAAATCACACAACTCAATCTACAGTTAGCTCCTTTTAAAATATTTAAAGGCATCGAATCTGACATATTAAATGATGGATCGTTGGATTACGACGATGCTATTTTGTCACAATTTGATTTTGTTGTTGCATCCATACACAGCAACATCCGAATGGATGAGCAGAAAGCTACCGAACGTCTGATCACGGCGATCGAAAACCCGTACACTACGATCCTAGGTCACCCTACCGCGCGCCTATTGCTCAGCCGCGCGGGCTATCCCATCGATTACAAAAAAGTGATTGACGCTTGCGCAGCGAATCAAGTAGTTATCGAAATTAATGCTAACCCACTTCGATTAGACTTGGATTGGCGCTGGCATCAATACGCCATCCAGAAAGGAGTTTTACTATCTATCAACCCCGATGCCCACCGTACGGAGGGACTTTTAGACATGAAATACGGCATTCACGTAGCGCGCAAAGGAGGGGTTTCCTCAGAAAACTGCTTGAATACTTTTTCTTTACCTCGGATAGAATCTTTTTTCAACAATCGAAAAGCGAAAAAATCTATTTAAGGCCACCCCATCGCCTACCATCCCATCCAATAGTTTAACTTCACCATAAAGGTGTTTGTAGGAGCGATATGCCATAAATCTTCGAAATTATTTGTCCAGCCCGGTTGGTAAATTGGCAGCTGGCCGGATCGGCTATGTTCCCATACCAAATAAATAGTGGATCCCGGTTTATATTCCCATCGAGCAACTAAGTTGGATCGGAACTCGTTAAAACTAAAATCTGGATTTTTCAGGTGCACGGCCTGATCGCCCTGCCCTATTGTATAATGGCCATCCGCAAAGTGTAGTTGTTCTGAAGAAAACATATTAAATCGATCGTTATAGTTTTTTGACAAAGTATTGTCCGCCCATTTAAAACGGTCGTACCGGGCTGTTGAAGTAAATGGTGAACCATAATATTGTATGGAAAAATCAGGAGTTATATTCCCCTGCAATCTTATTGTCAAACCGTACGTTTCCTGTTTCATCCTCCCCATGACATAAGTCTCTTCTATTTCGTCGACAACAGGAATAGCCATCGTTCCCACATATTGTAGATTATCCTTATTCCACGCATAATTAAACTGTCCGACAAGGTGAATATGGTTACCAATTCGAAAAGTCATTGAAGGCCGAATTTCGTTGTATCTAGTTTCCCCGTCCATGAAATGTTTCCCGTCGTATTCCATCTTAAAGATAACGCGCTGGGCACGATCAGAGTTTATCGAAATATTCGTGCTAAAGTTTGCATCATAACGAAGATCGGGCCCTCCGCGCAATATTCTACTATCTACTGTATTCCAACTAAAAGTCTCTTTAACGTCCATCTCTATACGCTTACGTATACTTAAGCTTCGCCAACGGGCGGCGATATTGTTATCCATCATCTGGCCTCCGTAGCTCCATACATTTCGCTGCGTAAGATTTATCCCCGCAAACCGAAATGGCCCCCAGGGGTCGGTTTTTCGAAATGCAACTTCTGATTCATTTAATTTATAGTCCGTTTGTTTGATGTACCCTACGTCGTTTACGTCGAAACCAGGCGTCGACCAACTGAATGTTTGGGAATAGTTCCACTGCGCATTTCCTTTTTTACCAGCCTTAAGGTATCCGCCTGTCCCCGATAAAGTCTTCCCTTGGGGATCCAGCTCCAAATAGTCACGCCCAGATTTTCGCTGGTAAAAATGTGTCGCATTTTGTTTAATATTCGTTATTGCTTCGCTCGAGCCCCAGAGGGAACTGTACATTGCTTTACTCTCTATATAGTATAATCTGTTTGAAAAATATTGCGTAAAATCGACGCCTGCGGTCATCGCGTCCTTTACAAGATATTCCGCCAAGTGGGCATCGCCTAGCCTGCGATTTACAGAGGTAACCATCCCGCCCAGCAGGGTGTTCCCTTGCCAGTTCTTTTGAACGCGTGCGACCGTATAGTTAGTTAACGGCTCCTGGGATACCTTATCCTCCTTGCCATCTTTAGTCACATAGGCGGAAGAATGTGCCGTGATACTTTCAAGCAACCCTATCGTTAGTCCCTTTTTATTGGTTCCCGTTAATTTCATTGCACCAATGATTGGAACAAAATCGGGCGTACTGATATAACTATTTGGGTTATCGATATGAGATACTTGATACTTAGGCATCGCCCCGATTCGACGCGAATAAAACAACATATCGCCTTCGTTATTTTCGAACTCTAAGATATGCTTACCTTCAAGAAAAAAAGGTCTTTTCTCGTCGTAAAAAACTTCATAGGCTGTAAGATTCATCACCGATGGATCGACTTCAACCTGCCCGTAGTCGGGGTTGATAGAAAGATCTAAGGTATAGTCATTTACCGCTATTTTTGCATCCACACCTCCATTAAGCTTCCAACGACTCCCTTTTTGATAGGGGCTATTTGCAACCCGTGGTTCACGAATTAGCTTACTCATGGTGTACGGTAAGATTTCAACTCCTTTTGGTTCGGGTAAATCTTGCATTCCGTGCATTTCACCGAACGAAAACACATGTCCATTATTTTTTATCGGAATCAAACTCCAATTTTGTACTTCATTATTTCGCCGAATAATACGTCGGATATGCAGCCCCCATACCCCATCTTCATTAATTTGATTGTATCGTATCTGATTGAATGGAATACGTAGTTCTGCGGTCCAACTTGAGTCGGCCATGTTTTGGTAGGTCTTGCCCTCCCACACCGCATTCCAGCTTAAGTTGACAGATAGTTTATCTGTTACCGTAAGATCCGTTTTGTTCCCTCCTAAATTTAGGTTAAACTCTACAGCCGCTCGGTAATCGTGATAAGGGTCAAAGGCAATGCTTATTAAATCTCCATTGCTATTATCGTCCCTATTGCCAATGAAAGCATTCATCTTTTCGGGGTGAACATCTTTACAATAGATCCCTATATAAATATATTTATCATCGTAAAATATTTTCCCCTTGGTCCACGAGTCCGTATGCGCCCTTTCGAATGGAATAACCTGTAAAAATTCCTCGGACCAGGCCCCTTGATTCAACCAAATAGAATCATCTAGTTTACCGTCGACCTTTGGCGGGTTGGCCGTAATCCTCGTGGCTTCATAAGATCGCTTATACGCCTTTTCAAAGGAGACGACAGGTGTCCGTTCCTCCTGTCCGTATACATCAACGGCGCACAATAATAACAAAATAGAATAAAAAAACTTCATCGGTTTAAGGTGAGCTATATAGCTAACTTTTACGTTTAATGAAGCCAAATGTATTGAATAATTCTCACTTTCTTCAATTGCTAAATACTTAAAATCCAACCCTCAATATTCTCCTTTTCTTTTTATCGAGATTTTCCTTATCTTGAGTGATCAGAATTATATACCCTAACCTTCCACAGATATGGAAAATTTATCCCTAAATCGAAGACAGTTTTTAATAGGCACAGGTGCACTTTTATCCTTATCCACTTTGCAAAGTAGTGGTGTGCCGATCTACGACCACTTAGACCATAAAAAGGTTGCTTTAATCGGTGCTGGTTGGTATGGAAAAAGTGACCTCTTTCGTCTACTTCAAGTCAGCAATGTCGAAGTTGTGGCTGTATGCGACGTGGACGAAAACCATCTCGAGGAAGCAGCCATCTTAATTTCCCAGCGGCAAGGATCTAAAAAGCAACCTAAAAAATATAATGATTACCGCGAATTGCTCGCTAATCACCAACTCGATATTGTTTTGATAGGCACGCCAGACCATTGGCATGCCTTGCAGGCTATCGCCGCGATCCAGGCCGGAGCAAATGTCTATCTGCAGAAGCCTATTAGCGTCGATGTCCTCGAAGGTGAAGCAATCGTCGCAGCTGCGAGAAAACACAACAAAAAAGTCCAGGTTGGCACACAACGCCGTAGCACGCCACACATGATCGATGCTAAAGAAAATGTAATTGAGAAAGGGTTACTAGGAAATATTTCGCACGTCGAGATGTGCTGCTACTACCACATGAAAAGCAAAGCTAATCCGTCAGAACAACCCGTCCCGGACTTTTTAGATTACGAAATGTGGACGGGTCCCGCCCCCCTCCGACCGTATGACGGAATTCCTCATGGAGGTTGGTGGCGTGCATTTATGGAATATGGAAACGGAATACCGGGTGACATGTGCGTCCACATGTTCGACACTGTACGTTGGATGTTGAATCTACAATGGCCGAAAAAGATTTCAGCAACTGGAGGGAGTTACGTGCAGAAGGGTGGGAAATCGAATATAGCAGATACCCAAACTGCAATATTCGAATACGAGGAGCTAAACTGCGTTTGGACGCACCGCACTTGGGGAACCCCGAGTGACCCGGATTACCCATGGGCATTTATTGTATACGGCGATCAGGGGACATTGAAAGGCAGTACAATGAAATATGAATTCATCCCCACAAAAGGAGAACCAATCCTCAAAAACGTCATTTATGAAAAGGAAGAATTTCCAGAAGATCTAAACGAACCACGAATCGAACTCAATGCGGCTCCAGCAACGCGTAGACATATGCTTGATCTTCTTGCGGCCATCAAGAACGACGAGTTACCTATCGCCGACGTGTTGCAGGGACATATTTCTACCGCCTGTTGCATTCTAGCAAATATTTCGATGGAACTTGATCGGGCAGTGCAGTACGATCCGATAAACAAAATTTGTATTGATGATCCCGAGGCCACTGCAAAATTAAAAAGAACTTATCGGAGCCCATGGAAACATCCCTCACACACAACCTAATAAAAAATCCAGCAGTAAGCGAATACTGCTGGACTTTAACCTTTGAGGTAACAGGTACCTGATAAAAGGCAATTATTTTTTATAATATTGTTTAGCTTTGGGAATTAACTTTTGAATATCGTTTATACGACGTACATCACTAGGGTGTGTACTCAAGAATTCCGGCGTCGAACTTTCTGCTTTAGCCGATGCCATGCGTTGCCAAAACGACACCGCCGATTCGGGGTTATAACCCGCCATCGCCATAAATATCAGACCTAATTGGTCCGCTTCGGATTCGTTCCCCCTAGAATATTTCAATAAAGCCAATTGTCCACCAATACCGTAAGCATTATTAAGTAAGCCTTGCATCACAGAGCTCTTACCCGCCGAGGCGACACCAATTACTTGTGCTCCCACTTGCAACGCATATTGATTCGACATCTGCTCCATCGAATGGCGTGCAATAGCATGCGCTATTTCGTGCCCCATAACCGTTGCTAACCCAGCATCGTTTGCGGTGAACGGTAGAATGCCCGTAAATACGGCTACTTTCCCACCGGGCATACACCAGGCATTCACTTCACCACTTTCAATCAAATTAAATTCCCAGTTGAAATTATATTGATCTGCTAAACCTTCTGCGGCCAAATATGAATTAACGGCTGTTGCAATTTTAGCGCCTACTTGCTTGACCTTTGTCGCTTGAGAGGTCCCGGTAATAACTTTGGTATCCGACGCGTTTAAAAACTCTTTATAAGCACTTGCTGCTTGCTCTTGAATTTGATCATCGCTAACCAGCGATAATTGCTTACGACCAGACAATGGAACAGTCGAGCAGGACGCCAATCCGACCGCTAATACAGCCATACATGTATATCTGAATATCTTTTTCATAATAAGTTCTTTTTAAGTACTACGCAAAACCTATGCCTAAAATTACGTACTATTTCTTCTTCCACAAATAAATTTTCGATTCGTGACCTTTTAATAATCGTTCTATATTTTTTTGATGTGTTACCAGTATCAGTGCACAAATAGCAACACCATAGAGCAGAACAGCTGGAACGGACGTATGAAAAACAAAGGCTATACTAAAAGGGAATGTAAAACCAGCCAATATTGAACTCAAAGATACATAATGTGTGAAAATTAAGGTTAATGAAAATACCGTAACACAGCATAATGCGGCCTCGGGATGTATGGCGACTACCATACCAAAAAGCGTAGCCACCCCCTTCCCCCCTCTAAATCCGGCAAAGAGGGGAAATAAATGTCCTAGCACCGCGATTACACCAAGTGCGAGTTGGAAATTCACAAATTGAACCGAATTGGGTACACCAACCAATGTTGTACTTAAAAGGTAGGGTAAATTGGTTGCGGTCCAGCCTTTGAATATATCCACAAACATCACAATGATGCCTGCTTTTTTTCCTAATACTCGAAACGTATTTGTCGCTCCCGCATTCCCACTACCATATTCGCGCACGTCGACTCCATAAAAAGCACCACCAAACCATACGGCTGACGGAATAGAACCAAAAAGATACGCTAATATGACTATCCCTACTAAATAAATTGAAATCATAAATTAATTTAAGCCACTAAATATAATTATATAATTTTAGCCTTTAAACTTAAATCTAAACTTTTAACGGAATGAGTCAGCGCGCCGGCAGAGATGAAATCGACACCCGTAAGCGCATATTCACGGATAGTTTCTAAATTGATACCACCTGAGGCCTCCGTAACGAATCTACCGGCCACCATTTCCACAGCTGTGTGCACATCCTCGGGCGTAAAATTATCAAACATAACTCGATCGACATATTGGTGCGCCAACACTTCTTCTAGTTCTTGAAAATTGCGTACTTCTATTTCAATCTCGATATCGAGTGCATTTAACTTTCGATAAGCGTCCGCTTTCTGTAATGCATTGGAAATCCCCCCAGCATAATCCACATGATTATCTTTAATTAGGATCATATCGTAGAGTCCAAATCGATGGTTTGTTCCCCCACCAATTAAAACTGCCTCTTTTTCTAAGAAACGAATCAAAGGTGTTGTCTTTCGCGTGTCTAAAACTTTCGCATTTGTGCCTTCAAGCTGTGCCACATACTGATTGGTTAGCGTTGCTATACCGGACATCCGCTGCATAACGTTTAGCACCAAACGTTCCGCTCTAAGAATTTCATGAATACGACCTCGTGCAAGAAAAGCAATATCTCCAGCCTTCACTTGCTGACCATCACTAAAAAAAACCTCAAGCACTACGTTTGGATCAAAAATGTTAAAAATCTGAACGGCGATCTCGACTCCTGCCAAAATCCCGTTGTCTTTAACAATTAATTTTGCTTCTCCTTGGGCCCCCTCCGCTATTGTGGATAATGTTGTATAATCACCCTCTCGGACATCTTCCTCAAGCGCTAATTCCACAAATTTCCTCAGTTTACTTGACTCAACTGCCATTTCTAAGAATTAAATAATTAAGCGAAGATGAAGAAAATAAATTTTATTCTAAAATTTAACGTTGATTTTAATGAAGAAATACGTTATTCGATTCTAAACTCGGATATCTTGAACACATTATCCTTGACATAAAACTTCATGAAAATACGATAGGTAGTCGAACCCGAATTAATTGAAAACACGGCAAATGAACTCGATGAATTATTCGATCGCTGCACTTCTTTAATCTTGTCGATCTTGTTGTTTCTGAAGAACTCTTCTAACAACAACTCAACTTGAAACTTGGTATATACCCCCTCATCCCCCTTAAGAGAAAGGCTTACGGAGTTGGAAAAGGTATCACTCAACTGTTTTGCGTTACCTGTCTTGATGGATGAATAGGCTAAACTTACCACTTCATCGAATGTGGATGCCGAAAATGCATAAAAAGAAGGGAGCACCGCTGCAAGCAGAAATCCAAATATGTTTATTCTTAAAAATTTTCTTCTATTTATCATTTGTTCTTATCCCCCAAGTCCAACAGCTAACTTTATTGGACATGGCACTAAAATGATGCCAACTATATAATCCCGCATAAACAAAAAAATAGAGACTGCATTATGACTTATATTTTCGTTAGAATAGATATATTTGTATGTGAGCAATACAGAAAACAAAAGAGTTGCCCTATTAATCCTAGACGGTTTAGGATATGGCAAAGATGATAGTTCAAATGCTGTTCGTTCAGCAAATATTCCATTTTTAGATCACCTGTTAGCAACTTACCCTAACTCTAAAATAGAGGCTTCGGGTGAAGCGGTCGGGTTACCCGAAGGACAAATGGGAAACTCCGAGGTGGGACATATGAACCTGGGAGCGGGCCGAACCGTATACCAAGAACTTGGCCGAATAAACAAAGCTGCAAGAGAGGGTGAATTCAATACCAACCCAATCATCCAGCAGGCATTTGACTATGCGAAAAAAGAAAACAAAAAAGTACATTTCATCGGCTTACTGTCTGACGGCGGCGTACACGCACATATTAACCACCTCAAAGCATTATGTGATGCGGCTGGTGCAGCTAGCCTTAACCAGGACCAAGTCTTTGTCCACGCCTTCCTAGATGGTCGCGACACAGATCCTAATGGCGGGCTTGGCTACGTCCAAGAACTGGAAGATCATTTAAGTCATTCAACGGGTAAAATAGCGTCGGTTATTGGTCGATATTATGCGATGGACCGCGATAAGCGTTGGGAACGCGTGAAGCAGGCTTACGATTTGTTAACTAAGGGCGTCGGTACCCCGACCAGAGATATTCAAGCGGCTATTAAAGCTTCTTACCACGAGGGCGTTACGGACGAATTTATAAAACCAATCGTCGTGACCGATGCTGTCGGCGCACCGCTTGCTAAAATACAAGATGGAGATGTCGTTTTTTGTTTTAATTTCAGAACGGACCGCGGACGTGAAATAACACTCGCCCTTACGCAACAACCCTTCCCTGAACAGGAAATGAATCCATTATCGTTGTACTACGTCACGATGACTTCATACGATGAAACATTCGGAAACGTAAACGTCGTATTCACCAAAGAAAATTTGGTAAATACACTCGGTGAAGCTCTAAGCAAACAGAACAAAACACAAGTACGTATTGCCGAGACAGAGAAATACCCCCATGTAACCTTTTTCTTCTCGGGCGGACAAGAAAAACAGTTCGACGGTGAGCGTCGATTATTAATCCCTTCACCGAAAGTGGCAACGTACGACTTGCAACCGGAGATGAGTGCGGGAATTATCACCGATAGCATCTGCAAGGATATGCGTGAGAATAAGCCAGATTTTATCTGCCTTAATTTTGCGAACCCCGACATGGTCGGCCATACGGGCGTTTTTCAAGCGGTTGTTAAAGCCGTCGAAACGGTCGATCATTGTACGAAAAAGGTCGTAGAAACGGGTCTTGAAAATGGTTACTCTTTTATTATCTTAGCAGACCACGGGAACTCTGAGTTTATGATCAATGAGGACGGGAGTGTCAATACCGCACATACAACAAACCTCGTTCCTTGTATATTAATTGACCAGGACTTTAAGCAACTCAAAGATGGCAAATTAGGTGACATTGCCCCTACTGTACTAACTTTGTTGGGTGCGGATATCCCGACCGAAATGACCGGAAATGTACTCGTTTAAAAAAAATAGGTTTAAAATTTATACCGCAGCATTGGCATTAGCCAGTGCTGCTTTCTTTCACGCGTGTAATTCCGAAGGTAAACGAAAACAAACGGACAACCCGCAATATGTGAACCTCCCGGAATATTTTAATAACGAAATTTTGCGACTGACCGACCTCAAGCCTACGATCTTAAAAACAGTCGTCAAAGACAGTATTTCCGAATCAAAAAAAATGCGCCTTACGGATTGGGAACGCGAACTGTCGAGCTTTACGAACGTTGATCTCAACAAACCGGCCTATCAGGGTCTTTTTGAAAAAGACAGTAGCGATTATCGAGTGACCTACACTTCGAATGATCCACAAATAGATATTCGGCAAGTTACTGTAACCTATGAACCGGATGGCACTCCGTTTTCATTTTTAATTAAACGCAAGGTAGACAACACGCTGTATGAAACAAACGAAACTCTATCGTACAACAAAAAAGAAGGCTATAGCATTGAGAAAAAACAGCATATCCTCCTTCTAGGAGATAAGTCCTACTTCATAAAAGGTATTTTCAGCAGTGAATAGTCTCGCCTTCAACTCATTGGAACGATGACTCGCTAAAAATAAGGTACCAACGATATTATATTATCGCTAAAACGGGTTAATCGTCCTCTGCTATTTAAAAAATCTAAGCTGATCACAAAAGCATAACCCGCAATTTCGCCACCAAGCTTTTCAATCAACTTCGATGCAGCGACGACCGTTCCACCCGTTGCTAACAAATCGTCGTGCACAAGCACCTTGGTTCCCGGCGCGAAAGCGTCCTCGTGCACCTCAATAGTTGCTTGACCATATTCCAGCTTGTAAGATTCCGAAATCGTTCGAAACGGGAGTTTCCCCTGTTTGCGGATCGGAATAAACGGGACGCCAAGTCGATTGGCAAGCAGCAGCCCAAAGAGAAACCCCCTACTTTCTACCCCCGCCACCGCATCTATCTCTATAGATTTTAAACGTTCGATAAACTCATCTACTACAGCTGTACACAACGAATCGTTCTTTAATATCGGGGTGATATCTTTAAAAACAATCCCCGGCTCGGGAAAATCTGGAACATCTCTTATTATCGCTCTTAATCGGTCTTCGATCATGTGAATACTATTTAAGCTCGCTGGCATCAACCTTCTTAACTTTGGTCTCGTTTTGCAATATCTTCGATATGGCATTGAATGGTCTGGAAACCACCTCATCGCCCTTCTCTAGGCCTGACTTAACAATAATTTCACTGTCATCTTGTATACCTGTTGTTACCTCGGTCTGTTTGACCACCTCTCCCTGCACAACAAATACATATTCCTTCATCTCCTCATTACTCAATGAATCGTCTTTCCCTTCAGACGCACGCACAGTAACCGATTGAATCGGTACTACTAGTCCCTTATCGCTCTTCGTGTGTATCTGTACAGTCGCAGACAACCCAGGCCGAAATGGCGATGTATTCTCGGAGTTCGTTTTCAAAAGATCTTCATACGACTCAGGCTCAATACGCACTTTAACATTAAAGTTGGTAACCTGTTCGGCGGTGGTAGCAATAGCTTCAGCACCGCTCGAAGTCGAAGAACTAGATATTTCCGTCACAGTACCTTTAAACTTACGTCCTTGGAAAGCATCGATTTCAATCGTAGCGCTGTTGTCAACGCTCACACGGTTAATATCATTTTCGTTCACTTCAACGTTCACTTCCATCGTCGTCATATTCGCAATACGCATAATCTCTGTACCGGCCATTTGCGCCGTCCCGACCACCCGCTCACCGAGCTCTATTGAAAGCAAAGAGATAACACCATCAGATGGTGCAAATATCGCTGTACGTGCGAGGCTATTCCCTGCCTCTTGCAGCTGTGCCTCGGACTGGCTAACACCAGCCCTCGCAGCTTCAACTTGTTGACGTTGCGATTCCAGCGTAGCAAGAGCACTTTCATAATCGGCTCGAGCTTGATCCATTTCCGAAGCAGAGATGACCCGTTTATTAAATAATTCTAAGCTCCGCTCATAAGTAGCCTGAATATTGACCAAGTTGGCTTCCTGCTGCCGCAAGACTTGCTGGGTGGCCGAAAAATTCGCTTTTTGTTGACTCACCATCGCTGTTACTTGATCATAACTGGATTGCAGCAAATCGGGTTTAATACGACATAAAAGTTGCCCCTTTTTCACCACATCACCCTCACGAACATTTAACTCAATTATTTCTCCGGATACCTCCGAGCTTAACTTCACTTCAATTTCAGGTTGTACCTTTCCGCTCGCCGAGACAAGCTCTGAAATTGTTGCTTCTTTCACCGCATCGACAGCTACTTGTTGAACGCCACCATCCCCAAACCAACCAAGCTTACCGCCCACCACCACAATGATGAGAATAACGACAGCGGCTATGACCAAAATCTTAGGAAGGTTGCTTTTTTTCTTTGCCATTAATTTATGTTGTTAAAATGTAATTGGATTGCCAATATAATAATCGATTACCTTGCCCCGGAATACCATTTCATAGCGCCTGCGAATCATATCAAATTCGGCAGTATTCATATTCGTTTGTGCGGTAAACATTTCTATTGAATTTGCCATTCCCACATCGTAACGTTCTTTAATTGCGTCGAACGCTACTTTCGATGTTTGAAATGCCACCTGTGAAGCCTGGTATTGCTTATTGGCCGATCTCAGATCAAGAATCGCCTGTGATATGGTCTTCTCAAGATCCCGTCTGGCAATTGACTCCTGGTTTTCGGCCTGTAAATAATTAATTTTCGCTTTATTCACAGCAACCTTCGTTCTGTTATTATTGAAAATAGGTACCTCCAAACTAATCGTACCCCGAAACGATTTGTTCTCATTGAATTGATCCGCAAACTTCATCATTTCAAATGTAACTGGGTCCATCGCCTCGGATGAATAATTGGTTCCATAACCCGCCGAAAGACTCAGCGAGGGATAATAAGCACCTTTGGCGATATCAATATTCTTTAAAGCTAGCTCTTTGTTATAGCCTGCCTGCTCGATGACAGGTTGCGTACCGAGCGCTTGCGAAAACACTTCCACAAAAGAAACTGCCGCATAATCGGCCATTATCTCGGCAATATCGGGCTTTACAAGTTCAAATGTCGTGTCGGGAGACATTTCCATCAATTGTTTCAGATTCAACATGGAAAGTTCGTAGGCATTTTCCGAGCTCATGATATTCAGCTCGTCGGTAGCTACTTGGTTCTCTGCTTGAGCGATATCTGCAACTGTTTTATTTCCCACCTCAAACTGAATGCTATCTTGTCGTAGCTGTTCTTTCGAGAGAGAAACTTGTTGCTTTGCAGCTTCAAAAAGTTCGTTGTTGGTAATAGCTTCAAGATAATTTGTCACCACCGACAGGACCAAGTCATTTTTAACCTTCTCTACCTCTGTGGCGTCGACCGATAACTGAATTTTATTTGCTTTGATTTGGTTTACTTTTTGAAAGCCTTGAAAAATCGTCACGCTCGAGGACAGTTGTGCCCCAGCAGAACTGGTCCAATCATTGCCTCGGATTAATTGTCCGGAAGTTTGATCGAAAGTCAACCCATAATTATACGCATTATTTGCCCCGAACGACAAATTAGGATATAATTCGGACTTAGATTGATAGAGATCTTCCTCTGTCAATTGGTAGCCAAATTGCGCTTGACGGATTTGTAAATTGCGTTCTAAGGTAAATTTCACTGCATCTTCGATGGTTATCTGTCCGAACACCGGACAGACACCTACAACACTTATTACAAGCATTTTACAGAATAAGGAAAATAATTTTCGTATCATTTGGTGATTTAAGGGTAAATGATTCCTAAATTTGAGATAAAATTCCGAGATTATCAACATGTATTTCGTAAACGCTCCTTTTTTTTTACGTTGGTTGTACCCCAAAGTCACATTCAATAGAACGCGAAAGGAAAAAAAAGTATACTTAACGTTCGACGATGGCCCTATTCCAGAAATTACGCCCTTCATTTTAGACACTTTAGAAAAGTATCAAATTAAAGCGACTTTTTTTTGTGTGGGTGAAAATATCGAAAAAAATAGAACAATTTTCGACCGTATCGTTGCCCAAGGTCATCGAATCGGCAATCACACCTATAATCACTTAAGAGGCTGGGATCACGACGACGATGTCTATTTAGAGAACATTGAAAAATGTCAACAATTAACCAAATCCGACTTATTCCGTCCGCCCTACGCTCGAGCAAAAAAATCGCAGCTGGCCAAACTCGCCCAGGAATACGAAATCATATACTGGGACGTGCTTTCAGGTGATTTTGATCAAACTATCTCCCCCCAAAAGTGCTTCCAAAACGTCGAACGACATTGTAAAAACGGGTCTATAATTGTATTCCACGACAATATCAAAGCGATCGACCGCCTAAGCTACGCTTTACCAAAAACAATAACCTTCCTCCACGAAAATGGGTATACATTTGCAACATTGTAAAGCTGCACAGTACCCCATAGGAACTACATCTGTGTCGATCGAAAACCAGACACCCGTAATCCATATTCACGACCCGAGGCTACCGAGAAGCACCCAAGCGCATTATTCGATATATTCGACGTCGGATTTCCCGGCGCAGCCGTCCCTGGATTCATTAACTGAAATTCGTTCCAATACCTATACACCTGGGAATCAACACAATACCTACGAACTGTAATCGTATCGCCAGGGATTAGGTCACGGTCGGAATCCGCAACCTGATGTGTAACGAAGAGACCGTCGTTAAACTTATCATTGTATACTCCCGTAAAAAGGAACCGGCTTTGATTTATCGAAAGATCATATTTATAATAATCTCGTTGCCCTTGAATATCTGTGAATTTAAAAGTTGCAAAATAAAAGGGCTCATCAAATATACGTTCTTCCACTACACCAATGGAATCAACATCAATATAGTTCGGCATGAACGACGACGCTTGATAAACCTCCCCCTGATTTACTACTTGCAAACGATAGGTCCGTCCACTAATAGGTAAGAAATCATCATTAATATAATTCCCATTATCACTGTAGCTAAATTCAAATACTCGCCCCTCCTCTTCGATCACTACTACCTGCGCCCCTTCAACAGGTTGCGAACTTATTTCCGAAGTAAAGGCGACTGTCTTGGAGACTCTTATACGCTGACTGTGTGATAAATCAGATAATTGCGCGTCAATAACGATTCGCGATTCCGATTCATTTAAATCCACATCGATTACTTCCTCACAAGCAAAAAATAGGAATAAAAACAAAACCATTATACAGCCACACCAACCTCTTTTCATCATGCTAAAATTTAAAGTTCCACGTAACAGACGGAATTATTCCAAATAAAGCGATTTTGTAAGCTTCCGTTACATTAGCGCTTCCCTTTTTATCCCTAAAATCAATAATATAAGCATTCTTGCGATTGTAAACATTGTATAACCCGAATGTCCAACTACCTAATAAGCCCTTGTTTTTGATCTTCGGCTCGTAGGTCGCTGAGATATCTAACCGGTGATAACTCGGCATCCTATATCCATTACGCTCGGTATAATAAAACATGGATTTACCATCCAATTCATATTTGCCACTTGGAAAGGTTACGGCATTCCCGGTATTAAACACAAATGTTCCACCAAAGGTCCATTTTTTTGACAACTGGTAGATTCCAACAATCGAAAGATCGTGCGTTCTATCTTGCCTTGCGTTGAACCAATTGCCCTCATTTATCCCATCGATACGACGTTCACTTTTCGATAAGGTATAACTAACCCACCCATTAAGCTTACCACTATTTTTCCGTAAATACCATTCAAGACCATAGGCACGCCCAATTCCAAATAACAACTCACCTTCTAGGTGTCGGTTTGCTTGTAGGTCAGCTCCATTTCGAAAGTCAATCTGGTTATCCATCGCTTTATAATATGCTTCCAAAGAGAATTCATAGTTATTATTCATTAGGTTCCTAAAATAACCCAGAGCAAGTTGATTGGAGATCTGCGGCTTAATATTCAAGCTACTGACGACATATTGGTCTGTAGGAAGACTCGATGTCGTATTGGTGAGCTGATGAAGATTCTGGGACATCCTGTTGTACGATGCTTTAACGCTGCTGTTTTCATTCAACAAATAGTTAGCTGAAAAACGAGGTTCTAAATTCAAATAATGCTTGATCACGGAAGTTCCATAGCTGTGTTCATCCACCGGCTCTCCTTCTTTGTCAAATTCATAAAAAGTTCCTGGTCCAACGACCATAAAATCACTCAACCGCAAACCGTAAATAATTGAAAACCGTTCAAAAGGCTTCCATTCATGCGAAACGTAGGCGGAAAGATCGACCCCTTGGCGGCTATCAACATCAATTGAATTTACATTTGCATTTTCGCCTGCTGCCACACTAGCGGGTTTGATCGTTTGCTTTAAGGCATTAACACCAAACCTCCAGGTACTTTTCGGGGAATGGTAAAACGAAAAATCTTGCTTTAGGTTCCAGTTTAAAATCTTTGAAGAAATGCGAAAATCAGTATCATCATCGTTCACCGAAACACGATACGTAAAATCACTATATATCAATGTTGTGTTACTAAAAAGACGTTCATTTAGAATACTGTTCCAACGCGCCGTTCCCGTAGCGTTACCCCAGTCGAAACTAAATCGATCGGAATAGCCTAGATCATCCTTACCAAAATAACCGGAAACATACAGGTGGTTTTTATCATTAATCTTATAATTTAGTTTGGCATTCAGGTCGTAGAAATACAGCTTACTTTTTTTGACATCCTCGTCGCTAGACAGCTTCAAGAACATGTCGGCGTACGTACGCCTACCGCTAAGCATAAAAGAACCACGATCCTTAACAATCGGCGCTTCGATTTTCAATCGGGAGGCTATTAATCCGATCCCTCCTTCGGCGGAGAACTCTTTCTGGTTACCTTCCATCATAGTAATATCGAGCACTGAGGAAATACGACCACCGTATTGCGCGGGAATTCCTCCCTTATAGAGTTGCACATCTTTTATAGCATCCGAATTAAATGTTGAAAAAAAACCAAGCAAATGGGAAGCGTTATAAACGGTGGCCTCATCAAGTAAAATAAGGTTTTGATCCGCCCCACCCCCACGAACGTAAAAATTAGAGCTTCCCTCTCCCCCACTTTGTACCCCGGGCAACAATTGGATCGTTTTCAATAGATCTTTTTCGCCAAAAATCACTGGTACATTCTTCACCTCTTCCATTGTAAAGTCAAGACGTCCCATCTGTGCGCTGCGAACATTATCGTCTTTCTTGTTCGCCGACACTTCTACCTCTTCCAATAAATTATCGAGGGAATGAATTTCTTGGTCTAAACGCGAATTTTGGTCGAGTTTAATTTCTTGAACGACGTTTTCAAATCCGACATAACTGAACGTGAGTTTATAATTGCCTTTGGGCAGACTTAACGAATAAAACCCGTAACTGTTGGTGCTCGTTGCCTGGCCGTTATCTGCAGTAACGACCGCGCCAATAAGTGTCTCCCCCGTTTCTCCATTTCGTACCAGACCGCTAACCGCGAATTGTTGACCATAAAGATGTACAGAGTACAACAGCCCAATCAGACTAACTATAAAACACCTCATTGACGGTTAGTCTTTGTCTGGTTCAGTGTAAAGCAACGGTCGAAAAAAGCCATTTGATACACGATCGACTGCGACCAATAATCCCAATTGTGTTGCCCTGGCATCGTCAAAAAGGTGTGCGGAATATTTAAGTAAGTTAATTTTTCGTGAAGCTTTTTATTCACATCCTGAAAAAAATCTTCCGTGCCGCAATCGATAAATAGTTGCAACTTCCCCGGCTCAACGAGGTGCGTAAGCTCCATCACCGTATGCTGATTCCATTTTTCCGCATTCTCTTGATAGGATCCTATACGCTCTATAATGCTCCAGTTATTAGAAAACGGACGTATATCCACCCCACCGGAAGTACTTCCGGCATAAGCAAAGAGATCTTGGTGTCGAAAAGCGAGGTACAATGCCCCGTGGCCGCCCATGCTCAAACCTGTTATCGCCCGATTTTTGGAATCCGACTTCACTTTATATATTCTTTCCACTTCCGGAATCAGTTCCCTCGTTATAAACGTCTCATACTGAAACTTAGGATCGTCAGTATCCCAATACCAGCTATCAAAACCACCGTCGGGACACACAACCAAGTACCCGTATACGTCTACAAGTTCTTTAAGTTTCGGCACTTTCTTCACCCAGTCGCTATAATTTCCCGAATACCCGTGCAGCAAATATAAAGTCGAAGTAGGTGATTTCCCTTCTGGTGAGATAATTACGGCTTTAATCGTTTTATGCATGCTCCCGCTCTGTATGGCGATCGTATCCACTTTTGAGGCATGGGCATATAAAACAGAAAAAGTAAAAATTAACGCTAAAAATTTATTCATAAATATCAGTTCGTTCTAGTTAATTGGATCGATATTATAGCGATAAAGATAAGAATCTAAACCAAATGGACGTTCACTTATTGTATAAAATATCGAATTTTCTGTTCCAAAACAGATGGCTTCCCCCTGCGCCTCCGGCGCGTATGGCAATTGTATATATGCCCGAGTAAATAGCTGACGTATAGATTCGTCATTTTGCCTTTCCCATAGAAATACACCCGTTAGATTTTTTAGTAATAAGAAACGCCCATCAAAGGAAATGTCAGCGGCCGTAATAAATGTTAGCGGTAGCTGAACGAGTTGTTTAAGTAGCTGCACATTGCCGGCCTTTTTTGCGTGTAAATCGACCGGATATACCCCAACATGGAAATCCCGCTTAGCGATAAGGTACGCGCGCCCATCTAAAGGGTCTACAAATATCGCTTCGGCATCTCTGGGTTTATCGGCATATTTTAAGCGTATGGTTTGGATGGCCTGCTGGGGTATTGTGTAGGATGTTTGTCCGTCAATCCATTCTGGCTCTGCGAATACGTATAGCATAATTTCGCTCCGCACGGCGCGGTTGTCACCAATATCCCCCAATACCACAAAAGATTTCCCATCACGCTGGAAAATCGCGATATCTTCCATATCCTTTGCATCCACCCCTGAAAGCGTATACTCCCCTTTGAGCTGTGCTTTATTATCAATCAAAAATATTCGGCTTGAATCCCCGCTATCGTTGTGAACCCAAAACATGTTTGAATGCAAAATAGACTGCTTTATTCCCGACAATTCCTGGAGCTTTCCATCGTGAAGCTTTCCTAACGCGTGACGCCCGACCGTATAATTTTGTCCATAACCCGGTTTGATGAAAAATAAAAAGATGAAACATAGCGACCAAGCGCACTGTTTACACCAAAAAGAGAAAAAATATAACATTCAAGTTGAAAATAAAAATGCTGCAAAAGGTGTACCCCAATTACAGCAAATCCCAGTGAATAACAATATTTGATTTCACTATCAATTTTTACGCGACTATTGCCCCTGAAACGCAGAAACCAGCGGCTTGTACTGTGTAGAATCTTTTGCTCTAAACTCAAATAAACGTTTGTAGGTGTCGAAAACGACAAACGCCTCTGCTTCGGGCCCAATTTGATTTTCGAAAAACAGTTTAAAAGTGTAGGTACCGTTTTTCGTTAGATCGGCGTCCTTTTTATTAGAAGAAAAAGCAAGAGGCGCTAACGTCGCTGTTGTCATCCCTTTCTCCTCCGGCAGCTTGAAGACATGCGCCATAGCGGCGACCAATTCATCAGAATTAGTGCCAATGGAAGTAAACTTGATCGCGCCTTCTGTAAAACCGTTATCCTCGTCAGGCATACCATCAGGGGTAATACCTGCGGGCATATTTTTCAAAATTTCTATCTGCACGCCTATGGTATCGGCCTCGCGAAGTGATTTTGCAACAAAAACAACCGTTGAATCCGTCTGCCTACTTTTTACCAGCGACAAATAAAAAGACGGATTCTCCGAGGCGGATGGAATGTGGTATTGCCCAATTTTCACATCGTGCTTGCTAGAACCATCCTCGTTTTTACCACTGTTGCCACAACTCGAAAGTACGCCTAGGCTCAGCAGAACTATAATTGCAGATACAAGATCTCTTTTCATAATTTTTCCTTTAAGTTATTTACCTAATAACAATAAGATGCATTAATTTGTTTTAATTCACAAGTGCAGCGTACAGTATTTCCACAGGGTGATAAGATTTACGGGCCGTACCATCTTTGATTTGATGCCTGCAGGAGGTTCCCGCGGCCGCGATAAGAGTATCCTCGTCCGCCGCTCGAACAGCAGGCAAAAGTACCAATTCAGCCACTTTCATAGAAACTTCATAATGTTCTTTTTCATAACCGAAAGCGCCAGCCATGCCGCAGCACCCCGATGGGATGACTTCTACCGAATAATTTTCAGGAAACGATAGAAGCTCCTGCGAAAACTTAACCAGATGAAATGCTTTTTGATAGCAATGTCCATGTAGTTTTATCTCCCTTTTTTGTGTCGAAAATTGTTCCCTCTTGATACGTCCAGCCTGAATCTCGGCCACCAAAAATTCTTCGATCGTCAAGGCATTATTCCCGAGCGCTACTGCCTCGCGTTGGCGACTCGCATCAACGAGCTCAGGGTACTCATCGCGAAAAGTAATTATCGCTGAGGGCTCAACACCGAGCAGCGGTGTTTGCGTGCTAACAATATCTTTTAATAAATCAACATTCCTGTTGGCTATTTTCTTAGCTTCTTTAACAAATCCTTTCGACAAGTAAGTCCGACCACTTTCGAGGTGCTTAGGAACTATAACTTGATAGCCCAACGCGGTGAGCAGCTTATAAGCCGTTTTTCCAACGGCGGTATCGTTGTACTCTGTAAATTCATCACTGAACAAGTGAACTTTTCGTCCCGTAATGCCACTAGACTGCTTTTTAACCCACGAGGATAAAGTTGTAAAGTTCACAGCAGGTAAGGAACGCTTCGCGGAAAAACCAAGCGCCGCTTTAACTCCACGCGCGAGGAGCGGGGAATTAATCACAAAATTATAAACCGGAGCGACATACGAACCGAGCTTTTGGCTTTTTGTAAAATTAGCGATGACCGTTGAACGGAAACCGGCACCATGTTCATCGTAATAGTGTTGTAAGAATTCGGCTTTCATCTTGGCAACATCCACGCGCGAAGGGCATTCATTTTTACACGCTTTACAACTTAGACAAAGGTCCATAACCTCTTTAATTTCCTGGTGATCGAAACGGTTCTTTTTAGTCGATCCCGTCAAAAATTGACGCAACATATTGGCGCGCGCTCGTGTTGTATCTTTCTCATTGCGCGTAGCCATAAATGAAGGACACATTGTCCCTCCGGTAATTTCAGTCTTTCGACAGTCCCCAGAACCCGAGCACTTTTCAGCAAGTCGTAATATACTTTCCTCTTTAGTAAAATCGAAATACGTTTCTACCGGATCAGCGGCAGCCGATTGGTCATACCGGAGTGAAGAATCCATTGGCGGGGTATTGACAATTTTATTTGCATTAAAAACACCCGATGGATCGAATATTTGTTTTGTCTCTTGTAATAAGGCATATACCTGCTCACCGAGAACTTTACCAATAAACTCGCCACGCAGCCGCCCATCACCGTGTTCTCCACTTAAAGACCCATTGTACTTTAAAACAAGATCTGTTGTTCGTGTTAGAATAGACCTAAATTTCCGCTTTCCGTCCTCGGTTTTCAAATTTATGAACGGCTCAATATGCAGTTCACCGGCTCCCGCGTGGGCATAGTAGGATGCATGCGCACCTTCCTGGGCAAGCAATTCTTGCACGTCCGCCACATAAGCGGGCAAGTCCTCGGGAGACACCGCGCAGTCTTCGATTAAGTTGACAGGCTGTTCATCCCCCGGCAAGTTACGAATCAGCCCCAGCCCTGCTTTGCGCACATCCCAAACTAAATTAGACTCCGGTGCACCTACGATGAACGGATACGCATAACCAAGACCTTTTTGTTGCAATTCGGCAGTCAACGCATTAGCTTTTTCATGTAGAAGCTGCAAATCTTCCGAGCGGAATTCAACGATTAATAGAGCGGCCGGGTCGCCTTGAATAAAAAAACGATTATATTGATAGGTCGGATGTCCAACTGTAAAATCCAGAATATATTTATCTATTAATTCAGACGCTTCAGGTTGATGCGAAAGTGCCACGACATTACCGTGCATACATTCGACCATATCTGAAAAATGCACGCAAAGCACACCAACTTCCTTTGCAGGCAGAGGCATAAGATTTAATTTAGCCTCGGTTATAATTCCGATCGTGCCTTCGGAGCCCGCTAACAAATTACACAAATTAAACGGCCGGTCGCCAAGCAGAAAATCGAGGGCATAACCGGTGTTTCTACGGGTAATTGACTTTTTGGGATACCCTTGCTGAATTGCAGCAATATTATCTTTATTGGTTAGTAAACCATTTAATGCGCGGTAAATATCCCCTTCACGCGTAGGTGCGGAAAGCTTCTTAAATAACGCCTTTTCATCCAGTTCCTCCAAACGCACTTTAGATCCATCGTCTAAAAGTAGCGTTGCCTCAACCAAATTTTTCCGGGTGTCCCCCCAAACAATGGAGTGTAAACCCGAAGAGTTGTTACCTATCATGCCACCAACCATTGCCCGATTAGCAGTAGACGTTTCCGGCCCGAACATCAAGCCAAACGGGCGTAAATATGCGTTGAGATCGTCCCGGATCACCCCCGGTTGCACGCGTACCCAACGTTCTTGAACATTAAGCTCCAGTATCTCGGTAAAAAAACGCGAAACATCAACCACAATCCCCTTCCCAACAACTTGTCCGGCGAGCGATGTCCCTGCTGTACGAGGGATCAAGGTTATCTTCTGTTGCTGCGCGAAAGCGATCAACATAACCAAGTCTTTTTCCGTATGCGGAATAGCTACGGCCAGCGGCAGCTCTTGGTAAACGGACGCATCGGTCGAATAAGCGAGACGCATAGTTTGATGTTCTACTTGATCTGCAAGAAAATACAGTTCGCCGGTTAACCGCGAAGAAAGTTCACCCAGGTTATCAATTATTTGCACGTTTTTACTAGTTTTATATAAACAAAGCTACTTATTTCGGCCATAATTCGCCAATAATCGGCGGTTTGAATCGAAATTATTTCAAACACAGCATAAACATGCATCCTTAAATTTCGATAAGAAGAATCCTTATTTCGGAATGATATCTTAAATAAAAACCATAATGGAGAATATTATTCGATTTTACAACTAAAAGTTTGAATATTATTCTATATTGATTAACTTTGCAGCGCTATGGCAAAACTCGAATACAATTTAGATCATATTGACTATCATATCTTGCGTATCATGCAAGATAATGCACGGACAAATAACGCGGATATCGCACGAGAACTGGGGATGGCCCCATCGGCGATTTTAGAACGTGTGAAAAAATTGGAGCAAAAAGACGTTATACTTCAATATAATGCCAAAATCAATCCCGATTCGATTGATCAAAAACTGCTTTCATTCATATTCATTAAAACACAAGACATTATTGGAGTCCAAAACGTAGGCATCTTACTGGCAAAAATACCAGAGGTTCAGGAGGTTCACGACATTGCGGGTGACGACGGCTATCTTGTGAAGGTCCGCACAAATGATGCGGCTGGACTTGTGGACTTAATGCGCAACTCGCTGGGAACAATCGAAGGAATTATTTCTACACGAACAACCATTGTCTTAGAAACTGTAAAAGAAGAACAAAAGCTCGTCATTCCGAGCAAATAACAAAATGACAAAACCAAATCAAAGTGGACCAGCCGTTGCATCGATAATATTTGCTTACCTGGTCGTATATTTCGTGTGGGGATCGACATTTTTCTTTATCGAAAAAGCGCTAGAGAGCTTCTCTCCCTTTGTACTTGGATCAATCCGCTTCATTATTGCCGGATCGATATTGATGAGCTACTGTTGGCTACGAGGATACAAAATCTATATAAAATCAGCCGTTAAGGACGCAATAGTGATTGGTTTTCTACTGCTGTTCGTAGATATGGCGGCTATAATATGGTCCGAGCAGTATATCTCCAGTGCAATCGTGTCCATTATTTCCTCCGCCACGGCAATTTGGTTCGTCATTTTTGACAAACCCAAATGGCGGCAAAATTTCACAAGTGTGCCGATCGTCCTCGGCCTGTTAACAGGTTTTGCAGGCGTAATTATGCTTTTCGCCGAACAGTTGATGTCCTCTAGTGAAATCCCGGCCGAAAAAAACATGCGTACAATCGCGCTTATTGTCCTAACAATCGGCACGATAGCATGGACTATTGGCTCGTTGATATCCAAGTACACGAAAGAAAAAAGCGACAAAGTAAACACCGAGCCTGATATGCACGTAATGGTCAAAACGGCGTGGCAAATGGTCGCTGCAGGGATAACATTCACGATTGTCGCATTGCTTACCGGCGAGTACTCCCGTTTCGATCCGCATGCAGTACGCTTGGTGGACTGGGGCGCAATCGCCTACCTAGCGACCATTGGCTCGATACTTGCATTTGGCAGCTATATCTGGCTATTGCAACACCGCCCGGCTACTGAGGTGAGTAGTTACGCCTACATCAACCCCATCATCGCACTCATCCTTGCCCATTATTTCACCGCGCATAAAGTAACCTCGTTGCAAATTTTGGGACTGATAATTATTCTTAGTAGCGTTATGCTGATGAACTGGGATCTGTATAAAAACAACAAAAAGTTCAAAATTATAAAACGCGCCAAACGTATTCGAAAACTACGGGAAATGGCCCCCAAGAGTAGTATTCCACGTCTGGTCGAAATTTCTCAATACAACGAGAAACACGAAAAGAAAAAAACACCAGAAACGACGGATAATCATGAATAAACCGCAGGAGGCAACTCCAAGGGAATCCCTGCAATATAGTGCACCCAAAAAGCTGCAATATATTGCAGGGAGAATAATATTTTTTTTCTAGTTACTGTAGCACAAGTTCATTTACCTCCGTATAATCAGGTAAAAACAATTAACTATGAAAAAGTTACCCTTACAATTTTTAGCCTGTTTAATTTTAAGCGTATTCGCATTCAGTAGTTGTCTGGACGATGACGACGACTACGTGCCAATCCCTACCGGTTACATGACTTTTATCAATGGTTTTTCACAAAGCAGCCAAGTTGTCTATGACCTTAATGGACCAAACAGCCCTTTTGCAGTTCAATACCAAGCTTACCTACGTCCACCATATGGCGTGCAAGTAGGGCAACGAAGCTTACAAATATACTCATATGACGACCGCGCTCCACTGGTAGACACATTAATAACGGTAAAAGATAGCGCAGCGTATTCGACATTCGCGTACGGCACGATCGAGGAGCCCCAATTCGCTTTGATAGAAGATAAATCCTTAGAAGACCTTGACCAGAAAAGCGCCTTCCGCTTTTTAAACTTAGCAAACAATACAGGAGTGGTTAATCTATATCTCGGGGATGAGGCAACGCCCATATTTGAAGACCGGGCAACCGAAACGGGAACTAGCGCAACCGAACACCAAACTTTTATCGCCAGTGAAAGCGGCTCATTTAGCATAAAGGTTACCGATGCTTCAGGCGCAGAGGTTGCGACAAGAGACAACTACGAATTCAAAAAAGGACAGTACTATACGTTTATCCTGATCGGAACAAATGGCGACACCGACACACCTCCTTATATCGGTGTAGTTGCCTACTAATAATTTGTTTAATTATATTCTACCTATTTTAAAACAACATGATAGTCTCCTTTTTTGGAGACTATTTTGTTAACAAGACGCCCTGTCAACCGGGCATGAAGTTACAGTTTGTCACGACGGTATATCCAAGCCCCCCCGTATTAAACCAATTATTACCTGCCTGAATTCGTAAAATTTCAATTCTAAGCAAAAAAATGTATTTTCGTGCTCCATTTTTTTTATAAAAAAATAGCACGCAAGATGCAGTTGACAAAGTTAGAGATAAAAGGTTTTAAGAGTTTCGGTGATAAAATCACAATCAATTTCAATGAGGGCGTAACGGCAATCGTCGGGCCTAATGGCTGTGGTAAATCAAACGTTGTCGATGCGATCCGTTGGGTGCTGGGCGAGCAAAGTACGCGAACACTGCGCTCGGAAAAGATGGAAAACATCATCTTCAATGGTACCGCAAACCGCAAACCCGCAAATTTGGCCGAAGTATCGCTCACTTTCGAGAATAACAACCAATTGTTACCGACGGAATTTTCGACGGTAACCATCACGCGTAAACTATACCGAAACGGAGACAGCGAGTACCGATTAAACGATGTGAAATGCCGCTTAAAAGACATCACCGACCTGTTCCTAGACACCGGTTTGGGAGCCGACACCTACTCCATCATCGAACTCAAGATGATTGACGAAATCATCAACAACAAAGATAACTCGCGCCGGAACCTTTTTGAAGAAGCTTCAGGTATATCCAAATATAAGGTCAGGAAGAAACAAACGCTCACCAAGCTAAAAGACACCGAAGGGGATTTATCGCGTGTGGATGACCTGCTATTTGAAATCAACAAAAACCTTAAGCAACTCGAGACACAAGCAAAAAAAGCGGATAAATACTTCTTGCTCAAAGATCAGTACCGTGAGGCAAGTATCGGCTTAACCTATCACAAACTGGAAGCATTTAGTAGCGATCTAGAACGAATTAATAATCAGGAAGCCGAGCAACAAACGTTTTTAGAGCAAATAGGCACAAAAATTCAAGCCAACGAGCAGCAGCTCCACAGCTTGCGTAACGATATTTTGGCGAAAGAAAAGAATCTCGCTACCCAGCAAAAGAGCACCAATGAATACAGCAATAAGATTCGTAGCTATGAAGCAGATAAAAAGATTAAAAATGAGAAGCTACGCCATTTACAAGACAATGAAACGCGCTTAAACACGGAATTAACTTCCGATAAAGCACAAATTGAACACATCAACAGTACCCTTAAAAGACTAAACGAGGATCTATTCGAAGCACAAAGCTCCCTAGACATTTACTCCGAAGGTACCCAAAAGCATGGCAGTGAACTTGAAGAGCTACGCGCCCAACAGCAAACCGCAAAATTAAAGCTCGACCAATATCAAAAAACGACGACTGACCTTCAAAACAACATCTATAAGCTTGAAAAAGACATCGCCGTACTGAATATTCAAAAAGATGCCCTTCAGCAAGAGTCAGCGCGTACGTTGAGCGATAACAGCGCCAAAGAAGGTGAACTTGGACAGTTCACCACGGCGGTCGACGCTTTAAAAGATCAAGTCGCGCAGCAACAGCAGCAATATGATCGCACGGTACAGGTGGAACAAGAGCTGCAGTCCAAGATTGAGAATAAAGAGCAAACACTTTCCGACGTACGTAGCCAGATAAATCGAGAGTCGCGTTTGGCTGATGCAAAGCAGAACGAGTATAATCTTACAAAATCGCTCGTCGATAACCTTGAAGGCTTTCCAGAATCGATCAAATTTCTACGTAAAAATGCGGGATGGAAAAAATCCTATCCCCTATTCTCGGATATACTTTTTTGTAAAGAAGAGTATCGTATAGCGATCGAAAATTATCTGGAACCGATCATGAATCACTACGTGGTGGAAAGTAAACAAGAGGCTATCCAGTCCATCCAACTCCTGAGCGATGCGGCCAAGGGGCGCGCGAATTTCTTTGTGCTCGAGGCCGTAGAAAACGCGACTAAACTGCGAGAAACACCTCCCCGAAAAGATTTAACTTCCGCATTAGATATCGTCACTGTTGACAAAAAATACAAAAACCTCTGTGAGCAGCTTTTAAGCAATGTCTTTATGCTTAATTCAGAATCTTCCGACGCTATTCACAACGAGTTTCCAACCGAGAATATCGTAATTCTACATCCTGAAGGTAAATTCTCCAAGACACGATTGGGCGTGAGTGGCGGATCGTTAGGACTATTTGAAGGCAAACGTATTGGACGGGCTAAAAACCTAGACAATTTAACCAAAGAAATCAAGACGCTCAATAAACTGGTTGAGAGCCTACAAAGTCAAGAAAACAACATCGTGGAAGAAATATCATCCCTTCGTCTTTCTTCACAAAAAGACCTCCTCGACGAATCACGAACAGTCTTGAATAGGCTCAACAATGAATATATCTCGGTTAAAACCAAACAAGAACAATACCTGGCTTTTTTGAAAAATAGCGAAAACCGAAAAACTGACATCGAAAGTAACCTAACGGTCATCAACTACGATCTCCAAAAATCGGAACCCGAACTCAGCGCATTAAAAGAGGAAAACCAATCTATCCAAACGCAATTACGGGAGTTGCAAGAAAGCTATCTTGACATATCCGAGCGTTATAACGAATTTTCGGCAATATTCAATCAAGAAAATATCCGCTTCCACCAACAACAAAACAAGCTTTCCGGTCTCCAAAAGGACTTGGAATACCGTGAAAGTCAGCGAGAGGCTCTTGAAACACGAATCACAAGAAACAGTACAGAATATGACCAAATAAAAGCTGCGATGCTCGTGGCGGTACCGACCGAAGGACTCGACGACTCCGAACTAGTCGAGATGTATGCACAAAAAGAGATGCTCGAAAAAGCGCTCCAAGAGTTCGAAGAAGACTTTTACGCTTCGCGAAAATTGATCAACGAACTCGAGGAAGAAACAACACAGTTGCGTCGAAATAAAGATCAACACGACTATCTACAAACCGAACTAAAAGATAAAAAGACAACATTGCAGTTGGAGTTAAACAGCTTAAAAGAGCGTTTGTCGGTCGAGTTTGACATTGATATAAACAACCTTTTACAAGAAAAGGCCCCAGAAATTATAGAATCGAAAGAGGCACTTACCTTGAAATGTAATAAACTGAAAAAACAACTTGACGGCTACGGATCGATTAATCCTATGGCAAAAGAAGCGTATGATGAAATTCAGGAACGACACGATTTTATAACAAAAGAAAAGAACGATCTACTCGAAGCAAAAGCCTCGCTAATGACGACAATCAATGAAATTGACCAGTCTGCAAACGATAAGTTTATGAATGCGTTCAATACAGTCCGAGAAAATTTTGTACATGTATTCCGTTCGTTATTCAACGTGGAGGATTCTTGTGACATGGTACTTTCTGACCCCGCAAATCCGCTGGAATCGGACATCGATATCATTGCTCAGCCCAAAGGGAAACGGCCACTATCCATTAACCAGCTTTCTGGCGGTGAGAAAACATTAACTGCAACAGCCTTATTGTTTTCGCTATATCTCCTTAAACCAGCACCATTTTGCATCTTTGATGAGGTAGACGCTCCACTTGATGATACGAACATTGACAAATTCAATAATATCATAAAAGACTTCTCAAAAAATTCACAATTCATCATCGTGTCCCATAACAAGCGAACCATCGCAAGCACCCAGATAATTTATGGCGTTACAATGGTTGAGCAAGGGATATCTCGGGTTGTGCCGGTTGATTTGCGAGATGTCGCTTAACCAGAAGCAAACCCTCACCTATTACCAGCAGCGGCAGACGTACATAATTTTTAATTGCATAAAAGCAAATAAATATGAACGAGCAAAACGTGATAGAAAATGAGTTCGAAGCGATTATTCAACTGATCGGAATCAACCCCTATGTCTTGGTACCCCAGCAAATTCTAGACAGCATATTTAGCCAAGCAGGACGAAGTAAAAGCCCTATTGCTATTCGAGGAAAGATAAACGGGAAACCTTATCTGCAGCGTCTCGTTAAATATCGAGGGAATGGCGATTATACATCAATACCATCATGCTTAAAGATTCGCCAGAACGTATTGGGGAACGCGTACATTTAAGTATAACCTTTAATCCTGCGCTACCGAAATTCACTTCACCTGTGCAATTTAAGAATGCCTTAGCGGAAAACCCACAAGCAAAGAAAGCTTTCGAAAATTTGCCACCTTATTTACAAAAAGAAATCAATCGGTATTTGACAAACCTAAAAAGCCAAGCCAGTCTGGCCTCAAATACCGAGCGTGCCATCGCCTTTCTTTTAGGTAAGGGGAAATTTATCGGCAGGGAAAAGCCCTAACAAACAGCAGCAGTAATCGCCTTACCGCTCATCAGGAGCGGCCTCTTCCTTTTTAGTCCCTAGTCTCATCAATGGTATGTTAAAAAAACAGACAACACCTACCAAAGCAATGAGCCCACCTAATACGACAAACATGTTCCCCACACCGAACCGGTCCGCTACCCATCCGGTACCTAAAAGTCCAATCACCGTTGGAATGACAACAATACTGAAATACATCGAAAAGACGCGTCCCATAACCTGGGGACGGACCTCCTCTTGAATTACGGTCATAAAACAAGCGTTATATACCGCTGCTGCGATACCCGCAAGAGCTGTTAAAACGACATAAAAACTAAATGCTGTTGCGGGAATATACCCGGACAATGACAACGAGATTCCCATAATTATATACATCACATTCATGAGAACAACTTTAGATAACGACGGCTTAAATATACCGATCAAACTCCCACCGACAAGCATGCCCACACCCCAAACAATTTCGACTACACTGATTTCGAACTTGCCACCATCAAAATGCTGTATGGTTAAAAGAGGAAACAGCACAGCGATCGGCATGATGCAAAAAGTAACCAACATAGAGAAAACGAAAAGCGAGACAAGCCCCTTGGTTCTAAAAATCTCTGAAAACCCACCACCGAGATCGGCCCACACCTGCCGAAAGCTACTTTTCACTTTAGAAGTGATAAAAGGGCTCGGAATATGAACGATCAACAAAGAGACGATCCCGAAAATTGCACCAGCAATATCGAGTAACAACACGTTACCAATAGGCATTAGTGTTATGGCCAGGGCACCTAGAGCAGGACCCGCAATTGATGAAACAGATTGAATCACTTGATTGATACCTGAAATACGCAACAATTCTTCTTGAGGGGCAATCATCGGTATTGACGCTTGCATCGCAGGCATATGGAAAGCCGACCCTACCGAACGAAGTCCAAGCATGATATAGATTAACCATAAATTCTCAAACCCGGCATAAAAGCTAATTGACATCGCTAGCGTGCATAGTGCTACAAATGCATCGGAAAATATCATCGTTTTCTTACGATCCCAACGGTCAATATAAACCCCTGCAAAGGGGCCAATGATTGCCGCAGGCAACATTCCTGCAATCGCACCATAAGCCAGTACCTGAGCTGATTCAAAATGTATGCTGAGCCATATAATAATCGCAAAGTTAACCGCTGAGCTGCTGACAAGGGATAAAAATTGTCCCACCCAAATAAATAAAAATTTTTTCTTCCAAGAATCTTGCATAGCGTAACAATGAAGCTGTATGTACGGGTATTAACTTATGTATTGATATAGTAGAACCTACCCTCGAAAGAAATTCGAAAGCCCGTAAGCAGCCCGCCAAGGGACGCCTACTCGTTTTGGAAACAAAATTAGTATATGATATTCATAATGGAACAAACCTACAAAATTTGTGGATCTATACAAAAAAAGACATACGCATAAAATAAACCCTCTGGCTTATAACCTCAGCCATTAAGAAAAAAAGAGTTCTCACCGCAGCGAAAACTCTTTTCCATCCTTAAAAACTCAAATCTTTATTTTACTTCGATCAACCGTTTCGCAACAATTGCTTCTTCTTTTTTACCTACCGATAAAGTGAGTACCCCATCTTCATAAGTTGCATCAATACGTGTATAATCGACGGATTCGGGCAAGGAGAATGAACGGATAAAAGATATATAACTAAACTCTTTTTTACTAAATACTTTGTCTTCACTTGCCTTATCTTCACCTTTGTCCACCGATACGGTAATCAAGTTTTTATCCACCTTGATGCTGAAATCAGATTTCTTTAAACCTGGAGCCGCCAGTTCAACCTTGTATGAAGACTCTTCTTCGGATATATTTACCGCAGGAATACGTGTTACAAAACGTTCCGTGATAAATGAATCATTGAAAAAATTGTCAAAGATGCTGTTAATATGAGGATTAACTACATCTGAATTTACTGTTTTTGTTGGAAATTTAATTAATGCCATTTTTTATGTCCTCCTAATTTTTATGTTTTGTATGTGCTAGTTACTAATCAAATTACATACCTAACGTAAATTAGTGAATTTTCCGGACATTTTGTCTGCAACAATTATATTAACATGACGTTTTGTCTCAATTAAACACCATTCCTATTTCGCGTTCGATATACACAAAAAATAAGATCCCGCGGCAAACTTTATTTTGCATAATGTAGAGACACTTCGGAATACGCAGAATCAACACCAAACGGTGGCGTCATTTTTCGAACGGTAATATCGATCTGATCGAGAAAATTATACTCTTCACGAACAAGTTCCAAAATTTCATCGGCGGCGGATTCCAAAAGCCTTCGCTCCTTAACCATGACAAGCGAAAGAATACGATAAAGTCCTTCGTAGTTCACCGTATTTACTAACTCGTCGGGACTGGAATTTCGGTAATCTAAACCAACTACAAGGTCCACAAAAAATTCGTTTCCCAAGATACGCTCCTGTTTATAAAACCCAATTGGCGAAAAAAAACGTACCTGCTTGAGTGACACCTTTTGTCTGATTACCCCCATAATACAAACATAGCAAAAAATAGAAAATGTTAAAATTAATAACTAATATTGCTAATAATCAACAAACCCAACTATAATGGTAACAAAAATAACATATACACTTGCAGCCATATTCATGAGCTCCTGTGCTATCGCCCAAACAGACTTCAAGCCTGAAGATACTGAATTTTACAGCCCAAAACCTCCAGTCGTTTCAATTACTTCAGGCGTACCGAGCGATGCTATTGCACTTTTTAATGGATCCAACTTAGACCAGTGGAAAAGCAGTAATGAAAACGGAGGACCCGCAGCGTGGACCATTGAAAACAATGCATTAGTCGTAAAGCCAGGTGCTGGCGGTATAGAAACTAAGCAGGACTTCGAAGACTTTCAACTACACATCGAATGGAAAAGCCCAGATGTAATTAAAGGGGAAGGCCAAGGAAGAGGAAACAGTGGTATATTCCTACAAGGATTATACGAAGTTCAGGTCTTAGACAATAACAACAACCCGACCTATGTCAACGGCCAGGCGGGAAGTTTATATAAGCAAAGACCTCCGCTTGTTGAGGTTCACCCAGAAAAGGGCACTTGGCACAGCTACGACATCGTTTATAAAGCCCCGCGCTTCAATAAAGACGGCATGCTTATTAAGAAAGGAAATTTCACACTTCTGCACAACGGCGTAGTGGTGCAAAACAATACGCAGATTGAAGGTACCACGGAATATATTGGCCTTCCTAAATTAAATGCCCATGGAGCAGGACCAATCGCTCTGCAAGACCACGGCAACCCGGTGAGTTTTAAAAATATTTGGATACGTCCACTATAAAACCAAAAAGCTACCTAGAAAATTGTTCTAGGTAGCTCTTTCATTATCGGCCTGACGTAAAATTATGTTTGACCTTTACGCTGTTTGCGAGGTTTTTGTATAACTCTCGTTATGTACATTTAGTACCGCACGTCCAGAGGGATCATTTAGATTTTGAAATGAGGCATCCCAAGCTAAAGCCTCCGGTGTGCTACAAGCCACAGATTTCACAGAAGGCACCGTCTTTGCCGCCGTCTCAGAAGGAAAATAAGACTCAAAAATCGTTCTATAGAAATATTCCTCCTTATTTTTCGGTGTATTCACAGCAAACCGACTCGCAGCGACTTCAAATTCCGTGTCACTCACTTTTTCCGCAGCCTGCTCCTTAAGCACGTCAATCCAGCCGTATCCCACGCCGTCAGAAAATTGTTCTTTTTGTCGCCATGCGATACTTTGGGGAAGGTAATCTTCAAAAGCTTTGCGAAGAATCCATTTCTCCATACGTCCGTCTCTAATCATTTTATCTTCGGGGTTGATTGTCATCGCGACGTCGATAAACTCTTTGTCTAGAAACGGAACGCGCCCCTCTACTCCCCATGCGGCCAACGATTTATTAGCTCTTAAGCAATCGTATAGATACAATTTATTCATTTTACGCACCGTCTCTTCGTGGAACTCCTGCGCATTCGGCGCCTTATGGAAATAAAGATATCCACCGAATAACTCATCAGATCCTTCACCTGAAAGCACCATTTTAATCCCCATTGATTTAATGACTCGCGCCAACAAATACATCGGTGTGGAAGCACGAATGGTCGTCACATCATAAGTTTCCAAATGATAAATCACATCGCGCACGGCATCCAATCCTTCTTGGATCGTAAAATTAATTTCATGATGAATCGTACCAATATGATCTGCTGCTTTTTTCGCAGCGACTAAATCAGGTGCCCCCTTTAAACCTACCGCAAATGAATGCAGTTGTGGGTACCAAGCCTCTTCCTGCCCCCCTGATTCAATCCGCTTTGATGCAAACTTTTTCGTAACCGCCGCAATCACCGAAGAATCTAATCCGCCCGAGAGCAGCACGCCATAAGGCACATCCGACATCATTTGGCGTTGCACGGCATCTTCGAGTGCTTTACGTAGCTTTGCGATATCGGTTTTAGCGTCTTTTACAACTTGATAATGTGCCCAGTCGCGGATATACCACTTTTTAGGCTCCTGTCCTTCTGCACTATATAAATAATGCCCCGGAGGAAACTGCTCAATCTGCACGCAAAAACCTTCTAATGATTTCAGTTCTGAGGCGGCAAAGAGTTGCCCAGAAATATCTTTCCCGTAATATAGCGGAATAATCCCCATATGATCGCGAGCAATTAAATACGTGTCGTTGCGACCATCATAGAGCACAAATCCAAATATCCCATTTAAATCCTCAAGAAAAGTGGGACCTTTCTCCAAGTATAAGGCAAGTATAACTTCGGAATCCGATAACGTGCTGAAATTATAATTAGGCAATAGCGTACGCAAATATTGATGATTATAAATCTCTCCATTGACAGCCAACACCACTTGCCCATCAGGACTAAATAAAGGTTGACTTCCAGATTTGGGATCCACGATCGCTAAACGTTCATGCGCTAAAATCGCTTTTTCATTCGTATAGATACCGGACCAATCTGGCCCCCGATGCCTAATCCTTTTAGACATTTCTAACACCTGAGTCCTCAAAGGATCCAAAGACGTTGTGTTCAAATCAAAAGCGCCGACAATTCCACACATATAATTCTACTTTAATAATGTTTGTTATGTTTCATTACAATTAACAGAACAAAGTAACCAATAATATAATTAAAATCATAACAATTTTTAACTTTTATTGAAAATGTAACAACAAAACCAATATTATATTACAAATAAAACACAGAAAACACGATTACATTAACAAACGGACCCATAGAAACAGCAAAATAACCCTGTGGTCAGTAACTACCGTACCCCCCCGTTAAAAGTATATAGATGCTCACAAAAAAGACCAAACACATTTATGAGTTTGGTCTTTTTTACCTCCTTAACACCTGAGCGAGGAACGCTCAGGCTATGGGAAAATACCAAAGTTAATCGTTAGATAATCCCATGAAGCGACCGACCCTTTTCACCCAATCTATCAACCCTTCTGTCTACGTCCGGGTCCATCATTAATACAGGTGCATGATGCGGCTTACTACGTGCATCGATGATAACCGGCCCAGTACAACCCCAATGTTTGAATGCTAGAAAACTACCTATACCGTATATATCGTGAGACGGATTACTCCGCGTGAATGTCACCCATACAAAGTTATTCACGCTCGCTGCAGCAAAATCTGCGTCGTCAACTAGAACGATCAATTGAATACCGGAAAAATCACATTCTTCAGCAGCCTGTGTCCAGCGAGAGATGGCATCAATTTCCTGCTCGTAAGAGGCAAAATCACGCCCATCAACGACAATAGCTCCAGGCAGCGCCAGCTTCGCTTGATTAAACGGTCGAGGCAACGCTAAATCTTTTGATACTTCTCTCGCGAGCTCCCTCCTTTTTTTTCCTACAGCCGCAAACGTAACTTTGGAACCTGCATTTAGACCATCCCCCGAATAATCAAGGGTATCAATAGTCGTATTGGTATTAAAATGCAAATCGCGCGTCAAATCAATGCGCTCAAGTATATGTGAAAAAAATGCGGGAATATCATAAATATCAAGTGTAGGATTATCTTCAAAAGCAGCGATAAACAGATATTTAGCTAAGCTTAATTGATTCGTTCCTAGGATTTGATTGGATATTGTTAAAAGTTCCTGCGGACGGACGAGGTCTTGATATGGCGTGTACCGTTCGCTGCCTATAGCAAACAACAGTGGATGTACACCTGCCGGGTCAACTGCATTTACCGCATGTAATCCGCTAATCTGTTTGGGCATTGCACTTCCAGTAATTTCATGAATCAACGCGCCGAAACTTGTATCCTCCTGCGGCGGTCGTCCAACAACGGTGAACGACCATATCGGATTTTCCTTATGATATACCCGATGAACCTTCATAAGTGGAAAATCATGCGTCAAACTGTAATAACCAATATGATCACCAAAAGGTCCTTCAGGCTTAGTCTCTTGTGGATACACCGTACCCGTAATCACAAAATCGGCATCTGCCGATAGACAGAAACCCTGATCATCGTAGAAATAACGAAATCGCCTATTTCCTAACGCGCCAGCAAATATTGCTTCAGACAGTCCCTCGGGCAAAGGCATCACTGCCGACAACGGGTGCGATGGGGGACCTCCAACGAATATACTTACCTTCAGGGGTTTTCCTAACTCATTCGCCCTAGTTTGATGAATACCGATCCCGCGATGCAACTGATAATGGAGTCCAATTTCTTCATCCTTTAGATACTGGTTACCCGAGAGTTGTATCCGGTACATTCCCAAGTTTGCTTGCATAATACCCGGCGAACTAACGTCTTCAGTATATACCTGTGGCATAGTGACAAAGGCACCACCATCCTTCGGCCAGTTCACAATCTGTGGTAACTCGGAAATCTTCGTTTGCCCATACAGAATGGGTGCGCCACTTTTTTTCTTCCACGGTAATGCTCCGGTTGCCACAAACGAAGAGCTCATATAGTGCAAAGGCCTCTTCAATACAGATGCTGGGTCCATTTTGACATCGACAAGCTTTTTAACGTGGTGAAGCGTATCGCGAAACATAAATTTAGATCGGTCAATGGTACCAAAGAGATTTGATACCGCTGGAAAACGTGAACCTTTAATATTTTCAAAGTACAGTGCAGGTCCCTGTGCATCGAACACGCGCATATGAATTGCCGCCATCTCCAAATAAGGATCTACCTCTTCTTTTATGCGTATCAAATGGCCGTTGCGTTCCAAATCGTTCACACATTCCGCCAGACTTTTGTATCCCATGTTGCTAAATTATATTCTAAGCAAAAATAGCAGAATTAACGATAAAGCGATAAGTATTTCAATCCCTACAATGTAAAGATTGCTACGAAATACAAGCGGCACTACCGCGCAAATTCTTGATCCTCCAGCAAAACCTGTTCAATGGGAGAGAACCGGAACGGCATCTGCTTGCGCCAATCATTATCTACAATACTATTTACCCGCATGATACGACTAAACTCGGCCTGATCGGTCGCACTAATATCAAGATGCTTCCGATAAACAAGCCTAACAAACCATTTTGGAAGATCCACAATGATCTGCCCAGCGTGCACCATTTTCAATTCTTTGTACTTGTTAAAAAGGTCGCCAAGCGACATCGGGTTGGCTCCACCTAACTCCACAACTCTATTTTTAAAAGCCGGCACATCGAGCATCAATTTAAGCCACCTAAAAAAATCCCGCACCCCGATTGGCTGCAAGGCATGCGTCGCATAGAACTTAGAATAGAAAACAAATTTTCTATTCGCAATATCCCTAATTACCCGGTCGACCAGTGAATCGTGCCCAACAACGCAGTTTTTCAATATAATCGTATAATCCACGCGAAGTTCACGCAACAAGGATAAAATAGGCTCGATACACATTCTATCCACCAACCGAGCTACATACACAACGCGCTGACAAGAATTCTGTTGAAGAAGCTGTATAAAATTACGAAGTGAGATAACCTCCAATTTCAGGTTTACTTCATCATAGAGCGTAGGTACCTGCGTATAATATATACCTGCTTTTAATTCGTGTGCGTTCAGCGGGAAATCCCGCACCCCTTTAATAAGGTCGCCCTCATACACTGTCCCATGCATCGGCTCGAACATACGTTTTTCAAAAAGCTTAAGGTTACGTGTAACGGCAAACACGCCAAAATTTTCATCAGCAAACAAACTTAAGCTTCGTCTCCCCACATAATTGTTTAGTCCGCTAATTAATACATTCATATTTATTTGTTCTCATCTTGTTTCCACAACAGGTAAATTATGAGGGATAACAAAACCGACTCGGTAATGTTCGATGGAAAATAGAATTAAAAGCAATACTAAAAACAAACGATTACAGTACGAATGTCTCACCTATGTCAAAACCAATTCCGCAGCCCGTAAACATCGCAGAAAGTCGATTCTTTACATTATATTTGCGTAAATCGATAAAAATTCAGCTAAGCTTCTTCGAGCATGACAAAAAAGGTAATATTGGTATGGTTTAGAAATGATCTCCGTGTTCAAGATAACGAAATTTTGTCCGAAGCTGTAAACAAAGCCGATATTACAATTCCCGTCTATTTTTTTGATCCTCGCTATTTCAAGACCAATGATGACGGATTCCAGAATACCGGAATATTACGTACCCAATTTCTAATTGAGACCGTCCAAGCATTGAAGCATAGCCTTCAAGAATTAGGCGCCGACTTGTTAACGTTTATCGGTAAGCCTGAGGACCATCTGGGAACATTATGCGCTAAATATGACGTCACCGAAGTATACCATCATCGCGAAGTCGCTTACCGTGAAACACAAATATCTGAACGCGTAGAGGCTGCACTATGGGAACAAAAAATCAATCTCAAGCATTTTATTGGCCACACTCTTTACCATAAAGAAGATCTGCCAATACCCATTAAAGATATACCAGACAATTTTGCTGCATTCAAGAAGAAGGTGGAAAAAGAAAGTTTCGTACGGCCAACTATCGATCCGATCGAAACAATAATTACACACCCGCACCTGGAACATACACAAATAGCGACACTGGGGGAACTGGGCTACCATGAGGATAGCTCGCTAGACGATAAACGCATCCAAGGCGGCGAGCGGCGAGCGCTACAAACCATAGCTCAAACATTATCCCTGAACTATAGTGAGATTGATGACTACAACCTCGTCTCTCCATATATTGCCGTCGGCGCTGTTTCTCCGATATTTTATTACCACGAGATTAAAGCGGCATACAGCCCCAATAAAAAGAAAAAATACGACCAATTAATCTTGCGTTTAATGTGGCGAGATTATTTTCGATTTATGCTAAAAAAATACCCGAATATTTTTTTCAAAAACCACGATGTATCCACAGACGTAAAGAACAGCATCGAAGTATTACAGCAGTGGCTAACCGGCCAGAGTGAACACCCTGTAATTCAGGATTTAAAAAACCAAATGCAGCAAATCGGAAACCTCCCGTACGCGCATCGGGAGATTCTTGCGGCGTATATGATTCAACATTTACACGTCAACCACCTATCGGGGGCTAGAGTCTTCGAGGAATATTTCCTTGACTACGCACCCGCAACGGTATACGGCTATTGGCTACATTTTGCGCAAAAAGGGACTAGTTTAAAAGACAATTTAAAAACAAGTTGGGAAGAATTAATTAAAAAAAATTATAAGGCGCATGCTTCAATCAAATAGTTGGACAAAAAACAGCAAGCACGAGACAATAGGTGCTCCAAGTGCGGATTTAATAAAAACAGACAATACCTTAAAATTCGCGCGCTTTAGAACACATTTTGTTGATTTTAAAGGTGACAAAATATTTTATAATTACTAACTTTGACCAAAATTCTTATAAGTAAAATTTCCTCATGGATAAATTAACATATTTGAGTAACGCTGATTCAGGATACATCGACTCGTTATATCAAGCATACAAGGAAGACCCAAACGCCGTAGACGTAAGCTGGCAAAAGTTTTTTGAAGGTTTTGAATTTGGACAAACTAGTGATGGAGGCACTGCTCCAGAAAGCTCAGAACAAGCGATCAAAGAGATAAACGTGCTGAATATGATCCATGGGTACCGCGACCGAGGCCACCTATTTACCGAAACTAACCCGGTTCGCGAACGTAGAAAATACTTCCCTGGCAAAGAATTAGAGACATTTGGACTTTCCGAATCAGATCTTGACACCGTATTTAACGCTGGTGTAGAAATCGGGATAGGCCCAGCGAAACTGCGTGATATTCGCCAGTTCATTGAGGACACCTATTGCCGCTCGATTGGTGCAGAATTTCGTTACATCCGTAATCCGGAAAAAATCAAATTTTTACAAGATAAAATTGAAGCGGATCGCAACAGCCCAAACTTCACCTTAGACAATAAAAAGCGTATATTAAAAAAACTTAATGAGGCCGTAATCTTTGAGAGCTTTCTGGGCACTAAGTTTTTGGGACAAAAACGCTTCTCATTGGAAGGAGCTGAATCTTTAATCCCAGCGCTGGATTCAGTTATTCAACAAGGATCAATATTAGGTATCGAGGAATTCGTTATCGGTATGGCACACCGGGGACGTTTAAATGTACTTACAAACATCATGGGAAAAGCGTATAAAACGATCTTCTCGGAGTTTGAAGGTAAAATGTATGAAACAGATCCCGAAATCCAATTTGGTGGTGACGTAAAATATCATTTAGGGTTCTCTTCAGACATCACCAGCCAAGCAGGCAAAAACATCCACCTAAGCCTTGCGCCAAATCCTTCACACTTAGAAACAGTTGATGGTGTTGCTGAAGGTATGGTTCGTTCGAAAATTGACCTAAAATACAGTGGAGATTCCTCCCGAATAGCACCAATCTTAATTCACGGTGATGCCGCAATAGCAGCACAAGGTATCGTCTACGAGACGATCCAAATGTCTAAACTTGACGGTTACAAATCCGGCGGTACAATTCACATCGTTATCAACAACCAAGTAGGTTTTACCACAAACTATAAAGACGCGAGATCATCTACTTATTGTACGGACATCGCTAAAGTAACCTTATCTCCCGTATTTCACGTAAATGGAGATGATGTGGAGGCCTTAGTCTACGCTATTAACATTGCTGTAGAATATCGTCAAAAATACAAAACCGATGTATTTATCGATTTATTAGGCTATAGACGTTTCGGACATAATGAGGCTGATGAGCCTAAATTCACGCAACCATCACTATACAAGCTAATTGAAAAACATCCGAACACGCTTGCGATCTACGTCAAAAAACTCGTCGACGAAGGAAGTATCGATATCGATTTTGCGAAATTATTAGAAAAGGATTTTCGTGGCGCATTGCAAGAGCGACTAGACGAAGCAAAAAAAGTCGAGAAAATCAGTGAAGAACGTCCTATGTTTGCTGGTGCCTGGAAGGGTCTTCGTCCCGCAAAAACGACAGATATTGAAGCTAAAATAACTACAAAAGTATCGAAGGACCTATTCGTATCGCTTGCAACAGAATTAAACGCACTGCCTAAGGACAAAAAATTCTTCCGCAAAATAACCAAAGTATTTGACGACCGATTAAAAATGATCGACACTGACAAATATGATTGGGCGATGGGCGAATTAATGGCTTATGCCACCTTATTGAATGAAGAGTATCGTGTGCGTATTTCCGGACAGGACGTACAGCGTGGAACATTCTCACACCGCCATGCAGTTGTAACATTGGAAGATTCTGATGAAACTTATACTCCACTGGCTAAACTTAAAGGCGGCGATCGATTCAATATCTACAACTCGCTGTTATCTGAATATGCAGTATTGGCATTTGAATACGGTTATTCTTCGGTGAACCCAAATTCACTTACGATTTGGGAAGCACAGTTTGGAGACTTCGCTAACGGCGCACAGATCGTCTTCGATCAATATATTTCTGCTGGAGAGACCAAATGGAAACGCTCAAATGGTCTCGTGCTACTTCTTCCCCACGGAATGGAAGGTCAAGGCCCAGAACATTCTTCCTGCCGCATAGAGCGTTACCTAGAAATGTGTGCTAATAATAATATGATCGTTGCTAACTGTACGACGCCGGCCAACTACTTTCATTTATTGCGCCGTCAATTACACCGTGATTTTAGAAAACCGCTTGTTGTTGCCACACCAAAAAGCTTATTGCGGCATCCAAAAGCGGTATCACCCATCAAAGATTTTACTGAGAACAACTTCCAAGAAATTATCGATGATCAAAATGTAACGGCAAAATCAGTAAAACGCGTTGTACTTTGCTCGGGTAAAATATATTATGATCTTCTTGACAAACAAGAATCCGATAAACGTAATGATGTTGCACTGATACGGGTGGAGCAGTTGTTCCCTATAGCGCACAAACAAATAGAAGCATTGCAAAAGAAATATGCAAAAGCCGAATTTAAATGGGTGCAAGAGGAAAATGAGAATATGGGTGCTTGGCCATTTTACTTCCGTAAATTCCATGGATCGAGCCTCAACTTGAGCGTAATTGCTCGCCCAGAAAGTGGCTCTCCTGCAACCGGATATATGAAACAACACCAGGCGCAACAAGCAGAAATTATCATTAAAGCATTTGAAATTTAAAACATATCATCCTATTAACTTGTTGTTGATATAACAGAAGACAAAAATATGAGCTTAGAAATTAAAGTACCGGCAGTAGGTGAATCGATCACAGAGGTAACCTTAGCAGAATGGTTAAAACAAGATGGCGATTACGTTGAAATGGACGAAAATATCGCTGAATTGGAATCGGACAAGGCTACATTTGAGCTTCCCGCAGAAAAAGCTGGGATCCTTAAAATTATTGCCCAAGAAGGTGACACTTTAGAAATCGGCGCAGTTGTTTGTACCATCGAAGAAGGGGATGCTCCTGCTGCTGGTGGCCAGATGACGGAAGAAGCTCCTACGGGAAAAACGGAAACTAACGATTCAGAACCTGTGAAGGATACTGAAAGTCCGGATTCCTATGCTGCTGGCACGGCCTCGCCCGCTGCCGCCAAAATTTTAAGAGAAAAAGGTATCGATGCCTCGACGATCAAAGGAACGGGTAAAGATGGTCGTATCACCAAAGAGGATGCCGAAAAAGCACAATCTAAGCCCGCTACTCCTGCAAGCAAACCTGCGACCGCTGCGACGCCTGGAGTTGCTCCTGTAGCTGGTTCGCGTAACGAGCGTCGCGAAAAAATGACTTCCCTACGTAAAACCATCGCTAAACGTCTGGTGAGCGTAAAAAATGATACCGCCATGTTAACTACTTTTAATGAAGTAAACATGCAGCCTATCATGGATCTACGATCGAAGTATAAAGAAACATTCAAAGAAAAACATGGTGTAGGTCTTGGGTTCATGTCCTTTTTCACCAAAGCGGTTACTACCGCATTGAAAGAATGGCCAGCCGTGAACGCGCGCTTAGAAGAAAATGAGCTTGTGTATTCCGATTTCTGTGATATTTCAATTGCAGTCTCTGCTCCTAAAGGACTCGTTGTACCTGTAATCCGCAATGCGGAATCAATGAGCCTACACCAAATTGAGAAAGAGATTATAGTACTTGCGACAAAAGCACGCGACAACAAATTAACAATCGATGAAATGACAGGTGGTACCTTTACGATCACCAATGGTGGTGTATTTGGTTCAATGATGTCTACGCCAATCATCAATGCTCCACAATCAGCGATTCTTGGAATGCACAACATCATACAGCGTCCTGTTGCTGAAAATGGGCAAGTGGTGATTCGCCCAATGATGTATATCGCGCTATCGTATGACCACCGTATCATTGACGGTCGTGAGTCCGTAAGCTTTTTGGTACGTTTAAAACAACTACTAGAAGATCCAGCGAGACTTCTACTAGAAGTTTAATTATACCAACTATATATTAAATAAAAGGTCGTCTATTAAGGACGACCTTTTCAATTTTGACTTTTAATCAATGACAAGCGTAAGAATTTCAGCTTTTATCTCTGCCCTGCTGATCCTGATTGGCAATGTAGCGACGGCGCAACGGATTGGTCTAGAAATCGACCTGTTCGGTTATGCCGATAACAGAGAGTTCAAGTCCACCTATACCGAAGACAAAACGTATTTCGGAACCATCTTGACCCCGCAGCTTTATTTCGCAATAGACAATACGAGTAGAATATATGGTGGAATACAATATAAACAGGATTTCGGCAAGCATGCACAGAATGGATCGGATGTTTCTCCAGTAGCGTACTACAACTATAAAGACAAAAACTTCGATTTTGCTTTGGGGCATATGCCTCGCCACGATCGTCTAAGAAACGTTCCTTTGATGGTGCTGTCCGATACGCTACTCTATGAACGGCCAAATCTGGAAGGTATGTACTTCTCCTACCGAAATGAAAATATCCAGCAAACGCTATACATTGACTGGTTGAGTAAGCAAAGTAACGATTATCGCGAACGCTTCATCGTCGGACTTTCAGGAAAGTACAAATTTGGGCGTTTCTATATCGCCGATGACGCCTTATTATACCACAATGCCCTCTCAAGTAATGACAGTATCGAAGAACATATCCAAGACAACGGCATAGTCTTATTGCGCGCTGGTGTAGACCTAAGCGCTATGACTTTCCTAGATTCCTTGACGATCGATGCGGGCTTTGCCCTAGGTTTTGACCGTGTACGGACAGAGTATGAACTGCGAACATCGAGTGGTTTTCTTTCCAATATTCACCTTGGATATAAACGATTCTTTATAAAAAACACCTTTTACTTAGGTGATCCTCAAAATCTCCCAATGGGTGATTCGTTCTATCATCGCGACCGATACGACCGGTTAGAGCTCGGATGGATGCCGTTAAAAAAGGGAGCGCTCGAGGGCAAATTTACAGCTGCTTTTCATTTCGATTCCCAGCAGGTCAGCAATCAGCAATCGTTTACTTTACGGTATCGATTTGGTTCTACCCTATGGCGCCAAAAACAGTAATGCCATAATAACCAACGTTCGATCCGTTACCCTGCACCTCAACTACCGTGCTACTCATACCAAGCGTTTTTAGTCGGGTGCAACTAGATCATTGCGAATCATACGATCGTTATACTGTTGAATAAATGCTTTTAATTGCATATCCAAACTATCGCTAACACTGGGTAGCTTGGTTACTAAGTTGTTTTTTTCGTAACGGTCTTCCCGGAGGTTGAATAAAGAAACCGGGTGTTTACCATTGTGGCTCATAAAATAATCACCTTTGAAAAAGTTGTACATCCCACCGATGTTATTGACCAAGAAATTATCTTTTCGGGGCGAAAAAGCATTAAACCCAAATGAAAAGTAAGGTTTGTCATATCCGATATACTGCAACACTGTTGGCAAAATATCGATCTGTTGCACGAGTTTATCGGAGTATCCTTTCAACTTCCCACCGGGGCGGTAAAAAATGATTGGAATAGCAAAGGCGTTCGCGGCGGTGTTATACTCCGGAAGGTAGCTAACTGTAGCGTGATCAGCACAAATTACAAACAACGTATTAGCATACCAGTCCGCATGTTTAGCACGTTGAAAAAATTGTCGTAATGCATTGTCCGTATAGCCGACAGGTTCTTGAACGGGCAATGGTCCTTTCGGAAATTCCCCCTCGTAAGCTGCTGGAACTTTAAAAGGATGATGTGAACTCAGCGAGAAAAAGGAAGCGAAAAAAGGCTGCTGAAACGTATCGAGCTTACCGGCCATAAATTGAAGAAAAGGTTCATCCCAAATCCCCCACATGCCATCGAAATCCTTATCGTTGTTGTATTCTGATTTACCGTAATAATGCTTTATACCGGCGAGTTTTGCATAGGCAGAAAAACCCATACTACCGTTGGGTGCGCCATGGAAAAAAGCAGTTTGATAGCCTTCGGCGCCTAGCAACTCGGCAATACTTGTTGTTTTATTTCCCGAATATACCGAAAGAACAAAAGGTTCGCCAACCGAGGGGATTCCAGAAATAATTGAAGGTAAAGCATCAATCGACTTACGGCCATTCGCATATGCTCTATTAAAAGAGTAGGATTCTTGTATCAAGGAGTCTAAAAACGGGGTATACCCACGATATTGCCCCCCCTGTATGTCTTTGTTTAGGGCGCCAATATGTTCTCGAGCGAAGCTTTCTAAAATTAAGAATACCACATTCAACTTCCGAAACTTCTCCTCACCCGAAGGCTGGTGAATGACCGGGTAAATCCGATCCAGTTCTTGCTCAGAAAAAAAATACACCTGCTTCAAAGCGACGGCCTTGAGCGTTTTTAAAATACTAAAAGGGGTATTTAATACAATATTCATTTCCTCGGGTGCTTTGACAAAGTCACCTGCATTGCTCAGCGTGATCGGTCTGGTGCTGTGTGCCCAGCCACCACGAACACCGCCAATAAACAAAAACGCGACGGCCAGTAGCAGGATAGATTGCGCCCCATAGAATTTCCACCCATTATCTTTAGGCCGCACGGGAACGGCGATGCGAGCGATCTTCGATATAAGCAGCACAAGCAATACAAAAACAAGCACTAAGCCCCAATAATCGATTAAAAAATCAACTATCAAGCGCCCCATATTCTCCTCATTGGAAAACTGTGCGAAAAGCGTCCCGGTGGTGCGCTTTAGGGTAAACGGGTAATAGGCAAAATCAATTAAATTTGCAGCGACACCAATACTATTTGTCACCACAAATAAGCTTCGCGTAATTTTTTGATAGCTGAAGTGGTATTTTAACCTCCATGGAATACTTTGCATGAGGATAAACAAAATATTGAGGTAAAGTAAAGCGACAATATCAAACAACATCCCTCCCCACATCATGAACAACAGGTCCGAGGTTTCAACCTGCGGGAACAGGTTGTAATTATAAAAATAAAATCCCAATCGCATCAGCGCATAGAGCACCAAGAGTAAAGTAAATTGCGTAAAAGGTATAAAAAATGTATTAACAATACTTCGAGGAAGAAACTGTCTCATTCTAATATTTTAAAAAATCATCATAGACCTTTTGGTAATAACCTTGGGCATATTGTAGTAGGCTGTCGCGCTCATGAGCCTCTCTTGTACTAAACGTACTATAACCGGCCGCCTTCCCTTGCACGTCGTAGCTCACTGCTCCGGAGGATGAAATTACTCCGAAGGTACTGTTCGAATTGAAGAATGCCATATGCTTGCGTTTTCTAGCAAATAGGTTTTGTGAGTAAGGATATGCTCGTCCATCATTCCCAACAAAAGCCGCTAGCGTACTTGCAATGTCTAGTTGACTAACGATAGCGTCGATCTTTTTACCGCGATAGTCCTCCTTCAACGCTCCACCAAAAACAAAAAGCGGAATATGGTACCGATTCGGATTGTCTAGTCCATATTTCTCTTGCGGGTAAAAATGCCCATGGTCGGAAGTAACCACAACTATTGTATTTTCATACCACGATTGCTTTTTCGCCTGTTCGATAAAAGAATAGAGCATCGAATCCGTATAGTATGCCGTACTCCTATATGCGTTCGCTTTGGTTTCGTTCCCAAATTGGTAACTAGGGGAAAGATCAAACGGTTCGTGATTGACAAGAGTGTAGAAAATGCTAAAAAATGGCTGTTTGTCCTTGCTCAGATCCGCTAACATGCGCGCAGCGACCACATGATCATATACGCCCCAAGAATTACGCTTGGTATTGACGGGAAAGTTCATCATATCGACTATTCTATTCACGCCATGGGTATACATGAAAGATTTTACGTTGTAAAATTCACTCTGCCCGCCATGGTAGAACGATAGGGCGTACCCCAAAGAATCGTACAATTGCGTGATAGAATGAAGTTTCTCATGTTTGGGAATATATTTAATAATGCTTTCAGGCCCCTGTGCCGGGAATCCGCTAAATGTCGCGATTATTCCTTTATCGGACCGATCGGCAGCAGCATATGCCGAGCGGAAAGAAATACCCTCATCCATTAGCTTTTTCATCTTCGGAGTGACGTCAGTTTCCCCACCAAGGTCTTCAAATACCTGTGCTACCATCCCTTCCAATAGTACCAAAATAATATTTGGTTTGGAGATGTTGAGCACCGTGTCAACACTATGGCTGTCGTAAGTCACCACAGTCGAGGTAAGCTTACAGGCTTTTTCCTTCGTAAAAAATTTGTATGGGCTTTGCTTTGTGTTTTTCGTAAGATCTTTTAAGAATGTCCAGTAAGTATTTACCGCAACGTGATTTATCGTATTATCTTCAGAGAAATAGACGGAACTCGGATTAAGTACGGCACGCCCATAACCACCACGAATGAAAGTAAAAAGTAATCCGATACCAACAATAAACGTAAAAATCGAGGTTGACAATTGCTGCCTACGAAATTTGGCCATCGGCACAACGAAAAGATGGTAAAAATAATGCGCGATAAAAAAGTAGAAAACCAAAACTAAAATAGCTGATCCCACCATCGTTAGATCAATGGAATTGGACACTCCGCGAAGCGCACTCCAACCTAAAGATATGGCTCTTTTACTGAGCTTTTCACCCCAGGCTTCATACAAGAATACATTTCCAACCGTAATGGCGGAAAATAGAAAGGTAATAACCATCACGTATCCGCGCAACAGCCAGGAGGAAACAGGTTTTTTAATCCAGCTTTGCTGTACGATAAAAAAAAAGAAAGGGAGCGCTGAAAGGTATGCTGCAATAGAAAAATCCATCTTTAAACCGTATAAAAAAGCATAAAGAAGTTCGGTAGGGTTCTCAATTTGCTGCCACGTACCCCCAGCGAAAACCACCCGATCGATCAGAGATAATATAATCCAATAGCCGAATACAACACTAAAGAATCCCAAATTCCCCCACCAAGCAGATTTGTCTTTCATCGATTTACTATAATCTTAATAAACTGTTTACCTAAAATTCATGGTAAAAATACGTTTATTTAATAATAAGTATCATAGACCTCGCCATTTCATCAACATTTTATTGCATAGATTCTTCCTATAAATCTAAGCAAATGCCTATTTTTGCGTTTGAACTTTTTATCAAAATGAGTATAGCTAAAACATACGATCCGAAAGAAGCAGAAGCAAAGTGGTATTCCTATTGGAAAGACAATGGTTTTTTTCGTTCCACTCCCGATCATAGGGAACCTTACACGATTGTAATGCCTCCACCAAACGTTACCGGGGTATTGCACATGGGGCATATGCTGAATAACACCATACAAGATGTCTTGATTCGTAGGGCACGTATGCAGGGCAAGAATGCGTGTTGGGTACCCGGGACCGATCATGCATCTATTGCGACCGAAACGAAGGTTGTGACTATGCTTAAAGAACAAGGTATCGATAAAAAGTCCTTAACACGCGACAAATTTTTAGAGCATGCGTGGATTTGGAAAGAAAAGTATGGTGACATTATTCTAAAACAATTGGAAAAACTCGGCGCATCGTGCGACTGGGAACGGACCAAGTTTACCTTAGACCCGGATCTTTCTGAATCCGTTATAGACACCTTTATCCGTTTCTATAATGAAGGTTATATTTATCGCGGCGTACGCATGGTTAACTGGGATCCGCAGGGGAAGACTGCACTTTCCGACGAAGAGGTCATTCGCAAAGAAGTTAACCAAAAACTTTATTACGTACGCTACCAAGTCAAAGATAGTGATCGGTTCATCATTATCGCGACAACACGCCCGGAGACGATCATGGCTGATGCCGCAATTTGTATCCACCCCGAAGATGCGCGTTATCAAAATCTTAAAGGTAAAACCGTTATCGTCCCGCTGATTAATCGCGAAATTCCTATTATTGAAGATTCGTATGTCGAAATGGAATTCGGTACGGGATGCTTAAAAGTAACACCAGCACACGATCTAAATGACTACGAGTTAGGTCAAAAGCATAACCTACCGATCATCGACATATTAAATGACGACGGTACTCTCAACGAGAAAGCAGAAATTCTTGTTGGTGAGGACCGCTTTATAGCGCGCAAGAAAGTGGCTAAACTGCTGGAAGACGTTGGACAAATCGAGAAAATCGAAGACTACAAATCACAAGTAGGTTTTTCCGAACGTACCGATGCGGCCATAGAACCTAAACTTTCTATGCAATGGTTCTGTAAAATGGAAAAACTGGCAAAACCGGCACTTAATTACGTTAAGGACGGTACAATTAAATTAATTCCAGATAAATTCTATGCTTCATACAAACATTGGATGGAAAACGTCAAGGATTGGTGTATCTCTCGCCAACTTTGGTGGGGCCATCGTATCCCGGCATGGTACAACGCGGCCAACGAATGGGTTGTGGCCAAAACACAGCAAGAAGCAATTACCGAGTTTCAAAATCAAGGAAAGTCTACAGACGGTTTACGCCAAGAGGATGACGTGTTAGACACCTGGTTTTCTTCGGGTTTGTGGCCTATGTCCGTATTTGATGGCGTACGAAATCCAGAAAATGCAGAATTCAAATATTATTACCCGACAAATGACTTGGTTACTGCCCCAGAAATCCTCTTTTTCTGGATCGCGAGGATGATCATCATGGGACACGATTACACCCAGTTACCTCCTTTTAAAAATGTATACCTTACCGGCATCGTACGGGATAAATTGGGTCGTAAAATGTCTAAATCGTTAGGTAACTCTCCGGACCCTATTCAACTTATGGAGCAGTACGGTACAGACGGAGTACGTGTAGGTATGCTTTTATCGTCGCCTGCGGGTAATGACCTGATGTTTGACGTCTCCTATTGTGAGCAAGGCCGAAACTTTGCGAATAAAATTTGGAATGCATTCCGTCTAGTAAAAGGATGGGAAGTTGTACCAGCGCCTGCCACAGCTGCGCAAAAAATAACTGCGACCTGGTTCGACAACAGATTTAATGAAGCGGTAAAAGAAATCGACGAACATTTCACAAACTATCGATTGTCCGATGCATTGATGACAACATACAAACTCATCTGGGACGATTTCTGTGCTTGGTACTTAGAACTAATAAAACCAGCCTACCAGTCTCCTATCGAACAGGAGACATTAGAAACTGCGAAATCATTCTTCGAAAAAATCCTAACGCTAGCACATCCCTTTATGCCGTTCTTGACCGAAGAGCTATGGCATGATGAGATTTTTGAACGCTCGGACGAAAAAAATTGCATTATTGTTGCCTCCTACCCTACCGTGCAGCCCTTCCAGGAAGAGATCATTAAAGAGTTTGAAATCGTTCAACAAATTATCTCCGAGGTACGCAGTATACGTAACGCAAAGGGAATTTCACCGAAAGTTGCCTTGCCGTTAGCAATCAACACCACCTCAATTGACTTCAGCAAATATGAACAAAGTATTGTAAAACTTGCTAATATAGCGGAATTCACACTCGTAAATGACAAAGTCGCGGGCGCTGTAAGTTTCTTAGCTGGTAAAACAGAATGTTTTGTTTCCCTAGAGAATAACATTGATGTGGAGGCAGAAAAAGAAAGGATCAACAAAGAGATAAAATACCTTAAAGGATTTTTGAACGGGGTGGAAAAAAAATTATCCAACGAACGGTTTGTACAAAATGCGAAGCCTGAAATTGTAGAAAACGAAAAAAATAAAAAGGCAGACGCCGAGGCAAAGATAAAAATCTTAGAAGAAAGCCTATCTTCCTTGCATTAGTCTGTCCAGAGCATTCATCAAAGAACCCCGAGTTGCTCACGCATACTCGGGGTTCTTTTTTGTATAATCCCCCGAGCAGGCAAATCTCATGCTCATCATTAAACCCACGGAACGCTGGCAGGGAAATTTTAACAAGGTATCCCACGGGGAGTATTCACCGAAACAACATGGCCTTTAACCGAGGAGTTTTCTTAATTCACCTATTTACATTAGCCTACAGGTCGTTTTCATTCTATATTTGATGAATCAAAACAAAAATAATAGATCATGAAAAATAGTTCAACATTTAATTTCAGCTTCGAGAGCATCACTCAGCTAATCAACAGTACGTTCACAAAAATCAAGAAAACAAATGTCAAGATTGCTAAGAAGTCGGGGGAGCAATATATGAGTCTTCCTTTAATAGTTGCCCTGATTATTACCTGTATATTGCCCTTTATCGTTATCGCAGGCGTAATAATCATATTAATCTTCGATATTGATATTATCTTCGAGCGCCAAATTGATAAGCTCGATAGAATAGAGGAATAATATCATTTAACAAGCACCAAAAAAACTAAAAACAAACAATAATATGTTATTAATCGCCGTACTACTTCCATGGCTCTCCTTTTTCCTGCGAGGGAAAATACTATCTGGAATTCTATGTCTTATTTTACAAATTACAATACTTGGCTGGCTTCCGGCAGCCATCTGGGCGGTAGCCTCCCGGGTAGATGGCAAAAACAAAACGCGGATACGGCGTTTAGAACGTAGTCTTTAGCATCGCGAAATCTCAACGGACATTTTCACATCTCACCAATCGCCGCCGTAAAATACGTTCACGAGGCATAATATAAAGACAATGTTCGTCCTTAGGCCGCGGAATCCCCCAGAAATCTAGGGTTTTCGTTTTCAAATAATTCCATATATCTACATCGTATTCCATTTATTCGGGAACCAGGAAGCTGACATCGATTTTATGCACTGAACATCAATTAGATAATCATCTACAATGCTTAAAATAAAAATAAACCGGGCCTGTTTTAAATTTTTTAAAAAAACACATAAAACATGTGGATTACAATTGCACAAATAGAAATTGAATAGGTAAATGCGGCGCACATGCCCCCCGAGGTAACGGCGAGCCCATAGCCCCTTCAGATACCCCTTTCCTGCAAGCGAACTACGCCGGAGTGTACCGTGCCAAGGAACAGGTTATGTTTGATTTATATTTTGTAAAATATCAGAAACTTCAAGGCCTGGATATGGCCTGGTCAGCCGGAAAGGAACGGAAATTCTGCCGTCCATATTTTAGGAAATAACCCAATCAAAATCTGGATATCTAATTACCAATCACGAGAATAGAACGAGCACGGGAGACCGAGAACAAACATGCCTATACAATAAGAATGGGAGGCTGGATATTCCAGTCGACACGTACGCTGAAATAAAAGCATTTGAAAAAGTAGATATTCTATTTCTCGCTACCCGCAGCGTCACAAATCCCGCAGCAGTGGATAAAAAGGCAGCAAGGCAGCGAAACGTAGAGTATGCCATTCTAAAGTTAAAGGACAACAGCTGTTCCGTGACTAATACATTTTCCGCTAACCATGTTTCTATCTGGTCCTTGGACGAACAAACAGGAATGCTGCCTTATCGCCAATCTGTTGATGGTAATATCTCAAAATCGCGCTAAAATATAGTATTAAATTTCCTGCATCGGCGGGCCGCGCAGAAAATTGTTAACCATGAAGTGCGTCTATTTTCGCAGTTGAAAACTGCAATAACATACACTTCGTGCAAAATGCAGCTTCTTTACGAAATATTCCAAATCCCCAGCTTTAGGGGATTTGGTTATAAAAATGGCATTAAGAAAGAAAATAGGTGCTATACGAATTGCGTATCGCGCACTGCAACTTTCGTCCAATATTTACTATATTTTTCTGCCGCAGCAAGGTGATCTGGATGCTTTTCGTAGACATTAATCTCCTCGATCGAATTAAATAAGACGAATATGCTATACTGAAATGAATTGTCAACAACTTCTCTATCAGTGGTCGGCGCAGGTTTTCCAATGTGGAACGCCAAAATTCCCGGAATTTTCTGAAGTGCTGCAAAGAATTCCAAGAAATCTTGTTCTTCTTGCTCGGTTATCCCTTCTTTTAACCAAAAATAAACAGTGTGCAATATTCTGCCAGAATCAAATTCCACATCGGCCGCTTGTCCGCTAGCCGCCGAGCTACATGATCCTGTTAAAGCTGCAGATACACCTAGTGTCGCTGCACTTTGTAAAAAACTTCTTCTTTCCATGACTTAGTTTGATTAAATCAAATATAAATATTAAAATCCTAAAGCCAAAAACAATCGGTTGCATAATTTCAAAATACACTCATTTACGGGAAGTTACTTCCCTCCGGCCGAGTTTCCATATCGATATTTTCACGGCCGGTTCTCTTTTCATTCAAACACAAAACAGTCGTCCGGTAAGTTTCCCAAAAGAACAATTTCGCCAGGATCATTCAACAATCTTGAAATGCCACTTTCGCAACCGTCATTACTCTATAACTAGGAACAGCATATTAAAGTAATAAACTAGGAAATTAACCGGCTTGAAAGATTGTACTTTAGATTTGTCACGAATTTCGCTTTTTATACCTTGCGAATATTATCTTTGTTAAGCATTGTAACATGGATATTAAATCGCGTTTTGTTAAACAATTGCGCGGCTAAGGCGTTGTTATGGTATAATTTTATTGATTGAATAACGAAAATTTATAACGAAACACTTTGAATCGATTCGGACGAATAGCTTTAAAAACCATACTTTGGGTTATAGGTAGTGTTATAGCCCTTCTTTTATTACTGATTTTTCTAATTCGTTTACCTAGCGTGCAAAACTATGTAGTGGGAAAAGTAACTACATATCTTGAGAACAAGCTCGGCACACCAGTGGACATTGGATATGTGAACATCACCTTTCCAAAAAAATTGGAACTGAATGACGTCTATTTTGAGGATCAATCCAAAGATACATTAATCGCGGGTGAGAAACTTATCGTAGACATCAATATGTTAAAGCTGATAAATAACACCGTACAGATCGATGAGTTTACCCTTGAAGGAATTACCGCAAAAATAAACCGAACTTTACCAGACAGCGCCTTTAATTTTGATTATATCGTCCAAGCGTTTGCCACGAAGGACGAAAGTACACCTTCTACAGATTCAAGCGCTGCATTGATCTTTGACATCGATGATGTTATTTTCAACCGCATCCATTTTGTATATAACGATGAAGTTATTGGTACCAGCGCCGATTTGAAGATTGACCATTTTGACACCAAGCTGGAGAGATTTGATCTGACAGACAACATGGCCTTTGCTATGCCAAAAATTAACCTTGATGGCCTTCAGGTAATCATTAAGCAGTGGCAAGTAGCCGCTCAAGGCGAAGGTCCTTCGGTGGCGGACCTCGGTCTCCGAGATTCTACCCTAGAGACTTCTTCATTGATGCCTGGTATTGCTATCGACGAATTGAACTTGGCTAATATATTTGTTCAATATGCAAATGAGCCCGCTGCAATAAGCACCACTTTTAAAATTGATGCGCTGAATGCCGATGTAAAAGAAATCGATTTAAATAAAGAGGTCGTTCGTTTTGGGCAGGTTACGCTAGATGGATCAGATTCCGATATCTTACTCGGGAAACTAGCGAGCAAACCGACATCCACAGATCCGCAAGAAGAAAGCTCCCCGATAAACTGGAAAGTTTCAGCAGACCGCCTAGCCGTCAATAAAACAAAAGTAGCATTCAAAGATGATAATCAAGCGCGAATGAAAGGCTTTGATTATTTTAATATAGGCATCACTGACTTCACTGGTGATCTAAATGATCTTTACTATTCATCCGATTCGATTTCCGGCTCCCTAAAAACGTTAACGATGAATGATCATTCTGGATTCTTGATAAAAGAGCTACGAGGAGATTTTGTTTACGGCGACCGCGGGCTTGAACTTCAAAACCTATTGGCCCAAACCCCAAAAACAACAATCAGGGATCATATTAAGGTAACCTACCCCTCCTTAGATGCTTTCAATGACAATCCCAATAGCGTCAACATTGAAGCGAGGATCAATAAATCCACCTTGGATATGTCCGACATTCTTTATTTTGTTCCAGATTTAGATACCATGGAAGTCATGAAGCCGTTGCTTTCACGATCTTTTTTCATTGATGGGCGTGTGGCGGGCACTATGGATAACCTCAATATTCCGAAAATAGAATTTAAAACGCTCAATAAGACACATATTTTAGCTAGTGCAATAATTAAAGGGTTACCTGATACGGAGAAATTAAACATTGACTTGAACCTCAAAAAGTTTACGACCGGCCGTAGCGATCTCGATCACCTTATCGCCAAATCCATGCTGCCCGACAGCATACAGTTGCCAAACGCGATAAGCCTTTCTGGAACCTTCAAGGGAGGGCTTGCCGGCTTTGACGCTAATATGAGCCTAATAACCGAACAAGGAAATGCAACATTTAACGGGAAATTGGCTATGGCGCAGGACACGACGTACGATGCATATGTATCGATAAATGATTTTAACATAGGTAGTTTATTAAGCCAAGATTCGCTACTTGGGTACGTCTCGGCTAATGCAAAAGTGCAAGGGCGTGGTCTGAATCCCGAAACCATGGTTGCTAATATCGAGGGAGAGCTTAACCAGCTACAAGCGATGGGTTACGACTACCACGATATAAAACTAGCGGTTTCAGCAAATCAGGGCGACATTGAAGGTAACCTCAACAGCCCGGATCCTAACGTACAACTGAACATGGATTTCCACGCCGACATGCGCGAAAAATATCCGAAACTTTATGCGACATTAAACGTGGACACACTCAATCTTAAGAATCTTAACATCATTGAGGATAACTTCCGTTACCAAGGTAAAATTGTAGCAGAGCTCGAGACCGCTGACCTTGATTTTCTGAACGGTTCCCTGCTTATTTCAAACTCTTCGATTGCTTACAATAACGACCGCTTCTCCTTAGATAGCGTTGCTATATTCGCAACCGCAGACAGCACTAGAAACTCGCTCATTCTGGAATCGGGATTCTTAAGCGCGCATATGGTCGGTAAATATAGGCTAACCGAACTTAGCTCATCGGTACAAGACATTATACATATGTATTACAATCCCGAGGGGACACCACCGCCCGAGGAAATAAACTACCAGGCACAGAACTTTGAGTTTAGTGCCACCCTACGCAATTCGCCTTTTATTCGTGAATTTCTCCCCGAACTCGAAGAGCTACAGAACGTAACACTAGATGGCACATTTGACTCCGAGAGTAAAAGCTTCATGGCAAAGCTCATCGCTCCGAAGATTCTCTACGACGGAATGCGCATTGAAAATATTGGTGTCGATATTACCACCGCAGATAGCACGCTGTATTACTCGGCGCTCATCGAGAAAATAAACGTAAGTAACCTCGAGCTCAGTAATACTGTTCTCAGCGGTAGCGCGAAAGAAAACAATCTCGATTTTGGTCTCTGGATAAAAGATGAAGACGACAAAGAACAATACCATCTTGGTGCGAATATGTCGGTGGACGAGAACGACTATATGCTGAAACTGAATGAGGATGGGTTAATGCTTAACTACGAAAATTGGCAGATCCCATCGGATAACGCGCTGAGTTTTGGTACAAATGGTATTAGCGCACAAAATTTCCGATTGTCGAAAGATGGTCAAGAACTATTATTGCAGTCGGCCGACTCGACATTGAACGCACCTTTGGACCTCACATTCACGAATTTCCGTATAGAGACGCTAACAGAAATTTTAAAATCCGAAATGCTTAACGTTGGTGGAGGTATTAATGGAACAGCAACTATATCGCGTATGGAAAGTAGCCCTGTTTTTGTTTCGGATGTAAATATCGAAAAATTCTATTTTGGTACCGATACCGTTGGAAATGTCCTTATCAAAGTAGACAATGTACGCGAAAACACGTTTGCCGCCGACGTGAAGATCGTGGAAAATGGCAACGATGTTCATCTATTGGGTGACTTTAATAGCCCTCCAAATGGGCCGGCGACCTTAAATGCTACGTTATCATTGAACCCCATGAAAATGACAACCATCCAAGCATTCAGTTTGGGGTACTTGGAGAAATCCGCTGGGGACTTAAAGGGTAATTTAACGATTACGGGAACGCTCGATCAGCCCCGTATAAACGGAGACTTAACGTTTGAGGATGCTAAAATAAATGTTGCAATGCTAAATGCCGACATGATGCTTAACAAGCAAGTGATTCATTTTAATAATCAAGGCATCCAGTTCCGCAAGTTCGAGATTAAAGATCTCAAAGGGAATACGGCAAAGCTCAACGGCAGTGTTCGCACGCAATCCTATACAGATTTCGACTTTAATCTAACGCTAAGTACAGACGATTTTGCGGCTGTAAATTCAACCCGCGAAGACAACGATTTATTTTTCGGGCAATTGTACATCACCTCCAACATACGGATAACTGGAAATCTCGACCATCCACGCATCGATGGAAGCATAAAAGCCAACGACAAAACAGACTTCGTACTTATTGTGCCTAATGATGATCCCGGGATTGCACAAAGGGATGGCGTTGTACAGTTTGTTGACCGTAGCGACACCGCCCGAACGAATGCATTTGCACGTCTTGACTCTTTAACAACAGCAACACAACTATCCGGCTACGACATCGCATTGAACCTGACAACAGATCGCGACGCCAAATTCAAAGTTATACTTGACGAAGGCACACAAGATGCATTGAATATTCAAGGGATTGCAGAGTTAAACGCGACGATCGATGCCAGCGACAAAATTACGATGTCAGGTACTTACACCGTAGAACGTGGCGACTACACCTTTTCGTTAGGCCCGATTTCGAAAAAATTTACGTTCCAAAAAGGAAGCACAATCACCTGGAATGGGGATCCCCTTGATGCCCGTTTGGGTATCACAGCTATTTACTCCAATCGATTCTCTACATTAGAGCTCGTTCAGTCACAAATTGGATCGGAAAGTCAAAACCTGTATAAACAGCGCGTACCTTTTGATGTGAAGCTTATACTAACAGGAGAGCTTTTCAAACCAATGATTAATTTTGATATTGATTTAGATGAGAACAACGCTATTGTCTCGCAAGATGTTGTAAGCAAAGTAAATATTGCACTTGCGAACATCCGAGGCGATCAAGCAGAGCTAAATAAACAGGTATTTTCTTTATTGACTTTAGGTCGATTTATGTCGTCCAACCCGTTTGAAAGTCTTGCCGGTGGTGGAGCCGAAGGATTTGCTCGTAGTACGGTAAGTTCCTTCCTGACGAACCAACTCAATAGCATGGCCTCGAACTTGATTCAAGGCGTAGAACTGGATTTCAACTTACAATCCGAAGAAGATTATTTGACCGGTAGCGCCGAAACGCGGACCGACCTTAATGTCGGCATTTCAAAAATGCTATTCGATGACCGCTTAAAAGTAACGATCGGATCAAACTTTGAAGTGGAGGGAAACAGCCGTCCAGGTGAAAATGCGGCAAATATAGCAAGTGATATCTCCTTGGAATATCAACTTTCCAAGGATGGCAGGTACTTCGCCCGCGTTTATAGAAAGAATCAATACCAAGCGACTCTACAAGGGCAGTTCGTAGAAACGGGAATTGGTTTTATTATCAACATGAGCTATGATAAATTCAAGGAGCTGTTCATGAATTCCAAAGCACTCGAACAATATTACGATGTCGATAGTCGTGGATTCCAAAGAAGATTTGATATAGATCGTATGAACGTCGATTCCACTTACCGCGATAGTGTTCGGATTGTGATACGCGATAGTTTGCTACAGAACAGCCCATCGTTCCGAAAACGTTGGGAGCAGCGTCAAAGGGAACGCGAAGAGTTGAAAAAAAATAACGATAGCAGCAGCCGAGGACAAGTGGATTCCACACAAGCAATCGTACCGAAAGAAGAGGAAATTCCGGACAACGAGGACGAGACGGAAAAAGAAAATGGGAATAAGGACTCCAAAGACAAAAGTATTGAACCAAAAAAGATAGAATCGGAAGATGAAAGGAGTAAGGATGAATTATAAGCGAAATAATAGCACGTTTCTTATAGGCTTTGTTCTTTTATTCGCGGTAGCATGTAACCCTACGAAACACCTTACCGAGGACCAAAAACTTTACATGGGAGGAAATGTATCGATTGAAAAAGACTCCATCAGTAAAGAAAATAAAGAACGTTTTGAAGAACACCTAGCATCGTTGTTAACCCCCAAACGAAATAAAAGGTTCCTAGGAATGCCTATTAAATTGGGTTTATACAATATGGGGGGCGGCCCTGACAGTAGCACAGGATGGTTCGACAACTGGTTGAAAAAGCAAGGAGAAAAACCAGTCATTTTGAGCGAGGTTAATCGTGAGTACAATGAAAACATCCTCCGAAATCGAATGGAAAACCTAGGTTTCTTCAATGCATACGTTATCTCTGACACCATCATTGATGGTAAACGTGCAGAAGTAAACTATCAAGCGTTCCCAGGTAGTATATATCGAATTGCGAATTTAAAATTCGAAGTAGACTCGAATAAACAACTTGGTAAAGATATTCTTAGATTCAAAGACAATTCCTTACTTAAAAAAGGAAGCAACTATAATCTCGACGTAATTCTTGATGAACGTGACCGAATCGATAATGATTTAAAAAACAATGGCTATTATTACTTTTCGCCAGACAACCTGTTGGTGGAGGTTGATAGCACGGTAGGAACCAATAAAGTGGACATGTATGTGACAGTAAAACCCGAAACACCCGAACAAGCACGTGAGCCACAGCGCATTGGCGACATATTCATTTACCCCAACTACACCCAAACAGAGCAGGGATTCCGTCGGACAAACCCTGCACGCATGAAACGTTTTCAAGATTATTTTATCATCGATAAAAACAATACATACCGCAAGAAAGTACTGGCGAACCATATTTTCTTTGAACGAGGAGAAATATACAACCGGCATGATCACAACATGACCATTAGCCACTTAGTCAACTTAGACGCATTTAAGTTTGTTAAAAACAACTTTGTTGACCGCAAAGACTCGAGCAACACGATGGACGTTTATTATTATTTAACACCAATGCAACGCAAATCGATCCGTTTTGAGGTCCTCGCAAAAACCGCATCGGTGTATAACGGTACCGAAGCAAACGTCAACTGGACGCTTCGAAATGCATTTAAAGGTTTCGAAACGTTAACGGCGACCGTATTTGGAGGCTATGAAACACAAACAGGTGGAAATGTGAATTTAAATTCAGCGTACATCCGCTACGGTGCAGAAGTGGGCGTGGTTTGGCCGCGGTTACTCTCGCCTTATAAATGGGCGCCATCTCGGCGATTTATTCCGAAAACCTACGCGAAAATAGGCTATGAATTTCTGAACCGACGTCAGGCCTATACACTAAACTCCCTAACATTGAACTACGGCTATAACTGGAAGGAGAACGATCAAAAACAACACGACTTAGCTGTAGCAGAAATCATATACGTGCAACCGCGGAATATTTCCGACGAATATCGTGCGCAGATGGATACCGTACCGACCTTGCGCCATATTGTTGACCCACAATTTTCATTTGGGCCCAATTATAACTATACCTTCACCAATGCCGCAGAACAAGATCGCAAAAACACCTTTTTTGTGAAGGCCGGACTGAACACCTCAGGAAATGTACTCGGGCTTATCCAAGGAGCGAACTATGCGGAAGGCAGTAGAAAGAAGCTTTTTGGAACAGAATATGCACAGTTTGTAAAGGCTGAACTGGACATTCGCCACTACCTGAAACTGTCCTCAAATTCAAGTCTCGCTTCTCGGATTATGTTCGGAGCTAGTCACTCATATGGGAATTCTATTTCACTCCCCTATCTAAAACAGTTCTATTCAGGAGGTCCTAATGGGCTTCGTTCGTTTAGAGCGCGCGCGGTTGGTCCAGGATCCGCTATTCCGGAAAACCTTGGCCGGGATAACTTCTTTGCTGATCAAACCGGCGATTTTAAATTGGAAATCAACACGGAGTATCGGTCCCAAATTACAGGTATGTTTCACTGGGCAGCGTTCATTGACGCGGGTAATATTTGGCTTCAACGAAGCGATCCCAACAAACCAGGTGGCTCGCTGTCCAAAGACTTCTATAAAGAACTCGCGGTCGGTGCTGGTTTAGGTCTACGCGTGGACTTAGATTTCCTTATTGTCCGCGTTGATATGGCGACTCCACTGCGGGTACCTTACCGCCCAGAAGGAGATCGATGGGTCTTCAAATATATTGATATTAGGGATTCTAAATGGCGAGGAGACAACCTCGTGTTTAACCTTGCTATTGGTTATCCATTCTAGATGATCTATCCCCTTCGGGAAAGGAAACTATTTTTGGGGAATTCGGGTAAACCCCTAGTTATTAAGGCTATTTTTTAGTAAATTTAGGCATACTTCAGTTCTTAACAACAAAAACCAATAAAACATGAAAATCACAGTCATAGGCGCTGGCGCCGTAGGTGCAACTACCGCCGATAATTTGGTGAGACGTAACATCGCAGAGGAAATTATTTTATTAGACATCAAAGAGGGTGTTGCCGAAGGGAAAGCACAAGACATGATGCAAACCGCAGCGCTATTAGGTTTTGATTCCAAAGTAAAGGGTGTAACTAATGACTACATTTCTACGGCTGGTTCCTCCGTTGCTGTTATTACCTCTGGTATACCGCGCAAGCCCGGTATGACGCGTGAAGAACTTATAGGAACTAATGCTGGAATTGTAAAATCTGTTGTTGAAAATCTCATTCAACATTCTCCCGATATAATCATTCTTATTGTTTCAAACCCGATGGACACCATGACCTATTTAGCTCTAAAAGCTAGTGGTCTGCCTAAGAATAGAATAATCGGTATGGGTGGCGCATTAGATTCCGCTCGCTTCAAGTATCAGATATCTCAAAAATTTAATGCATCCGCAAACGATCTCAATGCGATCGTAATCGGCGGCCATGGCGACACTACGATGATTCCATTGATCGAGCATGCCACGTGGAACAGTATTCCCGTGCGCGACTTTTTAACTGCAGAAGAAAAGGCGGAAATCGTCAATAAAACGATGGTTGGAGGTGCAACACTTACCGCATTAATCGGTACTTCTGCTTGGTACGCCCCAGGGGCAGCGACCGCAGCTATGGTCGAAAGCATCGTATGCAACCAAAATCGATTATTCACTGCGTCTGTCTTGCTGGAAGGTGAATTCGGCGAACAGGATATTACTATGGGTGTGCCGGTTATCATCAACAGCAAAGGGTGGGACCGTATTGTACCACTTGAACTATCCCAAGAGGAACAGGATTTGTTCAAAAAAAGCACTGAGGCTGTGCGCAAAATGAACGCCGTACTTACCGACAGCAATTTATTTTAGATAACCTTTTGCATGGGTTAAATTCTTATATTTAGCCCATGCAAATTATTCCATTTGAAATTGTCGAATTACAGGGGGACGGTTTCCACGTCTTAATCGACGTAGAACTTTTTGACAAACCGTCGAAAATGGTATTAGACACAGGAGCTTCGAAAACTGTATTTGATAAGCAAACTCTTCTCAATTTCGGAATTCCCGAGTCAACATTTCAAAATACTGACATCCTTTCAGCCGGTCTGGGGACAAATAAGATGCAGAGCTTCGTCCTCGAAATTCCGCACTTCAGAATTGGAAATTGGCAAGTCAAAAATTACGCAACAGCAGTTCTCGATCTAAGCACAATAAATTACGCGTATGAAAAAATGAATATCGCCCCTATTATTGGTGTCTTGGGCGGAGATATCTTACGATTATATAACGCGAAAATAGACTACAGAAAACAGTCCCTCACACTACGAGAACGTCCACTAAAACTTAAATAGCGGACGCTGTATATGCCGCCTAAGATATCCATAGAAAAAGATAGCTATTAAAATACCCGCCACTCCCATAAAATACAAAGTATTCTTGATGCCAAAATATTCGGCTGTCGCACCAACCAATAGTGCACCTATTGGCGCAATCCCTTGAAAGGCCATAACATAATAACCAATCACCCTTGCTCTATAGGCGGTAACAACGTGCGTTTGGATGTACGTATTGATCGATGAATTTTGCATCATCATCGCAAAGGAAACCATTGCCGTAAAAATTAATGCGGGAAAAAGCATGGGTGCAAAAGCGAGCAGCAACAGGCTCAATCCCATTAGAAGGGCTGAAAATAATACCCGATAACGCAAATTTTCTCCACTTTTGAGCCGCGCCATATTAATTGCACCGATCATGGCACCGAAACCAGCCGCGCTCTCGAACCAGGAAAATGTCGATTCATTACCGTTAAAAAGGTCCTTTGCAACTGCGGGTAGCAACGAGGTATAAGGGATTACCAAAAGACTCGAAAATCCCAACACAACGATAATGGACGTAATATGAGGGGATCGTCGCAAGTAGCTAAATCCCTCTTTGAGTGCCGTTATATTATCTTCCTTGGCTAGCTGTGCCTGATCTTCCACAACTTTCATCATCATTAAACAAATGATAACGGGAATAAAACTGATGAAGTTAATTCCGAAACAAACAAACTCTCCATAAGTAGATAGCAAAACACCACCTATTGCCGGTCCTACCATCCGCGCCAAATTAAAAACAGACGAGTTTAACGCAATCGCATTGGGAAGATCCTTTTTATTATCGATCAATGCAATCATGAGAGACTGGCGCCCCAATACATCGAACGCATTTATCACGCCCTGACAAAAACCTAATACCGAAAGTACAAATACCGTTTCCCATTTCATACCGACAACAAGCGTCAATAACCCCGCTTGGATCATCAACCCTATTTGTGTCAGAAATACGAGCTTGTATTTTTTGTGCTTATCGACAAAAGAACCGATAAAAGGCGACAGTATTAATGAGGGCACTAGCGAAACAAATTGTACAAACCCTAACCAAAATACGGACTGTGACATCTCATATACCAGCCAACTAATCGCGACCCGTTGCATCCAAGTCCCGAGAAGAGAAATCGCCTGTCCAATTACATGGAGTCTAAAATTGGGATAGGAAAGCGATCTGAGTATATCCATATAGAAGTCGAAAATGTTTTCTCTAAAACTACCACTTTGATAATAATATAACTATTTTTGTAACCAATATTAGCTTATAAAGTTTGAAAAACTAATTTAAAAACAATAAATCCCCATCAAACATGAAATTTTTTATCGATACCGCGAATTTAGCGCAAATTAAAGAAGCTCACGACTTAGGCGTGCTTGACGGCGTTACAACAAACCCGAGTTTAATGGCTAAAGAAGGAATCACCGGTGAAGCGAATGTAATCAATCATTACAAAGCTATATGCGATATCGTCGATGGCGATGTTAGTGCAGAAGTGATCGCAACTGACTACGAAAACATTATCAAAGAGGGTGAAGCGCTTGCAGCGTTAGATTCAAAGATCGTTGTTAAAGTACCAATGATCAAAGACGGTATTAAAGCGATCCGATACTTCAGTAACAAAGGTATCAAAACCAACTGTACATTAGTATTCTCTTCAGGGCAAGCGCTATTGGCTGCAAAAGCTGGAGCAACGTACGTATCTCCATTCATCGGCAGACTAGACGATATATCAGTAGATGGACTTGGATTGATCGAAGAAATTCGTTTAATATATGATAATTATGATTTCCCGACACAAATCTTAGCCGCGTCTGTTCGACATACAGCGCACCTTTTGGGATGTGCTGAAATAGGTGCAGACGTAATGACTGGACCATTATCCGTTATTTTAGCGCTTTTAAAACACCCATTAACAGATAGTGGACTGGCTCAATTCCTAGCAGATCACGCGAAAGCTGCAGGTAAATAATCGAAATATACATACGCGTACGCCTCTTCCAATCGGCTGGTCGAGGCGTTCTCTTTAAAAACCAATCCGCGCCCAAGATACGTGCCCCCTCCTACAAAGCCGTAACGGTTGATAACCAAGAGAAAATCGCCGCAAACAGAGTATCGGAAAAAATAGTACAATCCAGCTCATCCCGGGCGCTCATAAACCGCGAGTGTCCAGCAGAAAAGATCGGTAAGAAAAACCATAATCGTAGCGCCATGCCCCTCGATACTAAAGACGCCCCCCACCCCTGAAGTACCAAAAACCTCGCAGAACAATCACCCTAAAACTTACGGCTAAATCTGACAAGCGCCACGAAAAACACATAGAAAAACGTGAAAATTGAATCCCCTCGCCGTCGAAAAAGAGCGACTGGACGGCATATAACATCGGGGTAAAATATAAAAAAACTTCCGTAATCCACCTCCGCCAGAAATGCAACTCAAGGCTGCAAGGTCAAAAATAGCATATTTCAATTGCCCAAAAACTTATGTGTAAACCTGTCAAACTCTCCGAAAAACATCGACAAAAACATGAGAATATACATCCCCTTGGCATCGAAAAAGAACGAACGAACGGAAAAACATCGGGGCAATATCCAGAAAATTCCCGTGACTCACCTCTGCCAGAGACGTAACCCAGCACTAAAAAATAACCCTAAAATGCAAGCGGAAAATTCCCAGACATTCCGAAAAAAACACAAACAGCATCCCATGAAACAGAAAGCAAACATCCAAAAACACTACTAATAAAGCGCGCTAACATTGTCGTAAAACCGTACGCACGATAATCAAAAACATATCAGAAAACTAGAAAATCCGCCGGTACACATCGCTACGCTTCGCAATAATTTTTCCCAAAGACCTCGCGTAACAAGCCAAATTCTCACGATTTAGATAGCGAATTTCATCCCAATGAGCGCGAAATCTAGTGCAAAAACAACCACATGGTACGGAAATTCTGACCGCATCCACCCGTAAAACACAATAGAATTGAACGGGAAACACCGCTGAAATAGGCCGATCTACATGTGAAACAAATAAAAAAAACATTCCCACGACCCTCTATTAGTAGCCAAAAAAAGACGAATATACAGTCCCAAACATCCCAAAAAATTCAAAAATATCGGGGATAACCCCATATATTTTCCATATTTGAATGGAATTCAAAAATTATGACCAAAAACCGAAATAACAATAAACAGCTCATAAACAATGTATTACAATTAACTTTCCAAATTAAAATCAAAAATAACAGATTGCGCGATTTGCCCGTACGCATACCGAAGAAAGCGAAATGGATTAATATTTCATCTCTCGGGTAGCCCAATTACACGTACTACACGACCGCCTTCCAGGTAATCAATGTCGTTATCAGCTATATTTTTTGTAATTTTACATCTAACATGACAGAGCAAAAAAAGGAAAAAAGTAGGGATTTCAACCAATTACTTCGAGATAATGGTCTCAAAGTAACCCCGCATAGATTGCGTGTTTTAGACGAACTAACGCATAAAAACGCAGCAGTTTCACAACCAGATCTTGAAAAGACGATCGGTGCTGAGATTGATAGAGTGACCCTTTATCGTATACTTTCGAGCTTCGAAGATCAAGGAATTGTACACAAAATATTTGATTTACAAGGTACCGCTACCTACGCAATTTGCAATTCAGACTGTCGTAAAGATCACCACCAAGATCAACATGTCCACTTCATATGTTCGGTTTGCAACAGCGTATATTGCTTGGACGAAGTTCCATTTCCTTACATTCCACTCCCCAAAAATTTCACCTTACATGCACTCGCATTGAACGCAGTTGGTCTCTGCGAGAACTGCCAAAAAGAAGAGTAACCGACAGAAAATAGTAATTATTTTGAAAACACCTTGTCTCACGCGAAGGTGTTTTTTTTATGTAAAAAACACGCTAAATCTTTACATAAAATAGCATAAATATTTTATCAAAAAAATTTTATCACTTTACATAATAGACACTTAAGCAAACTAAATGATATGAATAGTTAACAATAATAATTTTAGCAAAAATTTAGAAAACGAACTTATTAAAGCAATAGCCACCTCCCATAACGGTAATACACACAATATAAATTTTTGTTTTAGCAATTTATTTTATTAACATCTAATAATCAGTACAATAAATATGCTAAACTAAATTTATAATAAACACACAATAAGAAGCACTATTTTTAAACAAATTCCCCTACTTTTTTTTGTATATTTAGATTATAAATTAACGGTAGCAATAAACAAAGCAGACGGCCACTAAGCGGCAACACCCTATCGTAACGAAACAGTAAAATCAAAGTTTCCAAAACTCCACAACTTGAGACACATGAAACAAAAAAAAGAAAATCAGTACAAGGAAATACTAAGCCAACTCATAGAAGACATATTTGAGCGATCAAACAACCACCCTTTAAACTACAAACAAATAGCAGCAAAACTAAATGTGCGAGACGACAACGCAAAAGAAGCAATAGGAGATATCTTATCCGACGAATCCAAATCCGGCAAATTCACGCAAGTAGACCGCGGAAAATATAAATTGCGCGCGCTCAACGTATACGTCGAAGGTAAGGTCGATATGACCGCTGACGGCTCGGCCTATATCGTCCCGCAAGACGAATTCGAAAACGACATCTACGTTGCTCCAAGAAAACTGAGGCACGCCCTACATAATGACATTGTAAAAGTTCATGTCTACCAACGAAAAAATGGACGCTCGCGAGAAGGGGAAGTGGTCGAAATTATTGAACGCGCAAAAATAAATTTCACCGGCACCATAAAAACCTCGAAAAGTTTCGCATTCTTTTTGGCCGACGATCGTAAAATGTTGCATGACATCTTCATCCCTTCAGAAGACCTCAATGGAGCTCAAGACGGAGAAAAAGTTGTAGTCACAATTACCGACTGGCCGAAAGATGCCAAGAACCCATATGGTAAAGTAAAAAATGTACTTGGTAAAAAAGGCGAGAACGAAACGGAGATGAATGCTATTCTTGCCGACTTTGGATTCCCCCTTAGCTTCCCAAAAGAGGTTGAGCAAGAAGCTAACGCAATCGATGAAAAAATACCAGAGGACGAAATTCAGAAACGTAAAGACTTTCGTCAGACGACCACGTTCACCATCGACCCTTTCGACGCTAAGGATTTTGACGACGCCATCTCGTATCGCGAACTAGAAAATGGAAATATCGAAATCGGCGTTCACATTGCAGACGTATCTTACTACGTTCTCCCCGACACCCAGCTTGACAAAGAAGCATATGACCGAGCGACATCGGTATACCTAGTTGACCGGGTAATACCCATGCTGCCCGAAAGACTATCAAACGGCGTATGCTCACTTCGACCAAACGAAGATAAACTTTGCTTTGCAGCGATCTTCGAAATGGACCATAAAGCGAACGTCGTCGACCAGTGGTTCGGAAGAACGATCATCAACTCGGACCGACGATTCAGCTACGAAGAAGCGCAAGAGATTATCGAAACGAAAACTGGAGACTTCGCTAACGAAATCAACAAACTAAATGAACTCGCTTACATCCTCCGTGAACGTAAATTCAAAAACGGCGCAATAAGCTTCGAGAGCGAAGAAGTGAAATTCCAACTCGATGCAGCAGGTAAACCAATCGGCGTTTACACGAAAATCCGAAAAGACGCGCACAAGCTCATCGAAGATTTCATGCTACTTGCCAACAAAAAAGTAGCGGAGTTTATAGCGAAAAAAGCTAAAGGAAAAAACAAACTAACATTCATCTATCGTTTCCACGACACCCCGAACCCAGAAACCTTAGCAACATTTTCACAATTCGCCTCGCGTTTTGGTCACCGACTTTCGGTAAAGACGGACAAAGAAACCGCCAAATCTTTAAATGCGCTGTTGACAAAAATAGAGGGAAGCCGAGAACAAAACCTACTAACATCTCTCGCGATTCGTTCGATGGCAAAAGCGGTTTACACCACGAAAAACACAAGCCATTACGGACTAGCTTTTGATCATTACACACATTTCACCTCCCCTATCCGTCGTTACCCTGACGTAATGGTACACCGCCTCCTTCAATACTACCTTAATGAAGGAGGAAAGGTCAACAATGAACATTATGAGACCATGGCTGAACACTGTTCCCAAATGGAGAAAAAAGCATCTGAAGCCGAAAGAGCCTCTATCAAGTACAAACAAGCGGAATTCCTCCAAAATCAGATCGGACAAAAATATACTGGGATCATTTCAGGCGTCACCGAATGGGGCATGTATGTAGAGATACAAGAAAACAAATGTGAAGGAATGGTTCGCTTAAGAGATATCACAGATGACTATTATACCTTAGACGAAAAGAACTACACCATCTTCGGCCAGCGCAGTGGTAAGAAATACCAACTAGGGGATGAAGTTGACATTATAGTCAAAAAAGTCGATCTCGAGAAAAGACAAATCGATTTTTCACTCGCTTAAATCATTTTGAATTGCAGGGCCACCAACCCGAAATAGAGCCAAGCACTGGACAACTTAAGATGTGGAAGAGCTTCAAATTCAAAAAATCAAATTGACATTAAAAAAAATAACACACAAGTCTTTATCATTTAATATTTTATACATATCTTTGCGGACTTAAAAATTAGTTATTTTTTACAAAATAAAAAACAAAAACAGGTAAATGCCTACTATTCAACAATTAGTTAGAAAAGGTAGAGTAGCTCTGGTTGACAAGAGTAAGTCACCAGCGTTGGACTCATGTCCACAGCGAAGAGGTGTGTGTACTCGTGTATACACTACTACCCCTAAAAAACCAAACTCAGCAATGCGTAAAGTGGCTCGTGTACGTTTAACAAACGGCAAAGAGGTTAACGCATACATTCCAGGTGAAGGTCACAACCTACAGGAACACTCAATTGTGTTAATCCGTGGTGGTCGTGTTAAAGATTTACCCGGTGTTCGTTACCACATTATTCGTGGTGCATTGGATACTTCTGGTGTTGCAGGTCGTAACCAACGTCGTTCTAAATACGGAACAAAACGTCCTAAACCAGGACAAGCTGCAGCTCCAGCAAAAGGTAAAAAGAAATAATTAAACGGAGGACTAGAAAATGAGAAAATCAAAACCAAAAAAGAGAATCATTTTACCTGACCCAAAGTTTAACGACACTCAGGTAACACGCTTTGTAAACAACATGATGGTAGATGGTAAAAAATCTACAGCATATTCAATTTTTTACGACGCAGTAGAATTAGTAGAGCAAAAAACACAAGAGAGCGGTCTTGATGCATGGAAAAAAGCATTAAACAACGTAATGCCAGCTGTAGAGGTTAAATCTCGCCGTGTAGGTGGTGCCAACTTCCAAGTTCCTATGGAGGTACGCCCAGATCGTAAAATTGCTTTAGGTATGAAGTGGTTAATTTCATTCGCACGCAAACGCGGAGAAAAAAACATGTTCGAGAAATTAGCAGGAGAAATCATTTCAGCTTCTAAAGGTGAGGGTGCTGCTGTTAAAAAGAAAGAAGATACGCATAAGATGGCTGAAGCCAACAAAGCGTTCTCGCATTTCAGATTCTAATCTTGAACTCAAAGAATCAAATATGAATACACCGACCTTAGATAATAGATTTTTCCATTATCATGGTCGGTGTATTTGATTTAAAACATTGCAATATCAATCAGCCAATAGGCAAACTGCAAAATAACATGGCAAAAGATTTAAATTTAGTTAGAAATATTGGTATCGCTGCTCACATCGATGCCGGTAAAACTACAACGACAGAACGTATTTTATTCTATTCTGGAGTAAACCACAAGCTAGGAGAAACGCACGAAGGGTCTGCTACGACGGATTGGATGGCTCAAGAGCAAGAACGTGGTATCACAATTACTTCTGCCGCTGTAACCGTATTCTGGAACTACCGTAACACGAAGTACCAAGTAAACGTTATCGATACGCCTGGTCACGTTGACTTTACCGTAGAGGTAAACCGTTCCCTTCGCGTATTAGACGGATTAGTGTTCTTATTTTCAGCTGTTGACGGTGTTGAACCGCAATCTGAAACAAACTGGCGTTTAGCAGATGGCTACAAAGTCCCTCGTATTGGGTTTGTAAACAAAATGGACCGTTCAGGTGCTGACTTCTTAAAAGTTGTAAAACAAGTAAAAGAAATGTTAGGATCTGACGCTGTTGCCCTTCAATTACCGATCGGTGCTGAAGACGATTTCAAAGGTGTTGTTGATTTAATTAACAACCGCGGTATCATTTGGAATGACGCTGATAAAGGCATGACCTTTACCGAAGTTCCAATTCCAGAGGATATGGCCGACGAAGTTGCTGAATATCGCGAAAAGCTTTTAGAGGCCGTCGCTGGTTATGACGAATCGTTGATGGAGAAATTCTTCGAGGATCCAAATTCATTAACGGAGCGCGAAATCTTAAATGCATTACGTGCAGCTGTTTTAGATAATGCGATCGTACCAATGGTATGTGGATCATCATTTAAAAATAAAGGTGTACAAACCATGCTTGACTTCGTTATGGAGTTACTACCTTCCCCATTAGACGTAGAAGCAGTAGACGGAACCGACCCACGTACAGGTGAACTAATTAAACGTAAGCCATCAGAGTCGGAACCATTCGCAGCATTAGGTTTCAAAATAGCAACCGATCCGTTCGTAGGTCGTTTATGTTTTGTCCGTGCATACTCGGGTGTATTACAAGCAGGTTCATATGTGTTAAATACGCGTTCAGGAAACAAAGAACGTATCTCCCGGATCTTCCAAATGCACGCCAACAAACAAAACCCGATTCCTCAAATCGGAGCAGGTGACATCGGAGCGGTAGTTGGTTTCAAAGATATCAAAACAGGTGATACACTTTGTGATGAAAAATCACCTATCATTCTTGAATCTATGGTTTTCCCTGAGCCTGTTATCGGTTTAGCAATCGAACCTAAAACACAAGCTGACGTTGATAAACTAGGTATTGGTTTAGGTAAACTTGCGGAAGAAGATCCTACATTCGTTGTAAAAACAGACGAAGAAACCGGTCAAACGGTAATTTCAGGTATGGGTGAGCTTCACTTAGACATCTTAATTGACCGTCTAAAACGTGAATTCAAAGTTGAAGTTAATCAAGGTGCTCCTCAGGTGTCGTACAAAGAATCTATCAATGGAACGACAGAACACCGTGAGGTTTACAAGAAACAATCAGGTGGTCGTGGTAAATTCGCAGATATTAAAGTTGTAATCTCTCCAATTGACGAAGATTTCGATACAACAAAATCACCACTACAGTTTGTTAATGAGATCGTCGGTGGTAAAATTCCAAAAGAATATATCCCTTCGGTACAAAAAGGATTTGAAGTATCGCTTAAAAATGGTGTATTAGCCGGATATCCACTTTCTGGAATGAAAGTTCGTTTGATCGATGGTTCATTCCACGCGGTCGATTCAGATTCGCTATCTTTCGAGTTAGCTGCGAAAATGGCATATCGTGAAGCATTACCGAAATGTTCACCAGTGTTGATGGAACCAATCATGAAAATTGAGGTTTTAACACCAGAGGAAAACATGGGTGACGTCATGGGGGATTTAAATCGTCGTCGTGGCCAAATGCAAGGTCTAGACTCTCGTGCGGGTGCGCAAGTTATCAAAGCATTAGTTCCACTTTCAGAAATGTTCGGTTACGTCACGCAATTACGTACTATTACATCAGGCCGTGCAAGTTCTACAATGGAATTTGATCACTTCGCAGAAGCACCACGTAACGTTGCGGAGGAAGTTATCGCCAAATCTAAAGGTAAAGTTAAAGGAATCGAAGAATAATCTTTGATCAAAAATAAACCAGCCTCCTGTTGTGAATAGCTCTAATAGGAGGCTACATAAAAACAAATAAAATGAGCCAAAGAATCAGAATTAAATTGAAATCTTACGATTACAACTTAGTTGACAAATCAGCTGAAAAGATCGTAAAAACGGTAAAACCTACAGGTGCAGTTGTTAGTGGTCCTATTCCATTACCTACTGAGAAAAAGATCTATACGGTATTGCGTTCACCACACGTTAACAAAAAAGCACGCGAGCAATTCCAATTGTGCGCGTACAAGAGATTGTTAGATATTTATTCTTCAAACTCTAAAACTGTTGACGCGTTAATGAAACTTGAATTGCCTTCAGGCGTAGAAGTTGAAATTAAAGTGTGATAGATTTCCTTTTAGAAACCAAGAAAGTCATCTTATTCGTAAGGTGACTTTCTTGTTTTTAACCCTCTTCATATTTTGACAAATCCCATACGCGCGGAATACAATTTATTAATTAATTTCGTCTATGGAAAATATAACAGGGAAATATGCTTTGGTAACTGGCGGAGGTCGTGGCCTAGGTAAAGCAACAGCGCTAGCGCTTGCCGCGGAAGGCGTCAACGTTGCCATAACAGGTCGAAACGTTGAAAACTTAAAAAGGACAGTAGAGGAAATTAAAGAGTTTGGCGTGAAATCCGCTTATAGCGTTTTCGATATAGGAAATTTCCAAGAGGTATCCCCCGCAATTGAAAAATTAAAAACAAGCTTAGGGGAAATTGATATTTTGATCAACAATGCCGGAATAGCTTCCTTTGGATCGGTGGAAGAAATGGATCCTGCAATTTGGACGCAAATCATCCGTACCAACATATTGGGTACTTATTATGTGACCAAAGCAGTCCTCCCCCAATTATTAAAAAAAAATCAAGGTGATATCATCAACGTATCCTCAACAGCCGGAATAAATGGTTCGGCGAGTTCCTCTGCATACAGTGCAAGCAAATTTGCCGTCATCGGATTTTCAGATTCGTTAATGCGAGAAGTACGTAAAAATAATATCCGTGTCTGCACACTTACCCCTAGTACCATTGCCTCTGATATGTCGAAAGATCTTCAGCTAACCGACGGTAATCCCGAAACAGTTTTACAACCCGAAGATTTTGCCGAACTTATTATAGCGAATTTAAAGCTCCCTCGTCGTGCGATGCTAAAATCGGCCTCATTATGGTCAACAAACCCATAATGTTAGCTTAATCCTCCTTGAAATGCGTAAGAGAATCAACTACACGTCCTTATTGCAAAAAAGGTGGCTGATCAATCCGATCAGCCACCTTTCGAAAACATGTCTTGATGCTTACGTCTAAAACTGGTATCCTACACCAAATGATAATACGCGATTCGAGAATTTGTTATCGCTACCATCAGCGGGAGAAAGGTTCGACAAACCTAATCCGTAGCCTGCATTAACGAGGAACCCGTTTGTCAATTTGTAGCCTGCCAAGAAATTTACACCAAAGTCAAATGGTTTCTGATCTTTATCATCTCCGGTAAAATCAAGATCGAATTCTGATTCACTAGAAGATTCCGAGAAACCACCTTTAACCTTTGACTTTCCGCTGATTGAATAGCCAACATACGGCCCAGCACCCAAAAATACCGATCCAGAATATCCCGTAGGGATGTAATACACGGCATTCACTGGAATCTCGATGGCCATTACATTTGTTGTCATCGAACCATCAAAATTATCGCTATCGGCCTTATACTTAGCTCCCTTACCTTGTAACGAAATACCCGGCTGGATGGAGAACTGTGGTGCAACAGGCAAATCCGCGTATCCGGTCACATAAAATGAAGTATTCATTTTTGAATAGTCATCCAAATTCGCCGGGACATTACTATATTTACCTAAATTCACACCAGCTTTCAAACCAAAGCTTGTTTGTGCTTGTGCACCCGCAGCTAGTAAAACTGCCGCACCTAAAGAAAGTAAAATCTTTTTCATATTTATCTATATTTTGTTTTACGTCCTCAGTAGTGCAAGTTTTGAACCAAAATGAAAATAAATTGACCGTAAAGATATTAATGTATTGATTATTAGATGATTAATTTTATAATTCAGCGACCAATAAGAACGAAAATAGCGGCGTAAAATCGGCGGCAGAAATAAAAGAGAATCTTTTTCAACGAAGCTTTGTATATATCAAAAGTAAAGTTTATTTTTGCATTCCCTTAAGGGGAAAAGGGTCGGATGGCCGAGTGGCTAGGCTGAGGTCTGCAAAACCTCCTACAGCGGTTCGAATCCGCTTCCGACCTCGTTTATTGACAATAAAAGATATCATAATGGGAGTTACACGTTTAAAAAGAAAAGATAGAAGAAATAAGACTGTTGCACGTGTTGAAGTACAGTTCTTAAAATTAGGCCGCAACATTGAACTAGGTTCAAAAAGCGAAATGCCGAAGCACAGTCAAATTACGTTGAACAACGAAATTTTGAATAAACTTGCTGCAGAAGCAAAATAAGTTTATACATTATAATACGACATAAAAAAAGAGAACCAATGGTTCTCTTTTTTTATCTATCCTCTTTTTTCAACCGCACGCACAGTGCTTCTACGGCCTTTTTACTAGTTTGAAGAACCGATTCGTCCATTCCCGAAATCATTTCGTTATGGAAGGTCATTTTCGAAGAGACAACTGTTTTCGCCGAGCTATGGATTGATTTTGCTTTCGTATATTCTATAATTGACCTTATATTCGTTTCATTAACGCCGGACCCCGGCATCACTTCAATTCGCTGGGCAGCCTTTTCTACTAATGATTTGATGAGCTCCTTTCCCTGCTCCGCGGTATCCCGTTGTCCGGAGGTAAGAATTCGATCAAACCCTAATGCTATTATATCTTCTAGCGCCCGTATCGGGTCGCTGCATCGATCGAAAGCACGGTGAAAAACGACTGTCATCGGCTTAGCCTGCTCAACCAAGATAGCATTTCGCGTCAGATCAATAGATCCATCGGCATTCAAAACACCAACAACAACACCATCGCAACCCTGCTGTTTACAAAACAAAACATCACTCAATATTTCTTGGAACTCCTCTTCGGTATATAGGAAATCACCTCCACGCGGACGCACCAATACATGCAAACCTATATGCAGCTCTTTACGTGTCAGCATAATTTGGGCGTACGAAGGAGTGGTCCCTCCATTTTCTAAATTCTGACATAGCTCCACTCTGCTTGCTCCCCCCTGTTGCGCCTGAAGAGCTGAGAATAGTGAATTAGCGCAAATTTCCAACTTGATTCCGTCGATACTTTTTTCTTCTATCATCCTATTTCAAATTTGAACATTTTTTTTTTGAATTAATACAATCTAATCTAATTTCGAGACATCTAACTTCATAGAACACATTAAATCAACACTTTATTTTGGTTTTATAAAACTTTTCATCGCATATAAATGTTAAATAATTTCAACACTATAAATGTTAGGATTTACTTTAAATTAATTCGTCATGAATATAGTATCAAAAGAAGTCGAAATTCAAGATAGAATATCAACCGTATACGAAAATCTTATCAGCGAACAAAAGTCAATCTACGTGGCGTTATCACAAAACAAAGGATACAATCAAATGAAAACAGATCTCCACGTTTTAGCGACCTTTTATTCCGATCAGGAATGGGAAACCATAGAAACCGTAGGTCAAGAAAAATTCGTTGAACACGATATTTACTGTTATTTAGTGGATATTATTGAGGATTACAGGGATATCGGCGGGGATTTCCCCGAATACTTAGATATGATTGCTCATCTGGAACAAGTAATGCTAAAGTTTGCCCTACAAGAAAACTATGAAGTCTCGGCCATCATCAAACGATGGCTACAGAAATTTATTGACACGCTTTAGGATCTGCAATGCGTTTTATAATGCGCAATGCTTTGCCATTTTTAAAAATGCATCCGCGCCAGTGGAGCAACATCCTGTTCGACAAAGTCTTTTCGTAAATACTTTTTATAACCGGCGATAGCGATCATCGCCGCATTATCAGTGCAGTATTCAAGCTTTGGAACAAATACGTCCCAGCCATTACGCAGCCCCAATTCTGTTAATTGCCTGCGTAAGCCAGAGTTCGCTGATACTCCTCCAGCAATTGCTATTTGCTTTACCCCCGTCTGCAGGGAGGCACTTGCCAGCTTGTTCAGCAGAATCGTCACTATCCGCTGTTGAACAGAAGCACAAACGTCAGCTAGTCTTTCATTCAGAAAATTAGGGTTTTTCCTTTCTTCAGCCTGAACCATATAAAGGATCGCCGTCTTGAGGCCAGAAAAACTAAAATCAAGACCCGGGATTTGAGGCTCCGGAAGCTTGAATGCAAAGGCATCACCCTGTTTTGCATATTGATCAACAAGCGGACCACCAGGATAAGGCAATTTTAAAATTTTAGCCGTTTTATCGAAAGCTTCCCCCGCCGCATCATCAAGCGTTTTCCCCAAAAGTTCCATCTCGAAAAAATCGTTAACCAAGACAATCTGCGTGTGGCCACCGGATACAGTCAAGCACAGAAAAGGAAATCTCGGTTTAGGCTCCTCAATAAAGTGGGCTAAAATATGTGCCTGCATATGATTAATCTCTATTAAGGGGATTTGACGCGCCAACGCAAAAGATTTTGCAAAGGACGTTCCAACAAGCAATGCACCTAAAAGTCCAGGTCCGCGAGTAAAAGCTACCGCATCAATATCATTTTTGTGTATTTTTGCTTGCTGAATTGCTTGATCGACCGTTGGTATGATATTTTGCAGATGTACGCGTGAGGCGAGCTCCGGAACGACGCCACCATATTTTGCATGAATAGCTTGACTGGCTATAATATTTGATTTAATTTCACCGTCTATACATATAGACGCCGAGGTTTCATCACAAGAAGATTCGATACCTAAGATTACAGCCATTGTGCAAGTTTTTTAATAGATTACAAAAATATCAAAAAAATACTTAAAATAACGTCCATTACACTGCTAAGCATTTTCCTGCTCAGTATTGGTATGGTGCTGGCTCTACGGTTCGCTTCGGTGCAAACCTATGTTTCTAAAAGAGTAGCGGATTATTTAAGTGCACAACTGGATACAGAGGTTACCGTTGAGCGTGTTTATTTAGAACCATTTCATTCGCTCGAACTGCAATCGTTATTAATAAATGATCAACGTGGTCAAAAACTACTTTATATCAAACAACTTTCGGCCAGTATTTCTCTCACAAAAATTCTTTCGAATAGGATCGTCATAAAAAAAATAGACGTTCAACAAGCTTATCTCAATTTTGAAATCTTTGAAGATAGCACGAACGTTGCATTCCTAATAGATTATTTTACAACCAAAGAAAAAAAAGACGAATCCTACTCTGCGAAATTAGCGCTTGAATTACAACAGGTCGAACTATTAAACAATGAAATACATTTTACCGATCATCGCCGAAAACCACGTGAAAATGTCGTTAACTTTAATGAGCTCGCACTAACCCAGATTAGTGGATCTTTCCGCGATATCGCTTATGATGAGCACCACCTAGAGGCAGATATCAAACAGCTAACGTTCAAAGACAAAAGTGGCCTATACCTAAAAGAGTTCACGGCACAGTCGTTCCTATCTAGCAGTATGATGGAATTTACAGGCCTAACCGTAGAAACTAACTACTCTAAAGTGGGCAACTACCTTATGATGCGCTATAACAGCTTTTCAGATTTTGAAAATTTCATTAAGGATGTTAAAGTGGAAGGCACCCTTAGTAACGCCTATATCGATTCTCGTGACATTGCTCTTTTTGCACCTGAAGTGGCTCAGATTAGATTTACTACAGCTATACAACAAGCAACCCTGCTAGGAACAGTCGAACACATTCAAGCAAATGATGTAATACTTCGAACAGGTAGCAGCACACGTTTTAAAGGTGACTTCACAGTCGACGGGTTACCCCGAATCGAAAACACGTTTTTCGACTTCAAGATTACTTCCCTTGAAACATCAGCTGAAGATTTAGAACAATTTATTCCTAAGCTGACGAACAATAAAAGCTTTAAACTCCCGCTGCAAGTTCACCAACTTGGAGACCTCAAGTATCAAGGGAGAGCGAACGGTCTTTACCATCAATTTGTAATTAGTGGAACGGCCGAAACAAAACTTGGAACGGTTGAAACCAAATCGACCATCGGGCTGAAGCCTGCGTTATCCTATGCGGGAACGGTCAAGAGTCAGTCATTCGCCGTTGGAACGATAATTAAAGCCAAGAACATAGATACCACGGGATTCGATATAGATTTTAGAGGTCAAGGTACGCACCGGCAATCATTAGAACTTTGGGCCGCAGGGGAACTTCAAAACATTAATTTCCGTGACTACGCCTACGAGAGTTTGATCTTTGAAGGTAAATTCGCTAACGACGTATTCGTGGTAAACGGTAATCTCGATGATCAATTCGCCGCATTAACATACGACGGGACGGTCGACCTTTCGGGCGCAACTCCTAAATATCTATTTTCCTCCAATATACAGACATTGGACCTCAAAAAACTAAAGTTGTTCGATAGGGACCCAATTCTTATTAGTAACTCAAACATTCAGGGCGAGCTGCACGGAAGCTCGCTAAACTCTTTAAACGGCACCATTAAATCCTCGCAACTACAATTCTCCTCCTCGCGGGGAGCTTTCAAAATGGAATCCTTAATCTTTTCATCAGAAGGCGACGAGCAAAATAAACGCCTTAAGATCGAGTCTGATGTTGTCGATGGCACGATACAGGGACAAATAGACCTTAACACAATTGTCCCGTATTTTCGTTCTTTAGCAATGCGTTATGCGCCAGCGATTAATATTGAATCTAAGCCCTACAATCCGCAAAACTTCGATTTGCAACTGGAGATAAAATCATTCGACCCAATTTCTGCACTGTTCGATCCGAACCTGAGGCTTGATGATGGGGCGAAGCTATCGGCGAATTTTTCTTCCGATAATTATACGGCAACATTTGATGCATTTACGCCAATTGTATCCTACAGAGGCATTGGCCTTAAAAACTTAAAACTTCTTGAGAATGCGGACGACACAAACTTTTCTTTAGATATATCTGCCGACCGGTTAAGCTTCACCGATTCAACCTATATCGATAATATAAAAATTGCCAACGTACTGGCGAACGATAGCCTCAATTTCGAGTTAATACTGTCGGAGGCTGACCGCGAGAACTATGTTAACTTGAATGGTAATATCCACTTTGCGCATAACAAACCTGCGTATATTCGTTTAAAACAATCGGATATCGTTCTAAACCAAGAACATTGGAATGTGAATCACGAGGCAGAGCTTCGAGTTTCAAAAGGTAAGATATACTTAAATAACCTGGTGTTCAAACATGAACGCCAAGAAATAAAAATGGATGGCGTACTATCCGATCAGGATGACGACCTAAATATTTCCTTTCAGGACTTCAACCTTACCTCACTATCAGGGATCACAAAACCCATTGGGATAGACCTGCTCGGTAATTTGAGTGGTGACGTACGTCTAAATTCTGTGTTCGATTCGCCCAACTTTTCTGCGCATATTACGACTACCCCTATCGTCTACAACAATATTCCAGTCGGCAACCTCATTATAAATGCTGACTACGACCCGACGTTCGGAATGATACGAATTGCCTCTGAATTGCGAGACGTGGATGGCGACGGGATAAATTTAACGGGAACGTATGATATCAATAACCAAAAAGACGCCTTAGCAATTCAAGCTAAAGCCCGCGACGTAGATTTAGGTATCGCACAACCATTTCTTCGTTATCTCGTTAGCGACCTTTATGGTACCCTAAGTGGAGAAGTTACCATTAAAGGCTCCCTAAAAAACCCTGTATTTAACGGGTTTTCTCATATCAAAGAAGGTTCTTTTCTAGTGAACTATTTGCAGTCTCGATATGAGATGATTGAACAGCATGCTATCTTAGAGAACAACACCATATATTTGAAAGATTACCAATTTAAAGATGAGCACGGGGCAATCGCGAACTCAAATGGATATATCAACCTAAACAAGTTGTCCGATCCTGAACTGAACATCAAAATTTCCGCAAATAACCTACAAATATTAAACACCAAGCGAAACGATAATGAGGTGTTCTATGGAACCGCATTTGCGAGTGGGAACTTTACCTTTTTAGGCCCTACATCGGCACTTGCAATCAGCATGAATGCGCAATCCGAACCTAACACAACGATAACACTACCATTTAATACTTCGCTTACCGTAAGCGACAGTGACTTTCTTTACTTTATGAATCCCGATTCAGCAGAATTGAGTGCGAAGGCTACTAAGCGTCTATTTAAAGGGCTCACAATGAATATGGACCTCGCCTTCACGCCAGATGCCGAAATAAATTTAGAGAACAACGTGGGCTCTCTTACCGGTGTAGGCAACGGTAACGTTTCGCTGCGCTTATCAAATTTAGGAGACTTGGAAATGTTTGGCGATTATCGGATTGTCAATGGGAAATTCCATTTTACAGCACAGGATTTCTTCAATAAATATTTTGATTTGAAGGAAGGGGGAACAGTACGTTGGGCAGGGAATCCCGCAGAGGCTATCGTCAACCTGAGTGCGAGCTACCAACAACGGACCTCGATTGCACCACTTTACAATGCAGCAGGGAGAACCGAAAATAATGACCGGATCTTAGCTCAGGCCGACATGTTATTAAAAGGTTCCTTATCACAGCCCGAGGTATCGTTTGAGTTGAATTTTCCACAGGATCCTTACGTGAAAGATGAACTTCAGGGATACCTGAGTGACATCAACAACGTAAACCAGCAGGCAATTAGTTTAATAGTACGTCGAAGCTTCACCCCAGCATCCACGCAGGAGTTCGGCCGTGAGGTAAATAACACTTTACTTTCCGCGGGAACCGAAATCGCCTTCAATCAATTAAACAGCATTATTTCGCAGTCTTTAAACATGAATTTTCTAGACTTGAATATTCGCTCTTTTAACGATGCATCCGCATCGCTGCGTTTCTTTGACGATCGGCTTATCTTTACCGGAGGAGTGACAGATCGGAGTAAAACTCAACTAAATGATCTCACTCTATTTTCCGATCAAATTGCGACCGATGCAGAGCTTACTTTCCGTCTTCGTGATGACGGTAACTTAGTTTTGCGAGCCTACAATAGACTTAACACAAGAAACTTTTTATTCACCCCATACAGCGACTACATTAGCGCAGTAGGTTTAGTCTACCGGCAAGAATTCAATTCGCTATCGGATTTCTGGCGAAATATTTGGATATCGAGACGGAAACAAATAGAAGTTGAAAAGGACGAGGCGAGTCCAAATGAACTACCGAAAGCTACGCCCAGCGACACCACACGCCAAGAGCTCGTACCCTTTCCTTGAGCATCTGTGATTAAAGGTATAGTTTTACCAAGTACAACCACTCATCTTTAAGTTCTCCGTGGAACTCTTTTGATTTTGCCTTGCCGTACCAGTATCGTGCATTCCAGACATCCCCTTCCACCCGGTGTAGGTACGCGTGCACCCGGGAGGACTTATCATCCTCCAGGTGATCTATTAAGGTGTGGGCAGCCTGCCAATCTCCCTTCGCGTCGTACCACAACGCTTTCAAGGCAGTGCTTAACGTATCTGCCGGCTTTTGATCTTGTTCTATAGAACGTAAAAACTCCTCGTATTGCATCCTAAGTTGAAATTAGTAAAAAATATGCAAAAGGCAATGGTTTAGGCCATTGCCTTTTTGATTATTTAAATTTACTTGCTAGAGCAGCAAGCTTCTTCGCCATATCGGTTTCTGGCGCTTTACTCCGACGTTCGTTTTTTGTTGCCGGGCGTTTCTCCTGTGTTTTCATGGAAAGACCAATGCGCTTTCTGCGCTCATCAATTTCCGTTACAGTAACGGTTACCTGCTGTTGCACTTTGACCACTTCATTAGGATCTGCTACAAAACGATTCGCTAACTGGCTTAGGTGTATCAGACCATCTTGATGCACCCCAATATCAACAAATGCGCCGAAGTTCGTAATATTCGTTACTATTCCCGGCAATTTCATGCCTACCTTAAGGTCTCCAATACTGTTCACACCGTCGGTAAAAGAAAATTCTTCAAACTGCTCCCGAGGGTCTCGTCCCGGTTTGGATAATTCGGAGAGGATGTCATTCAGCGTTGGAATACCAACATCATCCGTAACATAACGCTCAAGGTCAATTTGCGCACGTAGCTTCTCTTCACTCATTAAATCTTCCACTCTCGCATTTACTTCCCGCGCCATTTTTTCAACTAGAGCGTAACGTTCTGGATGTACCGCCGAGGCATCCAACGGTTGCTCTCCTGCACGTATCCGTAAAAACCCCGCCGCTTGCTCAAAGGCCTTCTCCCCTAGACGAGGCACTTTCTTAAGTTCCTTCCGTGTACGAAACGGCCCATTTGCGACACGGTAATTTACGATTTGTTGAGCCAGGGATGGACCTAAACCTGAAATATAAGAGAGAATTTGCTTGGAGGCAGTGTTTAATTCCACGCCCACAGCATTCACACAGGACACGACGGTGTCGTCCAAGGCTGTTTGTAGCTTGTTCTGATCGACATCGTGTTGGTATTGTCCTACTCCAATCGACTTTGGTTCAAGCTTCACGAGCTCTGCAAGTGGGTCCATCAGTCGCCGTCCAATAGACACGGCACCGCGAACCGTCACATCATAATCAGGAAATTCCTCACGCGCCACTTCGGACGCCGAATATATCGATGCACCCGACTCATTAACCATTACTACAGTAACCCCAAGCTGCATTTTACGCACAAAATCCTCGGTCTCCCGCCCCGCTGTACCGTTCCCTACGGCTATAGCTTCGATATTATATTTCTCAACCAGATGTTTCACCGTCCTTGCTGCTTGATCTGCATTGCCTGCACCCGTGTGTGGGAAAATAGCGGTATGCTCTAACAAGGTCCCTTGCGCATCCAGCACAACAGTTTTACACCCTGTACGAAATCCCGGATCAATCGCCAATAAGCGTTTTTGACCTAATGGCGCCCCCAAAAGAAGTTGACGTATGTTCTCAGCGAATACTTTTATTGCGTCTTGGTCTGCACGTTGTCTTGTGAACACGCGAATCTCAGTCTCCATGGATGGCTTGAGAAGACGTTTATAGCCGTCGTGTAATGCCAACTTCAGCTGATCCGTCGAAGCGTTATTCGCTCTGATATATTGCCGCTCGATTAGCGGAACGATTAACTGTTCATCTACGGTGATATCTAAATATAACAATTCCTCTTTCTCACCCCGTCGCATCGCGAGTACACGATGCGAGGGGGCATCTTTGAGCGACTCAGTCCACTCAAAATAATCAGTATACTTCACCGCTTGCTCTTCTTTTCCGGGGACGACCTTCGCCACAAATTGCCCTTTTTCCAAAAAAATCTTCCGTGCATTAGCACGCACCAGCGAGTCTTCTGCTATTTGCTCAGCAATAATATCTCGAGCGCCGGCGAATGCTTCTTCGACCGTATTAACACCTTTTTCATTATCAATAAAAGCTTCAGCGGCAGCGTCAATATCGCCCTGCTCTTGGTTAAGTAAGATTTCGGCGAGCCCTTGTAGACCCTTTTCGCGTGCTGACGATGCCCGCGTTTTGCGTTTCGGCTTATACGGCAAGTAGATATCCTCTAATAGAGCCATTGTTTCGGCTCCATGAACCTGAGTCTGAAGTTCGGGTGTTAATTTCCCTTGATCGTTAATGGATTTCAAGACAGCTTCCTTTCGTTTGCCAAGATCTCTTAGCTGTTGTACCCTGTCCCGTATACTGGTAACTTGTACCTCATCTAAACTTCCAGTCATCTCTTTACGATAGCGAGATATAAATGGAATTGTTGCTCCTTCGTCGAGCAGTCCAATCGTTGTTTTTACTTGCCGACTACTTACTCCTAATTCCTGCGAAATAATAATTTCGTATGCCATAAAAAATAATGAATATGAAAAAAGAAAGCCGTTGGACATAATGACCAACAGCCTTTTATTTTATAAGTTTAATACGTTTATGCGTTCTTTTTAGGCTCTTCGTCTGCTGGCTCTTGCTGGGCAACAGGTGTAGGTTCTGTGACCGTACTTTCCTCAGAGGAAAAATGGTCATTATACCCATAGGAATAATGCTCTCCACCGGATGAGGGCTGCTGTCCTGGGTTGTGTGTTAATGTATTTTCAGGAGTCGTGAACTGCGGGAGGGAATTCTTGTCCTCCGGCTTTTCTTCGACTTTTTCTGTGTTTTCTACTTCATCAACCGTCGAGGATACTTTATCTTCCGCTTCGGGCTCTACAGGCTTAGTCTCCTGTTTTGGTTCGTCAACGGTTACATCGAGATCCTTTTCAAAATTATTTATTTGATCTGAAATTTCCTGTTTTATCCCTTCAGAAGCATCTTTAAACTCGCGGATTCCACGTCCCAAACCACGCGCTAATTCAGGTAATTTCTTACCTCCAAAAAGCAATAAGATAACGATGACAATAAGCACCATTTCTTGTGTTCCAATATTCAAAAACCCTAATACCATCTCTTTTCTACTTTATTTTGTCTTTTAACGTGACTAAGGTAAGTTTAAATTTACTTTACCTCAAAATTTTTGTTGTAATTATTTAGTAACAAAGTGATCTGCACTGCCCTCAAAGGCGTACATAAAGTCGCACAACGTTTGGTGCCGGATTCACTAAAAGTGCCTTTTGATTTGTTACCTTTGCACGTTCACTATGTTACAAAGTTACTACAAAGAAAATAAGTATTTTTACCTCAGCACTATTGCGCTGGCAGGGCCCGTTATTATTTCGCAATTGGGACAAACCCTCGTGCAGACCGCAGACACCGTAATTGTCGGAAAATTTGTCGGAACCATACCTCTAGCGGCGGTCTCCTTGGTTCACTCGGTATTTCTTGTCGTAATGGTCATTGGGCTTGGTATCTCCTACGGCCTCACTCCTTTAATTGCTAAAGAAAATGGCAGAGGAAATAAAAAGGCCTGTGGAGAGCTACTTTCCAATAGTTTGTGGTTGAATATTTGCACCGCATTTGTACTTTTCGCGCTCGTAAACTACGGTTCAACGTATGCAATGGAACATTTGGACCAAGATCCACGCGTGGTAGAAACCGCTAAACCATACTTGCTGATACTTATGGTATCCATCATGCCTTTAATGATATTTAACACCTTTAAACAATTTGCAGAGGGGTTAGGTTTCACAAAACAGGCTATGAATATTACTATATGGGGGAACTTGCTAAATATTATCTTAGCGATACTTTTCGTAAAAGGCTTCTGGATCATTGAGCCAATGGGCATTATCGGCGTGGGTTATGCGACGTTAATCGATCGTGTGTTGATGATGATCGTCATGTCGGTCTATGTCCTTCGCTCAAAACATTTCGAAGAATACACCCGCGAGTTTAAATGGCTATATATCCGTAAAGTACAAACAATAAGCATCTTTAAAATAGGAGCCCCTGTTGCGATGCAATATGTATTTGAAATCGGCGCTTTTGCTGTTGCAGCAATTATGGCTGGCCAACTCGGCGCATTGGAACAGGCCAGTCATCAGGTAGCGATTACCCTAGCCTCGATGAGCTACATGATGGCTACCGGTATTGCTTCGGCCGCAACGATTAAAATCGGACACAGCTTCGGTAAGAAGAACATCCAACGCGTAGCTCGGTTCGCGAAGATATCCTATGCCCTTGTCTTGGCCTTTATGGTGGTGTGCGCTTTAATATTCATGATTTTTAATAAGCAGCTCCCTCTGCTGTTTAGCGATGATAACCATGTGATCGCTATTTCAGCACAACTACTAATTATTGCAGGATTATTTCAGCTATTCGATGGCACGCAAGTAGTCGGGCTGGGGGTTTTACGCGGGGTGGGGGACGTAAATGTGCCAACAATAATCACATTCATCGCTTACTGGATTATCGGAATCCCGATGGCATATATTATGGGAATTTACTTAGATATTGGCGTTACTGGTATATGGTATGGCCTCACACTGGGGCTATTGAGCTCGTCGTTACTTCTGTATTTGCGCTACCAAAAAATTATCGATAAGCATAAGTCAAAGAACAACATATCCACATAAAAAAAAGACACTAAACAAGATCAAAAACCTTTCTTTAGTGCCTTTACGTCAAATATTGGTTCGACTAAATGATACGGTTAGTATCCCAGTTTTCCAGATAATCTGCTACTCTTTTTAGAAATGTACCGCCCAACGCGCCGTCAATAATACGATGGTCATATGACATCGATAAGTACATCATATGCCGAATCGCAATAACATCACCGTGCTCGGTTTCTAAAACGGCAGGTCGTTTTTTTATCGTGCCCACGGCTAATATTGCCGCCTGGGGCTGATTGATAATCGGTACCCCCATTATATTGCCGAACGCACCGATATTCGTAAATGTAAAAGTTCCCCCTTGTGTGTCGTCAGGCTTCAACTTGTTTTCACGCGAGCGGCCTGCCAAATCGTTGACAGACTTACTCAATCCAACCAAACTCAACTGGTCGGCATTGCGAATCACCGGAACAATTAAATTTCCAGTGGGTAATGCCGCGGCCATACCGATATTAATATCCTTCTTTTTAATAATATAATTTTCATCTATAGACACGTTTATCATGGGAAAATCCTTCAGGGCCTTGCATATTGCTTCGATGAAGATGGGGGTGAAAGTAATATTTTCTCCCTCGCGTTTCTTATACCCTTCTTTCCATTTGTTACGCCAGTTGACAATATTAGTCACGTCGGCTTCAACAAAAGACGCCACATGAGGCGAAGTTTTCACGCTATGCACCATATGATTTGCGATCAGTTTTCGCATACGGTCCATTTCAATAATTTCATCGCCAGGAGCCCTGACAGTCGCCGCTCGTAGGATGTCCTGCCCGCCAGAATTCGCATCCGTAGCGTGCGCCTGTTCCGGTTCGTTTACGGCAGCATGTTGCTCCTCTGCTTCCCTTGCGGTAACTTGCGGATTGCCGGGCATTCTAGCAGGTGTCCTTGCCGCTAAGAAATCAAAAATATCTTGTTTGGTTACCCTGCCCTCGGTTCCTGTACCTGCAATACTATCAAGTTCCTTTTGTGTTAAACCTTCCTGTTGAGCAATATTACGAACTAGAGGGGAATAAAACCGAAGCCCATTGCTTGATGCATTTCCACCCTGCTCCTGCTCGGCGAGCAACTCGGTTCCCGGAATATCGAGGATCACATCTTGTTCATCTTTTTTCTCGCCGGGCTGCGCTATATTGAATTCTTGCGAAGACTCCCCGTCCTGCTCTGGCACATTATCCTTATTTTCAACATTCTGAACAGAATCTTCGCCATGTAGATCTTCACGGCTTGTTGGTTGCTCAGACGCAAGCCCTTGTTCAATTGCTCCTTCAATTTCGATCCACGCAATAACTTCTCCCACTTGAACAACTTGATTGGGCTCAAATAGAATTTTCGCTAATGTTCCAGACACTGGCGCAGGCACTTCAGAGTCAACTTTATCTGTCGCTACCTCGGCCACGGTGTCGTCTTCTTCAACACGCTCACCAATAGCTTTTACCCATTTGGTGATGGTTGCTTCCGACACACTCTCTCCCATTTTTGGTAATACCAATTTATATATTCCCATACACGTTATATTCGTTGAATAAATCACTAAATTAACATTTTATCTACATAATTTCGGTAAACAAAACATAATAATTAAATAAGCGTAAAGTACAAAATATTATTTCGTCACCTCAATTGTTCTGTCTGAAACAATCGCCACAGCATGGTAAGCCCGGCCATTCGAGTACGCTCGATATTTACCGCTCGATCATTCTTGAAATACAAGGTTTTCACGACTATTTCCCGGCACCCAGCTACGGCGATGCACACCATCCCGACTGGCTTATTTTTTGTACCACCTGTTGGTCCCGCTATGCCCGTTGTTGCTACGGCATAATCACTCTTGTATAATTTCTGGGCCCCCGTAGCCATCTCCACGGCCGTTTGCTCGCTAACTGCGCCGAACTGCTGCAACGTTCGTTCATCAACACTTAACACATCGATTTTCGCCGCATTTGAATACACGACAGCTCCACCATAAAACATCGTGCTAGCACCTGCGATCGCGGTTAGACTATTCGAAATTGCTCCCCCCGTGCAGCTTTCCGCTGTAGATAATGAGCAATTTGCCGCGGCAAACTGCTCGACGATCACCTGTTCGAAGGAATCATTTACCCGCGCGACAACATCCGCCCCCACTCGCCGCTCTATTTCGGTTGCAAAATTATTGGTCAATTGCTCGATTTCCTGTTCGTTATCCCCATGCGCGGTAAGACGTAACAAAACAGACCCTAAACGTGGTAAATAGGCTAGTTTAATATACGATGGAAGTCGCTCCTCAATATCAACGATGGACTTTGCTAAATGTGACTCACCGATCCCAACTGTTAGCAGATACGCATTATAAATGAAGCCATTTTTGGCATAATTTGCCAATATTGGTAATACCCTATTTTCCATCAAATATTTCATTTCAAAAGGGACGCCAGGCAAAAATATATAGTATTTACCGCCATCTTCAATCGCCATGCCAGGGGCAGTACCGACATCATTAAATAGAACCGTCGCTTTCGTAAGAACATCCGCCTGCTGCTTATTAATATCAGGCATATTTTCAAAGCCTAGTTTGGAAAACAGCGTATTGACATGCTCCAACACTTGCTGATCCCGTACGATATCCGACTGAAAATAAGATGCAATCGTACTTTTAGTAACATCATCTTTGGTTGGTCCTAATCCGCCCGTGACAAGAATAATATCCGCCCCTGATCGCGCTTGGTCAAGTCCCTGCCGTATAGCCTGGGGCGTATCGGCTATAGATACCACCTGAAATATCGATATATGCAATGCCGTAAGCTGGCTCGCGATCCAACTGGAATTTGTATCGACAATCTGACCATTAAGGATCTCGTCGCCTATGGTAATTATCGCTGCTTTCATGATGAAACTGGTTTATATTTAATACCTATAGTGGCTCTCTCGTTTCGAGAGTTTCAAATCTTGTAATATCGAGGCTTTCGCACGAATGGTAATGTTGTAACTTTTATATTGCCCAAATGGTGTCCAGCCTACCGAAAGGTCCCAACAATGTAGATCCCTGTAAATATTAAAGCGTGTCAATGACAATGCTTTCTGCCTAAAATCGTACCCGGTATTAAACTGCACTTTCCACTTAGGTGTTACATTAAAATCACCATTTAAATTTACCGTTGCGGTAATATTGTTTTGCATTTTACGGTCCGAACTGTTCCAGCTTTTATTGTAATTCATACTAAACGATCCGTTCAGATTCCAAGGTATTTCAAAATCGACGAAGGCATTAGGATCGGTACTTATCCGAGCAAGTGCTTCCGCCTGTTCTTGGCTCATATTGGGCATCTGATTGCGCAAGGAATCAATATTGTTATTTCTACTTTTATTCGCGTTTGGATTCAGGCTATAATCGAATGACATCCCGAAATTCGTCAATCGAGCCAGCTTACCTTCTTGAAGCGCGAATCGATCAATCCGAACACCATTTTCATTAACGACATACGGGTCAAACGTACCGTTGAAATTTAGATTAATCTTATCCTTAAAAAGCGATGTACGCCCCGAAAAGCTTATCGTGGAGAGCTTCAGTGAATCGGCCATAAAATTATAGTTACCGCTGAACGTCAAACCCTGTAGTATTTTAACCTTCCTGAAGCCTTTACCGGTTGTATCGTTGTCATCCCTAACCTTCGCTTCGATGTTGTTATCAATCGAAAAGCCGATACCCATGGATTTACCGGCCGAAGGCGAACCATAAATCCCTCCCTCGAAGATGGAATAGCGTTCCTGCATACCATTATCATTGACGTAATCGCGATAAAACCCATAACTTGGATCCGAGAAGTCCGGCCGGTAATTTAAGTTAATTGACGGCGTAACAACGTGGCGGATGGCTTCTATCTTCCCCATCTTTGGATACATACCGTATATTTTCGTAGATAGACCCGAAGAAACCGAATAATCGTACGCCCGGCGGAAACCCTGCACCGTATCGCGGACAGCAGTAAAACCATTAACCTCATTTTCCAGCTTTTTACGCACAGATTGTAAATACCACCGCTCGGTATAATTTACCGAGGTATTAAACTGAAAATATTTAAACGCGTTTAAGCTGAGTGAGACTGGTATATTGTGTTGAAATCCGTTCGTAAAATCTTTGAGCGATTCCTTCTTAAATAAAAGTGAATCCGCCGTTGTGATAGTATTTCGCCCTTGCAGACTATAACCAACAGTGATACGTTGGTACCACTTCTGCTCGCCCACGCGATCCTTGGAATCGAAGGGGTTGAATGACGCAACATTTAAACTAAACGAAGGCAGCTCCAAGTTCACCTGTCCGGTGGACATATCTTGACTATGCCCCAGGCGGGACGTGAAATTCACCTTCCCATCGGCAAACACTTTTCCATAAGCAATAGAAGAGGACATATTGTTACGCGTCACATCCTCCACGGAGTTTTGCTGATTAAAACCCGTATTGTTAAAATACGAACGCGTACCAAAATTAACCGATGCCGAGAACGATGTCCCTGGATTCGCTTCTTGTCGCTGAGTATGATTCCATGTGACATTAAAATCTTTGTTCGAACCGTAATTTTCGGTTCCTTCCACCCCTGCTTTGGTTGACGCATAGCGAATATTGAACCCTCCGCTATATTTATAATTTACCATATAATTGGTTCGTACACTGGCCTCCCACGATCCTTTGGAATAAAAGCTTCCTCGTAACTCCGAATCCCAATAATCGTTAAACGCCAGATACCAACCGAAGTCTCGAATAGCAAAACCACGTGTAGCGTCTTCTCCGAATGATGGAAATAGAAATCCTGAAGCGCGTTTATTCGTTTTGGGGAAAAACCCAAAAGGTACGGCAATAAATTTGATGGGTATATTCTCTACGACTAAATAGGAAGGCCCTACAATGACGTGATTTTTTGCCAATAAGCCTTTAGTAAATTGTATCCCGAAGTGGGTATGGGGATACGGAAGATTACAGGTACTGTACATTCCGGTGCGCAATGAAAGCTCGTCATACAAATTTTTGCGAACAACTTTCGCCTGTATATACGCACCGTCCTGCTCGGTCATGATGCCGTAGGTGTTCCCCTCCTTAGTTTTATAGTCGTAAAGGAGTGAATCGACCGATTTTGGTGTGTCACCCGGAAAAATTACAACGGGCCGGCCAACATAATCACCATTGTGGTCGACAACACCGCTCGCAAAAAGTTGATTCGTATTCCGATCTAATCGTATATAATCGGCCGAAAGTTCAAAATCCTGGTACTTTACTTTTGCTCCGCTATAAAGGTGTAAAACATTTTCGCTCACCTGATTCCAAGATGAATCGTTAGCCACAATCGTGACCATAGTTTCTAGACCATCCTGATCTTTCATCATCAAGGTGTCCTGTCCCTGGGTTTCTTTTAAATGGTTTTTTGTAGTATCGTTTCCAATTCGCGTGGTATCCACACTGTTACCTATATTCGTTTTAGTTGTATCTAAAACCTGCGCATTAGAAGCCACAACAGCCATGAATAAGAACAAAATGCTACAGAAAAAACAAGATAACGTCTTCAAAGTAAAATACGAATGTTATTTTTGTGTGAATTTAAACTTTCTAATGGCAAAAATAGTCAAAAAACAATTAGAAAGCGTGAACGTGAGGCACGAATAAAAAATAAATTTGACGGTTGTTTCACCAACTATTAAACGAAGTATTTCAACGGATATAACACTGATGGCAAAAAAAATAATTTTCAAAAAACTAAATTTGATTGCGGCGGCATTCTTCACCCTAACCCTTTCGACCGCTTATCAACCCATAACTCCTCCAAAGCAAGAAGGCAAGTCTTCACTTAACCAAGTCCGTACCATTGTGCTCGATGCCGGCCATGGAGGAAAAGATCCTGGTGCACGAGGAAGTAAAACAACTGAAAAAGTCATTGCTCTGCAGGTCGCATTAAAGCTTGGAGAAAAAATAAAAAAGGATCTACCAGGCGTTAAAGTGATTTACACACGTAGTTCGGACGTATTTATTGACTTATATAAAAGACCTGATATTGCTAATAAAGCAAAAGCAGACTTGTTTATATCCATTCACTGTAATTCCGCTAACGGCAGTAAACGTGTACGTGGGCGAAATGGGAAATACTATTCACAAACTGTGCGTCGCCCGACAGTGCGAGGGACCGAAACATTTGTTTTAGGTTTCAACCGTATGGGGAAGCAAGATGTTGCCATACGCGAGAATGCGGCGATATTGTTTGAAGAAAACTACGAAGAAAACTACGGCGGGTTTGACCCAAAAGATCCCTCGTCGATGATCGTATTCCAACTGCTTAAAACACAATATAGAAGAGAAAGCATTCGTTTAGGGTCGTACATGCAAGACGAGTATGTCCGTACTCAACGTAACAATCGTGGTGTACAAGAACTGTCGTTAGCCGTATTGAAAACAGCGGGGATGCCGGCCGTTTTGACCGAAATAGGCTTTATTAGTAGTCCACAAGAGGAAACGTACATGATGTCTAATGCGGGCCAGACTGAAATAGTAACAAGTTTATTTAATGCCATAAAAACATATAAAACTTCCGTGGAGCGGTAAACCCGCAAACTTTTAGTACTTTAGTTTTACACATTACTATTCAGGTCATATTTTGAAAATAACAAACGAAACAAAGGTCGGCATCATCACAATAGTCTCGCTAGCGCTATTATTCATTGGCTATAATTTCTTAAAAGGCAATGATGTATTCAGCAGCGATAACGAGTATTATACAGATTATGATAACGTCGACGGTTTAACAACATCGAAACCTGTTGTTGTAAACGGTTATCAAATTGGACGAGTATCCCGTATGAACTTGTTAAATAATGGTAAGATCCGTACACACTTTAAAATAAAGGACGATTACGAAATCCCCTCAAATACGGTTGCACGTATTGTCAGCGCGGACTTATTAGGAAGCAAAGCAATCGTATTTGAATTAGGTAATAGCACAACCCTTGCAAACGACGGTGACCCTTTACTATCGGATGTACAAGCAAACCTGCTGGAAAAAGTAGAACCACTACAAAAGAAAGTAGAAAATTTAGTTGTAAAGCTCGACTCGGTACTTTCGGCTGTAAACACAGCGCTTGACGACGAGTTTCAACGCGATTTCAAAAGCAGCTTACACAGCATCTCGATATCACTAAACAACATGGAACGCATAACCAGCGATGTGGAGGGGTTGATGGGGTCAGAAAAAATTCGCTTAGCTACAATTATGCAAAATTTAGAATCCATTACGAATAACTTCAAGAACAACAACGACAAGATCAACAATATACTAGCGAACTTAGATAACCTATCGGAAGATCTTTCACAAACGGAAATCAAAGCAACGATCGACAATGCAAATCGTGTCATGAAAGATGTGCAGGCGATTACCTCAAAAATCAACAACGGCGAAGGAAGCATCGGATTATTGCTCAACGACGACAAGCTTTACAACAACCTAAGCAGTGCGTCGGGTGAACTGGATACTTTAATAAATGACGTAAAGGAAAGACCAGGACATTATATCCGGCTGAGTATATTCGGCAAGAAAGACACCAAGTAGTCCTATATCGGATATCTAAAAACTAAAGGTCCCGTGCGTAGCATTAACTTCATACAGGACTTTCCCCCGAAGAACAGGTAGCGCGTACTCCAATAGGATCTCAAGTATGCAAAATTTGCTTATAGCCCTAACAAATACGCCCCGCGGGTAATCTCGCAAACCGCGGCAATGCCTTCCAACAAGAAACAGGGAGCTTTTGTATAGCCCCCTGTTAAATAAATAAAACATCAAATTCCCAGGGTTGGGTTACTTGTTTTGTAAGAGCACACCATTTGACAGCACAATCTGCTGCTCAGGAATATATTCGATGATATTTTCGCTAGAAGGCTCAATGGTCAAGAATGAATTCGCATTCGAAATATGGGTACCAGGGTATTGTCTGTCCAATGTTTTACCGTTTCTGAATAGATCAAATTTCCTATGTCCTTCCCACGCAAGTTCTAGTTGTCGTTCAGCCATAACTACATCTAAGGCGCTCTGCCCATTCAAATTCCCTGTTGTCCATAAGCCTGCGTTGGGAATACCGGCACGTTTACGAATCACATTCACGTCTGCAAGCGCGCCTTCAACATTACCCAACTTAGCATGTGCTTCTGCACGAATTAAATAGATTTCTGCTAAACGAGAGATGACAGGCGACCAAAGGTGAGGCTGCCCTTCTTGCCCGGAGCACTTGGTAATATAGTATTTCAGATACCCATTTCGGTTGTCCAACTTTGAATCAACAAGCACAGTTCGCGTTTTCCCGCCTTTATTAATAAAATATTCGAAGGATCCAGCACCATTTGATTCCTTTGCGAGTTTCTTGGTCGCTCCAGACTCTTGATAGGTATAATCTGTTCCCGACTTTTGAACAACAACACTTTGATATTTGTAATCGTCGTCCACGAAGTAGGCATGCAGCTCATTCGCGTTTGCAACAACCGGATCGATCATAGTGTAACGTACATCTTCGGGATATTTACGCACCGCTTCCAAATAGGATCGCGAAGCATACATCTCGCCCCATCCGGCCCCTTCGATACTAGCGTACATCGATCCTATTGTATACCATCCATCATCTGGATAATCGACATCTTTTACAAACTTGATTGCAAAAATACTCTCTGAATTACTTTCGGGGGTCCCTGTAGAGAGCTGGCTATAATTTGCTGTTGATAACAACAAGAATTTTCCGGAATTTAACACCTTATTGGCATACGCGATAGCCTTCTCATTATCTCCCTTATATAAATACAATCGCGCAAGCAGCGCCTGAGTGGCATATACGTTCCCATAAACATTACCTTTGAACGTATTAAAAAGGCTTTCGGCTTTCAAAAGATCTTGTTCCACCTGATCGTAAACTTCCTTAACAGTATTTCGGGGTAGCACTTCGAAAGGATCATCGGCTAAGTTTAGCGGTACAGCCAAGTTTACTTCTGCACCTTGATTATAAGGTTTGCCGAAAACATTAGTGAGGTAGAAATACATTAAACTTCTCAAGTATAAATTCTCAGCGATGATTTCATCACCCATCTCGCTCTCGCCTTCTACCACACGGTTAATTAAGTGATTGGTACCCGCAATAATTTTATAAGATGTCGACCAGAATGAATTTACCCTATCGTTACTTACAATACGTTGGTAGTTGTAGTTATAGAAAAAGTTATCCGTTGTCGTTCCAGAAAGCGTTACGTTATCGCTCGGATATTCCGTCACACGGTGCCAGTTTTCAACCCAGCTTTTAAGGTTGTGGTAGTTCCCGTTATTCAAGGCCACCAAAGCACCTGGAGTATTATCAATCGACTCATTAGTGAGTGAATCGTAAGGCTTTTTATCCAACGAACACGAGCTCGTTAGCATCGCAATTGCTGCCGAATATATAAAAATTTGTTTCATGTTTTCTATTCTTAAAATGTGAGGTTTAGTCCAAAAATAACACGTTTAGGTGCTGGGTATTGCGCAGTCGCGTCCCCTGTCGTCTTATCGACCGAGTTATCATTACCGACTATCGCACTCTCGGGGTCGAATCCGGAAAATTTCGTAGCGGTCCATAGGTTGTCCGCGGAAAGGAATACACCCAAACCTTTAACTTTTAGTTTTGAGGTAACCGCATCATTAAAGCTATAACCGAGCGTAACGTTCCTCAACCGAAAGAATGAAGCGTCCTCTAGATAGCGCGAAGAAATTTTATTGGAACCACTGTTATTGTTATAAGAGGCAATCGGATGTGATGCATCAGTGTTTTCAGGCGTCCAACGTGACCATCCTTCTTCTAGAACCATTTGGTTATACGACGGGTATGCGCCATCGGCATCGAAGTATTGACGAGCGGCATTAAATGTCGTCGCTCCGGTAATAAATGCAGCGGAGGCAGTCAAAGTGAACCCTTCGTAGGTCATCATGGACGATATTCCTCCTTGCAAGTTAGGCGTACTGTTCCCAACGAACTGCAATGTACCATCGTTGAAATTAGATGTGGTACTAACCTCTCCTGTTTGTGAATCAACAACCTCCCAAAGTGGAGCTCCATTTTCGGGATCCACACCGGCCCATTCGCGCATATACCAGGAATCAATATCCCTCCCTTCAGAGAACCTCCTTGTACCTCCTTTAGGAACATCGGCTCCATCTTTCAGCGAGATAATCTTATTTTTATTGTGAGCCAAATTCACGCCGAGATTCCATTGAAACTTATCATTTCGAATCACATCCCCGTTAAGAGCGAGCTCAAGCCCTCTATTTCGAATGGCACCAATATTGTCCCAATATCCGGTCCAACCTGCAGTGGAGGGAAATTCAACATAATAAAGCAGTCCGTTGGTGTTTTTATTGTACGCATCTATCGTCAAATTAATTCGGTCTAAAAATCTTAATTCGACACCAATGTTCGCATCATTGGAAGTTTCCCAACTTACGTTCGCGTTCTGATATTGACCTAAAATTGCCGCAGGCTCACCATTATATTGCGCATTCAAAGCGTATGTTGAAAATGAGGCATAATAATCATTAGGTACATTACCGATTGTACCATACGATGCGCGAATGCGGAATGTATTTATCACAGGAAAATCAAAAAATTCTTCTTTGTGAATATTCCAAGCTCCGCTTAATGAATAAAAACCACCATATTGCTTCGCAGTTCCGAACCGGGATGATCCGTCCACACGATAAGATACTTGTGCGTTATAACGGTCGTCGTAATTGTACATCGCTTGTACAATTCCAGATTGAATAGAGTAATCGTTTTTCGTACCCGATTTAGACAGTATGTCGGCTGCATTTCCAACAATAACGGAGCCCGGGGCGATCCCTTTCCCAGTCATCCCCATATCCTGATAGGTATAGTCATAGTACTCATAAGCCGCAAAACCAGAAAGGTTGTGCTTACCAAGAGATTGTTGATATTTCAACATCTGATTAAAGAACCGAACAATTCTCTTTGCCGAGCCATTATAAATTGTCCCGTTATTAGCCCGGCCTGAGTTCGACAGCGGATCAGCATATGACATGGACGTACTGTTATAATACGCCAAATTATTGGTGGATTCAAATGTGAAGCGGTCAGATATCTTATACGAAAAATCTAAGTTGGATTGTATATCAAAAGTACGATCTTCTCCATAATTATATTGCAGGTCGTACAAGTAATTCCGTGCATCACGCCCGTACCAGTTGTACAATTGAGAAGTACCTTCAATCGTTGGATTTCTTAGGCTGCCATCGTCATTATACGGCGTATCCCACGGCATGTTCAGCATCATATCATACAATGCGTGTTGTTTGGAATCAGTGGATGTATAAGTTGCATTAATTTTCGGTTTGAAAGTTATCCGATCAGTCAGTTTATGCTCCAAATTTATCCGTCCAGATAAACGATTATAATCATACCCTTTGATCGACCCTTCTTCGTCGTAGTAATTTAAACTCGTAAAAACAGATGTACGATCGGTTTTAGCCATATAACTTGCAGCGAAATCGTTCAACCAACCATGCTGCGTTCCATTGTCAAACCAGTCGTAATCCGTACCAAGTACATCCTCGGTAATCGCATCGGGTATGGTAGATTGGTTGTCAAAGGACTGGTATAAATCCCAAAGTTCGGCAGAGTTCATCAACTTAACATTCCCTCTATTGAACGTACTGGCACCTGAGGATAAATTCACAGAAAACAAACCCTGGCCAGAATCGGTTGCTGATTTAGTCGTTACCACCACAACACCGTTTGTCCCTCTAGACCCGTATTGTGTGGTAGCCGCCGCATCTTTCAATACCGAAATCGAGGCAATATCGTTCGGGTTTATATTTGGTGTTCCATGTGCAATAACGCCGTCGACAACCCATAAAGGTGATGTACCTGAGGATAGCGAATTTCGTCCACGAATACGAATATTCGCTGCAGCACCGGGCTGACCGGAACCCGCAGAAACATCTACGCCGGCAACCTTCCCTTGTAGTAGATTAGAAATGTTCGGTGATTTTTGATCTTTCAGTTGTTTTTGGTCGACGGTCGCAACAGAAGCCGTTACGTTTTCCTTCTTTTGGGAAGAATAACCCGTCACGACGACCTCATCTAACAATTGATCCATCGGTATAAGTGTGACATTTTCCGTACTGGAGGAAACAACAATTTCTTTCCTATCAAAGCCCACCGCACTAAAAACAAGCGTTTGGCCTATCAAAACGTCAATGCCATATATACCATTAGCATCAGTACTGGTCGATGACCCGGGGACTTCCTTTACGGAAACAGTGACTGCGGCTAGTGGCCCATCCGGAGACGTTACTTGACCTTTTATTTGCTGTTGCGTATAGCGCATAAAAATAGCATTTTCCGTTTCTGGTAAACGTGCCGCTGACGCGTAACCGTGAAGTAGGCTTAGTCCCAAAAGCAGATTAAATGAATATTTGAATCTGTTGAGATTTAGCACTGGGGGAGTAAATCTTTTAACAATAATTAATACATTATAAATTGTGAAGCTGTTCGCTCCGTGCAAGTTTAGGCGCCCAAGGTAAAGTATAACAACAATTTAAAAAAAGGAAAATCCTATGAAATCGATTGCGTAAATTGAGGCAAACGATTGCATAACTAACAAAATGTGATCACATGTATCACACTCAATAAATACAACATCAAGAAGGTTATATATAAAAAAAAGGAAACATAGTTGTATAAACAATATCGAAATGATATATTATTTCCGAACAAAAAAAAGCTGGGCAATTGCCCAGCTCAATGAATACTGCGATTCGAAAAATTCTTTACAATGTCTCTTTTAGCCATCCGAAGAATTCGCGTTGCCACACCTGCGCGTTATGCCCGGAAAGCACCCAGTGATTCTCTTCGGGCAAATAAACCAAGCGGCTTTTTATATTTTTGAGTTGCGCCGCTTGAAATGCCGATAGCCCCTGACCGACAGGGACTCTAAAATCTTTTCCTCCTTGGAAAATTAAGATAGGGGTATCCCATTTATCGACATATTTTATCGGGTTAAAGTCCGTATAATTTTTCGAATTATTTGAATCCCAATATGGTCCACCTAAATCATGATTCGCAAAAAACAGTTCTTCCGTAGTTCCGTACCAAGCGGTCATATCAAATAAACCACAGTGTGATATTAAAGTTTTGAATCGCCCCTGATGAACTCCCGCTAACATGAATACGGAATAACCCCCATAACTCGCGCCAACAGCGCCAATTCGATCACTGTCGATATAAGGTTCTTTCGACAGATCGTCGATCGCCGACAGGTAATCTTGTATCGCCTGGCCACCCCAGTCTCCACTAATATCTTCGTTCCATTTAACTCCCCACCCGGGCATGCCTCGGCGGTTCGGCATGATAACGATGTATCCCTGCGACGCCATTAATTGAAAATTCCACCGGTATGAATAACCCTGTGTTGTTGCCGCTTGCGGTCCACCTTGACAAAATAATAATGTGGGGTACTTCTTGTTTTTGTCAAAATCAGGTGGATAGATGACCCACGAAAACAGATCTTCCCCGTCGCTCGCTTTGGTAAACCTACCTTCAACTTTCGTTGGCGCAAGTTTGTTGAATATGTGATCATTTACGTGTGTAACCGGTACAAGGGTTTTCCGCTTGAAGTTAAATGAATAAACCTCAGTTGCGCGTGTCATAGTCGTTGAGGTGACAATTAATCCCCCATCGACTTCACCTACAATTCCTGTGATGTCAAAGTCACCCTCACTCATCTGCCTCACCTTAGCTCCCCGAATAGTAGCGTCAATCTGGAACAACTGAACAGTTCCTTTTGTCGGTGCAGTGAAGTATAATTTTCGACCATTTTTACTCCAGTAGAAGGCCTCCACTGTTCCATCCCACGTCTTGGTTAAATTCACCCGCTGAGTTGCTTTTTTATCAAGCAGGATGATATCATTTTTATCGGCTTCATAGCCTTCGGTCTTCATACTGAGCCAAGCGAGTTTCGTGCCATCCGGACTATATGCTGGGTTGGTATCGTAACCATTCATGCCGACGGTAATGTTGGTAGTATTTTGACTCAAAATATCGTAACGATAGATGTCCGTATTTGTGCTTTGTGCATACTCTTTGCCAAACTTTTTCTTTGACACATATAACACCGACCTACTATCCGGGGCCCAGGTATAATCTTCGGTACCACCAAAAGGAGCCTGCGGCGTATAATAAGGCTCCCCTTCCAATAAATCTTTAGCCTCACCTATTTCCCCATCCTCAAAGCTCGCTAAAAATAAGTGGTTAAATTCGCCTTTATTGAAAGTGTCCCAATGGCGGTAATCTAAGTCGTCATATATATATACATCCGACTTGGCTAAATCTTCATATTTATCTGCGCTATGGTATTTCTTAATGACTACAGCGCGACTAAACAGAATATGTTTACCATTGGGTGAAAATTTCACGTTCTCAAGTCCCCCTTCGAAATCTGTCAACTGAATCGACTCTTGACCATTGATCGGCTTTTTCCACAACTGACCCTCGTAAGTATAGATGACCTCATCCTTGTCAGTGATTTGCACCACTGACTCGCCCCCTTTATCTTTGGTAAATGGTTTGGCTTGCCCCCCTGCAACTGGAATGTGGAATAGGTTTTTCTCCGACGTGTTGTCTTGAATATTATAATTGGACACCCCAAATAGCAATGTCTTTCCATCCCGAGAGATTCCCTCTGCAGAAACGCGTCCTAAAGTCCAAAGTTTTTCGGGTGTCATAATCTCTTTGCCCATTGCATTCAATTTACTTGCTATTAATGATTTTTCGACAACCTTTTCCGGTGCACGCTGTGCAAACAGAGTCGTACTCGTCAAAAGTACACCGGTCAAAACCGATAATTTGTTCATATGTTCAAAATTTAAATCAGTGCAAGTTAAGGAATGTGTCACCGAAATTGAAACCCTTCATGACCAGAAAAACATAAAGCACACGACCTAAAGGGGTCCCACCCCGCACACTTCAACAACGACAAACACCGGTGCCCCGTTGAAATACACGTCTATCAATGCTGGTTCATGAATGCATCATAACAATCGCAATATTAACAAACCAATATATGCCGATACCAGCGTGCCGGTCCCCCGCCGGACACCAACATATCGAAACACTCAATACTCTCCGGCCACTGAAAAGCTCCGAACTAGCCATCTTATTCTGCGGAATTCCCTATCATCAATCGAACGCGCCCGGTCCGAAAAAAAAAAATTCTCCCTTGCTAAAAACCTTTTTCTTTCAAAATACATGAATATAAAACACTTAGGTAATACAAATTTTAGATTCTAATTTTTTTATAAAAAAATTAGAAAAAAGACTTGCGGAATATCAATTAGGTTTATATCTTTGTGCCACAAACAAAGTCCTAATAAACTGCGGAAGTGGCGTAATTGGTAGCCGCACCAGACTTAGGATCTGGCGCCGCGAGGCGTGGGGGTTCGAGTCCCTTCTTCCGCACTTGAAGTCCTCCCGAACTTAATCACTCGGGAGGATTTTTTTTTGTAAATTGCGTTAAAGCTAAACGAGAGTATGAATATTTCACACCAAAAAGTTGACGATGTCAACGCGAACATTAAGGTTGAACTAACACCAGAGGACTACAATCCTTCGGTTGACAAAGCCATTAAAGAACAAGCAAAAAAAGCTAAATTACCCGGCTTCCGTCCAGGCATGGTTCCACAAGGACATATCAGACGTACCTTTGGCAAATCTATTTTACTTGACGAAATCAACAAACTAGTTAACGATAAGATTGCTGAATACATTGGTGAGAACAAATTGGAAGTTTTAGGCCAACCACTTCCTACTGAAAGTGATGCCGACACAAACTACAACTGGGACTATAAAGATACCTTCGAATTCGACTACGAAATAGGGTTAGCACCCGAGTTTGACATTCCTTTTAACAAAGAGACGGCATTCACAGCGTATGACATAAAAGCAGACGATGTAACTTTAGAAGAACGCATCAAAAACTTACGTCGCAGCTACGGTAAAATGACCAACCCAGAAGTATCGCAGGAAGGTGACGTTCTATACGCGGAATTAAAACAAGAAAAAGAAGAAGGTATCGAAAAAACAGCGTCCGTACGTACGGACATCATCCAGGATGCTAAAACTAAAAAGGCGTTAACTGGACTTAAAATCGACGATGTTGCTAAAATCGATGTAAAGAAATCATTTAACGCTGATGATCTTGCTCGTTTGTTAGGTATAACAGAAGAAGAAGTTAATAATTTAGACGTGACCAAGTTTGAACTTACCGTTAAGAACATCAACCGTCTAGAAGAATCGGAACTTAATCAAGAATTTTTCGATAAATTATTCCCTGCAGGCGAAGTAACAAAAGAAGAAGAATTCAAAGCTAAAGTGAAAGAAGAAGTTGAAAACTTATTCAAACAAAATTCTGATCAAAAACTTCGTAACGATATATATGCTTATGGGATGGATAATGTGGATGCTAAGTTCCCGGAATCTTTCCTAAAAAAATGGTTGAAAGCAACAAACCCTAACATCTCCGCAGAAGAGTTAGAAGAAGGTTTTGCAGATTTCGTTAGCAATCTTAAATGGACAATTGTCGAGAATCGTATTGTTACCGCGAATGAGTTGGAAGTTAAGTATGATGAGGTGATTGAGCTTGCTAAGTCGCGTATCTATCAACAAATCAAAATGTACAACATCAATGAAGAGCCGACGGATGAACAATTGAATCAATTCGCTATTCAAATGTTACAAGATCGAGAACAAGCAAATCGTTTATTCGAAGAATCAAAAGCACTTAAGGTTTTCGATTATTTAAAGGAAAATATCACATTGAACCAACAAGAGATCAATTTCGATGAGTTCGAAAAGCTTGAAAAATAAGTTTTTCTTCAATATAGATGATTAGAGGCCGCCCTGTGCGGCCTCTAATTTTTACCAAAATTAAATCCTGACAACCTTTAAAAGCGCACGTTGTAGCCGATCGAAATCCTGCCCGAAGGAAATTGCCTATCGAAATCTTCATATTGCTCTTCGGCAAAATTACCTTGTAAGGCAAAGTAACCGGTAGACAGCTGTACAGAAAAGTTTTTAATAATGCGCAAGCTAGCCTCCATTGTAGCTGCATGGAGTAGATAATAGGAATCATTCCCACTAATTGTATAAAACACCCCCCCATTATATTCACCGGTAATCAACAAGCGATTCAATACGCTTAGTTCCCCTCGAAAACGATAACTCGCTCCTGAACCATAATTATAGTTTCGACTCGCTCCATATAACAAATAAGGGTCAGGAACCGCCGCTAGTAAAATTGCTCCGACACCCAAACTCAAATTTAACCGATTCCGCTTGCGATAGCGGAATTCTGAATTCCAGTTATAGTTCAAACTCTGTGCACCATAAAAGAAAGCATCGTTATTATAAAAATCATAATTAGCACTCAACACGCCGTAATGGCGGCCACGCTTATTTGATAAAAAACGATTTCCGTAGAGCAGTGCGTGGACATTTACCGCGTTGATAAAGCTGCTATCCCCTTTACCTAGCTCTAAGTTAACATAGAACTGATCGAATGGCTTCTGTTTATGTTCTAGCCCTGAACTATACCAAAGTCTCAGACGTCCATAAAATCCATTTTTCCCTTCATTGATAATATCTCCTTCTTTGGCATCAAATCGACGAACACCCATATTTACTTCCGCCCAGACGGTAGATGAATCTATCTTATTATATGCATCTACTTTACCCCATTTATTGTCCAATAATCGGTTTAATCCGTTTACTGGATTCACAAAAAAAGCACCTATCTCATTCGGGACGCGCTTGTTTGCCGAACGTGCACCCCGGCCAAGGATATGTCGCGCGAGTCGATGTGTCATCTCTCCCAACAAAATCCCGCCATACGTCGTATTTACAAGATCATTAATCGCAGGATGCTGTGTCTCACCTGCTGTTTCCCAAATATAACTACCAGCCAAAGTTGCAAGACTCGATTCATAAAAATTATATCCATTGCTTCGAAACGAATTAAAATAAATTTGTCCGTGATAGGGATGGTCAATTTGGTTGGTTGTAAATTGATTATCATCCCAATCCCATGCGGAAATTCGTTGATGATCAACGAAATTTCCAATCGAAATATAAGAATAAGGATCCTTGGTTATAAAACGATTAAAAAGAGCAGGAATGGCTTGGCCCAAAAACCATTCTGAGCTCGCCCTCCAAAATATTTTCTCACGAATGGGCTTATCTTTACTCCCCGTATAGGATACGGGAGGGCTAATCTTATCCCAACCACTCGAGGTTGTATCCAACAAGTTAAATGTTGTGTCAGTCTCATCTTCCAACAAAAAATGTTGCCCTTTGCTTTGAAAGTAAAGGGCCAAAATGACTAAAAGAACAAAAACTCTTCTCTCCATAAAAATAAGTACTTCCTTCTCGTCCCTGTTATTCTTATTCGACCGGTGTCATCGTAAACTACCGTAGATACTCATTTAAAAGAACCGGACTCGATAAATAATCGTAATAAAAAACACCTCCATTTTCACCCACCAAAGGATAATCTTTCCACGACTTGACTTCACCAACGCCCCCCCTCCCGAGTACGTTCGAAAATATTCAAAGCATTCGTCTGATGGTCGAGCCTAAGAAATTCTTTAACCGCGGCACTCTTCGCTAAACCGGCAATTATCGTTGTTAACATAATACAATGGCTAATATAGCGAGTCTTCGCTATTGTAACCAGAATAACTGTCCGATTTAGTTCGCGTACCGCAGGTAATTTCGTTATCTCTGTTTAGAGCAACGTTTAAAATACCGTCTTCTGTAGCCGATGTTATCGACCAATGTTCACCCCCAGATGCTGCTAACCGCTTAACACCAATGTGCGCGGTCGTAAACCCATTCTCTATTGGCGGTTAAGAAATCATAATCATCTGGAATACTTACTACCCCGTCTGGGCGTACGTAGCCGACCTCCTCGGATTTAACATTGACAAAGCTATATAGATCCACATGAACATCGTCGGGTCCGTTTTCAAACAGCAAAGAATGATACAATAATTTCCGTTTACGGTCGATTGCGGTGTGAGCGACTTGCGCTGCACATGAGGAATCATCACTTACGTGAATCCCCTTGGGCATACCAACCATTACCCATTTTTCTATTTCTTGTTTCTCCATTAATTCACCGAAATAATGGTATTCTGCAGCAATAATGGTTTCGTCACGCTCATTTCGAGCACTCTGGAATAAATGATCTTTTGTTACAATTAAATACAGCGCATTCTTTTGGGCTGAGCTCGAAAGAGATAGCGTGAACACAACGGTAGATAAGAAAACGTGTAACTTCATACGATTAGCTGAGATATTAAATCAATGTAAGTTAACTGTCTTTGTTGAGATAATCCAGTAAATGACTATTTTTAAGCGTAAACAAATACGTCGAATTATGAAAAAACTTATCTTATTGTCTATCTCTTGCTTGCTCATGCAATTCTCCTTAGGTCAATCCAGCATTCAAGGAGCATACCTGTGTAATGAAGGTGAGATCACACGACTATGGCTCTTTATCGATGGATATTGCTCGCTAACCGAGTACCAACAGGATAAATATATATCTACGAAAGGAGGACCGTTTACCTATTCGGATGGTAAGCTTGATCTCCAAATAGAATACAGTGATCTCAGCAGTAATTTAGTCGGCACAGCAGTCCATATCCCCTTGAAGGTGGTAAATGGAGATTTAGTAGATGAGTCAGGAATTGTATGGAAAGCAGCGGATGGTAAATCGCAAAAGCTAGAGGGTAGTTGGCGTATCACTGGGAGACAGGACCAGGGCAAGATGTCCGAAATCCCTCGCGGCAATCGGAAGACCATTAAGCTGTTAGTTGGAGGTTACTTTCAATGGATAGCCATCAATCCTTTAGAAAAAGGTTTCTACGGTACCGGTGGAGGAAATTATGTGTTCGAAGATGGAAAATACACCGAACATATTTTATTTTTCTCACGCGATAATTCCCGCGTCGGAGCGGAACTAAATTTCAATGGTGAAATAAAAAATGGAAAATGGAACCATAGTGGACTAAGTTCCAAAGGAGATCCGATATCTGAAATATGGACCCGAGAAAAGTAAAAATAACCAAAAACAAAAGAATCCTATGGGTAAATTTTACTGCGAAGACAATTGACCATTTGCAACGAACCATGCCGCGCATCTTCGCTAGAATAAAAATTAATTGCAACTAGCATATCACAATTATTGGGGTATCCAAACTTTTTTTAATGGATACCCTTTCTCTCGAGGGTTGTTATCTATGATTCGGCAAATAAGTCAGAACTTAAGTACCGGTCACCACGATCGCAAACGATAAATACAATTACACCTTCCTGAATCTCACTAGCTACTTTTAGTGCAGCGTGAAATGCGCCGCCGGTGCTCATTCCCGCAAAAACGCCCTCTTTACGCACCAATTCCCGTGTCCGTCGAACAGCATCGAACTGGTCAATATCAATCACCCTATCTACCCGTGAATCGTCATAAATTTTCGGAAGATATTCTTTCGGCCATCGTCGTATACCCGGAATTGAGGAATCTTCGGTCGGCTGACATCCCACAATTTGAATTTGCGCATTTTGCTCTTTTAGAAAAATAGAACAACCCATTATCGTACCCGTTGTTCCCATGGCGCTTACGAAATGCGTAATTTTACCGTCAGTCCCTTTCCAAATCTCTGGACCCGTGGTTTGGATATGTGCCCGGTAATTATCAGGGTTAGAAAACTGGTTTAAAATATAATATTCGCCAGTTTCTGCTTTCTCTTCGGCATAATCGCGACAAATTTCCATTGTGTCAAGAAGCGTTACTTTGGCACCGAATGCTTGCATGGTGAGCATCCGTTCACGTGTCGATGTAGAGGGCATCACTAGCTCCAAACTGAGACCGTAAAGACTCGCAATCATCGCTAGGGCAATCCCGGTATTACCCGAGGTCGCTTCAATAAGTTTCGTACTTTTATTTATATCACCGCGTTCTAATGCCGCACGTATCATATTCAATGCAGCTCGATCCTTGACAGAGCCAGCCGGGTTGTTTCCCTCTAATTTTGCATATATTTTTACATTCGGGTTGTCGTGAAAGCTCTTTATTTCCACGAGGGGAGTATTCCCGATCGTACTCATTAAATCACTCATTGTTCAGTAGGTTTAGTATCGATAAATTTTGAGTTCGGCTGGTGATAAACGGTGGTATAGGGATCAATACTTGACGTTAGCCAAACATTACCACCAACGACTGAATGATGCCCGACAACAGTCTGGCCACCTAAGATCGTTGCGCCCGCATAAATGATCACATGATCTTCAATGATTGGGTGGCGTTGTGTGTTTGCTAAGTTTTTCTCAACACTCAATGCTCCTAGCGTCACACCCTGATAAAGCTTCACGTGTTCACCAATGATACAGGTCTCCCCTATGACGATACCCGTACCGTGATCAATATGTAGATAATTTCCAATTTTCGCACCGGGATGAATGTCAATACCAGTTTTAGAATGCGCATGTTCAGTCAAAATCCGCGGAATTAAGGGGACGCCCGAGGTCCAAAGAACATTAGCTACACGATAAACACAAATAGCCATAAAACCGGGATAGGTACGAATAACCTCGCGCATACTTTGTGCCGCTGGATCCCCGTCCATAATCGCTTGCGCATCGCTTAACATTACTTGATAGACGGTGGGTAAAGTCTGAAAAAAACAGGTTGCGATCCGCTTATTGTCGCAATGAGAGCACGCTTTTGTGTTTTGAAGAAGCTCCACAAGCTCCTCTTCCGACTCTTCAAAAGCCTTTTGGACGTCAGCTACGTCTTGAAAACCAGCGGACGCTCGCTCGGGAAATAACAAATGAAGGACATGGGTCGCCCACTCGGCTATTCTCGTATTGCTTGGCATATTCTGCGCTTGCTGCTGTTGCTGAAATATATGCCTGTAAAAATTCTCCATTATTTGTAATTGTCGTATCTGTCCAAATTTAAGATTCATTTATTATAATCTATATTTTCTATAGAACTAATTTATCAAATAGTTCAGACAACGTATCTTCTGCCGAAATACACATGCCAGGGTGCGTGACTGAACATTGAATTATCGTGCTTCGGTTTGCAGTAAGCCAACGAAAACGCTCCGCTTGCTCTAACTGCGCCAACTTCCCAGCCCGTTTATCTCCATTACAAATTAGAGCGAACGAGTGGAGATGGCTCTCAATTAATTTTAAATCGACTTCTGGGTCTAGTGCTCTACATTTATCAGCATCCACAAAAATCCTTACGGCAGAAAAACGTTGCCTTCGACAATACAATGCGACCCCTACATTCACAAATTCTTCTCTTTCTACCCGCGGAACCACACGAACTACCGCATATTCATATACTGTTCTTTCGCTCATTTAAAATTTGTTCTATAAAATTTTTTGAATTGGCGACTCTTCCTTTAAGAAATGTAACATATACTTCTCTCGCCTGATCGGCCGTTAAATCTCGCTCGTCATCCACGAGCCATTCATCCGGAATTATACTTAATACATTTTCTAAATTTTTGTCATTAAAAAAATCGCGAAACTCAGCATCTACCTGTTCCACGAGCGATGCATTCTTTAAAAGCACGTGATCTTTAATCTGCGGAAAAGGTTTCATCATTTGCTCTTCCCAGTTATCCCAAGAATGATGAAAATAAAGTGATGCGCCATGATCAATGAGCCAAAGTTCTTTGTGCCACATCAGCATGTTGGTATTACGCACTGTACGATCCACATTCATTAGTAGCGCATCGAGCCATACAATCTTTGAGGCTTCAAGCTCCCCGATCGTATCTACATTGGCATCGAAAGTAATAGCTCCGCGTAAAAAATGAACACCGAGGTTTTTTCCTACAGAAAACCGCAATAAATCTTGAATCTCCTCGTCGGGCTCCATTCGTGCGAATGATTCATCCAGATCCGCAAAAACCATTTCAGGCATTCGCAATCCTAAAAAACGAGCCAACTCTCCCCCAATAATTTCCGCTACAAGCGCCTTTCTTCCCTGACCGGCACCACGAAATTTTATGACGTAGTCAAACCCATCGTCCGCATCAACTAATGCCGGAAGTGAGCCTCCTTCTCGAAAGGGTTGTACGTATCGAATGATCTGCACCTCACGTATTTCTGGTTTTTCAATTTTCATGTACTATTTTATAAATTATGGTCGAAAAATCGCTTCAATCGTCCGTTTTTCCGTCTAAAAGTAGAGATTTTAGTAAAAATTTAGCTCCTCTAAATGTCAGAAAACAACATTGACCTTTTTATAACCGGCACGATCATTTAGCAGAATCAGGCTTTTTGCTCTGTACACTTAACCTCCGACTCAAAATTAAACAATAATTTTACAGAAGTTAACTTTCCAACAACGCCCATGCCTAGCCAAGTAACATATTCTGTTTATATTTGTTGGAAACGAAATACACGACACCACAATATATGGATACAACAGCCCAATACAATACCGTCATTAGTTACTGCAAAGATCTTTTTTTAAAGAAGGCAAAAGATTATGGTACGGCCTGGCGAATAATGCGTGTATCCTCCATCACCGATCAACTGTACATCAAAGCACAGCGCATCCGTACCTTAGAAGAAAAAAAAGTATCTAAAGTCGGGGAAGGGATTTTAGATGAGTATGTGGCGATAGTCAATTATAGTATAATGGCTATGATACAACTTGAACTTCCTGAAGATAGTCCGGAAAACCTTCCTTATCATACTGTTGAAAACTTATATGATCAAATGGTGAACGAAACACGCGACTTAATGTTTGCAAAAAACCACGACTATGGAGAAGCATGGCGTGAAATGCGTATTTCCTCATTAACAGACTTAATATTAATGAAACTCCATCGTGTCAAACAAATTGAAGATAATAATGGACAGACATTGGTTTCCGAAGGCTTGAAGGCGAATTATCAAGACATGTTAAATTACGCGGTATTCGCGCTTATAAAATTAGATGTAGCTGAAAAAGATTAACAACATGGAAACAAATTTCAACCCAACACAAAAAAGAAAATTAAACACCATTGATCTCATTTTAGGTTTCAGTCGATTGTTTGTGGGATTTCTTTTTATTTTTTCGGGCTTTATAAAAGCAAACGATCCAACCGGTTTTGGTTATAAATTGGAAGAATATTTTTTGGTATTCAATTTAGACAGTCTCAACAATTACAGCACTTGGATCGCTATCGTAATTTGTGGATTAGAAATTATATTAGGGGCATTTTTACTCTTAGGAGTATACAAGCGTAAGGTCGCACTTGGCTTGCTGGTACTAATTATATTTTTCACGTTCTTAACCTTCTATTCTGCCTTTTTCGAGGTTGTATCTTCCTGCGGCTGTTTTGGTGATGCCATTCCACTTACACCATGGCAATCATTTATAAAAGATCTGATACTCTTAGCTTTTATTCTTGTCATTTTTAAATACAAAAACAGGATACAGCCCATTATCCCACAAGGTACCACACGAAAATTAGTGGTACTCCTTCTCGTCATCGTTTCATTCGGAACGGGGATTTACACGGTAAATTTCCTGCCATTTATCGATTTCCTACCTTACAAAGAAGGAAGTAGTATTCCAGAACAAATGATATTACCAGAGGGCGAACAAGGTGATGTATTTGAATACATCTATAAATTAAAAAACAAGAAGACTGGTGAAGTGAAAAAGGTCACCGATAAAGAGTATATGAATGGGCTTTGGGAAGACGATAATTTGGAGGTTGTAGGCGAACCAGAATCTAAATTGGTAAAGAAAGGGTATGAAATACCGATTCCCGATCTTTATATCTCCGACGCTGACGGTAACGAAGTAACTGACGAAATCGTTAGCAATCCGTATTATAATTTCATCGTAGTGAGCACCTACATCAACAAACTCTCACTTACCGATATAATTGCACTAGACCGGATAAACACAACCGTTCGCGATCTGTCGACGGACAACAATTTAAGAGCGATACTTTTAACGGCGAGTTCGGCACAAATAGCAAACGGATTAAATGAAGAAATGGACCTAGTATTGGAGATTTTCTATGCCGATGCGATTCCTTTGAAAAGTATGGTGCGTTCAAACCCGGGTGTGCTACTACTTCGAAACGGTGTGGTGATAAAAAAATGGTCAAAGCTAAGCTTTCCTTCGAAAGCAGAAATTGAAAAATATATCGTAAAATAATGGACAAACCAATATTTCTGATTGGATTTATGGGTAGCGGTAAAACCACATTAGGTAAAAAACTCGCTAGACAACTTCATAAAAGATTTATCGATCTAGACGAAAAGATTGTGCAGGTCATCGGCATGTCGATTCCCGAGTATTTCAACACATTCGGGGAAAACGAATTTCGATTATTGGAAAGTAGAATACTAAAGGAACAAAACGAAAGCGACACGGTGATCTCAACAGGTGGAGGTAGCCCGTGTTATTTCGATAATATGGCATGGATACGAAACAACGGAGTTGCATTGTACCTCCATTTAACTCCCAAGGCACTATATGCCAGGCTACAGCAATCAAATATAGAAAGTCGTCCGGCATTAGGCGGACTAAAAGGAAAAGAACTTTTAGCGTTTATCGAAAATAAGCTAAACGAACGTGCGCCCTACTATCAACAGGCGCATATCCATATTGATCAAATTAATACGCCGATCGAAATCGTATGCCAATCGATAGAAAGCTATGAAGCGAACATTTAGCCTTCTGATAGTCATATTTGCAATTACGACAGTGACTGCAACAAGTTGCTTCAAGATCAAATCAACGGGCGAACAACCAAGTTCGAATAATACGGAAGAAGGCCGTTTTAATCTGTCAAGTACGGATGATCTATACAAGTTTTTAACCTACTCGGAACGGCGCGTACCGTTGATTAGCGCACATCGAGGCGGCCCCACGGAAAGCTACCCTGAAAACGCGATTGAAACATTTCAACATATCGCAACAAAAATGCCTGTCATCATCGAGTGCGATATTGCTTTAACCAGAGATTCAGCATTGGTATTAATGCATGATGAAACACTTGAAAGGACAACCACGGGGAAAGGAAAAGTTAACGAGCACTCACTGGCAGAAATTAAAAAACTACACCTTGAGGACAATGACGGCACTCTTACACCATTCCGGGTCCCAACTCTTGAAGAAGCTTTAGACTGGGGGGTAGGGAAAGTGATTTTCACGCTCGACGTCAAAAAAAATGTTCCTTATAACTTAGTGATTAATGAAGTGAGAAACGCTGGTGCCGAAGCACACGCAATCATCATCACCTACAGTACCGGGCAAGCTGCAATTGTACACAACTTAGCTCCTGAACTTATGATTTCCGCCTCAATAAAAACCGTGGAAGACTTGGTTCGTTTAAGTGATCGCAAAATCCCTGACACGCGCATCGTAGCGTTTATCGGTACACGTAAACCTAATAAAAAATTGACATCCTTTCTGCATGAACATGGCATCCTTTGTATATTGGGAACAATTGGAAACTTAGACCGCTTAGCGACGCATAGAGGAGATCAAGTCTACGCCGATTATCTAGAAAGTGGAGCCGATATACTTAGCACCAATCGCCCTATACAAGCGGCGAAAGTACTAAATTATTATATCGGAAAACGAAATCTTTCCTCCCCGTATATCAATTAACTCTTCAGCAATACAGGTAAATACTTTCCTCGCAAATACCGAAGTCCCGACGTGGGTTTCACCTCATGACAAATAGTTTCGACTTTACCATATTATTCTACGTACGCATATTCAAGATGTATAATAAAATTATACGCCTTTCATATTTTTAGTAGCTAAAGAGCCACAAATATAGCTCGTAAATCAAACTTTTTTCAAACGTTGTTGTTCTTTCTATAATCAATAAAGAAAAATCATGAAGAAATTTACAATTTTATTAGCACTAATTTTAGGCTATACCTTCAGTAGTCAGGCACAACGTATCGAAACTACACCCCAAACCTCTGCAAATGTCGGTTTAGAACCTATTAAAAGGGGAAATTGGATGATTGGTGGATCGTTGGGTAATATTGGCTACAGTTTTGAAGGAGAAGCTTTTAACATCCAAATACAACCTCGGGCGGGATATTTCGTTAGTGACGGGCTAGCAATTGGCGCTCAAGCTAATTTAGGGTTCACCGCTGTAAAAGACATGGACAACGAATGGGGATATGGGATTGCACCATTTGTACGGTACTATTTCCCTGGCGGAGCAACTCAATCAAGTAGGTTTTTTACGCAAGGAGACATCGGTATCGCGGGTAGTTCTGCAGGAAATGATGTATCCTTAGCAATCGGTGCAAATGTTGGTTACGCACATTTCATTACGCAATCAGTAGCATTAGAAGCAACACTCGGATATAACTACACGAAAGCAAATGTGAACCTTGGGGACAAAGCGACAGGGTTGGGTGTGGGACTGGGGTTCCAAATTTATCTACCTGGAAACCGCTAAGAAAGCTTAATTACACTATAGTTGCAAACAGAGCGCCGTCCGCGAGGGACGAAGCTCTGTTTCTTTTGTGTAGTAACTCGATCTGTGCTCCCACTATTCTTTCATGGATCCAGTTTCCGATAAGCGCAAGTGCCAGCTAAAAGCCTCTTCCAATAGGTGTGGCGTATGCCCCCCTCTTTGGCATGCCCGATCAAAATAAGATTGCAATTCCTTTTTGTAATTTGGGTGCACACAATTTTCAATGATCTTTTGAGCCCGCTCTCTAGGCGCAAGTCCCCGTAAATCAGCCAGCCCAATGTCGGTAACTAAAATATCAACGTCGTGTTCGGTGTGGTCTACATGGGAAACCATCGGCAAAACATGTGAAATTCTATTCTCCTTAGATGCCGCTTGGGTAACAAAAACGCTGAGGTAAGCATTTCGTGCGAAATCGCCCGAGCCGCCAATACCATTCATAATTTTTGACCCGCCGATATGCGTTGAATTTACATTACCATAAATATCAAACTCGATAGCTGTGTTGATCGCGATCACGCCAAGCCTACGAATTAAACCCGGGGTATTAGATATGTTCTGCGGGCGTAGTACCATTTTTTCTCGGTATTTCTGAAGATTATTAATCACACGGTTGTAACATTCTTCAGATACTGTGATCGATGAAGCCGACGCAAAGGAAAGTTTGCCCGAATCGATTAAATCAAACGTACTATCCTGTAGGACCTCCGAAAACATTGTCAGGTCATAAAAATTACTATTCTTGAACCCAGTCAACACCGCATTTGCAACCTTTCCGATCCCAGCCTGTATGGGTAAAAGTCGATCGGTCAAATGACCCAATTGCACCTCATTTTCAAAAAAATCTAATATATGTTTCGCGATCGAAACGGTCTTCTCGTCTGGACTAGCAATATCTGCCGGACTATCTACTTTATCCGTGAAAACAATACCTACAATCTTCTCCGGGTCAATGGGAATTGTTTTACGGCCAATCTTATTCCACGGTGCTACAATCGGAATGACATTTCTATGCGGGTAGTCCTCTGCCTTATAAATATCATGAATCCCATAAATATCCATTGGTACGGCTGTATTAATCTCGAGAAGCACCTTAGTTGCCAGCTCAGCAAATGTAGCCGAATTCCCAACAGAAGTCGTCGGAACCAAGCTTCCGTCTCTATCAATAAATGCAACTTCTAGTACTGCAATATCAACTGGTGGCAAGTTCCTATTGTGCAATAGCTCTGCTGCTTCGCTAAGATGTTGATCAATAAATAATACCTCGCCTTGATTAATTTTGTCACGTAGTATTCGATCAACCTGAAATGGCATTCTCTTTAGTAACGCGCCGGCCTCGGCAAGTTTGCCATCGGTACCATGACCTAATGAAGCCCCTGTCATCAAGGTGATTTTGATATCTTCAGTCTTCGCTCTATCGGCCAACGCGGGTAAAATAACTTTACTGTCGCCTGCTTTTGTGAAACCACTTGAACCAACGACCATATTCGTTTCAAAGAATTGAACGGCCTGTTCGACGGTCATGACGCGATCTTTTAGTTTTTCAAATAGTATTCTTTCTTCAGTCATAGTAACTTACAATAACACCCTGTACCTTTCGAGGATATCTACAACAATATTAAGCATATTTTAAACATGTAATTTATTAAATTTTGCCATATTATTATTAAACTATACAACAAAACTACAAAAGACTGATATATAAATATATACAACTAACTTCAACAAATAATCTAAATGATAAAAACCTGCAAATCAACGAGTTAATAAAGAAAATAAGAAGTCAGCACTTACTTTTGAGTTTCAAAAAAGAGGGTTATCACGTAAGTATACACTCACTTTTTTGCTAATTCCATTTAAAAACAGGAAATTTACGCGGCGAATTAGGATAAAACTATGGATAGCAAAATGTATATCGACAAATATTACATGACCGAAGTCGATTCGTTCGATGATAGCATATATTGCCACCACGCAATGATGAGAGAAAAAATAATAACCGACCATAAACATGACAAAGGTCAGTTCTTATACACGGAAGGCGGTGTTGTTTTTCTTAAAACCGAACAGAAATCCTATTTCTTACCTGCCCGGCATTACATATGGATACCCGCGGGAATTGTCCATAGCATCCATCCAAGCAGTCCACAGGTGATTATGCGAAATCTATATTTCCCGAGATTTGAAACGGACCCAATATTCTTCGATAAAGTACACATTTACCCGGTCAACGATTTTCTTATTGAATTTATCATGTTCACAAACCGTTGGAATGGAAATATATTCCCTACCGAAGAACCAAAGTTTTCAATAGCCAAAACATTTAAACTAATCTTACCAGAGGTATCTAAAACAGAACTTCCCTTAGCCCTTCCGTATCCCAAGCACGAAAAATTGAATGAAATTGTCGCCTATTTGGAGGAGCGAATTGATGATAACGTCGGTTTTAAAAACTTAGCTAACCAGTTTGACTTAAGTGAACGTACATTAGCCAGATTGTTTCAACGGGAACTCAATATGTCGTTTATACAATACTATACCATATTACGTATGCTTACCGCACTCAAACTTCTCTTGGACGAAAAATTAAGCGTAAATGAAGTCGCTACGCGCGTCGGATACAGCAGCTTACCAACTTTTAGCAATACCTTTAATAAAATTATTGGGGTAAGACCCAGCGAATATATAAAAAACAAAAATTTATTATTTTAAAACTTAAACCTAACACATGAAGCTAACGTTTTTATCATTGATCGCGGCCACAACACTGTTTACTGCCTGTGCCTTGCAACGGACCGATACCGCAATGAATAACATTCCAAAGCCTTTACAACTATTCAATGGGAAGGACATAAAGGATTGGACACCTAAAATTCGATTACACGAACCAGGCGACAATTATGCAAATACCTTCCGAGTAGAAGATGGGCTACTAAAGGTGCGCTACGATGGCTATGACGATTTCAATCAGCAATATGGTCACCTAGCATTTAATACGCCGTACAGCTATTACGTTTTACGTTTAGAATACCGCTTCGTAGATGAACAAACCAAGGGCGGAGAAGGCTGGGCATGGCGCAACAGTGGAGCTATGTTACATGGACAGGACCCAAACACGATGTTAAAAGATCAAGATTTCCCAATCTCTATCGAAGGACAGTTGTTAGGTGGAAATGGCACGGACGAACGTACGACATCGAATTTATGCACCCCGGGAACGAACGTCGTGATCGCCGACAAACTCTTCACACCACACTGTCAGAGTTCAACTTCAAAAACATATCATGGAGATGAGTGGGTTACGGCTGAGTTCATTGTATTGGGGGATTCCGTGATCAAACACATCCTCGACGATCAAGTCGTATTAGAATATAACAAACCTCAAATTGGCGGAGACAACGTTAATAATTTCGATCCAAAACAGAAAGAAGACGGTAAATCTCTTGATGGAGGGTTTATATATCTTCAAAGTGAAAGTCACCCCGTTGATTTTCGGAAGGTTGAACTCTACGATCTGGCCCCTTACAAAAATGACAAACAAAAGCTAGACGAAGCGATTAATAAAATTCTATAATACGTATCAAAGCCGAATGCATCACACATTCGGCTTTGTTTATAACACGAAAAGGGATGAAATTTAATTCATCCCAATATAAGTTCTAATGAGAAAAAAGCTTACGCTAACTTATTAACGAATTTTGTCAACTTTGCTTTGTTGTTAGACGCTTTTCTCTTGTGGATCACGTTCTTTTTAGCTAAGCGATCGAGCATTGATACCACTTTAGGTAATAAAGCATTTGCCTCATCAACACTCGTAGTGGTACGTAACTTCTTGATTGCATTACGGGTAGTTTTTGCTTGGTAACGATTTCTTAAACGTTTCGCTGCGTTTGCTCTGATTCTCTTAATCGCTGATTTATGATTTGCCATTTCTTCTTAGCTATTTTTTTATATTCTTATGTCAATTTCGGAATGCAAAAATAAGATGTTATTTTCATTATTCAAAATCTATTTTGAATTTACTTCATAAGTTTATTTTTTTTAGTCAAAAAACCAACAAAACACGCCTTACTTCATCTCTTAATGTTCGAAAGAATATTTGCATCCCTAAACACAAAGATACGACATTTTTCGACCGTAACCAACACAACATTCATGAATTATAGAGCATCCCTGTTCTTTTCAACTTTCCATATAGTCGAATTTCTCCTGCATTGCATTCCAAAGGCTAGAAATCTTAAATATCTGGGTATTACTCAACTCCACAAATGCAGTGCGCTACATAAAGAAAGGAGGCGTCAACGAACATATCCAATTATTATGGTTATTTTTGTGCCTCTAAATATAATTTTACATGCAAAAGTTGTCAATGGAACAATTAAATCGGCCTGATGTTGATTCCTTTAAAAATCAAGATAAAACCCCTATAGTTATCCTTTTAGATAATGTGCGTAGTATGCATAACGTAGGTTCTGCGTTTCGAACGGCAGACGGTTTTGCGGTCCAAAAAATCATCTTGTGTGGTATCACAGGTACTCCCCCACATCGAGAAATCGAAAAAACGGCCCTAGGTGCAACGGACTCGGTAGATTGGGAATATCAAAAAAGTGCCGAAGAGGCAGTCGTCCAATTAAAAAATGAAGGATATAAAATAATAGCAATTGAACAAGCTACCGGTAGTAAAGCCCTACAAGATGTCTCACCAAAAAATCAAGAAAAATATGCATTTATTTTTGGCAATGAAGTACATGGGGTATCCGATGAAATAATGACTGAAATTGATGCCTGTATTGAAATTCCACAATTCGGAACGAAACATTCTTTAAATGTTTCTGTGACGATAGGCATCGTTTTGTGGCATTTCGTGCAAAAGTTGAAGCTTTTCTAAAAAAATGGCTTAATAGCGTCAGCTTAATTTCTAGAAGTCGTTGCAAAATAGTAGATTTGCTTTGCAAAAAAACAGAAAAAATGAGTGTATTAGTAAATAAAGATTCTAAGGTAATCGTACAAGGTTTTACCGGAAATGAAGGTACTTATCACGCCTCTCAGATGCTTGAGTACGGCACAAATTTAGTTGGTGGAGTTACCCCAGGTAAAGGTGGTCAAACGCACTTAGATCGTCCGGTATTTAATACTGTCCAAGACGCAGTAGAAGCAACCGGCGCAAATGTCTCAATTATTTTCGTTCCGCCTGCATTTGCCGCTGATGCGATCATGGAAGCTGCTCAAGCGGGTATCGGTGTTATTGTATGTATCACAGAGGGGATCCCTACGAAAGATATGATTCAAGTGAAATCATACTTGAGCGATAAGGACTCGCGTCTAATTGGACCAAACTGTCCGGGTATCATCACCGCTGAGGAAACTAAGATTGGTATCATGCCGGGCTTTATCTTTAAAAAAGGAAAAGTAGGTGTGGTTTCCAAATCAGGAACATTAACTTATGAAGCCGTTGACCAAACAGTTAAAGCTGGTTTAGGTATCACAACTGCAATTGGTATTGGAGGCGACCCTATCATCGGGACTACTACAAAAGAAGCTGTTGAATTATTAATGAACGATCCTGAAACTGAGGGTATCATTATGATCGGAGAGATCGGCGGCGGCATGGAAGCCGAAGCTGCTAACTGGATTAAAGAATTCGGAACAAAACCTGTCGTTGGATTCATTGCTGGACAAACAGCGCCTCCAGGACGTCGTATGGGCCACGCTGGTGCGATCGTTGGGGGAGCAGACGATACTGCGGCCGCTAAGATGAAAATCATGCGCGAGTGTGGTATTCGTGTTGTAGAATCTCCTGCAGAAATTGGTGTTGCTATCGCCGAAGAATTAGCGAAGTAATTTCCATACACATATTTATAACAAAGGCTATCCGAACGGGTAGCCTTTGTTTTTTTTGAGGTGTTCAATGATAATGATGTGATCATGTGCAACATTTTGAGAATTTTTGTTAAATTCAGAAAAAATTACCCTACCAATGAAAAAGCATTTCTTATTAGTCGTTTGGATCATCTTAAGCCTGTCGATTTACGCACAAACAATCGATGAGACCTATATAAAACAAAATTTTAATAAGATCGAACGTTATATACCTATGCGCGACGGTACGCGATTATTTACGAGTATCTATATTCCTAAATCTGAAAATGAAAAGTACCCAATATTACTAAACCGTACACCTTATACCGTCGCCCCGTATGGTGAAGATAAATTCAAACCGTCTCTGGGGAACTTTCCCGACATGGCCAAAGCAGGGTATATATTCGTTTACCAAGACGTCCGAGGTAAGTGGATGAGTGAAGGCGTTTTTGAAAATATCCGTCCGACAAAAACAAATAAGCACCAAATCGACGAAAGCACCGACACTTATGACACGATTGATTGGCTCGTAAAAAATGTTAAAAATAACAATGGCAAAGTTGGTATGTATGGAATATCATATCCGGGGTTTTACTCAACAGCTAGTCTAATTGACTCACATCCAGCATTAAAAGCTGTGTCTCCACAAGCTCCTGTAACAGACTGGTTCATTGGCGACGATTTTCGGCATGGTGGCGCACTGTTTTTAATGGATGCATTTCGCTTTATGTATACGTTCGATGCGCGACGACCAAAACCTATTACGAACACCGATCCCTCGTTGCCGGAGGGATTTTCTTTGACCGGAGCTGATTACTACAAATTTTTCAATGACAATCGGAATATCCGAAAACTCAAAAAAACACACCTTAGCCATACGGTAAAGTTCTGGGACGATCTGGAAAAACATAATACGAGGGATAGCTTCTGGATCAGTCGTACAATTACTGAACACCTCGGCGAAATAAAACCGGCCGTGATGATCGTTGGTGGTTTTTTTGATGCCGAAGATGCATATGGAACGTTTGAAAGCTACAAGCAAATTGAAAAAAGTGATCCAAAAGCAAATAATATATTGGTAGTAGGCCCTTGGTTTCACGGCGGCTGGGTACGCTCCGAAGGAGAGTCATTTGGCGATATTAACTTCGACAGTAAGACTAGCCTTTACTACCAACGGGAAATCGAACTTCCATTTTTTGAGCATTATTTAAAAGGTAAAGGAACATTCAATCCATCGGAAGCAACGATATTTTTTACCGGGGAAAATAACTGGAAAAAGTTAGATCAATGGCCGCCGCGTGAAACCCACAAGCAAAATCTATACTTAACTCCTGAAATGAAATTGAGCGCTTCAAATTCCCTGGAAAAGGAAGACTATATCGAATACGTGAGCGATCCGAAAAAACCAGTCCCATTCCAAGAAGGGATCATTAGTGAACGGACACGAGAATATATGATTGAAGATCAACGCTTCGTATCAAACAGACCAGACGTTCTTGTATTTCAAACCGATGAACTGCACGAAGATCTGACTATCGCGGGGCCAATCGTAGCCGATCTTCTTGTATCTATGAGCGGCACCGATGCTGATTTCATCGTGAAAATAATTGATGTCTACCCGGATACAAGTGCGGCATCATCGCCCAGAAATAAAAAGACGATAATGCCCGGTTATCAAATGCTCGTTCGAGGAGAAATACTGCGCGGAAAATTCAGAGATAGCTTTAGCGAGCCAAAACCATTTAAACCAGGAGAGAAAACATCCGTAAAAGTCCAACTTCCTGATATCGCGCATACCTTTAAAAAAGGTCACAAACTTATGGTCCAAATTCAACATTCATGGTTCCCATTAGTAGCACAAAATCCCAACCGGTTCATGAATGAATTTGAAGCTACCGATGAAGACTATATCAAAAATACACACCGTTTATACTTCGATCCAAACAAACCAAGTAAATTAATATTCAACGTGATAAACTAAAAACGTTCCCGTACGCACGCATAGGAAATATTTATGTTTATTTCATATACTTGTCTGTGATTGCTTTTACTTCATTAAATTCATCTACAATTTCCTTTGAGACGGGTTTAGAAACTAAAGAGACAACAACAATAGTCAAAAAGCTTAAAATAAACCCGGGTATAATTTCGTAAATCGCTTTATAATCATGTGGAATATAAACCCATGCTAACACCGTCGTGCCCCCCACAATCATCCCTAATAACCCTGCTAGGCCGGTTGTACGTTTCCAAAGCAAGGAAAGCAGTACCAACGGACCGAAGGCTGCACCGAAACCTGCCCAAGCATTGCCAACCATATTGAGAATACTTTCTGAAGGTGTCAACGAAAGCAATAGAGCGATAACCGCGACGACAAGCACTGATAAACGGCTAACGAACAGAAGTGACTTCGGATTTGCATTTTTATTAAAAAATGTACGGTATATATCTTCCGTTAATGAGCTCGACGTCACAAGCAACTGAGACGAGATTGTACTCATCACCGCTGCTAAAATGGCAGATAATAATAAACCACCAATAAAGGGATGGAAAAGTGATCGTGATAGAAAAATAAATATGGTTTCCGAAAGCTCCTTTGATGAATCAAATGCGCGCATCGTTTCTTGATCATATTGCATCAGATAAGCGATACCGAAAAAACCAACACTTATTGCACCTAGTACGGTTAATATCATCCATGTCATACCTATTCGTCTGGCTTTTATTATGTCACGTATATGTTCAATGGCCATATATCGCACTAATATATGTGGTTGCCCGAAATATCCCAAACCCCATGCAAGCAAGGAGATTATAGAAATCGTTGTCGCTCCCCGGAATAGATCTAATTTCAAAGGATCCTTAGCTTCAATTGTAGAAAGGGCGTCGGATACCCCGCCGGTACTGAATAAAACAACGACAGGTACCATCAACAACGCTATTACCATGATAGTGCCTTGCACAAAATCTGTTAAGCTCACTGCAAGAAACCCGCCGAGAAATGTGTACAATACGACCACGAAACTCGTTACATATAAACCTGTCTGATAATCCATATGAAATGCGGACTCGAAAAGCCGCCCACCTGCTACCATACCCGCAGATGTATAGAGCGTGAAGAACACAAGAATAAAAAGCGAGGAAACTAATTTTAAGAGTTGACTCTTATCGTGAAAACGATTCTCAAAATAAACAGGAATTGTAATTGCATTTTTTGCAACTTCCGTATATACACGTAGGCGGGGAGCTACCAAAATATAATTTAAAAATGCCCCAAAGGTAAGGCCAATTGCCAACCAGGCGCTAGATACGCCCGAATAGTACATCGCTCCGGGGATACCCATTAGGAGCCAGCCACTCATGTCTGAGGCACCCGCAGAAAGAGCTGTTACAGCTGCACCCATCTGCCTCCCGCCAATCAGAAAATCATCGGAACTGCTTGAAGATTTTCGGTAAGAATAGATTCCAATTCCAACCATCAACAACATGTACAATCCAATAGAAATTTGCTCGTATACATTCATAAAATTCTTTGTTTACGTCAATCTGAGGTTATTAGGCATCGCATGCAGAAAACAAACCAATTGACCGTTAGACTTTAAAATATTAATCCTTTTAACAAGCCCCAACAGTCAAAAGAAAAAATTAAACTTCAAAGGAAAAAAAAGAGGGCATAAAAAAGCCCCTTCAATTATTGAAGGGGCATTCTATAAAATTAGGCACCGACCTACTCTCCCACCTGTTACGGCA
>NZ_FUKU01000063.1 GCF_900163865.1 Sphingobacterium sp. JB170
TTGTAAGCTGTCAATACAGCACATGTAGTCCTTTTTCCAAGAAAGGGTCTTTGGAATGATTTAAAAGATGTTTATGCTGTGATTTGAGCAGAATTTTCTAGTTCTTCAGTACGATCTGTTTGATTGCTTTTTTTCCAGAGATGGGGCAAAAGTTCATGAACCTGCTCAATTGGATGGGTATTTATTTTTTCTAGGACATCGGTCAACCATTCCAGCGGGTTAACATCATGAAGTTTACAAGTACCCATAAACGAATAGAACATGGCACTTCTTTGCGCTCCTTCATGCGATCCAGAAAACATAAAATTACGACGACCCAGAGCTATCGGTCTAATGCTTGATTCAATAGGATTGTTGTCATTACTTAACATAGGGTCCTCCATGTAAACGGCGAGTCGTTTAAAACGCTTCATGGTATACGCAAAGGCTTTATGGATAGCACTCTGTTCATTTAGTAAAGGTTCATTTTCTTGCAACCATTTTCCAAAGTCCGCCCATATAGGGACAGCTTCTTTCTGCCTAATTTTTAGTCGTTCATCGGGAGTCTTGTTTTTTATATTCCGCTCGATATCATATAGCTGGCTAAAGATATCCATAGCATATTTGGATCGCTCGGGGTCATTTTTTTCCGCTTCTAGGAAATACCGACGAGCATGCGCAGCGCAACACAGGAGCGTTATATCTTTATTTTGCCCCAGCGATTCGTAGGATGCGTAACCATCCGATTGAAAATATCCTCTGAAATCCTCGATCATAGATTTGGGTATTTCTTTGCCTCTGCCGGGGTGATATTCGAAGAGCATAAGATCAAGTGGCGGGGCCTGCATTGCCCAATAATACCCTTTATGCGTGGTTCCTTTTTTGTTTTTATCCATTACCTTCATGGTGGTTTCGTCCATCATTAAGTAATTGCTTTGAAGAATCAGTTTTTTAAGCGACTCATATAAAGGTTGTAGTAAGTTGCAGGTTTTGGAAGTCCAATCCAACAGCGTAGAATGAGCCAGTTTGATGCCCGCGCGATCAAAGCGAGTCATTTGCCGGTGGATCGGAAGATGATCACAATATTTCTCTACTACAAGCGTAGCTAACAAAGAAGCATCTGCCATGGAGTTTTTAAGCACGCCCTGAGGAAGTGGTGCAATGATAATCGTGTTTTGCAATCCAGGATCTCCTTCAGGTGTTGGTAGTAAGTATTTGTAACGTATGATCTTCTTTGCACTTAGTTGTGTCGGGTTACCTTTCAGGCGGTAGGACACTTCACTGCCGATACATTTACTACCTTCAGGTATACTCTCCGGATGAATTTCTTGAATCTCATCGACTAGGCTTTCTGGAATAACAAAATGTTTTTTCTTGACTTGAGCGGTTTCCTTTGGTTTTGTTGCAACGGATTTGCTCCTTTCAACTACAGGCACCTCCACCAAAGCCTCTTCTTCTAATTCAAGGCGGAGTTGAGTAGGGATTTGTTCTTTTCCAAGATAGCGTTCACTTTTGCTTCCAAAGGCTATTTTCAGCACTTGATCGAGGCGATGTTGAAGCTTTTCTTGAGACAGAAGCAATTGCTCAACCTTCTCCATAAGCAGGGTATTATCTTGCTTGGATTGAAGATACAATTCCTTATAATCTAGCGCTTCTGTCTCCTGCATTTCATTTGTTTTACTACCTTAAAAATACGGAAAACTCCCGGTTTATGCAAGCTTTTTTATGGCTATTTCCTCCCTTTATTGCTCCAAAGTAAGCACCTCTCTTTGTCGTTTTTTAGCCAACTTTTCCGGATGAAATTCCACTCCACGAAGTACCTGCAAGAGTTGAATTTCACTGATGTAGCTACCCTTGCCATCCGCGCGAAGAGGTGGCGCCTCAAAATTCCCTCGATCCATCTTTTTGTAATAAATCACAAAGCCTCCATGCTCCCAGAATAACAACTTGATGCTTTGACGTGTTTTGCTGAGAAAAACGAATACATCCCCGTTGGCCGGATCGTTTCCCAGCTCAGTACGTACAATGCCTGCAAGTCCGTTAAAGCTTTTCCGACCATCCACACACCATGGATAAACGAAATATTTTTTATGAGCGGGGATCATTGTGCACTAGTTTTATTTAACAACACGTGAAGGTAATCAGGGCCTACATACTGGTGAAGTTTTACCTCGATGCCGTTAATGCATATGCTGGCAAATAACCCTTCCGAAACGGAGGGAACCTCCGGCTGCACTGCTAATGGAAGTTCGATGAATTTTCCTTTACTTGGAAGACCACCATTGCGGCGCTTTTTTATCCAAGAGCGGAAGGTGGTGGGGGATAGTTGACGATCTTGGCAGAACTTCGTTAATCCAATTTCACTTTTACAGGCATCGAACTCCTGCAGAAAACCTAGAATTTCTTCTGGCTTCCAATCCGACGATTTCTTGACGGATTTATTGCTTTCTGTGTATTCCATAATGTTGAATTTTATGAATGCAATTTGCAAAATTGAATAATCTACGTCAAGATGCACCGTAATGAGGGCTTAC
>NZ_FUKU01000031.1 GCF_900163865.1 Sphingobacterium sp. JB170
GATTAACGCAAATTCTTTCATCTTTTTAAAATTTTATTGTTCGCCCTAATGACGATTGAATTTTCAAAATGGGGACAACACCACGCTGTTTTGTATATGCTAAGTTAAAAAAACAATCCCATAAAGCCACTCACAGCCAAACACTTCCTCTGACTGCCACTTTGCTAAAACGCCCTGATTTCTGAAACACCTTTGTTCCGAAAGACCGCAAAGAGCGGGATAACAGTAACAAATTAATGTGTTTCAATTATGAAAAAACAGAGAAAAAAAGTTTTGCTGGCAGCCGTGGCTATGCTGTCAGGAATGAGTGCGTTCGCACAGGGAAACGGTTCGGCAGGTATCAACGAGGCTACCCAAATGGTAACAAGCTATTTCGACCCCGCTACGCAGTTAATTTATGCCATTGGAGCGGTCGTAGGATTGATAGGCGGTGTTAAAGTTTACAACAAATTCAGTTCGGGCGACCCCGATACAAGCAAGACTGCGGCAAGCTGGTTCGGCGCGTGTATCTTCTTAATCGTAGCGGCGACCATCCTGCGTTCATTCTTCCTTTAATCCATCGCCCTATGAGTAGTTACAACATCAACAAAGGCATTGGAAGGACAGTGGAATTTAAAGGACTGAAAGCGCAATACCTGTTCATTTTTGCAGGTGGTTTGCTCGGTACGCTCATTTTCGTGATGATACTGTATATGGCAGGCGTAAACTCGTACATCTGCCTTTTCCTCGGAGCAGGCGGTGCTTCGCTGATTGTATGGCAGACGTTCTCGCTGAACAGGAAGTACGGCGAACATGGGCTAATGAAAATCGGAGCGGCTAAAAGGCATCCACGCTACATCATCTGTCGCAAGCCTGTACATCGCTATTTGAAATTCACTCCTAAATCGAATGCCCTATGAGAAACGTTGCAAAGACAACAACGCTGGAAAACAAGTTTCCACTTTTGGCAGTAGAGAACAACTGCATCTTATCTAAAGATGCGGACATTACCGCCTGCTTTGAGGTTCGTTTGCCGGAACTGTTTACGGTAGCTTCTGCGGAATATGAAGCTATTCACTCCGCCTGGCACAAGGCTATCAAGACTTTGCCGGATTTTACGGTCATCCACAAACAGGACTGGTACATCAAAGAAAGCTATGCGCCCGATTTGGCAAAGGAAGACCAAAGTTTTTTGGCAAAATCCTATCAACGCCATTTCAACGAGCGACCGTTCTTAAACCATTACTGCTACCTTTTCCTGACCAAGACCACCAAAGAGCGTATGCGTATGCAGAGTAATTTTTCATCACTTTGCAAAGGTACGCTGATACCAAAGGAAATCAGGAACAAGGAAACGGTACACCGCTTTATGGAAGCTGTGGCACAATTTGAGCGTATCGTGAACGATAGCGGTTTCATAACCCTGCAACGGCTTACTGAGGATGACATCATCGGAACGGACGAAAAACAGGGATTGTTGGAACAGTACCTAACCCTGTCAAGGGAAGCCGGAACACCGATGCAGGACATCGCCCTCGGAACTGAAGAAGTCCGTATCGGGAACAAAAGGTTAAGCCTGCACACGCTTTCGGACACGGACGACCTACCGGGAACGCTATCGGCAGATACCCGTTTTGAAAAGCTTTCCACCGACCGCAGCGACTGCCGTTTGTCGTTCGCCGCACCTGTGGGTTTGCTGTTGAGCTGTAACCATATCTACAACCAATATTTGTTTTTGGACAACAGCGAAGACAACCTGCAAAAGTTTGAAAAGTCCGCAAGGAATATGCACTCACTGGCTCGTTACAGCCGTGCCAACCAGATCAACAAAGAGTGGATAGAAAAGTACCTGAACGAAGCACATTCGTTCGGTCTTTCTTCAATCCGTGCGCACTTCAACATTATGGCTTGGTCGGAAGACCCTGCGGAACTGAAGCAGCTAAAGAACGATTGCGGTAGTGCATTGGCACTAATGGAATGTAAGCCACGCCACAACACGACGGACGTAGCCACCTTGTATTGGGCAGGTATGCCGGGGAATGCAGGCGATTTTCCGAGTGAGGAAAGTTTTTACACTTTTATCGAACCTGCCTTGTGCTTCTTTACTGAAGAAACCAACTACCACAATTCGCCCTCGCCGTTCGGTATCAAGATGGCTGACAGGCTTACCGGAAAGCCCATTCATTTGGATATATCAGACCTGCCCATGAAACGTGGTATTATCACAAATCGGAACAAATTTATACTTGGTCCGTCAGGAAGCGGGAAATCTTTTTTTACCAACCACATGGTTCGACAGTACTACGAACAAGGTGCTCACGTATTGCTCGTGGATACAGGGAACTCTTATCAAGGTTTATGCGAACTCATTAAAGGGAAAACCAAAGGCGAAGACGGTGTTTATTTCACGTACACCGAAGACAACCCGATTGCCTTTAACCCTTTCTATACGGACGATGGCGTATTCGACATCGAAAAGCGGGAAAGTGTCAAGACTTTGATACTGACACTTTGGAAACGTGATGACGAGCCACCAACCCGTTCTGAAGAGGTTGCCCTTTCCAATGCTGTGAGCGGCTATATCGAACGAATAAAATCGGACGATGTGTATCCGTCGTTCAACGGTTTCTACGAGTATGTGCAGAATGACTACCGCAAGGTTCTCGAAGAAAAACAGGTAAGGGAAAAAGACTTTGACATTGCCAATTTTTTAAACGTTCTCGAACCCTATTATAAGGGCGGCGAATACGATTACCTGCTCAATTCCGATAAGCAATTGGACCTGCTTTCCAAACGCTTTATCGTCTTTGAAATTGATGCAATCAAAGATCACAAAATCCTCTTTCCCATCGTGACCATCATCATTATGGAGGTCTTTATCAACAAGATGCGGAGGCTCAAAGGTGTCCGAAAACTCATCCTGATTGAAGAAGCCTGGAAAGCAATTGCCAAAGAGGGAATGGCGGAATACATAAAATATTTGTTTAAAACCGTCAGAAAGTTCTTCGGAGAAGCGATTGTCGTAACGCAGGAGGTCGATGATATTATCCAGTCGCCCATTGTGAAAGAAAGTATCATCAACAATTCCGACTGTAAGATCCTCCTTGATCAGCGAAAGTACATGAACAAGTTCGATGATATTCAGGCCATGCTTGGGCTTACGGATAAGGAAAAAGCACAGGTACTTTCAATCAATATGAACAACGATCCCTCTCGGCTTTACAAAGAAGTATGGATCGGCTTGGGCGGTACACACTCCGCGGTATATGCTACAGAAGTGAGTTTGGAAGAATATCTCGCCTATACAACCGAAGAAACCGAAAAGATGGAAGTGATGCAGCTTGCCGCAGCACTGGGCGGCAATGTGGAGCTCGCCATCAAGCACATCGCTATCGAGCGGCGTGATAAAGCAATTCAATAATTATTAATCATTTAAAAAATCAGAAACAATGAAAAATGTCATGTTACTGGTGTGTACGGTACTCATGCTCGCCGTAGCACCTTCCGCAAAAGCACAATGGATCGTTACCGATCCTGCAAACCTGACTTCAGGTATTCTCAACTCTGCGAATGAAATCATACAGACTTCTTCCACCGTGAGTAATGTCGTAAAAAATTTCAAAGAAGTGGAAAAGGTCTATAAGCAAGGTAAAGAATATTACGACAAACTGAAAGCAGTAAGCAACCTTGTAAAAGATGCCCGTAAAGTACAGCAGACAGTTCTTCTGGTAGGTGATGTATCCGAAATGTACGTGCAGAATTTCGGCAAGATGATGAACGACCCTAATTTCAAACCGCAGGAACTGGTCGCTATCGGCAATGGCTATTCGGCATTGCTTAATGAAAGTACCGAACTACTGAAAGAATTGAAGCAGATCGTTTCCTCATCCAGCCTTTCGCTGAATGACAAAGAGCGTATGGATATTATTGACCGTGTGTACAAAGAAGTAAAGGAATACCACAGCCTTGTGCGCTATTACACTAACAAAAACATATCTGTAAGCTATTTAAGAGCGAAAAAGAAAGACGATACCAAAAGAGTGCTTGACCTCTACGGAACTTCTAATCAAAAATACTGGTAAAGATGGAATGGAATAATCTTCACGAAGTCCTGCGTTCGCTGTACGACGATATGATGCCGCTTGCCGGAGATATGGCGGCAGTGGCTAAAGGTATGGCGGGATTGGGTGCATTGTTCTATGTGGCATTAAAGGTTTGGCAGGCTTTAAGCCGTGCCGAACCTATTGATGTGTTTCCGTTACTCCGCCCGTTTGCTTTAGGACTGTGTATTATGTTCTTTCCAACCATCGTGTTGGGAACCATCAATGCGGTATTAAGTCCGGTGGTTAAGGGAACCCACGCCATACTCGAAGACCAGGTGCTTGACTTGAACAAGCTGCAACAGCAGAAAGACCAGTTGGAATATGAAGCAATGGTCAGAAATCCCGAAACCGCTTATATGGTATCAGACGAAGAGTTTGATAAGAAACTGGACGAATTGGGTTGGTCGCCATCCGACATTGGTACGATGGCGGGTATGTATATGGACAGGACAGGCTATCAGATAGAAAAAGCCATAAAGGACTGGTTTCGTAATCTGCTTGAAATACTGTTTCAGGCGGCAGCACTGGTAATAGATACCATACGGACGTTTTTTCTGATTGTCTTATCCATACTCGGACCGATAGCTTTTGCTATTTCTGTGTGGGATGGGTTTCAGTCCACGCTCACGCAATGGTTCACACGCTACATCAGTGTTTATCTGTGGCTACCTGTTTCGGATTTGTTCAGCTCAATGTTGGCAAGAATACAATCCCTGATACTGGAACGGGACATTGAAATGCTGGCTGATCCGACATACATACCTGATACCTCAAATACCGTGTACATCATTTTTATGATAATCGGCATTATCGGATACTTCACAATACCGACGGTAACAGGCTGGGTTATCCAGGCAGGCGGAGCAGGAAACTTTACCCGCAATGTAAACCAGACAGCAATGAAAACCGGAAATATTGCCGGAGCCGGAGCTGGTTCAGCCGCAGGGAATATTGGTGGCAAGTTAATGGGAAAATAAAAACAATCAAATCATAAAAAAATGGAATTTAAAACGCTAAGAAACATTGAAAACAGTTTCAGACAGATCAGGCTTTATGCCATCGTGTTTGCGGTTCTCTGCACTGGCGTGGTAGGATATGCCGTATGGCAGTCCTACCGCTTTGCAGAAGAACAGCGCCAAAAAATCTATGTATTGGATAACGGCAAATCTTTGATGCTTGCCTTATCGCAGGATGCCAGCATCAACCGTCCTGTGGAGGCAAGAGAACACGTAAGGCGGTTTCACGAGCTGTTCTTTACGCTTGCTCCCGATAAGAATGCCATCGAAAGCAATATGAAACGGGCGTTTAACCTTGCGGATAAAAGTGCCTTTGATTATTACAAAGACCTTTCCGAAAAAGGTTATTATAACCGTATTATATCGGGTAATGTACAGCAACGCGTCGAAGTAGATAGTGTCGTGTGCAACTTCGACACCCATCCTTATGCTGTACGAACCTATGCCAAACAATTCATCATCCGTTCAAGCAACGTAACCCGACGAAATCTGATTACTACCTGCTATCTCGTGAACTCTGTTCGCTCAGACAATAATCCACAGGGTTTCAATATCGAAAAGTTTGCAGTGGTGGAGAACAGGGACATTGAAGTTATCGAACGCTAAAATTTTGGATATGAAACAGTTACTTGATTTAGACACGTTCGCAAAAACCCTTACAGATAAAGGGTATGACGGCTATTTTCAGACAGAAGCGGCTTATGCAGACAAAATAAAAGACAGCATCAGCAGGTTTTTGGAGGCTTGTAACAGCAGAATGGACAAACCGATGCTGCCTAATATTATGATGCTGAAAACCTACCTTCAATGGAATGGCGACGATAAGCCAAAAGTTGAATGCAATATGTGGGTAAAGTACGAAGACGGTCTTTTTGATGTACAGAAAATGAATATTGAAAGAATAGATCAGTACGGGCAATTATTGAAGCAAGCGAAATTAACAGACCTCACTACAAATTCGGTTCCAACAAGAAAAGAAGCCATTGCACAAGTGACTGAAAAACTGAAAGAACAGTTGTCTGCCCGCAAAAGAGGGTTTAGGATGTGATAACACATAATCATTAAAGGATGAAAAAATTAAGAGCAAATATGGACAGATACTTTGACCAATTGGACGACCGCTGGCGAGAACTGCCTTTGCGGAAACAGCATAAATATACCCTTTACTTTTTTCTTGGGTATCTGCTGCTTACCGCAGGGGTCATTGCCAAAGTATGGTACGATGCAGGAAATTTCAAAAATGACCTCCACATCGAACATCTCGAAAACCCTGTCCTCCAAAAGAAAGAACATCCTGCACCCTTGCAGGATACATTAACAACAATCTTTAAAAATAAGTTTTATGAAAGAAAATGAGAACAAAAAAACGGTTGTCCGGGTAACAGAAGGAAGCCCGGCAGCAACCGCTGATATGCTGCAAGACAGCAAACAGAACAAAGCCCAAAAGCTCAAAAAACCACTCATATTCGGTTTGATGGGCATTGTATTCGTAGGCTGTATGTACCTGATATTTAAACCATCTTCAGATAAAAAGGTAATCGAAAATATCGGGCTGAACGATGCCGTACCGCAGGCTACAGAAGCAGGTTTGCAGGCAGATAAGCAAAAAGCGTATGAACAGGAAATGCTTGAACAGAAAAATCAGGAAAAACGCAACGCCCTGACAACGCTATCAGATTACTGGAACACAGACAGCACACAGGACATTGAAGATGAAATTCCCGAAGAGGACGAAAACTACGGTTATAGCGGAGGCAGAAGCTCGGGCAGATCCGGTAACACAGCACTGAACAGCTATCGTAATGCCCAAAATACATTGGGTGGGTTTTATCAGGATGATCATTCGGAAACAATGGAGCTCCGCAGGCAGTTGGAGGAATTAAAAGAACAATTGGTGGACAAAGATGTACCAAAGCCAGCTACCATAGATGACCAATTGGCATTGATGGAGAAGTCTTACCAGATGGCGGCTAAATATCTGCCGTCAAACACAAATTCAGCAGGAACTCCACCTTCTAATGGTGCAGGGGCTGCTACGGCTCAAACGGTTTCTACACAAAAGGAGCATTTTGTAGCATTCACTTCCGCAAGAAAGAATGCGGTTTCTGCTTTGTACCGTGAACCTTCCGACAGTACATTCTTAGCCGACTGGAGCGAAACCCGTAACAGGGGTTTTTATACCGCAGGTTCTACACAGCAGGTGGTGCAACCGAAAAACAGTATCAAAGCCTGTATTCATGAAACACAGACCATTATCGGTGAAAGTGGTGTACGACTGCGTTTATTGGAGCCGGCACAAACTCCAAGCCGTACCATTCCGCAGGGAACAGTTCTAACGGCAATCGGTAAGTATCAAGGGGGACGTTTACAACTAAAAGTAACCTCGATTGAATTGGAGGGCAATATCATTCCGGTAGATATAACCATTTATGATCTGGACGGACAGCAAGGCTTGTACGTTCCCTATTCTCCCGAAATGAACGCCCTTACGGAAATGGCGGGTAATATGAGCCAGACTTCGGGAACAAGCATAATGCTTACGCAAAATGCCGGACAACAGGTTGCCGCAGATTTAAGCCGTGGCGTAGTACAGGGTATTTCAGGCTACTTCGCCAAAAAAGTAAGAACACCAAAAGTAACACTGAAAGCAGGACATCAGGTCTTTTTGGTATCAAAAAAATAATGTTGAACTCAAATAAATGGAAAAATGAAACCTGTATGGATACCATTAAAAAACAAACACTAATCCATACAAGCTTCATCACCATTAAAATTAAATATTAAAGACAATGAAAAATCATTTAAAAACCTTTTGGGCATTTGCCCTGATACTCGGCTTTGCCGTACAGTCTTACGCACAGGAAAGTGCCAGAACTCCGCTTGCATTAGGCAAGATAGAGCCTTACAAAATGGAAGTAACCTATGACAAAACTTCGCACCTGATTTTCCCGACGGCTATCCGTTATGTGGATTTGGGAAGCGAATACCTGATAGCAGGAAAAGCCGAAGATGCGGAGAATGTTTTACGGGTAAAAGCATCCGTGAAGGATTTTGAAGCAGAAACCAATTTTTCCGTTATCACCAATGACGGTCGCTTTTACAGCTTCAATGTGTATTACAGTTCCTATCCCGAAGCGTTGAGTTATGACCTTTTGACAATGCAGAAAGCAGTAGGTAAAGCCAACGGAAACGATGTGCTTTTTGAAGAATTGGGCAACAATTCGCCATCATTAGCAGGCTTGCTGTTGGAAACCATTTATAAGAAAGACAAGCGAATTGTAAAGCATATCGGAGCTAAGAGCTTCGGCATCCAGTTTATCCTCAAAGGGATTTACATACACAATGGCAAGTACTATTTCCATACGGAGTTAAGAAACAAAACCAATGTGCCTTTTCAGATTGATTTTGTCAATTTCAAGGTGGTCGATAAAAAAGTTGCTAAACGTACCGTAGTACAGGAACGCCCAATGATACCGCTTCGTACTTATAAACCATTGGATGCTATTGGTGGTAAGACCGTCGAACAGAATGTTTTCCTTTTGGATCAGTTTACCATTAACGATGACAAGGTTTTACTGATTGAAATCTTTGAGAAAAACGGAGGCAGGCATCAGACACTTCAAGTGGAAAATTCGGATTTAATCAAAGCTCGTTTGATAAACGATATGCATCTGAAATTTTAATAACACTTTAAAGCAATAAGAATGAAAAAGTATATCTATACCGTGATGCTACTCTTTGTGGCCATCACGGTTACACAGGCACAACGAATGCTACCAAAGCAAAAAGGATTGGAAGTAACCACGGGCATACTGTCCGATGAGAAAATTGGTAATGATTATTACATCAGTGTAGCAATGACCATAAACGGTAAGAACGGCAATTATCAGCTTTGGGCATTGGAATACACGCATCAATACCACGACTACAAAGGTATCCAAATACCACAGGAAACTTATACTGCCGAGGGCGGTTACAGTTTCTTCCTGTTAGGTGATACCCGTAAGAACATCACGCTGAACTTAGGCATAACAGGCGTAGTAGGTTATGAAACCATCAACCGGGGCGAAGCAATGTTGTACGATGGTGCGAAGATACTGAGCGAGGATAATTTTATCTATGGAGCAGGCGGACGGCTCACGTTTGAAACATACTTGTCAGACCGATTTGTATTAGTGCTGCAAGGGCGTACAAAGGTAGTATGGGGTACGGATCTGGAACAGTTTCGTCCGTCCGCAGGTGTGGGATTAAGGTTTAACTTTTAAAATTTGAAACGATGATAGCAATATTTAATAAATTCAGAATAGGAATGTTGCCAATATACCTAATGCTGGCAATCCTGACAGGTTCTATTTCGCTGGTATCTTGCAGCAAAGATGATGAACTCGAAATACAGAACGATTTTCCTTTTGAGGTAAACGTGATGCCTGTGCCTAAAGATGTATCAAATGGGCAGACGGTAGAAATACGCATTACCATACAACGAACAGGGAACTACACGAACACACAGTATTTTCTTCGCTATTTTCAGTTTGACGGTACAGGAACATTGCAGTATTGCGATGAACAGCCGTACCTGCCGAATGATTTGTATTCGTTGCCAACTGAACAATTCAGATTGTATTACACTTCCACGTCCACCGTATCACAGTCCTTTGAGGTTTGGATTTCGGACAGCTTCGGGAATGAAAAGCAACTGAGCTTTCAGTTTAATAGTAGTGATTAAAATGGGTGGCAACATCCAGAAGAACCAAACCGATCTGTAAATACTCTTGCAGGTCGGTTTTTGCTTTTTACCATACTGTAAACCGCCAAACACTACCTTTCAAAGCCAATCAATACCACATTTCCCAACCCTGCAATAAGCCTTTATAAATTCGACTTCCACAGCAAAAATGAGCAAAAATGGAAGTTATCGCAATACAAAAATCCGCATTGGACGGAATGAAGAATGAGCTTAAAGCACTTTTGGAACTGACTGAAAGTACCACCCGAAAATATACGCCTATTTTCAAAGGGGAGCAATGGCTCGATAACCAGGAAGTGTGCCTGATGATGAACATTACCAAACGGACTTTGCAGACCTACAAAGACAAAGGCTTGTTGCCTTATTCCAAGCTGAACCGCAAGAATTATTACAAACGCTCGGATGTACAGGCTTTGCTCGAAGCCGGACAGCCGTACAATACCAACGACAATGAATTTATTGACCAATGAAGCAGAAGAAATCATCGAACAACGGGAGATGATAATACAGTTACGAAGCCGTATTGAAGAAATACTGAAGAACTATCGTCCTGTAATGAACGGTGAAATTTTCCTTTCGGGCGAAGACGTGTGCAAGCTGCTGCACATCAGTAAACGCACCCTCCAACAATATCGTGATGACAATGTCCTGCCTTATATCCAGATAGGGGGCAAAATTATCTATAAGGAAACGGATTTGTTGGGCATATTGGAGCAAAATTACATCTCCAACAAAATCGACTGACTATAACCTTTTTTGTTCCTGATTATACACGCATATAGGAATGACTTTATTATCTTTGCTTTTAGAAAATATAAAAATACTTAAAGTGTTTTTACTTTAAGTTCCGCATTAGAAACTGGTAATTTTTAAATCCCCGGAACAGATAGGTAAGAACGCTCACGTTATAGGCGTGGGCGTCCGCTTATTTGGGGGATGGCGTACCAGTGCCTTAATGCCGGTAAGTGTGATTGCCTACGCTTTATTTTTTGTGTAGGGTTCACAAAAAATAAAAAAATGGTATTATGGATACAGTAAACAAACCTGAACAAACCCTCGCCTTTATCAATGATAAAAGCCCGATTATAGATGTCATCTGCAATGAGCTTGCTAATTCCGGAATTGAGATATTATTCCGTTCGGAAAATATAGAAAGCGGATCATCTCAATTATCTGTTCTAACAGCATTTCCCGATGTTTGCATCATCGACCTCGATTTTTATGACAAGAACGTGCTGGCACAGCTACGGGAATTGAAAACGCAATATCCGACTATAAAGCTGATTGCCCATAGCGATATTGATACTGAAAAAGCGGTAATTTCTCTTTTGGATATTGGTGTTGCTGCTTATCTGCTCATTGGTAGCGATAAGGACGATTTTAAAAAAGCCATTGAGGGCGTTTCCGATAATGGAAGATATTTTAGTGTGGGAGTAGCGAAAATAGCAAGAGAATATTTTGCTAATAAATGACCGTCTAATCTTAATAGTGTAAAATATCTGTTCTAAACAAGCGACGTTCTTTTGCTTCTCCTATGTTTGTATAATATAATCTAAGTGAGGAAAAGTG